>CAWJTR010000044.1:0-7752 GCA_963845735.1 uncultured Alphaproteobacteria bacterium | reverse complement strand
AAGCGGCCTACCTCGCCTCGCTGGCCGCACAGCATAGATATAGACCGCGATAAGCCGTCCCGCCTCGGCCGTGGAAAGCCGGCCCCGAGAACTTGGGCTTCTAATCAAATTTTTCAACACGAATATTGCTGCCGGCTGTACTCAGGGTCGGCTGCTATTGCGCGTGTCTGTCGGCCAATCGGTTGATGCAGCGCTAGGCCGACGCCGGTGTACCTACCGAATGGGCCTTCAGCGAGTAGTGGGTTTTGCTGACTTAGGCTTAGCCAAGTTCTCCGCGAGAAAGGCACGGACCTTCGTTTCCCCGTCTTTAGCCGCCGACCGGTTGTATTCGTAACGATGGCCGAGTGTTTGAATACCAGGGTCAAGTTGAGCGACATCGAATGCGTGATAGGCTCCGGGATAGACAGTCATGTTGATCGCCGCACCTGCTCGGCGCGAATTGTCGACCATTGCTTGGCAGTTTTGCGGCGGGGTCGTGTCGTCCAGTTCGCCGATCAGGATTAAAGTCGGTGCCGTCACTATCTGGGGGACTCGACAGACCGGATAATAGGCAATTGCAGCGCGAAACTGATGCTCGGAGTGTTGCATGGCGAAGTCGCGTCCCACGACCTGAAGCGCCGAAAAGCCGCCCATCGACCCGCCGAGAACCGCCACACGCTCTGGGTCGACAAAATCGAGCCGCGATAGATAGCGCAACGCCGCGTAGGCATCGAACGCCTGCTCAAGCAGAGGACCCGGACCCGGGCGACTGCAGCGACTGGCAATACCGCGGGGGTTCAAGCTGTCGACGGCGAGAACCACGTATCCCCATGAGGCGATTTGGTCAGCGAAATTGGTGTTGTAGCTGGAGAATCCGCTACAGCCATGCAGCACAACGACCGCTGGGTAGGGTGCGGCGCCGTTGGCGCGTCCACCGAGATACGCCGGCAAACCCTGATCTGGGCGTGCTAGATAACCTAACAGTTGGGCCGGGCTCTCTTGCTCAAGGTTGGGGAACTCGATCAGACCTCCCGCTTGTAATTTTTCAGCGACCAGCCAGGACGCCATCGCGATTGCAAAGTATAGCAGCCGACGGACCGCGAGCGCCTGGCACATCGGTTTCCTCCCTGGGATTAATCCGACATTCCCCGGATTCCGGATCGTTGTGGGACGAGAATTGTCCCTGCGGGCGTCTTGAGCAACAGCAAATCGCGTGTCGGGTGTCCCGCAGGCGGTCAAAACCGCCAATGGACGGCCCCGACGCGCTGAAACGGGTTGATCTGCCTGCCCCGGGGCGCACCTCCGGCGTCGTTTGTTGCATGTCGCCGGTCGACCTCATGCCGGCACGGGCGGTGCCCGCAACCGAGCGATCAGCGACAGGATATCGACGAACATCTGTCTCGGCACCGCAACTTCGGCCATCTGGAATGTCACGTACCGCCCATGGCTGACGACCTTCGCGCCGATCTTGATCAGCTTCTCGCGCAAGCTGGTCAGCGACCACGGGTCCGCCGTCTTCGGCATCGCCAGCGTCCGCATGAAGTTGCCGATATTGTGGGCGAGGACGTGAAGCTGTAGGCGGACGGCGTTGGCGGCGAATGTCCGGCATGACAGCCGTGTCCACTTGATCGCGTTCTTGCCTTCCTTGATGTGCTCCGCCGTGCCGCGCTGGTTATAGAAGGCGACGATGCCCCCGGCAGATATCCGATCCTGTCCTGCAAGACCCGGTTGGCTGGTAGTCGGATCGTGTAGCCGACGCCCTCGGCTTCGAGGAACTCGTATATCTCGGGATTGGCGAAGGCAGCGTCGCCCCGGAAATAGAGGCGCTTTACGGTCTCTCGGTAGCGCGCGATCACCGGTTCCAGCACCGCGCGCCAGCCATCAGCGCTGTGCACGTTGCCCGGCCTCAGCGTGCATCTTTCGACATCGCCGAACTGGTTGAACACGAACAGCGGGTGCTAGCAGGTGCAGCCAAAGTGGCCGTTTTAGGCGCTGCCTTCCTGCTCGCCGTAGGTCGGGCTCTCGCTCGAATCCATGTCGAGCACGATCATCTTCGGCGGTCGCCGCTGGTGCACCTTGTCGATCCACTCGCCGGGCAGATCGGCAAGCGCAGCAAGGTTCTGGGGTCGGCAGAGCCATTTTGTCTCGAACCGGCCCATCTGACTGGCCGAAGCGGCGGAGCCGGTGATCGCTCGGTCGCCGACCACCCAGCGCATCGCCGAGTTGCGGCAGAGCCGCTCGGCGTCGTTCACGTCCTCGTATCCGGCCAGCCGCCCAAACACCGATTGACGCAGCAAACCCGCCAGCCGGTGGCGACCGTTATTGCCGGTGCGCGCGTCCGCCAACGTTCGGTGCCCGTGTCAGTCAGGCGAAACGTGTCCTCCAGCTCACGGTACGCCAGCAGCCGGCATCGGAGGTGATCGTGGAACCTCGAAATTGCAGCATCAGCCGGGGTCGAAATCGAGCCTCAAAGTGCCCTTATCCGCTTCACCCGTCGGGTCCGCTATCGCCGCCCTATTCGATTCCCCGCAAGCTACTGAATTTTAATCCAGAACCGCCGCAAGGCCGCTCAAAATTGCGCCTTCATCCGAGGAATGCGGGATAGAGCGGATGCTTGCTTGGGTGCAGGCCGGAAACTTCTCACCCTGCAGGTCTGGGCACCCCCTGCGCCGGGCAGACGAGTAGGCTCCGGGGGTGCCGGGTGAGTCAGCCGAACGCGCCGGTGTTTCGCAACGCAGCGATCTCGTCGCGCGAGAGGCCGAGCACCTCAGCCAGAACCCGATCGGTATCCGCACCGAGTTTCGGCGCCGGGCCCGCGGTGCGGCCAAAGCTGGCATGCCACGGCAGACCGGGGAGCACGCCGGCGCCGTGCCTGTCCCAGAACCCGCGCTGCTTCAGGTGCTCGCTGTTGACGAGGTCGACGGAATTGGCCAGTGCGGCGGCCGGGATGCCGGCGCGGATCAAGTCGGCGGCGATGGCCGCAGCGACCTGGGGGCGCAGCCAGGTGGCGAGCGTGTCGTCGATCGCAGCGCGCTTCTCGATGCGCTGACGAAAGCCGTACCCCGCCATCGGCGACAGCGCCGGGACGACGGCGCACAGGCTGCGCCATTGCTGATCATTGGTGACGGCGATGCTGATCCAGTCGTCGTTTCCGGCACAGCGATAGGCCCCGTGCGGGACATAGCGGCTGGAATGGTTACCCTGGGGTCGCGGCGGCGTTTCGAGCTGCGTCGCCAGCAAGGGGCCCGCCATCGTCCACAGCAACGCCTCGATCATCGAGAAGTCGACCCGAGCCACGGCGCCGGTGCGGCGCCGGTGCCACAGCCCGGCGGCGACGATGAAGGCCAGCATCAGGCCGCACATCGGGTCGAGCCACGCAAAACCCACGCGCGGCGGGGTCTCCGGGTGGCGATTGAGGCCGGCGAACCCGGCATCGCATTGCAGCAAGGTGCCATAGGCGACGGCATGCGCCTCCGGCCCGGTGCGCCCGAGACCGGAGGCCGAGACGTAAATCAGATTGGGGTTCAGCGTTTGCAGCGCGTCGGCGCCGAGGCCGAGCCGGTCCATGACGCCGGTCGCGAAGTTTTCGATCAGCACGTCCGATTTGCCGGCCAATTCCCGCGCGATGGCTGCGGCCTGCGGTCTTTTCAGATCGAGGACGATGCCGCGTTTGGCTTGGCCGAGCACAGTGTGCAACTCGGAGGTGCGTCCGGGGTCGCCCCGTCCGGGAGCTTCGATCTTGATCACTTCGGCGCCCATCGCCGCGAGATAGCGGGTGGCCGTCGGCCCGGCGATGACCCAGCTGAAATCGAGGATTCGAACCCCGGAGAGCGGCATCGGCCCGGATCTGCCGCGCCCGATACCATGCCCCGCCGCCGCACGCCCGGTTTCGGTGATCCGCAATCCGAATGGCGGTCCCGGCGCCTTGACCGAGCGTCCGCCGATCTCGATCGGCCGGTAGAAGTTGCGATGCGCGAGCTGCGGCGAAGCGAGCTGTTCGGCCGGCTCGCGTAACGGGAAGCTCGGCACATGGGCGGCCTGGGCGTGATCGGCGATCCACTGTTTATCGTGCTCGCGGCTCCACGCCGACATCAGCGCGTGAAGCGCGTCCCAATTGGCCACTCGGTCGGGTTTGGTCGTAAAACCCGGGTCGCCTCCCCAATCGGGCGAGCCCATCACGCCCAACCAGGCGGCCCATTGGCGGTCTTCGCGCGGCGAGATTGCCGCATATCCATCGCGTGCGGGCAGAATGCAGACCGTGGCCCCGTTGCCGTCGGTCAGCCGCTTGCGCGCCCGGCTCTTTCCGGTGAGCCCAGCATTCGCCAGCTCGCCGATCGCCATCGTCGCCAGCGCTTCCTCGATCGACACGTCGATCACGGCGCCGGGCTCGGCCGCGAATACCGCGTGCATGCCGGCGCAAGCGGCGGCCAATCCGCCGATAAAGGCCGATTGTTCGCCAACCGGGAGGATCGGCGCTTCGGCGAGATCGTCGACCTGTCCGGTCAACAGCCGGGCGATGCCGCTGCTGAAGAACAAGGTCAGATCGGTCGCGGGGTCGCTGGCCCGTGGCCCCGACTGTCCGAACGGGGAGATATAAACGAGCGCCGCCGCCGGGTTGCAGCGGCGGAGAGCGGCGACGTGATATTGGCGAGCCAGGAGATCATCGGGCCGGCCTTCGCAGACGATCAAATCGGCCATCGCCAGCGCATCGCGCGCCTGACCCGAGGCGCCGGAAGGGATCGTTTTGCCGTCGTTGAGGTACTGCGCGAGCACTATCGACGGGCTAGGGTCGATGGCGGTGACCGCGGCGCCGACATCGGCCAGAAGCCGTCCGCACACGGCGGCGGCCAAGCCATCGCCCACTTGAACGACCCTTAACTCTGCCAACAACGCCATTGGTGACGAGTACACTCCGGGCGACCCTCCTGCGGCCTAGCGCTCGCCGAATGTATCTGGCCGGCCGCGCACGCAGGAACTGCCCCTCGCTATCTTATTCGGCCGCTTCTCGAATCGGCGGTGCGGGACCGCGGCGGCCTGTCGGCAGATCGAACAACTCGGCGGGCAATTGCTTGAAATAGGCGAGGATTTCGGCGGTCAAGAGAACGTCGGCGTATTTGGCATGCATGTCGCAGAGGCTGACGGCGTGGCTCGCCTGGCTGCGGTCGAAGCAGCCCTCCTCGGCCAGGATCACACGATAATTCAGGCTGAAGGCGTCGACCACGGTGGCGCGCACGCAGCCCGAGGTGGTCGTGCCGACGACGATCACGCTGTCGCAGCCGAGCAGGGTGAGATAGGAGGCGAGGCTCGTTCCGAAAAAACCCGACGGCTTCTGCTTCCTGATGACGATGTCCCTGGCGCCGGGGGCGATCATCGCGACGATCTCGTTGCCGTCGACCCCATCATAAGTGGAGCCGCCGGCCTCGTCGCCGCGGGTGCTCTTCCACCGCCAGCTGCCGGCGTCCCAATTATCCGGCCGCCGCTCCCCGGTGGTGTAGATGACCGGCAGCCCTTTTCCGTGCGCCGCGTCGATCAGCGACTTGATGTAATCGAGCGCGATCCAGGCCTCATCGCCGCAGGAAGTGCGCCAGCGTTTGATCGATTCGAGGATCGGTTCCGGCTGCTCGCCGCAGAACGCCCAATTGACGTCGATCACCAGCAACGCCGGTCTTTTGCCGAACCTGGCGCGGGCACCGAACCCGCCGGCGGCAAAGACCGCCCTGTCGCGTTCGGTCAGAAACTTGTCCCAGATCCGCTCGGTCATCGCCAATCCCTCCTTTTTTCTCTGCTCGCCTCCAAGTCAGTCGCTCATCCGAACGAATTCGGCAGCGGGTGTTAGCGGCCGGTAGCTGTCGACGCCGATCAAGGTGCCGGTGCGGCGCATGCCGGGCTTGCGCCGCGCCTGGAAGGCGGCGCGGGTGGCCTCGTCGGCCCCATGCAGGATCCCCTGCGGCGTGTGCCGGAAGCTGCCGGGCCGGCGCCCGCCCGGATCCTCGTCGGCATGGCTCAGCATGACCTCGTCCATGTCGATGTTGCGGTGATAGCTCGGCAATTCCTCGGCGTCGGGATCGGTGACGGCGAGCATCGGCACGATGCTGAGCACGACAAAACCCGGCGCCTCGAAGGTCACCCAGGCCGAGGGCGGCACATGGATCCGGTCCGACATGATCGGCAAGATGTTCCGCACGTTGAGCTTGAACGGGAACAGATCGCCCTTCCAGCCAACCACCTTCATCGGGTCATTCTTGTAAAAGATCGAGCTGTGCCCGCCGGCGTGCTTGATCCGCATCTCGTACTCGTCCTGTTTTGGCCAGCCGTAATCGACGACATCAGGCACCTCCAGCATCGTCGGATCGATCGGCGTGTGACGGCCGACCTGTTCGTGCTCGCTGAGGCGGATCGGTTGCGGTGATTCGACGACCAGCAGCAAGCTGTCCCCAGCCTCGGGCACGTGCCGGAACGTCGTCGCCTTCGGCAGCAGCACCCAGTCGCCCGGTTCATACGAGAGCGGACCGAATTCGGTGGCAAACACGCCGCGGCCGCGATGCACGAAGTAAAGAAGATCGCCCTCCATATCGCGATAGCAATAAGGCATCGCCTCTCGCCGCCGGCTGATCGCCACCGCGACATCGTCGTTCGACAGCAAGGTCTGCCAGCCGCCGCGCGGATCGCCGGCATCGGCCGCCGCGACATCGGCGCTGTCGACCTGCCGCGGCCGGTAGTCGCCTTCGAAGCGCACGACCTCGTTCGGTCCGTCGGTGCGATAGAGCATCGCAACCGGCCCGGCAAAGCCCTGCCGGCTCAGATGCTCCTCGCGCAGATAGCCGAGCCCGACCCGCGCCTGACGCACAAAGCGGCCGCGCGTGACATGGATCCAAGAGCGCGTCATCCCAATCCTCCCGCAGTGAGCCGTTCTATCGCCGACGGACGCACAGAATACCGCAAGCCCGCCCGGCGGCCCATACAGACTGCGCTCAGGCACCCTCTGCGAGCGCCTTGGCCTTCCACAACTCCCAGGGCCGGCCGATCTGCGCGCTATTGGTTTCGGCCGCCGCTTTGGCTTCCTCTTCGTTGAGGAACACGACTTGTCCCTGCCCGAGGCGCAGCGCCTCGCTTTCGAGCCGGGCGTTGACCTCGGTGTAAATCGCGCGGAAAACCGCCTCTTTGACAGATTGGCCGACGACCACATTGCCATGGCCGCGCAGCAACGCCACCGGTGCGCTGCCGAGCGTCTTGGCCAGAGCCGCGCCGAGCGCGGGATTGCGGATCAGCATGTCGGTGGCCGGCCCGCCGGCGTCCCGGATCTCGAATACCGGCACGCCCGCGCCGAGAAAACCGCCGAGATGGAAGATCGGCCGCAGCGCCACGCCGACGACGCCGAACGGGATCACCGCCGGCGAGTGGCTGTGCACGACCGCCTTGCACCTCCGGACGGAGCCCGATAAATCTCGCTGTGGATGAAGCGCTCGAGATAGGCGGTGCGGCCGCGCGCATCGATCGGGTGGCTGTCGAGATCGAACTCCATGACATCTTCGGCGGTGACCAGCGCCGGCGCCATGCTTCGCGCCAGCAAGAAGCGGCCCGAGTCCTTGTCGTGCCTGGCACTGACATGGCCGAAGCCGTCGAGCACACCCTCTGCGGCGAGGATCCGATTGGCGGCAACGACATCGCCGATCAACTCGGCATCCACCGAACTCATCATCCCATCACCCAGGCCTCGACGTCGGAACCGATTGACGCGCATCGGGTTTTGACCTTCTTTCAGATCATCCATGT
>CAWJTR010000043.1:0-16752 GCA_963845735.1 uncultured Alphaproteobacteria bacterium | reverse complement strand
GTCGTATTCGGCACGCACTGCTTCGGCGCCATAAACGCGTTCCAGCCGGCGCACCGTGAAATGGCCGCGCGCCAGGCCGTGGTATTGCTCGATAAAGGCAAGGTTGACCGCGGCCCCGCCGACGGCGCCGATAATTGCCACTCCCTGGAACGTGAGCTTCTGAGAGACGACGGCGGTAAACCGGGCAACAATCGGCGCCAGAGCGCGATGCATCAGCGCGGAACTGCTGTGCGCGGCGCCTTTGTGTACAAGCGTATCGGCGGCCAGCGCCAAACCGCGGGCGAGCAACACCCGCAACGCGAAATAGCCGCCCTCGGCACCATCCGGCGCAGCGATGCCGGTGTGCCCCAGCGCGAAGACTTCGAGACAGGCGAGCCGGGTGCGAGGATCGGCAAGGTCTTCGCCTTCTTCGCGGGCGATTACGGCGATCGTGCGCAGCATGATCGCGGTTGATACCGGCAACTCGACGGGCAGCGCGGCGAGGCCAAAGGCGCCGCCCACCGCTCCCGAAGCCGAGGCCAGTGCCGAATGCACGACCCGCCCGGCGATGAACCGCTGGTCGCGCAGGCTGAACAAAGCGATGTCGAGCGCCCGCGTCAGGGCGGCCTCCGCCGCTTTGGCGACAATCGACGCCGCCGGGCGCGGCAATGCCCGCGCCACCAATTCCGCCGGCCGTCCGGCGAGCGTCGTCATCTTGCCGGCGAACCCCGGCTCCTCAAGCCGCTTTATCGCCGCCGTCAGCGCAGCACGATCCACATCCGAGAAATCCATGCGCCTCTAGCTGGCCGCGACCGCCCCGCTACGCAAGACATCGGCGCAGCGTGATCTGGCGATATCAACCGAGCGCTGCTGAATATTCGATAAGGCCCCTGCCCTACCCGTTTGACGGATGTTCCTCTTTTTTCCGTCTCCGATTCGTTCCCATGAAACAGATGGTGATCAACTCTGCAAGTGATACCGGACGTTATCATGCGTAAGTCCACTGATTTTGAACCCGGCTGTCTGTCATTTTGGAAATTATCTGGCGTAGGTCTTTGAGAATTATCTGGCGCGGCGGGCGGCTACGCCGATCTCCCCGCAGCGGCGCACGGTGGGCGATCTGGCCGTTCGCCCGACCGTCCGCGTCGACCGTCGTTAGCGCTTGATCCCGGACAGGCCGTTCTGGATCCCGGCCTTCGCCCAGGGACCCCACGGCATGGTGAAGAACTTGAACCCCTTCTGGACGAAGAAGTTCGGGTCCATCTCGGGCGGGATGAAATACATCCCAGCGGCGATGCCGCGCTTTGCGGCGGCTGCCGCGATTTTATCGAGCGCTCGCTGATAGGTGTCGCAGGAGTAGTCGAGTGGCACCCCCAGCTCGATCGAAAGATCGGACGGGCCGATCAGCAGGACGTCGACGCCCGGGACCGAGGCGATGGCATCGAGGTTCTCCAGCGACTGGTTCGTCTCGATCATCGGCACGATAACGAGCTCGTTGTTCACGGTATCGAGGTAATCGCGGTAATTCTTGAACTCGCCCCACTCGCCGCGCACCCCGGCGTTGCTGCGGTTGCCGAGGGGAAAATAGCGGCAGGCGCGCACGGCGGCCTCCGCCTCCGCGCTGGTGTTGACCATCGGCACAACGATGCCTCGTGCCCCGGCGTCAAGCGCGAAGCAGATCTGATAGGCCTGGTTCGCGGCGACGCGCACCAGCGGCGCCGCCTGCTTGCCGCGCATCGTCTGGATCGACGGCTGCAGCTGCTTGATCTCCCAGGCGGAGTGCTGGGTATCGAACAGCAGGAAGTCGTACCCGGCGTCGGCCAGGATCGACACGTCAACGTTCGGTGTCACGGTAGTCCCGACGACGGTTCTACCTGACTTGATGGAGTCTTTGATGGCGTTCATCTGGCGTCGATGCCTCCCACAGTAGCTTTAGCGCCGGTTCAACCGACCGGCGGTGACGGGCCCCCTGGCGCGCATTATCACACATCGGCGGGAAGTCGCCGCGCCGCATGGCTGTCATTTTGAAAATTATCTGGCGCAGGATTTGAGAATTATCTGGCGCGCCGCTCCTTCAAAATGACAAACAGGCCGTCCGATCTGCCAAACTTTCCTTTGGTAATCGGGGGGAGCGGACATGGCACGCTTCGACAACAAGGTGGTGCTCGTGAGCGGCGGGGCGCGCGGCCAGGGTGCCGCGGAGGCCCGCCTGCTGGTAGCGCAGGGTGCGAAGGTGGTGATCGGCGACGTGCTGGACAATCAGGGCCAGTCGTTGGCTGTCGAGCTTGGGCCGGCTGCGTCCTTCGTCCGGCACGATGTGACCTCGGAAGCCGATTGGGCCCGCGCCGTCGAAGCCGCCGAGAAGCTCGGCGGCTTGCACGGCCTGGTCAACAACGCCGGAATCTACCAGCCGGCCGCGCTGATGGAGACCGACGACGCGCTGTGGCAGCGGCACATCCAGATCAACCAGTACGGCTGCTTCCTCGGCATGAAGGCGGTAGTGCCGGCGATGGAGCGCTCGGGCGGAGGGTCCATCGTGAATATCTCGTCAGTCGCCGGCCTCAAGGGCTCGCCCGGGTCCTTCGCCTATGCCGCGACCAAATGGGCGCTGCGGGGCATGACCAAGTCGGCAGCGATCGACCTCGGCAGCCGCAAAATCCGGGTGAACTCGGTTCATCCCGGTCCAATCGACACCGACATGATCGCGTTCCGCACGCCTGAGCAGCGCGAGGAGCGGATGAAGCAGGTGCCGATGCACCGCTACGGAACGCCGGAGGAGGTTGCACAGCTGGTGGCATTCCTGCTCTCCGACGAGAGCAGCTACATCACCGGGGCGGAGATCGCCATCGACGGCGCTTCATCGGCCTAGCCCCCAGTGATGGGCTGCCACGCGCAAATTCCGCGGTTTGCGGCCCCTTAACCGGCCATTCGGGTCGGCCGTCGCAGCGGCACTATCGATAGAGTATGTTATCCCGGCCCAATGGCGAGTTGCGCGACGGTCATACCGCCCACCAATCCCGCCCACTATACCCATGAGTCAGGGGGTCCTGCCGCCGCGCCCCTCCTCTGGCCATCTGCGTGCGTTCCGATGATGTCGGCCGGGCATTCCGATTGATGTCGGATTGAAGTCAGCCGGTCTGTTCCGTCCAGCCGTGGAGCCGTCGATGCCGTTCGATTTTCAGCAGCTCGCCAATTTTCGCCTGGCGCGCGGATCGCACAAGCAGCCGAACAAGGGCGGAAATATCTGCGTAAACGAGGCCGCCGTGATTGCCGCCGGTTTCCAATACCGGGAGATCAGGGATGTCTCGTGCCTTCCGGACTGCTTTTCCCGTCCGGTGTCCGAATATGCCATTTACCTCAACGATTTCATGATGCACCGGGTGCGCAACGAGCTTCTCGTGCCGTTCATCACCCGCCTTCCCGGCACATCGGATGCTCCCTGGGTCGAGGAGGAGCGCGCCCGGCTCATCGTCGTCGAAACCGTTCGCCGTATCGTCGCGGCCGAGTATGACGAAGTCTGGGGCAAGCCGAAGCTCGCCGCGAGGTGCCGGGCGGTGCAGCTTTTCGAACAGGTTTCTCCGGCGATGGCGAAAGCGCAGGCCGTGCTGCCCCTGGAATGTGCGAAACAGGCGCTCAAAGGGCTTCGCGGTTGTCTGCATCCCGATCTCCGCGTCGGTTCCCCCTGCGCCGCCGCGGCTCAGGCGGCCGCGCGTTCCTTCCGAAAGAGGTTCGGCCCGGGTGCCGATCGAAAAATCTGGGAGATGGCCGCCCTCATCCTCGAGGAAGCCATCCTGTTTGGGCGAAATGACGGGATCGACGATCCCGTGGCGGCAGCTGAGCGGCTGGAACGGGCGAAGGTCCTGACAGCACCCGTTTGAGACAATCGGCGGGTCATCGGCGCATGCCGATTAAATCGGCCGGGCGAGAGGAGGGGCGACCGGACGGGTCGATTTTACAGCGCCTTAGCCGGCGCGATCCGGCTACGGAATGAGATTCTGGGGCCGGCGATAGGTTCGGACCGGTAGCGAGTCGGCGACCGGGTACCGAGAGGATTTGCCGTGAGATCATCCCTCGGCATTGTTACGCATCCAAGCGGACCCGGCCGCGTCACCGACGCGCAGCGCGAGGCGGCGCGCGAATCGGTGAGGTTTGGCGCCGCGGAAGAGCTAAGCGCGTGAGGGCCAGCGAATGGGTGCTGGTGTCTTTGCTGGCATGGGCCGTCGCGGCCTATTTGATCGTGCCGAGGCTATGGAAGCTTTACTTCCACTATCGCCCCGTCGTGGAAGTAGCCCGTGTCACGCAGACTTCGGACCGCCACCCCGGTGACCCGGTCAGCATCGTGTTGGTCGGGAGCGATGCCGAAGTGGTTCAGGGGATGACAGCGGCCGGATGGTTCCCGGCTGACCCGATCACCTTCAGGTCCAGCGCACGAATCGCTGCGGATTCCATACTGCGCCGGCCCGATGACGCTGCGCCGGTGAGCAACCTTTTTCTATTTGGCCGAAAGCAGGACCTAGCTTTCGAGCAGCCCGTCAGCGGCGGTCCGCGCCGGCGGCACCATGTCCGGTTCTGGCGTTGGGACAAACTGTACGAGGGCCGGACCGCCTGGATCGGTGCAGCGACATTCGACGAGCGGGTGGGTTTCAGCTACACAACCGGTCAGATCACGCATCACATCGGTCCCGATGTGGATGCGGAACGCGATCACATCGCAAACGAACTGCAAAAGGCCGGCCTGGTGCGGTCAATCGAGTGGGACAATGGCTTCCACTCCCAGCTGGAAGGGCGCAACGGCGGTGGTGATCGCTGGCGCACCGATGGTCGCCTCGCGATCGTGGTGTTGCGCACAAGGACGACGCCGTAGGTCGATCTACATCTTGTGGTCGCCCCGCGCCGGGGCGAGAGCGCTGAGGAGTTTCAGGAGTTCGCGTCGGGTTGCCGCGCGCGCCCGTCACCTTTCTCATGGAGAATCTTGGCGCATCCCGTACCGCTCAACTGCTCAAGCTGGGCGTCGAGCGTCCTGCCCGTACGTGTTGGCGCCGGCGTAGCCGAGGCGGCGCTTTCGGCCATATCTTATGCAAGCCGTAACCCATTGATGCGGCTGGCTGGCTCAGGTAAAATTCCCGAAAGTCTTGAGACCCAGATGTCGGCTATCTGACGTAAGGCAGACGATCGGGCTTTTCGTCGGCCCTTGCCCCATACCCGACCTGCCGGTGGGACGGGCAGCCCAGTTGAGCGGATTCCGGGTCCTTCGCCGACGCCATGGCCGCGCGCCGATTCCCGGCGCTCGCTGCGGTAACGGGCTAGGGTCAGTTCGTCGAGGCCGTGGAAGAACCCATTTGGAGAGGACGGCGGGCCGACCTCCGCAGTCGGGTTGGGCGCGCCGCTCGTTCGCCAGATAGGCGGTGATGCTGGTGGCGCAGAAGGATCAGATTGTGACATCCTTGCTCGGTTAGACTTTAGTGCAAGTCCAACGGCGGTGGGCGTCAGATGAGATCCACTGACTTCGTTGTCGCCGAGCGGCCACGCCTTGCGGCGATCAAGCGCTCCCCGGTGGTGGAGTTCGTCGACTACGAGCGCCGCTTAGCGGAGATGCAGGAAACCTTGCAGCGCGTGCAGCAGGCGTACCTTGGCACGGCACATCGCGCCATCATCGTGTTGGAAGGCTGGGATACCGCGGGAAAGGGGGGCGTTGTGCGGCGACTAGGCTGGGCGCTCGATCCCCGTAGCTTCAAAGTCCACGCGATTGCCGCGCCAACCGGCCGGGAGAAGTCGCTGCATTACCTGCAGCGCTTCTGGGAACGCCTGCCGGAGCATGGTCAGATCGTCGTGTTCGACCGGTCCTGGTATGGCCGCGTGTTGGTCGAGCGTGTCGAGGCCTATGCAACACCCCCGGAATGGCGCCGCGCCTATAATGAGATCAACGACTTCGAGCGGATGCTGCTGGAAGACAACACGCGGCTGGTGAAGATCTTCCTGCACATCACGCCAGAGGAACAGATGCGTCGGTTCCGCGCCCGGCTGACCGATCCGCTGAAGCGCTGGAAATTATCCTACGAGGATTTTCGTAACCGCGGTTACTGGAAGGATTACGAGGCGGCGATCGAGGACATGGTGGAGACGACATCCACCAAACGAGCCCCCTGGTATTTAGTGCCGGCAAACAACAAGCCGTTCGGCTGGCCGCGTTCCGAATCATCGCCGATCGGCTATCGAAGGGCGTCGGTTTGGACCCACCCGCACTCGATCCCAAGGCGGCGGAGGCGGCCGAGCAACTGCTAGGCATCAGGCTGGCGGCGGCCAACCATCACGGTCACTGATCTGGCGTTGCGGCTATCTGGGCAGCCCGATCGTGATCATCGTTTCGTAGGCCAAACTTATGGCTGTCTCGGTCGTTAGCCACAGGAGCCGGCATTTTGCCTAAAGTCGATCGCGCAGACGCCAGCGCCCCAACGGGCGCAACTCGAGGCCCGACGCGGAGCACTACCGAAACGCGAATTCCTGATAACCGCCCTTGGCGACCTCGTCGGTCGTCCGCCGGAAATGCGCGCCGTTGCCATTATAACCCAGAACGCGGCGCATGGTCCGGCCGTCGACGTTGCGATTGACGCCATTCTGCCAGGAATCGACCTTGAAGGACAGCAATGCTTCGCCCGCCTTGATCACTATCCGCGTCCACTCGTCCACTTTTCCCGGCCGGGTCTCCACATGCGTGTAGTTGTGCTGTCGCATGAACCGCAGCATGTCCGCCTGGAATTCGACGCTGTGTGAGATGGCCTGAGTAATATTGCCGCGCGCGGTGTGCGGGCCGAGCACCATCAGCATGTTGGGGAAGCCTTCGGCGAGCATGCCGAGATAGGTGCGCGGGGTTTCGGCCCAGGCGTCTTTGAGCCGGAGGCCGTTCTCGCCGCGGATATCGATACGGTCGTAGGCACCAGTCACGCCGTCGAAGCCCGTGGCGTAGATCAGGATGTCGAATTCGTGTTCCTGCCTCGTGGTTTTGATGCCCTGCGGGGTGATGCGCTCGATCGGCTCATCCACGAGGGTATCGATCAGCGTTACGTTGTCGCGGTTGTAAGTTTCGAAATAGCCGCTTTCCAAGGGCACCCGGCGTGTGCCGAAGCCGTGATCTTTGGGAATCAGCTTGTCTGCCACTTTCGGATCTTTCACACGCTGGCGGATCTTTTTGGCGATGTAGGCGCTGATGGCGGCGTTGGCTTCCTCGTTGGTCAGGATGTCGCGGAAGTTGCCCATCCAGATGCCAAAGCCGGGCTCGCCGTAAAGCTTCTCCCAGACGGCCTCGCGCTCCGCGGGCGGCACGTCTAGGGTCTTGCGGGGGTCAGGCTGATGAATGAACCAGCCCGGCGTCGTCGCGCAGTGCGCGTAAATTTCCTCGTAACGGGATTTGATTTGCTCCATCTCCTCCTTGCTTATTTTGGAATTATGCAAGGGCGCCGCCCAGTTGGGGCGGCGTTGAAAAACGGTGAGGTGCTTCGCCTGTTTGGCGATCTCCGGGATCGCCTGGATGGCGGTCGCACCGGTGCCGATGACGCCGACGCGCTTGCCGGTGAAGTCTACCGGCGTGTGCGGCCACCGCGCGGGGTGATAGGCAGGGCCCTTGAAACTGTCCCGGCCCGGAATGGCCGGCAGCGTATAGGCCGAGAGGATGCCGATGGCGGTGAACAGGAACCGCGCCGTTGCCTGCTGGCCGCTTTCCAGTGTCACATTCCACTGGTTCGCCGCCTCATCCCAATGCGCGGCCACGACCGTGCTGCGGAACTGTATGTCCCGGCGTAGGTCAAACTTGTCGGCGACGTAATTCAGATATTCCAGCGTGTCGGACTGGGGGGAGAAGTGCTCCTTCCAGTTCCATTCCCGCATCAGCTCCTGGGAAAAGGAGTAGCCATAGGTCCAGCTTTCGGAATCAAAGCGCGCACCGGGATAGCGGTTCCAGTACCAGGTACCGCCGACGTTCGTGCCGGCCTCGAAGACCCGCGCGGTCATGCCCAGTTCGCGCAGGCGGTAGAGCATATACAGGCCGGAAATCCCGGCGCCGATGACGATCGCGTCATAGACCGCGAGCTGACCCTGGCTTGGGTGTTCCGCCAAGGCGTGTGTGTCCGGCATGCCATGTTTCCTTTGTTGAGACGAGCGCCAAAAAATTCACGCGGGCTGTTGGCGATTCCATCGTCGCTTTAACCGTCACCGAGGATGTTAGCTCACCCCCGTCCAGCGAGGCATGCAAATGCGCTGCTAATCGGCCTACGAAGGTGCAGTGGTCGGGGCCGCCGTCCTGAAAGAGCGCAAAGATTGCGCCCCGCCAGGTCCAGCCGGGATGCTCACCG
The DNA here is from genome assembly GCA_963845735.1 of uncultured Alphaproteobacteria bacterium. Taxonomy (GTDB): domain Bacteria; phylum Pseudomonadota; class Alphaproteobacteria; order ATCC43930; family CGMCC-115725; genus AP-15. The sequence goes on along the minus strand of CAWJTR010000043.1, from coordinate 8,428 downwards.
TATGATCTGAGCTGCCGCGAGGTTGTTTCCACGGCAAGGAGCACAGTCATGCCAGTCAAGGCCGGCGTCGTTCGCGCAGGGGCGCGGAACACAACGCGGGGCGCGGCTCAGACTTTCTGCGGTGTGGCGTTCCAAGATCCGGTTACCACTCCCGAGGCGCCCTCTCGTCTTGGCGGTTCGGTCGTTACATTTACACCAGGCGCCCGCACCGTCTGTCAGTCCCACCCCGTTGGACAGACGCTGTTCTGTCTGCCCGGCCGCCCCCGACCGATGAGCTACCTGCCCATAATGCTATTGGGGGTTGGCACACTTTGATCGAGCCGCATTCCCACCAAGCTCGGTTCATCAGTACGTGCCTCGATTGCTGCATTGTTGTCAAAAATAGGAATACAACCTTCGGACCCAGCTTACTGGAGGGGTTAACCAATGGGCGAGTTCGGAATTGGGCAGCCGGTGCCCCGTTTTGAGGACAGGCGGCTGTTGAGCGGCAACGGCCGTTTCCAGAACGACAACAACCTGAACGGTCAGGCATACGCTTACGTGCTGCGGTCGCCGCACGCCCATGCCCGCATCCGGTCGCTCGGCCTGACGGCTGCGGAGGCTGCGCCGGGCGTCGCGCTGATCATGACGGGGGACGATCTCGTCGCGGCCAAGCTCGGGGTGATGGGCGTGCCGTTCCAGCGCAAACGGCCCGATGGATCGCCGATGTTCGCTCGCCCCCATCTCGGCCTCGCGCAGGGCACGGTGCGCTATGTTGGTGAGCCGGTCGCTTTTGTCGTGGCCGAGACGCTGGCGCAGGCGAAGGATGCCGCCGAGCTGATCGATATCGATTACGACGAATTGCCGTCGGTCACCGACACCGCCGAGGCTGCCGAGGGCACCATTGCGGTATGGCCCGACTGCCCTGACAACATCTCGAACCTGTTCGAGGCTGGCAACAAAGCCGCGACCGAGGCGGCCTTCGTCAAAGCGGCGCACATCATCAAGCGCCGCTATATCATTAGCCGGGTCTATGCTCATTTCATGGAACCGCGCGGTGCGATCGGCGTGTGGGAGCCGGGCGAAGACCGCTTCACCCTCTACGCTGATGTGCAATATCCCCATCGGGTGCGTCAGGCACTCGCCACTCGCATTTTCAAAATCCCGGAAAGCAGGATTTGGGTCATCGCTGGCGATGTGGGCGGCGGATTTGGTACTAAAGGCTGGCAATATCCCGAGCATCGGCTGGTGCTGCTCGCAGCGAAGAAATTGCGCCGGCCGGTCAAATGGACCTGTGAGCGCAGCGAGGCGATCCAGGCCGACGAGCATGCCCGCGACAATGTCAGCGACGCCGAGCTGGCGCTCGACAGGGACGGAAAATTCCTCGGCCTCAGAGTCAAGACCTTCGCTAATGTCGGCGCTTACATTTCTTCCGAGCGCAACCTGCTCGCGACCTTCGGCAACGTCGGCACCCTGGTGGGCGTCTACGATATCCCCGCCGCCCATGTCTCCGTGCTGGCGGTAATGGCCAACACCAACGGCACCGCGCCCTATCGCGGTGCCGGACGGCCCGAGGCTACCTATGTCATCGAGCGACTGATCGACGACGCGGCGCGCGAACTGGGCTATGACCGTGTCGAATTGCGGACCAAGAACCTGATCCCCGCCTCGGCCTTGCCGTGCAAGACAGCGCTGGGGCTGAACTACGATTGCGGCAATTTCCTCGCCAACCAGCAGAAAGCGCTAGCGCAAGCCGATTGGGCGGGTTTTCCGACGCGCCGCGACGAAGCCAGGGCGCGGGGCAAATTGCGCGGCATTGGCATCGCCAATCCGATCGAAAAGGCTGCGGGCCCCGGCCAGGAATTCGCCGAGATCCGCTTTCACCAGAGCGGCAACGCAACCCTGCTGATGGGCAGTAAGAACCAGGGCCAGGGCCATGAGACCACCTTCAAGTAGGTGCTCAACGAAAAGCTCGGGCTCGACCCAGCGACCGTGCAATACATCGATGGCGACACCGATCGCGTCGCGTTTGGCATCGGCACCAATGGCTCGCGATCGACGGTGATCGGGGGCTCGGCCTTATGGATGGCGGCTGACAAGGTCATCGCCAAGGGCAAGCGGATCGCCGCTCATTTGCTCGAAGCGGCCGACATCGACATCGAATTCGCCGATGGCAATTTCTCAGTCGCCGGAACCGACCGACGCATTAGCATCACCGAAGTCGCCAAGGCGTCGTTCCAGGCCGGCCGTCTCCCGCCCGGCCTCGAAGGTGGGCTCTACGAGACCGGCACCTTCGCCCCCGACGACAACACCTATCCAAACGGCTGCCATATCTGCGAGGTCGAGATCGACCCCGATACCGGTGCGCTCGACATCGTCCGCTACGTCGTGATCGACGACGTCGGAACGGTGGTGAACCCGATTGGTTTGAAAGGCCAGATCCACGGCGGTGTCGCGCAGGGACTCGGCCAGGCGCTGATGGAGCAGGTCGTCTACGACCGCCAGTCGGGACAGAACCTGACCGGCAGCTTCATGGATTACTGCATGCCTCGGGCCGACACGATGCCGTATATGGAGATTACCTCGAACCCGGTGCCGACCAAACGCAACCCGCTTGGCGCCAAGGGCGCCGGCGAAGCCGGGACGGTCGGGGCATTGCCGGCAATCGTAAATGCCGTGGTCGATGCGCTGAGCCCACTCGGAATCAAAAGCCTCGACATGCCGGCGACCAGCGCGCGCGTCTGGCAGGCAATACGGGATGCGCAAGCTTAACCCCACCCTGAGGCGTTCGCGCCGTGAAGTACGATCGCCGTTCTGGTAAGGGAGGCAAGCGATGAGCGAGCAAATCCGCGACAAGGCCCGAGCGCTCGGGCTAGATCGTTTGACCGACGAGCACCTGGCTCAATTCGACCGCGCCACAAGCGGCATGGAGCAACACCTGAAGCGGTTGCCGCGTAATATGCCGGTGGAGCAGGAACCGGCTCATATCTATCGCGCGAAGGTTGAGACACGATGAGCGGCGACCTCGCTTTCCTCGGCATCGCCGAGGCCGCCGAGCTGATCCGCGCCAAGAAATTGTCGCCGGTCGAATACACGAAGGCGCTGCTGGCCCAGATCGAGCGGCACGACAGCAAGTTCAACGCCTTTATCACAGTGACGCCCGAGCGGGCCCTGACCGCGGCGCGCGCGGCCGAAGCCGAGATCACCGCCGGAAACTGGCGCGGAGCATTCCACGGGATACCCTATGCGCTAAAGGACATCATCGGTGTCGAGGGCATCGCGACCACGGCGCATTCGAAGGTCATGACTGGCAACGCCGCGCGCCAGCATGCCGTCGTCACCGAACGGCTCGAAGCTGCCGGCGGGGTCTTGCTCGGCAAGCTCTCGACGCATGAATTCGCGATCGGCGGGCCGTCCTTTGACCTGCCGTGGCCGCCCGCGCGCAACCCGTGGAACCGTGACCATTTCTGCGGCGGCTCGTCGAGCGGCAGCGGCGCCGGCCTTGCCGCCGGTTTCTTCCCGGCGGCGCTCGGCACCGATACTGGCGGCTCGATTCGCAACCCCGCCTCGATGTGCGGCATCACCGGGATGAAGCCGACCTATGGCCGGGTCAGCCGCCGCGGGGTCGCGCCGCTCGCGTACTCGCTCGACCATGTCGGCCCGATGACCCGCACGGTGCGCGACAACGCCCTAATGCTCCAAGTGATCGCCGGACATGATCCGGGGGACCCCGGAAGCGCCGATGAGCCCGTCCCCGACTACACGACAATGCTCGGTCACGGCGTCAAAGGGCTGCGGATCGGCGTCATCCGGCATTTCTACACGACCGATGTCGCCGGCGATCCCGAGCAGGTCAAGGCAATCGACGCCGCGATCAGCCTCTTCGCCGAGGCGGGCGCGGAGATCAGCGAGATCACCCTGCCGCCGCTGCAGGATTTCAGCGCCTGCGGTCAGATCATTCTCGCTGCCGAAGCCTATGCCGTGCATGAGCCATGGCTCAAAGAAAAGCCCCAGGATTACGGGGCTCGGGCGCGCGAGCGGCTGCTCGCCGGAGCGACGCTGCGGGCTGTCGACTATCTCCAGGCGGTGCGCTGGCGGCTCCAGCTCCGTGATGCCGTGGCAGCGGCCTTTGCCGACATCGACATCGCGGTCACCGCGTCGAGCCTGGACCCTGCCTGCCGCATCGACGACGAGGCGGCCCTCGCCGCCAATTACTCGCGCCAGGCGCGGATGCCGTTCAACGTCACCGGCCAGCCGGGGCTGGTCATCCCGGCGGGGTTCTCCACAGCCGGCCTGCCGCTGTCGCTTAAGCTCGTCGGCCGTCCATTCACGGAGCCGATGCTCTACCGCGTCGCCCAATTCTACGAGGACGCCACCGGTTGGACAAACGACACCCGGTTGGGTTGGCTGACTGAACGAAACACAGACCAACCGCTTCTGCTTGACGACAGTAGTGCGGTGGGCCATGGGCGCCATATTTTTGATCTCTTACGCGAGTATTTAGTGTGCTCGCTCTCGACGCGACAACTTGATCCCGACTGGGCATCTATTTTCTGCTCAGGCGTCGCGCTCGGCGCACATTAAACGCGAGGCAGCGTCTGTTGCTCCTATCAGGACCCTTTTGCTATCTGGCTGCGCAGCCGAGCAGCGGGAGACAGACGCAGCGCTTGCGACGGTGCGCGCAGGGTGAGCAGCCCGCAGACAAAGGCGAGCATCAAACAGACGCTGACGACCGCCACCATCGCCAGCACGCTGCCGCGCGGCAACAGCCCGAGCAGTAACGTTCCGAGTGCGGCGATGATCATCTGCGTAAAGCCCATCAATCCGGAGGCGGCGCCGGCGATCCGCGGATAGACACTGAGCCCGGCGGCGACCCCGGTCGGCTGGCTGATGCCATTGCCGATCGAGCTGAGCGCCATCGGCACAAACAACGCCCACGGCGTCAAATCAGCAAGACACCAGGTCGCGAGCATGACCCCCGAGGCGAGCGACAGCGCAAGCCCGACGATAAATAGGCGCGTGCTTCCGAGGAAAACCGACAGTCGCGCGACACTGGCATTGCCGAGGATGTATCCGGCCATGGGTAAGAGGATCATCAGTCCATAGGTGCTCGGTGGTTCGTGCAGCCGCTCGGCAAGCAGGTAGGGCGCCGCCGCGAGAAAGGTGAACCACGAGGCGCTAGTGAATGCCGTGGCGACCACGAAACTTAGAAACGCCGCGGATCGCAGCAGCAGGACTAAGGACCCGATCATGCTGACGAGGTTGACGGATACGGCCGCGTGGGTCTCTTCTAGCTTGACCGCCGTCAAGATCAGGACCGTCGCCCCGACCGCGCCGAGCAGCACAAAATCGGCGCGCCACCCGACCCACTGGGCGAGATAGGCGCCGATAGCGGGTGACAGCAAGGGCGCCAAGCTCATCACCATCATGATCGCCGCCAATGCGCTCGCCGAGCGCTCGCGGTCGTAGACGTCGCGCACGATCGCCCGGCCCAGCACCATTCCTGCGCAGCCGCCAATCGCCGCGAGCGTGCGACCGACGATCAGCACCGGCAGCGACCAAGCCAACCCGCAAAGCACCGTGCCAACAAGAAACAGCGTAAGCCCGGCGAGCAGCACTGGACGCCGGCCGAAGCGATCGGAGACCGGGCCGTAGACCAGCTGTCCGACCGCGATCCCCGCGAGGAACAACGTCAGCACCAGCTGGACGGCGCCGGGCGGCGCATCGAATACCACGGCGAGCATCGGCAACGCCGGCACGAGCATGTGCAACGCCGCTGGCGCCAGTGCGGTGACAAGGGCCAGCAGGACGAGCGGCGCTCCGCGCCGGGTAATCACCGGGCCGGCATTTGCTATCGGCATGGCGAGGACAGGGCAGTCAGAACCCGATGATGCCTGGGACGCCGCTGCGGCGCTATCCGCCTACGTCGTAATTGGCGACAGCCCCGTGAAGCAGCGGCATAGGTCCGCAAAAAGTGGGAAGGAGATGGCCGAGTGTCATCGTCAAAACGCGGAACTCGGGCACGAGGTCGGTGTCCTACCGACGGCATCGCCCGGTCCGCGTAGTAGATGGCGGCTCTGCCTTGTGCAAGCTGCAGCTGTCGCTCGTCCCCGCACCAACCCGCGCAATATGTAACAAGGGGCGCCACGACGCGAACTCATCGTGATCGAGACCATTCATTCACCTTGGCTGGTTGTGCAAAAGCATGAAATCGGGATGCCTCTGAACGTCCTACGTGATGACATCGCCGCGTAGCTCCGTGGCCGGACGAACTTCCCGCCGCACTTTCCAGAAGAGGATGGTCGTCACGCCATGCCAAGAAGACGGGCAAGGACTAGGTCCGAGCTCGCCTGACCGTCGTAATGGGTGTACATCAATCCGACCGGGGGTGACTAAGAGGGCCGTTCACGCCGATCTCGTGTTTGCGCGGCCGGCCTTGCCGCCGGCCGGCGATGTCGTGATTTGGCCGCTCCCGCCTGCTTAAACTGCGCAGCGGGTGCCGGTGCGGGACAGGTGCTATCGCATTGCGTTCCACGGCCTCATATCGGAACGTCCTGCCTTGAACGAAGGGAGGAGACGATGAGCGAACAGCAACGCGTGGCGATGGTGACCGGTGCGGCCGGCGGCATCGGCCGCGAGTTGGTGCGGGCCTGCTTGGACAGGGGCTCGCGGTCGCGGCGGTCGACCGCACCGCCGACGGTCTCGCCGAGCTTGCCCAGGCGGCGCAGGAGCGGCAACAGGGCGCCAATCTCATGACGATCGAGGCCGATCTCGCCGTGGAGTCGATCGATGAGATCGTCGCCAAGGCGCGCGCCCGTTTCGGCATGATCGACATCCTTGTCAACAATGCCGGGGTCGGCCAGGCGACGTTGCGCAGCGACAACCGCGAGCGCCCGATCAAGTTCTGGGAGGTCAGCCGAGCAGTGGAAGCTCTTCGTCGCGGTCCACAACAACGCGCCGATGGCGCTGTCGCGTGCGTTGGTGCACGACATGATGCGGCAGAAATGGGGTCGCATCGTCAACGTTACGACGAGCCTCGGCACGATGATCCGCGACGGCTCGCCGACCTATGGCCCGTCAAAGGCGGCGTTGGAGGCATTCTCGGCGATCATGGCCAAGGACCTCGCCGGCACTGGCGTCACCGTCAATGTGCTGGTGCCGGGCGGGGTCACCAATACCGGCATGATCCCGCTCGAAGCCGGCTACGACCGCGAGGAGATGATCCAGCCGGCGGTGATGTCCCCGCCGCTCAACTGGCTGGTCTCGGATGCGGCCGGCGGCGTGACCGGGCGGCGCTTTCTCGGGGTGCATTGGGACGCGGCCTGCCGCCGGAAGAAGCGGCGATAAATGCCGGCGCTCCGGTAGCCTGGAGCGAAATCGCGACGATGCCGATCGAGCCGCCGCGGCGAAGTTAGCAACTGCGGCGAGGCTTGCATATAACGTGCTCTTCCTGGCGAAAGAGGATGAGGCTGACCCCGCGCCTTCCACGGCCGGATACTCGAGGATTGTTGTGGCCGCCTCGACCTGTGGAAGAGCGGCTGCTTGTGATCGCGCTCGCGGCGGAGCGGGTCTCGGCACCGCCGCCGACCGGCTCGGGACGCCGCGCTGCTCGCGTGTGAGATTACTGCCGGCGCCGCTTGTACCAAGGGTGCGGATTGCCCGGCACCTTGACGCGCACCGTGTAAACTGAAGTGTGCGCGCAACAGAACAACGTCCGCAGGTCCGGCCCGCCGAACGCGAAGTTGACCGCTTGCTCCGGCCACCGGATGACGCCGATGCGCCGGCCGTCCGGCGCCATGACCCAGATGCCGCCGGGCCCGGTGCAATACACCCGGCCGAGGCTGTCGACCTTGAGGCCGTCGGGGATGCCCGGCTCGCTACCCTCGTTGAGGTCGGCGAAGATGCTGCGCCCGACCATGTTGCCGGCCGCGTCTAGCCGGATCGCGTGGATGTATTGTGAGGAGCGCGTGTTCGCGACATACATCGTGCGCTCGTCGGGCGACAGCGCCAGCCCGTTCGGGTATTCGCAAGGCGCCAGCACGCTCAACCCGCCGTCCGGCGCCAGACGATAGACGCGGGCGCTGTCCCAGAGGTTGTCCTCCCCGGCCGGGCCCGGTATCTCGCGCTCTTGGTAAGGACGACGCTTGTCCGGATCGGTGAAATAAAGAGACCCGTTCGAGTGACAGATCACGTCGTTCGGCCGGTTGAAGCGCCCGCCCTTGTAATTGTCGACGAGCGACTCGACCTTGCCGTCCGGCCCCATGCGCGTTAGGCGCCGGTCGTCTCCTTCACAAACGATCAGCCGGCCTTGCAGGTCGAAGGTCGTGCCGTTGCCGCCATCGTGGTCCTGACGAGCTCCGGCTCCTTGCCGGGCGCAAGGCGCAACAGCTGATTGTGGCGAAGATCGACAAAATACCAGTAGCCGTCCGGATGCCACAGCGGCCCTTCT
>CAWJTR010000042.1:0-18192 GCA_963845735.1 uncultured Alphaproteobacteria bacterium | reverse complement strand
ATCGGTGCAAATGAAGAACGGCTTTACCTATCACGGTACTGAGATCGATGCGCTCGGCGGCTCGTTCGGGAAATATCAGGGCGAGCTGCAATACGGCGTGCAGAGCGGCAATGTCGCCGCCTACATCGCCGCCAGCGGCGTGAACGAGGGTGGCTGGCGCGACCTGCAATCCTCCGATCTCGGAAATCTCTTCGGCGATATCGGCTGGCAAGGCAATCGCGGTCAAGTACACGTCAATGTGATCGCGGCCCAGACACGCCTCAACGGCCCCGGTACTTCGCCAATTCAGCTGCTCGCGGTCGATCCCGCGGCACAATTCACTGCACCGAACCTGATAACGAATCAGTACACGCAGGTCAATCTGACCAGCAGCTACCAGATTTCGGATAATACGTCACTACAAGGGAATTTGTATTCCGAATACTTGCTGCAAAAAGTCGTCAACGGCAATGTCGCAGACGCGACGCCGTGCAGCGACGGCTCGGGCTTTTTATGCACTAGTCCCGGCGTTTACGCCACCGACCGCAACGGCAACCCGATCACCGATTTCTTGAACGGCGGCCCCTATTCGGATCTAGACCAACAGTCGACGAATACCTACGGCTATGGCGGAGCGCTGCAGGTGACCAGCCGCACTCCGCTGTTCGCGCATCCGAACCAGTTCATCGCCGGCATCAGTTTTGACGGCGGGCAAACCTTGTTCGGGGCCAGCACCCAAATCGGCGGCCTGTCGCTCGAGGATCGGGTATTCGCCGGTCCCGGCATCACGCTAGATCAGGCGGACGGCTCTATCGCACCGGTGCGAGTGGCCATTTCCAACGCTTATTACGGGGCGTTCTTTACCGACACTTACGACGTCACCCCCGTGCTGTCGGCCAACCTTGCGGGCCGGTACAATCTCGCACAGATTAATCTCAGCGACCAGTTCGGGACCGGGTTAAGCGGCGATCACACCTTTGGCCACTTCAACCCGTCGGCCGGCCTGACCTGGAAGATGCTGCCCAATCTCAGCGCCTATGCGAGTTATGCCGAGGCCAACCGCGCGCCGACGCCGGCCGAGTTGACTTGCGCCAGCGCCGCCAGTCCATGCAGCCTCGGCAATTTCTTTGTCGGCGACCCGAATTTGCAGCAGGTGGTGGCGCACACGGTCGAAGCCGGATTACGCAGCCGACTTCATCCTTTCCCGGACGCGACGTTATCGACCGACCTCGCGTTTTTTCACACCACGCTTGGCAACGACATTCTGTTCGTCAACAGCCCGATCCAGGGCCGGGCGTTTTTTCAAAATGTCGGCTCGACCCTGCGGCAGGGCGTCGACCTCGATATCCAATTGAAGACCGACCGGCTGCTCGCCTGGCTCGGCTATTCCTACACCGACGCGGCGTTTCAGACCGAGTTCACCGAATCGAGCGAGAACAATCCCGCCGCCGACGCCAACGGCATTATTCAGGTTCAGCCTGGAGATCGCCTGCCCGGAATCCCGGCCAACCAGCTGAAAGCCGGCGTCGACTACAAACTGACCGACGCCTGGACTGTTGGCGGGAGTGCGATCTACACTGCCGGCCAGTTCCTGTTCGGCGACGAAGCCAATCTGACACCGCAGACCCCGCCCTATTTAGTGGTGAACCTGCATTCGAGCTATCAGTTTACCAAGAACTTTCAGGTCTTCGCGTTGATCGAAAATGTTTCGAATGCGACGTACTACACCTACGGCACGTTTTCGCCGACCTCGTCCGTTCCGATCGTCCAGGCGCCCGGCGCCAGCAACCCGCGCAGCTACAGCCCGGCTGCCCCGATCGCCGCCACCGTCGGCATCCGCGCGACATTTTGAAGAACCGCACCCCTAGCCGGGGGTGCGCGCGGGGGCGTGGATGAAGGCATCGACCATGGCCGCAAAAGCCGGCGTGGGGCGCAGATCGGCGTCGAACGGCAGCGGGCGGGAAGGCAGGCCGTCCTTGCGCCATTTCGCCTGGTTGGTCTCACGACGCACGATCCAGCTATGGCGGTCCGACAAGCCCCAGGTGACGACCATCTTGACCGCCGGCTCGTCGAGCGCGGCATCGAGAAACCGCCGATAGGTGTCGGCGATTAGCCGGTCGCGGACCGCGATGTCGGCAGGCGCGTGCGCGTCGGTGACGTCGAGCTCGGTGATCTGGATGGTCAGGCCGAGGCCGGCGATGTCGGCCAGAAATCGTCGCAGCACCGCCGGCGAAAACGGCGGCCCGCCGACCGCATCGAGATGCGCCTGAATGCCGACCGCGTCGACCGGCGTCCCCGCCTTCTGCATCCGCCGCAGCAGATTGAGCAGGACGGTACGGCGGGCTTCGTGCTCGGGCGAGTCGAGTTCGACATCGTATTCGTTGACGACGAGGCGGGCCTTCGGGTCGGCTTCGCGCGCGGTGCGGTAGGCGAGGTCGAGATATTCGGGGCCGAGGACGTCGAGGAATACGGCCTTGCGCAGCCCGTCCGGTCGTCCGTCCTTGGGCTCGATCGGCTCGTTGACGACGTCCCAGCTGTGAATGATGCCGCGATAGCGTCCGGCGAGCGCCTTGATCCGGTCGACGACCGCGCGCCGCTGCGCATCACGGCCGGGTAAGGTGAAAAACCAATGCGGCGTGCGGAAATACCACAGCATATTGTGGCCGCGCAGCGCGAGCCCGCCCTCGACCGCGAAACCGGCTACCGTATCGGCCGGGCCATAATCGTCTTCACTCGGGGCGCCGCGGTTCATATCGAGCCATTTCATATCATTCTCGGGCACGACGAGACCTGCCTGCTGCAGCACCAGTGCGACAAAGCTGGGGTCGTGGGTAATCTGCGCGGCCGAGATCGTGGTTCCGTAGCGGAGCCCCTTTTGCGCCGCCAGGCGGTTCAGTGCCTCGGTTTGCTCTGCGTGGATGGAGGAAGATCCGAGCAACGCGGCAATGCCGCCGAGCCCGGCCATGCCGCCGCTGAGAACGCTACGACGCCGCAGACCGCGACCCCGGATCCGCCCGCCGCTCATTGCGGTGGCGGCTTGCCGATCGGCGTGGCCGGCGGGACGGCGCCGCCGGACGCCAGATGCTCGAGATTCGCCCGTGCGGCCATATCCGCGGGGCTGCCTGGGGCGATGTGGCCGACCTCTTCCCAATCGCCGCGAGCGCCGGTGGCGTCACCTTCGAGGCGGCGGATATTGCCGCGTTCGAGCAATGCCGCTGCCGAATGTGGCGCCCGGGCGAGCGCCTTATCGATATCGGCGCGCGCCGGGTCGAGGCGGTCGAGGGCGCGATAGGCCGAGGCGCGGTAGATCAGCGCATCGACCCGATCGGGGTGGGTCTTTAGCACACGATCGAGATCGGCGACGGCCTGATCGAGGTAGCCTGCCGAGGCCGCCGCCTCGGCGCGGTCGATCAGCAGATCGGGATCGCTGGGCTTCAGCGATACGGCTTGGCCCTCGGCGGCATAGGCCCGCACTGGGTCTCCGGCCAAAAGCCACGCCTGCCCGGCCTGATCGAGCACATCGGCCCGTAGTGCCGCCGGCGCCTTCAAGATCATCGCTTGGGCCAGCGCCTGGAGGCGGGTCGCGCCCTCCTGGTATTTGCCAAGCGAAATCAACGCGACGGCGGCGCAATGATCGGCCGGATGCGCCCCGCCACGCGCAAGCCATGCCTGAGCCAGGGTCTGAGCCTCACGCGGGTTCTCTCGGGCGAGCTTCATGCAGCGGTCGTAGGTTTCCGCATCTGCCTCGGCCGAACGCGGCGTGCCGGCAGCGGTCACAGGCGGGGGCAAAACCGGCCCGGGCGGTTCGGCCGCCGCGTTCGCCGCGACCAAGATCAGCGGCAGCAGCAACCGGAAACGCCCTGTGCTGCGCAGCCATCGCCAGACTGGCCGCATCCCCCTCGCCGCACTGATCATGATTATCCATAGCACAGGGTAACGTTGCCGCCGAATTGTTCGAGAGGTTACGATCGCCGGCGTCGGATCGGCTGTCCCGGGTTATGCATCGTTGTGGCCTTTGATTTTGCTCGTCTGTTTCCGGGAGGGATCGGCAATGCCGGGCTCGCCTTTGCCCACCGCAATTACCGAATTTATGCGAGCGGCAACGCGGTATCGCTGATCGGCATCTGGATGCAGCGGGTGTCGGTCGGCTGGCTCGCCTGGACCCTGACCCATTCCGGCGCTTGGCTCGGCATCGTCTCGATGGCCGAGTTTTTCCCGGTGGTTTTTCTGAGCCCGCTTGCCGGCGTTCTCGCCGACCGCCGCGACCGGGTCAGGATCATCCGGGTGACGCAGATCGCCGGCAGTGTCGAGGCGAGCCTGCTCGCGGTTCTGGTCTACACCGGCGCGATCTCGATTTGGCTATTGTTCGCACTGACCTTTCTGCTCGGCGTGTTCAACGCGATGGCCCAGCCGGCAAGGCTGGCCTTGATCCCGACCCTGGTCGATCGGCCGGCGTTGGCCTCGGCGCTGGCGGTCAACGCCATCATCTTCAACGCCGCGCGCTTTGTCGGGCCGGCGGTGGCGGGGATCGTCATCGCCAAGATCAGCGTCGGCGCCGCCTTTGCCGTCAACGCCATGACCTACATCGTCTTTCTCATTGCGATGGCCAATCTGCGCGGGCTCCCGCCATTGCCGGTGACAGCGGCGCAGAGCGTGCTGCGAGCGTCGGTCGAGGTCTATGGCTATGCCAGACGGCACCCCGGCATCGCGCCGATGCTGCTGCTGTTCACCGTGACGACGATCGGCACCCGCGGTTTTGTCGAGCTGTTCCCCGGTTTTGCCGATCGCGTCTTCGGGCGCGGGCCGGAAGCCTTGTCGATGCTGACCTCAACGGTCGGGCTCGGCGCCATCTGCGGCGGCGCCTGGCTGCTAGTTCGGCCGGGGATCGCCGGGCTGACCGGGGTCGTTCTCGGCAACACACTGGCGATTTCCCTGGCGATCCTGGCCTTCACCGCGACCAACCGGTTCTACGTGGCGCTGCCCTGCGTTTTTGTCGCCGGCTGCGCGATGACGATCACTGGCATCGGCGCTCAGACCCTGATCCAATCTGCGGTCGAGATCAGCATGCGCGGGCGCATCATGGCGCTCTATGGCATGATCTTTCGCGCCGGCCCGGCGTTGGGCGCGGTGCTGATGGGCTCGCTGAGCGAGCGTTTCGGGCTCCGCCTGCCGCTCGCGGTCGGCGCTGTCGTTTCTTGCGGCTTCTGGGCGGCCACCTGGGCCAAGCAGAAACGCATCGCCGCGACGCTCGAAACCGACCCGGCGGCAGTGGTCGATCATCCGTCGTGAACCCGGCACCCGCTCATCTGTTCTGCTTTGGCCTCGGCTACAGCGCGCGGGCATTGGCGCGGCTTGTCGCCGCCGAGGGTTGGGTCGTAAGCGGCACCTGCCGCACTGAGGAGAAGGCGGCGGAACTCCGCGCCCGGGGCTTTGCCGTCGAGCCGTTCGAGCGTAGTTGCCCGCTTGCAGCCGGGGCTATGAGCGGGGTTACGCATGTGCTGGTGTCGGTGCCGCCGGATATTGCCGGCGACCCGGTTCTCGACAGCCACGGCGGCGACATCGCCGCGCTGCCCGGGCTCGCTTGGCTCGGCTATCTGTCAACTACCGGCGTCTACGGCGATCGCGGCGGGGGCTGGGTCGACGAGGCGGCGCCGCTGCAACCAAGCGGCGAGCGCGGCCGGCGTCGCGTCAAAGCCGAGCAAGGCTGGCTCGATCTCTGGCACGACCGCGGCGTGCCGGTCCACGTCTTCCGGCTCGCCGCCATCTACGGTCCCCGTCGCAGCCCGTTTGAGGCATTGCGCGCCGGGACCGCGCGACGGATCGACAAGCCCGGCCAGGTCTTTTCGCGCATCCATGTAGACGATCTGGCACGAGTGCTCCTCGCCTCGATGCAGAAGCCGCGGGCAGGCGCCATCTACAATGTCTGCGACGATGACCCCGCCGCACCGGAGGCGGTCGTGGCCTATGCTGCCGCTCTCCTCGGCGTGCCGGCGCCGCCGCTGGCGCCGCTCGCCGAGGCTCGAACTCTCGGCGATGGCGCTGAGCTTTTACGAGGACAATAAGCGGGTGCGAAACGGGTTGATCAAGCGCGAGCTGGGCGTCGCCTTGCGCTATCCCGATTACCGCGCCGGGCTTGCCGCGATCCTCGCCGAGGCTTCTGACTTGCCTAAATAGGCGCCGTCCGGCAAGGTCAGCCTCAATTTCGACAGCACTTCGGCGATCACGCCGGGCTTGGGAGGAAATGTCATGGCGGCTTACAACGTATTGATGATGGGCGCGTCCTACGGCTCGCTGCTGGCGACCAAATTGCTGTTTGGCGGCCACAAGATCACCTTGGTGTGCCTGCCCGCCGAGATCGAGGCGTTCAATAGTGACGGCGCCCGCGTTCGCATGCCGATCCGAGGCCGGAAGGACCCGATCGAGCTCGACTTCGCGCAAATTGCCGGGCAGCCTGCGAGCAGCCGGTCCGGGCGATGTCGACCCAGCCGACTACGATCTCGTGGTCCTGGCGATGCAGGAGCCGCAATACCGCTCCCCCGGCGTCCGCGAACTGCTGGACGCGGTGGCGCGGAAGCGAGTGCCGTGCATGTCGATCATGAACATGCCGCCCTTGCCTTATCTGAAGCGCATTCCGGGCCTGGCGATCGACCCGTTGAAGGCCTCCTACACCGACGCCACGGTCTGGGACAATTTCGAGCCGGGGCTGTTGACGTTGTGCAGCCCGGATCCGCAGGCGATTCGACCGCCCGGCGAGAAGATCAATATGCTGCAAGTGACCTTGCCGACGAACTTCAAGGCGGCGCGTTTTGCCGCCGAAGCGCCGACTGCGATCCTGCGGCAAATGCAGCGGGAAATTGAAGCCGTCCGCTATGATCCGGGCGATGGCGCCGCTATCGATCTGCCGGTCAAGCTTAAGGTCCACGACTCGATTTTTGTGCCGCTCGCCAAATGGGCGATGCTGCTGACCGGCAACTACCGCTGCATTCGGCCGGATGGGTCCATCACCATCGACGAAGCGGTGCACAATGACTTCGAGGCATCGCGCGGGGTCTACGATTGGGTTTCCGCGGTGAGCGAAAAGATGGGTGCATCCCCGAACGATCTGGTGCCGTTCGAGAAATACGCCGCGGCGGCGCGGGACCTGGTGCGACCGTCCTCGGCCGCACGTGCGTTGGATAATGGTGCGCCCAATATCGAACGCACCGACCGGCTGGTGCAAACGATCGGCGGTCAATACGGCATGCGCAATACCACTGTCGATCAGACCGTCGCGACGGTGGATGCCCGGCTCGCCGCCAATCGCAAGAAGGCCGCTGCCTGACTTTCCGGCAGTGACACCAGCGGCGTCGTGTTGGCGCACCTTCTGAGAGGATAGAAGCCGGACGCGGCAGCTGGTCAGCCCGCATTGATCGGTTGACCGTCGCGATGTTGCGCCGCATCATGGGTGCCTTGGGCGGATATTCTGAACAAACTCGCCGCCCTTGCTGCGCCAGCGAACAACCGCGGACAGATTTGAAGGAGTTTGGTAAGGGAAGCGCTTGAAGGCGGTTTTGGATGTCGGCGGCGCGGCGCGGCCGACAGCAGATGCAGCACAGCGGGAGATATCTGCAATGGCCAAAACCACCGATCTGCCTGGAACCGTTGGTCTCCCTGGGGGCGTCGTCGTTTCCGGCGCGATGCGGCCGGGCTACGAGAACATGCTGACTCCGGAGGCGATGGCCTTTGTCGCCGGCCTCGAGCGCAAATTCCGCGCCGAGCGCCGCCGGCTCCTCGACCGTCGGGCCGACATCCAGCACCGGCTCGACGCTGGCTGGAAGCCCGATTTCCCAACCGAGACCAAGGCGATCCGCGACGGCGATTGGCGGGTGGCCCCAATCCCGCGCGACATCCAGGACCGCCGCACCGAGATCACCGGCCCAGTCGACCGCAAGATGGTGATCAACGCATTGAATTGCGGCGCCAGCGTTTACATGGCCGATTTCGAGGACGCGAACACACCTTCTTGGGACAACTTGATCGAGGGCCAGGCGAATTTGTACGACGCCGTGCGTCGAACCATCACCTTCGACGATCCCGAAACCGGCCGGCATTATTCATTGAACGGCAAGACGGCGGTTTTATTCGTTCGCCCCCGCGGCTGGCACCTTCCGGAGAAACACGTGCTCGTCGATGGCGAACCGATGTCGGGTGCGCTGTTCGACTTCGGCCTGTTCTTTTTCCACAATGCCAAGGAATTGGTGGCGCGCGGCACTGGCCCCTATTTCTACCTGCCCAAGATAGAAAGTCATCTCGAGGCGGGGCTATGGAACGACGTGTTCCTCCACGCGCAGGCGGCGCTCGATATGCCAAAGGGCACGATCCGCGCGACCGTGCTGATCGAGACGATCATGGCCGCCTTCGAGATGGACGAGATCTTGTGGGAATTGCGCGACCACTCGGCCGGGCTCAATTGCGGACGATGGGATTACATCTACAGCTACATCAAAAAATTCGCCGAGGATCCGACCTGTATGATGCCGGACCGGGCGCAGGTGACGATGACGAGCCACTTTCTGCGCAGCTACAGTCTGTTGCTGATCAAGACCTGCCACCGGCGTGAGATTCATGCGATGGGCGGGATGGCGGCGCAGATCCCGATCCGGGATGATCCGGCGGCTAACGAGGCTGCGATGGAAAAGGTGCGCGCCGACAAACGGCGCGAGGCCGGCGACGGCCACGACGGCACCTGGGTCGCGCATCCCGGGCTCGTCGGCATCGCCAAGGAGATCTTCGACCGCGAGATGCCGCAGCCGAACCAGATCGCCCGCAAGCGGCAGGACGTGCATGTCAGCGCCTCCGACCTGCTGGCGGTGCCCGAGGGCACGATCACCGAGGCCGGGCTGCGCCAGAACCTCAATGTCGGGATCGGCTATATCGAAGCGTGGCTGCGCGGCGCCGGTTGCGTGCCGCTCTATCACCTGATGGAGGACGCGGCCACCGCCGAGATCAGCCGCGCCCAGGTATGGCAGTGGATCCGTCACGGCGCCAAGCTCGGTGACGGGCGCAGGATCGACGCCGCGTTGTGCCGCGCCGTCCTCGACGAGGAGCTGGCGAAGTTGCGCGACGCGGCTGGCGACAGGGCATATGAGGACGGCCGCTACGACGACGCGGCCCGGCTCTTTCGCGAATTGATCGAAGCCCCGGCCTTCCCCGAATTCCTGACCCTCCCCGCTTACGACATCATCATCGCCGAGGGCGGGTAGAAGACGGGCGGGGACCTCTTCGGCCATGCCGGCCGCGCGCAGGCCGAGGGCGGTTGCGCGCCAAGCCGACGTTCAAGGCAAGCTTGTAGATTTTCCCGTTGATCGGGCACGCGCTCACGGCACCGGCCTCCGTCTCGACACGGGAACGCGACGGGCGCCGATGCCCTATAATCGCGTCAAAGGAGGGACGCGACCGTCAAAGCTTCTTGACGCAACACCCCCCTCGACTAGGCTAGCCCGGTGCCGGGCGCGACTAGCAACCAGCGGTTAAGAACGGCGGGGCTTGTGAACAATTCGCGGGTAGAGCACCGGTTTGCGGTCGTGATGTGCGCCGACGTCGTCGGCTATTCCCGATTGATGGGGATCGACGAAGAAGGCACATTGGCCGCGCTCCAGGCCGTCCGTCGCGATCTCGTCGATGCCGCGATCGATGAGCACAACGGCCGTATCGTCCGCGCCATGGGTGACGGACTGCTGGTCGAATTCAACAGCGTCGTCGATGCGGTGCGCAGTGCGCTGGCGATCCAGCGCGCGATGCCGGAGCATGGCGCCACTTTGCCGGCCGACCGGCGGGTCCGGTTTCGCGTCGCAATCAATGTGGGCGACGTCGTCTCCGACGGTGACTTGATCTATGGCGACGGCGTCACCGTCGCCTCACGAATGGAGAGCCTGGCAGAGCCGGGCGGGATCAACGTCAGCCGCGCGGTGCGAGATCAGGTGCGCGACCGATTGCCGATCGCGTTCGAAGATCTGGGTGAGCACGAGGTCGCAAACATCGCACGCCCTGTCCGCGTCTTCCGCATTATCTTGGGCGACGAGGCGGCGGCGCCGGTTGGCGCCGTCGGCGCGCCCCGC
The DNA here is from genome assembly GCA_963845735.1 of uncultured Alphaproteobacteria bacterium. Taxonomy (GTDB): domain Bacteria; phylum Pseudomonadota; class Alphaproteobacteria; order ATCC43930; family CGMCC-115725; genus AP-15. The sequence goes on along the minus strand of CAWJTR010000042.1, from coordinate 8,116 downwards.
CGCAAGGCCGCCGCCGCCCCCGCGGAAAGGCCTGCGGTCGCGGTGCTGCCGTTTCAGAACCTCGGCGGCGACGCCGAGGCCGAGTTCTTCCTCGATAGCGTCGCCGAGGATTTGATCACTGAACTGGCGCGGGCGCGCTGGTTTTCGGTCGTGGCCCGCAATACCAGTTTCAGCTACAAGGGCAAGGGGGCCGATGCCAAGCAGCTCGCGCGGGAGCTCGGGGTCCGGTACGTGGTCGAGGGAAGCCTGCGCAAGGCCGGCAACCGGGTTCGCATTGGCTGCCAACTGGTTGAGGCGGCAAGCGGACAACATTTATGGGCCGACCGCTTCGACGGCACCCTCGAAGACAGCTTCGACCTGCAGGACAAGATTACCGAAAGCGTGATCGGGTCGGTCGCACCCGTGTTGCGCGTCGCGGAGATCGAACGGGCCCGGCGCAAGCCGGAGGCGAGCCTTGACGTCTACGACCTAACCTTGCGCGCCTTGCCGGCGGCCTTCGCCGAGACGGCGGAGGACAATCAGGAGGCGTTGCGGCTGTTGGCCGAGGCGCTGGATGCAGACCCCGCCTACCCGACCGCCAACGCGCTCGCTGCCTGGTGCCGCCAGCAGCGCCATCTGATGCTTTGGCCGGGAGCGACCGAGGACGACCGGGAGGAGGCCAAGCGCCTGGCACGGGTGGCGATCGCGGGCGGCGCCGACGTTCCGCTGGCGCTGGCGGTCGCGGGCGCGGTCCGCGCCGCCTTGACGCGCGACCATGACCTGGCACTCGCCGCCGTCGACCGTGCGACGATGATCAACCCCAACGCCGCGGTTGTTCTCGGTTTCGACGCGGTGACGCGGTGCCTGTGCGGGGCCTATGATCGGGCCATCGCCCATGCCGAAAAAGCCCTGCATCTGAGCCCCTTGGAGCCGCTTGTTTACCACGCCGCATTCGCGATGGCCTTGGCTAGTCTGTTGACCGGCCGCGCCGAAGAAGCGGTGGCGCATGCGCGCCGCGCGATCGAAGGCAACCGCAATTTAGCCTTCCCCCACTGCGTCCTCGCACTCGGCTGCGCCCGTCTGGGTCATGTCGACGAAGCCGCACAGGCGGTGCGACGGCTGGTCAACGTCGCCCCCGGCTTTCACATCGGCTCCTTGCGCAGGATCCGATTCGCCGACGCCGCACGCCTTCAATCCGATCTCGATCTGCTGCGGGCGGCCCATCTCCCCGAGTGACGGCGGCAATCGCCGCGTCGCCCCTTCTCGCCCGAGCACGATCCGTTCGTTTCGGCGGCACGACCGTTCTGTTGACATTTCGCAGACCGACGCGCTCGTGTGAACTGGTTCACATTGCAGGGATGAATCGCGGCGCATTATCATTGCGGCGTGGCAGAGGTACGAAATCATCGTGTCCGAGGATAGCAGAGGACGCGTTAGGCGCCGCCTCGCGGCGATCCTGGTGGCCGGCTACAGTCGGCTATTCCCCGGTGACGAAGCGGAAAGCTTCGCCGGGCTGAGGGCGGTTTTGACCGACATCATTGAGCCGCTAGCCTCCGAATACGGTGGAAACATCTTTAAGCAGACCAGCGACTTGGCGCTGATCGAGTTCGAAAGCGTCGTCGAGGCGGCGCGCTGCGCCGCCGCCCTGCGCGACGCGGTCGAGCAAAAAAACCGAGCTTTGGCGAACGAGCAGCGCATCGCCATGCGCATCGGGATCAATCTCGGCGACATCATCGTCGAAGGCGGCGACATTTTTGGCGACGGCGTCAACATCGCGGCCCGCGTGGAGGCGTTGGCTGAACCCGGCAGCATCTACGTGTCCGGGATCGTCCACGATCAGGTGGCGGGCAAGGTCGATTTCGATTTCGAGGACCTCGGCCCCAAAGCCCTGAAGAACATCAGAAGGCCGATTCACGTCTTCCGCATGGGCGGCGTCGCGACCGAGAAGCCGGCGGACCGCAGCCCAGGTGAGGCCGCATCGCCAGCGAGCCAGCCCGATTTCGACGACCGCCGCGCCATCGCAGTCCTGCCGTTCGCCAATTTCAGCGGCGATCCGGAGCAAGAATTTTTTGCCGACGGCATTACCGAGGACATCATTTCGCGGCTCGCCGGCTGGCGTGCGTTCCCGGTCATCGCCCGCAACTCGACTTTTACCTACAAGGGGCAAACCGTCGACATCGTAAAGGTCGGACGAGAGCTTGGCGTCCGTTACGTCCTCGAAGGCAGCGTCCGGAAATCGGGCCATCGCGTGCGTGTCACCGCCCAGTTGATCCAGGCGGATACCGGCCATCACATCATGGCCGAACGTTATGACCGCGACCTGACTGATTTGTTCGATCTACAGGATGAAATCGTCTCGACGATCGCCGGCGCGATCCAGCCGGAGCTCCTTAAATTCGAACGCGATCGCATCGCCGACCGGCCGCAGCACAATGAGGATGCCTACGAATACTACCAGCATGGCATGTTTCATCATTACCTGCAGAACAAGCAGGATAACAGCGAAGCGCAGGCCTATTTCCGCCGCGCGCTGGCGATCGATGAGCAATACCCGCAAGCAATGGCGGCACTGTCGATCGCATTGTGCGCCGCGGGTTATCTCAGCTGGAGCGATGATGCCGAAAAAAATTACGAGGAATCATTCGAGCTGGCGCAGCGCGCGGTTGCCCTCGATGCTCGCTACCCGAATGCCCGCTTTGCGCTGGCTCTAATCTGCATGTGGACGGCGCGCTCGGATCGCGCGATGGGAGAATTCCAGGAAGCGATCAAGCTCAATCCGAGCTTTGCCGCGGCTCACGCCGTGCTCGGCGTCGTACTTAATTCTCGAGGTCAATCGGAAGAGGCGGTGGCGAGCGTCGAGAGGGGTATCCGCCTCAGCCCGAGCGATCCGCGCCTGTTTATTTGGCTCAGCGGGTTGGCGGCCGCCCATTATCAGCTGCGGCATTATTCCCAAGCGATTGAGATCGGTCGGCGGTCCTGGACGCTCAACCGCAATTACATAACGGGATTGACCTATGTCGTTGCCGGGCTTGCCCAGCTCGGGCAGATTGAGGATGCGCGCGCCACACTTGCCATCTTGAAAGAACTGGACCCCAATCTCACCGCGGTTCGCATGACCTTGGAGCGCGTCTACACGTATCAGCCCGGGATCGATCACTTGCATGAAGGCCTGCGCAAGGTCGGGATCGAGTAAGGGGCGAGAACGCGCTACCGGCAATCCAGAGAGAGCCAGTGCGGCGGCGGGGGTCCTTCCTGTTGCGCCCCCGCCGCTGTCGCGGTTAACTCTTGCATTGGCCCTGGAAGTGGCCTCCCACGGTGTTCCCGCCCGATGTCACATTCATGTTGCCGGAACACGACAGACTGCCGCCTATCGTGTTGCCCTTGGAGCAAACCGCAGGCCCTTCCGTTCCCGATCTGAATCGCGGGCGTGTTGCTTTGCACCGATATGTTGCCACTAACGTGGGTGGAGCAGACCGTATAGGGCCCGGTTCCCTGGGGGTTCGGGACGAGGACACTCTGGATCGTCAAATTCCCGTTGATTTGCGACTGGGGACCGATCATGAAGGAGCCCGCCTGGGAAATATTAACGTTGCCGGAGGAGACCCCACTGTTCGCGAAAGAGAGAGAGCCGGCGATCACGGTAATGTTGCCGTCAACTTGGCAGTTATTGATAAAAGCAGTCCCTCCATTGATCGTCAGATTTCCCAAGAACTCACACGGTTGAGCGGTTGTTCCATACGTGCACTGTTGGCCGAAAGGCAGGGTAACATTACCCGGGATGGTGCCGGTGATGGGGGGCGTGTTGTTGGGGCCGTTGCTGCAGACACTCTGTTTTTGTCCCCCTTCAGACATGGGGTTGGCATCCGACGGCCCCGTCTCGTCCAGGTCGAACAGCAATTGACTGAGGTTTTGGGAGTTTGGCGTGCCTGGCAGGGAGACGGTTAGCAGCGGAAGCGAGATGCCAAGAACGGCTGGCGGGCCGCAACATTCACCATAGACGAGATCGAACGGAAACGTGCCGGAAGGCCCATTATAGGTGGCAGGCGTGGCCGTAAACGACGTAGGTCCGGGGGCATCGATTACGAGATTGCTGCCGATCATAAGCTGAAGTCCGTCGTCGTGGCCAGCCTGGAAAGGTTGACCAGTGGTAACAGTCACGGTCCCGGTAAATTCGAGTACCGTGTTGTCGAGGCTAGCGTCGAGGGGGTCCGGAACGTTCTGCGTGCTGACGGAGAGGATCGTGGCGCCGCCGCTCGCCAGAAAGCCGCCCAATGTGTAGCCGTTACTCGCTGCGTTACTGTTAAAACACAGGGTATCCCCGGCGAAGTCTCCGGTGCAGGCAGGGTTGGGGGACGGGACAGAGAACGTTACGTCGGCCGCGCCATGCGAGAAGCCGATAACTGCATCGCCTGCCGCGGCGTTGTTCAAATAGGCAGAGCCGATAAGGGTTGCGGTCTGCGTGGTCCCCGGGCTGAACTGAGCGAGGAGCAGATTTGTCTTGCTTGGCTTGATGATGTGCGGCGCAACATGCCGGTCCGGGCGCCAAGAGCTCGCGATCAGCGGAAGCGAGACCGCCGGGCAATGGCCGAAATTGCTTGTCGTTGTGAAGCCATCGCTGAACATGTAGGTGATTTTCGCCTTGCACAGATCATCGTTGGTGATCGGAGCACCGCCGTCGCTGAGGACACCCTTGGAGAAGAGGATGCTCTTGAGGATACCTTCCGAGAAGCTGATCGAGTCGTGCGCTCCCGAGCCCCGGCGCCCGGAACTTGATCATCACGCACTCCGCAGTCGCGGATGCGCATGGGCTATCGGCTGCCTCTCCAATACTCGGATTGGCCGAATTGTTATCAGCGCCGGGATAGTAGGCGATGTTCCGCATAAGCGGATTATTTCCGGTGTCGGGATAGTAGTTCACGCCCCGGACGAGGTCGTTCCGAGATTGGGAGACGACATGGAAGCGGTCGTGTCTGGCAAATGTTTCTCCCGGAGGAAGCGTCAGGACCCAGGCGACGAGGGTCTCGCCCGGTTGGCCGCCGGCGGGGCCGGACAAATCGAAGCGGACCGGGTCGGTGGAGCTGCCGCCGGTCCCCAACCGCGCCTCTGTCGTCTCGTACGGAACCGGGCTGATTAACCCGCTGAACTGCATAAGCGGCGGGATAGTCGGCGAGTTATTGGAGAGGATAATTGCGGGGTTGTTGGAGGAGAGCAACCCGCTGATGCCCCCCAGCACCTGTTGCTGCTGCGACATCGGCAACTGCGCGAACAAAGCTCCCCCATATCCGAACTTCGGATTGAGCGGGGTCACCTGATCGACCACTCCGGTATAGAAACCCGGCGATTGGCCCGTCAGACCGTTCAACGGGGGCAAGCACCCCAAAGGCGGCGTTACCGATCCCGAGAGAAGAGGAGCAAGCACACACGAGACTGTCGGTTCGGTGCGCAGGCTCCCGGCCGTCATCAGATTGGCGCCGCATGCCGGATAGCTCGAATCACATTCTCCAAATAGAGGGTTGGCGGGGATCGGCGGCGCGACGCCAAAGGGCGGGCTGTAGGAGGACGTGCTCGGGTTCGTCGGCGGGACCCAAGGCCCTGCCCCGTAGGTATCGTGGTCGAGGCCGAGATCGTGCAGCAGCTCGTGCGCGATCGTGTCCGGACGGGCTTGCAACGGAGTCGGTGCAAAAAAGGTATTCCCGCTGATGGCGACCCCGTTGTTGCCGATCCAGCTGATGCCGTAGAGCGTGCCCCCCGAAGTCGGCGGGTTGAGGGTGTTGACGAAAAACATGTTGATCGTCGAGGCGTCCGTGCTGCGCGGAGACGAAGGGCTCCCGCACGTATTCCCGTTGGAATTCGCCGGGATCGTCATTTGAGAAATGGCGCATGGTGGGGTCGCGGCGGCGGATTTGACCTGCTGCGAGAGGGTCTGGAAATCCGTGCTCTGCAAGCCGGTAACCGTCGCCGTGATCGTCGTCGATTTGACGGTCTGCGAAGGGCTGACCGTGTAGGTGCCGGCGCCGCCGGTTCCTTTGATTATCCCAGTAATAACGGTGCCCGCTGTGATCCCGGTCCCCGCCAGCCCATCGGTCACAGACACGGTTCCGCTTTTACACGTGGTGATGGTTAGGGTAAAGCCTGAAATAGACCCGGTACAAGACGCGACAGTAGTCGTCGTCTGCGTAATATTCAGCGTCGTGAAGTTTGTACCTGACGGCGAGATGTACTGCGTCATTGGAAACCAGACCAAGTCGACGCCGATGTTGTTCAAGAGTACCCGGGTGATGTCCACCCCCGCCGAGGTACCGGGGTTCGTGACACCCGTCGCCGGGACGACGGTGAAGCCGATCGGGTTAGGACTGGTCGGGTTGTTCGGTATGCTCGTGATAGGGGGAGTTGAAATCGGTGGGACGACGCCGCTCGGGAGGGCTTGGAAGGGCGTGCCTGCGGTGCTCGGATTGCCCGATGTCGATGTGGTGTTGAACGGAGCACAGGTTGTGACTGTCCCGCTTCTAGTGGTCGTAGTCGCGCATACGTCGACCGGCTGAACTTTGATGTAGCAGGCAACGTCCCCGTTACCGGGAGTTATACCGGAAAGCGAAGGGACGCAGGTGGCAAGCGCCGCGCCCGACGCGAGGCAAGGGACGACCGACAACAGGAACGACCACGTCATCCGGCCAGGTCTCGACTTCGAACCTCTCATTTTAACCCTCCCGTTGCGACGCACCGACGCACCGATAAATTATCTGGCTTTTAATCGACCCAGTGTGAACCAGTTCACACTTGGCAGCGTCTGCAGCCGATAATCTTTGACCGGGTTCGCGAGGCAACCTTGCGTAACCGAATGTGACAAAATCGGCTAAAAGCGGAACAAATGCAACAAGATCTAACGGATTTGTTTATTAACCAATATAATCCGTTGCAATCGAGACAAAGTTTGCCAACATGGCCCGCGAACCAGGATGATCCGTTCGGGCCGCCACAAGGGGAGATATATAGTGAGCACATCGATCAGGTCCCGCACGTTTTCCCGTCTCGCCGGTGCGCTCGCTGCCCTATGGTTGTGCGGCGGTGGAGCGGCCTGGGCCGGCGACGGCGGGGATCTGGGAAGCCTTCAGAACGTGACAAATGGGTTTTGCGCGCTCCTGAACATGAAACCCTGTCCTCAGCTCCCCACGGTCACCCAAGGGGTCCTGGAGGTGGCTGGTCTGGGAAACTCCCCGCCTGAGATCGTTCGCGTCCAAAACGGTATTGCCTCGCGATCCAGCGTTGACGCAGGCAATCCGGCTCCGCAACTCCAGCCGGCTCCGTTACCCGCCTTTCCGGCTGTATTTTCCTTCAACTCAACCACCTCGCCCACAGCATCGGAGCTGTTGTCGACCCAGACGCCGCTCGCCTTCATTTCGCAGAAATCGGGAACGGGCGCGGCGACTCAGCTCTACGACCCCAAGGCAGACACGTTCTTATACGCGGTCGCGGTCTCGGAATTCGGAATCAAAACCGGAAACGGGCTCTTCGCTCCCGACACGGCCTTTTTCTTCTACGACGACCTGTTCCGGGTTGCCCAGAACTTCACCAAGGGCCAAATTGTCGCCAAATTCTCGTTCCCGCTGACTGTGTTAAACGCCGACGGCACCGAAATCCGCCGGTCATGGTCACGCTGAAAGTCCTAGCCACCTGCAACGGCGGGCCTGCCTGCCTGAAGGCGTATGTTTACGGGGGTGGGATCGCAACCGCGAGCAATCCCATCCTGGCAAGCGACCTTCAGATAGCCTTTGCGCTCTCCTTTGGCACGTCGCCTACTTCAACCCAGAAGCATGCAATCTTTCAAGTGGGGGTCCCGCTCCTCGTGACCCACTTGACCGATCCGGCGTATTTCTACTTCACCCTGACGGAAACCCCGGCAACGGATCAACACAGGCGCCATTCGTGTCCGGCAATCTCGCGACCTTTACCGCCTTCGGCGATCCGGGAGACGATCTCGGCGCCACACCCACCACGGCGGGCATTTTGCCTGCGACAGCGTATTCCATCGGACTCGCTCCCACCGCGACGCCCTTCTGCACCACGATGACGTGTCCTTCGGGGAACCCGCCGCCGCCGCCGACGCCGCTTTCCGTTCCCTTCGCGTTGTGCGCGTCCC
>CAWJTR010000041.1:0-208082 GCA_963845735.1 uncultured Alphaproteobacteria bacterium | reverse complement strand
GCGCCCCGAAGGGCCAACCCGGCGCAAAAAAGCAAGGTTAGACAGAGCCTTATAGGCAAATTCCCGTTGCGCTGGAACCGGGAATTTTCTCGCCGTAACCGGGAAATAAATCGGCCGAACCGGGAATGACGGGAAATCAACATCGGCCTGTCCGGTGCACATCGACGCCTGCGACCTATTTTGGCTTTAAAGTTACCGGCGCGCGTTTCTCCTTTCGTGCGAGCCGGCGCGTTGATGCCGCCGACCGCAGCACCATAATAGGCAAATCTGGCAAATTTATCGGCGGCTTGCGTTGGTCAACCCTTGGCGCCACCCATCGTCAGGCTCGCCACGACGTAGCGGCGCAACACAAGCAACAGCACTATCGGCGGCAGCACGTAGATGATCGCGGCGGCCATCATCGCGTTATAGGATGCGTCGACGTCTTCGAACAATTGGCCCTGCGTGACCGACAGGGCCATGTTCCGTACCGAGAGCAAGGTGGCCTGGTACAGATAATCGTTCCAGGCGAGCAACAGGGCGTAGATCGCGACGATCGCCAGCGCCGGCGTCATCAACGGCAGATAGATCCGCAGATACAGCTGAACGGCGGATGCGCCGTCCGCCCGGGCCGCGTCGTCCAGTTCGAACGGGATCAACCTCGCATAGAGCTGCAAGATCAGGATGGCAAACGGCGTGGCGAACGTCGTCTGCGCGGCGATCACCGCCCAGGGGTCACCCAACAGCCCGTAGCCGTGCATGATCCGATAGTAGGGGACGATCAGGAAAGATGCCGGGATCGCGTAGGTGAGGAGTGCTGCGTTGGTGAGCAGCGAAGCTTTGCCCAGCCGCAGCCGGCTCACCGCGAAGCTCGCCAGCGAGCCGATCAGCACGGTCAGAACCATCGTCGACAGACCGATCAAACAGGCTGTTGCCGAACTGGTGCCAGAAATCCTCGAGATACCGGGCCTGCTGGGTCACGACCGCGCGGAAGGCCTCGAGTGAGGGGTGCGGCGGCCAGAGATTGCCGTCGAACTCGATTTCGCCTTCCTCGGGATCGAGCGCGATCAGGAACATGTTGTAGACGGGAAGGAGCGTCCAGATCAGGAGGGAGACGGCGAGCATGATCGAGCCCGCTTCGACGAGAGCCCGTCGCAGCCGGTAACGGCGGCGCGCCGGGCCGCCAAAGACCGCGGCGACGCTCATAGCTGCACCTCGTTCATCTGGACCCGGCGCATCAGGATCAGCACGACCGGGATCAGCAGCGGGAGGGCCGTCATCACGACGGCGACGCCGAGCGCCGGATCGCCCATCTCGAAGGCGTAGCGGTAACCGAGCGTCGTCAGCATTTCGGTGGACCACGCCCCGCTCGAGACAAGGTAGGGGGTGGTAAAGTCGCCGAGCGCCCAGAGGGCGGAGAGCAATGTGCAGATCAGATAGAGGTTCGCCAGCAGCGGGAAGGTGACATGGACGAAGCGGCGTAAACCGACCGCCCCGTCAACCTCCGCCGCATCATAGATATCCCGGGGGATCGTCATCCGGCCGGCGAGGAAGATGACGGTCCAGAACGGCATCCATTTCCACAGGTAGGCGGCAATATCGGCGCCAAGCGCCAGCCAGCGACCACCGAACCAATCCGGGCCGGCGATGCCGAACAGCGACGACAGAGCATTGTCGACCAAGCCCCAAGGGTCGATCAGCATCCAATGGAACGAGACGCAGGCTTGTGTCGCCGAGATCAGCCAGGGCAACACATAAACCGGCAGCAAGGCCCTGATCCACCAGCGGCGACGCAGGAAGAAGCCCGACAGCAGCAATGCCAGGAACATCTTCAGGTTTACGCCGATGGCGACGAAGAACAAGGTATTGACGAGCGTTGTCAGGTAATCCGGACTGGAAAACAGATCGGAATACAGCGAGGGCCTGCCGGCCATCCACAGCGCATAGCCGAAGGGATAGACGACGAAGGCGAGGAACACCGCCGCATAAGGCAAGACAAAGGCAATCGCCCACCGGAATTCCGTGCCGAGCACGCGGCCGCGCCAGGGCGGCCGGGGTCGATTGACCGGAAGGGGCATTCCGCCAACGAAGGCCTGCGTGCTGCTCATATCCGCCCTCCCAAAGCAGAGCCCGCTTTGACGCCTCGGTCCCCGGCAAGAATGGACCGATCTGCGCGACCACAACGGCTTTTTTATGGCGTCAGTTAACCGCCTTGATACAAAACGCCCAATCGGAGAGAATCTCAAGCCGCCCCAGCTCCCGATCCTCCTCCGGTTGATTTTCCCACGCGTCTCGATACTCGTATTCGATCATGCTATTCTAGTCAGTCTGACTAGAGGGAAAAAGAACCCGCCGGGCCGCTGGCCCCTGCAAGACGCCAAGGCGCGTTTCAGCGAATTGGTGCGGCGCGTCCGCAGCGATGGGCCGCAACACGTTACCGTGCATGGGCGCGAAGAGGTCGTCGTCGTGGCGGCGGAGAATTTCGCCGGCTCAAAGGTGATCGCACCGGTGAGGCGCTGGTCGCCGCCATGCAAAAATTGCCCTACCGCGACATCGATCTCGAACCCCGGCGCGAACGGCTTCCCGTGCGTGATGTGAAACTGTGACAGGGTGGCTGCTCGACACCAATATTCTCTCCGAACTGCGGCGGCGGATCAACGCGATCAGCACAAGGAGCAGTTCGGGTTGGGCCGCGAATTTGCGGTTGCCGAGCCCCTTCAAGAGCGCAAACCTGAGCGCGAAAGCTCTAGGATTTGGCGAACGTCCGATTTAGGATAAGGCGCGGTCTCGTGAGTGGGATCAGAAGTGGGCCGATGCAGGAAAGTGCCCACACGGAGGAGATGCGAATGACACGTGTCGCAACCGCCCTTGCGGCGGCAGTGCTGTCTGCTTGGTGCGGTTCTATGGCACCCTCGCGCCCGCCGTCGCCGGCGCAGGCCATGGCACGCAGGCCAATCCATGCGCTGTGCCCAACGAAATCGTCGGTTCTGTCGAGGAGACCGCGTGGCTCATCTGGGTCGCTGCGACCTGCCCGGTAAACACGAACCCAGCCCTGTACCCCTACGTTGTTTGGGAGACCTGGATCGAGCAGTCGCAGCTCTACCCAGCCGATCCAAGCCAAGGCCTCATCGTGCCGAATGCGGGCGTCCGCCGAAGCGCATCCCCTGCACGGCAGCCCGCTCGCCTTGACTTATCATCCCGGATCCTTAACCCAGGTTCCGCCAGGCCTGGGGAGCCCACCCGGCGCGCCCAACACCAATTGCAACGCGGCCAACGCTCCGCCGCCGAACAATACAGGTCCCAACGGCAACAATCCGCTGACTATTTGTGAAGAGGTACGTGAAGGCGGTGCGACCGCGGACTACATCTCCGGGACCGGCTTTTGGAACCGCCCGAGCCAGGCGGCGGCAGCCGGCAATGATTTCGATATCCAATTCCCGCGGCCCGCGGTCGAGATCAAAGCCGACTGGATACAAGTATCAACGATCGGCGATCACTCTTTCAATTGCAGCAATATCGGGCAGACTGGGCTGATCCACGTCGAGACGGTCAATGGCAATTGTTTCGCGCTGGCTGGCATGCACTTGATTTCTAAATTGCTCGACAAGTGGATCTGGGCGACGTTTGAGCCACAGAATACGACCACCAACCCATTCCGCTGTCAGGTGTTGGGCTGCAACGATGCGTTTGGCTCCAAGCCGGCGGGAGCAATGGCTCCTTACCGGCCTGACTCCGCAGCTGAAGAAACTGATGGACGCGGCGAATTCGGCGCCCGAATGGTACAATTATCGGCTTGACGCGGTGCAGACGGAGTTTTTCCGCCGAAACTGCTCGGCAGCTCGATCATCGAAGGCGAAAACGTCGGTATGAACCTGAAGCAAGCTTCTTGCATCAGCTGTCACGCGATCTCGTCGGTCGAGAACAACGGCACCGACGGCATCAACATCTTGGCCGCGCTGACCACGCCGCCGGTCGGCTTGCCGCCGGACTTGCCGTCTAAGGCGTGGATCCCGCGTGATTTCGTCTGGTCTTTGGGTCTCGCTTGCCCCAACGGCCCAACAAACAATCAGAACCCGATCGGCTCGCTGCAAGAATGCGCCGCGGCTCCGTAGATCCGGAAATCTGCGTTACCGTTACGGGTGTTCGCGGCGCGTGACCAGAGCGCGCCGCGCCGAATGCCCCTTGCCGAAGGGCGAGCGAAGATCACCGGTCATGACCCGCGCGGCGAGCGCGGATCTGGCAGCGACGGTACTGGGGACATACTCCGCGACGAACGGGATTTCGCCGTGCACAGGGACTACACGCATTTAACCCGGCTCCCCCCATGATCTCCGGGTCAAGCCCGGGGAGGGGAGGGTTAGGGAGGGGGAGCATCCGGCGGATGGCCGCACTCGTCGTTCCGCCGGTGTGTCGCGCGTGGCCGCTATCGCGCCGGATGGACCGGCGGCAGCGCCGAGCCGCTAGCGGCCGGCGAGCGGCGGTGAAATCCGAAACAGGTGAGCATCGCGCAGAACCTTAAGAGGAGGCGGAATGCGCTGCGCTGTCCGCCCTGCTCTTGCTGCCCGCCTTTGGTCAATTTGATAGGCCCGTTGCGAATTCCTGATGTCGCATCCTAACTATCGTCCACCGTATTGCGAACCAGAGGAGCAACTCATTCCGGTCGCCCCAAGCGAGCATGTGATCGGCGTACCGCGCGGCCTCCAGTTCGGCATTGTTCCCATACTCGTGCATCATCAGGTGCGCGGCACGGTAGAGATCCACATGCGAGAACATCATGTTTTCCTCAGTGCTTAACATAAAATGCAAACAGTTCCCGAATTTCATAAATCCGCCTGCCAATACGACTCAACCGCCCGCGATTTATTCCATAGAATCGGCGTTAACAAGAGCAGTCGCGGGTGGAACAAAACCCCGACAAGACTAGAAAAAGCCTCATGCAGCGAGCGTCGGGCGAAACAGCGGAGCGCATTCCGCCTGTTTCAAATCCAAGGCATACTCGCTTCATGCCGGAGTATCGCCGCAATCGGGTTCCAGGCGTAACCTTCCTTTTACTTTGAACCTGCTCGATCGCCGCTGCGACTTGCTGGTGGCGCATGTCGATGTGCTGCGCGAGGCGGTCCGCCGGACGCGCCTGCGGTCGCCCTTTCGTATCGCTGCCTGGGTCGTTCTGCCCGATCACATGCGTTGCCCGTGGACCCCGGCCTTCGAGCGTGTGAAGGAATTGAAGGACTGGCTGGTCGGCACGATGCGTCCTTCGAGACAGCCGCGTTGCGGCTTCCTCAGGATGAGGCGGTTTCTCAATGCTATAAATAACGTACGTCATGGCTGAGGAGCGCCGAAGGCGCGTCTCGAACCACGCACGTCGGCCGTGCCGACCCCGGCTTTCGTTTCGAGACCAATTCCTTCACACGTTCCTGCGCCGGGGCAGGCTCCTGCCGCCAGGCGATGCCGACTTCCCGGGTCGCTGCCGCGCCATCAAGATCGCCTTTGCGAAATCCTTGCCGAAAGGCGAGCCGAGATCACCGGTCATGACCCGCCGCGGCGAGCGCGGGATCTGGCAGCGACGGTACTGGGAACATACGATCCGCGACGAACCGGATTTCGCCGCGCACATGGACCACACGCGTTTCAGCCCGGCCCCCACCCTTCCCTCCCCCGTGATCCCCGGGTTAAGCCTGGGGAGGGGAGGGTTAGGGATGGGGAGGGGGAGCACCCGGCGGACTGGCCGCGCTCGTCGTTCCGCCGGTGTGTCGCGCTTGCTGGGCCGGGCTACGCCTTCAGCCGGCGCCCGACAACCCGCTGAACCGCTACGTCACGGTCGATGCGGACCATCTCGGAACCTCTACCGCCTCCCGTGACGCCGTCCCTCCTGGCTGAGGGAACTGTGATAGCCGCCCCCGCCCGCGGGCTTTGCCTCGGCCGCTATAAACCGGGTTATCACGTGGAGGCCGCCTCTCGTTCATACGTTCATAATTTGATCGCAAATGTAAAGTAGCTCACACATCTTGGAGCTCCGGCAGGGATATTGAGTGGCTGCCCGCCGGGCTAGTAACCCGCGCCTGCGCGCCGGAGGGGTAGGATGCCGAGAACAAACCTTGCTCTGCCGCTAGCCATGCGAGTTGCTTTTCGAGATTAACGTTGGCCGACTGGATGGATCAATACCACTGGGCTTGTCGAAACCGCACCCTTCCTTAGGCACACGCGCTTGGAGTTTATCCAATCGCTGATAGAGATCGAAAGCGGCTCAGGCCGGCCCCTGGGGACCGGTGGGGCCTAGTATTGCCCGAAGCTGGGAACGCGATCACCTCGGGCGAGGCTCGTTAAGTGAAGTCCCAGACCTTCCATGGCTCGATGTTGAACTATGCTTGCCTTTCGGGGGCGGCGATTATGGCGACGATTTATGGCTTGTGCTCGACTATCGGCCGGGACCGGACCATCCTAGGATCGTCGCCAATGAATTTCGCGAACATAATAAACAACTAGAAGTATTTTGGCGCGAGCTTGCCTCCTCGTTTGATGAATTTTGGCGGATGCTGGGTCTTTCCACTTAACTTGAATTTGCAGGCCACCCGTTGCATAGCAGGCGCTGGCCGGAAAAGCGGGAGCGCATTCCGCCGTTCGGCGAGAGCGGGCATACTCGTCTTATGCAGGACTATCGCCGCAATCGGGTCGGGGGGGAACGTTCTTCTTTACAGTGAACCTGTTTGATCGGCGTTCCAACCGGTTGGTGGCGCATATCGACGCGTTGCGCGAGGCGGTCCGGCGAGTGCGAATAAGGTCGCGCTCCACGTCCTCGAGAACGCCAAGAACGGCGATCGTTAGCTGCCCGGTGCTGGGCTCGGCCCATGCCCCGCTCCGCGCAGCGGCCCGAATGTCTCTTGGATGGGGGTCTTCGGCGCACCACGTGAAGCGGAAAAGCGCAGACTTGTCCGAAAAAGAAACCAGATCGGCTTCGCCGTTGGAGGATACGAGTTTACGTGGTGACGCACTCCGCGAGGGCATTTGGGAACGCCTTGCCTCGCGCTGGAGGAGCACAAAACCATGATTATCGAGAGGCTGAAATCAGGCGTCATCACCGTTGGTCACGGACGCGGCTTTGTCGTCGAGGGTGCGGGCGAGCGCCTCGTCATCACGGCCGCGCACTGCCTGCCGTCGCTCCCGCCGGCCCTGTCCTCTCTCGGGCTCGAGGCGCGCACCTACGGGCCGCTCCTCGCCCTGCGTGGGGAGCAGCCCTGCGTGTGGGCGGTGTGTCGCTTTGTCGATCCGATCGCCGACATCGCGGTGCTCGGCTCGCCTGACGATCCACACGCCGATGATTATAAAGCGCTGATCGGGACGGCGACGGCGCTGCCGTTCGGCCTTCCGTCCGGCACCCGGTCAATTTCTGGGCCCCGGCCCGGCTGCTGTCGCTCGACGGCCGCTGGTTCTCCTGCACCATCCGCCACTTCGGCGGGCCGCTGTGGATCACCCACGCCGCCGAGCGCGTCCATGGCGGGATGTCGGGGTCGCCGATCGTTGCGGAGGCCGGGACGGCGATCGGGGTCGTGTGCACCACCACGTCGCCCAGGGAGGGCGGCCCGAACGCGCGCCTCTCCGACAACCTGCCGGGATGGCTGCTCCGCGACACCCCTTAATGGTACGCATCAGACAGATATGGTCGGCTTGCTTGGCCGTGAGGCTCGGGGTGGGGTATGGTGGCGGGAGCCGGTCAGGGCCGGAGCGTGTGGATGCGGTCAGGGAGGATGGTGTGATCAAGTTGAAGGGTATCGGCCACGTCAATCTGCGGGTCGCCGACCAGGAGGCTTCGAAGCGGTTCTATCGCGACATGCTGGGCTTTGCGATCGCCGAGGAGGACCCGGATCATGGCGGCGTGTTCATGACCCTGGGCGAGAATTTCCATACCCTCGACATCGGCCAGCATCCGGCGCCGGACGAGGCGCAGCGCCCGCAGCGCGGCCAGATCGGGCTCGGGCATATCGCCTTTCAGGTCGGCAGCTATGCCGCCTTGCGCGACGCTTATGCGCATCTGGTCCGGAATGGCGTCGCCATCATGCGGGCGACCAACCACGTCAATCAGCGCAGCTTTTACTTCGCCGACCCCGACGGCAACACGCTCGAAATCTATTACGAGATGCCGCATGCGCTGCAGCTGTTCGCCGACGGGCGGACCGATCAGGACGAGGTCGCTCCCGGTCAGCGGCGCGCGATGAGCCGTTGCCGGATTGGCTGCTCGAAGACTGGCCCGGGCCCGAGATGGAGGCGCGGATCGAAGGGCTGCGCGCCCAGCACAAGGAACGCGCGCCCGCCTGAGCCCCTACCCGGCGCCGGCTCTCCTATGCGGGGGCTCGTGACCTCGCCGCGGCTGCGGACATCGGCCGGCCGAGGTTTGGCAAGAACGCCGTCAGCAGACCGATCGCCGGCAAAAACGCGCAAACCTGGTAGACGAATTCAATGCTGGTGGCGTCGGCCAGCCGGCCGAGCAACGCCGCGCCGACGCCGGCCAATCCGAACGACAGGCCAAAGAACAGCCCGGCGATCGTGCCGATCTTTCCCGGCACCAGATCGAGCGCATAAACGATGATCGTCGACGAGGCGGAAGCCAGGGTCAGCCCGATCACGACGATCAACACGACGGTCCAGAACAGGCTGGCGTGCGGCAATAACAGGGTGAACGGCAATACGCCCAGGATCGAGCCCCACATCACCGACTTGCGGCCGATCCGATCGCTGAGCGGGCCGCCGATCAAGGTCCCGGCCGCCACCGACGCCAGAAAGACGAACAAATAGATCTGGGCGGTGGCCAGCGGAAGGTGGAACCGGCTGATCAGATAAAAGGTGAAATAGGTGTTGAGGCTGGTCGTATAGAATGCTTTCGAGAACACCAGCACCAGCAGGATCACCAGCGCCCAGCCGATTTTTCGCCGCGACAAATCGGGCCCGGCGACCGCGTGGTGCGCCCGCGGCCGTGGCGGCGCCGAGCGCTCTCTGCGGTACCAATTGCCGACCGAAAACAGCACCGTCATCGCCAACAGCGCCACCAGCGAGAACCAGCCGATGCTGCCCTGACCCTTCGGAATCACGATAAAGGCGGCCAGGATCGGTCCCAAGGACGAGCCGATATTGCCGCCGACCTGGAACACCGATTGCGCCAGGCCGTGCCGCCCGCCCGACGCCATCCGCGCCACCCGCGAGGCTTCGGGGTGGAACACCGCGGAGCCCATGCCGACCATCGTCGCCGCGAGCAGCAGCATGACATAGCTGCCGGCATGGGCGAGCAGCAACAGGCCGACCAGGGTCACGCCCATGCCGAGCGCGAGCGAATAGGGCTGCGGGCGGCGATCGGTGGAGAGGCCGACCGCCGGCTGCAGCAACGACGAGGTCAGCTGCATGGTCAAGGTGATCAGCCCGATCTGGGCGAAGCTCAGGCCGTAGGAACCCTTCAGCATCGGGTAGAGCGCCGGCACCAAGGACTGCATCATGTCGTTGAGGAAATGCGAAAAGCTCAGCGCCATGATGATCGAGAAGACCGCACCTTCGGCGGCTCTGCGGCGGCCCGTGCTGCGTTCCGCGGAAAGGGTCGTGCTCATAACCTCGCTCCGATGCGGCCGGCCTCGGCATTCGCCGCCCGTCTGGAGCGAGAATAACCCGCAACACGATGCGCGTGTTGGGAATGCTGCGCGCGCCGGGGCATGGCAGCCATTCAGTGGCGGGCGTCTTCGCGGATCATTGCCGCGCCCTTTTCGGCGATCATGATTGTCGGCGCGTTGGTGTTGGTCGAGCTGACCGCCGGCATGACCGAGGCGTCGATGACCCGCAAGGCGTCGAGCCCGTGCACCCGCAGCCGGTCGTCGACCACGCTCATCGCGTGATTGCCCATCATGCAGCTGCAGCTCGCGTGATAGACGGTCGAGCCGTTCTGCCGCGCGTAATCCAGGAGCTCGTCATCGGTCTGCACATCGGGCCCCGGCATCTTCTCGGCGACGACGTATTTCGCCAAGGACGGCGCCGCGAACAGCCGGCGCAGAAACTTGAGCCCGCCGACCATGGCGCGGCGGTCGGTGTCCTCGGCCAGATAACGCGGGTTGATCGCCGGCTGCTCGCGCGGATCGGGGGAGCGGGCCAGCACATAACCACGCGACTGCGGCCGCATCTGCCACGGCCCGCCGGTGATGCCGGGCTTGTCGTCGAGCTTGCGGATCAGCCCCGGCTTGTAGCTCGCCGGGGCGAAGACGCATTGCACGTCGGGGGTCGCCGATTCCTCGAGCACCTTGACCGAGGCGGCGCACAGCGAGGCGCTGTAGGTCAGCATCCCGGACCCCGAGCCGAGGTAGCGCAGCACTTCGCCGGCGAAGGACAGGCCGCGGCCGCGCTCGTTGAGGGTCTCGATGTCTTTCACCTCGCAGGACATGCGGGCGATGTAATGGTCCTGAAAATTCCGCCCGACCCCGGGCAGCGCGTGATGGACCGGGATGCCGGCCTTGGCCAGGCTCTCCGGCTCGCCGACGCCCGACAATTGTAAGAGATGCGGCGAGCCGACCGCGCCGGCGGCGAGGATCACCTCGCCCGCCGCATCGGCCCGTTCGATGGAGTTCCCGGAGCCGCCGCGCGAGAACTCGACCCCCACCGCGCGCTTGCCGTCGAAGATCACGCGGTGCACCAGCGCCCCGGTGACGATCTGCAAATTCGGCCGCTTTGCCGCCGGCCGCAGATAGGTGCGCGCGGCGCTGGCCCGGCGCCGACCGCCGCGGGTCTGCTGGCACCACCCGATGCTGTCCCCGGCGCCCGGCGGCAGATTGTTGACGTCCGGCCGGTATTCGAGCCCGATCTCCTGGCCGGCGTCGATGATCGCCTGGCACGCCGCCGGGCGCTCGCTCATCGGCGAGGTGGTCAGGAACCCGCCTTTGCCGTGCAGCTCGCTGGTCTCGCCCTGCCAGTTCTCGGCCTGCTTGAAATACGGCAGCACATCGTCCCAGCCCCAGCCGCGATTGCCGAGCTGCGCCCAATGGTCGAAATCCTCGGGTTGGCCGCGGATATAGATCAGCCCGTTGATCGACGACGAGCCGCCGAGCACCCGGCCGCGCGGATAGGGGATGGGACGGCCATTGGTGCCCGGGTCGGCCTCGGCCTTGAAACCCCAGGTCAAGGTTGGATGGTCGAGCAGTTTCATGAACCCGACCGGGATGTGGATCAGCGGGTTCCAGTCGCGCCCGCCAGCCTCGATCAACACCACTCGCGTCGCGGGATCCTCGGTCAGCCGGTTGGCGAGCACGCAGCCGGCCGAGCCGGCGCCGACAATGACGTAATCCGCTTGCATTGTGGTTCCCTCTGCTCTCGCCTAAGCGATCCGACTTCTACAGTTTCGCGACATTATGGAGGACGCGATTCTGCGCGAGAAGCACCTCGGGAAATCGCGTCGCCTGTAGACGTTCTGGCTGATTGGAGATCACTATCCGACCCGGCGGGACCATCAGGCCCCGTCGAAACCCGCCCCTTGGCCCCGCTCTCAAGCGCGAGCTGCCCCGATGACACCGACACGGAGGAACCCTGATGAGCGATGAACTCCCGACCGCCGCGCGCGTTTCGGATCCCGGCATCCGCGCGCTCTATCGCCAGGAAAACCGCTGGCAGGCCTGGCTCGATGTCGAGGCGGCATTGGCCAAGGCGCAGGCCGAGCTCGGCATCATCCCGCAGGCGGCGGCCGAGGCGATCGGGCGGGCGGCGCATCTCGAACTCCTCGACCGCGCCCGCATCGACGAGGGTTTTGCGCGCACCGGCCACACGATCGTGCCGTTGGTCTGGGAACTCGGCCGGGTCACCGGCGAGCCTCATGGCGGCTGGGTCCATTGGGGGGCGACGACCCAGAACATCACCCAGACCGGCGATCTGCTGGTGTTGCGCCAGGCGCATAAGGTCTTCCTCGGTCTGATCGCCGATGCGCTCCGGGCGATGGCCGACCTCGCCGAGCGCGGCGCCGAGATGCCGATCGCCGGGCGCACCCACGGCCAGCACGCGTTGCCCGCGACCTTTGGCTACAAGCCGGCGGTGTGGATCGACGAGCTGATCCGCCATGTCGAGCGGCTGCATCAGGCGGCGCCGCGGATTTTCGTCGCGATGCTGGGCGGCGGCGCGGGCACCTTCGCCTCATTGGGCGCGCAGGGGCCGGCGGTGCAGGCCGGCATCGGCAAACAGCTCGGCATGCTGCCGATGCGGGTGCCGGCGCGCACGATCGGCGACCACCTGGCCGAGAACATCTGCCTGCTGGGCATGCTGGCCGCGACCTGCGGCAAGATCGGGCGCGAGATCTACACCCTGATGAAGACCGAGTTCGGCGAGGTCGAGGAGCCGGTGCCGCCCGGCACGGTCGGCAGCTCGACGATGCCGCAAAAGCGCAACCCCAAGCTGTGCCAGGACATCATCGCCGCCTCGGCCGAGGTGCGCGCGATGGTGCCGCTGGCGTTGGAGGCGATGCAGACCGAGCACGAGGCCGACCGCACCACCAGCCTGATCATGGACACCGCCGACGCGCGCGCCTCGATCGCGACCGGCGACATGCTCGCCCGGCTGGTCGAGGTGATGCGGGGGCTGCGGCTCGATCCCGAGCGCATGCGCAGGAACCTCGATCTCGGCGGCGGGCTGATCATGGCCGAGGCGGTCATGCTGAACCTCGGCGCCGCGATCGGACGGCAGCACGCGCACGACGTCGTCTACGACGCGGCCCAGGCGGCCTTTGTCGAACACCGGCCGTTCGGGGAATTGCTCGCCGCCGACCCGCGGGTATCAGCGCATCTCGACCAAGCAGCGATCAAGGCTCTGCTCGACCCGACCGCCTATACCGGCCTGTGCGCCGAAATGGCCCGCGACGCCGCAGAGCGCGCCCGCGCCACCGCGGCCGGCATTGCCCGCGAGACCGGCGCAACCTAGGATCGCGTCCAACGAACACCAGCAGCGGGACACAAGCCATGGAATTCGGCGCTTCGATCTTTTTCACCGACTATTCGATCTCGCCGGCCGAGCTGGCGACGGCACTCGAGGAACGCGGCTTCGACTCGCTGTGGGCGGCCGAGCACTCGCATATTCCGGTGCCGCGGCGCACGCCGGCGCCGGGCGGCGGCGAATTGGCCAAGCGCTATTACGATGTGATGGACCCGTTCGTCACCCTGACCGCGGCGGCGGCCGCGACCAAGCGGCTCAAACTCGCCACCGGCATCTGCCTGGTGATCCAGCGCGACACGATCCAGACCGCGAAGCTCGTCGCCTCGATCGACCAGGTCTCGAACGGGCGGTTTCTGTTCGGGATCGGCGGCGGCTGGAATGCCGAGGAAATCGAAAGCCACGGCACGGTCTTCGGCACCCGCATGCAGAAGATGCGCGAACAGATGGAGGCGATGAAGGAGATCTGGACCAAGTCGACCGCCGAATATGACGGCGAGATCGTCAAGGTCCCGTCAAATGATGACCTGGCCCAAGCCGGTGCAGAAGCCGTGGCCGCCGATCCTGCTGGGCGGCGCCTTTCCGTGGGCGGCGCGGCGCGCGATCCGCTATGGCGACGGCTGGTATCCGAACGCCAGCAGCGGCAATCCCGAGGAATACATGCCGCGCTTTCGTCAGATGGCGATCGACGCCGGCCGCGATCCCGCCAAGTTGCCGGTGACGATCGGCGGCGCGCCGGAAGACGCCGACCGGATCAAGCGCTTCGGCGATCTCGGCGCGGTGCGGGTCAATGTCACCCTGCCGGCGGAGGGCGCCGACCAGATCCTGCCGATCCTCGATCGCTGGGCAAAATTGATCCGCCAGCTGCAATAGGGGCGGCCGGATCCCTCGCCGGCGTGAAGTGGGCGAAATCTGATCCTGCAGGGCAGCTATGCGGAGATGATATTGCGAATTGATCGCAACTCGGCTACATCGGGAGGGCCTGATAGGGTCATAGGGGACGCGCATGTACGTTTGTCTCTGCAACGCGATCACCGACCGCGACTTTCGCGCCCATGCCGAACGCGAGGGCAGCACGGTATCGGCGGTCTATCGCTCCCTGGGAAAAAAGCCGCAATGCGGCAAGTGCGCGCCCTTTGTTCGGCAGTTGCTGCGGCAAGTCGTCGAACTCCCGCAGCGGCAGCCAGCCCCGGCGGCTGGCTGATTTTGCTCCAGCCTTGCGCCCGGACGGCGCCGCGCCCAACATGACCTTGGGTCAGTTCCGCGGAGGGCGACCATGCGTGGCGATGCGACCGTCCTGCAACATCTGAATGCGGTGCTGAAAAACGAGCTTACCGCGATCAATCAGTATTTCCTGCATGCCCGCACGCTGCGGCATTGGGGCGTCACCAAGCTCGGCGCCTACGAATACAGCGAGTCGATCGACGAGATGAAGCATGCCGACAAGCTGATCGAGCGCATTCTGTTCCTCGACGGCCTGCCCAATCTGCAGGATCTCAACAAACTGATGATCGGGGAAAGCGTGCAGGAGGTGCTCGAATGCGATCTGCGGCTCGAGCAAGATGCCTTGCCGGCGCTGCGCGAGGGGATCGCCCATTGTGAGACCGTCCGCGATTTCGTCACCCGCGACCTGTTCAGCGAGATCCTCGAAGCCGAAGAGGACCACGTGGACTTTCATCGAGACGCAGCTCGACCTGATCCCCAAGGTCGGCATCGAGAATTACATCCAACTCCAATCCGGCCACGCCGAGTAGCTGAAAGCAAAGCGTCGGACGGAACAGCGCGCGCACGCCGGTGCCGATCGCCGGACGGTCGGGCGCTGATACCGAAGCCGGTGGGCGGTGTTCGCAGGGCTGACGACGGGGGGCGTGCTTTGAGAGGATGCGCTGCAGGGTGCGGCGGTGCATTTTGAGGCGGCGGGCGGTCTCCGAGACGTTGCGCTCACACAGCTCGAAGACCCGCTGGATGTGCTCCCAGCGCACCCGGTCGGCCGACATCGGGTCCTCGGGCGGCTCGGGGGCGCCGTCCTCCTGGGCGAGCAGGGCGCGCTCGACGGCGTCGGCGTCGGCGGGCTTGGGCAGGTAGTCGATCGCCCCCGCCTTAACCGCGGCGACCGCGGTCGCGATGTTGCCGTAGCCGGTCAGCATCACGATGCGGGCGCCGGGCCGCGCCTGGCGCAACGCACTGACGACTTCGAGCCCGCGGCCGTCGCCGAGCCGCATGTCGACGACGGCGAAGGCCGGCGGATGCTCGCTCGCCGCGGCGGCGCCGGCAGCGACGCTGTCGGCGGTGGCGACGACAAAGCCGCGCCGCTCCATCGCCCGCGCCAGGCGCTGGCACAAGGGCGCGTCGTCATCGACGATCAGCAGGGTGCGCTCGGCCTCGGGCAGCCCGCGCAGCGCGGCCGCAGTCCCCTCCGAGGAAGCAGGGCGGGTGGTTCGATCGGTCGCGTTCATCATCCTCGCCTCTGGCGTCTGCCGCGGCCCGGCTGCCAGCTAGCGATGGGCGTGCGCCGATGCCACGGGTTGACGGATCTTGTCCGAGGTTTCCAGATTGGCACGGTTCCAGGAAATCGCAACATGGGCGCCGCCTTCTTCGAGATTGTCGAAGGCGAGCGTGGCGCCGCTGCGCTCGAGCAAGCTCTGCGCGATGAAGATGCCGAGCCCCATATGGTCGGCGGCGCCGGCGCGGGTCGACAGATAGGGCTCGCCGAGCCGGCCCAGCAGATGGATCAGAAACCCCGGTCCGTCATCGCTGATCTCGACCGTGACCGTCGCCGGGTCCCAGAAGGTGGTGACCGTGACTTCGCGATCGGCGAATTGGACCGCGTTCTGGATCAAATTGTTGAGCCCGTGCAGGATCTCGGGGCTGCGCCGGACCTGGGGCTCATCCTCCGCCGGCGCCCCGGCGGTGGCAAAGATCAGCCTGACCCCGTGCTCCTGGTGCGGCGCCGCGGCCGCCTCGACCAGGGCCGAGATCGGCAGCCGGGTATAGGGCGAGCCACCATCCTCTTCCGGCCGCTGGGAAAGTTCGGCGAGGATGCGGCGGCAGCGCTCGGACTGGCTCATCAGCAATGCGGCGTCCTCGGCATGCGGGCTATCGGGCGGCAGTTCGTGCGCCAGTTCCTTGGCGACGACCGCGATCGTCGCGAGCGGGCTGCCGAGCTCGTGCGCCGCCGCCGCGGCAAGGGCGCCGACCGCCGAGACCCGCTGCTCGCGGGCGAGCGCCAGCTGGGTCGCCGCCACCGCATCGCGCAAGCGGCGTGCGTCCTGCGCCACGCTCCAGGTGTAGCCGGCGATGAACACCGTCGCCAGCACCAGCGCGGTCCAGATCCCGACGATGATTTCCGGCGGAAACACCAGGGGCCCGGGATCGGTGCGCCAAGGCAATGGCAGATGCCACAATGCCAACGCGCTGATCGCGGCCACGGCAAAGACCGACAGCACGATGACCGGGCGCCGCGACAGGATTGTCGCCGCCACCGTCACCGGCGCCAGGATCAGGATCGAGAACGGGTTCTGCAATCCGCCGGTCAGATAGAGCAGGATGGCGAGCTGGAGGATGTCGTAGCCGAGACACAGCGAGGCATAACGCTCGCCGAGCCGGCGCGCCACCTGGCGATAGACGATCAGCACGAGATTGAGGAACACCGAGCCGGCGACGACGGCGAGCGCCGGGACGAGCGGCAGATGAAAGCCGAGCCCGTAATGGACGGTCAGGATCGCCAGCGCCTGGCCGGCGATCGCGACCCAACGGATCGGGACCAGCGTGCGCAGGCTGATGCGGCCCGAGCCGGCGGCTGGCTCGCTCGCGGCGGTCAAGGGGATATCGGTCACGGTGAGATCTCGTCTTTTCGCGTCCGGCGTCCGGTGGCCGAGCGTGGCCCTTGGCCGCCGCCCCGTCCAGCCCCATGCTGGCTGATTGTGCGCTGATGCGCCAGATAGGGCGATGCCCGCCCCTGCCATCAATGTCGAGAACCTGGCCGACGCGCCGCCAGACCGCGCGCCGAGCGGGGATTGTGAAACCTGCGTCGAGCGTGCAGAATCGCGATGCCGGTCGATAAAACAAAGGGAGGGCGACGTGCAGCTGAGCCGCGAAGAACTGGTCAAGGCTTACCGCGCGATGGCGACGATCCGCCGCTTCGAGGAGCGGGTCCAGGAGGAATTCTCGAAGGGCGGAATTCCGGGCTTCGTCCATCTTTATGCCGGCGAGGAGGCCTCGGCGGTCGGGGTGTGCTCGCATCTGCGCGACGAGGATTACATCGCCAGCACCCATCGCGGGCACGGGCACTCGATCGCCAAAGGCTGCGACCCGGTCCTAATGATGCAGGAATTGTTCGCCAAGAAGGGCGGGCTGTGCGGCGGCAAGGGCGGCTCGATGCACATCGCCGATCTCGACCGCGGCATGCTTGGCGCCAACGGCATCGTCGGCGGCGGACCGCCGCTGGTGGTCGGCGCCGCACTCAGCGCCAAGACCTTGGGCCGCGGCACCGTCGCGGTCTCGTTCACCGGCGATGGCGGCTCGAACCAGGGCACCACTTTCGAGGCGATGAACATGGCGGTGGTGCTGAAACTGCCGGCGATCTTCGTCTTCGAAAACAACCAGTATGGCGAGGGAACCGGGTTCGCCTACGCCGTCGGCAGCCATGACATCGCCGGGCGCGCGCAAGCGGTTTCGGTCTGCCTGCGGTCAAGGTCGACGGCGACGATTTTTTCGCGGTGCACGAGGCGGCGGGCGAGGCCGTCGAGCGTGCCCGCGGCGGCGGCGGCCCCAGCGCGATCGAGGTCGACACCTGCCGCTTTTACGGCCACCACTCGGGCGACGCCCAACTCTATCGCGGCAAGGACGAGGTCCGGCGGCTGCGCGAGGAACGCGACTGCCTGAAGAACTTCCGCCGCCGGGTCGGCGAGGCGGCGCTGCTCGAAACCGCAGAGCTCGACGCGGTCGAGGCCGAGGTCGCGGCGCTGATCGAGCGCGCGGTCGAGACCGCGCGCGGGGCGCCGCCGCCAGCGGAGGCCGATCTGCTGACCGATGTGTACGTGTCTTACTAACTTGACCAATTTGAGGAATATCCAATGCAGCTGAGTCTTTACTACGCTCCGGTCACCTGCGCGTTGGTTCCCTATGTGACCCTGACCGAGGCCGGAGCGCCTTTCGAGGTGCGTCCTCTCAATTTCGGCAAGTCACAGCACATGACGGGCGAATATCTGGCGGTCAATCCCAAGCACAAAGTGCCGGTGCTCGTCATCGACGGCCAGCCCTTAAGCGAGAACGTCGCCATCCAAATGTGGATCGCGCACAATTTTCCGGCGGCAAAGCTGCTGCCATCTTCGCCGATGCAGGAACTGCAGGCGATCTCGCTGCTGGCGTGGTGCGCTTCCGGAATACACCCGTTTGTTTTTCGAATATTTGCGCCGCATCGCTGCTGCGACCTCCCCGGTGCGGAGGCGTCGGTGCGCCGCCTAGCACAGGAACAATTGTTCGAGAACTATCGGATCGCGGATGACATGCTGGCCGGCCGCGAATATTTCTTCGACCATTTTACCGCCGCCGATGCCCATTTCTTTTGGTGTTTTCGACGCGGCACGCAACTCAATCTCGATCTGTCGCAGTTCCGGAATTGTCTGGCGCATTTCGCGCGGATAAAGCAGCGGCCGAGCGTGCAGAAGGTGCTCGCCTACGAGATGGAAGTGCGGATCGCATTTGCCAAAGCAGCTTGATCGGGAAGCGCGCGATGCCGCAGAAATCGATCCGCCAGGCATTGAACGAGGTGGCGCTGCCCGGAGCCGCGGAGCTCGATGTGGTCGAGCCGATCTGTTGACCGATGTGTACGTGTCTTATTGAGCCGCTGATGCGATGAGCGCACGCCTTGCGCGGGCGTTGCGCACGGCGCTTGACCATCCGGGCTGGGCGCTCGGCCTCGTTGCGCTTGGGCTGCATTTGTGGGCGAGCGGCGGCTACGGCTATTTCCGCGACGAACTGTACTTCATCGTCTGCGGCGAGCGGCTCGATTGGGGGTTCGTCGATCAGCCGCCCTTGATCCCGGCCGTCGCCGGGGCGATGCATTTCCTGTTTCCGGGCTCGCTGAGGATGTTGCGCCTCGTGCCGGCGCTCGCCCATGCGGCGACGGTGGTGCTCGTCACCGCAACGGCCCGGCGGGTCGGCGGCGGGCTATGGGCGCAAGCTGTCGCGGCGCTCTGCGTCTTGACCGGCGGCGTCTTTCTCGGCATCGGCACTACCTTGTCAACCGGCGCGCTCGAACCGCTGGCCGGTCTGTTCTGCGCCTATGCGCTGATACGCATCATCCGCGACGGCGAAGAGCGCTGGTGGCTGGCGCTCGGCGTCGCCGCCGGCATCGCGTTGCAGGCGAAGTATCTGATCGCCTTTTGGCTAGCGGGTCTCGGCCTTGGATTGATCGCGACGCGAGCCCGGCGCTCGTTGCTAAGCCCTTATCTTTACGGAGGTATCGCGCTTGCCGCGCTGATCGCCCTACCCAATGTTCTTTGGCAGGCGAGCCATGGCTGGCCGTTTGTCGAACTCGGCCGGGTCGCGGTCGAGCGCAAGAACGTCGTCGTTCCGCCGCTCGATTTCCTGTGGCAGACGGTCGAGCAGTTCAACGACGCGGCTGCACTAGTCTGGCTCGCGGGGCTGGTCGGTTTCGCCTTCTGGAAGCGGTTTGCCGACCTGCGGCTCTTTGCAATTGCCTTCGTCGCCTTCTTCGCCGCGATGATCGTTCTTCACGGCAAGACCTATTACCTCGCCAACGCGCTTCCGGTGCTGATCGCCGGCGGGGCGGTGGCGCTCGAAGCGTGGCTGGCGCCTCGCGCCCTTCGCTTCGGTCTGACAACGGCCATCGTCGCGATCGGGCTCGTCGGCGCGCCGTTCGCGCTGCCGATCCTGCCGGTCGCCCAGTTCACTGCTTATCAAAAGGCTTTAGGCGTCGCCCCCCATCGCGAGGAGGAGCGAGGGCAGATCGGCGTCCTTAGCGAGTACTATGCCGACATGTTCGGTTGGCCGGAGCTAGCCGAACGCGTCGCCGAGATCTATCTCTCGCTGACGCCCGACGAGCGAAAACAAGCCGTCTTCCTCGGCAACAATTACGGTGAAGCGGCGGCGATCGATGTGTTTGGCTCGACCGCTCCGGCTTCCGCCGGCGATCAGCGGGCATAACAATTACTACCTGTGGGGACCGCGCGGCCATGACGGAAGCGTCGTCATCCGGCTCGGCGGCAAACCCGAAGCTCTGCTCAAGGCCTACGCGTCGTGCACGGCCGCCGGTATGACCGACAGCCCGTGGGCAATGCCGATGGAGACAGGCCGGACGCTGTGGGTCTGCCGCGGCCGGCATCCGCCGATGGACAAGGCCTGGGCGAGCTTCAAGCATTATGGCTAGGTGCCGGCGCCCTGTATGATCACCGGGCGAGCGAGGAGGCCGTCATGCCGCAGAAATCGATCCGCCAGGCGTTGAACGAGGCATTGGCCCAGGAGATGCGGCGCGACCCGCGCGTCGTCGTGATCGGCGAGGATGTCGCCGGCGGGGCCGGGACCGACGGCCAGCGCGATGCGTATGGCGGGGTCCTCGGTGTGACCAAAGGACTCTTCGCCGAGTTCGGCGAGGGGCGGGTGATCGACACGCCGATTACCGAATCGGCGATCATGGGTGCGGCGGCGGGCGCAGCGGTGACCGGGTTGCGCCCGGTTGCCGAGCTGATGTTCTCCGACTTTTTCGGCGTCTGCTTTGACCAGATCTTCAATCAGGCGGCCAAGTTCCGCTACATGTTCGGCGGAAAGGCCAAGACGCCGCTGGTGATCCGCACGATGATCGGCGCCGGCCGCAGCGCCGCGGCCCAGCATTCGCAGAGCCCCTACCACATCTTCACCTCGGTTCCGGGGCTCAAATGCGTGGTGCCGTCGAACGCCTATGACGCCAAGGGGCTGTTGATCGAGGCGATCCGCGACGACGACCCGGTGATTTTCTGCGAACACAAGCTGATGTACGATTTGCGCGCCGAGGTCCCGGACGAGCCCTATACGATCCCGTTCGGCGAAGCCAACATCGTGCGCGACGGCGACGACGTGACGGTCGTGGCGCTGTCGCGCATGGTGCATTACGCGAGCGAGGCGGCCGAGGCCTTGGCCAAGGAAGGGATCGAGTGCGAGCTGATCGACCCGCGCACGACCTCACCGCTCGACGAGGACACGATCCTCGAAAGCATCGAGCGCACCGGCCGGCTCGTCATCGTCGACGAAGCGACGCCGCGCTGCAACATGGCCGCCGACATCGCGGCGCTCGCGGTCGAGAAGGCATTTGCCGCGCTCAAGGCCCCGGTCAAGCGGGTGACGGCGCCGCACACCCCGGTGCCGTTCGCGCCCTCGCTCGAAAAGCTCTATATCCCAAGCCCCGAGCGCATCGCCGAGGGGGTGCGCGAAGTGTACGGCTATCGGCGATGAGAAGATAATTGTCGCCGACGCGGCTAAAACTTCCTGCCGCCAGGACCCGGTTACGGCGTTCCTTATCATCCAAATTGGTTCGGCGGCGCAAAAATCAGGTATGCACAAGCGACGGCAGGTCCTAGACTAAGCTTAGTTTAGTCGGAGCTGGCCGATGCGTACCGTCAACATTCACGCTGCAAAAACTCAGCTCTCGCGGCTCGTCGATGATGCCGCCAAAGGCGAAGAAATCATCATCGCCAAAGCGGGCAAGCCCGTCGCCCGGCTGGTGGCTCTAACCGACTCGCGGCCGCCGCGCCGCCTTGGAGGATTGCGCGGCAAAATAAAAATTCCTGAGGATTTCGACGCGCCGCTGCCGGACGACATTCTCGACGCGTTCGAGGGCCGTGAGTGAGGATCTTGCTCGACACCCATGTTCTATTGTGGGCATTGGCGGAACCCGACCGGCTCGATCAGAACACGCGCGCCGCAATCCGCTCAGTCGAAAACGAAGTGCTGTTCAGCGCTGTCAGCATTTGGGAAATCGCGATCAAGGCGGGATTGCGGCGCGCCGATTTCGTAGTCGATCCCATAGGAGTTCTCAGGGAAGCGCTCGACGCCGGACTGACCGAACTGGTCCTCGCTTCGAGCGTTGCAGCACTTGTCGCCGAATTGCCCCACCTGCACCGCGATCCGTTCGATCGGATGTTGGTCGCACAGGCGATCGCCGAGCCCGCGTTCCTCTACACGGCGGATCCGCGGCTCGCGCCATACTCGGAGCTGGTTCGGCAGATCGGTACTGCCGGTAGCGACGCGCGGCTAACGCCCGATGATGCCGGCGGCGCCGCCGGGGTCGTAGCCGACGGCGACGCGGACGTCGACGACGCAGACCTTGCCGGCGCGGACCGCGGCGACCGCCTCGGTTATCGCCGCGACCAGCTTTTTCGGGTCCTCGACCGGGCCGATGCCGAGGCAGCCCTGGCCGCGCGCGAGGGTGGCGAGGTCGATGTCGGGATCGCGGATCGACTGGCCGATCCAGCGGTTCTCGACCGGCCGGCCGCGGTCGCGCGCGACCCGCTCCTGGTGCAATTCGTCGTTGAAGAACGAGCGGTTGTTGGCGATCACCACCAGCAGCGGGATGCTGTTGTGCACCGCCGTCCACAAGGCGGTGACCCCCATCAGGAAATCGCCGTCGCCGAGGATCGCGACCGGCAGCCGCCCGCTTCCGGTGTCGCGCAACGCCAGCGCGGCGCCGACCGCCATCCCCGGCCCCGAGCCGATGCCGCCGCCGCCATCGGTGCCGAGAAAATCGAGCGGGTGGCGGAAATCCCACATATGCTCGCCCCACGAGAGCGGCAGGCGGATCATCGTCGCCGCGCTGTCGCCCAGCACCTCCTTCAGCGCGGTCGCCAGCATCGGCACCTCGATGATCCGCGCGGTATCCAGCGCCGATAGTGGCGGCGGCGAGCGCCGCGCGAGCGGCGCCGGTAATGCCGGTGCGTTCGGGCGCAGTTCCCTGACCGCGGCCAGCAGCGGCGGCACCGCGGCATCGGGCTCGGCCAGCAGATAGACATCGGCCGGCGGCAGGCCCTGGTAATCCATGCTCCAGCCGTTGTGGACGTACTGGTCGAGCGAGATCTGGATGACCTTGCCGGCCGGCGGTCTCCCGTGGCAAGCGGTCTTCAGGGTGCCGGCGAGATCGACCCAATCGAGGCTCAGGATCACATCGGCGCCGGTGATCAGCTCGACCGCTTCAGCGATAGCCGGTCGGCAATGCAACGGGTGGTCGGTCGGGAATACCGCTCCGGTCTTGCGGTCGGTCATGACCCGCGCGCCGACCGCCTCGGCCAGCGCCACCCGGCGCTGCCACGACTCGGGATCGCGCGAGGCGCGGCCCATCAGGATCACCGGCCGCTCGGCCCGCGCCAGCAATTCCGCCGCCTGGCGCACCAGCGCGCCGCCGGGCTCGGGCGACAGCGGTGGCGCAAAGCGCGCGATGTCGGGCATTGGCGGGACGGTTTCGATCTCGTCCTCCTGCAAGGCCAGATCGAAATTGAGATAGACCGGCCCGCGCGGTGCCGTCTGCGCGATCATGTTGGCGCGCAACACAGCCTCTTGCGCCGCGCCGATCGAGGAGGGCTGGTCGTCCCATTTGGAGAAGTTGCGGATCAACGCACCCTGGTCGCGCGCGGTGTGGATCCATTCGATCCATGGCCGCCGCCGTGTCGCATCGAGCGCGCCGGTGGCGCCGAGCACGATGACCGGCGCCCGGTCGCACCAGGCGTTGAAGATTGCCATCGTCGCATGCATCAAGCCGACATTGGCGTGGACGATGGCGAGCATCGGCCGGCCCGTGACCTTGGCCCAGCCATGCGCCAACGCCACCGCACTCTCCTCGTGCAGGCACAGCAGCATGCGCGGCCGGCGGTTGCCGAGATAGTTGACGAGGCTGTCGTGCAGGCCGCGATAGCTCGAGCCCGGGTTCAATGCGACATAGGGGATGTCGAGTTCGCGGATCGCCGCGGCGATCGCGTCGCTGCCCCAGATCTTGTTCGACGGCGCGCTCGGCAATGGCCGGTCGATCTCATTTCCGGCGGCCTCCACCGGCTTCTCGGACGGAATATCCACAGGCTTTCTCCCTCGCGACGCCGCTTCCGCGCCGGATTACGCCCATTCCGCCGGGTCGGGCAAGATCGGCCGCGGCCGATCGCGCCGGCTGGCTGAAAAATCAGCCGCCGCGCGCGGCCTTCCGCCCGGACGCGCAGAACGACATGGCCCGCGCTGCGGACCGGCAGCCTCCGTCGAGTTGCCGTTCAGCCCGTGCGCACGAACTTGTCGACGCTGCGCTCCTGGGTCAATCCGGCGTAGATGTCGCCATGAGAGTCGACGCCCACGCCATGGATATGGCGGCTCTCCAGCCGGGCGAGCACTGCTCCGCTCGCATCGCGCACGCACACATAGGCGGGCTTGCCGTCGTCTTCCTGCTCGGCGATGTAATAATTCCCGTCCTTGCCGCGGCTGATGTCGTTAGGGCCGCCCATGCCGGTCCACTGGCCGAGAAAGTCGCCCTCCGGCGAGAAGATCTGGATGCGCTTGTTCGACCGGTCGGCGACGTAAAGCTTTCCGTCATCGTCGAACGCGATGCTGTGCGGCAGGTGGAATTGGCCCGCGGCCTGGCCCGGCGTACCCCACGATTTGACCAGCCGGCCATCGCGCGTGAAGCGGTGCACGCGGGCGTTGCGGTAGCCGTCGGTGACGTAAATGTCGCCGTTGGGGTGGGCCATCATCTCGGTCGGGTGATTGAACGGCCCCGCCGCGCGCTCGACCAGCCAGTTGGCGACATGGCCGGTGTCGGAGTGGACGCCGCGCTGTCCCAGCTCCAATACGGGCTTGCCGTCCAAGGTGAACGACTTCGCGACCGAGTTCGGAGCGGTCGGTGGTGTAGACCGTGTCGCCGACGATTTTCAGCCCGTGCGGGTCGGTGACCGCGCCGCTGCCCCAGGAGCCCAGATGCTTCCCCTCGCGGTCGAAGACTACGACCGGAGGATCCCGGCGCTGGAACACGTAGATGCGGTCCTGCGCATCGGCCGCCACCCGGCTGACCAACCCGAACGGTTCTCCGTCGGGCGATTTGAGAAAATCGCGGACTAGCTCGTAGGTATATTTGCCGGTGCCAACTTGTGCCATTGCCGTCTTCCTCCCGGAAAGATGAGTGCGAAAATGTCCTCCGTCGCTTGCAGCGGCGCCATGCCCGCTCCTCCCCCGCTTCGCGGCAGGGTTAGGGAGCCGACATTCCCCTGAAGCCCGGTCTGTTGGCGCGATTCTCCGTCTCGGCGAGGCGCGCCGCAACGAAATTCGATCGTCGCCAACCCGTTGGCCGCCGATTGCCGGAGTTTGGCCAACAGATGCCCTGGTCGGCGCCAGCCACACCGCCGCTCGAAAGAACAGGGATTTTATGCTCGACCCGCGATTACGGTGGTTGACGATGCCCCGCAGCTGCGCCACACCCGCCGGGAGCGGGAACAGGCAAGAGGGAAGGTCGGACGATGGCGCTTTCGGATGTAAAGGCCCTGACTTTTGACGTGTTCGGCACGGTGGTGAACTGGCGCGACAGCATTGCGCGCGAGGCCAAGGCTCTTCTCGGGCCAAAGGGCTACGACAAGGACTGGCACGCTTTTGCCGATCAGTGGCGGGCGCGCTACCAGCCGGCGATGGCCAAAGTGCGCAATGGCGAGCGCCCATGGACCCGGCTCGACGACCTGCATCGCGAGAACCTGGTCGAGCTGTTGCCGGAGTTCGGGATCTCAGGGCTCAGCAAGGCGGAGATCGACCACCTGAACCGTGCCTGGCATCGCCTCGACGGGTGGCCGGATACCGTCGAGGGCCTGACCCGGCTCAAGCGCAAATTCATCCTGGTGACCTTGTCGAACGGCAATGTCGCGCTGATGGTCAACATGGCCAAATACGCAGGATTGCCGTGGGACGCGATCCTCGGCGCCGAAGTCGCCCACGCCTACAAGCCGCAGCCCGAGGCTTATGACCGCACCGCCGCCTTTCTCGATCTGAAGCCCGAAGAGTGCATGATGGTCGCGGCGCATAATGGCGATCTGGTCGCGGCGCGCGGCCGCGGCTTCCACACCGCCTTTGTCAGCCGGCCATTGGAGCAGGGCCCCAACAAGACCCGCGATTTCAAGGCCGAGCACGATTTCGATGTGATCGCCGACAGCTTTATCGACCTCGCCGCCAAGCTCGGCTGCTGACGCCAGGTCCCGGCAGTACCGCGCAGCGTCAGGCGTGGCGATCGATGAACGCCTTGATCAGCCGGTTGACCTCGCCGGACTTTTCCAGATGCGGCAGATGTCCGGTCTCGTCGAGAATGTGCACCGGCCAGCGTGAGGCGAGCGCCTCGGCGTGCTCGACCGGGATGATGCGGTCGTCGCGGCCCCAAATCAGCTGCACCGGGAGCGTGATTGCGCCGATCCGGCCGGTCAGGTCGAGCGCTTGCCGGCCACCGGCGAACCACGCTCCAGCGATCGTCGTCAGCGCCGCGGTGACGCCGTCCAAGCGCTTATAGCGCAAGACTTCCTCGACCATCGCGCGGCTGACCAGCGCCGGGTCGTGAACCAGTTGATTGAGCGCCTCGATCGCCTCGCGGCGGCGCGCGGCGCGGACGAAGCCGTCGATAAAGGCGGCGTTGAGCTCCGGCCCAAACCCGGCCGAGGCGATCAGGGTCAGGCTCGCAATGCGCTCCGGCCGCCGCAACGCCGTCAATGCCGCTAGCGCGCCGCCCATCGAGTGCCCGACGAGATGTATCCGCCCGACCGCGAGCCCATCCACCACGGCCTCGATCGCGTCGGCCAAGCTTTCAGGATCGCCCGACCCCACCTCCTTAACCGAGCCGCCATGCCCGGGGAGGTCGAGAGCGATCGTGCGCCGGCTCTCGGCAAGCGCCGGCTGGGTGAACATCCAGGTGTTGAGGTCGCCGCCGAAGCCGTGGATCAGCACGACTGGGAGGTTGCCGCCTTCGCCGAGTTCCAGGTAGCGCAGCCGCCGCCCAGCGGCGTCGATCTCTTGTGGCTGGATCGCCTCAGCTTCCGCGCCGCTCTCGACCGCGGGTTCGATGGCGGCGAACTCGGCTACGTACGCGTCGATCTCGGCTTGGGGCACGGTCTCGGGCGCGACTACTGCAAGCAAGGCGCCGACCGGCAAGGTGGCCCCGGCTTGCGCCACGATCCGTCGCAAGACGCCGCCCTCCGGGATTTCGAGGACATTGGTGATCTTGGTCGTCTCGATCTCCAGGAGTTCCTCGCCCGCCGCGAAATGCTGTCCTTCCCGCTTGAGCCAGCCGACGACCTTGCCCTCGGTCATCGTCAGCCCCCATTTGGGCATCGTGATCGGGGTGATCGCAGGGTTCATTGTCGTGGGACGAGCCGCGAGGCTCAATCGAATAGGCTCGAGACCGAACGCTCCTCGCTGATCCGGCGGATCGCCTCGGCCATCAACGGCGCAATCGACACCTGGCGGATGTTGTTCGCTTGCCGCACCGCCTCGGTCGCGACGATGCTGTCGGTCGTGACCAGCATTTCGATCGGCGAATCGATGACCTGGGCCACCGCGCCGCCCGACAGCACCCCATGCGAGACGTAGGAGAACACCGCGGACGCGCCGGCGCCGATCAACGCCCTGGCCGCGTTGCACAAAGTGCCGGCGGTGTCGACCATGTCGTCGACCAGGATGCAGCGACGCCCGGCGACATCGCCGATGATGTTCATGACCTCGGACACGCCTGCGCGCTCGCGACGCTTGTCGATGATCGCGAGGTCGGCGTCGAGCCGGCGGGCAAACTGCCGAGCGCGAAAGACGCCGCCCACATCCGGCGATACGATAATGAGGTCGCGGAGGGCGTGATGATCGCGGATGTCCTTCACCAGCACCGGCTCGGCGTATAAATTATCGGTCGGGATATCGAAGAAACCCTGGATCTGTCCGGCGTGGAGATCGAGGGTCAGCACGCGGTCGGCGCCGGCCGCAGTGATCATGTTGGCGACAAGCTTGGCCGAGATCGGGGTACGCGGCGCGGATTTGCGGTCTTGCCGGGCATAGCCGTAATAGGGGATCACCGCCGTCACCCGCCGCGCCGAGCTGCGCTTCAGCGCGTCGAGACTGACCAGCAGCTCCATCAGGTTGTCGTTTGCCGGAAAGGAGGTCGATTGGATCACAAAGACATCCTCGCCGCGCACGTTCTCCTGAATCTCGACAAACACCTCCATATCGGAGAAACGGCGCACGATAGCCTTGGTCAACGGTAAGTCGAGGTAGGCGGCGATGGCTTCAGCGAGCGGCCGATTGCTGTTGCAGGCAAGAATTTTCATGACGCAGCGGCCAGCAAGGGCGCCGACGGGCCGAATCCCGCGGCTGCACGTAGCAGTAATGTAACAATTCGCGCTCAGCCTGACAACCGCACAGGGCTTGCCTCGCGCCCCTTGCCTCATGGTCAACCGACCAGCGGGGGAGTTCAGGTTTTGCCGCCGGATGGCGGGGCGGCGCGCGCGATCAGCGCCATGATTCCGTCCTGAGCGGAAACGGCGACCGTGTAGGCGACGTCGCCCCAAGACCCGTTGAGCAGGCCGGCCGGAACATCGTTCTCCTGGGCGACGTTGCCGATCTCGCTGCCGTCCTTGTTGCGCACATGCCAGACGATCTTGACATGCTGTTTGCCGGATTCGGGCTTGCCGACGACGACATCGGCGTCGAGCAGAACATCGGCCTTTGCCTGCGGATCGGAGACGATCGCCAGGTCTTGCCGCTTCAACAAGGTCGAAATGGCGCTTGCCAAAGCTGTTCCACCGTCGCCGGGCGCGCCCTCGACCCCGCGGATCAGCAGCCGGGTCTGCCCCTCATCGGCAGCCTCGACCGGGGCTTTGTCCAGCAGCATGGCGGCGATCTGCTCGGCGCCGGCGGCGGCGAGACGGGCGACGGCGTCGTCTTTTCCTTGTTGCCAATCACCATCGGTGGCCTCGACCCGCTCTGCCCGCTCGCCAAGCAATTTGCCGGCGGGATCGCGCAACTCCCACAGCACGACCACCGCGGTCTTGCCGTCGGCGGGAGGCATGCGCTGGACCCGCCCGTCGAGCTGGTAGCTGGCTATGCTCGCCGTGCGATCGCTGGCGGGAATTTCGCGCTGTTGCAGCGCCTGGGCCATCGCCGGCGCCAGCTTTTCGGCCGTCGCCCGTGGCCCGCCTTTGAGCGGCGAGATAGCGACGCTGGCGCTGTCGCGCAACGTCAGCATCGGCGAGCCCGGTTTTGGCACATCGCCGGCGAAAGGGTGCGGCAACGGCTGACAAGCCGCCAGCAACAGCGTCGTCGCAGCGCCAGCCCGCCGCCATCCGGTCATTCGTCGAGCACGATGGCCGAAAGCCCGCGGCCGTAGGTGGTCTCGCCGCGCAGGCAGGCGCGGCGATAGCTGAAGAACCGCTCCTCATCGGCGGCGGTATCGTGCCGAGCATGCTGCACCAGCCTCACCCCGGCCCGGCCAAGACGGTGCTCGACATAGCCGGCGAGGTCGAACATGAAATGACCGGAGCGTCGCGCCGGCGCAAAATAAGCCGCGGCGCCGGGATCTTCGGCGACGACCGGCTGGGGGAATTCGGGACCGACCTCGTAGGAAGCGGGGCCGATGCAGGGGCCGATCCCGGCGCGGATATGGCCAGGCTCTGCCCCGAGCGCCGCCATCTGCATGATGGTCGCCTCGACGACTCCGCCGAGCGCTCCACGCCAGCCGGCATGCGCGGCGCCGATCACCCGGGCGACCGGATCGTGCGAGCAGGACCGGGGCGCAATCGGCCGCCAAAATGCCCAGCGCCACGCCGGGAACGCGGGAGACCATACCGTCGGCTCGCGGCGCGTCCTCGCGGCGCCAAGGGTCTTCGACGATGACCACCACGGCGCTGTGGATCTGCCGACAGGTCACCAGCCGGTCGGCCGACAGATCCAGCCTGTCCAGCGCGATCGCGCGGTTGCGCGCGACGTTCTCCGCAGGGTCACCCGAGCCGAATCCGCAATTGAGCGATCCGAACAGGCCCTGGCTGACCCCGCCCCGCCGGGTAAAGAAAGCGTGTCGAACTGCGCCGTTCGCGTCGAGTACATCGAGAGCGATCATCGCTGCGTTTCCGCAAATTCGAAACCGAAGGGCGTCGGCAGCCACGGCGAGACCAGAGCCACGGCCTTGAACAAATCACCCATTTGGGCAGGGTCGAGCAAGCGCACGACGCCGCTTTCGAGCCGCTGCCGCTGGTCGGCGGTCGCCCGCTGGAGCAGGGCGTCGAGCCGGGCGCCGGCGCCGAGCATGCCGAGGAAGCGGCCCTGAGACACCGGCCCATGGGCGTTGGCTCCGGCTGTGCGAGCCGCCTGCGCGAAGGCGGCAAAATCGACATGGGCGCTCAAATCGGCACTCCCCGGGGATGCCAGCGCGTCAACCGGCCCGTGGTGGGAGAGGGCGCGCAAGGTCGTCCCCGCGCCGGCTCGGAAAGTAGCCGTAATCGATGAACAAGGCTGCGCCCGGATCGTGCTCGAGGCGGGCGCCGAGGACGGCGCTCAGGGCGAGCGCCTGGGGGCAGAACTCGAAGACGGTGCCTGGCCGAGCTGTATTGCGCAGATTATCGGGGACCAGCAGCGAGAGGGCCGGGCTCTCGGGACCATCGGCAAAGACCAGCCGATCGTCGCGATCAAGCGCCACCATACGCTCCGACCAGTCGCGATGCCCGCGCACGAGCTGGCGGATCGGCAGCGCGTCGAGGAATTCGTTGGCCACGATCAGCATCGGACCCGCCGGCAACTCGTCGAACCGGGTCAGCCACACCGGGTCTGCATAAGCGAGCCGGCGTTTTTGTTCACCGCGCAGCACCGGGCTCGCTTCGACCAGATAGAGGCGCAGTGCGCGGCGAAGTTCGGGCACGGCGCCGGCGGCGCGCAACAGATCGTCGGCGAGTACGCCGCTCCCGGGACCCAACTCCGCCAGGATCACGGGATCGGGTCGACCGATCTGCTCCCAGACCAGCGCGCACCACAGCCCGATCAGCTCGCCGAAAACCTGGCTGATCTCGGGCGCCGTCACGAAATCGCCGGCGGCGCCGATACGGCTGGCGAGTGGCATAATAGCCGAGATCGGGATCGTGCAGAGCGATCGCCATATAGGCCGCGAGCGACAGCGGCCCCCCGTTGCGGATGCGGCGGGCGATCTTGTCGCCGAGCGCGTTCGCGCTCACGGCCGCGCAGAACGAGGCGCCCGGCGGGCCCACAGGATGATCGCGATACCGGCGATCAGCACCGGGATCGACAGCAGCTGACCCATCGTCGTGCCGAAGATCAGATATCCCAATTGCGGGTCCGGCTGGCGGAACAGTTCGCCCGACATACGAGCGACGGCGTAGCCGACAAGAAACAGTCCGGTGACGATCCCCGGCCTTTTGCGAACGCCACGTCGCTCGGCGACGAACAGCAGCAGGAACAGCAGGATCCCTTCGCAAAACGCCTCATAGAGTTGGCTCGGGTGACGCGGTACCGGGCCGCCATTCGGAAAGATCATCGCCCACGGCACATCGGTCGGCCGCCCATATAACTCGCCGTTGATGAAATTGGCGATGCGGCCAAAGAACAGGCCGATCGGGATCGCCTCGGCGATGATGTCGGAAAAGGCGAAGAGGGGAATCGTCCGCAGGCGGGTAAACAGGATGATCGCAATCGTCACCCCGATGGCGCCGCCATGAAACGACATTCCGCCATGCCATACATAGAGCGCCTGGAGCGGATGGGCGAAATAGTAGTCGGGATTGTAGAACAGCACATAGCCGATACGTCCGCCGAGGACGACGCCGAGCGTCGCCCACACGAGGAAATCGTCGACATCCTGACGACGGACGAGATGGGGCGGCCGACCGGAGAGAGCCAGGCAATAACGCCACCCGATCAACAACCCGACGATATAGGCGAGCGCGTACCAGCGGATCGCAAACGGGCCGATCGCGAGCGCGACGGGATTGATCGCGGGAAACGGGATTGTGAAAAACGGCATCGGCCCATCATCGCAGGCGGAGCGGCGAGCGCGAAGCGCCGCGCGGCGCAAAGGTTATAGGCATTGGCTGGTAGATCCAGACAGGTCGCTACGTCGCACCGCTGCCGGCAGCCAGTCAGCCCTCGCTGAACAGGAGAACCGCGCCGCTCGCTTCGCGCGCCGGCACGGCAAGGGTGCCGCCGGGCATCTCGTCGAACGCGACGTGCCGCTGGGTCAGATGGTCGATCGTGCGCTGGAGTCGTTCGACGCCGAGTTCGAGCGCGACAATCCCCGGCGGCGAAAATCCGGGATCGATCTCGATCCCCGGATGCATCGTCTGAAAATCGTCGGGGGTGCTGAAGACCAGACGCTGCCGCCCGATATGGACGACCGCGACGGCGTCCGTCGTCGTCACCTGCACGATCCCGAACAGCCGATCGTAGGCCGGCAGCAGCGGGGCCGTGCTCTCGACCAGGACATGCACCGCCCTCAGCCCGATGGCGCCGTTGGGGTGGGCCAGCCATTCGGGCCGACGCATCAGCGCCGGCGTCAGGTGACTGCACAAAAAGCTGTCGAGCCCCGGGGTTTCGTCCGGCGGCAATGAGATCAGGCTGAAGCGGGGCAGGACGGTTCCCTGCGGCAGCTCGATTTGGCGGGCGAGCGGGCGCGGCTCGGAGGGGTGCAGCTGCCGGCGCAGCAGCGCCGCACGAGCCTCCTCCGCGGTCCCGGCAGGGGCAAAAGCCGCCGCCATCGGCCCTTCGCGTCGCGCCAGAAAAGCATCAAGGCGTTCGACCGAGTCGGCCGCATCGACGATGCCGAGCAGCTCGAGATAATCGGACGGGAACATCACGCAATAATTGGCGGTGCCCTGCCCGATATGCCGGCCGCGCGGGGATAGCGAAAACCGAGCCGGCTCCATGCGCTCCGGGCATTTTCCAGACTCGCGGACAGCGACGATGACGTGATCGATGCCGGCGATGCCGTCCATCGCAGAGCCTCCTTTGCGCTATCGCAACCGCCGGCTCAGCAGCGACGCTCCGGAAACAGCGAGAGCAGCCCGGACCGCGAGGCCGGGCAGACGCCGCGCTCGGTAATCAGCGCGGTGACGAGCCGTGCCGGGGTCACGTCGAAGGCGTAATTCTCCGCGGGGCTGCCCGCCGGGGTCAAGCGCACCGAAACCCGCTCCCCCGCCTCGGTCCAGCCTTCGATATGGGTGACCTCGCGGCTGTCGCGGCGTTCGATCGGGATCGCCGCACCGC
Source organism: uncultured Alphaproteobacteria bacterium (assembly GCA_963845735.1). Classification (GTDB taxonomy): domain Bacteria; phylum Pseudomonadota; class Alphaproteobacteria; order ATCC43930; family CGMCC-115725; genus AP-15. The sequence continues at coordinate 174,935 of CAWJTR010000041.1, read as the reverse complement.
TCTCGATCTGCCAGTCGATCGTCGGCGAGGGTAGCGCCACGTAGAACGGGATATCGTTGTCGTGCGCCGCCAGCGCCTTCAGATAGGTGCCGATCTTGTTGGCGACGTCGCCGCCGGCCGTGGTGCGGTCGGTGCCGACGATACACAAATCGACGAGGCCCTGCCGCATCAGATGGCCGCCGGCATTGTCGACGATGACCGTATGCGGAACCCCGTGCTGGCCGAGCTCCCAGGCGGTCAGGCCGGCGCCCTGATTGCGCGGCCGGGTCTCGTCCACCCAGACATGGACCGGGATGCCGTCGTCATGGGCGCGATAGATGGGGGCGAGAGCGGTTCCCCAATCGACCGTGGCGAGCCAGCCGGCGTTGCAATGGGTCAGGATATCGACACGCCCGGTCATGTCCTTGCGCCGCCACGCCTCTTCGATCAGGCGCGCGCCGTGCTCGCCGATGGCACGGCAGATCGCGACATCGTTCTCGGCGATTTCGCCGGCCCTGGTGAGGGCGGCGGCAAAGCGCTGCGGCGGTGGGACTTCGCGCAGCGCACGTTCCATTTCGCCGAGCGCCCAGCCCAGATTGACCGCGGTCGGACGGGTCGCGGCGAGCGTCGCCGCCGCTCGTTCGATTGCCGAATCGGAGGTGTCCGCGGCCATCGCCAACGCCATGCCGTAAGCCGCCGCGGCGCCGATCAGCGGCGCCCCGCGCACTTGCATCGTGCGGATCGCATTTGCGGCATCGTCGAGAGTCCTCGAGCGCGACGATCACCAGCTCGTGCGGCAGCCTTGTCTGATCGATGATCTCGACCGTGCGCCGGTCAGCGGCCAGCCAGATCGTGCGCATCGGCCGGCCGCCAACGTTCATCTCATCTGGTCTCCCCGACAATCGGCGGCCCGAGCACGCGCCCGGCGACGGCGTCGAGACGGGCGAGCAGCGCCGGGTCGCGCCGCTCGGGTGCGGTGATCAGCGCATGGTCGAGGGCATGCCTGCAGCCCTGCCGGCACGGGCCGGTATGGGCGGCCAGGAGCGGAACGACCCGGCGGATCAGCGCCTTGGCCTTTTGCGCATTGGCCAGCAGAACTCCGACGATCGTATCGACGGTCACGGCGTCGTGATCCGGGTGCCAGCAATCGTAATCGGTAACCATTGCCACCGTAGCATAGCAAATCTCGGCCTCGCGGGCGAGTTTGGCCTCGGGCATGTTGGTCATTCCGATCACGTCGCAATTCCACGATCGGTAGAGCCGGCTTTCGGCGAGGCTGGAGAACTGGGGTCCCTCCATGACCAGGTAGGTGCCGCCGCGCTTCAGCGCCAATCCGGCCGGCGCCGCGGCCGCGGCCAGCGCGTCGCCGATCCGGCCGCACACTGGATGCGCCATCGAAACATGGGCGACGCAGCCGGCGCCAAAGAAGCTCTTGGGCCGGGCAAAAGTGCGGTCGATAAATTGGTCGACGACGACGAAATCCCCGGGCGCAAGATCCTCGCGCAGGCTGCCGACCGCGGAAAGCGAGACGATATCGGCAACGCCGCAGCGTTTCAGTGCGTCGATGTTGGCGCGGAAATTGATTTCCGACGGCGGCAGCACGTGCCCGCGGCCGTGACGCGGCACGAACACGACCGGTTGGCCGTCGAGCGTGCCGAAGCAGAATTCATCCGAAGTAGCCCCGAATGGGCTCTCAACCCGCCGCCATGCGACGTCGGCCAGCCCGTCGATCTCGTAAAGCCCGCTGCCGCCGATAATGCCGATGACGGGTGCGGTCATGTCAGCTTCAGTGGACGACCGTCCAGATTTTGCGCTTGGCCGCGTAGAAGATACCGACGACAACAATCAGGAACAGGAACACCTTGGCCCCGATGCGATGGCGGGTGTCGAGCTGGGGCTGCGAAGCCCAGGCCAAGAAGGTAGCGACATCGTGCGCCATCTGCGGCACCGTCGCCTTGGTTCCGTCGGCATAGGTCACTGCGCCATCGGTGAGCGGCGGCGGCATCGCGATCAGATGCCCAAGGAAAAACTCGTTGTAATATCTCCCCGGCGGAACAGTGAACCCGGCTGGCGGCGGCTTGAAACCGTTCAGGATCGCAAAGACATAGTCGGCGCCGCCGTCGCGCGCGTTGACGATCATCGACAGGTCGGGCGGAAGCGCGCCGCCGTTTGCCGCGCGCGCCGCCTGTACATTCGGAAACGGGCCGGGGATCGGGTCCGAGGACCGGCCAGGCCGCTGGTACATCTGACCCTGATCGTTCGGCCCGTCGGTGACCTGGTCGCTCGCGGCAATGGCCTTGATTTCGCTCGGCGTGTAGCCGAGCCCGGCAAGGTCGCCGAAACGCAGATGCTCGACCGGATGACAGGCTGAGCAGACTTGTTTGTAGACCTGAAAACCGCGTTGCGCCGCCGCGCGATCGTAAGTGCCGAAAACCCCGTCGAACGACCATTGCTGGCGCGGCGGCGACGGGGCTTCATCGGCGGCTCGGGTGGCGGCGGGGGCCAGCGCCAGCATCGTCAGCAGCGCTGCCACTGCGGCCGGATATTTCACCATCTCAGGCTTTCTCTATCGGCGAGCCGGCGCCGGCCAACGACGCTGTGCCGCCGAGCACCGTGGCGGCGATGCTGGTCGGCAGCGGATGCGGGCGTTCGAACCAGCCGATCAGCGGGAACAGGATCAGGAAGTGAATGTAGTAATACAGCCGTGGCGATCTGGCCGACGGTCACGACGATGCCCTCCGGCGGGTTGAAGCCGACCCAGCCCAGCGCCAGCACGTCAATGACGAGCAGCCAAAACACCCATTTGTAGACCGGCCGAAATCTCGCGCTGCGCACCGGCGAGGTGTCGAGCCAGGGCACGATGAACAACATGAACAACGAGCCGAACGAACAGATGACGCCGAGTAACTTGGCCGGGATACCGAAGATCGAAAACGTGATCGAGCGCAGAATCGCATAATAAGGCAGCAGATACCATTCCGGGACGATATGGTTCGGCGTCTGCAACGGATTCGCCGGGATATAATTGTCTGGATTGCCGAGAAAGTTCGGCGCGTAGAATATAAAGAAAGCATAGATCAGGAGAAATACACACAACCCGAACATATCCTTGATCGTGTAATAAGGATGGAACGGGATCGAATCCTGCGGGCCCTTCATGTCGATGCCCAGCGGATTGTTGGAGCCGAAGCGGTGCAGCGCGACGAGGTGCAGCAGCACGACCAACAGGATCACGAACGGCAGCAGATAGTGCAGCGCATAAAAGCGATGCAGGGTCGGATCGCCAACGTTAAAGCCGCCCCACAAGAATGTGACGATGCTGTGGCCCACGAGCGGGATCGCCGAAAACAGACTGGTAATCACGGTGGCGGCCCAATAGCTCATCTGCCCCCAGGGCAGCACGTATCCCATGAACGCGGTCGCTATCATCAATATCAGGATGATCACCCCAAGGATCCACAGCAATTCGCGCGGCGCCTTGTAAGAGCCGTAATAGAGTCCCCGGAAAATATGGATGTAGACGATCGCGAAAGAACATCGACGCGCCGTTGGCGTGCGCGTAGCGCATCAGCCAGCCATAGTTGACGTCGCGCATGATGCGCTCGACCGAGTCGAAGGCGAGCTGCGCGCTCGGCGTATATTGCATCGCAAGGAAGATGCCGGTCACGATCATCACCACCAGCATGATCCCGGCGAGAGAGCCGAAATTCCACCAATAGCTCAGGTTGCGCGGGGTCGGATAATCGTAAAGCTCGTGCCGCAACAGCGCGACAAACGGCAGCCGATGGTCGATCCAGCGGATGATCCCGTTGGTCGGCGGGTGAGGGGTGTCGGCCACAGTGCTCTCCTAGCCGATCTTGACGGTGGTGCCGCCCGTATACGCGGAAGGGGGAACCGGCGAGGTTCGCAGGCGCCGAACTCCGAAGGACGCACCCAAATCTATCACGGATCGAGCCCCGCTGCGGATGAGCCCAGCCTCCACGACGGTCGAGATTGCGCCGGATCTCGCCGGGATGCACGTCGGCAATATGCTGGTACGCCAAATCGGCCATTCAAAACCTCGTCACGCCGCGCCGTTTCGCCGGCCGCAGCCGTTGCGCGAAGCTATACTGTTAAAGAAGGCGAACTATGCGACAGACTGCCGCAGAAATGACCGCCGGGGCGGTGGTCGCTTGGACCCGTGTAATACATTTGGACGCCGCGAAGAAAATCGAACGTCGATTGGTTTCACCGGAGATTAGCTTGCGCCTCGCCCTATTTGAGCCGGATATACCGCAGAATACCGGAGCCTTGCTGCGGCTCGCTGCCTGTTTCGGGATCGCGGTCGATTTGATCGAGCCATGCGGGTTCTTGCTCGACGACCGCCGCCTGAGGCGCACAGCGCTCGACTATGCGGCTATCTGTCCGATCGTGCGCCATGCGTCGTGGCAGGCGTTTCTCGCGAACCGCGACCCTCGATCACGGGTGCTGTTGATGACGACCTCCGGCGCCGTGGCGCTGCACCGGTTTGTGTTCGAGGGCAACGATACGATCCTGCTCGGTCGGGAAAGCGCCGGGGTTCCGCCGGCGGTGCACGCCGCTGCGGCGGCGCGAATAGTGATTCCCTTGCGCGCGCCGGCCCGATCGCTCAACGTCGCCCTTGCCGGCGCGGTGGCGCTCGCCGAAGCGTTGCGACAGACCGGCTTGTTCCCGTCGCCATGAGCCAAACCGCCGCCTTTCCCCCCGACCCCGACCGGTGCGACCGCGCCGCCGCGTGGTTTGCCGCGCTGCGCGACCGCATCTGTGCCGCGTTCGAGGCAATCGAGGACGAATTTGCCGCCGAGCGTCCCGAGGATGGTCCGGCTGGCCGGTTCGAGCGCGCCCCGTGGCAGCGCCCCGGCGGTGGCGGCGGGACCATCTCGGTCATGCGCGGCCGCGTGTTCGAAAAGGTCGGGGTCAACATCTCGACGGTATCCGGGCGAATTCTCGGCCGAGTTTCGCAACGACATCCCGGGCGCCGCGGCGGACCCGCGCTTTTGGGCGAGCGGGATCTCGATTGTCGCCCATATGCGTTCGCCGCTGGTCCCGGCGGTGCATATGAACACCCGCTATATCGTCACCAGCAAAGCCTGGTTCGGCGGCGGCAGCGATCTCACCCCGATTTATCCGGATGCGGATGCGGAACAGATGTTTCACGCGGCCCTCGCTGCCGCCTGCGCCGGCTACGACCCCGACTGCCACGCGCGCTTCAAGGCCTGGTGCGACGAATATTTCTTCCTCGAGCACCGGGGCGAGGCGCGCGGCGCGGGGGGAATCTTCTTCGATTATCTCGATAGCGGTGATTGGCAGCGCGACTTCGCCTTTGTTTGCGCGGTCGGCGAGGCTTTTCTCGGGGTCTATCCGGCGATCGTGCGGCCGCGGATGAGGCTGCCTTGGACCGACGAGCAGCGCCGCCATCAGCTCGTTCGCCGCGGCCGCTACGTCGAATTCAATCTGCTTTACGACCGCGGCACCCGGTTCGGGCTGAAGACCGGCGGCAATGTCGAGGCAATCCTGATGTCGCTGCCTCCCGAAGCGGCTTGGCCCTAACCCGAACCTTTGTCGGCTGGGTCAGACTTGCTGGATCGCGGAGAGCAGCCAAGCGCCGCCGCGCGGGCGCACAAAGGTCCATATCTCCTCGGCCTCGACCGGCGTGCGCGGATCCCCGGCGACGAGATCGCCGCGCTCTCCGGGCGAGGCGCCGAGGCGGACGACATAGTCGAGCGCGCGCCAGCGCATAAACGCCGTGGCGTATTGCCGATCGCGTTCCTCCCAGCTCTCGTTCAGCTCGCCCTGGAGAAGCCGCACATCGGAGACGACGTTGCTCACCCCCCGGCTCGTGTTGCGGGTCAGCTCATCCGCGAAATAGCTCAGCATCTCGGGGGTCATCAGCCGCCCCAGGCGCGCGAGATCGCCGGCGCTCCAGGCTTCCTGGATCGCCGCATGCAACTGCTGGAACGATTGAAGGTCGGCATCGGCGAGGTTGACGTCGCGGCCACGGTCTCGAACCGCCGGCGCCGCCGCTGCTCCGGCCGAGCGAGCCGTGAAGCCCCCTCCGCCGGGCCAACCCGACGATCCTGACGCGCGGCGGAAGAAGCGGAACGCCAGCCAGATCAAGAAACCGATGATCGCAATCCACAGCAGGCCGCCGATCGCCGATCCCGCGCCGCCGCCGGTCCCGGCATTGCCGGCGTGCCCAAACAGCCAGGAGCCGAACAGCCCGCCGGCGAGCCCGGTCAGAAACGGATGGCGCTGAAAAAGGCTGCCGCCCGAAGCGGGGTAGGTCGGCCTGGATGCGTAGCCGGACTGGCCGGGCTGTGGGGTCAGGCTGCGGTTCAGCGGCTGAGCGCCGTTGTTCTCCCAACTGCGAATTCCGCGGCTGCCCATGCTCGATGGCCGGCCGCCAAAGGAGCCGCCAGCGCGCGCCTCGGCAAGAGCCGGCGCCAGGGCCAGGAATGCGCAACAGAAGAGCGCCAGGATAACGCGCCAGTTCCGTCCGGGTCTCGACATGGCCTCACCCGACTGCTGATGCGGAGATCGCCGTGCCGAAGGATATGGTGCGCTCCCTGCCCGGCGGAAGCAGCGGTTCGGAATATCGCGATCGCTTGCTCGGCGGCAGAGCGGCCCTTCGCTTGATCGGCGGTTCCCGAACCCCAAATATCACGGGTAGAAAATGTGGTCCACGGTCGGACGCCGCGTACGGGTCCGATCGCGGTATCTCGCTCGCCGATGAGGAGAAGAACGGATGTCCAGGTTGTCGCTGTTCAACTCGCCCCTGCTCCTGGGCTTCGACCATTTCGAGCGGGCGCTCGACCGAGTGAGCAAAATCTCGAGCGACGGCTATCCGCCTTACAACATCGAGCAGCTCGGCGAGAATCAACTGCGCATCACCCTGGCGGTCGCGGGCTTCACGATGAGCGACCTCGGCATCACGGTCGAGGACAACCAACTCGTGGTCCGCGGCAAGCAGGTCGACGATGCGCAGCGCGTCTACCTGCATCGCGGCATCGCCGCGCGGCAATTTCAGCGCTCGTTCGTGCTGGCGGAAGGCATCGAGGTCAGCGGTGCGTGGCTCGACAACGGGCTCCTGCATATCGATCTCGTCCGTCCCGAGGTCGAGGCCAAAGTGCGCACGGTCGAGATCAAAAGCGTCGGCGAAAGCCGGACGCCGCGCTCACAGGAGTAAAAATCAGCCGCGGCCGAAGGCGCGGTTGGAAGGAAGGGATCAAATGGACAAGATCGAGCGGATAAGGCAGATGTCGGCGCGCGAACTGGCGCTGTTCGGAGTGCAGGATCTCGCCTACATCAAGGCGGTTGTGGTCGATGGCACGACCGGCTACGCCGTGCATGCTGCGGATGGCACGCAGATCGCAATGCTATCCAATCGCGACGTCGCCTTTGCGACGGTGCGGCAGCACGATCTCGAACCGGTGAGCGTGCACTAACCGGTCAGGCGGCGTCGCTGGCGGTGAAATCGGTCAGAAGGGCGTAGAGCGCGTCGGCGTTGTCCGTACCCCGCAACTTGTCGCACACGGCCCGGTCGCGCAACAGCCGCGAGACGCGAGCCAGCGCCTTCAGATGGTCGGCCCCAGCGGCTTCCGGGGCCAGCAGCAGAAAGATCAGGTCGACCGGCTGATCGTCAATCGCCTCGAACGGGATGGGCCGCTCCAGCCGGGCGAAGATGCCGTAGAGCTTGCCGAGCCCGGGGAGCTTTCCGTGCGGGATGCCTATCCCCATACCGATACCGGTGGTGCCCAATCGCTCGCGCTCGATCAGCACATCGTAAATCGTCCGCTCGTGAACCCCGGTCATCGCGGCAGCGCGTTTGGCGAGCTCCTGCAGAGCCTGCCTTTTATTTGCCGCGCGCAATTGCGGCAACACGCTTTGCGGCGTGATCAGATCGGTGATCTCCATGGTCCGACCCGGCCGGCTCGGCGCGTCGTCAACGCTCGTCCGAGCAGCGGACGGTCGCGTCGCAGGCGAGCCCGATGGTTGGGATCGCTCTACAATCGCAAAAGCGGGAAGGTTCAGCCATCAGCGATCGGGGCTGCTCAGGTTTGGCGCTGATGTGCCTGCCGCGCCGGGTCGAGCTCGGGATCGATCCAGCCGATATTACCGTCCGCGCGCCGATAGACCAGATTGAGCTCGCCATGCGCTCGGTTGCGAAACAGCAGCACAAGCGCGTCGGCGAGATCCATCCGCATCACCGCCTCGCCTACCGTCAAGCGCGGCAGCTCGGCGCTGATTTCGGCAATGACCGCCGGCCCGCCGGCGGGATCATCTTCGTCCGCTTCCTCCGCCACCGGCGCCAACACGTAGTCCCGCGCCCGTTCTTCGACCTCGGCCGGATCGCGGAACTTGGCGTGGTGGTCGCGAAGGCGTCGCTTGTAGCGGCGTAGCCGCTTGGCCACGCGCTCGGCGGCGGTATCGAAGGCGGCATAAACTTCGCCGACCGCGGCGCCGGCGTTGACAACGATCCCGCGCCCAATGTGAAGAGAGATTTCGGCCCGGATCAGATGGGCCTCCCTTGCCACCACGACGTGGGCTTCGATCGCGGTCTTGAAATACTTTTCAAGGATCGAGGCGAGGCTCGCTTCGACATGGGCGCGCAGCGCATCGCCAACTTCAATCTGCTTGCCCGTGACCGTCAACTGCATGAACGCTCTTACCTTTCCCGCTTGCACCGGGCGGCCGTCGAGACCTCCCGCGAGCGAAATTGGGAATGCTCTCGAACGCGGTCAAGCGACGCACGCTAGGCGTCCACCGTCTCCGCGTCAATATTGGCGGACACCTTGCGAGCCGCTAGGGCGCGAGCAGTTTCTCCCGGCGGCGCTGCACCGAGGATGGGATCCGCATCGCCTCACGGTATTTGGCGACAGTGCGCCGGGCGATGTCGACGCCGCCGCGCTGCAGCAACTCGACAATCCGCTCGTCGGACAGCGTGGCCGCGGCGGGCTCTCTGTCGATCAGCGCGCGGATCTGATAGCGCACCGCCTCGGCCGAATGCGCCTCGCCGCCGCTCGAAGCGGGGATCGACGAGGTAAAGAAATATTTGAGCTCATAAACCCCGCGCGGCGTGGCCATGTGCTTGTTGCTGGTCACCCGGCTGACCGTGCTCTCGTGCATGCCGATCGCGTCGGCGATGTCTCGCAGGATCAAAGGCCGCAAGGACTGGACCCCATGGCGGAAAAACGCATCCTGCTGCCGCACGATCTCGGCGGCGACTTTGAGGATCGTGGTGGCTCGCTGATGCAGCGATTTGACCAGCCAGTTTGCGGCCTGCAACCGGTCGGTCAGATAATCCCTTTCCGCCTTGCTGCGCGCCACCCGGCTCACCTGCGCGTGGTATTTGTTGTTGACCAACACGCGCGGCAGGGTTTCGGCGTTGAGCTCGACAATCCAGCCGCCGTCGGGTTGCGCACGCATCAGAATGTCGGGCACGACCAGCTGCGCCAGCGGCGGGTCGAAGGCGAGGCCCGGCCGAGGATCGAGCGATTTGATCTCGGCGATCATCTCGGCGACGTCCTCGGCGTCGACCTGGCACACGCGCATCAGCCCCGCGATGTTGCGCGCGGCGAGCAGCGGCAGGTTGTCGAGCAGGGTTTGCATCGCCGGATCGAGCCGGTTGCGGTCGCGTAACTGCAGAGCCAAGCATTCCGGCAGATCGCGGGCAAAAATCCCGGCGGGATCGAATTGCTGGAGCCGGGCGAGGACCGCGTCGACCCGGGCCTGAGCGCAACCGAGCAGCAGCGCCACGCCATCGAGCGCACCGCCGAGATAGCCTGTTTCGTCGAGAAGGTCGAGCAGGTGCAGGGCAATCAGCTGATCGCCCTGGTTGGTCAAATCGGTTCCGATCTGCTCGATCACGTGCTCGCGCAACGTACGCGGCCGAGCCGCCGTCTGCTCGAAACCGGGGCGGTCCTCGACGCCAGACGTTCCGCGGCTGCGCCAGGACTGGGGCTCGCCGCCGAGATCGACCGAGCCGTCACCCTCGGCTCCCGCGGCGGCGTGCCACTGCTCGGCGGCATCGGGGGCAAAGTCAACCGGCAACGCCTCCGGCAAGGCTGTCGAGACAACGGCCTCGGCGACGCTCGGAGCGCCGGCTGGGGCCGCTTCTTCGGTGCTTCGCTCGCGGCGTTCGAGCAGCGGGTTCTGCTGGATTTCGGTGTCGACGAAATCGGTCAGCTCGAGGTTCGAGAGCTGCAGCATCTTGATGGCCTGCTGCAGCTGCGGCGTCATCACCAACGCCTGCGACTGCCGCACCTCAAGCCGCTGGGAGAAACCCATCCTATTCACATTATGCTCCGCTGGGAGCGGCTTATAGGCTAAACCGGTCGCCCAGGAAAACCCGTCTCACGTCGGCATCGGCCACGATTTCGGCGGGTTTTCCTTCCATCAGAACTTGTCCGGCGTGCAGTATATACGCTCGATCGACGATTTCCAAGGTCTCTCGCACGTTATGATCGGTTATCAACACGCCGATCCCGCGATCCTTGAGGTGGCCGATCAGATCACGGATGTCGCCGACCGCGATCGGATCGATGCCGGCGAGCGGCTCGTCGAGTAGGATGAAATGGGGCTGGGTCGCGAGCGCCCGGGCGATCTCACAACGGCGGCGTTCGCCGCCTGAAAGCGCCGTCGCCGGCGTCCGACGCAAGTGAGTGATCGAAAACTCGGCCAAGAGCGAGTTCAGCGCCGCCTCGCGCAGCTCGGGTTCGGGCTCCGCCACTTCGAGGATCGCGCGAATATTCTGCTCGACGGTAAGGCCGCGAAAGATCGACGCCTCTTGCGGCAGATAGCCGATGCCCCGGCGAGCGCGGCGGTACATTGGCAGATCGGTGATGTCCTGCCCGTCGAGGCTGACCACCCCGGTATCGGCGGTGATCAACCCGGTAATGATGTAAAAACAGGTAGTCTTGCCGGCTCCATTGGGTCCGAGCAGCCCGACCACCTCGCCGCGCTGGACCGATACGTTGACGCCGCGCAATACCGGCCGCCGCTTGAAGCTCTTTCCCAGCCCCTGCCCCTGCAGCCCGCGGCTGGAAAACGCGCGGCCATGCATCGCGCGATTGTGGGCGACAAGGCGCGGTCGCATCTGGTCGGCTTCGGCGCCGGGGGAGGAGCCGAAACGCCTTTCCATCCAGTTCATGGCTTGGACCGGCCGCTGGAAGCAGATTTCGCCCCGGTTGCCGGGCCACCGCTGGATGCGGCGGTCGTGGCGTCCTGGCGAAAGAACAGCCCCTCGACCCGCGGCGCCGGTTCACCCGGTTTCACGGCGACGGTCATCATGCGGCTGACATTAGTGTTGAGATCGAGGACGGCATATTTGCCTCTGATGACGTTCTGTCCACGGGTAATGGTAACGTTCCCCAGCAGTGTGACAATACCGGTATCGGCATTGTAGACCCCGTAATCGCCGCGACCGACATCTGTAGCGTTCCACGCTACGACGTTTCCCTGAGCGTCGACGCGGCTGATCCGCGAACTCTCACCGTCGGCGCCGAGCGGCCCGGACGGCGAAGCTTGCTTGGCGGCGCCTGATTGCGGTTTGGCCGGCGTTGCTGCTGATTTGATCTCGGCAGGATTGACAGGACCCGGCTTGTTACCTGCTGGGTTCGGCTTCTCTTTCGTCATATGCGCGGTCAGCACGTCGGCTCGAATGTGCTTATCGCCGCGGGTCGCAACCGCATCGCCACGAGCGACGGCGATCTGCGTTGCGTCGTACCATTCGAGACTGTCGCGTGCAGTTACGACATCGGTCGGGGTCGTCAGCTTGAGCGCCTTGCCGGTAACGACGGCGATCTGCTGGTCGAGGTCGTAGACGGCCTGGTCGCCGACCACGGTCTGCGTCGGCCCCTTCAGAACGACATGGCCGTCGGCGTCGAGACGGTAGACCTCGTTGCCGCCCTCCGCCGTTTTGCTTTTGCTCGGGCGGTAGTGAGCGGTCAACGTATCGGCATGCACCTCGGATGTTCCGCGTGTGGCCACGGCGTTACCGCGGGCGATATAGACCTGTGCCTGCTGTTGCCACTCGAGACCCGAAATCGGCGGTGATGTCGATCGGGCGGTTGTCGTTGGAATTGCCGCCGAGGTTCAAGCCCTGTGCCCTCGCGTGGAGCGAGCCCAAAGCCAAGACGGCGAATAATGCGGCGAGCCTCGGCACAATCCGGCGCCGCCGCAACACCCGCTGGGGCATGACCATTGTTGCGATCCGGTGACTAGCCGGCATCGGGTTCGACCTTGCGGCGGGCTGGCGCGCGCTTGGCCGGCTTTTCGGCGCCGCGGCTTTTGGCGGAAGTTGCTCGGACAGCCGGTCTTTTGTTCGGGTGCGATCTTCCGGCGGAATGATGCGTCGTCGGCTTGGCAGGAGCGGTGCGGGCGGCAACAGCGGCGCGATGCGCGCCGGCCGGGGAGGCGCGGGGCTGGGTGGCGGCAGCTTCGATTTGCGCCGCGGTTTGAGCGACCGCAGCCGGCAGTGCTGGAGGCTGCCTCGTTGCTTTGGCTGGCCTGGTTCCGATCAGAATGGAATGCGACCGACCGGTAAAGATGATGGTGTCGCCCCTATCGAGAATGATGAAGCCCTGGCCCCAAATGTCGCCCGCGGGCCCGTGTCCCTCGATCGGATCATGGCCCGCGGCAGTGTTGTCCGAAAAATCGGCATGGGCGCGTCTCGTCACAAACCGGGTGCCGTTCTGGTGTGTCAGCGTGACGCCGCCGAACAGATCGAGCAGTTGCGTTTGCGACTGGTAGATCCCAGTCGCAGCAGTCAGCACGACCTTGGCGCCACCATGCACGGTCATCACCGCCCGGGGCTGTTCGAGCGACATCAGATTGGCGTGATTCGGCACTTGACGACCGACGGCCGCGGTTACGACATAGGGGCGGTTGAGCCGATCGATTCCGGCATAACGGGGGTCGAGCATTTTGAGCTCGCGCGCCTCGCGCAGATCGATAGCGGCAAAGCCGAGGCGGACGCTGTCCAACAATGGCGACAGCCGCGGCCATGCGGCTACCAGCAACAACAATGCGCCGCCGATTATTGGCAGCACTCGTTTGAGCAGGGCGACGCGCCGGCTGTAGCGGTCCGCGGCTTTCGGCCGCCACCGGGGCGCGTCCCGCAATGGCCTCGCTGCAGCGGAGACCGGGCCCCGTTCGGCCTGTGGTTCCGGGGACCTCATCCCAATGCCCGTTACGCCACCCCGGCGCGCAGGCAGTCGTGCATATGGAGAAAGCCGGTCGGATGCTCCTCGCCGTCGACGACGAAGAGCGACGTGATCGCGGTCCGGTTCATCAACCCCAAGGCCTCCGCCGCCAACGCCGCGGCAGCAATCGTCTTTGGCGAGCGATGCATGATTTCCGCTACCGGCCGGGCGAGCAGCGAAGCGCCCATGTGCCGGCGCAAGTCGCCATCGGTAACAACTCCGATCAACCGCCCTTCGCCATCACACGCGCCGACGCAACCAAAACTCCGCGCCGTCATTACCAGGATCGCCTCGGACATCGGCGCGGTGGGCGAGACCAGCGGGACCTCGCTGGCGCCATGCATGATATCGGAAACCCGCAACAAGCGCCGACCGAGCCTGCCGCCGGGATGGAACACGCGAAAGTCGGAGGATGAAAAGTCCCGGCGCTCGAGCAAGGCGATCGCTAACGCGTCGCCCAGCGCCATCATGACCGTCGTCGACGTCGTCGGCGCCAGGCCCATCGGACAGGCTTCGGCGGCAGGCGGCAACAGCAGCACCGCGTCGGCCGCTGCGGCAAGCGTCGATTCTCTGCCGCCGGTGACAGCGATCAGCGGAATCTGAAAGCGTCGCGAATAAGCGATGATGTCGGCGAATTCGGCGCTCTCGCCGGAATTCGACAGCGCCACGATCGCGTCGTCGGCGCCGATCATGCCGAGATCGCCGTGGCTCGCCTCTCCGGCATGAACAAACTGCGCCGGGGTTCCGGTCGAGGCCAGAGTGGCAGCGATTTTGCGGCCCACGTGCCCGCTCTTGCCGACCCCGGTGACGACGATCCGTCCGTGCGCCGCGGCGCACAAGGCGACAGCGGCGGCGAACGCCTCGTCGAGGCTCTGCGCCAGACTTTCGAGGCCGCCGATTTCAGCGCGGATCACGCGGCGCGCGACCGCGACATCAGCTGTTGCCGTCGGCCTGCCCGCCGAAGACCGGTTGTACGGTCCCTGCCTCGGACGCAACGAGAATGTTGCTCATCGCCACCCGGCGGCCCGACCGATTCGAATAATTGACAGTGTCGAGAGCCCTCTCCCCCGATTGCTCGCTCAGTGCGCGAAGATGTCTTGCTCCGCCCAGCCCCCAAGATCAAGCAGTACGCGGTGCGGCAAAAACTCGAAACTCGCCCGTGCCAGCGCGTCACGGCCCTCGCGGGTCAGCATCGCGTCGAGCCGGTCGCGCAGCGCATGAAGATGGAGGACGTCCGAGGCGGCGTAGCGAAGTTGCTCGTCGCTCAGGTTGGGCGCACCCCAATCGGAGCTCTGCTGCTGCTTCGACAGATCGACGCTGAGCAGATCCTTGCAGAGCTCGCGCAGGCCATGCCGGTCGGTAAAGGTGCGCGCCAGCCGCGAGGCGATCTTGGTGCAATAAACCGGAAGCGCCATGACCCCGAGGTAGTGATAGAGCATGGCCAGATCGAAGCGGGCGAAATGAAACAGCTTGGTGACGCAGGGATCGGCCAGCAGCCGGCGCAGACGTGGCGCATCATAGGTGCCGGGGGCGAATTGCACGAGGTGGGCGTCGCCGTCGCCGGCCGAAAGCTGGACGAGGCACAACCGGTCGCGCCGCGGGTTGAGCCCCATCGCCTCGGTATCAATCGCCACTACTTCGCCGAAGTCGACGCCCTCGGGCAGGTCTCCATGATGAAGCCGGAAAGTCATCGCACGCACCGGCGGAATGCGGCATCGCCGAGTGGTGCCCAGGAGAAGACTCGAACTTCCACGAGCAATCGCCCACTAGAACCTGAATCTAGCGCGTCTACCAATTCCGCCACCTGGGCCTCTCGGAGCTAGCGGAGATAAGCCCGGCCTCGGTCGATGTCAACGAGCCAAGGGCGGCGGTGGCGGTAGTTATCGCGGTGGTGGCGACGATCTTCACCGGATATTCCGGCCGCGGCGAGGGCGGCTGGTATGACCCGCCCTGCGATTCACCCTTGTTGAGAGCGCCGGCTGCCTTCATCCTGGCATACGTCTTTCAGGGAGGCAAAGGGGTTAGAAAAATGGACCCGAATATGCCGAAGTCTGATCAAGCGCCTTCGCGCTCGAACATAATCGACCTTGCGCTTCAAATCGGACTGATAGCCTTATTGGTCTACGCCTGCAGCCGGTACGTATCGCCTTTTATCGACCTCCTGCTGTGGTCTGCAATCCTGGCGGTTATGCTGTATCCGCTGCATCTCCGCCTGGCGGTCCGGCTCGGTAATCGCTGGTCGGCGCTGCTGATCGGGCTGGTCGGCGTGACGGTGATGTTGGTAGCGATGGTCAGTGTGGTGACGTCGATCGCGTCTTCCCTGTATTCGCTGGTCACAGGCCTGCAAAATCATAGCCTCACCGTCCCGCCAGCTCCATCATGGCTTGCCGGGCTCCCGCTGGTGGGTAAGAAACTGGCGGAGGCCTGGGCGCTCGCCGCCACCAACCTGCCGGCGGCGGTTGCCAAATACGGCGGGGCGTTGAGCCAGCCAGCGGCGCGGCTCGTGTCGTCCGCCGGTGGCCTGGCCGCCGGCCAACTCTCGTTCGTTCTTTCTTTCGGGATAGCCGCCGTCATCGTCGCCTACGGCAGGGGCGCCGCCGACTTCGCTGGGCGTCTGCTGGGACTTTTTACCGGCAGCGAGGAGCGGGGGGCCCATCTGGTTACCTTGACGGGCGCTACGATCCGTGGCGTGGCGCTAGGCGTTGTCGGCGTCGCGGTGATCCAGTCGCTTCTCCTTGCAATCGGATTCTTTGCGATCGGCCTTCCGGCAGCGGGCCTTTGGACAGTCGTGACGCTTTTGTTTGCGATTGTACAGGTGCCGGCGGTACTGGTGACACTGCCGATCATAGTCTATGTCTTTGCGACGAAAGCAACGCAGCCGGCTATCATCTTCCTGGTCTGGACCCTCGTCGCCGGGCTCAGTGACAATGTCCTAAAGCCATTGCTGCTCGGCCGCGGACTGGAAGTGCCGATGCCGGTAATTCTAATTGGCGTCATCGGCGGCATGATTGCCGACGGCCTTCTCGGCCTGTTCGTGGGGCCGGTGGTCCTGGCGGTCGGCTATGTGCTGCTGATCGAATGGATGCAACGGCGGCGCGCCCAAAGCGGGCAGCAGACCGCCGAGCGGACGCCGTAAAGTGCGACTTTTGCTGGCGGCAGGCCTCGGGCGCCATGAAGCTGGCATCGGCGCCTGGGCTGCCAAACCCGTGTTGCCTCGATGAGCACCGAGACTGAAACCACCAACAAAATTGCGGTGGAGGAACGCACCCCCGCGAAACCTGCTCCCGCGAAGCCCGCTGCCGCGGACACCAACTCTGCGAACCCACTGCGCAGGGCGGCGCTGATCGTCGTCGCCGTGACCATACTGCTGTTTGCCCTGTCGATCGTGATGGAGCGGTTCACGCCCTTGTCATCGCAAGCGGTGGTACAAGCGTATGTTATTCGCATGGCTCCGGAAGTCGCCGGCCGTGTTATAGGCGTCGACGTCGTCGACAATACTCGCGTCGAAGCAGGGCAGGTCCTGTTCCGCATTGATCCGCGCCCCTTCGAACTTGCCGTGGCTGAGGCGCAGGCCCAGGTCGAGCAGATCGGTCAGACGCTGGGAGCCTCTACTGCCGCCGTGGAATCGGCACAGGCGCGCGTCGTTAAGGAGGCCGCCGAACTCGAGAACGTTCACGCCCAGACCGAGCGGGTTTTCGAACTTGTCAGACGGGGCGTCTACCCCGCTGCCAAGGGCGATACCGCCCGCGCCACACAGGAATCCGCACGGGCGGTGCTGACGGCCAGCCAGGCCGACCTCGCCAAGGCGCGGGAAGAGCTTGGCCCTAAGGGTGCTGACAATCCCCAGCTTAAGGAGGCGCTTGCGGCGCTGGGGCGCGCGCGGCTCAATCTGCTTTACACGACGGTCAAGGCCCCTGCCGCCGGCGTGGTCTCCAATCTCCAACTTGCGACCGGCCAGTTCATAGGGGCAGGGCAGGCGGCCCTTACCTTCATCGACACCAGCACGGTCTGGGTTTCGGCGGATTTCAAGGAGAATAGCCTTGAATACATGTCTCCGTCCGATCGGGCCGAATTGGTATTCGAACTCGTTGCCAGGCTCAGTATTTAAAGCTCAGAGTCGAGAGCATGGGCTGGGGCGTCTCGCAGAATAACGTTGATCCCAATACCGGCCTGCCAACAATCAAAAATGCCACGGGCTGGGTGCGCGACCCGCAGCGTTTCCCGGTGCGTTTGATCGTCGACGAGACGCCGCCGCGGGGCAGCGTGCGGGTCGGTTCGCAGGTGAATGTCGTCGTCTACACCGGCAACAATCCGGTCACGGACGCCTTGGGTCGGATCTTCATTCGCGCCATCTCCATCCTGACCTATGCCAGCTGATGCTTCCGCCGCGGAGGCGGCTATGTCTCGCCAGCGCCGCATCGGGCTGCGGGTCGCGCTCGCGGTCGCTGCCGGCTTCACCTGGAACCTAGCGACGGGCGAGGTCACCCCCTTCTTTGGGCCGCTCCTCGCGGTGCAATTCCTGATTTTCGGCGCCGGGCCGATGCCGCTATCGAAGGCAATCGCGGTGGCGGGGCTCGTGCTGGTTGTCGGACAAGCCTTCATCGTTCTCAACGGCATCTTTGGCGACCAGCCGGTCCAATTGCTGGCGCTGCTCGGTCTATTCTTCTTCGTGTGCTTCTTCGTACAGGCGCGGGGACAGGGTGGCCCTGTCATCTTCCTCTGCTTGGCGATTGCGATCACGGTTACCCTGCTCGACCGCGTCCACGACACGCTAGACACAGGTATAATCACAATATTGCTTCAAGCTTACCTGAGCGCTGTGGTGTTGTCGTGGCTCGCCCATGCGATTTTGCCAGGCCACAACGCGACCGGGGACGCGCAGCAGGCGGCCCCGGTCACCGACCGGCCTGGCATGCGGGCTCTCGCCGATGCGGCGATCCTGCTCGGCGCCATGACGCTGTGCCTGACCAACAACGCCCTGTCCTTGGCGATCGTTCTACCGATCACCGTCGCCTCCGTGCTGCTTCAGTTTGACTTCGCAACCAGCGTCCGCTCAGCCCTTAGCACTGTCGCCGTCAATCTGCTGAGCGGGGTGCTTGCCTCTCTGGCCTTTGCCTTCGTCGAGTTGCGCCCGTCGCTACCCTTCTTGTTCCTGACCGTCCTTCTCGTCGGCCTGATTCTGGGCGGGCGGGCGACGGCCGGTCGCGCCAAGATGTATGCTGGAGCGCTGACGACGTTCCTGATTCTGTTCGGGTCGGGCATAGCGCCGCTGCCGACGACGACCCCAGAGTCGTTCGCGACCCGGATCAGCTACGTCCTGTTGGCGGTCGGGTACACTCTGTGCATGACGGCGCTACTCTGGCCGGGCGAACGACGTGCTTCGACGCAACTCTCATAAGGCGCAATGCGGCACGGCGAACGCGCGCCAGCATCTCGACTTCCGTAGCCTCGGCCGAGCGCTGTAGTTGGCCCGAAAGTTCGTTGGCGACTTGCGGCACATCGCGTGATCGCGTATGCGCCCCTGCTTCCCATCCGACCTCGCCGTTGCTGCGCACCGGTGGCAATGTCTGACAAGGGGCAACTGCCGGCATAGATGGCTCGCAGCTGGTCTGGCAGCTCGACATCGAAAGCGGACCTCATCGCGATGACCGCGTACTAGATAGCGAGGTTCGATCCTATTTGGGCCATTATTGCAAGTTGGCGATATCTGTGTTTGTAACCTAGAAGTGGGAGCGCGTCTGCGACACACCTTCGATTTCAGCGGGAGCATAGGGACTGTCACGACGGCATCGATCGTCCGATCAGCGGCAAGGGTGCTCGCAACGCGAATGCATGCGCGACGCCACTCGGAGACCATAGACGGTAGAACGCCCACTTCGCGCCCTGCGCAAGCACGAGGTAGCTCACCGTCATCCCCGCAATCGCCAAGAGGAAGGCGGCGGAGGGCGGAACAAAACCAAACCACGCTCCAAGGGATGTGAACGGCAGGACAACCGCCAGCACGACCACGGCTAAGGAGGTCGCGGTGAGGAGGGGATGCGGGCGGCTCTTCAGCGGATTTCGTCGCGTGCGCAGCACGAAGATGACCAGCACCTGGGTGGCGAGCGACTCGATGAACCAGCCGGTCTGAAACAAGGCTTCGTTTGCGTGGAATATGAGCAGCAACAGGCCGAAGGTCAGAAAATCGAAGATCGAACTCACCGGCCCCATCACCAGCATAAAGTTCCGGATGAAGCGCAGGTCCCAATGCTCTGGCTTCTCCGTAACCTCGCCGTCGACCTCGTCGAGGGGGATCGGCATCTCCGAGACGGCGTAGAGCAGGTTGTTGAGCAATATCTGCACGGGCAGCATCGGCAGGAACGGCAAGATCAGCGTCGCCCCGGCCATCGAGAACATGTTCCCGAAATTCGAGCTCATCGCCATCATGATGAATTTCATGATGTTGCCAAAGGCGCGGCGCCCTTCGGTGACGCCGCGCTCCAGCACGCCGAGATCCTGTCGCAGCAAAATGATGTCGGCCGCGTCCTTGGCGACGTCGACCGCGCTGTCGACCGAAATACCGACATCGGCGGTGTGCAGCGATGGCGCGTCGTTGATCCCGTCGCCGAGATAACCGACGACATGACCGCGGTGCCGCAACCCAAGAATGATGCGGTTCTTTTGAACCGGTGTGACCCGGCAAAACAGATTCGTCTCTTCGAGCCGCGCGGCGAGTGCTTCATCGTTGAGCACCTCGATCTCGTTTCCGGTCAGCAAGCCGGTAATCGGTATGCCGAGTTCGGTGCAGACATGCTGCGTCACGCGCTCGTTGTCGCCGCTGAGGATCTTGACGCCGACGCCCTTGACCCCAAGCGCGGCGATGGCCGCCCCGGCGCTCGCTTTTGGCGGATCGGAGAAGACGATAAAGCCGGCGAACACCAATTCGTGCTCATCGGCCACCGTCGCCCCCTTGCGGTCATGCTCGAGTTCGCGCCAGGCGACGCCGAGTGCGCGAAATCCCTCCGCGCCCAGCCCCTCGAAGACTTTCGCGGCGCTGGCCCGCGCCGCCTCGTCGAGCGGCAGAAGTCTCGGGCTTGCCCGGCTCTTCATACCGGGTAGCAAGCTTGATAACGTCTTCGGGCGCTCCCTTGGTGATCAGCAGCCGGCGTCCTTCGTGCTCGATGAGCACCGAAACACGGCGTCGCTGAAAATCGAACGGCACCTCGTCGATCTTGGTCCAGTCGGCATCGCGCGAAGGGCAGGATTCGAGGATCGCGGCATCGAGCGGGTTCCTCAACCCGGCCTGGAAGTGGCTGTTGAGCCAAGCCAAGTCGAGCACCTGCTTGCTGTCGGCGCCCGAGAGCGTTACCTGTCGCGCGAGGCTGATTTTGGCTTCAGTGAGCGTCCCGGTCTTGTCAGTACACAGCACGTCCATGCTGCCCAAGTCATGGATCGCGCCGAGGCGTTTCACGATAACTTGCGCCCCCGCCATGCGGATGGCACCGCGCGCGAGCGTCACTGAAATGATCATCGGCAGCAACTCGGGCGTGAGCCCGACAGCGAGCGCCACCGCGAACAGAAAACTCTCCAGCCAGGGCCGGTGGAACAGTAAGTTGATCAACAAGACGAAGAGAACGAGGACTTCGGTAAAGCGGACGATCAACATGCCAAATCTGTGGGCGCCCTGATCCAAGGCGGAGGGCGGCGGCGCCCGCCGCAAGCTGCTGCTGATCTGACCGAGCTGGGTTGTCACGCCGATGGCGCAGACAAACAGCTTGGCTGAACCATTCATCACCGAGCTGCCCATGAAGGCGGCGTTTGTCGCGTTGGCGACTTCCGGGCTGTCGACGCCTTCATCGCGCACGTGCTTCTCCGCCGGGTAGGACTCGCCGGTCAGCAATGCCTCGTTGACGAAAAAATCCCTGGCCTCGAGAAGACTCCCATCCGCCGGGACCAGATCCCCGGCGGCGAGCAGCACGACATCGCCGGGGACCAGGTCCTGCCCCAGCACCGTAACCTCCTGCCCATCGCGTAAAACTTGCTCTTTGAGCGCGACCGAAACCTTCAGCGACTCGGCGGCCCGCTCCGCCCGGTACTCCTGCACGGTGTCGAGCACCGCGCTCATCAACACGATCGTCGAGATGATGATGAGGCTTGCCAAATCGCCGGTCAGCGCGGAGATCACCGCTGCGACCAGCAGAATGATCACCAGCGGGTTGCGGAACCGACTGAGGAATTTGAGCGGCAGAGAAAGACGACGCCGCTTCTCCAGCGTGTTGGGACCGTAGCGGAGCCGGCGCGCGACGGCCTCGGCGGAACTGAGTCCGTTTGCATCGGCTGCAAACCGCTTCTCAAGGTCAGGAAGCGCGATTTGCCAGAATTTCCGCTCCTGCTCGCTAGCCGCTGTCATCTATGCCCCTCCAAGACTCCCAGGTTGGCAGCACCGCCGTCGCGCCCCATCCGCCTGGTAAACCCGCGCTTTGCGGTGTAGCTCCGGGTCGGGATCGGCAGAGGTGATGCGGACGCGGATCGACTCATCGGACGCAATATCCCCGTGTCTGATTTTTCCTGCCTCAACTCGTAGATTGGCGGCTCTCACTCTCCTGAGACCTTTGGGGGTGGCCCTCGAATGGCCGGAATGGGGCATAAAGTGCGGCTCCAGCCGACAAGGCTGAGCGGCTGTTATGGCTCGGAAAGCAGTCCCCGGCCGCGAGAATTGGGCCGCTAGGCTTTTGGGGCAGGTTCCAAGCCGCCCGAGGAGAAGACCGTTTCGCCAGCGAAATCCGCCGCCGGATGGACCTCAGGCCTGATTCTTGACCACCACCTTGATCGCGTCGTCGATCCGCTCGCGGGCGTATTTGAGCGCGGTCGGCAACTCGTCGAGCGGAAAGGTATGGGTGTGGATCAGCCGCGCGTCGAAGCGCTTCTGCTTCATCAGCGCCATCGCCCGGTGAGTGGCGCTCTGGCCTTCGCCGCGGATGCCGTAGACATAGATGTTGTTGCGCACCAGATAGGCGAGATCGACCGGCACCTTCTCGTGCGGAAAGGCGGCGAGGCAGATCCGGCCGCCGCGGTCGACCATCTGCGCCGCCTCGTTTAGCGCCTCGGGCGCACCCGAGCATTCGACGACGAACTGGACGCCCTTGCCCTGGGTGATGCGTTTGACCGCGGCGACGGCATCCTCCTGGCGGGCATTGATGACATGGTCGGCGCCGAGCTTTTTGCCGAGTGCGAGCCGCGCGTCGCGGGTTCCGGTCAGGATCACCGGGTCGGCGCCGAGCGCCTTGGCGACCGCGACCCCGAGCAGGCCGATCGGCCCCGGCCCGGTGACGACGACGCCCTCGCCGGCGATCAGCCCGCCGAGCACATCGAGCCCGTACATCGAGGTGCCGGCGGTAACGACGAGGGTCGCCTCCTCGTCGCTCATATCGTGCGGCACATGGACCAGAGTGTTGATGTTGTTGATCGCATATTGGGCGAAGCCGCCGTCGGTGGTGAAGCCGTTGGCGCGATGCCCCTTGGCGAGATCGCCGTAATTGAGGCACGCGGTGTACATGCCTTGCCGGCAGCGGGCACACCGGCCACACCCGGCGTGAACCTCGACGGTGACCCGGTCGCCGATCGAATATTCGTCGACTGCCGGGCCGAGACCGACCACCGTTCCCATGTATTCGTGGCCGATCGTGAAGTTCTTGTGGAACGGCAGGCCGCCATCGACCATTGCCGGCAGCCCATGGCGCATGATTTCGAGATCGGTGGCGCAGATCGCCACCGCGTCGATCCGGACCAACACTTCGGCAGCACCGGGCTGCGGCACCGGCTTTTCGACCGGCACGATCTCGCCCGGGCCGCCAAGCACCCAAGCCTTCATCCGCTCCGGCACCGGATACTCGTTGTTCAACCGGGACTGATCCGCCATCGTTCCGCTTTCCTGCTGGACCTTGCGTCGCAATGGCGAGGTTCTAGCGCAACCCGCCGCAGGCGAGAAGGGGCGCCGCCTTTCGGCATTGCGCGCGCTGCGTTATAGAAGGCAAGCGCCGAGGGCAGAAAGCGGGCGGTGCATGGCCGGAGGAACTC
Organism: uncultured Alphaproteobacteria bacterium; assembly: GCA_963845735.1. Taxonomy (GTDB): domain Bacteria; phylum Pseudomonadota; class Alphaproteobacteria; order ATCC43930; family CGMCC-115725; genus AP-15. The sequence goes on along the minus strand of CAWJTR010000041.1, from coordinate 151,680 downwards.
ATGAGAAATCGCCGGACCGCGGTGCTGGGCGGATCGGGCTTCATTGGCCGCTACATCGTCCAGCGGCTCGCGGCGCGGGGCGATGTGATTCCCGTCGGCTGCCGCCATGCCGAAGAAGCCAAGTTTCTGAAACCTCTTGGCGATGTTGGGCAGATCGCGACGCTCAACTTGACTATCGGCGACGAGCAAATATTGCCGGCCTTCCTCGCCGGCAACGATGCGCTGGTCAATTGCGTCGGCATTCTGCGCGAAAGCGGATCGCAGACATTCGATCGGGTGCACCATACCGGCCCGGCCCGGCTCGCCCGGCTCGCGCGCGAGGCCGGCATCGAGCGCTTTGTCCACATCTCGGCGATCGGCGCCGACCCGCGTTCCTCCTCGGCCTATGCACGAACCAAGGCGGCGGGCGAAGCCGCCGTGCGCGACGCTTTCCCGACCGTTACGATCTTGCGCCCGTCGGTCGTATTCGGGGCGGAGGACCAGTTCTTCAACCAATTCGCGGCGATGGCGACCATTTCGCCGGTATTGCCGCTGATCGGCGGCGGCCATACCCGGTTTCAGCCGGTCTATGTCGGCGACGTCGCCGATGCGGTGGTGAAATGCCTCGACGACCCGACAACGGCCGGCCGCACCTATGAGCTCGGCGGACCAAAAGTCTATACATTCCGCGAGCTGATCGAGCTGGTGCTGGGCGAGATTCGGCGCAAGCGATTGCTGGTCGACCTGCCGTTCGGACTGGCCGCGATCCAGGCCAGGCTGATGTCGATTCTGCCGAACCCGCCGTTGACGCCCGACCAGGTCGAGCTGTTGAAGCGCGACAATGTTGTTTCCTCTGGCGCTCTCACCCTTGCCGCCCTCGGCATCGCACCGACCGCGGTCGAGGGCGTCCTGCCGAGCTATCTCGACCGCTTTCGCCGCGGCGGCTGGTACGAACGGCGATCCTGAGGCGCTTTCGCGCCGCCGGCGCTTCGGCTAAGGTCGCATTCTTCCCGATTGACAGGATCAGATAGATGGCAGCGTTGGGTCGGCTCGTCGTGCTGATCGCCGCGCTCGTTCTCGGAGGCAAGGCGATGGCGGCAGATCTCGAAAACACGATTTACCTGGACGTCCCGGCAGGGCGCGTCGTCATCGAAATGCGGCCCGATCTGGCGCCGGCCACCTGCGCCCAAATCAAGGCGTTGGTGCGCCGCGGCTTTTATGACGGCATCGTCTTTCACCGGGTGATCGACGGCTTCATGGCTCAGACCGGCGATCCGACCGGGACCGGGACCGGCGGGTCGGGGCATCCGCTCAAGGCCGAGTTCTCGAACGAGAAGTTTGTTCGCGGCACCGTGGCGATGGCCCGCACCTCGGACCCCAACAGCGCCGACAGCCAGTTTTTCATCATGTTCGCGCCGGCGCCCTCGCTCGACGGCAAGTACACGATCTGGGGCAACGTCGTCTCCGGCATGGAGTATGTCGACCAGATCAAAAAGGGCGAGCCGCCGCAAAACCCCGACAAGATCATCAAGATGCAGGTCGCCGCCGACGCCCAAAAGGCGCCGGCGAAACCGTAGGCTTTCCCGACTGCCGGATGAAAACGGCCCGTTCGCCGGCAGCCCCTCGACCTCCCGCCGCGCGGGGCCCTCTCTCTCCTCGCTTGCGGGGCGAGGGCTGGGGTGAGGGGCTACCGCGGCGGCGCCGCGGTTCGCGTGGTTCTCCGCGCTCCGGGTCTATCGTGAACCACGGCTGATCGCCGTGCTGCTGATGGGGTTTTCGAGCGGGTTGCCGCTCGCCCTGACCTTTGCAACCTTGTCGTTCCGGCTGGCCGAGATCGGCGTCTCGCGCACCGCGATCGGGCTGTTCGCGCTGGTCGGCGTGCCCTACAGCGTCAAGTTTCTGTGGTCGCCGCTGATCGATCGGCTGCCGATCCCGTTGTTTACCGCGAAACTGGGTCGGCGGCGCGGCTGGGCATTGGCAATCCAGCCGCTATTGGGGTTGGCGATCCTGGCGCTCGGTTTCGCCGATCCGCGAGCGGCACCCGGCCTGACCGCGCTCGTCGCCCTCGCGGTGGCGTTTTTGTCGGCGAGCCAGGACATCGTCATCGACGCCTACCGCATCGAGCTGCTGCGCCCCGAGGAGCAGGGCGCCGGCGCCGCTGCGACGCAATGGGGCTACCGCTTTGGCATGCTGGCGGCGTCGGCCGGCGCGCTTTACGCCGCGAGCTTTGGCGGGTGGCGTTTTTCCTATGGGTTGATGGCGGCGCTGATGCTGGTCGGCATGGCCACCGTTTGGTTCACTCCGGAGCCGGGCGGCGCCCTGCCGCTGGAGCCGTTGCCCGGGCCCACGGCTCTTGCCCGGGTCGCAGCCTGGCTCGAACGCGCCGTCCTCGCTCCGTTCAGCGACATGCTGAAGCGGCCGGGGGCCTTGGCGATCCTCGCTTTTGTCGTCCTCTACAAGTTCGGCGACGCGCTCGCCGCCACGATGTCGAACCCGCTCTATGTGTCGCTCGGCTTTACCAAGGTCGAGGTCGCCAATATCGGCAAAATCTATGGTTTCGCCGCGAGCCTCGCCGGGCTCGCGCTCGGCGGCGTCGTCGTGCTGCGGCTCGGCGTGATGCGCGCGCTCTTGGTCTGCGGCGTACTGCAGATGCTGTCCAACCTGATGTATGCGGTGCAGGCCTGGGCCGGTCACAATGTGCCGGTTCTGGCGCTGACCATCGGGGTCGAAAATCTGACCGGCGGGCATGGGGTCGGCAGCCTTCGTCGCCTATTTGTCCGGCCTGTGCAACATCGCCTTCACCGCGACGCAATACGCGCTGTTGTCGTCCCTGGCGGCGGTCGGCCGCACCACCTTGTCGGCCTCGGGCGGCGCGCTCGCCGACGCGCTCGGCTGGAGCCCATTTTTTATGCTCAGCACCGCCGCCTGCCTGCCCGGTCTCGCCCTGCTCGTCTGGATTATGCGAGAACGGACTGACCCCCAACCCTGAGAAAGTCGTAGGCGCCCACACCCTGCACCAGCAGGAAGCGGGTATCGGCGTGCGAGCGGTTGGCGATCAGATGTGCGGTCTTAGGCGGGATGCTGATAGCGTCCTCCGGCGGTCAGGAGCTGGCGATCGGGCGGCGCCCGCGTTTCGATCGACAGGGCGCCTTCGAGCACGAAATACCAATCGGTGACCGCGCTGTGAAAATGCCAGGGAATCTGCTCGCCCGGCGCCAGGGTGAAAACCCGCGCCTGGACATCGCTGCCGATTGCCACCGGCTCGACCGATTTGACCGCGTATCCCGGGCCCTGCGCCATCGTCTGCCTCCTCTGTTCCACCAATCAGCCATAGGCGAGTAGCCGGGTCCGGTGCCGATCGAGCCAGGCGCGCGGCTGCGCGTTGCCCGGCGCCAGACTCTCCACCAGCCGCCAGAAGCGCGGCCCGTGATTCATCTCGGCGAGATGCGCCACTTCGTGGGCGACGACATAGTCGATGACCCGCTCGGGAGCGAAGATCAGCCGCCAGCTGAACGACAGATTGCCGCTCGACGACGCAGCTGCCCCAGCGGCTCTTGGTATCGCGCACGCTGACCCTCGCCACCTTGCGGCCGATGCGCGCGGCGAGCGGTCGCGCGCGCCGCGCCAATTCGTCAAGGGCGAGCGCCGCAAGATGGTCGCGGACCCGGCGCGGAATATGCAGCGGATCGCCGCGCACGCGGATTTCGCCGTCCCCAACCACCACCGGCGGCGCCGAGGAGTTCGAGCGATCGACAAATCCGGTGCGGCACGTCCATCACCGGCACGATCGCCCCTTCGACGAACGGCACCGCGCCGGGCAGGGCCCCGAGGCGGGCGGCGATCCATCCGCGCTTGTCTTTGAGAAAACGCAGACCAAGTTCGGCCGGCACGCCGCGCGGCAACACCAACTCGACCCGGCGCTCGGCTGCGTCGATCCGCAATCCGACGCGTCGCGCCCTCGGGCTGACCCGGATCGACACCGGGGCGCCGAGGTCAAGCGCCGCCGCTTGCCGGCCGATCTCGGCCAATGCCGATTCGCCGCGCGGCCGGTCAGAGCCGGGAGAGATGCTGCGAAAGCCCGCCATTCCGCTGCCTTTGCCGAGAATTTGCGAACGCATGTGCGAAACCGTCACAAAAGCTTTTCGCCTCTGCCTTGATTCCGCAAGCGGGTTGGCGCTAGGTCGCATATGGGCGGGAAAAATCGAACGCTAGGGGGGCCGAGATGAAATACGCGTTGCTGGCCACCGCGGTGGCGGCGCTGTTCGCTGCGTCGGTCGGCGCTGCGTCTGCCGACCGTATCGAGCTGCAGTGGTGGCACGCGATGACGGCGACCAATGCCAAGGTAGTCAACAAGATTGCCGCCGACTTCAACGCGTCGCAGAGCGAATACCGGGTCGTACCGGTGTTCAAGGGCACCTATGCCGAGACGATGAATGCCGGCATCGCCGCCTACCGCGCCGGCAAGCCGCCGCACATCATCCAGATCTTCGAGGTCGGCACGGCGACGATGATGGCGGCCAAGGGCGCGGTGAAGCCGGTCTATCAGCTGATGAAGGAGGCCGGCGAGCCGTTCGACCCGAACGCCTATCTGCCTGCGGTGACCGGCTATTACAGCACCGCCGACGGCAAGATGCTGTCGCTGCCGTTCAACAGCTCGACCGCGATTACCTATTGGAACAAGGCGCTGTTCAAGAAAGCCGGCCTCGACCCGGAGAAGCCGCCCAAGACCTGGCCCGAGACCTTTGCCGTGGCCGAGAAGCTGCGCGCCGCCGGGGTGCCGTGCGGGTTTACCGCGGGGTGGATCAGCTGGACCCAGCTCGAACAGTTCAGCGCCTGGCACAATTTGCCTTTTGCCAGCAAGGCCGACGGCTTCGACGGCCCCGATGCCCGGCTCGAGTTCAACAATCCGACCGTCGTCAGGCACATCGCCAATCTGGCGGCGGCGCAAAAGGACAAGAGCTTTGATTATGGCGGGCGCACCAGCGAACCCGAGGGCAAGTTCCTGAACGGCGAGTGCGGGATGATCCAGACCTCGTCCGGCGCCTATGGAATCTTCAAATCCGGCGCCAAATTCGATTTCGGAATGACCGAGCTGCCCTATTACCCGGATGTTCCGGGCGCGCCGCAGAATTCGATCATCGGCGGCGCCAGCCTGTGGGTCATGGCAGGCAAGACCCCCGAGGAATACAAGGGTGTCGCAAAATTCTTCACGTTTCTGTCGCAAACCGGCCTGCAGCAACAGCTGCACGAGGTGACCGGCTATTTGCCGATCACCAAGGCCGCGTACGAGGCGACCAAGGCCTCCGGCTTTTATCAAAAGAACCCGGGCCGCGAGATCCCGGTCCTGCAGATGACGGCAAAACCGCCGACCGAGAATTCGCGCGGGCTGCGCCTCGGCAATCTGGTCCAGATCCGCGACATCATCGCCGAGGATCTCGAAGCGGTCTTTGCCGGCAAGGAGACCGCACAGGCAGGTCTCGACGATGCGGTCAAGCGCGGCAACGCGTTGTTGGCGCAGTTCGAGCAGAATACGCGATAACGAAGGACAGGAGAGGTCCAGCGGCGCAATGGAACGCCGCGTAATCTTTTCCGGCCGGCTGTTTCCTGCAGTGTTGTTGGCGCCGCAGCTGGCGGTGACGATCGTCTTTTTCTTTTGGCCGGCGGCGCAGGCATTGCTGCAATCGGTACGGCGCGAGGACGCCTTTGGCTTGTCGACGCGCTTTGTCGGGCTCGACAATTTCGCGGCGATTTTCGCCGATCCATTCTATCTCGCCTCGGTCGAGGTCAGCTTTGTCTTCAGCCTCGCCGTCGCGACTCTGGCGCTGGCCTCGGGACTGCTGTTCGCGGTGATGGCCGACCGGGTCGTGCGCGGCGCGGCCTTCTACAAAACGGTGCTGCTGCTGCCCTATGCGATCGCCCCGGCGATCGCGGGCGTCCTTTGGCTGTTTCTGTTCAATCCGAGCTTTGGCGTCGTCGGGTCGGCTTTGCGGCATATCGGCATCGACTGGAATTTTCTGCTCAATGGCCGCCAGGCTTTGCTGTTGGTGATTCTCGCCGCCGCCTGGAAGCAGATCGGCTATAATTTCCTGTTCTTTCTCGCCGGGTTGCAGGCGATCCCGAAATCCTTGCTCGAAGCCGCCGCCCTCGACGGCGCCAGCCCGCGCCGCAGGTTCTGGCGGATCACCTTTCCGCTGCTGGCGCCAACAAGCTTTTTCCTGCTCGTCGTCAACATCGTCTACGCGTTCTTCGACACTTTCGGGATCATCCAGAACGTGACCCAGGGCGGGCCGGACAAGGCCACCGAGATCCTGGTCTTCAGGGTCTGGTACGACGGCGTTGTCGGTCTCGATATCGGCGGCTCGGCGGCGCAATCGGTGATGCTGATGGCGATCGTTATCGCCCTGACCGCGGCTCAGTTCCGCTTTGTCGAGCGGCGGGTGCATTACGCGTGACCCCCTGGGCATGACCGGCTGAGATGGCAGGTTCCGGCAGAGGCGCCTGGATCCCGCACGCGGTGCTGCTGGCCGGGCTCGCGCTGGTATTGTTCCCGGTCTACGTCGCGTTTGTCGCCTCGAGCCTGACCTTGCGCGACATCCTCGATGCGCCGATGACGCTGATTCCCGGCCCCTATTTTTTTGCCAATTACCGGGCGGCGCTGACGGAGGGGACGATCGGCACCAGCGGCCAGGGGGTCGCGGCGATGATGGCGAACAGCCTGGTCATGGCGCTGGCCATCGCCATCGGCAAGATCGCGATCTCGCTGCCCTCGGCCTATGCGGTCGTGTTCTTTCGCTTTCCGCTGCGCCGGCTATGTTTCTGGGCGATCTTTGTCACCTTGATGCTGCCGGTCGAGGTGCGGATCATCCCGACCTATCAGGTCGCCGCCGATCTGCGGTTGATCGACAGCTATGCCGGGCTCGCTCTGCCGCTGATCGCCTCGGCGACGGCGACGTTGCTGTTTCGCCAGTTCTTTCTGACCATCCCCGACGAAATCGTCGAGGCGGCAAAGCTCGATGGCGCCGGCCCCTGGCGCTTTTTGGTGTGGATCGCGATCCCATTGTCGCGCACCAACATCGCCGCGCTGTTCGTGATCCTGTTCATCTATGGCTGGAACCAGTATTTGTGGCCCCTGCTCGTCACCAACAGCCCGGCAATGACGACGATCGTCGTCGGCATCCGCCAGATGATCGGCACCGGCGATGCGCAGACCGCCTGGCACCTGGTCATGGCGACGGCATTGCTGGCGATGTTGCCGCCGGTCGCGGTGGTGCTGGCGATGCAGCGCTGGTTCGTCGCCGGGCTGATCGAGCCGGAGAAGTGACCCCGGCGGAGGGCCGCCCGCTCAGGGGTCGGGGAAACACGCTTCGGCGAGCTTGGCGAAGGCGCGGGCGCGGTGGCTGATTTGATGCTTCTCAGCCGGGTCCATCTCGCCGAAGGTTTGGGCGCCGCCGCCCTCCGGAACAAACATCGGGTCGTAGCCGAAGCCGCGCTCGCCGCGCGGCGGCCAAAGGAGATGGCCCGCGACCTTGCCGCGAAACCACTCGATGCCGCCGTCGGGCCAGGCAAGGGCGAGGACGGCGACAAAAAACGCGCTCCGGTCACGATCTGCGAGCTCGCGCTGGACGCGGGTCATCGCCAGCCGAAAATCCTTGGCCGGGCCGGCCCAGCGCGCCGAGTAGATGCCGGGGGCGCCGCCCAGTGCCGGAACGACGAGCCCGGAATCATCGGCGAGCGCCGGCAATCCGCTGGCCGATGCCGCGGCCGTGGCCTTCAACACCGCATTGGCCTCGAAGCTGTCGCCGGTCTCTTCAGGCTCGGGGAGGCCGAGCGCCCCAGCGGAAAGGGCGCCGATCGCGAACGGCGCCAACAGCGCCGCGATCTCCTCGACCTTGCCCTCGTTGTGGCTTGCGATGACCAACCGATCACCGTGGAACCAACGGGCCATTACGCAAGGCTCAGGCCGAGCGCGACGCGCTGACGCCGAGTCAGCTCGGCGATGCCGGCGCGTGCCAGGTGCAGCATCTCTCCGAACAACGCCTCGTCGAACGGCGCGCCCTCGGCGGTCGCCTGGATCTCGACGATGCCGTCGGTGCCGGTCAGTACGAAATTGGCGTCGGTCATCGCCTGCGAAATCCTCGGCGTAGTCGAGGTCGAGCACGGCATGGCCGGCGACGACGCCGCACGACACCGCGGCGACACTGTCGGCGAGCGGCAAGGCGGCGAGCTGCCCGGCCGAGACCAGGCGCTGAAGCGCCTGGTGCAATGCCACGTAGCTGCCGGTGACGGCGGCGGTGCGGGTGCCGCCATCGGCCTGCAGCACGTCGCAATCGATGCGGATTTGGCGCTCGCCGAGCTTTGCCAGATCGGTGACCGCGCGCAGGCTGCGCCCGATCAGCCGCTGGATCTCCTGGGTGCGCCCGCTCTGCCGGCCGCGCGCCGCCTCGCGGTCGGTGCGGGTATGGGTCGAGCGCGGCAGCATGCCGTATTCGGCGGTGACCCAGCCCTTGCCGGAATTGCGCAGAAACGGCGGCACCCGCTCCTCGACGGAAGCGGTGCACAACACATGGGTGTCCCCGAATTTCGCCAGGCACGAGCCCTCGGCGTATTTGGCCACACCCGGTTCGAGGCTGACCGGGCGCATCGCGTCGGGGCCGCGTCCCGAAGGTCGCATCGCTGTCTCCGCCGAAGATGATCGGGTTAAGCGACGCTACTCGCCCCGCCGCGCCGCGTCCACCCTCCCGCGGAGCCTGCGGCGATGATCGGCTGGCCTCCCCGGGCTGGCTCCTATCAGCGCTCCGGATCGGCGGCGATACTAATTCGATCCTGCGCCGTTAGGGTTTACCGGGTTTGGGCGGCGTTTTTGCAACCCTCGCCGGCGCCTCTCCTGTGCTGTCAGGGATCTTCGCAATGAGAGTTGTTATGTTGTGACTGTCGAATTCAATGTGAACGCGGTAGGTGCCGTTCGAATCTTGGCCCCGATATTCCCAAACGACAGGGCCCGGTTCATCCGCGTCATCGGCAAAGGTTGTCCGCCACGGCTGGCCGAGCAACGCCTCGACCTGCGTTTTGGTGGTTTGACCTGGGGTAACTTTCGCGAGAGTTGCCGCGGTGAAATCTCGAGCCCGCCCGGGGTCAGCCGTGGTATTCGCACAATAACCGGACGACGCTGCGATCCAGCACAGCGTCAACGCTACTGCCGGCAAGGCCCACTTGGCGGTCATGGCTCTCCTCCCTGCGAGTTCGTTTTTTGCTGGCCTGAGTTGGTCCTCGGCAATCCATGACGGCACGACGGAGGTCCGGCCTTATACGCAGCAGCCGGCGGAACCCGGCCAAGCTTCCGAAAGGAGCTTGGCGCGGGTTCCGTCAACGAGTGGGAACCTACTCTTCTTTTAGCGGCAGTGGCATCCGTACTGGTTGCATTGGCGGCCACTTTATCGGGGGTGCCGTTACCACTTTCAAGGCGTCGCCGGTTAGTTTCAGCACGGTCATTCCGGAACCGGCACGGTCGAGATTATAAATATAGCCTCGATCATCTACCTCGCCGAGGTCGGAGAAGATCGCGTTCCGACAATAACTCGCATTACCCTGGTACGTCCCACAAGTTGAAATGGTGTTTTTATTCTTCGCCTGAATGAAATAGCCAACGCGTCTCGGGTTGTAGGGATCACGGATGTCCCAAATCTGCAGCCCGGCGTTGAACATCGCGACGACGACGATCTTGCCGTAATAGGGGGCGTAGATCTGCCGATTGAGCTCGTGCGAACCGAAGCGCGCTCCCTTGGCGCAGAAATCTCCCGGGAACTGGCCGACCGTCATCGAGGAAATCGGCCAGATCGCCAGGTCGTTGGTTATGTCGAGCAGCTGCGGATTTTTCCACGGTTGCCCAAGGCAGTCATTGGTGGTGTCTTCCGAAGTGACCCCCAGGAGATCGTACTTTTGCGGTGTACCGTCGAGGAAATTTTCCTGCGATTGTGGGATCGGCACCCCGAAGATCGGGATACTGGTATGCCCGCCCTGGTTGGGATTCGTCGTGGTGTAACTGATTTGCGGATAGAGCAGATCGGCTTGCGTCGGGTTGTTCTTGCAATCTGCCGAAGCATTCGGATTAAAACTCGTGTCGCATCCGCCAATCAGCTTCTGGCGGTCAACAATCTGAAACACGCCGGTACTGCTCACTCCATAGGGGAGGTACACCCGATTGTTATACAAGCCCCCGGAGTACACCTGATGGACCATTTCAGGATTACCGGGCCCGGCGGGATTGGTAACGCCTTCGTAGCACGGGCCGTTGACCCCGGTAGGATCGTTGTAACAGCTTTGCGCCGTGGCCGACGCACCAGGCTGTTGACCTACCAGCCCCCACTGGCGAATGAAGACCGGTTTTGCCGGATTGCTCAGATCAAAGATATAGACGTGCTGCCCCGAGTACCATCCATCGGACGCGCTGCCGGCGATGACATACGCAATCCCCGTGTCGCATTCCCACCAGATATGGTGCGTGAAGTTTAGGCCCGTCAGGATCTGCTCGAGCTCAACCGGCGCCGTTGGAATCGTGACATCCCAAACCTCCTGATCGATCGATCCGTTATGCCGGACGATGTACCAGTGGTTCGCCGGCAGCCCGGGATGCGACGGCGCATTATTCAAAGTGTTGCTGCCGCATACGGCCACATGCGACGAGCTCCCTTTCGTCGCCGGGATGTGCGACAGAAAGACCGGGTTGTTGGGATAGGTGACGTCGATCAGCGACGTGCCGTTCCCCTCCACTTGATTGGTTAGCGGGTTGTAGGCGCTGCCGCCACTGTCGGTCATGTACAGGATGTAACGGCCATTTTGGTTTTCGATCCAACCGTCGTCAGAACTGGGGCGTCCCTGGTTGTCGTTGAACCCCACCACTTTCATGTTCCAGATCGACTGCTGGTTCCATCCATTGGGTGGAGGTACCGGTAGCGGCGGGAGGCCGGCCGCCCCCTCTTCGCTTTCATTGAGTGTGATGGTCGGGACGTTCGGGCCATCCGGTAAATAGCTGAGCCCAGCTTGGCCTCCTGCCCAGGCTACGCCACCCAATCCGAATACGAGACCAGAAAAACCAACGAGAAACGACAGCCCGAAGCCTCGGGCCATTGGACGCGCCTTACTCATGTTCAATCCCTCCTAGGTTGTCCTCCAACCGCACGATTTTTGTCCCTTACTCGCCAGCGCCGCGCTCAGTCCGCGACAAGCATCAGGCGATGTCAGCTTGTTGTAAGATTCGTTCGGCAGTCCTCCCTGTGGCAATCTCGGGGTCTTCAAACAATATCAAAGCCCAGACACCGATTCTCAGCCCACCTTGAGCGTCGCTTTCCTATCTCGTGTCTTAAGCTGAAGCGTGTTGCTCGACGAAATGCTAGCGTTTCACCGATTTTTCGTGCTGTCAACGGATTAGCCGATCGCCAAGCGCCTTGTTAACGAATTGGTAAGCTGTGCGGTCATCGCCACGGACCGCTCGTCATGCTCAACCGGAGCGTCTAGCCCAGGGTCCGGCAGATCTCCAGGTCGACACGCGCTGCGGGACGGCGTAAATCCGCTGGTGGTCAGGCCCGAGCCGGCGCGGTCGAGGTTATAGATATAGCCGCGGCCATCGACCTCACCCAGATCGGGGAAGGTCGCCTTGCGGCGATAATGGGCGTTGCCCTGATAGGTTCCGCAGCTTTGGCGGGTATTTTGTTCGGCGCCTGAATGAAGTAGGCGACGCGTCTCGGGTTGTAGGGGGCGCGGATGTCCCAAACCTGCAGCCCCGCAATGAACATCGCGACGATCAGCAGCCTGCCGTAATAGGGCGGCGGGTAGATCTGGCGATTGATCTCATGGACGCCGAACCGTGACCCTTGGCGCAGAAATCTCCCCGGATTGCATTCAGGCGGATGGGGCAACGCCGTTGGCGGCGCGCTCAAGCGCCGCGATGTCGATGCGCTTCATTTGCATCATCGCGCCGAAGGCGCGTCTTGCCCGGGTGGGATCAGCATCGCCGATAAGCCTGATAAGCTGGCGCGGAACGATCTGCCACGAAACGCCAAAGCGGTCCTTCACCCAGCCGCATTGCTCCGCTTCTGGCACTGCCGAGAGCGCGTCGGCGAGGTGGTCGGCCTCGGCCTGAGTCTCCACGGGTATCTGGAAGGAGATCGCTTCATTGAACCGGAACAGGGGTCCACCATTCAACCCGGTGAATGGCCGACCCATCAGGGTGAACTCGACCGTCAGCACGTCGCCTGCCTTGCCCGAAGGGTAGTCACTCGGGGCGCGATGGACGGCATCGACACGGCTGTCGGGAAACAGCGAGGCGTAGAAATTGGCCGCCTCTTCAGCTTTGCCGTCGAACCAGAGGCAGGGTGTAATGCCTCGCATGGCTTCTCCTCCTATTAGCGGTCGTGTCGATTATGCGCGCATCCCTTGCAGACGGCCCTTCTGCGATAGGCTGCGGAAGGTGATCGACCAGCGCGTCACCTCCATCGCGGCGATGCTGTGCTCCCATTCATGTCGAGCCTCGCCGGTCAGGTGATAGATCGATCGTGGCGCCAACAGCACCGACGCCCGATCGAAACCATCCGGCCTGCGCCGCCGGAAACGCATCGTCGCCGGGGCGCCGAGCGAGATGCCGAGGACATGTTCGAACACCGGCCGGTCGCGGTGCCAGCCGATCCCGGCCCCCGGATCATAGCGGATCAGCAGGGCCTGGACGAGTTCGTCCGGTTGCAGGCAGGCGAACCGCGCCGCCTTCGCCCGAAGCGGCAACAGCCAATCGGGGATCGCCTCGGAGGGTGCGAAACTGGCATCGTCGAAGCCATAGCGCCAGCCATATGAAATGGTCAGCCGCTTACCCAGCCAGCCATGGAAATGGAACGGCAAAAGCTGCGTGGCGTCGATCGCCTCGATCAACGCGCGCTCCTCGGATGGCGTGACGACGGCGCCGGCTTGGGACAATCCGGCAAGGCGTGGCTCACCGAACAAATCGGGCTGGGCAGCGATCAGGGTCATTCTTCCGGGGGCTGGTGTCGCATCCATCCTATGTGGGCAGCGATCGGAGACGATCCACCGAACACAAGGTTGCTGCGGCAGCCTCCTCGCGGCGAGGTTATGGCGGTGGCGTGGCCCGACCGGATGGTGCGCATCGCTATTCGGCTGCCGCGCTCTGCCGTTGCGTGACGAGTCCTAGAACGCCGACAAGATCGGCCTTGCCCGACCCGAGGACCGGCAATTTGTCGACCACCATCACCTCTGCCGGCGCCAGCAAATCGGAAGCTCCCTTGCTCTTGGCATAGGCTTGGAAGACGGCGCGCGTCGCGCCCTTTTTTTCGGTGACCAGGACAAGGCGTTCGCCCCGGCGCGGATCGGGTTCGGTGACGACGGCCGACTGGGCATCGGGCCACAGTTCGGATGCGAGCGTCTCGACCGCCGCCAGTGATATCATCTCGCCGCCGATCTTGGCGAAACGCTTGGCCCGGCCCTTGATCGTCACAAAGCCGTCGCGATCGATCGTCACGATGTCGCCGGTATCGTGCCAGCCTTCTTCCGGTGGCAGCAGAACGCCCGGCCGGTCGGATTTGAGGTAGCCCAGCATCACGTTGGGGCCGCGCACGTAAAGCCGTCCGCCTTCCTCGACGCCGGGGACCGGTTCGAGCCGCGCTTCGATGCCGGGCAACAACCGCCCGACCGTGCCGAAGCGGTTGAACATCGGCGTGTTGAGGGCGAGCGCCGGCGCGGTTTCGGTGACGCCGTAGCCCTCGAGAATCCGCAGGCCGAATTTCTCCGACCACAGCCGGCGGGTCGCGTCCTTGACCGGCTCGGCGCCGGCGAGCACGTAGCGCACCGAGCGAAAATCGTAAGGATGGGCCGCGCGCGCATAGCCCGAGAGAAAGGTGTCGGTGCCGAACAGGATCGTCGCGTTGGCGCCGTAGACCAATTCGGGGACGATGCGGTAGTGCAGCGGCGAAGGGTAGAGAAAAACCGGCACTCCCGATACCAGCGGCAGAACCAGCCCGACAGTCAGCCCGAAGGCGTGGAACACCGGCAATGTGTTGAAGACCTTGTCGGTGCGGCCAAAGTCGATGCGCGCCGCGGCCTGGGCTGCATTGCACAGCATGTTGCGGTGGGAGAGCACGACGCCCTTGGGGGTGCCCTCCGAGCCCGAGGTGAACAAGATCGCGGCCGGTTCGTCCGGGTCGCGCGGCACCAGAGCGCGACGGCAGCGGACCAGCCCGCGGATCTTGTCGACGCTCGAAACCGTCGCGCGTAGATCCTCGAGATAGATGATGCGAGCCTTCTCGGCGAGCGCTTCGACCAGCTTGTCGAGCCTCGCCCTCTCGACAAAGGCGCGCGACGTGACGATCGTTCTGACCTCGGCGGCGGTGCAGGCGGCTCGGACGTTGGCGACGCCCGCGGTGAAATTGATCATGGCCGGCACGCGTCCCGCCGACATCATGCCAAGCAAGGTCGCGGCGGCCCCATTGGCATTGGGCAGCATCACCCCGACCGCCTCGCCTTCGCCCGCAAGCGTTGTGAACTTGCCGGCCAACACCCGCGCGCCAACCATAAGCTTCCGGTAGCTCAGCTTGCCGGTGACCGGGTCCTCGACCGCGATGCGGCTCCAGCCCTGGATCTTCCCCGCTTCGACTACCGCATCGACGACGGTGCGGTCGGTCGGCGTCGTGCGGAAGATCAGGTCGGACATGATCTGGTAGAGCATCGCACCCGCCGCCTGGCGGCGCGCCCTGCCCTTCAGCGCATCGTCGACCGTGAGGCGCACCGGCTCGAGCACGGTGACCTTGACCTTGGGAAACCACCGGCGGCGAACCTGCGCGCGGCTGAGGCGCGAGAAGATCGTGGCCTCCAGACCCTCGATGCGGACGGGCACAATCATTGCGCCGGATTTCTCGGCAATCAGCGCGGCCCCGTCATAGACCTTCATCAATTGGCCGGTGACCGTGATGCGCCCTTCCGGGAAAATCACCAAGGTGTCGCCGTTCCTGACGGCTTGAATGAGCTTTCGCGTCCCCAATGGCCGGGCCGGGTCGAGCGGCATCGCGCGCGTCAGCTTTATCAGAGGCTTTGCCCACCAGCGCTGCGCCATGCCGTGATCGACCGCGAAGACCGGTTCCTGGTTCAGGATCGAGAGGGCTACGGCGCCGTCGAGAAAACTTACATGGTTGAGCGCGACGATCGCGTTGGGGCCGGCTTTGTCGAGATTTTCTCGACCTTTGACCTCGAGCCGATAGAATGCACGCAGCAGGATCGACAGAAAGTCGTGGAAGGCATTGGTCGGCATGGTCTTGCCGATCCACAGCGCGGTGAGAAGACCGACGCCGGCGATGCCGAGGAACAGCATCGGGATGCCGACCCCCGCTCTCTGCAACAGCGCCACGACAAGCGCACCTCCGACCATGAATGCGGCGTTGAGCACATTGACGGCGGCGACGGCGCGGGCGCGCCGCTCGGGCAGGGCCCAGGCCTGGATTGCCGCGAAGGACGGCACGATCATCAAACCGCCGGCAACCGCGAGAACGCCGAGAGCGGCCACGGCATGCCAAGCGATCGGCCGTGCAAAGAAGGCCGACGGCGCCAAAGCGGTCGTCAGGTCGGTCGCCGGCAGGCGCAGCAATGCGAGGCCGAGGTCGAGCGCGCAGAGACCGATCAGCAGCGCACCGATAGCGGTGGGCAACAGGATTATGCGCCCTGCCGAGAGCCAAGCAGCAAGGCCGGAACCGACGCCGATAGCGACTGCGAAAACCGCGAGGAAGATCGTAACGACGGGCTCCGCGCCGCCGAGCGTGTGCATGACGAGGGATGGCAGCAGCGACAGCAGGACTGCGCCGACCAGCCAGAAAATGCTGGTGACGACGGCACAGCGCCACAGCCGGGTATCCGCCCACAATTCGCCGAGCAACCTTCCGGTCGAGCGGAGGAGATTGGGATCGATCGCCAGATCCGGCGCCGCCCGCGCGGTTTTCGGGATGAACAGGCTGGCGCCCCAGCACAGGACGGCAAAGAGCATCATCGTGACCGCGAGGACCATGGGATCGCCGCCGTCCTTCATCGCGACGCCGCCGGCAATCGTGCCGCCGAGGATCGCCAAGAAGGTGGCGCCCTCGATCAGCGCATTGCCGGCCGGCAGCTCTCCCCGCTGCAAATGATCGGGAAGGATGCCGTATTTGATCGGACCGAACAGGGCGCCGATCAGGCCGAACAGGAACAAGGCCAGGAACAGGAGCGGCAGCGAATGCAGCTGGAAGCCGGCGATGGCGATGGCCGCCGCGCCGATTTCGACGAGCTTCAGGATGCGGGCGACCAACGCCTTGTCGAAGCGATCGGCGAGCTCGCCGCCGAGAGCCGACAGCAGAAAAAACGGCGCGATAAAGACGCCGCCCGCCGCTGTCACCAGCGACTCGGCCGCCTGGCCGCCGATCTTGAACAGGATCAGCAAGGCGAGGGCGTTCTTCAGAAAGTTGTCGTTGAAGGCAGAGAAGAACTGGCACCAGAACAAGGGCGCAAAGCGCCGAGATGCGAGAAGTGCTTGTGACATCTTTACCTCCAAGGTTCGCGGGCGGGCGGGAGCCTGCGGTTCAAGGCTGGCCCTTGGCGACATCCATCAGCAGGCGCTCGGTCTTGGCGTCCTCGATCCGGTTCGCCAGCTTGCCGGCTTCCTCGTTATCGCGGATCGTCTTGGTCAGCGTGATGCAGGACTGGATCAGCATGACGATACCCATGGCGAGATAGCCTTTCAGCGCGAGATCGATCGGCATCAGGATGATGCCGGCGACCACCATAGCGAGTGCGGCGGCAAAAGAGGCATAGGTAAAGACGATCCAGGACTGACTGTGGTGAACGACTGAGTTGTTCATTGTCATGCTCCTGTGGTTAAGCGTGCGGAAACAAGATCAGACGCCGGGCGCCGGCTCGCCGCCGGCAGCCCGTTGCCGCAACCGGGCGAGCACGTCGGCGGCATTGGGTTTGAGGCGGGGGCCGAAACCCTCCGCCGAGAGTTTCTCTGCGACGGCGATCGGGCCGGTCGCGGCGTCGAGTGCGTCGAATGCCGCTTCGGCCGCATCGGCCTCGACCTGATGTTCGCGCAAGCGGGAAAGCGTCGTCTCGGCTTCCGCAAGCGTGCCCTCGAAAATCGGGGCGGCCTCGATCCGCCCTCGCCGCGCGACCCGAACCGCCTCTCCCGCCCGTGCGATCCGCCGCCCACGCTCGAGCTGCGAGAGCCGCATCTGCTGCTGCAGGACATGGCTCCGCAGCTTTGCGATTTCGGCGGCAAAAAGGGCGCGAGCAGTCAGCGAAGCATCGCGTTCGGCCTCGAGGGTCGCAATGGCCTCCGCGGCCTCTGCCGCGAGGTCGTCGCGTTCGGCCGCGATGGCGGCAACGGCACGCGTCTCGAGATCCTCGATCCGGCCCCGGGTCGCGTCCAGCCGCTGCCCCTCCTGGCTCTCCTGAGCGATGGCGACCGCCAGCGCCTTCTTAGCTCTGTCGAGCGCCCCGGCCAGCATCGCGCATCTGCTGGTCGAGGATCGCCAGGGCATTCTGATCGGCGACCTCCTCACCGATCGCGACGACGCGTCCGCGAACCAGCGTAACCAGGGTTTTCAACATCCTTGCCTCCATAATGAACATCGTTCAAAATCGAATTTAGCATTTCTGTGAACGATGTTCAAGAGATAAATTGAACGAAGTTCAAACCCGGAGGGATTTTTGCAAGCGGACCATCGCGCGGCGCTGCGGGAGAGGCTGGTCGATGCCGCCGAACGCACCATCGCCGAGAAAGGGCTTGGGGCCCTTAAGGCGCGCGACCTCGCCCGAGAGGCCGGGTGCGCAGTCGGCACGATCTATAATGTCTTCGAGCATCTCGACGAGCTAATCCTGTGCGTCGGATCGCGGACGTTGACGATGCTCGACGCGGCGCTCGGGGTCGTCCGGTCGGCAAGCCCAGATGGTTCGACCGAAGCGGCCGTTGACGATCTGGGGCGGCTTGCCCTGGCCTATCTCGATTTCGCCGCCACGCACACGATCCGCTGGCGCGCACTCTTCGAGCACCGCATGAGCGAGGCCCGCCCGTTGCCGGACTGGTTCGTCGAGCAGCAACACCAACTATTCACGCAAGTCGAGCGGCCATTGGGGGCGCTGCTGCCCGAGCTTGAGCACGACGCTCGCCGGATCCTGGCGCGCACCGTATTTTCGGCCGTGCACGGCATCGTCGCGCTCGGGCTCGATGAAAAGCTCGTCTCACTGCCGTTGCCGGCTCTCCGCAGTCAGCTCGCTGCGACAGTGCGCGCGATTGCGACAGGCCGGGACGAGCTTCACTCGCGCTGCCCGAGGTGATGAAACGGGTGATCACGGGCTTGTCGCCGCCTGGACGATGCGGGGGCGAGCCCCTTCTCACACTCTGGAAGTGCCTGTTTACATCGGGTGGCCGGGTTTGGCGTCGCGGAGGGGGGTGTTGGTTTCGGCCAGATGGCGGAGCAGGGCAGAGGGGGCCCAGCGCTCGCCGTAGCGCTGGTGCCAGGCGGCGATCTGGCGGTAGACCTCGGCCACGCCGATGCCGTCGGCCCAGTACATCAGTCCACCGCGGTAGCGCGGAAAGCCGAAGCCGTTGAGCCACATCACATCGATGTCGCTGGCGCGGTAGGCCTTGCCCTCTTCGAGGATCTTGCAGGCTTCGTTGACCGAGGCGAACAGCAGCCGGCGCAGGATCTCCTCGTCGCCGAAGCTGCGCTGCTCGATCCCCATCTCGGCGGCCTTTTCCTTGATCATGCGCGCGACTTCGGGATCGGGGTGCGGGGTGCGGTCGCCCTTTTCGTAGCGGAACCAGCCGGCTCCGCTCTTCTGGCCCAACCGCCCGATCTCGACCAGATGGTCGGCGATCGGCATCTTGCGGTAGTTCGGGTTCTCGGCCGCGCGCCGCTGGCGGCTGTCATAACCGATGTCGAGCCCGGACAGGTCGGCGGTCGCGAACGGCCCGATCGGGTAGCCGAAATCGACCATGACCTTGTCGACCTGCTCGGGCAGGCAGCCCTCCTCGACCATGATGTTCATCTCGGTGCCGAACGGGGTGCGGCTGCGGTTGGCGACAAAGCCGTCGCAATTGCCGGCCATCGCGCTGATCTTGCCGATCTTGCGGCCGAGATCCATCGCCGTCATCAGGGTGTCGGGCGCGCTTTTTGCCCCGCGCACCACCTCGAACAATTTCATGACGTTGGCCGGGGCGAAGAAATGGGTGCCGGCGACGTCCTGCGGCCGTTTGGTGGCATTCGCCATGATGTCGATGTCGATGCCCGAGGTGTTCGAGAACAACAACGCGCCCGGCTTCATCGTTGCGTCGAGCTTGGCGAAGACCTCCTCTTTGACCGGGATGCGCTCGAACACCGCCTCGATCACGACGTCGGCCTGGGCGATATCATCGTAGCTCTGCACCCCTTCGATCAGCCCGAGCCGGCGCTCCATTTCCGCCGTCGAGAGGCTGCCGCGGTTGACGCTGGTCTGGTAATTGGCGCGGATGCGCGCGAGGCCGCGGGCCAGCGCGTCCTCGTCGACTTCGAGCAATTTCACCGGAAAGCCGAATTCGGCGAAGCTCATCGCGATGCCGCCGCCCATCGTTCCGGCGCCGACGATGGCCGCGGTCTTGATCGGGCGCAGCGGCGTGTCGCGCGGGATGTCGGGCAGCCGCGCCACCTCGCGCTCGGCGAAGAAGGCATAGCGCAGGGCGCGCGCCTCGGCCGAGTTTTCGAGCTCGTTGAACAGCTCGCGCTCGCGGGCAACCCCCTCGTCGAACGGCAGATTGCAGGCGTTTTCGACCGAGGCGATGCAGTGATAGGGCGCCTTCTGGTTGCGCGCGCGGCGGGCGATCGATTTGCGCATGGCGTCGAACATGCCGGGATCGGCCTTGGCCTCGGCGAGCTTCTCGTCATGGTCGCGGATGCGCGGCAACGGCCGGATGTCGGCGACGCCGGCGGGCAAAGGCGATAGCGGCGGTGGCGCAGATCGCCGCCCTCCTCGACGAGCTCGTCGATGATGCCGAGGCGTTTTGCCTCCTCGGCCGGCACGTGACGGCCGGACACGATCATCTCGAGCGCCGCTTTCGGGCCGATCAGCCGCGGCAGCCGCTGGGTCCCGCCGCTCCCCGGCAGGATGCCGATCAGCACTTCGGGCAGCCCGACCTTGGCGCTCGGCACGGCGATGCGATAGTTGGAGGCGAGCGCGATCTCGAACCCGCCGCCCGAGCGCATAGCCGTGGATTGCCGCGACGACCGGCTTTTGGCTGGCGTCGAGCGCGTCGTGCGCGCGCTTTCCCAGGACCGGCGGCGGCCGGTTGCCGAAGGTGCGGATGTCGGCGCCGGCGATAAAGCTGCGGCCGGCGCCGATCAGCACCATCGCCCGGATCGCTGGGTCGGCGTTGCCGCGCTCGATATTCTCGATGATGCCCTCCGGCACGCCCGGGGACAGCGCGTTGACCGGCGGGTTGTCGATCGTGATGACGCCGATCCCGTCCTCGTTCTCATAGCGAACCAATGTGTTCTCAGGCATGTCCCGTCCCTCCCGCGGATCCCGCGCGTCCATTATTCGTCATTTCCGCGACGGCGGGAACCCAAAGCCCGCCTCCCTTTTCGACCACACCGGCGAATGCCGGTGCCCATGGGTGTCATCGCTTCCCGGTCGAGCCCGCTCCCAGAGCGCCGAGACCCCTGGGCCGTGATCCCCGATCGACGCGGAATTCCGGCGGTTCGATTTTGTTTTCTCGATTTCGCTCAGGGTCGGAGGCTCGGAAAGAGGTCCAGCCAGAGTGGATTGTCACGCTCAAGCAGCTTGAATTTCCCGTCGCGCTTTCATTCCTTGAGCTGCTTCTCGCGGCGAAGCGCGATGGCCGCGGTTTCGAGGGCCCTAAACCAAACCAGCTGCTCGACTTGGTATCGTTTGGTGAAGCCAGGAACGAGGCTGTTCCTGTCCTCCCAAATCCGCCGCGCGAGATTGGAAGTCATGCCGATGTAAAGGGTTCCGTAGGTTTGCTGGCAAGGAGATAGACGTAGAACATCGATTTTTTTGGCGAGCATGGGTCCCGACCTTCGTCGGGATGGCCCTATTGGATCACGCGAGGCGGAAACTTCCGCCGCCGAGTTCGAGGGTCGATACGTCGACCGCCCCACGTTCGAGCGTTTCATGAAGCCGGGCGAAACGATCGGCCGTCCGCCATGTCGCCGGATCGATCACCCCCCGCACCAGCAACCGATCGATGACCCGGACCCGGCGCCAAACTTGCCGGAATTCGGTCGCGTCGGTGCGCGGCTCTTCGATCCGGGCATGCTGGCGATAGAATGGGGAGGGCCCCCCCCCGCGACGGGAGGTGATGATGGGGGATGGCGCGCGGGGTAGGGGCGGCGGCGGGGACGAGGTGCTTGGGGGCGGCATCCGGCGAAGGCTGTCACCGCTCGAGGCTTGCGCAAGCTCAAAAGGCAACAGCCACCGTGCCAAGTTTCGGCACGTGCGAGTTACGCGGGTCCGCAGCGGTGGCTTAGCGGGCACAGAAGGCGGCGCATCCGACGCAATTTTTGACATTCCTCTGCGCGTTGATCGCTTCTGACGAAGCCAACGCCTTAGGCAAGTCGAGATCATATTTTCTCAGATCGACGATTTGCATTCGCGGTACGTTTCCGGAATAGCTCTCCCGGCAGGTCTCAATCGTGCCGTCCGGACGTACGACGCATGTACGCACGCCCGCAAGGCACCCTTGGCCAGGAGCCGTGAGATCATTGTAAACAAGGCTGCGATCGCGGTCAGTAATGAAGTCGCTGGCCTTGGCAATTTCCGGCAGACCGATTTTTTGAACCCTCAAAGAAAAGCTGGAACCGATGATTTTTGACACCCATCAATTCGCTGAACGCTTTTATTTCAGCAAGCGAATCGATATTTTCGGGCAGGATAGTCGTGATCGTACTGGTCTCTATGCCGGCCGCGTGTGCGATCTCTAACGAGCGCTTAAGCTTTTCGAAATTGTTGTTGCCTCGAATCGCATTGTGTACGGCTTCCAGACCGTCGAGAGAAAACTGAATTACCTTAAGGCACTCCCGGATGGGGTCACGATCCACCATCGTCTGCAACCGTTCCGGAAAATGCCCGTTGGTCTGCATACTGACGTGGAAGCCGAGCTTCATAGCAGCCAGATCTTCCATGATCGCTTCGAAATCCTTGCGAGCAAAAACTTCGCCGCCACCGGTTATGTGGATGAAGAAGTGGCGTCCGGTCTTTCGGAGGGACTGGAAAATTGTTGCGTAGTCGCTCAGAGAAAGTTCGTTGGGGCGGGACACTGGGTGAAAAACAGCTTCATTGAAAATGAAGCAATGCTTACACCGTAGATTGCATCTGTCAGTCATCATGAAAGCGATGCTGTCTTCGGTCATCACGCCGTCATGTTCGGCAATCCCCAACAGCTGATCAATTGCAATTTGCGCCGTCCGGTACTCTGCAAGATCATTCTTTGCGTTGGCCAGAGCTTTGAGGTTGTCAATCGATGGCCCCTCAACTTCGATCCGGTGAACAAGCGTCTCCGTCACCAGCTTCATCCTGGCGCGATGCGCCTTGACTCGTGCGACCTCCTTAGCCCCTAGCCCGAACGGATTCTTGGCAGACTGCATATTAAGCAGCCCAGTGGCGTTCTCGATGAGCATGCGTTCAGCATCATCGAGCTGTTGTTCTGATTGCCGACGCCTTGTTGTGAGCTGCGAAAAGAACATCGGCCCCTCCATCGAAGTTGTCCTTCTAGGCTGCGTTGCGAGCCTAGCCTGAACGCAACCGCGGCCGCAAGCGACAGAGACGTCCTACGCGCGAGCTTTAACCCGCATTCGCCGGATGACGCGTAACCCCGCATTCGCCGGATGACGCGGCGATTTTAAGCGCCTCGGAGACGGTTTTCGTATAAAAGTTTAGCACCTTATCGAGAACCAACCGGAGCGGCAATAGCGGACCCGACGGGTGAAGCAAGTAGGGGTGCGCTGAGGATCGATTTCGACCGCCGGCTGATGCTGCGATTTTGTGGCTCCGCGATTACGTCCGATGCCGGGTTGCGACCCTATCGCGAGTTGGATGATGCGATCGGTCTGACCGACATGGCCGGCAGGCTGCTCGCCGAACGGCGGACCCGCAAGAACAGCCGATACCGCCTGGGATCGGCTTGATGCGACAGTCAGTGTTCGGACGTTTGGCCGGCTATGAGGATATGAATGACGCCGATCGGCTGTGCCAGGATCCGGCGATACGCTGGGTGGTCGGCGAACGGCGATCACCGGGTCTGCCGCCTCGACCAGCCAGATGGCCCGCTTCGAGACCGAGTAGCCGACGCGGCCGAGAACCTCGCCGCTCTCGCCGATTTGCCCGGCGAGTGGATCAACAAGGTGCACCGGCGGCGACCGCCGAGGGTCATCGTGCTCGATATCGATTCGAGTGAGAGCCCGACCTACGGCGAGCAAGAAGGCAGCGCCTACAATGGGCATTTCGGCTGTACTTTGCTATCCCCGCTGTTTGTGTTCAACGGCCCAGGCCAAACAGCGGTTTTCGGCGTCTCGTGCCCGCGCCCAGCGCGATTTACCGTTGCACGGGGCTGCTGACGAGGCGATCATCGCCCCCAACGATCCGCAATCCGAGGAATGTTGGCTCAATGGACCGGGAATCCGGGGAATGTCGGTTAAGTTGATTGTGAAAGGTAAGAACTTGATAGGCAGACACGCTAAGTTGGTAAAGCAGGCTAACGACTTGACTGGTGAAAGAAATGAATTGGGAAATCAAGTAAATTACTTAACAGGAAAAGTTAACGATCTAACAGGTGAACGGAATATATTAGTAGAAAAGATTAATTACTTGACTGGTGAAAGAAATGAATTGACAACGCAAGTAAATTACTTAACAGGAAAAGTTAACGAGTTAACGGGTGAACGAAACACGTTGACGGGGCGGGTAAATGAGCTGACTGCGGAGCGAAATTCGTTGCTTGGCGAAATCGGCGCGCCGGCCCGGGCGGATGCGGCGCTCGCTGGCACACAGCGTTCAACGACCGAAACCGCCTCGCGAGGGGGCGCGACCGGAGCGCACCCTGTCACCCCGCGGAAACAGCGTCGCGCCAAGTTTCTAATCGCTGCAAATATGCGCACCGGCAGCACGTGGCTGGAAGCTCTGCTCGGCACCCTGCCCGATATTGCGACGGAGTACGAACTCAAATGGCGACCGCGCTTTACGCCTCTGCCCGTTCATCTCCCGGTAGACTTCGGCTCGCCCCAGATCGGTCAACTTCTTGAAGCCTTCGAGAGTGATCAGCCTGTTGTCGGCTCCAAGCTGATACTGGATCTCGACTACATTTCAGGCCTCGAGTTTGCTAAGCTTGGCGACAAAATCGATGGCGAAATCCGCATTATCCACCTGGTTCGAAACTTGCGGGAGATTTTCGTGTCGAGACGGCGCGGCGCTTACCACCGCCTCAATCAGGACCGCAAGGCGCGAGTGGCTCCACGCCTCGAAGCCGCGATCATCGAGGCAGACATCGATAAGGCGAGTGCGCACCTCTCGCCGGAGGAGGTGACGGCGTTAGACTGCTATGACGAGCTTTGCGTTTATGTGCGAAACGACGCTCGCATCGCGCGGCTGCGTCGCACCCACCGGCATTATTTGCGAGCCGATTATGGAGAAATCGCCGGGCGGATGACAGAAATTGCTCGCTTCGCCGGCAGCGAGGCCGCCCCCGAGATCATCGCCGCGGCACTGGCGAACCCACCGACCTTAAAGCTGCTGCCGGTTGAACCCGACTGCGTGGTCACCAATATCGCAGAGCTGACGCCGTACTTTAAATATTTCGAAGCATTGCGCCTGCGGCTCTTCGACAAAATGT
Organism: uncultured Alphaproteobacteria bacterium; assembly: GCA_963845735.1. Taxonomy (GTDB): domain Bacteria; phylum Pseudomonadota; class Alphaproteobacteria; order ATCC43930; family CGMCC-115725; genus AP-15. Next base: position 126,809 of record CAWJTR010000041.1, on the reverse strand, counting down.
CGGCGTCGGATGGAGCGCTCACCGCCGGCGCAACGCGCACGTAGTCAAACGGCTTCGGCTCGCCCCCGAAAAGATGGTACGAGCAGGCTGTCAATCCGACTTTGGCGAGGGATGCTGCCGGCTGATAGCAGCGTCGGCGCATGAGGGTATGAATCGATGATCGCCTCGTTGTCCGTCACTTGGTGAGGGCCGCCGCCGGCTGCCAACTCGGCGGTCGGCGAAAACAACTCGCCGCGCATTCCGATCAGCTCAGAGAGATCAGGGTCCCGATCAGGTCGGCCGGCCAGACCAGGCTGACCGGCGCGCTGGTCAGCGCCGCGCCGAAGCCGAAGGACGGATCGCCTCGGGCGATGTCGAACGCCATGTGGTGACTGAAATGCGCCAGCACGCCCGCCAGGTATAGCCCGGTTGCCCATTTCCAGGCGTGGTGATGCTGTCGCGTGCGACCTGGCTTTGCCGGTGCGAAGGAGAAGACTCGGCGTCCGAATTTGGGCAGTCCCGGCGGGCCGATCATGATCTCACCTGGTCGTTTACTTTGCCACAAACAAAGCTACGCGAAAACCGGCCGCACTGCCCTTAAAGATCGGAACGACATTCCGCGGCGAAGAGCGACCGCCACCGCATGATACTCGGCGTAGTCGGCGCCGTCACCATCCTAGTCACCGGCCGCCGCCTTGGAACCCTGCGGCGGCAAGGGTATATAGCCCAGCCGCCCCGAGCAGGCCGATGGCGAGAGCGGCAAAAGCGTCGTCGCCGAGGCGATCGCCGAGCGGCCGACCAACGAGCCCACCGACCAGAGCGAACGGGATCAGGAAGCCGGCGGCCACCCAGGTCGGCGCCGCGACGCCGATGGTCGCGGCGTGGGCGGCGAGCGTCACCGTATAGCTCAGTGCGAAGAACGCCAGCAATGTCGCGCGCACGGTCCCCGGTGGCGCGCCGGCGAGCATCAGATAGATCAGCACCGGCGGTCCCGACATCCCCACAAGCGCGGTGGCGGCGCCGGACACCGCCCCGGCGGCAAGATCGCGCCCGGGTGTCATGACGAGCGTCGTGGGCTTGCCGCGGCGCGCGCCTCGCCGCATCGCTGCGATCACCACCGCGAAGGCAAGCACGGTGATCCCGGCCGCCACTCGCACCAGCCGCGGATCGCTATGGCGGAAGGCGAGCAATCCGAGCGGCAGCCCGAGCAAGCTGCCTCCCGTCAGCCGCAACAGCAGCCGCGGCGCGATCGCCCGCCACAATCGCGGCAGCACGACGATCGAAAGGGCCGCGGTGACGATTATGACGAGCTGGATCGCGCGCACCGGCTCGACCAGCAACAGAAACAGCGGCGCCGCGACGACGGCGAAGCCGAAGCCGCCCACGGCCTGAAGCACGGCCGCGCCAAAGGTCACGACCGCCAAAGCGGCCCAGTCGAAAAGGCTCATTTGCCGCGTTCGTCGAAGGTTCGGCTGCCCGATCGCAGGGAAACTAGCGTCGCGGCAGAGCCGAACGGAGCGCCCAGCTGAGCGGCAAGGTCAGCAGCACCACAGCAGCGATAAGCACCATCATTCGCGGCACCCCGGCGGCGTCGCTGACCAGCCCATAAAGCGCTGGAGACAATGCGCCGGCGCCGATCGTTCCGGTATAGAAGATGCTGAAGGCGCGCCCGCGGCGCTCGGGAGCGACGAGCTCGGGCACCGTCCCGTACAGCACCGAAGAGGTGCCGTTGAGTGCTACGCCGATCAGCGGCAACACCGCCAGCCCCGCCGCGAGAGGCAGGGGCAACAGGATCAAGATGCCGGCGGCGGTCAGGCCTTCGGTCAGGAAGACGGCGGGAACAACCCCGAGCCGCGCGCCGAGAAAACCGCAGACGAGCTTGCCCGCCGCACCACCGGCGAAGATCAAGGTCAACGCCACGCCGATTATCGGCAAATCGGCGCCTTTTGCCCGCAGCAAAAATGGCAGAAAGGTCAAAAACCCCATTCGCGTCGCGCTGTCGATGATGCCGATCGCCAGCAACAGCGGAAAGCCATGTCCGGCCACCGGCGACGACCCCGGCGCGGAAGCCTCGGCATGGCCGGTGACGGCCGTGGTCTCGTCCGGCAGGCCACGCCGCGACAGAAAGATCGCGATCGCCGCGGCCAAGCCCACGCATGCCCAACAGTGTCGTCGCCGACCGCCACGGCATCATGGCGACCATCCAGGCGGTGGCGGCGGGCATCGCCATCTTGCCGAGATCGCCGGAGAAATTGTAGCTGGCGAGCGCGCCGCGCGAGCGCTGCCCGGCAAAGCTGCGGGCGACGAGATTGGCGGCGATCGGATGCTGGACGCTCGAACCGAGACCGCCGATGACGAGGGCCGCGGTCAGCATCGCAAAACCGGCGCCGGCGCCGGCGAGGAGATAGCCGATGCCGGCGAGCGCGGTGCCGGCCGCCAGCAGCGCAGGGCCGCCGACACGCTCGGCGAGCCGACCAGCGGGGACCTGAAACCCGGCCATCGACCCGGCATAGAGGGCGCGCAGAATGCCGATCTCGGCATAGCCAAGGCCAAACTCCGCCTGCCACAACGGCAACAGCACATAGAGCAGATCGGTAAAGCCGTCGTGCAACGCGTGGGCGCCGCAGGCCACCGCCATCGTCCGCCGTTGCCCGCCGCCATCGACGCTGCGGACCAGTGCCGTAACCAGAGACAATCCACACTCCTTTGCCGCCGATCAGCCTGGATCGTGGCCTGCGGCGCCGGCGAACACAATTGTTTCCGAATTATGACAGGCGGGCGAGGGCGGAATGGGTGCCGGGCGAGCGCCGCGGCAGTGTCTCACGGGGTCTTGTGGGTGGCGGCGCTACGGCGGGGCGGCGGCCCGTCGCCGCGCACGGCGAAGGCGCCGGCGATCGTCTCGACCCGATAACCGCAGCAGAACCGGGCGACAAAGGCGTGAGCGAAAGCCGCATCGGCAAAATAAAAGGCGATCGCATCGTTGACGACGCCAACGCTCCCGGCCGGCGCTGTCGCCCAACCCTCGGCGCCGCAGGTGTCGTCGAGCCAGGCGTGCATCAGGGCGAGTTGTTGTCCCAGCCCCTCCGGCGGCACCGCGATGCGCACCCGCACCGGATAGCGCCGCTCGGCCTCGCGCTGCTGATGTTGTGACGATCGAGCCATGCGACGTCTTCATTCATGATTTGTTCCGATAGGATTACCATGGCGCCGGCAGCCCTGTCGAGAGGCGGCGCAACCGCGTCCGAGCGCGCGAGCCGCGCGGCTTGACCTCCGATTGCCCGCGCGTCAGGGTTGACGACACGGGTGGCTGGCGGGAGCAGGGCATGAGCGAGCCGCGGACAATCTCGATCGACATCAACGGGTTTCCCGCTCGGGTGTGGCGGAAAGGCGAAGGCCCGAAGCTCGGCTTTCTGGCCGGCTTTGGCGGGCTGCCGCGCTGGATCCCGTTTCTCGACGCGCTGGCGCGCGAGCGCACGGTGATCGTGCCCTCTCTGCCGGGGTTCCCGGGCGGCGATCGCGGGCATACCGTGCTCGACAGCCATCTCGACTGGGTTTTGGCGGTCCGGCAGTTGCTGCAAAAGGCCGGTCTCGACGGCGCCGACCTTGCCGGCGGCTCGGTCGGCGGCTCGTTCGTCGCCGAGATCGCGGCGATTTGGCCGCAATCCGTGCGTCGGCTCGCCTTGATCGCGCCGTGGGGCCTGTTCGACGACAAGGAGCCGGCGACCGACCCTTGGGCGCAGCGTCCGCCCGAGGTGCCGGCGCTGTTGTGCGCCGATCCGGAGCGCTGGAATGAGCTCAAGGCCGTGCCCGAAGGCGCCAATTCGCCAGAATGGCCGATCGAGCAGACCCGCGCCGCCGAGGCGGCGGCCCGCGCCTTCTGGCCGCTCGGCAACACCAGGCTCGAAAAACGCCTGCCGCTGATCGAGGCGCCGACCCTGCTGATCTGGGGCGCCGAGGACCAGATCATGCCGCGCAGCTACGCCGACCGCTTCGCCCGCGCGATCACCGGCCGCAGCGAGGTCGCGACGATATCGGGGGCGGGCCATCTGGCCGAACTCGACAAGCCCGACGAGGTCGCCGCAGCGATCCTGCGCTGGACCGACTGAAGCATTTCTCCGCCCGTAATCACCCGCCACACGAACATCAAGGCAGGGGGCGAATATGGCGACAGAAACAGCGGCCCGCCCGATCGAGGCTTGTTTACTGGATTTGTTTCGACATCTGGGGATCGAGCGGGCCCACGTCGCGGCCGGTGGCCCGCCTTCGCTCCTCGACTGGTACAACTTGGCGACCCGCCATCCCGAGCGGGTTGCGTCCCTGACCCTGATTTCTCCGCCTATCCTCAACACGGCCGCCCTTGCGCATTTGGCCTCTCGGCTGCTGACTGTCGCAGGGGATCAAGGCCAGCTTGCGCGCGGCGCGGCCAAACTCCTTGCCGATTTTCCGAGTGTGTCGTCGCACATTCTGCGTGACTACGAATGGCATCCTTGGTCGGACGTCATCGCCGATCGTGGCGCAGAAATCGGCTCGGCCATGCTGGATTTTCTCGACCGCCACTCAATTCCACCGGCCGCGTTTTCCGAAACGGAAGGCGAGGTCGCGGGCATTTCGTACAGCATTCGCGGCGCCGGTCCGCCGCTCGTCTTGATGCCGCTCTCATTGGCGCCGTCGCAATGGCAACCGCTGATTGCGAGTCTCAGCGCGCGGTATTGCACGATCAGCCTGGGCGGGCCGCTCCTTGGCGTGGTCGGCGTCCTCGAAGAGCGGGGCCGCTCGAATTACCTCGCTCTTGTTCGAAACGTTTTGGATGTGGTTGCAATACGGCGGGGCGAGATGGTGCTCGAAATCGGCGGCGGGTCGGGGGTCGTCCTGCGCGAGATCGCGCGCCGCACCGCCGGCGCCAACCGCATCATCGATGTCGACATCAGCCCGTACCTGCTCCGCGAGGCGGCGTCCCTGGCAAGACAGGCGGGGTTGGCCGATTGTATCAGCTTTCAGGAGGGGCATGCCGAGGCGATCCCGCTTAGCGCCAACAGCGTCGATGTTGCGCTCTCGTTCACGGTAATGGAGGAAGGCGACGCCGACCGGATGCTTGCCGAATTAGTGCGGGTTACGCGGCCGGGCGGCCGCGTCGCGGCCATCGTGCGTTCCCTCGACCTTCATCCCTGGACAAATGCAGCGCTAAGCCCCGCCGTCCGGGCCAAAGTCGATATGCCTGGAATGGGAGACGTTGCCCCGGCCGGATGCGCCGACGCCTCTCTATATCAACGCTTTCGTAAAGCGGGCCTCATCGGGTTGACCTGCTTTCCCCAGCTGACCGCGGTCGACCCGCCGCAGATTTCGAGGATGGCCGTTATGAAGCGAAGAATTCTCGCAGCTCTCTCGGAAGAGGAAGGTGCCGAATGGGAATCTGCGGTCTCCCAGGCCGAAGCTGACGGAACGTTCTTTATCGCTACCCCTCATCACTGCGCGGTGGGCACCAAGCCAGCGTGACGAACGCCGCATAAGCCGGCAGTGCGAAGGCGATTAACGGCGGCAATCGATTACCGAAAGGGAGCGTCACCGATGAAATTCGGGCTTTTCTACGAACACCAGCTGCCACAGCCCTGGGATGAGGATGCCGAGCTGCGCCTTTATCAGGACGCGCTCGATCAGGTCGAACTCGCCGACCGGCTCGGCATCGATTACGTCTGGGAGGTCGAGCACCATTTCCTCGAGGAGTATTCGCACTCCTCCGCACCGGAAGTGTTTCTCGCCGCCTGCTCGCAGCGCACCAAACAGATCCGGCTCGGCCACGGCATCGCGCTGATGCCGCCCAAATACAATCATCCTGCACGGGTCGCCGAACGGATCGCGACGCTCGACTTGGTGTCGAACGGCCGGGTCGAATGGGGCACCGGCGAGTCGGCAACGGCGGTCGAAATGGGCGGCTTTGGCGTCGATCCCGACGACAAGCGGGCGATGTGGCAGGAAGCGACCGAACAGGCCGCCAACATGCTGGCGATGCGGCCTTATCCGGGGTACCAGGGGCGCTGGTTCGACATGCCGTGCCGCAACCTGGTGCCCAAACCTGTGCAACGACCACACCCGCCGATGTGGGTGGCGTGCTCGCGGCGAGAGACCATCCATTTGGCCGCACGCAACGGGCTCGGCGCCCTGACCTTCTCATTTCTCGACCCCGACCAGGCGGCGAAGTGGGTCGAGGAGTATTACGACATCATCAAATCAGCGGAATGCGTGCCGATAGGCCATCGCGTCAACCCTAATATCGCGATCGTCACCGGCATGTCCTGCCATCCCGACGAGGCCGAGGCGATCCGCCGTGGGCTCGACGGGTTCCGCTTTTTCGGGTACTCGCTCGGTTATTACGCATTATTTGGCGAGCACATGCCGGGCCGGACCGATCTGTGGCAGCGCTTTCTGCAGGTCAAGGACCAGCTGCCGGACAATGCCGGGCGTGGCGGGATTGGCACCCCCGACCAATTGCGCGCACATCTCGCCCGCTACGAAAAGGCTGGCATCGACCAGGTCATGTTCATCCAACAGAGTGGCGGCAACCGGCACGAGTATATCTGCAACTCGCTCGAAATTTTTGCTTCTCAAGTGATGCCCGAATTCAAGGAGCGCGAGCGGCGTGGGCGCGAAGGCGCCTTTATCGAGGCGGCATTGGCGCGCAAGCCGCGAATGCCGCCAGTCGAAGACGCAAAGATTCCGCGCGTCGAAGCCTTCGGGCGCAAGGTGCCTTCGCCGCTCCTCAATTCCGATCGCGGCGGGGCGATATCGATCCCGACCATCGACCCGCTCGCGGCTCGCGAAGGCGCACGGCCCTAAGCGAACGCGACCCTCCGGAGGCTCGCGCGAAGGACAGAAACGTTAGGTTCAGTTAGGTGCCAGCCGGGCGGCGTGCGAGATCAGCGGCAATTGGCCGACGCTCGACGCCAGTCCGTCGCCCCCCGGCCAAGCCAGGGCCGGGCCCAGGGGTGACGGGCGGATGCGCCGGCTTGTTCCTGATTAGTCCCCGAGCTTCCTTCAGCAGGGCTTATTTGACAGCGGAGAAATTGGTCGGCTGCAGGATGCTGTTCTCGACTCGGGCGACGATCGCGCCGTTTTTTTCGGTCTCGGCGCGCTTGGTGTGCCACTCGGGGTCGGCCTGGAACGCGTTCCATTTCTTTTCGCGGTCGGCGAGCGATTCCCATTTGAGCAGGTAATAGAGCGCCTGGTTCGAAGTCGCCGATTGCCGTGGTCCAGAACCCGGCCTGCTCGATGCCGTGCCGCTTCCAGATCCCCAAGGTGATCGTGTCGAAGCGCTTGAGCAGATCCGGCAGGCGGCCCGGCACGCAATGATAGACGCGCAGTTCGTAGAGCATGTCGTTTCCTCGCTTTTACTTTACCGACGAAAAGCTGGTCGGCTGCAGGATCGTGTTGGTGATCGACGCGACGATCTGGCCGTTCTTTTCGGTCTCGGCGCGCCCCGATATCCACGCCGGATCGGCCTGGAAGCCCGCGAACCGCTTGGCGCGATCGTCGAGCAACTCCCATTTGAGCATGTAATAGAGGTCCTGGTTCGACGGCCCGATCGCCACCGTCCAGAACCCGGCCTGCTGGATGCCGTGCTTTTCCCACAGCGGCAGGGTCAAGGTGTCGAACCGCTTGATCAGGTCGGGCAGCCGGCCCGGGACGCAGTGATAGACGCGCAATTCATAGATCATCTCGTCTCCTCCGGATGATGAGCCTACAGAATGCTGCCGCGGAACGCCGCCGGCAAGCATGCCGGTTCAGCCGAGCCGGGCTTCGACCCAGGCGGCGGCGTCGAGCAACGCCTCGTCGCCGAAGCGTGCGCCGACCAGCTGGACGCCGAGCGGCAGGCCTTTGCCGCCGCTGCCGGCCGGCAGGGTCACGCACGGCGTCCACGCCAAGGTCCAGATCGCGTTGAAGCGCGCGTCGCCGGTCGAGCCCAGCCCCTCGGGCGCCTCGCCGACCGCGCTCGGCGTCAGCAACACATCGAATTCGCCGAAGAGATCGTCGAGATAGCGGCGGAACATCTCGGCGGTCTCGATCGCCTCGATATAGGCGGCGAGCGGCAACGCCCGGCCCGGCGCCAGCAGCCCGTCGCGCAATGCCGGACTGAGCTTGTCGCCGTGCACCTCGTATTCGTAGGCGTAGTTGCGCGCCGCCTCGAATTCGAAGATGCGGCGCTGGTGGTCGAGGATGTCGGCCGGGGTCAGGGTCACGTCGTTGACCGCCGCCCCCGCCGCGGCGAGCCGGCTCGCCGTTCGCTCGAGCAGCGCGTGGGTATCGGCGTCGGCGCGGTCCCACTCCGGCGTGCGGCAGAAGCCGATGCGGGGCGCGGCCGAGCGCCGGTCGACCGGGCGAGCGCGGTTGCACCTGCAATGCCGCGCGCATCAGCGCGATGTCATCGAGGCTGCGGCAGATGATGCCGAGCGTATCGAGGTTGTGGCACTGCATCTTGATGCCGACCCGGCTGAACTCGCCAAAGCTCGGCTTGTAGCCGACGACCCCGCAGAATGCGGCCGGGCGGATCGTCGAGCCGCCGGTCTGCGTGCCGAACCCGACCGGCACCTGGAAATCGGCGACCGCCGCGGCCGAGCCGCTCGACGAGCCGCCCGGCGTGTGCGCCGGGTTGTGCGGGTGCACCGTCTCGCGCGGATGACGGTTGGCGAATTCGGTCGTCACCGTCTTGCCGAGGATGACCCCGCCCGCCGCACGGGTCAGCGCCACGCAGGCGGCGTCGGCAAAGGGCCGGTTGCCGCGGTAGATCGGCGAGCCGTGCTGGGTCGGCATGTCGTAGGTGTCGATGACGTCCTTGACCCCGACCGGAACGCCCTTGAGCAGGCCCGGCCGCCCGGCGCGGTCGGCGGCGCGCGCCTGCGCCAATGCCAGCTCCGGGTCCAGCCAAACCCAGGCCTTGACCGAGGCGCGGGCTTCGGCGCGATCGAGGCAGTCGCGGACCAGCGTCTCGGCGGTCAGGCTGCCGGCTTCGAGGCGGGCCGCCGCCTCGCTCGCGGTCAGCCGCTCGGCGCCGCTCATCTCGCGTCTCCCAACCGGCGCTCGACCCATAACCCGATTTCCAAGAGCCTGGCGTCATCGTGACGGCGGCCGACCAGCTGGATGCCGACCGGCAACCCGTCCGGCCCATGCCCGGCGGGCAGGGTCAGGCAGGGCATCGTGAGCTGCGTCCACAGCGCGTTGAACACCGCCGAGCCGGTGTCGGCGAGCCCGCGCGGCGCCTGGCCGGGGGCCGGCAGGGTCAGGATCGCGTCGAACCCCGCGGCCCATTCCCGTGCGGCCACGCGCGCCTTTTCCGCCGCGCGGCAGGCATTGCGGAATTGGTCGAGGGTCAACTTGCGTCCGAGCGCGATCTTTTCCTCGCGCAACCGTGGGCTCAGCAAGGCTTCGTGGCGATAGAGCTCGGGCATGTGGTTGCGCAGCCCCTCGAAGGCGCCGAGGATTTGCTGGATCTCGTCGGCGTCGGCGCATTCGCGCGGCAACGCGGCATCGGTGATTGTCGCACCGGCGGCGGCGAGCCGGTCGGCGGCGGCTTCGAGCACGGCCCGCCCTTCCGGCTCGGCGTCGTCCCAATGCGGGCCGCGGCACAGGCCGAGGCGAGGCGGGGTCTCCGGCATCGAAGGCGGCTCGTATGGGATCGCCATCATCGCCGCGCGGAACAGGGCGATGTCGCCGACCGAGCGCGCCATGATGCCGACCGTATCGAGGGTCTCGGTGTTGATCCGCATGCCGGCCGGCGGGAACAGGCCAAAGCTCGGCTTGAACCCGACGACGCCGCAATAGGCGGCAGGGCGAATGACCGAGCCGCCGGTTTGGGTCCCGATCGCCAGCGGCACCATGAAATCGGCGACCGCCGCCGCCGAGCCGCTCGACGAGCCGCCGGGCGTGAAGGCCGGGTCGTGCGGGTTCGAGGTCGGGCCGGGATGGCGGTTGGCGAATTCGGTCGTCACCGTCTTGCCGAGCAGTATGCCGCCCGCCGCCTTGGGCAATGCCGCCGCACTCGCATCGCTCGGCGGCCACCACCCGGTATAGATCGGCGAGCCGTAGGTCGCCGGCATGCCGGCGGCGTCGAAGATGTCCTTGATGCCGAACGGCACCCCGCCGAGCAAGGTCTTCTTCCCGGTCTTATCGAACGCCCGCGCCTGCAGCCAGCGCTGCCTCGCCCGCAAGATGGCTCCATGCCCGCACCACCGGCTCGCGCTCGGCGATCCGTTCGAGACAGCTCGCCACCACCGCCTCCGCGGTCAGCCCCCCGCCCTCGATCAGGCGGAGGATATCGGTCGCCAACAAGCGGTGCGGTTCGACATTCGGCATTGGCGCAGTCCCCTAGGCGAGCGGCGGCACTCCTATCACTCTATTTAGCCACAGCGCCGAGCGACCCGCATGCGCGAACTTTCCTTGACCTCGTTCGTGATCGGCCGGCGAGCGCGCACCCGCGACCGGCCGCTTGAACCGGTGATGACGATGACCGGCGACGGGATCGTTCTCGGCGGAACTCAGCGACGCGCTAAGACCTGGCTATTTCCTCGGCATGGCGGAGAAAGCGCCGGTTCGGGGCGCTGCGCGGGCGGGTCGCAAGACGCTCGTGGGCGAGCGACAAGGCGACGTCACGCTGACCGGCGCGCACCGCCGCCTCGGTCAACGTCCAGTCGACGACGTCGCGTTGCGCGTGGCTGCCGCCGATCTGCCATAGATCGACGCGAACCGGCAGCAGCAACTCGACCGCCTCGGCATAGGCGCCGCGGTGGAACGCGGCGAGGCCCTCGACCACCGGAATCCCGACGGTGCGATAGAGGCCGGCCGCTTCGACGCCGTTGGCCGCCGTCTGCTGCATCGCCTCGAGCCGCCGCTCGACCCGCGCGACCTGGCCCGAGCGCAACTCGGCCATCGCGGCGTGGATATCGGCGAAGACGAGGCATTTCCCGTCGGCGTGGTGCTCCCACAGATCCGCCTGCTCCCGCCAGCGCTCGCCGATGTCAACGCCGAGCGTGTCGAGGCGCCACAGCAGTGCGGTGGCGTTGGTGAGGCTGAGCGCAAGCGCGCGTTGCGTGGCGCGCATCGGCCCGTCATAGAGCGCGAGCGCGGCGTCGTATTGCCCGAGTTCGAGGTGGAACAATGCCTTGTGCCACCAGATATGGACCTGGTTCATGTGGCCGGGGGTCGACCACAGCGCCTCGCGCGCCGCCATCCACCCCAACCCGTCTTCCGGGCGCCCGGTCATCTCCATCACGTGGGCCACGGTGTGATGCGGCCAGAAACTCAACGGTTCGAGTTCGGCGGCGGCGCGTGATTCATCCTCGGCGCGGGCGTAATCGCCGGCTTCCTCCGACCCGAACCCGTGGAAAGCCAACAGGGTGGCATAGCCCGGCTGGTCCTTGGACCACAATGGCAGGGCACGCGCCGACCGATCGCGAACCCAGTGGAAGCGCCCGAGAAACCCGTCGATCAGCGCGGCAGCCTGATGCGCCACAAGGTCGAACGGATAATGCATCAGGTGGCGGTCGAGCACCGCGACGGCGGCGGCCCGGGCCCCCTCGACCAGATGTGACAGGGCGGCGAGGTGGGCTTGCTCGCGTTCGTTCAACCTCAGGGGCCGAGCGGTTTCGACCAACATCTTTGCCTGGGTCAATAAGCCAGGGTCATTGGCCACGGCGTACACCCACGCTTTGCCCAGATATGCCATCGCCAAGTCGGGCGCGGCCTCGCGTGCCGCGTCGAACAGACCGATCGAGTCGCCGTGAACCAGGTTGAACGCCCGCACCGCCTGATCGTATGCGGTTGCCGCCTCCAGCGTCGCGCCGGAGAGGTGATGTCCCTGGGCGTCCTGGGTCATGGTTGGCTCCATTGCTTTCGAACGCGGATTCTCGGCTTATCGCGGGCCGTGTTGGGCCGTCGGTCCAATCATCATGCCCGGCCGCGTGCGGTCAAGCCCGGCCGTGACGGTCGAGTGGAGCGCGTATCTGCGTCCCAAGGGGTTCGATCGGCGGGACGGAAACGCAGCTCAATAGCTGGAGATCTCGATCGAGTTCTGATCCGGGTCGTCGATATAGACCGATTGGATCGTGCCGATCGCCCCGGCGCGAGGTCCCTGCATCCGCACCGGCACGCCGCATTGTTCGAGATGGGCCGCGACCTCGCCCATCGGCGTCTCGGTGATGAAGCAGATGTGCGCCGGCATCCGCTTCTCGCCGCTCATCGCCATGGCGCCGCCGGCGGCATCGAGGTGGATCTTCTGCTGGCCGAAATGCAGCGCCGCGCGGCCTTCGCCCATGCTCTCGATCTCCATGCCGAGCACGCGCTTATAGAACTCCACACTGCGGTCGATATCAGCGACGGTGATGTTGAGATGGTCTATGCGTTCGATCTTCATGGCCGGCCTCGTCGGTTTCGAGAAGACCGACAGCTTGCCACGCCGCGGAGCCTCCTGCCAGCCCAACCGCAAGGCCGATCAGACTGCGGCTTTTGACGAAGCCCGGCTTGCTGCGATGGCGCCGGTGAGAAGGCAAGCGCCTATCGCCAGGAGGGCGCGCTAATCGACCGTTAGCGTGAACTGCGAATTCGCGGAGCCGACCTCGCGGCGAACGAAGATGATCTTGCCCGAAAGCTTATGGGTATCGATGATCGTCAGAAATTTGAAACCCGGACCACCTGAATCCGATAGCTGCAGTCCGCCGCTTCCCGAGGCGAACTGGGCATCGGTGCCGGCAAAGAGGCCGAGATTGGTGCCGGAGGTATTGTTCTCGAACGCGATCTTCAAGACGGCATGAGACTCTGTATCGACCGGTATCCCGGTGACGAGATACTTTCCGCTGCTTCCGACAGTACCCGTTATGGTAAACATGGTCGCCTCCCGATTGGGCCAAGACTAGGCGGCAGACATTTGCCACAGGGATATCCATACGCCCGTGCTCAGCAATATGGTTCCGGGAAGGGGTCGAGGGTGTGAGGCCGTTCACACTTCGACAGATTTTTTGGTAAGGGACAGATCGCTCCGCAAAGGCCGATTGCGAGGGAACGACGGGCGCTCGCGAAAAAAAGTTGCGATTCACGAGGACGCCATTGACGGTCCCGGCCGGTTGCGCCGCAGGTTGCGGGCGACTATCATCTGGCGCTTCGGCGGGAGTCGCCCCGGTCGGAGCGTAGCGCAGCCTGGTAGCGCATCAGCATGGGGTGCTGAGGGTCGAGAGTTCGAATCTCTCCGCTCCGACCAATCCCGTCTCCCTCGCCGCTGGCCGAAGCACCGACGAGGAGGACGGCATGAACGCCCGCAAACCCGATCTTGAACCCTGGCAGTGGCCCGAGGAGGAGTGGCGCAAGCGTGTCGACCGCGTCCGCGCCGGGCGCAGCCTGCGGCCAGCGGAGTGGCCGGGCGGAGCGCGCTGCGCGGTGGCGCTGTCGTTCGACAGCGATCACGAGACCAGCGATCTGCGCGAGGGCGGCAACTCGATCGGCCGGCTCGCCTGGGGCCAGTATGGCAGCCGGGTCGGCGTGCCGAGAATTCTGAAAGTGCTCGAAAAATACGGGGTCAAGGCCAGCTTTTACGTGCCGGCGGTGACCGCGCTGCTCCACCCGGACGAGCAGCGCCGGGTCATCGCCGAAGGCCATGAGATCGGCATCCACGGCTGGATTCACGAACTGAATTCGGTTCTGCCCTACGAGGCCGAACGCGACCTGATGCGGCGCTCCTCCGATACCCTCGAGCAGATCACCGGGGTCCGGCCGGTCGGCTTGCGCACCCCGTCCTGGGATTTCAGCCGGCACACCCTGGAGATCGAACAGGAGATGGGGCTCGCCTACGATTCCTCGCTGATGTCGGACGAGGATTGCTATGAGCTGCTGCTCGATGGCGCGCCGACCGGAGTCGTCGAATTGCCGGTCGAGTGGGTGCGCGACGACGCGGTCTATTTCATGATGAACCGGTTTTCGGCGCTGCGGCCCTACACGCCGCCCGGTGACGTATTCGACATCTTCCGGCGCGAGTTCGATGCGGCCCATGCCGAGGGCGGCCTCTTTCAGCTGACGATGCATCCGCACGTCATCGGCTATCGCTCGCGCATATGGATCCTCGACGAGATCATCCGCCACGCGAAGGCGCAAAAGGGGGTCTGGTTCGCGACCCACGCCGAGGTGGTCGATTGGGCAAAACGTCACGCGGCTTGACTAAGGTGTGCTTTGATCGCCGTGCGTATGGCTGAGGGGGAACCACAAGCATCCACGCGTTGCGGCTATGTCGCGCTGATCGGCGCGCCCAATGCCGGCAAGTCGACACTGCTGAACAGACTCGTCGGGCATAAGCTGGCGATCGTCACCCCCAAGGCGCAGACGACGCGCAGCCGGCTGCTCGGCATCGCGATCGAAGGGCCGGCGCAGATCGTCTTTGTCGACACCCCCGGCATCTTTGCGCCCCGGCGGCGCCTAGACCGGGCGATGGTGTCGGCGGCCTGGTCGGGGGCGGAAGACGCCGACGAAACCGTGCTGCTGGTCGACGCCGCGCGCGGGATCGACCGGGATACGCGGCGCATCCTCGACCGCCTCGCCGAGCGCGGCCGCAAATCGGTCCTGGCGCTGAACAAGATCGATCTCGTGCGGCGCGACACGCTGCTCGGTCTGGCTGCGACCTTGTCGAAGGAAGGCCGCTTCGACCCGGTGTTTATGATTTCAGGACTGAGCGGCGACGGGGTCGAGGATCTAAGGCGGCACCTTGCGACCGCTCTGCCGCCGGGTCCGTGGCTGTTTCCCGAGGACCAATTGTCGGATGCGCCGGAGCGCCTGATCGCCGCAGAGGTCACCCGCGAGCAGGTCTTTCTGCAACTCCATGAAGAGCTGCCCTATGCCTCAACCGTCGAGACCGAGAGCTGGGAAGACCGCCGCGACGGCAGCGTGCGCATCGAGCAGGTAATCTATGTCGAGCGGCAGAGCCAGCGCGCGATCGTGCTCGGCGATCACGGGCAGCGGATCAAGGCGATCGGCGCCCGCGCCCGCGCCGAACTCGAGCGGATGCTGGAGCGGCGGATCCATCTGTTTCTGTTCGTCAAGGTGCGCCAGAACTGGGGCGAAGACCGCGAGCGCTTCGCCGCCCTCGGCCTCGATTACGACGCCTGATGGAGTGGCGGGACACCGGGTTTGTCGTGGCCGTGCGCCGGCACGGCGAGAGCGCGCTGATCGCGGAGCTGCTGACCCGGGAGCACGGGCGGCATCTGGGGCTGGTGCGCGGCGGGCAGTCGCCCAAGGCGCGAGCGGTATTACAGCCCGGCAACGAGGTCGCGGCGGCTTGGCGCGGGCGCCTTTCCGAGCATCTCGGCACGATCTCCTGCGAATTGGTGCGCGCACACGCCGCCCGCATGATCGACGATCCCGACCGGCTCGCCGGCCTCGCGGCGGCAACCGCGATGATTGCCGCCACCTTGCCCGAGCGGGAGCCGCACGCCGATGTCTTCGCCGCGTTCGGCACTTTGCTTGAGGCGCTCGATTCGGCGGCCGACTGGCCGGCGCGCTATGTCGGATGGGAGTGCAGCCTGCTGGCGGCGCTGGGCTTCGGCCTCGATCTGACGCGCTGCGCCGCGACCGGCGTCACGACAGACCTTGCCTATGTCTCGCCCCGCACCGGACGCGCGGTATCGCGCGAGGCGGGCCGGCCTTACCACGACAAGCTGTTGCCATTGCCCGATTTTTTGTGGCGGGACAGCCCAGCTGACGACGCCCAGGTCGCGCTTGGGTCGCGCCTGACCGAGTATTTTCTGCTGCATCACGTCCTGTCGCCGCATGGCCGCGCCCTGCCGCCGGCGCGCGCACGCCTTGCCCAGCGCATGCGACAGCGGTCCGCCACTGCTACGATCAGCAACTAAACCTCTGAGGTTATAGACGCATGCCTGTGACGGCTCTGGCCGGCGAGATCCGCAACGTCGACTTCGCTGAGGCGCTAGGCGAACGGTATCTGTCCTATGCGTTGTCGACGATCATGTCGCGCTCCCTGCCCGATGTGCGCGACGGGCTGAAGCCGGTCCATCGCCGGATTTTGCATGCGATGCAGCAGCTGCGCCTCGACCCGGCCTCGGGCTACAAGAAATGCGCTCGCGTCGTCGGCGACGTGATCGGCAAGTTCCACCCGCATGGCGAGCTGGCGGTCTATGACGCGCTGGTCCGCCTCGCCCAGGATTTCTCGCAACGCTACCCGTTGGTCGATGGTCAAGGGAATTTCGGCAATATCGACGGCGATAACGCCGCGGCGATGCGCTACACCGAGAGCCGGCTGTCGGCGGTGGCGCAAGCGATGCTCGACGGCATCGACGAGGACGCCGTCGATTTCCGCGCGACCTATGACGGCGAAGACCACGAGCCGATCGTTCTGCCGGCGCGGTTTCCGAACCTGCTCGCCAACGGCGCCTCGGGCATCGCCGTCGGCATGGCGACCAGCATCCCGCCGCACAATGCTGGCGAATTGTGCGCGGCGCTGTTGCAGCTGATCGACGATCCGGCCTCGTCGATCGAGGCATTGCACGCCCACCATCCCCGGCCCGGATTTTCCGACCGGCGGGGTCCTGATCGAACCCGCAGAGAACATTCGCGCGGCTTATGAGACCGGCCGCGGCAGCTTTCGCCTGCGTGCGCGCTGGGAGAAGGAGCCGCTGGGGCATGGCGCTTACCAGATCATCGTGACTGAAATGCCGTATCAGGTGCCGAAAGGACGGCTGATCGAGAAAGTCGCGGCCTTGCTCGAAGAGAAAAAATTGCCGTTGCTCGCCGATATTCGCGACGAGTTGACCGAGGATGTCCGGCTCGTGTTCGAACCGAAGACGCGCAACGTCGAGGCGGAGATGCTGATGGAGCAGCTGTTCCGCCTGACCGAGCTCGAGGTTCGAGTGCCGCTCAACCTCAATGTCCTCGATCCCGCCGGTGTGCCCCGGGTGATGAGCCTGAAGGAGGCATTGCAGGCCTTTCTCGATCATCGCCGCGAGGTCTTGTTGCGCCGCAGCCGCCACCGCCTGGCCGCGGTCGCGCGCCGCATCGAGATCCTGCGCGGCCAGATCGTCGTCTACCTCAATCTCGACGAGGTGATCCGGATCATCCGCGAAGCCGACGACCCGAAGGCCGAGATGATCGCGCGCTGGGAATTGAGCGAGGTTCAGGCCGAGGCGATCCTAAACCTGCGGCTGCGCGCCTTGCGACGGCTCGAAGAGATCGCGATCCGCAAGGAAATGGACACGCTGTCGGCTGAGGAGGCGAGGCTGACGCGGCTGCTGGACAGTGTGGGCCGGCAATGGCGCGCCGTCGCCAAGGAAGTTCGCGAAACCGCTGCCGAATTCGGCGGCGACACCGCGCTGGGCCGGCGCCGCACCGCGCTCGCCGACGCGCCGGCATTGGTCGAGATCCCGGCCGAGGCGCTGATCGAGCGCGAGCCGGTGACGGTGCTGTGCTCGGCCAAGGGCTGGGTGCGCGCGGTCAAGGGGCACAACATCTCGGCCGCCGAGCAGAAATACAAGGAAGGCGACGCGGCGCGCTTTGCCATCGCCGCCGAGACCACCGACCGGCTGATCGTGTTCGCGACCAATGGCCGCTTTTACACGATCGGCGTCGACCGATTGCCCGGTGGCCGCGGCCAGGGCGAGCCATTGCGGCTGATGGTCGATCTGCCGAACGAGCACGACATCGTCGCGATGTTCCCCTATCGGCCTGGCATGGAATTGCTGGTCGCGGCGAGCGACGGGCGCGGCTTTGTCGTCGACGGCGAGGAGGCGGTGGCTCAGACTCGGGCCGGCAAGCAGGTGCTGACCCCGGGCGAGGGTGCCGTCGCGCGGATCTGTCTGCGCGCCGAAGAGGGAGACGCTGTCGCCTTTGTCGGCGACAACCGCCGGATGCTGGTGGTCAAGCTCGACGACATCCCGCTGATGACGCGAGGCCGCGGCGTCATCCTGCAGCGCTACAAAGCCGGCACCCTCGCCGACGCCAAGGTGTTCCGCCTCGCGGACGGCCTCTCATGGCGGCAAGGCGAAAACCGCACCCGCACCGAGATCGATCTGACCCCGTGGCTCGGCGCCCGTGGCGGCGCCGGCCGCCTTGTCCCCAACGGCTTCCCCCGCTCGAACAAGTTCGGGTGAATTTCGGCGACGCGCTGTCAGTAGCTAGGCTTGGTCGAAAATGGCGTCAGCTGAAGCTCGTGTGTCCAGCACGACTTGTCCTGGGTGTGCAGGTACCAGTACGCCTCGGCGATCTTGACCGGGTTGATGATAAACTCGCGACGGTTCTGGTTGCGCGGCAGCTTGCGGCTTCCCGGCGAATTGATCGAACCATCGATGACAATGTTGGCGACGTGCACGCCATGCTCGGAATAATCCTCGGTCAGCACCTGCGCCAAGGTGCGCATCAGCACCCGCGGATAGTATAGCGACTGGCCGGTCATCCGCTTCTTGCCGCGCAGCGAGCTCGAATTATTGGAGAAGAAGAACGAGCCCTGGCCATTCTTGCGCATCGCCGGCAATACTTCCTTGGCCACGAGGAATGGCCCTCGGGCCGAGATATGCAGCCCGGTATCGAGCATCTCGACCGGTACGTATTCGAGCAGCTCCTTTTCCGGCGGCAGATCGCGGCCTTCGAGATAGCCGGCGTTGTAGATCAGCACCTCGGGGTCGCCAGCCTCGCGCCGGATCGTGGCGAATGCGGACGCGATCGAGTCCTGCGAAACGAGGTCGAGTTCGACGATCATGCAGTCGCCGCCCTGCTCACGGATCGCTTTCGCTAGCGGCGCGGCATTGGCCTCGTTGCGTGTCGTCAGGACGGTAAAGAAACCCTCCTGGGCGAATTTTTGCGCGACCGCACCGCCGACGCCCCAGCGCACACCGACCTCGACGTCGCTGTCGTCGACCGGATGGCCGTGCGCCAACAAGGTGTTGCGGCCGTCGGACTGCCACTTCGAGGTGGCGCCGATCACCACGGCGACTTGTTTGCCCTTCGTGTTGGTTTTCATTCTCGACCTTCCTTTTTGTGTGTAGCGTTTCAGTTCCATCCCGGCCAAGGGCGAGATCCATGGCGAAAATGGGCGCCGGCCTTCGCCGGTGTGGTCCGTAGCTGCTCTACCGCGGGCATTGGCGGAGTGCGCTTCCGCTTTTCCGTCCTATCGCTCGCTCGCGCCCCTCGATGCCGCATGTCAGCCCGCTCGGTTCCAGCCCCACCAGGCGCAGAGCGCGTCGCCCATGACGAGGTCGAGGTCGCGGCCCTTGAGCCACGGCAGTTCCTCGGTGAACATCGTCACGCATTGACGCCAGGAGCAGGGCATCTTGGAGATGTCGGTGCCCCAGAACATGCGGTGCGGACCGAAGGCATCGAAGACCTGCCGCAGATAGGGGTGCAGCGCCGGAAACGGATAAGCCTCGCCGGAATAGTGCGGCACGCCGGTCGCCTTGACCGCGACATTGGGGAATTTCGCCAGTGCCAGCAGCGCGGCATGTGGGTCATGGCCGCGGCGTCTTTAAGCGTCGAGGTGCCGCCTCTGCCGCCCAGATGATCGATCGTCAGGCGAAGTCCGGGATGGCGCTCGGCGATCCGGCCGATTTCGGTCAGCGAGTCGGTCGCCAGCATCGCGATCGGCACGCCGGCCTTTTCGGCTTCCGCCCACAGCCAGTCGATGGTGCCATCGTGCAGCCACCGCCGCGCCGGATCGTTGAGGAACCCATAGCGCAGGCCGAGCATGCCCGGTTGTTTTCGCCAGCTTGCGATCCGGGCGCGAGATTCGGGCCGATCGAGCGGCAGCGCGCCCATGATCGCGAACCGGCCGGGGTAGTCGCGAACCGCCGCAAACGCCATATCGGTCGAATTAGGGTCCCAGCCCGGTGGATGAATGATTGCGGCGTCGACGCCGCCTTCGTCCATCAGGGCGATGGCCTCCTCGGGGGTAAAGGCTGTCACCTGGCGATGCGAGAGATTGCTCGGCAGGCCGGTTCCCCAGAGGTGAATTTGGGCGTCGACGATCTGCATTGCATTCTCCCTTGGAGTCTTGCGGATCGGCTGGAGCACCCAAACGCCCGATCCGGAATGCTAGCGACAATACCGCCCGGGCTCAGTTAGCGGAATACGAGCGCGAAGGATTCTGGTCCGCCTCAGCCCACCATCAACGTTCAAAGCGCCATTAAGATTCGGCAGAACTGCCGCCGCGATCATCAACAAAGGCCGCGGTTTAGCAGCCGGATCCTGGTGGGGCCGCTGCTCGAGGGTATCAGCGCGAAGAAATGACCACGGGTGTAGGTGATTGCCGGTCTTGCGGCGTTTGAGGCGCAACAAGATCATGGGGCACGGCAGCATTATAGGAAGAACCGGCTACGCCGTTGTCGGCAACCTGGAACGCGCCGTACTCGTCTCTGGCTTCGTCGCCATCATGGTTGAACGTCAGCTCCGGCAACCGGCCGCCTTGCCGTATGTTCCAGTCCTGATAGCCGATCGAATTGGTCCACGCGATCGAGTTCGATAGCCAGCAGTACTGTGCCAGGCCGTTTCGTTTCATCTCATCACAGACGGCCCCGGAGCCGTACACGCCGACCGCGTAATAGGCATTTCCGCCACTTGCCGCGCCTAGTACCTGCTGCAATGCCGCGAAAATATTCGTCAATCGGCTCAAGCAACTGCGCATTGAAGTCGACAGCGAAATAGATGGCGCTGCCGGCAGGCTGACCAACCGCTCGCGCCTGCGGATATGCCGCCATTGCGTCGCTATAGCCGGAGGAATAGGAAAAATGCGACGGCTTGCGGGAATGCGATTCCCACACGGCGACAATTTTCAGGCCCAGCGAGGACAGCTGCTGAGCCTCGCTCGCCGAAAGTGCCGGCCACCGGGATTCCGGTTCTCGGTAATAGCGGGCGACGAAATCGACCCGGCCATCCTTCAGCTCGGTCAGAACATCGCTGGCGGTGGTCGGCAGGTCGAGCCCTCGCCCCCATTTAACGCTGGGCGGCACTTCGATTGCCTGTGGCGGGGGTGGGGGCGGTGGGCTGGAGCATGCAGCCAGAATCAGTCCCGGAAAAATCGGCGCCAGTTTTGCGAGCTTCAATGTCCTTGCCCCCCGCCAAACGAATTGTCGGTCTGCTCAGCCCGACATCCCCCGGTTGCAGCCCTCAAGGTGATTTTTCGCTTCCGCTAAGCGTCTCCGCAACTAAATTCGTTCGGGATTATTTCTTCTTGCGTCAAGCGTGGAGGTTTCACCTGCCCGGAGCAACGACTCGGCGGGCCGGCGAGCGCGGGCGGGTTGCGCTTACGGGCGTAAGTCCGCCGCCGCCCCAGCGCACAGGACGACTGTGATTCGGCGAAAAGCGCGGTCCCGCTTTGTGGGGGCTAAAGGCCTTGTGTCCGCCACTTGGCGTCGGACCGCCCTTTTAGGTCTGCGCCGCCTCTCGCCGACCGCGATCCCCTGGCGGCCTATTCGCCAAGGCCCGACCGAGCGGTGTCGCCCTCACGCGGCCAAGGCGGAGCCCGGTCCTTGGAGCACCTCGCGGATCGCGGCCGTGATCCGCTTGCGGTCTGGAAAGACGTGATTTTCCAAGATGGGGCTGTAGGGTATCGGCACCTGCAGGGCGCAGACCCGCTTCACCGGGGCCTTGAGCCGCGCGAATGTCGCCATATCCTCGGTCGCGACCGCAGCGACCTCGGCCGAGAAGCCGGCTGTCGGCCCGGCCTCGTCGGCGATGACGAGGCGACCGGTCTTCTGCACCGAGTTGCGGATTGTTTGCGTATCCAATGGCACGAGCGTGCGGGGATCGACGATTTCGACCGAGATCCCCTCCTGCGCCAGCTCTTCGGCCGCGGCCAGCGCTTCGTGAACGAGCCAAGCCAGCGCGACGACCGTCACGTCGTTGCCCTCGCGCTTGATGTCGGCTAGGCCCAGCGGGATCGTGTAGTCCTCCTCCGGCACCGGTCCTTTGCGCGTCATCAATCGGCTCGAACTCGAACGAGATGACCGGGTTGTTGTCGCGGATCGCGGTTTTTAACAGCCCTTTGATGTCGTAGGGCGTCGACGCCAGAAACATCTTCAAGCCGGCCACATTCATGAACATCGAATAGGGCGACTGCGAGTGCTGCGCCGCGACCAGGCCGCCGCCGCCGACGGCCGCCCGGTAAAGGATCGGGAAGGTCACCTGGCCGCCGAACATATAGTGGATCTTCGCGGCCTGATTGACGATCTGGTCCATCGCGACAAAGCAGAACGTCACCTGCCGCCAGTCGACGATCGGGCGGAAGCCGCAGCCGGCCGCACCAATCGACATGCCGGTCAGCGCCGCCTCGGTGATCGGCGTCGCCCGGATCCGCTGCGGGCCGAACTCCTTTAGCAGCGGCGGCAGCGCGTCGGTCGACATGTAAAAGATCTTGGGGTCGCGCCGCATCTCCTCGGCGATGGCTTCGAGCGCGGCCTCGTTATACGTCAGCTCTCGCATCGTCCGGTCCTCGCCTCAAGCCGCAAACACGTCGTCGGTCGCCTGCTCGGGCAGCGGGAACGGGCTCGCCTCGGCAAAGGCGACGGCAGTCTCCAGAGCGGCCATGATGTCGCGCTCCATAGTTTGCAGCCCGGCGTCATCGAGGTAGCCTTGGTCTCTGAGCTGCCGCTCGAGCCGCGTGATCGGGTCCCTCCCTTTCCACGCATCGATCTCGGCCGGGTCGCGCACATCGGCCTGCCCGCGGCGCTCGGTGTGACCGCGCTGGCGGTAGGTTTTGCATTCGATCAAACTTGGGCCGTCGCCCGAACGCGCCCGCTCGACGGCGCGGTTTGCCGCCTGATGGACCGCGAAGATGTCGTTGCCATCGACGACGACGCCCGGAATCCCGTAGCCGGCCGCGCGAGCCGCCACATCGCTCAACGCATGGGTCGCGGCGGCCGCGGTGTTCGCGGCATACATGTTGTTTTCGCAGACATAGAGCATCGGCAACTTCCAGGTCGCCGCGATATTGAGGCACTCATGGAAGGGTCCCGCATTCGATGCGCCATCCCCGAAAAACGAGACCGCGACCCCGCCCTTGCCTTCCATCTGCGCCGCGAGGCCAGCGCCGGTGACGATCGCGATCCCGCCCGCGACGATGCCGTTGGCGCCGAGCATGCCGATGCCGAAATCGGCGATGTGCATCGAGCCGCCCTTGCCCTTGCAGTAGCCGGTTTGCCGGCCGTAGAGCTCGGCCATCATGCGGTTGAGGTCGGCGCCCTTGGCGATGCAATGGCCGTGGCCGCGATGGGTCGAGATGATCCGGTCGCCTTGACCGAGCGCCGAACAGACGCCGACCGCGACCGCCTCCTCGCCGATGTAGCAATGCACGACGCCGTAGATTTTGCCGGCCAGATAGTCGGCCGAGGCGCGCTCCTCGAAACGGCGGATCGTCAGCATCCGGCGCAGCATCTCGCGCTGCTGCTCGGGCGGCAGATTCGTCGACACGCTCTGGGCCATGGGCGCTCCCTCCCGGCGTTCTCCTCGGGCGGAACCCATGATGACCCCCCGCCAAGAGCGCCGCAACCGTAACCTCGGCCTTTCACCCGAACCGCGATTCCCTGCGCCCTGTTTCAACGCCTTCCGCTGAACCAGCTGGATGGGGTTGCCGTCCGGATCGGCGATCCAGGCGGCGCGCAGCTTGCCGTCGAGAAAGTCATGGGCAGGAGAGAGCAAAGGCGCCCCCTTGGCGACCAAGGCGCTCAGTGCAGATCAGTGTCATCGGTCCAAACAACGATTTCGATCCAGCGCCCTTCTCCTTCCGGGCGAAGGCCGTGGTGCTCTCTTGCCGCCTCTATTGTCGCAATTCCGAGAGCGAACCCGTCCAACTTGAGCTGGACATGGCTTGGTTCGCCCGAGGCCGGAGTGCGAAACGTCTCGACAAAGCCTAGTTCCGAATAAAACGCCACCGCCCGCGGAAGATCGCGCGAGTAGAGATTTATCAGTGGGGCTCTGAAGGTGGACATGCTGTCCCTCAATCGTCATTCAGCCGAGCACCGGATTCGAGAACTTTTCAGCTACTGAAAAACATCCATTGTTTGAGCGCCGCCCGGTCCAAACCCGATCAGCTATTCCAGCGCAAGAAGAAGGCCCCGACTACTCGACAGCCACGCTGACCGCGGTAATGAACGGGTTGGCATCACGGCAAACCCTTTACCGTCCGATCTCGGCGACTTCAACGGAGATGTGGGATGACCGGCAGCTTAAAGGTTGCCGCGATGTTCATGCCGATGCGAAATAGGCGGTGTGCATCGAGCCGCCCTTTCTGAGGCGAGTCGCCGAGACCGAAACCGGCGCGCGACGGCCTTGCTATAGCGGCGCAGATCGCGGCCCCTACGTAGCGCTCGCGGTCGCGACGGCGGACGCAATGGCCGGCGTTTCGGGGATGACTCCGGGGTGCGGCGCCGCTGCACACCTCACTGTGTTAGCTGGACGATATGATTTGCGTTCGTCTTGTAGCCGGCTATCGTGATCGGTGCGTCCGGACGGGGAGACACCCATGCGTATCCGCCGAATCGCAGTTTCGGCCGTGGTCGCCGCCGAGCTGGCCGCTCTGCCGCTCGCGAGCGCCAAGGCGCAACCCTATTCCCCGCAATACTACCCCCCTTGCTCGCCGTTTCCGCTGTTCTGGCCGTTCTGCGTGGCGGGAGCGATCGTCGGCACCGCCGCGATGATCGTGACCGCGCCGTTCGTGGCGCTCACAGCGCCGCCCTATTACTTCACAGCACGGCCCTATTACTATGGTTATTACGGGCGGCCCTATTATCCGCCGCCGCCCTATTACGCGCCGCGATACTACGCGCCGCTCCCCCCCTCTTATAACGGGCCGCGCTGAGGCCGGCGTCAGACTGCCGGGTTGCCGATGCAGCAGCCGAGGATATTCGAGCTGCTGATTAATGGGCCGTTGCGCAAAAAAGCGAGATCGGGCCGGTGACCTGTGTGGAGACGCGAGCGCCGCGGCGGTATGCGTCAATACCGCGCGTTGCCGGGGGTGCGTGGGAACGGGATGGCGTCGCGGACGTTGGCGAGGCCGGTGACATAGGCGAGGGTACGCTCGAAGCCGAGGCCGAAGCCGGCATGCGGCACCGTGCCGTAGCGGCGCAGGTCGCGGTACCAGACGTAGTGCTCGCGGTCGATGTGGAGCTCGGTCATGCGTGCATCGAGCACGTCAAGCCGCTCCTCGCGCTGGCTGCCGCCGATGATCTCGCCGATCCCCGGCGCCAGCACGTCCATCGCCGCGACCGTTTTGCCGTCGTCGTTGACCCGCATGTAGAAGGCTTTGATGTCCTTCGGGTAGTTCATCACGATGACCGGCTTCTTGGCATGTCTTTCGGTCAGATAGCGCTCGTGCTCCGACTGCAGGTCGATGCCCCACTTGACCGGGAACTCGAATTTCTGGTTCGCCCGCTCGAGCACTTGGATCGCCTCGCCGTAATCCATATGCACGAATTCCGAGCCGACGATGCCCTCGAGTTTCGCAACCAGCCCCTTCTCGATCCGCTCGTCGAAAAAGGCGAGATCTTCCTGTCTTTCGCTCAGCAAGGTCTCGAAGGTGTATTTCAGCAGCCCTTCCGCCAGCGCCGCATTGTCCGAGAGGTCGGCGAAAGCGATCTCCGGCTCGATCATCCAGAACTCGGCAAGGTGGCGGCTGGTGTTCGAGTTCTCGGCGCGGAAGGTCGGGCCGAAGGTGTAGACCTTGGTCAATGCCAGGCAGTAGGCCTCGACGTTGAGCTGCCCCGACACGGTCAGGAACGCCTCGCGGCCAAAGAAATCCTGCGCGAAATCGACCTTGCCGTCAGGCGTGCGCGGCAAATTGGCGAGGTCCAGGGTCGATACGCGGAACAATGCCCCCGCCCCCTCCGCGTCGGACGCGGTGATGATCGGGGTATTGACCCAGAAAAAGCCGTTCTCGTCGAAGAAGCGATGGATCGCCCGGGCCAAGGTGTGCCTGACACGCGTCGCGGCGCCGATCACGTTGGTCCGCGGCCGCAGATGCGCGACCTCGCGCAGATACTCCAGGGTGTGGGGCTTTGGCTGGATCGGATAAGTCTCGGGGTCGTCGACCCAACCGATCACCTTGACGGCGCTCGCCTGCATCTCGAATGGCTGCCCCTTGGCCGGCGACGGCACGATCATCCCAGTCGCCTCGACCGCGCAGCCGGCGGTGAGCTTGCAGGACCTCATCGGTGTAATTGGGCAAGGTGTTCGGCGCGACGACCTGCAGCGGATGGAACGACGATCCGTCAGACAGGTGGATGAACGAAATGCCCGCCCTCGAGTCCCGCCGGGTGCGCACCCAGCCTTTGACCGTGACCGGCATGTCAGCAGGCGCCTGCCCGGCCAGGATCGCGCTCGCGCTGAACTCGCTTCTGTCCATCGGTCGAGAGTTACCCAGGCGGAGCGCCTTGTCCAGCGCTCCTGGTCTCCGCACTCAGGGGACCATCGTGATGCGGCGAGGTCGGGACGCCGCCTCAAACTCGACCATTCCGAAATAACCCAGGGGCTACGGGGTCAATCCTCGGCCCGCACCTTGACGTAGGAGCCGGGGGCGTCCTCGATCGGCTTGAGTTTGCCGTCGCCGGGATGGCGGGCCGGCACCTCGCCGCCTGAATATTTGGCGATCCAGCGCTCCCACACCGGCCACCACGAATCGGCATGCTGGGTAGCGCCGGCGAGCCATTCCTCGGGCGTCGGCGGGTTTTTGGGGTTCTCCCAATGCCCGTATTTGCTGCCGGGCGGATTGACGACGCCGGCGATGTGGCCCGAGGCGGACAGCACGAATTTGACCGGGCCCTTGTAAATCTGGGTCGCGGCATAGGTCGACCGCCACGGCGCGATGTGGTCCTCGCGGGTCGACAGCAGGAACGCCGGGGTCCTGACCTTGCCGAGATCGATCGGCACCCCATCGAGCGTGATCCCGCCCGGTTTGACCAGCAGGTTCTCCTGATACATGCGGCGCAGGTAAAAGCCGTGCATCGCCGCCGGCATCCGCGTCGAATCGGCGTTCCAGTAAAGCAGGTCGAACGGGAACGGCGACTTGCCGAGCAGATAGTTGTTGACGACGAACGACCAGATCAGATCGTTGGCGCGCAGCATGTTGAATGTCGTCGCCATGTCACGGCCTTCGAGATAGCCCTTGGCGTTCATGCGCTCTTCGAGCGCCGCGAGCTGCTCCTCGTCGATAAACACCGAAAGCTCGCCGGCCTCGGCAAAATCGACCATCGTCACGAAGAAGGTCGCGCTTTTGATCCGGTTGTCGCGCTTGACCGCCATATAGGCGAGCGTGGCCGCGAGCAGCGTGCCGCCGAGGCAATAGCCGATCACGTTTGCCTCGCGCTCCCCGGTCGCCTGCTCGATTGCGGCGAGGGCGGCGAGCGGACCCTCGAGCATGTAATCGGTAAAGGTCTTGCCGGCGAGATGCTCGTCGGGGTTGACCCAGGAAATCACAAAGACAGTGTGGCCCTGCGCCACCGCCCAGCGGATGAAGGAATTATCGCGTCGCAGATCGAGGATGTAGAACTTGTTAATCCAGGGCGGCATGATCAGCAATGGCCGGCGTTTGACCGTCTCGGTTGTCGGCGAATATTGGATAAGCTGGATCAAGTCGTTCTGGTAGACGACCTTGCCCGGCGTCACCGCGATATTCTCGCCGATATGGAACGCCGCCATGTCGGTCATCCGGATCGCCAGCCGGCCCTTGCCGCGCTCTAAATCGTCGAGCAGGTTCTTCAGGCCATGCAGCAAATTTTCGCCGCGGCTTTCGATGGTCGCCCGCAGCGCCTCGGGGTTGGTCATCAAAAAATTCGAGGGGGCCAGCGCATCGACGAATTGGCGGGTGTAAAAATCAACCTTACGCGCGGTTCGCTCGTCGATACCCTCGACATCGCGCACGGTCCCCTGCAGCCAGCGGGCGGTCAGCAGATAGCTCTGCTTGATGAAGTCGAAGAGGACGTTGTCGTTCCAACCGGCGTCGCGGAAGCGGCGGTCGCCTTGCGGCGGTTCGATCATCGGCTCGGGGTTGCCGCCGAGAAACCGCTGGGCGGTGCGCTGCCACAAGGTCATATAGTCGTTCCACAGCGAGAGCTGCGCTTGGACCAGGCGCGAAGGATCCGACATCATCCGCGCCGTCATCTCGAAAAAGGCGGCGCCGATGGCAAGCGGACTCGCCATGCCGATTCCTTGCTCGGGCGATTGCCGCTTGAGGAATTCGGTGACGAGGTGCCGGCTCTTTTCGGCGACATGGGCGAGCTGCCGAGTCAGTTCATCGGCGTCGGGGAGAGCGCCGCTCGCCTCGGCGTTTGCAGCTGAGGCGGGCCCTTGTCCTGGCATCGGCCGGTCACTGTCGTTCATCACGCTTCCTTGCCAACATCGGAGGTCCACGATCCGCCCCCACCGGCCAGAACGCCTGCCATCGATCGTTTGTCGGATTTATCGGCCGCTTGTTCGACGGATCAAATGTGGTGACGCGGCGGCCTGGATCGAATAGACCAGCGTCCATCGAATCGGCAGCGGCCGGGGATTTGCCGCCCGCGCGGCACCGCGGCCGGTACGGCGGGTATGTGGTTATGGCGCTAGACAAAACCCGTTATTGCGGTCGCGGCTCCGATCGAAAATTGGGGCGGCGGGCGCTGCGGGGGGTCGTCGCGGCGATGGTGCTCGGGCTCGGCGCCTGTAACCCGATCGAAGGGTATCGCCACCTGACCGGCGCGAGCAAGAACGACCCCAATCCGGCGACGACGCCCAATACCCAGAATCTGGCTGCCGGAGAGAAGTCGCCTTATCCGAACCTGGCGACGGTTCCGCCGCCGCCCACCCAGGCGCTGACCACGGCCGAGCTCGATAAATTGACGCAGAGCCTGATCGCCGACCGGAAGAATGCCAAATACACCAGCGAGCAGCTGCAGGCCGGTTTCGACGAAGGGGCCGGCCCACCCCCGCCGCCTCCGCCACCGCCAGCTCCTCCCGGCGCGGCCGCGTCTTCCGGCGCCGCGGAGCCACCGGCGGCTCCTACTGGCGGGCCAAAAGCGGCAACCGCACCTTCCGGCGCCGGAACGACGCCGGCGCCGGGTCAGGTGGCGAGCGCGACACCAGCGGCAGCAAAGGGGCCGCGCAAGGCCGGCGAGCCGCCCGAACCCGGACCGATGGAATCGAGCTTGCAATCGCCGCAGATTTCCTCGCTGCCTGAGCCGGCAGCAGAGCCAGCCGCCACCGCCGCCGCCGCCTCTGCTGCGGATGCCAGCGGCGTCGGCCGGGGCCGGCAAAACGCCGGCGGCACATCTCCCAGCGCCGCCGGCCCCGGCGCCGATGCCCGCCGCGATCGCTTCGGCCGAGTTCCAGCCGCCACCGCCGCCGCCGGCGCTTCCACCCGCCGCCGCAACCCGCACCGCCGCGGCGACGGGTCCCGGCAAGAGCGGAAAACCGCCGCCGGCGGCGCCCGTCGACATGCCGGTCGCACAGATAAACTTCGCCGCCGAATTCGACAACCCTCAGCGATGCCGACCGGCAAAGTCTCGGCGCGATCGTGCCGCTTTACCGGCGCGACCCCGGCAAGGTGCGGGTGATCGGCTACACCGGGGTCGGCAATACCGCCGACCAACAGCTGAACGGCTTCCAAGCCGCTCTCGACCGCGCGCAGGCGGTCGCCGCCGCCTTGGCCAAGGCTGGAATACCGCGGGACAAGATACTGGTAGAAGCAGCGCCGGTCGGTGAAGATTCGGGGCAGAGCCGTGCCGAGGTGCTGCTCGAGCACTGAGTTCGGATATCTCGCAGCGACCGCCGCGGCGCATGGCGAATAGCGGCGGAACCGAAAATCATCGAAAATTAGGGATACGCACGATAAAACGCGCGATCGGGGGCGCCGTGCGCGGTGCCGCCTTAACCCGCTCGGACGCTTTTCGGGCATAACGCATCGGGGTCGCCGGGGTCGTGAAGCCGCCGTTGAAGATCGCCGTCGCGGGTCTCGGCACGGTTGGTGCCGGCACTCTCAAATTGTTGCAGGACCAGGCGGAGCTGTTGGCCGAACGCGGCGGCCGCCGCATCGTCGTGACCGCGGTTTCGGCCCGTGACCGGCGCCGCGACCGCGGCGTCGAGCTGTCGGCGGTGCGCTGGTACGAGGATGCGACGGCGATGGCGGCCGATCCCGAAATCGACGTCGTCGTCGAATTGATCGGCGGCGCCGACGGGATTGCCCGAGCAGGTCGTCGATGCCGCGCTCGATCACGGCAAGCACGTGGTTACCGCCAACAAGGCGCTGATGGCGCATCATGGGACGAGGCTCGCGGCGCGCGCCGAAGAGCACAGCCTGGCGCTGTCGTTCGAGGCTGCGGTCGCGGGCGGCATCCCGGTGATCAAGGCGCTGCGCGAGGGCCTCGCCGGAAACCGGCTCGAACGCGTCTACGGCATCCTCAACGGCACCTCGAACTACATCTTGACGACGATGCGCGAGACCGGCCGCGAGTTCGCCGAGGTGCTCGCCGAAGCGCAGAAGCTCGGCTATGCCGAGGCCGATCCGAGCTTCGACATCGACGGCGTCGACGCCGCCCACAAGCTGGCGATCTTGGCGAGCGTCGGCTTTGGCCGCCCGGTTGATCTCGCCGGGGTCTACACCGAAGGGATCCGTCACGTCTCGCGGCTCGACATCGATTTTGCCGAAGAGCTTGGCTACCGCATCAAGCTGCTCGGCATCGCGCGGCGAACCGAGGATGGGCTCGAGCAGCGCGTCCACCCTTGCATGGTGCCGCGGGCGACCCCGATCGCGGCGGTCGAGGGCGTCTATAACGCCGTTGTGGCCGAGGGTGACTTCGTCGGCCGGGTGGTTCTGCAAGGGCGCGGTGCGGGCGCCTTCCCGACCGCCTCCGCGGTCGCCGCCGACCTCGTCGATATCGCCGCCGGGCGCCGGGTCTTTCCGCTCGGAATTCCGGCTGCCGATTTGCGCGCGCTTCCCGGCGTGCCGATCGAACAGCACCAGAGCGCCTATTACATCAGGCTGATGGTGGTCGACCAGCCGGGGGTCATCGCCGATGTCGCCGCGGCATTGCGCGACGAGGAGGCGTCGATGGAGTCGATGATCCAGCGCGGGCGTGCGCCGGGCGAGGCGGTGCCGGTGGTGCTGACCACCCATGTCACCGTCGAGGCGGCGATGCGCCGGGCATTGGCTAGGATCGAAGCGCTCGACACCGTGCTCGAGCCGCCGCGAATGATCCGCATCGAAGATTTCTGAATTCCGAGGATTTCCGAATTCGCCGGTGAGGTTGCTAAAGATCGTCTGGCCGAAGCCCGGTATGCTTGGCGATGCGCACGAGCATCCGCGGCCCAAGTTCATCGTCGTCGTGAAACGCGAACACGTAGTCAGGCCATCCTGGCCGCTGTAGCGTGCGGTGCGAACCAGCCTGCCGCTTAACCGTCCAGCCGATCCGGTAGAGCGCTCTCAGGACCCGGCCGGATTTCGCGGCCGGCCACGTGCTCACGCCGCGACGAATATGGTGGCGGGATCAACCGGCACCGGCTCGCCGTGCTCGATTCGGTCGGCGATAACGCGAAGGGCGAGCGCGGTCGCCTTGGTCCGCGCTTCAGCCCGGGAAGCGCCGTAGGCGAGGACGCCGGGAAGCGCGGGCACCTCCGCCAGCCAACGGCCATCCGCCTCGCGTTCAATCTCGATCTTCAGCATCACCGCTACGGCCTTTTATGCGGAATTATCATGGGTGTTTCCCGGCGCAGGCGCAACCAATCGCGCGCGGCAATCCCATCGACGCTGCTCCCGGGCCACCCAAGGGGCATGTAAGCGATAGCCTATTTCAGCGAGAAATAGGCGATCCGGTCACCACGGAAGGTGCCGACGAACATATCGTCGCCGATCTCCAACCCGACGGTGGCGTCGCCGAACTCCGGGTTGCCCTTTTCGCTGACCACAGGCTTTATTGTCATCGCCGCGGTATCCCATTTGACGATGCGCCAAGGCTGGGTGCAGCGCGCGTTGTGGCTTTGGAAGCAGCCGAATACCAGCTTCGCCGGGACGTTTTGGCCAGCGACCATCAGCTTGCCATCGGGCGCCCAGCGCAGATTGTCCGCGAGAAAGCCGACCGGGAGCCGCTTGGCAGGCGCACCGCCGCCTCGAGACAAGCGAACCACCGCCTTGTTTCCCCAGGCCGCGACATAGATCCATTTGCCGTCGCGCGAGACCTCGATGCCGTTGTTGCCGGACATCCGACTACCAGGAACCAATACGAAGCCCTTGTGTGGTTGCCACTCATAGACGGCACCGGTGTTCTCCCCCGCAGCCATCTTGTCCGGGGCTTTAGGGTCCTTCGGATCGAACATGTCGGTGACGACCATGCCGCCGTCGGGTAAAGGCGCTACCGAATTGGGCCAGGTGTGGCTCGGCATTACCGCGCAACCGATCCAGGTAACGGTGGGTTCGGCTCTTTTGGGGTCGAGCGTGAAGATTTCGATCGATTCACGGCCGCCGTGATTGACGACATAGAGCGTGTCCATGCCATCCTTGCCGGCACGCAGATTGAGGCCGTGCGCCCCGAATTTGCTGAGGTCTGGCGCGCCCGGGCAATCGCCATAGGTCGTTTTGTCGGGCTGGAGTTGCGGGTTGCTGCCGGGAAACAGCACCTTCCACGATTTGTCACGGCTATCAACCAGATGCAGGCTGCCGCGCGAGCCGGCTGCGCCGCCATCCATGCCGCTGGCCACGATCCACGGCGTCCCCGGCACCTGGACCAGATCCTCCGAGTTCAGCGGCCCGCAAACAAAATCTAGCTTACCTGCAGGATTGCAGGGCTCCGCAGCAGCTGCCGGGCCGATGACGCCGATCGCGGCCGCCCCAACGATAAACAGACCCGCGGCGAAGATCGTCTTCATTTCAATCCCTCCCCTGAGTTTTGTCAGCCCCTTACCTAGCACAGATTAACCATCATACAGATGTATCGTCTGCTTTTTCCTTCCGCCCGCAGGCGCGGCGCATTGACGGCGTCGGACCCGACGCTTAGCTTCGGCGCCGCGGCGCCCGCTTGTGCTGAGCCGGATTTGCAAGCGTCGCCGAATCGATCGGATGCCCCGGCCTGCGCGCTCCGCTCGGCCGACTCGTTGGCGGTGTGCTGAGGCAACACGTTCAGCCGATAGGTTTGATTATCGGTCTGGCTCTGACAATCATCTGCTCACGAACGCCAAGGAGGAACGTCATGCCTGAGACGTCACGAATGGACCGCAATCTGGCATTGGAAGCCGTCCGGGTGACCGAGGCTGCGGCGCTCTCGGCCTCGCGCCTGATGGGGCGCGGCGACGAGAAAGCCGCCGACCAGGCCGCGGTCGATGCGATGCGCGAGGCGCTGAACAGCCTGGCGATCGACGGCACCGTCGTGATCGGCGAGGGCGAACGCGACGAGGCGCCGATGCTCTACATCGGCGAGAAGGTCGGCACCGGAAACGGCCCGCCGATCGACATCGCCCTCGATCCGCTCGAAGGGACGACGATCACCGCCAAGGGCGGCGCCAATGCGCTCGCCGTCATCGCGATGGCCGATGCCGGCGGCTTTCTCAACGCTCCCGACGTCTATATGGACAAGATCGCAGTCGGCGGCGGATTGCCCGACGATCTGGTCGATCTCGACGAACAGCCGGCGGTCAATCTCAAAAATCTGGCCCGCGCAAAAAAAGCTGAGGTCGCCGACCTTGTGGTCTGCATCCTCGACCGCCCGCGCCATGCCGAACTGATCGCCAAGGTGCGCGAGGCCGGCGCCCGCATCGCCTTGATCTCGGATGGCGATGTCAGCGGCGTCATCGCCACCTCGAGCCCCGAGACCGGGATCGACATGTATGTCGGATCGGGCGGCGCGCCCGAAGGCGTGCTGGCGGCCGCGGCATTGCGCTGCATCGGCGGGCAGATGCAGGGACGGCTGTTGTTCCGCAACGATGACGAGCGCGGCCGTGCGCAAAAAATCGGCATCGCCGATCTCGACCGCAAATACAAGCTCTTGGACTTGGCTTCCGGCGACGTGATGTTTGCCGCGACCGGGGTCACCAATGGCACCATGCTCAAGGGCGTGCGCCGTTTGCACGTCGGTGCCTTCACCCATTCGGTGGTGATGCGCTCGAAGACCGGCACCGTGCGCTATGTCGAGGCCCACCACGACTTTACCCGCAAGCAAAGCTTCGCCCCGTTCGCGCGCTGAAGCGGAATGATCGACGGCGCGGGGGGCGCCGCCTTTCCCGCCAGCGTTTTGGGGGTCGAGCAATCGGTCTGCGGTCGCCGCTGGCGCTGGCGCGGCGGCGATGCGCAGGCCGGGCACGAGATCGCCGAGCGGCTGGCGCTGCCCGAAATCGTCGGGCGGCTGCTGGCCCAGCGCGGTGTCGATCTCGATCACGCCCCGGGGTTCCTCCAGCCGCGCCTGCGCGAGCAGCTGCCCGATCCCTCGCATCTGCGCGACATGGAGGCCGCCGCCGCACGGCTCGCTCAGGCCGTTCGCGACGGCGAGACGATCGCCATTTTCGGCGATTACGATGTCGACGGCGCCACCTCGGCGGCGCTGCTGGCGCGGTTTTTCGCGGCGATCGGGACGCGCACCCGGATCTATGTCCCCGATCGCATAAGCGAAGGCTACGGCCCCAACAGCGCCGCCCTGCTGCGCCTGCGGGCGGAGGGGGTACGGGTCGTCGTCACCGTCGATTGCGGCACGACGGCGCATCTGCCGCTCGCCGAAGCCGCGGAAAGCGGGCTCGACGTCATCGTCGTCGATCATCATGTCGCCGAGCCGCTGCTGCCGCGTGCCGCTGCGGTGGTCAACCCGAACCGACTGGACGAGGCGAGCCCGCATGGCAGCCTGGCGGCCGTCGGCGTCGCCTTTCTGCTCGTCGTCGCGGTCAATCGCGCCCTTCGCCAGGCCGGCTGGTACGGGGCCGGCCGCACCGAGCCCGACCTCCTTGGGTGGCTCGACCTCGTGGCGCTGGGTACGGTGTGCGATGTCGTCCCGCTGACCGGATTGAACCGGGCCTTGGTCGCACAGGGGATCAGGGTGGCGCGGCGCAACGCCAATCCGGGCATGGCGGCGCTGGCCGCAATCGCCGGGATCAAGGAGCCGATCGACGCCTACCATCTGGGGTTTGTTCTCGGGCCGCGGGTCAACGCCGGCGGCCGGGTTGGCGCGTCGGATCTCGGGGCGCGACTGCTGGCCACCGATGATCCGGCGCTGGCCGCCGAGCTGGCACAGCGCCTCGACGCCCACAACCGCGAGCGCCGGGAAATCGAGGCACGGACCTTGGCGGCGGCGATCGCGATGGTCGAAGCCGCGCCGCAAGCCGCGGTGCTGACCTTTGCCGCGGCGGCCGACTGGCATCCCGGTGTGATCGGGATCGTCGCCTCCCGACTCAGGGAGCGCTATGAGCGCCCGGCTCTGGTCATCGCGCTGGACGGCGGGGTTGGCCGCGGCTCGGGCCGCTCGATCCCCGGTGTCGCGCTCGGTCCGGCAGTGATCGCGGCGCGCCAGACCGGGCTCCTGATCAACGGCGGGGGCCACGCGATGGCGGCCGGCTTTACGGTCGCAGCGGATAAGCTTGACGCCCTGCGCGAATTTCTGGTCGAGCGGCTGGGGAACGGGCTCGACCAACTGAGCCTGGTTCCCGAACTCATCGTCGACGGCGCGCTCTCGGCCGCGGCGGCGCAGAGCGAGCTGATCGGCCACATCGACCGGCTGGCGCCGTTTGGGGCGGCAAATCCAGAGCCACGCTTTGTCTTCCCGGCGCTGCGCGTCATCCATACCGAGACGGTCGGCGGCGCCCATCTGCGCTGTAGCTTGGCCGACCCGTTCGACGGCGCGCGGCTGCCGGCGATCGCCTTCCAGGCCGCCGAGACGCCGCTCGGCCACTTCCTCGCCGAGACGCGCGGCGCTGCAATCCACGTTGCCGGTCATCTGCGCCGCGACACCTGGCGCGGCGGCGACGCGGTGCAGCTGGTCATCGACGACGCCGCACCGGTTTCCTCCTGAGCTGGACGCGAACGTATCGGGGACGTGCGCGAGCCTTGTGCGGGCGCATGGACCAGCCTGGTCGAAAGACTATGGGTGAGGCCGGCGGCGGATTCTGCGACATGGCACTCCAATTTCGGCGCACCGATTTGACGCTTTGAGAGTTCCGATCACGACGCACAACCGCGTTGGGATCGGCCAAACTGGAGAGCGTCATGTCGACCAAGCAAATGCAGACCCGGCCCGACCCCCAATCCGATCCGCAGCCCTCGCTGATCGCCCGCGCCAAGCAATTCGGCCGCGGGGTCGCGGTCGCGGGGATGCTCGCCGCGGTTGCGCTGACCGCAGTGCCGCCGACGGCGCGTGCCCACGGTCCGGGCGCGGGCGCTGCGATTGGTCTCGGCATCCTGGGCGGGGTCATCGCCGGAGCGGCGATCGCGGCGACAGCACCCCCAGTTTATGCGGCACCGCCTTCCTATTATCCGCAGCAGGGTTATTACTACAACTCGCCGGGACCGTCTTATTATTATAATGCGCCACAACCCTATTACGGATCGGCAGCTTACAGCTACCCGCCCTACAATTACCAATAATTCCCATTCGGCGGGCAGCGCCGTCGCGCAACAATCGCCGCCCGGCCTCCCTTGCAGGAGGCCGGGCGCAGGTTGGGGCGCATCGAGCTTGACCCCGCCTTCGAATCAGCGAATGTCGTTTGCCTGTTTTGCCTACGGAGGGACAGGTGGAAGCGAGCGAGATCGCCGAAACGATACGCGGGGAAGATGAAGAGCGCAGGGCCGAGGCGGACACCACCTTCCGCAGGTTCACCGCCATCTATCTCGGCATCATCGCGATGCTGCTGGCGATCACGTCGCTCGGTGGGTCGAACGCGACCAAGGTGATGGTGAACGCCAACATTCAAGCCTCCGACATCTATGGCTTTTACCAATCGAAATACGCCCGCCAGACCTCGTATCGGCTCGCCGCCGACCAGCTCGAAGTGTTGGCCGCCGCCAACCCGGCGATGCCCGAAGCGGCCAAGACGAAGATCGAAGAGCACATCAAGCGCTGGCGGACAACCGCCGACCGCTATGAGACCGACCCGGCGAGCGGCCAGGGCAAGCAAGAACTTCTCGCCACGGCAAAGGAATGGCAGGCCAAGCGCGACCGCGCCGCCCGGCGGGACCCAAATTTCGACTTTGCCGAGGCCCTGTTTCAGATCGCGATCGTGTTGGGTTCGGTCAGCATTGTCGCCGCCTCGCGCCCGCTCGTAAAGCTGAGCGGGGCTCTCGCGGTGCTCGCTACCTTGCTGATGATCAACGGCTATTTTTTGCTGATTCAGCTGCCGCTGGAGTGAGCCGGCGGGCCGCCGCCGGCAGCAGGCGGGCGAGGCCGAGGAATTTCTCCGGGGTCCTGCGGCTGGCCGTATTGCACTGATCCCGTTTGCAGCGGGGACGCCGTTGCAGCAAAACGTCGCGGCGTGCATATTGCCCGCGTCGTAAATCGACGGTTTTGCCGGGCGGGCGTCCTCTCGCGGGCATCTTCCGGAGTACATCGATGAGGCTCACGGACCCTTCTCACCGATCAGAATCCTCCCTGAAGGGCTCCCGCCGCGGCCTTCAGCTCGCATTGGCGGTGGTGACCGCGGTATGCTTGGCAACAGCGCCGGGGGCCAGAGCGACCCCCTTAAACTACGTATTTACGTCTAATGCCTCAGTCGTGCTCGCCGGCGACACGGAGGCGATCTCCGGCTCCTTCACCTTCGACACGGCAACCATCACAGAGACGAACGTAACCATCACGCTAACCGGACCATCCCCCTTTTCAGGCACCTACACCCAAGGTCCTGCGTTTGACATGGGATCCAACGACGAGGTACTCGCCGGTACCTCAGTTTATTTTTCACTACCCGATATGGGCATCGGGTTTGCCGCCGATTTGAACGTTCGATCCGATCCGCTCGTCGCCGTCTCAGTTGAATCGGCGATAGGAACGGGCGCAACTTCCACGATGGTTACAGGCGCGGCCGTCGTCCCCGAGCCCGCCACTCTCGCCCTCCTGGGCGCGGCTCTCGGTCTCTTCCTTCTCGGATCGCGGGCGACCCGGCACGACCTCCGCTTACACCGGATCAGCCAACTAGAATCGTGAAGCCCGGCCCGATCGCTGCGGGCCCGCCACGATCGGGCACACCATCGCTTGACGTAGGCCCCCAGCGGGGAGGGGCTGTTCGGCCGCTGCCGCTCTTGCTCACTTGAGGCCGATCAGATTTGTCCGGACGAAGCCTGCAACGGAGTCAGCCGGCTACGGCGATCTCGGCCCCAGGGGCGTGTTCCGGGGCGAACTGGCTGCGGTAGTAGCCGGCGAACACACCGTCGCGCCGCAGTAGTTCGGCCAGGCTTCCCTGTTCAACGATGCCGCCCGCTTGCAATACGACGATCCGGTCGCAACGCCGCACAGTCGACAGCCGGTGGGCGATGATAAAGGTTGTGCGCCCCTCCATCAGGCGCTCGATCCCGGCCATCACCAATGCCTCGGTGGCGACATCGAGCGCCGAGGTCGGCTCGTCGAGGATCAGGATCGGCGCGTCACGCAGCAGCGCGCTGGCGATCGTCACCCGCTGCTTTTCGCCCTCGGACAATGAGACGCCCAATTCGCCGATCACCGTGTCGTAGCCCGCCGGCAGCGACGTGATCAGATCGTCGATGTGCGCCAATCGGGCCGCGCGCTCGATCGCCGCGTCATCGGCCCCCGGCCGGCCGTAGGCGATGTTGTCGCGCACCGAGAGCGGAAAGATCAGCGGCGGCTGCAATACCAGCGCGATCTGGCTGCGCAAGGAGTTCAAGCGATATTCGCGCAGATCGACGCCGTCGATCTCCACCGTCCCCGCCGTCGGGTCGTAGAAGCGCGGCAGCAGGCCGAGCAAGGTCGATTTGCCGGCCCCGGTGGGACCGACGACCGCGATCTTGGCGCCGGCAGGGACCACCAGATCGATGTCCTTTAGGACCGGGGTCTGCGGACGATAGCGGAAGTCGACCTTGCGCCAGGCGACGGCGCCGCGCGCGCCTTCCGCCGGAAAGCTGCGGCTCCCGTCGGCGAGGTCGGGCTCGGTGTCGAGTATTTCGAAGATCCGGCGCGCGCCGACCCGGGCCCCGGCGATAAGCCCCCAGCTCTGGGTGATCTGGTTGATCGGCGCGTAAAGCTGGGCCAGATACGAGATGAAGACGATCAACTGTCCGACCGTCAACGCACCCGAGATCACCGCGCGCGCCCCGGCATAAACGACGAGCGCGGTGCCGCCGGCGATCACGACGTTAACCGCACCGGAATAAAGCGTCTGCCAGCTGTAAAGGCGCAGGGTCGCGCGCAGGCTTTCACGGCTCGCCCCCATGAAGCGGCGCTGCTCGTCTTCCTCCCTGGTGAAGGCCTGCACCACCTTGATCGACGACATTGCCCACTGCACCAGTGAATA
Organism: uncultured Alphaproteobacteria bacterium; assembly: GCA_963845735.1. GTDB lineage: Bacteria > Pseudomonadota > Alphaproteobacteria > ATCC43930 > CGMCC-115725 > AP-15. The sequence goes on along the minus strand of CAWJTR010000041.1, from coordinate 87,422 downwards.
GACCCGGCTTTCTGTCGTGCGCACCTCGGTGGCGACGTCGATGATCTTACGGTTGAACCCGGAAATCAGGGCAAACAGCACCGGAACGACGGTCAGCGCCAGCAAGGTCAGTGTCGGATCGAGCGGAAACAGGATGACCAGCATGCCGGCCAGCAGGACCACGGCCGACAAGATCGGCAAGGCCCCGTTCATGATCATCGTCTGAACGGCAAAGCTGTCCGAGGTGACCCTGTAGAGCAGGTCGCCGACCCGCTGGCGATCGTGGAAGGCCAGCGACAGCCCCTGGAGATGGGCGTAGAGAGCGCCGCGCAGGTCGTTGACCATGTTCTGGCCGACGCGGATCGTCGTGTAGTAATGCAGCAGGGTCAGCCCGCCACTGCCGAAATGGACGAGCACGATCCCGAGACAAGCAAGCAGCAGCAACCGACTCGCCGGCACGGCCTGCAGCGCCGCAATCGGGAATGGCTTGCCGCCCAGCACATTGTCGATCACCACCTGCAGCGGCCATGGCTTCAGCAGCTCGAAGGCGGTGATCAGAAATACCTGCGCCAATGCCCAGGCGACCGGACCGCGATAGGGCCGCAAATACGGCAGCAGTTTTTTCAGCATCGCGCCGGGTTCCGCTGCAACCTCAGGCGCGCGCCGTCGAGCCGACCCCGCATTCTCACGCAGTCTGGGTCGCGACGACCGCCATCTGAGGACGCGCCACCGGCTCGACCGGGATGAGCCCCACCGGTTTGGCGACGGCCTCGACGATGCGGTGCATCAACCGAGCAAAGCCGGCGAGCTTGCAGCTCATCACCGCGAAATTGACGAGCCCGGCCGCGCCGATCGCCGCTGCCGCCAGCGGCCAGCCGAGGATCAGCGCGAACGCGGTCAATCCCGCATAGCTGCGCAGCAGGAACGAGGCGAAACGCGACAGGCGCATCGTGCAACGCACGCGCAACAGCCGTTTGGGACCACCATGATTTTCGACGCAGACCGTGACCTGGGATCGGCTGCATAGGCCACGGGCGATCTTGAGGTCCCAGCTGCTCCACCCGGTGTCGGGCACGACGAAATATTTCTGCCGCACCAGGAACTCCATCAGCCCGCCGATCAGCGCTTCTTTTTCGGTTCCGGCCTCGCTCCAATAGGCCAGTTGGAAGGCTCGCCGGCGCCAAGAGATCCGGGCGCGCTGCTCGGTCTCGGCGGGGGCGACGTGCGGCTGTGCGCGCATCTCGCGGATGCGCCACCTGATCCGCTCCCAGCCGCGCAGCAGCGGGCCCAGATAGATCAGCAGCGCCACCAGCGCCCGGGCTTTTGCCCCGGTGAAACGCCTGTCGATCTGCGCCTTGAGCGCGCCGTTGACGCACATCGCCCAGGTAGCGAGCAGCGGCACCGCGAGCAGCCACCACCAGCCGCCGCCAACGGCCGCGGCCAGCGCCAAGACAAGGGCCGCGGCACTCCATTCGAAGGTCAGCGGCAGAAATGCGGTCAGCGACGATGGCGGCTCGTACAGGGTTTGGAATAGGCCGCGGCCAAACACGCCCGAATAGATCACCGGCCGGCGCGACAGCAGCAGCGAGGTCGAGAGGTCGCCATAGATGCGTCCCAGCCACTTTGCCTGTCCAAACAGGTTGAAGCGGAAGGGATGCTTGGAATAGACCAGGGCTTCGGCCTTGCCGTAGCCGCGCTGCTGATTGCAATAGGCTTTGACCGTGTTGCGGCGGAAATGCCAGACGATGGCCGCCGGGCTGAAGCCGATGACATGGCCGGCATCCTGAAAGCGCCAGCAGATGTCGACATCGTCGCCGGCGGCGCGATAGACCGGATCGAAGCCGCCGAGACCGATTAGGGTCTCGCGGCGGAATGCCATGTTGCAGCCGGCGATGTGCTCGGCCACCTCGTCGCTCAGCAAGACATGGGTCGGGCCGCCCGGCGCCACCGCGACCGCGGCCGGAACAAGGCTGTCTTCGGGCGGCGGAAAATTGGGCCCGCCGCAAGCCGAGAGCCCGCTCGCTTCCATCTTGGCGACGAGATAGGTCAGCCAGTCGGGATCGGCGACGCAGTCGCTGTCGGTATAGGCGACGATCTCGCCGGTGGCGGCCTCTGCGCCGACATTGCGGGCAACGCTCAAGCCCTTATTCGGCTGGCTGATGATCCGGCAATACGGATAGCTCTCGGCGATCTCGAGGGTGCGGTCGCGCGAACCGTCATTGACGACGATGACCTCGTAATCGGGATAATTCAGCAGTGCGAGCGAGGCCAGACACGCATCCATCGTGCGCTCGGCATTGTAGGCGCAAACCACCACCGAGACCCTCGGATAGCGCGGCAGAGGCGGCGGCAAGGGGCCGCTGTAGGAGCGCTCGACCTCGGCCAGGGCAAGCTTGGGCCGGCGCTTTCGGTCGACAAGGCCGAACGCCCAGTCCTCGACCAGGTGACCGCCGGTGAACCACTCGTCGGTCCAGGAAAACACGCAAGTCCCGGCAACCCCCGCCTCGAAGGCGGTGCGAACCTGCCACGACAGAACGCGCTGCTGCCCCTGTTCTCCTTCGCGGATCGAGTCGACGCCGAATTCGGTCAGCACCAGCGGCTGGTCGACGGCGAGATTATGCAGCCGCGCGATATAACGCCGAAACGCGGTTTCATCGTGAAGATAGACGTTGAAGCAAACGAAATCGGTGAAGTCGACGGTCAGGTATTCGGTCGATGGAAAGTTGGCGTAGCTGACCAGCGCCTCGGGATGCTCGTCTTTGACCAAGGCGACGAGACCGCGCAGAAAACGCCGCACCGGCTCGGCGCCGTGCCAACGGACCATGTCCGGCGGGATCTCGTTGCCGACCAGGTAGGCGAAGACCGCGGGATGGCGGCCGCAGGCGCGCACGCCGGCGGCGACCGCTTCGCGGATATCCGCCTGGATCGCCGGGCTATCGAGAAAGGTGACGTGCTGGGGCCAAGGAAGCCCGACAAGGACCCTTAAACCCGCCTCCTGAGCGGCGTCCAAGAGCCAAGCCGGCGGCACGGTGAAAACCCGGACCGTGTTAATCCCGGCTTCACCCATCAGCGCGAAATCTTTGTCGACAGTCGCCGGTTCGGGGAAGGGCGCGCCATGGCTGCCGATCGGGAACGGGCCGTAGGTGACGCCCTTGACGAAATGCTTGTGCTCGCCGGCGAAGAAGAACTTGCCGCTCACGCGAATCGGAGCGGGCGATAGGACCCGCTCCATCGGGATCGAAGCACGCCGCTGCAACCTCGTCGACATCGACCAAGGTCATCTTGGAAGCTCCCGGGACCGATGCCGCGCCGGCCCCCTTCTCGGCAGCGGCAGCGCTCGCACAACGGACCACCGCGGGATTCATTCCGGGAACCGGGTCGGCGCCGGCCGCACCAATGAGAATACGGGCGTATTCACCGCGACTGGCGCGTCTGCCAAGCGAGCGCGGTGCGGATAATCGTGTCGAGGTCCGAATGCTGCGGGCGCCAGCCAAGAATTTCGGCGGCAAGGCTGGGATCGGCGACCAGCGCCGGAGGATCGCCCGGCCGCCTCGGTGCGGCTTGCGCCGGGACCTTGCGGCCGGTGGCCGCCTCGGCGGCGGCGATCACCTCGCGCACCGACCGACCGTGGCCGGTGCCGAGATTGACCGCGATGCTGCCGCCGCCCCCGCGCAGGCGCTCCAGCGCGCGCAGATGCGCGAGAGCCAGGTCTTGGACGTGGACGTAATCGCGGATCGCGGTGCCATCCGGCGTCGGGTAATCGGTGCCGTAGATATCGATCTGCGGGCGTTGCCCGAGTGCCGCCTGCAACACCAGCGGAACCAGGTGGGTTTCAGGCTCGTGGCACTCGCCGATCTCGCCCTCGGGATCGGCTCCGGCGGCGTTGAAATAGCGCAGCGCCACCGAGCGCACTCCATAGGCTTGGCCATACCAATGCAAGGCCCGCTCGATTGCGAGCTTGGTCTCGCCGTATGGGTTGACCGGACGCTGCGGCGAGTCCTCGCGGATGGGGACCGCATCGGGCGTGCCATAAATTGCACAGGTAGAGGAGAAGACTATTTCGCCGACGCCCGCATTGCGCATTGCCTCCAACAATGACAGGGTGCCGCTCAAATTATTGCGATAGTAGAGCGCCGGCTCGGCCACGGACTCGCCGACATAAGCGTAAGCGGCGAAATGCATGACTGCCGAGACCTGATGCTCGGCGAGTGCGGCGGAGAGCCGCGCCATATCCGCAAGGTCCCCCTCGACCAATGGCCCCCAGCGCACCGCCTCGCGCCGCCCGCGCGACAGATTGTCGAAGACGACCGGCCGGTATCCGGCGCGCGCCAGCACCTTGCAGGCATGCGACCCGACGTACCCCGCTCCGCCGGTTACCAGGATCGCTTGTGACATATCGCCTGCTGGATCAGACCGTAACGATGGCACCACAACGCGCCATCTCCGCCGGCTCTTCCGCGACTTGGTGGTTTTCCGGGCGCGGCGGCTTGCCGCGGGCCGCTTCCGGTGGAATAAGCCGGCGGGGTTGCCGTTTTTTGCTGCATTCGCGTGAGGGTCGACCGAGATGCGCATTGCGATAGTCGGTACCGGGTATGTTGGGCTGGTCTCGGGGGCGTGCTTCTCCGAGTTCGGCGTCGAGGTCACATGCGTCGACCAGGACAGGGGCAAGATCGCGCGCCTGCAGCAGGGCGAAATGCCGATCTTCGAGCCGGGTCTCGAAGCACTCGTGGCCAATAACGCGGCGGCGGGCAGGCTTTCCTTCACGATCGATCTCCCGGCGGCCGTTGCCGGGGCCGACGCCGTGTTCATCGCCGTCGGTACGCCCTCGCGGCGCGGCGACGGGCATGCCGATCTTTCTTACGTGTTTGCCGCCGCCGAGGAGATCGGGCGGGCGTTGACCGATTATGCGGTCGTGGTGACCAAGTCGACGGTGCCGGTCGGCACTGGTCGCGAGGTTGCCGAGATCCTGCGCCGGATACGGCCACAGGGCCGGTTCGACGTGGCCTCCAATCCGGAATTTCTGCGCGAGGGCTCGGCGATCGAGGATTTCATGCGGCCCGACCGGGTCGTGATCGGCGCCGACAGCGAGCACGCCCGCACGGTCATGCGGGCGCTCTATCGCCCGCTCTATTTGCTCGAAACGCCGATGATGTTCACCGACATCGAGACCGCTGAGCTAATCAAATATGCGGCCAACGCGTTTCTCGCGACCAAGATCACCTTTATCAACGAGATCGCCGATCTGTGCGAGCGGGTGGGCGCCGATGTTCAGGACGTGGCCAAGGGGATCGGCCTCGACGGACGCATCGGCAGTAAATTTCTGCATGCCGGGCCGGGGTTTGGCGGTTCGTGTTTTCCAAAGGACTGCCGCGCGGTGGTGCGCACCGCCCGCGAGGTCGAGTCGCCGTTGGCGATCGTCGAAACCGTGGTGCAGGTCAATGATGCGCGCAAAGAGCGCATGGCCGACAAGATCGCCGCCGCTTGCGGCGGTAAGCTTGCGGGCAAGACCCTTGCCGTGCTCGGTCTGACCTTCAAGCCCAACACCGACGACATGCGCGACAGCCCGAGCCTGGCGATCCTGCCGGCGTTGATGGCCGCCGGAGCAGCCATCCGCGGTTACGATCCGGGAGGGATGGTCGAGGCCGAAAAGCTGCTGCCTGACCTGACCTACTGCGGGGATGCCTATGAGACGATGGTTGGGGCCGATGCGCTGGTCATCCTGACTGAATGGAACGCCTTCCGCGCGCTTGATCTCGGCCGCGTCAGAAGCTTGCTCGCGGCCCCCCTTGTGATCGATCTGCGCAACATCTATCAGCCAGAGGAAATGACCGCCGCGGGCCTTTCCTATGTCAGCGTCGGCCGCCCGCCGCGGATCGTGCGTCCCGAATTGCGCGTGCTAGCGTGACCGCCAGGAAAGATCGTCCGATGAGCATTGTCGCCAAACGTGTTCTCGTCACCGGCGGCGCCGGTTTTCTCGGCTCTCATCTGTGCGAGCGCCTGCTGGCCCAGGGCGACGACGTGCTCTGCATCGACAATTATTTCACCGGGCGCAAGGACAACGTCGCTCACCTGCTGGCCGACCCGCATTTCGAGGCGATGCGCCACGACATCACCCATCCGCTGTTTGTCGAGGTCGACGAGATCTACAATCTTGCCTGCCCGGCCTCGCCGATCCATTACCAGTTCGACCCGGTGCAGACGACCAAGACCAGCGTTATCGGCGCAATCAACATGCTGGGGCTGGCAAAACGGCTCAAGGCAAAGATATTCCAAGCCTCGACTTCCGAAGTCTATGGCGACCCCACCTTGCACCCGCAGCCCGAAGGCTATCGCGGCAACGTCAACCCGATCGGGCCGCGCGCCTGCTATGACGAGGGCAAGCGCTGCGCCGAGACCTTGTTTTTCGATTATTACCGTCAGCACAATCTAAAGATCCGCGTCGCCCGCATCTTCAACACCTACGGTCCGCGCATGCACCCCAACGACGGCCGCGTCGTTTCCAACTTCATCATGCAGGCGCTGCGGAACGAACCGATCACGCTGTACGGTGAGGGCACGCAGACCCGCGCCTTTTGCTATGTCGACGATCTGATCGACGGGTTTGTCAAGCTGATGGCCGCTCCCGACGACGTTACCGGGCCGATCAATCTCGGAAACCCGGTCGAAACCTCCGTCGCCGAGCTCGCTGACCGCATCATCGCGCTGACCGGCTCGCGCTCGACGATCACGCGGCGCCCGCTCCCGGTAGACGACCCGGTCCAGCGTTGCCCAGAAATCGCCCAGGCGCAGGCGGTGCTCGGCTGGCAACCGCGCACCGAACTCAATACCGGCCTTACCCGCACCATCGCCTATTTCGAAAAACTGCTGTCGCAGCGCGGCCCTGCGCTCGGCCGGCGCGCAGTGCGTCCGGCGCCGCTGCCGGTCAAATAATCCGCCGGCGCTGCAGCTCGTCGATTATCTGTGTCGCAGCCTCTTCGGCCGTGCCGACCGTGGTCACCCGCAGCTCCGGGGCTTCCGGCGCTTCGTAGGGCGAGTCGAGGCCGGTGAAATGCTCGATCCCGCCGGCCTTGGCCTTGGCGTAGAGGCCCTTGGGATCGCGCCGGATGCATTCCTCGATCGGCGTGTCGACGTATATCTCCAGAAACGCGGTGGGGCCGGCCAGTTCGCGCACCATGCGTCGCTCGGCGCGGAATGGCGAGATGAACGAGCAGATCACGATCAGCCCGGCCTCGGCCATCAGCTTAGCGACCTCGCCGACGCGGCGGACGTTTTCGACCCGGTCGGCGTCGGTGAAACCGAGATCGCGGTTGAGCCCGTGCCGCACATTGTCGCCATCGAGCAGCATCGTGTGGCGGCCGAAGGCGAGCAGCTGCTTTTCGACGAGATCCGCAATCGTTGATTTTCCGGCGCCGGACAGCCCGGTCAGCCACAGCACCGCGGGGGTTTGGCCCTTGAGCTCGGCGCGCTCGTCGCGGCCGACGGTCAGCGCCTGCCAGTGGATATTGCTGGCGCGACGCAAGCCAAAGGCGATCATCCCGGCCCCGGCCGTTTCGTTGCTGAAGCGGTCGATCAGGATAAAGGCGCCGGTGTCGCGGTTCTCGGTGTATGGATCGAACGCCACCGGCGCAGCGGTCGACAAATTGCAGAACCCGATCTCGTTGAGGCCTAGGGTCCTATCGGCGAGATGCGCAAGGGTTTCGATATCGATGCGATGCTTGAGGGCGGTGATGGTGGCCGGCACTGTGCGGGTGCCGATTTTCAGAAGGTAGGAACGCCCGGGGACAAGTGGGTGCTCGCTCATCCAGATCACCTGGGCGGCAAACTGATCGACGAAGTCAGGCGGATTGCGCGGGTCGGCAAGGAGATCGCCGCGAGCAATGTCGATCTCGTCGGCGAGGGTTAGGGTGATGGCGTCACCGGACCCGGCGCGTTCGAGCGCGCCATCGAAGGTGGCTATCTCGCGGACCCGGGTCGATCGGCCCGAGCCGGCGAGAAGAACCATATCGCCGGGTGCGATCGAGCCCGAGACAACCGTCCCCGAGAAGCCGCGGAACGAGGCATTCGGTCGGTTGACCCATTGCACCGGAAAGCGGAACGGCCGCTCGCCATCACCCGTCACCTCGACCGATTTCGAGATGATCGAGCAAGCTCGGCCCCCGATACCAGGGCATCCGTTGCGATGGCCGGATGATGTTCTCGCCCGACAAGGCCGAGAGCGGGATCGGCGTTATCTCCGCTTGACCCAGCCCCGCGGCAAAACCCGAGAAGCCGGCGGCGATTTCGGCAAACCGGCCCTCGTCATAGCCGACGAGATCCATCTTGTTGACCGCCAGCACCAGGTGACGGATCCCGAGCAGCGAGCAGATAAAGGCATGCCGCTTGGTCTGGGAAACAATTCCGTTGCGGGCGTCCACCAGGATCACGGCCAGATCGCAAGTCGAGGCGCCGGTTGCCATGTTGCGGGTGTACTGCTCGTGCCCCGGCGTATCGGCGACGATGAAGGCGCGCGCAGGGGTGGCAAAAAAGCGGTAGGCGACGTCGATCGTGATGCGTTGCTGCCGCTCGTCTTCGAGCCCGTCGAGCAGCAGCGAAAAATCGATGGCCTCGCCGGTGGTGCCGAACCGCCGCAACTCGTGCTCGAGCGCCTCCAGTTGATCGTCGAAGATCAGCGCGCAATCGTGCAGCAGCCTGCCGATCAGGGTCGATTTGCCGTCGTCGACCGATCCGCAGGTCAGAAAGCGCAACAGGTCCCGGTCACGCGGGAGAGCCGGCCTGACAGGAAGCCGGCATCAAAAGTAGCCCTCGCGCTTTTTGCGCTCCATCGCGGCGTCTTCGTCGCCGTCGATCAGACGGCCCTGCCGCTCGGAGCGGCGCGAGTCGCGTAATTCGGCGATGATCTCGGCAGGCGTCGCTGCCGCCGAGGCGATCGCCCCGGTCAACGGGTAGCAGCCCAGAGTACGAAAACGGACCCGGCGGTGTTCCGGCTCTTCGCCCGGGTTCAGCGGAAAGCGGTCGTCATCGACCATGATCCAGGTCCCGCTGCGCTCGACCACCGGCCGCAATGCGGCGAAATACAATGGCACCACCGGGATCTCTTCGGCGGCGACGTATTCCCAGACGTCGTGCTCGGTCCAGTTCGACAGCGGAAAGACCCGCATCGTCTCGCGCTCGGAGAGCCGCGTGTTGTAGACCCGCCACAGCTCGGGGCGCTGGTTCTTCGGGTTCCAGTCGTGGTTGGCGCCACGCAGCGAGAAGACGCGCTCTTTCGCCCGGCTTTTTTCCTCGTCGCGCCGCGCGCCGCCGAGTGCGGCATCGAAGCCGTGGCGATCAAGCGCCTGCTTCAATGCCTCGGTCTTCATTACCGCGGTGTGCAACGCCGATCCCGAGGCTATCGGGTTGATGCCGCGCTCGACGCCGTCTTCGTTGGTGTGGACGATCAGCTCGAGATCGAGCCGGCGCGCGGTTGCGTCGCGGAAGACGATCATCTCGCGGAATTTCCACCGCGTATCGATATGCAGCAGCGGAAAGGGCGGCTTGCCGGGAAAGAATGCCTTGCGCGCCAAATGCAGCATGACGCTCGAATCTTTGCCGATCGAATAGAGCAGAACCGGCTTGCGGAACTCGGCGGCGACCTCGCGCATGATCCCGATCGCCTCTGCTTCGAGACGACGCAGATGGGCCGGCAACACTCGCAGGGTCGGTGAAGCTTCAGCTACGGCGGACACGGATGCCCTTTCGTGAGGTTTACGCGTGAGGCTGAGGGCGGCTATCCCCGTTAGAGACCGGTGCAAGCGCTGTCAACCGCACGCCAATCCTCGCGCCAGGATATCGCACCTCTCGATCCCGTGATTATCGGGCCCGACCCTCTACAGCCGGTTAAGCCGCATACTCAGCGGTTTGCGCCGATCAATGCAGCTTCGGCGCTTTGAGGAACCGCGTGCGGTCGGCGGACAGGACGCGCACCGTCAGGGCCTCGCCGTCACGCACCACCTGCAGCTGGATTTCGCTGCCGGCTGGGCCGCCCGCCCAGACCTTTCGCCAGAAGCCGGCGAGGCTCGCCACCGCATCATCCCGGACTGCGAGGATGCGGTCCCCGGGCCGCAACCCGGCCTTGTTGGCGGGCCCTTGCTCGTGGAGACCCGCAACGACGATCGCGTCCTCGACCTCGGCAGCGTATAGGCCAAGCCATGGGCGCATCGGACGGTTCGGGCGCCCATAAGTCAGCATGTCGTCGAGAATCGGCGGCAACAGGTCTATCGGCACGACCATATTGACATCGCGCCGCAGCTCGCGGCCGCTCGAATGCTGGACATGCAAGGAGCCGATGCCGATCAGCCTTCCGTCAGCGCCGATCAGCGCCGCGCCGCCCCAAAACGGATGCGCCGGAGCGGTAAAGATCGCGTGGTCGAGCACGTATTCCCAATACCCGGCGAATTCCTGGCGCGCGACGACGCGAGCAGAGATGGCATGGCGACGGCCGCCCTCTGCGGCCATGATGGCATGGTCGCCCGCGCCGACGCGCATGCCGACACCGAGTTCGAGCGGCGCGACATTCAATTTGCCCAGCGTCTGGACGAGCCCGAAACCGGTCTCCTGGTCATAGGCGAGGACGTGCCCGGGCACCGCGCCGCCATTGGCGGAGGTGAGCCAGATCGTCTCGGCTTCGGTGACGAGATAGCCGATCGTCAGGACGAGACCGTCGCCGCGGATCAGAACGGCGCTGCCGGCTCGCTCGGTGCCGAGCGAACCGGCGGTGAAGGCGTCTTCCGGAACCGTCGCTCGCAGGCCCAGCACCGCGCCGAGCGCACGGTCCAGGTCAAAGCTGCAGTCGCCTGGCTTCGGCTGGATCTCGCCCGGGATTTCCCAGTCTACGTTTCGTGGCATCGCCGCTGCTCTTCAATCGCCTCGGGTTCAATCGTAACCGGCAAAGAGTGCGCCGCCCGCGCGCTCTTGTCAAAACCGCCGCGTTGCCCGAGGCGGCGACACTTCCGGTCCGCCTCGCCCCGCCGCTTGACATGGCGGTATGCCCCATCTATCTAGGCAGCACTCTTGGGTAGAGAGTGCCAATCCCTTATTCGAAATCGAGGCCGAGGAGGTATTCATGAAATTTCGTCCGCTGCACGACCGTGTCGTGATCCGGCGCGTCGAGGAGGAAGAGAAGAGCAGAGGCGGCATCATCATTCCGGATACGGCAAAAGAGAAGCCGATGGAAGGCGAGGTGGTGGCTGCCGGACCGGGCGCGCGCGGTGAGGACGGCAAGATCCAGCCGATGGATGTCAAGGCGGGCGACCGCGTGTTGTTCGGGAAATGGTCCGGCACCGAGGTCAAGCTGGATGGCGAAGAGCTGATCATCATGAAAGAAAGCGACATCATGGGCGTAATCGAGCCCGCCGCCGCTGCGAGAAAGGTCGCTTGAGGAGAATCTGGAAATGGCTGCCAAAGACGTCAGATTTCATGCCGACGCCCGCGAGCGGATGCTGCGTGGCGTCGATATTCTTGCTAACGCGGTCAAGGTGACCCTGGGTCCGAAGGGCCGCAACGTCGTTCTCGACAAATCGTTTGGCGCGCCGCGGATCACCAAGGACGGCGTCACCGTCGCCAAGGAGATCGAGCTCGCCGACAAGTTCGAAAACATGGGCGCCCAGATGGTCAAGGAGGTCGCCTCGAAGACCAGCGACCAGGCCGGCGACGGCACCACGACCGCGACCCTGTTGGCGCAGGCGATCGTGCGCGAAGGGTCGAAGGCGGTGGCCGCGGGCATGAACCCGATGGACCTGAAGCGCGGCGTCGATCTCGCGGTCGAAGCCGTGGTCGAGGATATCAAAAAGCGGTCGAAGAAAATCTCGACCAATGAAGAGATCGCCCAGGTCGGCACGATTTCGGCCAATGGCGAGCGTGAGATCGGCGAAATGATCGCCGAAGCAATGCAGAAGGTCGGCAACGAGGGCGTGATCACGGTCGAAGAGGCCAAGTCTCTGGAGACCGAGCTCGACGTGGTCGAGGGCATGCAGTTCGACCGCGGCTACTTGTCGCCCTATTTCGTGACCAACGCCGAGAAGATGGTCGCCGAGCTCGAAAATCCGTACATCCTGCTGTTCGAGAAGAAGCTGTCCGGGCTGCAGGCGATGCTGCCGGTCCTGGAGGCGGTGGTGCAGAGCAGCAGGCCGCTGTTGATCGTCGCCGAGGATGTCGAAGGCGAGGCGCTCGCCACGCTCGTGGTCAACAAATTGCGCGGCGGTCTCAAGGTCGCGGCGGTCAAGGCGCCGGGCTTCGGCGACCGGCGCAAGGCGATGCTCGAAGACATCGCCATGCTGTCCGGCGGCCAAGTGATCAGCGAGGACCTTGGCATCAAGCTCGAAAACGTCACCCTCGACATGCTGGGTCAGGCTAAACGGGTCAGCATCGAGAAAGAGAACACGACGATCATCGACGGTTCCGGCAAGCCCGAGGACATCCAGGGCCGCATCGCTCAGATCCGCCAGCAGATCGAAGAAACGACCTCGGACTACGACCGCGAAAAACTGCAGGAACGGCTGGCCAAGCTCGCCGGCGGCGTCGCGGTGATCCGGGTCGGCGGGTCGACCGAGGTCGAGGTCAAGGAGCGCAAGGACCGGGTCGACGACGCGATGCACGCGACCCGCGCGGCGGTCGAAGAGGGTGTCGTCGCCGGCGGCGGCGCCGCGCTGCTCTATGCCGCCCGCGCCCTAGACAGTCTGAAACCGTCGAACGGCGACCAACAGGTCGGCATCGACATCATCAAAAAGGCGATCCTCTACCCGGCGCGGCAGATTGCCGAAAATTCGGGCACCGACGGCTCGATCGTGGTCGGCAAATTGCTCGACAGCAAGGACTCGAACTACGGCTACGACGCGCAAAAGGGCGAGTTCACCGACATGATCCGGGCCGGCATCATCGATCCGACTAAGGTCGTGCGCCATGCACTGCAGGATGCGGCCTCGATCGCCGGTCTGCTGATCACCACCGAGGCGATGGTGGCCGAAAAGCCCGAGCCCAGGACACCGCCGGCGATGCCGCCGGGCGGCGGCATGGGCGGCATGGGCGGCATGGACTTCTAAGCCGCCCAAAGATTTGCCCTCAAGGGCCGCCCGTCCGCCGAACCGCGGGCAGGCGGCCCTTTCATTAAGGCAGTGGGCTCACCCGAAAGCGGAATTCGGCGACCGGCTCGATCCGCAACGCGCATTGATCCGCCCGCTTTGACTGCGACTGACGCAACCCTGCCTTGCTCCTCCGACCGCCGCCCCCCGATCGATCGCAGCCGCGCGCGCTTGCCAGCCGGCAGTGCTCCACCCATACTGACCCCTATGCGGCGCCCCATGCTGGATCCCGTTTTCGCGGCGGCCGAGCCGTTATTGCGGGTTTGCGATCACCCGGACTGCGAGGCCGGCGGTGATTTTCGTGCGCCCAAATCGCGCCTCGACCTGCGCGATTATTACTGGTTCTGTCTCGATCACGTGCGCGCTTACAATGCGGCGTGGAACTATTATTCCGGGATGAGCGACAACGAAATCGAGGCCGAGATCCGCAGCGACACGGTGTGGCAGCGGCCGAGCTGGCGGCTCGGCGATCGACACGGCCCCGGTTATGCGGCCCGGGTGCGCGACCCGCTCGGCGTGTTCTCCGGCGACGTAAACGGCCAACGACGCGGCGCAGGACAGCGAGATCGGCCGAACCGCGAGGCGGTGCGGCGGGCGCTCTCTGCCCAGGAACAGGCGCTCGCGGTATTCGAAATCGAACCGCCGTTCACCCCAGTGCGTCTCAAGGCCCGCTACAAGGCGCTGGTCAAGCTCCATCACCCCGACTCCCATGGCGGGGACAAAGCGGCCGAGGAGAAGTTGAAGATCATCAACCAGGCCTATGCCACCCTGAAAGCCAGCTATTTCGGTTGAACAATCGGGATGCGGCGTTCAAATTTCTCACTGCTTCACCACAGGATAGAAGACAAGAATGCCATCCGTTCAACCGACGGCGCCCGACAGCGCGTTTCCGCTCGATAAACCCGACATCACGATCTCGGTCCGGCAGACCTTCGGGATCGACAGCGACCTTCAGGTTCCGGCGTTCAGCCAGGCCAGCGAGCACGTCCCCGATTTCGACGATGCCTATCGCTTCGACCACGACACCACTTTGGCAATTCTCGCCGGCTTTGCGTTCAACCGGCGGGTCATGATCCAGGGCTATCACGGCACCGGCAAATCGACCCATGTCGAGCAGGTCGCGGCCCGGCTCAACTGGCCCTGCATCCGGGTCAATCTCGACAGCCATATCAGCCGCATCGATCTTGTGGGCAAGGACGCGATCGTGTTGCGCGATAACAAGCAGGTCACCGAGTTCCGCGAGGGGTTGCTGCCCTGGGCCTTGCAGCATCCGGTGGCGTTGTGCTTTGACGAATACGACGCCGGCCGCCCGGACGTCATGTTCGTGATCCAGCGGGTACTCGAAGTCGAGGGCAAGCTGACCCTGCTCGACCAGAACCGCGTCATTCGGCCGCATTCGGGGTTTCGGCTGTTCTCGACCGCGAACACGGTCGGTCTCGGCGATACCACCGGCCTCTATCACGGGACCCAGCAGATCAATCAGGGCCAGATGGACCGCTGGAACATCGTCGCGACGCTGAACTACCTGCCGCACGACGCCGAGGTCGAGATCGTGCTGGCCAAGGTGCCGACTTACGACACCGAGGACGGGCGGCGCACGATCAGCGCCATGGTGGCCCTCGCCGATCTGACCCGCGCCGGCTTCATCAACGGCGACATCTCGACGGTGATGTCGCCGCGCACGGTCATGACCTGGGCCGAAAACGCCGCGATCTTCGGCGATCTGTCCTTTGGCTTCCGCCTGACCTTTCTGAACAAATGCGACGAGACCGAACGCCCGGCGGTGGCCGAATACTACCAGCGCTGCTTTGGCACCGAACTGGCCGAGACCGGCGTCAACGCGACGCTGATGTAGGCCTGGGCTTTACCCCCGGCAGCTCAAAATGGCGCAGGACTTCTCCCCGACCGAAATCTTCAAGCGGGCGACCGCAGCGACCCTGCGGGCGATCGCCGAGCGCGACGACTTGGCTGTCGCCTTCGGGCCGGAAGCCGCCGGGGTCACCGGCACCAGGGTGCGGCTGCCGAACCCGCCGCGCGACCTGCCGGCCGAGGAGGCGGCGCAATTGCGCGGCGCTGCCGACAGCATGGCGTTGCGGCTGCGCTATCATGACGACGCGGTGCACAGCCGGCGCGTTCCCGGCAGCCCGTTGGCGCGAGCGGTCTTCGAGGCGGTGGAGCAGGCGCGAGTCGAGGCTTTGGGCTCCCGTCGCATGACCGGGGTCGCCAGCAATCTCGCCGCGATGCTCGACGAACAGTATCGCCGGCAGGGCTTTGAGCGCATCACCGAGCGCACCGAGAGCACGATGGCCGAGGCGGTGCGCCTCTTGACCCGCGAGGCCTTGACCAAGGAACGTCCGCCGCCCGCGGCGCGGCGTGTCGTCGATCTGTGGCGCCCGTGGCTCGAAGCGCGGATCGCCAAGGATCTCGGCGAGCTCGACCGCACCATCCTGGATCAGGACGACTATGCGCGGGTGACCCGCCGGATGCTGCAGGACCTCGACATCGATCTTGGCGAGGCCGAGGATTCCGAAAACAACGAGCAGCAGGAGGGCGAGGAGGCCGAGGGCGAAAATCAAAGCGAGGGCGAGGGCGCCACGTCAGGCGCGCAGGCTTCGCCCGACGGCTCGCCTGCCGATGGCGAGGCCGACGATGCGCAGGACGCGGCCGAAGCCGGCGACGGCGAAATGATGCCGGGTTCGAGCGATGACGACCCCGGCCGGCCGGGCCGGCCCGGCACGATGCCGCGCGGCCGCCCCGACGACACCGCGATCTACCACGCCTTCAGCACCCTGTCGGACGAGATCGTCGAGGCCCACGAGCTGTGCGACTCCGACGAGTTGACGCGGCTGCGACAATTGCTCGACCAGCAGCTATCGCATTTGCAGAGCGTGATCGCCCGGCTCGCCAACCGTCTGCAACGCAAGCTCATGGCCAAGCAAACCCGAGCCTGGGAATTCGATCTCGACGAGGGCTTGCTCGACGCCGCGCGGCTGTCGCGGGTCGTCGCCAACCCGATCCTGCCGCTCGCGTACAAGCGCGAGCGTGAAATGGATTTCCGCGACACCGTCGTCACCCTTTTGATCGACAATTCGGGCTCGATGCGCGGCCGCCCGATCACCGTCGCGGCGATGAGCGCCGATATCCTGGCGCGGACCTTGGAACGCTGCGCGGTCAAGGTCGAGATCCTCGGATTTACCACCCGCGCCTGGAAGGGCGGCCAGTCGCGCGAGCGCTGGATCGCCGCCGGCAAGCCGGCCAACCCGGGACGGCTCAACGATCTGCGCCACATCGTCTACAAGCCAGCCGATGCGCCCTGGCGCCGCGCCCGGCGCAATCTCGGGCTGATGCTGCGCGAAGGCATCCTCAAGGAGAACATCGACGGCGAGGCGCTCGCCTGGGCGCACAACCGGCTGCGCGAGCGCACCGAACAGCGCCGCATCCTGATGGTGATTTCCGACGGCGCCCCGGTCGATGATTCAACCCTGTCGGTCAACCCCGGGAACTACCTCGAAAAGCATCTGCGCGAGGTGATCCACGACATCGAGCGGCTGGGCGAGGTCGAACTCACGGCGATCGGCATCGGCCACGACGTGACCCGCTATTACCGCCGCGCGGTCACCATCGTCGATGCCGAGCAATTGGGCGGCGTCATGCTCGACAAGCTGGCCGAACTGTTCGAGGAGGAAGGCGACCAGACTCGGCTGCGCAGCCGCCACCGCCGCGCCGCCTGACTCCATTTAGATGCCGTGGCAGCGGCCCTCTTGCGCTGGTGCCAAATCCTTAAGAGGTATTAGATGTCCGCGGGGTCGGCGATGGCCACTGCGAGATGTTCGTAGGACTCGCAAACGGTGCCGCAGATCCCCTTGATTGCCCGCAGTTGGGCCTCCGCGCTCGCGAGATCGCCTTTGAGGAGATAGGCCTCGCCGAGGTATTCTCGGACCTGCGCATAGTGCGGATCGAGCGCCACGGACTTCAGATAATAGCCGATCCCTTCGTCGACCCGTCCCATTTTGCGCGTCGCATAGCCGCGGTAATTGAGGGCGACCGCGGTATTCGGATCTTTCAGCAGGTCGAGCACGTCCAGCGCCTCGCGGTAGCGTCCGGCCTTGACCAGCGCGTAGGCGTAATCGGTCAGCGCCTTATCGGGCAGTACCCCATTCTCCGCCTTGACGCACTTCTGGCTCCTGCTGTCCCATACTTGGCCTTTGTCGCAGGTCGTCGAGTCCGACTTGTCGTTTCCGCTTCCGCCGCCGTCCGCAAGGGCCGGACCGGCCGCGATCAAGCAAAGTCCGAACGCCGCCGCAAGGAATACCTCGGTTCTCATGAAATCCTCCGTCGCTTATGCACGGATCGGGGACGCTTCGCGCCCGGCATCATCCGCCCCGTCCGCCTCCGAATCAATGACTGCTAAGGCGGCCCGTTTATTCCGCGCCGGCAGAGGCGGCGATGCGCAGCGGGTGGGCGGGGTAGACGCCGAGGATCTTCACTTCGCGCGAAAAAAAGGCGAGTTCCTCAAGTGCCAGCGCCAACGGCCGGTCCTCGGGATGGGCCTCGACATCGGCGTAGAACTGCGTCGCCGCGAACGCGCCGCCGACCATGTAGCTTTCGAGCTTGGTCATGTTGACGCCATTGGTCGCGAACCCGCCCATCGCCTTGTAGAGCGCCGCCGGTACGTTGCGCACACGAAACAAAAAGGTGGTCACGGTCGGCGTCCCGCGCGCCGGCCGCAGCGGCTCGCGCGACATGATCAAAAATCGGGTGGTGTTGTGTTCGGCGTCCTCGATATTCCCCTTCAACGAGACGAGGCCGTAGATTTGCCCGGCTAGCTCGGAGGCGATGACGGCCACGGTAGGGTCGCGGCGCTGCGGCAAGTTCCGCCGCGGCGCCGGCGGTGTCGGCGGCGACAACCGGCGCGACGCCAAGCGCGCGGATAATGTTGCGGCATTGCGACAGCGCGTGGACGTGGCTTTTGACCGTGCGGATTTTCTCCAAGCTCGCGCCCGGTACGGCCAGCAGATAATGGTTCACCCTCTCGAAATGCTCGCCGATGATGTGCAGTCCCGATTCGGGCATCAGGTGGTGGATGTCGGCGACCCGACCCGCGACCGAATTCTCGATCGGGATCATCGCCAGCCGCGCGCGGCCTTCGCGCACAGCGGCAAAGGCGTCCTCGAACTGGGCGCAGGGTAGGGTCTCCATCTCGGGAAAGACCCGGCGGCATGCGAGGTCGGAATAGGCTCCGAACGCTCCCTGGAACGAGATCGTCCGCTCCGGAGCGGCGAAATCGAGCTTCGGTTCCGTCATCTCGTTTTCATCTGTTGCATCAATTGGCGGGCTCGTTCGAGATCGGCGGGGGTGTCGACCTGCACGCCGAGCCGGGTAGCCTCGATCAGGCTGACGGAGATGCGCATTCCGGCCTCGAGCGCGCGCAATTGCTCGAGGTGCTCACGCTGTTCGAGGATGCCGCGCGGCAGCCCGACAAAGCGTTCGAGCGCCGCGCGGCGATAAGCGTAAAGCCCGATATGCTCGTAATGCGGTCCTTCGCCCCACGGCACCACGGCCTTGCTGAAATAGAGCGCTCGCGCCGGTCGGGCCGTGTCGACGAAACCGGCGACGACCTTGTTGACGCTGGTGTCGGCGAGTGCGGCGTCATTTTCGATCGCGGCGGCGAGAGTCGCGATATCGATTTCCGGATCGGCGAGCCCGGCGACTGCTGTTCGCACCGCCGACGGGTCCAGCATCGGCAAATCGCCCTGCACATTGATGACCGCGTCGTGCTCGCGGCCGGGATCGATGCGCGTGATCGCCTGGTGGATACGGTCCGAGCCAGTTGGGAGCTGCGGATCGGTCAACACCGCGCGGCCGCCGGCCGCCTCGACGACATCGGCGATTTCACGGTCGCCACAGGCAACGACGACCGGTCCTGCCTCGGCTGCAAGCGCGCGACGCCAGACATGGATGATCATTGGAGTTCCGGCGAGATCGGCGAGCGGCTTCCCGGGAAGGCGGGTCGCCGCCAAACGGGCGGGGATCAGAATGATCGGGTTCTTTGGCAGCGCGTTATCCACAACTTCTCGCGAGCGATCGGGCAGCGACAACATGCCCGGTTCGTGCGATCGCCGGAAGCGTGATAATTCATTTGAGTCGCCGGGGGGAATTGGATCTGCTGCCGGCCCGACACGGTCGGAAGGTTCGTCGATGTCGTCTTTCGAGTGGAACAAGATCATTGCCTCGGTACTCACCGCGCTGATCATCGCGATGGTGGCCGGGATTCTCTCGAACATGCTCGTTCGGCCAAAGCCGCTCGAAAAGCCGGTCTTTGTCGTGGCCGGCGCCGCACCGACTGCGAATGCTTCGAGCGAGCAAGCCCCGGCTGCCTCGAAGCTCGAGCCGATTGCACCGTTGCTGGCCAAGGCCGACCCGAAAAAGGGCCAACAGCTGACTACGGTATGCCAGGCATGTCACACCTTCGACAAAGGCGGGCCGAACCGGATCGGACCGAATTTGTGGGGTGTCTTCGGCGGACCGATCGCCGAGGATCGCGGCGGATTTGCGTTCTCCTCAGCATTGGAGGCGGATAAAGGCCAGAAATGGGACCCGGAAAAGCTCAATGAATGGCTGGATAATCCGCAGCACTTTGCTACCAGGCACCAAGATGACCTTTGTCGGGTTTCCCAAGGCGGAGAACCGGGCCGACGTAATCGCCTATCTGCAGAGCTTGAAATAGACCGTGCGCCTTTCGGAGCTCGACAGGTTTCTCGCGCTCGCATCTGAATTGGCCGACGCGGCGGGAGCGGAAATCCGGCCGCATTTCCGCCAGCGCCTCGCGGTCGAGGATAAATCCGACCTGACTCCGGTGACCGCCGCCGACCGCGCCGCGGAGCTGGCGATGCGCAGGCTGATCGAGAGCCGCTTTCCGGATCACGGGATCGTCGGCGAGGAGTTCGGCCGGGTGCGCGAGGATGCCGAATTCGTTTGGGTGCTGGACCCGATCGACGGAACCAAATCCTTTATCAGCGGCGTGCCGCTGTTCGGGACCCTGATTGCGTTGACCCATGGCGGGCATCCGATCCTCGGCGTCATCGACCAACCGATCTCGCGCGAGCGCTGGCTCGGCGCGGCGGGCCGACCGACGACATTGAACGGCGCCGCGATCCGTTGCCGGGCCTGTCCGGCGCTCGACGCGGCAACCCTTTTCGCGACCACGCCCGAGATGTTCCGCGGGCTGGACGCCGCCGCCTTCGCCCGGGTTTCGGCCGCGGTCAAACTCGTCCGCTTTGGCGCCGATTGCTATGCGTACGGCCTACTGGCCGCGGGCTTTATCGATCTCGTCCTTGAAGCCAGCCTCAAGCCCTACGATTTTTGCGCGATGGTTCCGATCGTCGAAGGAGCCGGAGGCGTGGCCACGGACTGGCGCGGAGCAGGGCTTGGCCTGGCCTCGGACGGGCGGGTCCTGGTCGCCGGCGACCACCATGCGCACGAGGCGGCGCTGGCGCTCCTCGACGCGTGAGCTGATCGCAAGGACAAAGGGCATGCGCACAGTATCGGCCATCGCCGTCGGCCTCTTTCTATGGCTTTCGGCCGGCGGCGCCGCGGCGGCGCCGAGCGAGGGCATGTCGCTGTTCGGCGACCTCAAATACGGACCCGGCTTTACTCATTTCGATTACACCAATCCGCAGGCGCCGAAGGGCGGTACGATCCGCTATTCGGCGATCGGCACCTTCGACACCTTGAACCCGTTCGTGATCAAGGGCGTGCCGGCAGCAGGGATTAGCCTGATCTTCGACACGTTGTCGGCCGTTGCCGCCGACGAACCGGCGAGCGAATACGGGCTCGTTGCCAAGACCATCGATCTCGCGCCGGACAAATTATCGGTGCTCTACACCTTGCGCCAGGAAGCGCGCTTTCATGACGGCACCCCGATGACCCCCGCTGACGTGATCTGGACCTTCGATGCTTTGCGCAGCAAAGGCCAGCCCTTGTACCGCTCCTATTATGGCGACGTGACCAAGGTCGTGCAGGAAGGCGATCGCGGTGTCCGGTTCTATTTCAAATCGACGAAAAACCGTGAATTGCCGCAGATCCTCGGCGAGATGCCGGTTTTGTCAAAGGCCTATTGGTCGGGTCGCGATTTCGAGAAGACCACGCTCGAACCGCCGCTCGGCAGCGGCCCGTACACGATCGAGTCGATCGATCCCGGACGCTCGATCACCTATCGCCGAGTCAAGGATTATTGGGCCGCCGATCTCCCGGTCAACAAAGGTCGCTATAACGTCGACACGATTCGCTACGATTATTACCGCGATGCCACGATCGCGCTCGAAGCGTTCAAGGCCGGCCAATATGACGTCCGGCAGGAGAATTCCTCGAAGGCTTGGGCGACCGGCTATGACAGCCCGGCACTGCGCGCCGGCCTGATCAAAAAAGAGCAGATCCCAAACGGGCTGCCGAGTGGAATGCAGGGACTGGGCTACAATTTGCGGCGGCCGCTGTTTCAGGATCCGCGCGTGCGCGAAGCGTTGGCCTATGCGTTTGACTTCGAGTGGTCAAACAAGAATTTGTTTTACGGCGCCTATCATCGCACCCGCAGCTATTTCGACAACTCCGAATTGGCCGCGACCGGCGTGCCGCAGGGGCAGGAACTCGACATCCTGAACAAATACCGCGGGCAAATCCCCGATGCCGTATTTACCACCGAGTACGATCCGCCGAAATACGACGGTACCGGAAATATCCGTGACGGCCTGCGCAAGGCAATCAAACTGCTGATGGCGGCGGGCTGGACCTTTAAGGGTGAACAGCTGGTCAACGCCAAGACGGGAGAGCCGTTCGAGTTCGAGATCTTGCTCAACGACCCCATATACGAGCGCATTGTCCTGCCGTTCACCCAAAACCTCGCCCGAATGGGCATCAAGGCGAGGGTGCGCACGGTCGACCCCGCGCAGTACGAAAGGCGAATGGAGACTTTCGATTACGACATGGCGGTGGTGGTGTTTCCACAGTCCCTATCGCCCGGAAACGAGCAACGCGATTACTTCGGCTCGGCCGCAGCCGACGAGCGAGGCAGTCAAAATGTTCTGGGGATCAAAAGCCCGGTCATCGATCAACTGATCGAGGGATTGATCAACTCGCCCGACCGTGTAAGCCTCGTCGCCCATACCCGCGCGCTCGACCGCGTTCTGCAGTATGGATACTACGTAATACCACAATTTTATCTTGGCGCATTTCGGGTCGCTTACTGGGACAAGTTCCGCCGCCCGGCGATCTCGCCCAAATACGCGGTCGGCTTCGACACCTGGTGGGTCGACCCGACCGCCGAGAAATCCGTCGAGGCAAAAAAGGGCGAGGTGTTGAAGCAGTGAGAAGCTACCGATGATCGCCTATGCGTTGCGGCGGGTGCTGCTGATCATCCCGACCCTGTTCGCGATCATGGTGGTGAATTTCGTCATCGTCCAAGCCGCACCCGGCGGCCCGGTCGAGCAGATGATCGCGCGGCTGAAGGGAGAGAATGTCAGCGCCACCGAGCGCGTCAGCGGCGGGACCGGCGAGATCAAAGCGCCGGCGGCCTCCGGTGCCGCCGTCAACTCGCGTTATCGCGGCGCGCGCGGCCTCGACCCCGCGCTGATCAAGCAGCTCGAAAAGCAATACGGCTTCGACAAGCCGCCCTTGACCCGGTTTGTGCTGATGATGCGCAACTACCTGACCTTCGATTTCGGCACCAGTTTTTTCCGCGACCAGCGCGTCATCGATTTGATCAAAGCGAAATTGCCGGTGTCGATTTCGATCGGGCTGTGGACGACCTTGATCACCTATCTGGTTTCGATCCCGCTCGGCATCCGCAAGGCGGTGCGCGACGGCAGCCGGTTCGACGTGTGGACGAGCGGCGGTCATCATCGTCGGCTATGCGGTGCCAAGCTTTTTATTCGCGGTATTGCTGATCGTGCTGTTCGCCGGCGGCAGCTATCTGTCGATCTTTCCGCTGCGCGGGCTGGTCAGCGACAATTGGGCCTCGCTGTCCTGGCCGATGCGCATCGCCGATTATTTCTGGCACATCGCCCTGCCGATCACCGCGTTGGTGATCTCGGGGTTCGCCACCCTGACGATGCTGACCAAGAACTGTTTCCTCGACGAGATCAACAAGCAATACGTGCTGACTGCTCGCGCCAAGGGGCTGACCGAGCGCCGCGTGCTCTACGGCCATGTCTTCAGGAATGCGATGTTGCTCGTCGTCGCCGGATTTCCGTCGGCGCTGGTCGGCATCCTTTTCACCGGGTCGCTGTTGATCGAGGTGATCTTTTCGCTCGATGGCCTCGGCCTGTTGGGCTTCGAGGCGGCGATCAACCGCGACTATCCGATCATGTTCGGCACGCTCTATGTGTACACGTTGATCGGCCTGCTGCTGAAGCTGGTCAGCGACCTGACCTATATGCTGATCGACCCGCGCATCGATTTCGCCGCCCGCCGGGCCTGACCACCGGCCTCACAGGCCGACGAGACGCGCGCTCTCCTCCCACAGCCGGCGGGCGAGATCGGCGTCGAGTGCGGCCGGGTCGGGACGCGCCAGCGCCTTGCGGACGACATACCCGCCGTGGAACGGTGTTGCGTCGGGCACCGTCGCCAGGAACACCGATGTTTCGGCGCCCTTTCTCGGCGCTGATCATGAACGGCTTCAGCAGCCGCCAGGCGAGATCGACGAAGCCGCCGCGCTGCGCCAGCGTGGTCGCGACAACGCCGGGATGAAGAGAGGTTGCAACAACTCCCGAGCCCTTGGAGCCGCGCCGCCAGTTCGCGGGTAAACAGGATGTTGCACAGCTTGGAGCGGTTATAAGCCTTCAACATCGACCAATCGCGCGGACCGGTGATGGTCGCAAGGTCGATGCGGGCGCCGTGATGGGCGCGCGAGGCGACGGTGACGATCCGCGCCGGCGCCGAGGCCTTCAGCCGGTCGAGCAGCAGATTGGTCAGCAGGAACGGCGCCAGGTGATTGACCGCGAAGGTCATCTCATACCCGTCCGCCGACCGCTCGAATTTCGGTGAAAACAGCCCGGCGTTGTTGACCAGGACATCGAGCCGGTCGTGCCGGGACAGGATCTCGCCGGCCAGGCGGCGCACTTCGGCCAAGGAGGCGAAATCGGCGAGCGCGGTCTCGACCTGTGCTCCGCTCGCCCGCTCGGTCACGAAACGGCGCGCCGCCTCGGTGCGGGCAGGGTCGCGGCCGGTCATGACGACCCGCATGCCGGTGCGGGCGAGGCCCAGTGCCGTGTAAAGCCCGATCCCGGAACTCGCCCCGGTAACGACGCCGATCCGCGGCGCCGGTTCTTCCCTCGCCCCGCTGGCGGGGAAGGAGCCGGGGACGGGGGCTTCGGACGCGGACGCCGGCACCGGCCGCCTAAATGCTGTCGATCCCGAACGCCCAGCGCCGCGCCAACTGGTGACCGATCGCCAATGGCGGCGGCAGGGTCGTGACGCCGGGGATTTGTTCGTCGGAGCGGGATCGTTCGACCATGGCGCGGACCTCCTCGCGCTCGAACCAGCGCGCCTCGGCGATTTCCTCGGGGTCGATGCGGATCTCCTCGCTCAGCGCCTCGGCCAACAGCCCCATCATCAACGTCGATGGAAACGGCCAAGGCTGCGAGGCGAGATACCGCACCCGCCCGATGCGAATGCCCGATTCCTCGAGGACTTCGCGCCGCACCGCCTCCTCGATCGTCTCACCGGGCTCCATGAATCCGGCGAGACAGGAGAAACGGGTCCCGACCCGCCGCCGCCCGCGACCGAGCAGGCAGCGCTCGCCCTTGACCGCGAGCATGATCACAACCGGGTCGACTCGCGGATAATGATGGGCCCGGCAGTTCGGGCAGCGCCGCCCCCATCCGGCAGAGTCGATCACGCTCGCCGTGCCGCATTGCGCGCAAAAGCCATGGCGCGCGTGCCAATCGAGCAGCGAGCGCGCTTCGGCGAGAATTGCGGCCTCGCCGCCGGGGATCGAGGCGGCCAGGGCGCGGACATCGACGGTCTCGGTCTCCGTTCCGGCCAGCATCGGCGCCGCGCTGGCATCGAGCGCGAAATGAGCCCGTTCGTCGTCGCCGATCCCGAGCAAAATTAGCGTGGCGCCGGCATCGATCGCCCCCCGCCAGGGCGCGACCGGCTGCCAGTCGAGCTCCGCCGCCGAGCTGTCGCGAACCAACGGCTTCAGCTCGCGCAGCGGCAACAGTCGGGTTTCGGGATCGTCGAGCAAGGAAGCGATCCAGCCGGCATCCTGCCGGCGCTGGCTGACGCGGTCGAGCGGGTTGCCCGCAAAAGTGTAAATCTCTTCCATCGCCGCCGCCCAATCCCTCGTTCGCCGTCGCCGGAAGACCCGGCGGGCGGTCCTACCATAACTTCGGCCGGACCCGAAGCGTTTGCGGCCGGCCCTCTGGCGCCGCATGCTATGCTGCGGTCATGACAAACGGACCCTACATCGCCGAGATCGCCGCGCTGGTTGGCGACCCGGCGCGCGCGAACATGCTGTCGGCGCTGATGGACGGCCGTGCGCTGAGCGCCGGCGAGCTCGCCTATGTCGCGCATGTGACCCCGCAGACCGCGAGCGCGCATCTGGCAAAGCTGGTCGACGCGCGGTTGCTCGCCGACGAAAAACGGGGGCGCAACCGTTATTTCCGGCTTGCCGCCCCCGAGGTCGCGCGCATGCTCGAAGAGATCATGGCGGTCGCGGTCGCGCGGGCGCCGCGCTATCGGCCGGCATGGATGCGCGACGAGGCGCTGCGTTCGGCGCGGACCTGCTACGACCATCTCGCCGGCCGGCTCGGCGTGGCCTTGGCCGGCAGCCTCGCCGAGCACGGCCATGTCCTGCTCGATGACGACGGCGGCGAGATTACCGAAGACGGCGCCAGGTTCCTTACCGGGTTCGGCCTCGATCTTGCCGGCGCCGCCGGCAAGCGCCGCCGCTTCTGCCGCCCCTGTCTCGATTGGAGCGAGCGACGGCCGCATCTCGGCGGCGCGGTCGGCGCGGCGCTGGCGCAGCGCTGCTTTGCGCTCGGCTGGATCGAGCGGATCAAAGACAGCCGCGCAGTCGCGATCACCCCATCCGGCCGCGACGGCTTTCTCACCAATTTCGGCTTGAGTTTAACATCGTTGGCCGGATGTAACGTCGGTGAACCCTTATTTCGGCGCGGGAGCTATTTGAGGTCCAACAATTGTCGCGCCACTGGGTTGAGATCGCCAGAGGAAGAGAAAGGGTTATGAACCCGAAGGCCACCGAAATCGGTTCCGTCCCCCAGGTCTTCGGTCAACAAGACAGCGCACCCGGCTTCTCCCGCGGTCGCCATCAGGAGTGCATCCCAATAGGATGCTCTTCCTGCTGCGGCATCGCCTAGCGCGGTCTGCACCGCTGTCGGGGACGCGGCCGCACAACGGAACGCACCAAGCCAGTTCTCCACCTGGGCGGCTGCGTCCGCGGGCCGGACCATCCCCTTGCGCGTGACCACGACATAGAATTCCGACAAGGCCTGCAGGGTCAGGTAGCAGTCGCATTCGACGGCCCGGTCGACGATCTCGATTGCCGTTAGATGCCGAGAGCCTGCCCTGCTGTCTACGCTGTACACAAGCAGGTTGGTGTCGAGGCTGAAGCGTCGGCTATCGCCGCTCATGCAGCGAATCGCGGTCAAGCGGTCCGGCGCCGATAGGCCAGCCTTTTTTCATCTGGGCGCGGGCGCGGGCGCGGGCGGCCTGTTGCTGGGGTGTCAGAACGCGACGTCCGGGAATAGGCACGAGCCGCGCTACCGGCTCGCCCTTGCGTGTGATGACGTATTCCTCACCGGCCTCGACTTCGCGGATACATCGGGAAAAGGCCTGGTTCGCCTCGCGCAGGGTTATCGTCTTGCTCATGTCGAGACAACCGGATTGATTATCCAGCTAAAGGTAGCGCACTGCAGTGCTACCCGCAAGCGTTGGCACCCTCGTGCTTCTGCCCGGTGGCCCGCCTTTTGCACTGTGACCCGGGCAGATCATGGCGTAACGTCGGCGGCAGAGCAAAAACATTGAACAGGGGACAGATGAGCATTTTGCCTCGGATCCTGAGACTGGCGGCGGTGGCGTTCGGTCTTGCCACGACGCCGGCATGGGCGCAGTCGGCCCCGACGACCTTGCGGTTCATCCCCCAAGCCGACCTCAGAAGCATCGATCCGATCTGGACGACTGCCTATGTCACGCGCAATTTTGGTTATCTGGTCTTCGACACGCTGTTCGCGCTCGACAAGGATTTCAAGCCGCAGCCGCAGATGGTCGATCACTGGACCGTCAGCGCGGACAAGCTGACCTACACCTTTACTCTGCGCGACAGCCTCAAATGGCACGACGGGCAGCCGGTGCGGGCCGCCGATTGCGTCGCCTCGATCGAGCGCTGGGGCAAACGCGACCCGTTCGGACAAAAGCTGATGGAGGCGGTCGGCGAGATCAAACCCGTCGACGACAAGAGTTTTACGATCAGCCTCAAAACACCGTTTCCGCTGATCCTCAATGCGCTCGGCAAATTGTCGAGCAACGTGCCGTTCATGATGCCCGAGCGGCTCGCCAAGACCGACCCATTCAAGCAGATCCCCGAAGCGATCGGCTCCGGCCCGTTCAAATTCGTCAAGTCGGAATGGGTTCCCGGCAACAAGGCGGTGTTCATTAAGAATACCGATTATGTGCCGCGCAAAGAGCCGCCGAGCTTTGCCTCTGGCGGCAAAGTGGCTAAGGTCGATCGCGTCGAATGGCTCTATATCCCCGATTCCGCGACCGCCTCGGCGGCGCTGAACGCCGGTGAGGCCGATTGGTACGAGCAGCCGCCCACCGATCTGCTGCCGGTCTTCGCTGGTAATCCCGACATCGTCGTCGCCACCGTCGATCCGCTCGGCAATCAAGGCGTTCTGCGCTTCAACCATATCCAGCCGCCGTTCGACAATCTCAAGCTGCGCCTGGCGGTGCTGAACCTGGTAAATCAGAAGGACTACATGCGTGCCGCCGCCGGCGATCCCAAATACTGGAAAACCTGCGTGGCGATATTCGGTTGCGGCACGCCGTTCGAGACCACTGCCGGCGCCGATGCGCTGCTGAAAGGCCCGGATCCGGCCAAGGCGAAGCAACTGATCGCCGAATCCGGCTACAAGGGCGAAAAGATCGTGTTGCTCGATGCGACCGACCAGCCGATCGTGCATGCCCAGGCGCTGGTGACCTTGGCGATGTTGCGGCAAGCCGGGTTGAATGTTGAGTTACAGGCGATGGACTGGGGCACGCTGATAACCCGGCGGGCTTCGAAAGCGCCGATCGACCAAGGCGGCTGGAACATTTTTCACACCTGGACGGCGGCGCCGGACCTGCTGTCGCCGGCGGTCAACGCAGTGCTGCGGGCCAACGACGGCAAGGCTTGGTTCGGGTGGCCGAGCGACCCCCATCTCGAAGCGCTGATCGATCAGTGGTTCAAGGCGCCTGATTTCTCTGCGCAGAAACAGCTCGCCGCCGACATCCAGACCGAGGCCTACGCCAACGACGTCCCCTATGTGCCGACCGGCCAGTTCGTGATCCCGACCGCCTATCGCAAGAACCTTCACGGGATCATCATCGCGCCGGTGGTATTTCTCTGGAACGTCGAGAAGGATTGAGAGGCTAGGCGGTGTTCGCCTACATCGTCAGACGGATCCTCTCCACCGTCCCGGTCATGGCGGTGGTCGCAGTGTTCGTGTTCGCGTTGCTTCATCTGAGCCCTGGAGATCCGGCGGCGATCATCGCCGGCGATACCGCCAGCCCCGCCGACATCGCCCGCATCCACCAGGCGCTCGGGCTCGACCAGCCGTTGTATGTCCAGTTCGCGTCTTGGGTATGGCGCTTGCTGCACGGCGATCTCGGCATCTCGATCTTCACCAACCTTCCGGTCACGACCTTGATCGCGCAGCGGGTCGAGCCGACCGTGGTGTTGACCATCTCGACCGTCCTCGTCTCCGTATTGGCGGCGATTCCGATGGGTGTGCTGGCGGCGTGGAAGGCGGGGTCATGGATCGACCGCACGGTCATGGTCTTCGCGGTGCTCGGGTTTTCGGTGCCGGTCTTTGTGGTCGCCTATGTATTGATCTATGTCTTTGCGGTTCGCACCGATTTGTTGCCGGTCCAGGGCTTTGTCGGCATCGACCGCGGCTTGTGGCCGTTCCTGTCGCATCTGGTCATGCCGACCCTCGCGCTGGCGATGGTTTTCACGGCGCTGATCGCGCGCATGACCCGCGCCAGCATGCTGGATGTCCTTGCCCAGGATTATATCCGCACCGCCCAGGCCAAGGGCTTGGCCAACGACAAAGTGCTGATCGGTCACGCGCTGAAGAATGCGGCGGTGCCGATCGTGACGATCATCGGCATCGGCATCGCGCTGTTGATATCGGGTGTGGTCGTCACCGAGACGGTGTTCGCGATCCCTGGACTGGGGCGACTAACCGTAGACGCGATCCTGCGCCGCGATTATCCGATCATCCAGGGGATCATCCTGATCTTTTCCGCCGCCTATGTGCTGGTCAATCTGTTGGTCGATCTGAGCTACACCTTCCTCGATCCGCGCATCCGCTATTGAGGCGGTGGCCGACATGACCGTGGCGCCGACTGATCTGGCCATCCTCGCCGCCCCGGCCGAGCGCCGTCGCGGGGCGCGCACCTACATCCGCCGCCATCCGACGATCGTCATCGGCGGGATACTGATCGGCCTGATGGTTCTGATGGCGGTGTTCGCCCCTTACCTCGGCACCGTCGACCCGCAGGCCTTGGCGCCGGTCCAGCGGCTGCGCTGGCCTTCGTCGCAACATTGGTTCGGGACCGACATGCTCGGCCGCGACGTCTACAGCCGCACGATATACGGTGCGCGCATCTCCTTGACGGTCGGGCTCAGCGTCGCCCTGCTCAGCATTGCGCTCGGGCTCGCGATCGGTCTCATCACCGGGTTCAGCCGCTGGGCCGATGCGATCCTGATGCGGATCATGGACGGGCTGATGTCGATCCCGTCGGTGCTGATCGCGATCGCGTTGATGGCGCTGACCCGCGCCAGTCTGCAGAATGTCGTCTTCGCAATCACCGTCGCCGAGGTGCCGCGGGTGACCCGCCTCGTCCGCGGCGTCGTCTTGACCCTGCGCGACCTGCCCTTTGTCGAGGCTGCGTTTGCCAGCGGCACCAGCCTGCCGCGGATCATGTGGCGGCACATCGTACCCAACACGGTACCGCCGCTGTTGGTTCAGGGCACGTATACCGCCGCATCGGCGATGCTGGTCGAGGCGATCCTGTCGTTTCTCGGCGCCGGGACGCCGCCCAACATACCGAGTTGGGGCAACATCATGGCCGAGGGACGCAGCCTGTTTCAGGTCGCCTATTACATCGTGCTGTTCCCCGGGGCGTTTTTGTCGGTCACCGTGCTTGCCGTCAACCTGCTGGGCGACGGCTTGCGGGACGCACTCGATCCGCGCCTGGCTCGGCGGATGTAGCGCATGGCCGAGGCCGCCGCCGGGTATGTCGCCACCATCCCCAAGGCGCCGCGCGCCGCGGCCGAGCCGATCCTCGATATTGCCGATCTGAAAACCTGGTTCTTCACCCGCGACGGGGTGGTCCGCGCGGTCAGCGGGGTTTCGTTCTACGTCCTCCCGGGCGAGACCCTCGCCATCGTCGGCGAGAGCGGCTGCGGCAAGAGTGTTACCGCGCTGTCGATCCTGCGCCTGATCCCGTCGCCACCGGGACGGATCGTCTCCGGCACGATCCGCTTTGCCGGCCGCGATCTTCTGGGCTTGAGCGAGGCCCAGATGCGCGATGTTCGCGGCAACGAGATCTCGATGATCTTTCAGGAGCCGATGACCTCGCTCAATCCGGTGCTGACGATCGGCCATCAAATCGCCGAGACCTTGACCCTGCATCAGGGGCTCGGCCGCGCCGCCGCACTCGCCAAGGCGGTCGATATGCTGCGCCTCGTTCATATTCCCGAGGCCCAGCGGCGCATCGGCGAATACCCGCACCAACTCTCGGGCGGGATGCGGCAGCGGGTGATGATCGCGATGGCGCTCGCCTGCAACCCGAAGCTGTTGATCGCGGACGAGCCGACGACGGCGCTCGACGTGACGATCCAGGCGCAGATCCTCGACCTGATGCGAGAATTGAAGCAGAAGATCGACGCCGCGATCGTGCTGATCACCCACGATCTCGGCGTCGTCGCCGAGATGGCCCAGCGCGTCGTCGTCATGTATGCCGGCCACATGGCCGAGGAGGCGACGGTCGGCGCGCTGTTCCGCCGCCCGCTGCACCCCTACACCAAAGGGCTGCTGAATTCGGTGCCGCGGCTCGGCGCCTCGCTCGATAGCGCGCGCCCGCCGCGTCTGGCCGAGATCCCCGGCACGGTGCCCTCGTTGAAGGGCGCGATCCCCGGCTGTGCGTTCGCCGCGCGCTGCGCCTTCGCGACCGATCTGTGCCAACGCGCAATGCCGGCTTTTGAGGAGAAGGAGCCGGGGCACTTCGCCGCCTGCTTTCACTCGGATCAGGTGGCGCGATCGTGACCACCGCCCAATCCGTGCCGCCGGCGCCCCTGGCTTTGGCTCCGCTGCTCTCGGTCAAAGACCTGGTCAAGCATTTCCCGGTTCGAAAAGGGCTTCTGCAGCGGACCGTTGGCCAGGTCCATGCCGTCGACGGCATTTCGTTCGACATCGCCGCCGGCGAAACCCTGGGGTTGGTCGGCGAGAGCGGCTGCGGCAAGTCGACCGCGGGCAAGGCGATCCTCAGATTGATCGAGCCGACATCAGGCGAAATCCGCATCAGCGGCGCGCGCATCGACGGACTATCCCGCCACCAGATGCGGCCCTACCGGCGCCAGTTGCAGGTGGTGTTCCAGGACCCTTATTCGTCGTTGAACCCGCGATTGCGCATCCGCGACATCATCGCCGAGCCACTGGTCAATTACGGCGTCTCGGGCCAGCGCGAGCGGGAAAACCGGGTCGCGGGCCTCGCCCTCAAGGTGGGCTTGCGCGAGGACGCGCTCGACCGTTTCCCGCACGAATTTTCCGGCGGCCAGCGCCAGCGCATCGGCATCGCTCGCGCGCTCGCCCTAAACCCGCATCTGATCGTTTGCGACGAGCCGGTCTCTGCCCTCGACGTCTCGGTCCAGGCGCAGGTGATCAATCTGCTGGGCGATTTGCAGCGGGAGTTCGGGCTTTCCTACCTGTTCATCGCCCACGACCTCGCTGTCGTCGAGCACATCAGCCACCGCATCGCGGTCATGTATCTGGGCCGAATCGTCGAAATCGCCGACAAGGCCGCCCTGTTCGCTCGCCCCCAGCACCCCTACACCGAGGCCCTCTTATCCGCGGTCCCGGTTCCCGATCCGGAGGCCGCCCGCAAGCGCATCATCCTGAAGGGCGACGTGCCGAGTCCGATCAACCCTCCCTCGGGCTGCCGCTTTCACACCCGCTGCCCCTACGCCGTGGCCCGCTGCTCGACCGACGAGCCCGAAATGCGCGAAGTCTTCCCCGGCCACCACGTCGCCTGCCACCTGCGCGAGGTCCAGACCCCGGCATTCGTGGAAACCGCGGCAGTCCCGGTGTAGGAGGAAGCGATGGCGCGCCTGCTTTCGGTCAATGTTGGCCTGCCGCGCGACATCCCGTGGCAAGGAAAGACTGTACATACCGCGGTCTGGAAAGAGCCGGTCCAAGGCCGGCGGATGGTGCGTCGGCTCAACATCGACGGTGACGGCCAAGGCGATCTGGCGGGTCACGGCGGCGAGCACCGCGCCGTCTTTGTCTATCAGATCGATTCCTATCGCTATTGGCAGGGTCATCTCCGCCGGACCGACTTCACCTATGGCCAATTCGGCGAGAATTTCACCGTCGACGGCTTATCCGACGGCGAGGTCTGCATCGGCGACCGGTACCGGGTCGGGAGCGCGCTGTTCGAGGTAACCCAACCGCGCGTCACCTGCTACCGGGTCGGCATCCGCATGAACGAGCCGCAGATGGCCGCCCTGCTCGTCGCTCACGGCAAACCCGGCTTCTATTTCCGCGTCCTGGAGGAAGGAGAAGTCGAGGCCGGCGACGAAATCGTGCAGGTCGCCGCTGGCCCCGAGCGCATGACTGTCGCTGAGGTCGATGCGCTGCTGTACATGCCTGGCCATCCAGCCAGCGAGTTGGAGCGGGCGTTGCGCATCCCGGCGCTGAGCGCCGGTTGGCGCGCGTCGTTTCAGGCGCTGCTCGACGGCACGCGTAGCGGCAGGACGATAGCGGGCAATGCCGGGCTTAGCCCAGCGGCCGGCCCGCCTCCGGCCTGGGCCGGGTTCCGCCCGCTGCGGGTCGCGAGCAAAAGCCGCGAAAGCAGCAGGGTGACCTCGCTGGTGCTCGAGCCCAGCGACGGGCGCCCTGTGAAAGCCGGCCTGCCCGGGCAGTTCATCGTCGTGCGGCTGAAGCCGGCGCCCGATGGCCCTGGCCTTGCTGCGTAGCTATTCGCTGTCGGGCGAGCCGAGCGATGATCGCTATCGCATCAGCGTCAAGCGCGAAGCTGGCGGCGCAGCCGGAGCTTACATCGATGCCCAAATCCAAGTCGGCGATGTGCTCGGAGCCAGCGCGCCACGCGGCGACTTCACGTTGAAGCCGGGCGCTGGGCCCGTCGTCCTGCTCAGTGCCGGCGTCGGCGCCACCCCTGTGCTCGCCATGCTCCATGCGCTGGCTGCGGATGGTTCGCCGAGGGAGGTGTGGTGGCTTCACGGGGCCCATGACGGCAGCGAGCATCCGTTTGCCGCGGAGACGCGCGCGCTTCTGAAAGCTTTGCCCCACAGCCGCAGTCACATCCGCTACAGCACGCCGGGCGCTAATGACCGGCCGGGCGTCGATTTCGATGCTCCCGGACATTTGGACATGCCCGTGCTCCACGAACTTGGCGTGCCCCGCGATGGTGATTTCTATCTGTGCGGGCCGCCCGCCTTCATGAGCGGTCTTACCGTCGGCCTTGCGGCCTGGGGCGTCGCCGCCGACCACATCCACACCGAGACTTTCGGAGCGGGTCCGGCCAAGACGCCCGGCATCGCCGCGGCTGCGCCCAAGCCGCCGCACGTGCCGGCCGGGCCGGCCGGCGCGGGGCCACTGGTGTCGTTCGCGCGGAGCGGCCTCAATGTCCGCTGGGGTTCGACGTTCCAAAGCCTCCTCGAATGTGCCGAGGCATGCGATGTACCGGTGCGATGGTCGTGCCGTACTGGCGTTTGCCACACCTGCGAAACTGGGCTGATCACCGGCGCCGTCGCCTATCGGCCCGACCCGCTGGAACCGCCGCCCGACGGCAATATCTTGATCTGCTGCAGCCAGCCCCAGAACGACATCGTCATCGATTTGTGACCCGACCCTGGCCGCCGGGCCCTTCAGGTCGCAGGGAAATGAGCTTCTCCCCTGTTGGCGTTGGCCAAGCGGCCGGCCGGCAGACGACCCGAACGAGCGAGCCGTGCGCCCGTTCGGATCGGCTTAGATCGGCTTTGTTACTCCGCCGCTTCTCGGGTTGGTTGGGTGAGACCGCTCATATAGTCGATGCTGACCGGCTGGTTGGTCTCGAACGGGCTTTTCAGGTCGAACTCCTTGGCCATCTCGCGCACCGCCGGGAACACCTCCTGCCCCATCAGACGGATGCAGGTCTTGGCGTCTTCATGCGACACGGTCCCGTCATTTCCCCACATGCCGAGGATGCCGGGCCGGGTCTCTTCGAGCAGGATGCGCAATTTGGCGATCACCTGCTTTGGCGTGCCGGCGATGATCATCAGATCTTCGAGCTGTTTTGCCAGCTCCGGCCGGTAACGCGGGTTTTTTGACCGGCCAGAGGCGAACTCGACAAAGGCGCGGCGGTTTTCGGGACTGCCATAACCCGAGGGCGTGCTCCACACCGGATGGGCAAGGCCGGTGAATTCGCCCTGCATCCATCTGAACTGGGCGGCGTTGGCGAGCGCCTTCTCCTCGGTCTCGGCGACATGGATCTGTTTCAGCATGCCGTGATAGTCGGGACCCGGAGTAAAGCCGGCCTCGGCTGCGACGTTGTCGTAGATCTGCCAGATCTGCTTGGTTCGGTCGATCGGAGTGTTGAGCGCGATATAGGGATAGGCGTGTTGCGCCGCCCAGACGATCGTCTCGGGGCTGATGACGCCCGGGATCCACACTCGCGGATGCGGCTTTTGCAACGGCACGGCCCACGGGTTGACGACGCGGTGCTGGTAATGCGTCCCTTCCCAGCGGAACGGGCCCTGCGCGCGTCCATGCCGCGACGATCAGATCGTGCGCCTCCTGAAAGCGCTCGCGGTTATAGGCCGGGCTGACGCCGGCGGCCAATTGCTCCTGGCCGCCACCGCGGACAAAACCCGACACCAGCCGGCCCTTCGAGATCATGTCGATCATCGACAATTCCTCGGCGAGCCGCACCGGGTTCTCGGCCAGCGGCAACGGATTGCCGAGCAGGATGATTTTCGCGGTTTTGGTCGCCGCGGCGAGGATCGAGGCAAAGACGTTGCATTTTGCCTGCATGCAGAACGGGGCGTTGTGATGCTCGTTCAGCATAAAGCCGTCGATGCCCATCTCTTCGGCATAAAGGTAATGCTCAAGGTATTCGTTATAGAGCCGACTGCCGGCGACCGGGTCGAAGTATTTGTTGGAGAACATCAGCGCCGTGGCGCCGAATTCGAGCCCTATATCGGCCGGATAGGCAGACATCGGCTGTTCGGTGAAGTACATTAGTTGCATGCGTTTCTCCGTCTCCGGCGTTGCCCCGCGAGTCGCGCGGCGCTACCGAAGTCTGTCACAAATTTCGCGACGGGTGCGGGATTTTTGCCCTGCGGATTTGCCGCTGGCGGCGCGATCTGCCGGCACCGCCCCGGACGGGCAGCCCAGCGGAACGGCAACTATCCGCTGCTGGAGTAACTAGGGGATGAAGCCGATTGCGCGGCGCAGGAAATTATAGCCGAGGGCGGTGAACGACGCGCGCTCGCGATTGTCCTTGCCATAGCCGTGTCCGCCGGCGGCAGGCTCGTAGAAATAGGCCTCATAGCCCATCGCCTGCAACTTTGCCGCCATTTTGCGGGCATGGCCGGGATGGACGCGATCATCGCGCCGGCTCGTCGCAAGCAGGATTGGCGGGTAATGCTGGCCCGGGACGGCGGCGTGATAGGCGGAGATCTCTTTCAGGAACATCCAATCTTCAGGATCGTCGGGGTCGCCATATTCGGCGATCCAGCTGGCGCCGGCATGCAATTTTGAATAGCGGCGCATGTCGATCAGAGGGATGGTGCAGAACAGCGCGCCAAATCGCTCCGGATAGCGGGTCAGCATGTTGGTGATCAGGATGCCGCCATTCGATCCGCCCTCGGCGGCGATACGGCCGGGCCGGGTCACCCCGCGGCGCACGAGGTCGGCGGCGACCGCGGCGAAATCGTCGTGCGAAAGACGCTTGCCTTCCCGGCGCCCGGCGTCATGCCAGGCGGTGCCGAACTCGCCGCCACCCCTGATATTGGCGACGACCCCGGTGCCGCCGCGCTCCAGCCACAGCTTGCCGACGGCCGGGTTGTAGTAAGGCAATTGCGAGATGCGGAACCCGCCGTAGCCGGAAAGATGGACCGGAGCCTCGCCGGTCTCTCCGGGCGGTCCGACCTGGGTGTAGGGGATCCGGGTGCCGTCGGCGGAGACCGCTTCGTGGCGGGTGACGACAAGGCCGGCCGGGTCGAAGGCCTGCGGCGCCCGCTTCAGCAGCTCGGGCGCGGCAGCGGGGCGCACCAGGAACAGCGAGGCCGGGGTCAGCGGGTCCTGTGCGCTGGCCAGAAGATCACCGTTCGAACTCCTCGGTCTGCACATCAAGCGGCCAGGCGTTGGCGACGCCGAATTCGGGCAGCCCGGTGATGGCTCCGCGCGACCAGCCGGTAGCGGACGGGGTCAGCGCCTCGAATACCGGCTTCAGGTCGTCGAGCACGCTCAGAACCAGCCGGCCGCCGCACCAGAAGAACCCTTGCAGGGCGCGCCGCTCGGCCGGTTCGAAGAGCTTGGTGAAGCGGCGATCGCCGGCAAGGAAAGCCGCCAAGGAAATGCCGAGGACGGTGTCCGGCGCGTAGGTGTCGCCGCCGACGGTCCACGGGGTCCGGCGCCTGACCGCGAGCCAGCCCTGATGCCACGTGACCCACGCATCGGTCGGGAGGTCGATCCGGGTCTTGGGGCCGGTGCGGTCGCCGATCCGAAGCACGGCGTCGAAGAAGCCGAGCCGCTCGACATATACCAGCTGCCCCTCGACCTTGCTTTCGCGGTCGACATCGGCCCAGACCGCCATATGGTCGGCATCTGTCGCGAAAATGACCGGGGCCGCGAGCGGGTCGTCCCCCCGCCGCCACAGTCGCACGGTGCGCGCATACCCCGAATTGGTCGCCATGCCCTCGCCAAGGGCCGAAGACAGCAGCAACGTGTCGCGATCGAGCCAGGCGGCGCCGCCCTTGGCCTCCGGCAGGAAGAAACCTCCGGGAACGAACTCGCGCGCGGACAGGTCGAACTCGCGCAGCACCACCGCATCGGCCCCGCCGCGCGACAGCATCACGATGGCGCGGTCATGACTGCCCGGGATCGTCGTCGCCCCGCTCCAGGTCCAGTCTTCGCCTTCCCGTGCCGAAAGCCCGTCGAGGTCGAGCAGAATTTCCCACTCCGGGGTCGTGCTGCGGAAGCTGTCGAGCGTCGTCGCCCGCCACAGGCCGCGGGAATGCGCGGCATCCTTCCAGAAGTTGAAAACCCGGGCGCTGCGCCGCGCGATCACCGGAATATTGTCTGGCCGGTCGAAGATCGCGGTGAGAATGTCTCGATCGGCGGCAAAGCGCGCATCGCCAAAACGCGCCAAGATCGCTGCGTTCTCTGCCTCGACCCAGGCTAGCGCCCGTTCGCCGTCGATCTCTTCGAGCCAGAGGTATGGGTCGTCGTCGGGCGCGTCGATGGTCGGGCGCGGATCAATCATCAGCGTGCCCTTACTGCGTCCAGCACTTTAGCCGCCAAAGTGAGCATCGCGGCTGATCTCAGTTTGCGTAAGTCGACAAAAGCCGCGATCATGGAGTTCCGGACGATACAAATTGCTTTGTGTCTAGCCAATTGAGCAAGCAATAGAGAGCCAGGAGAAGAAAAGACATGAAGGGTTTCCCAGACGTAAAATCCCAATCCTAAATGATCTACATATGATTTCTCCCCGGTTTCGACTGCCCTTTTTATTTTGAAGGTAAAAAAGTCGAGACCTAACCCAAATGCGGTAGCTGCAAGAGCCAAGCTAACTTTAGACGCCCGGTGGGCAACAAATGCAATCACACCCACGACATTTGCGAACCATGGCAAAAAAGGCGCTCCAACGAACACTCCGAGCCATCCCAAGATCAAAATTAAATAACCAGTAATCTTGCGTCAGTCATGGGTTGATCCCCGCCTACACCAATACTTCTGCACCTTCTCTTTATCAACTGGTCCAACCCCAGGCCCACAACCCGTGCCGCCCTGGGGCAGGAAAACGCACTCCCAATTGGATGAACGCGCCATTTGACAAAACGCCGCTTTAGGATTGGCTCGCAGGCTAGGCTGATACACGATGCCGGGAAGAGCCAGCGAAGAGAGATTACAACACTACGGAGATTACAAAGATCATTCGCGCACAAGGGCCTTTGAGTGCGAATAAACTAAAGTAAGTTATGGGATGCCGGAAGGTGGGTTCAGCGGTGTTGCGGAGCGATGCGCACGATCACGTCGACGCGGCGGATCTCGGTCCCGTCCGGCGCCAGCGGAAGCCCGCTGACAGTAACCTCCCGCGCCGGGATGTCCTGCAGCAATCCGTTCGCTTCGCAAAAGAAGTGGTGGTGATCGGCGTTGTTGGTGTCGAAATACGAGCGGCCCGGCTCGACCACGACCTCGCGCAACAGCCCGGCCTCGGTGAATTGATGCAAGGTGTTGTAGACGGTCGCGAGCGAAACCGGGATTGCCGCGGCCGCGGCCTCGCCGTGCAGCTGCTCGGCCGTCACGTGGCGGTCGCCGTTCTCGAAAAGGAGGCGGGCCAGGGCGAGGCGTTGGCGCGTGGGCCGCAAACCCACGGCGTGCAGACGCTCTCGGGCGGTGGACGAAGGAGGCAGCATCACGTTCATATTACATATATGTGATGCTATCGAAGATAATTAAACGCCAGCCGATCGCCGCCGCTTCAGTCGCCGGTCTGCAGGCGTTCGACCAGCTCGCGCACCGTCGGCACATAGCCGTTGGCATAAAACGGGTCGGAGGCGAAGCGATAGCCGTTGTGCCCGGCAAACATCAGCTGCTGCTCGACATCATCCGAGTGACGGATCGCCTGTAAGGTCTTCTGAATGCAGAAACTGCGCGGATCGGCTTTCTTGCCGGTCGTGCCGCCTTCGTTTTGCGCCCAGTTCGAGAATTGGCAGGCGCTGAGGCAGCCCATGCAGTTGATCTGGTCGGTGCGCAGCTCGAGCGCCTTTTGCGGAGTGACAAAGATCAACGTCGAGTCGGGGGTGCGCAAGGCTTCGGTAAATCCGGCCGCGACCCAGAGCTCGGCCGATTCCCTGTCGTGGGGCGTCAGATAGACGACTCGACCGCGCGCACCGACGTGGAAGCGCGCCACATGCTCTCCGACCGGCTCTACCGAATATGCGACCTGGCGTTCCGAGCGCTGCTGCAGCTCGTTCAGAAAGCCGTTGCGCACCGCCGAGGAATAAAATCCGGTCGGGCTAAACCGGTTGAGATAGACATCGCCCTCGCCCAAGGTCAGCAGTTTGCGCTTCCATACAGCCGAGATCGGGCTTTCCTGGGTCACCAGCGGCCGAGTGCCGAATTGGAAGGCGACAGGGCCAAGCTCGGGATTGTCGATCCAATCGCTCCACTCACGCAGGTACCACAGCCCGCCCGCCATGAAGATCGGAGTCGCGGCGAGCCCGAACTCGACCATCAGATTGCGCAGTTCGCGAACCCGCGGATAGGGCGCCTCTGGATGCAGCGGATCCTCGCTGTTGGACAGCCCGTTATGGCCGCCGGCAAGCCACGGGTCCTCATAGACAACGCCGCCGAGCCAGTCCCAGAATTTGTGGTAAGCGCGTTTCCACAATGCCCGGAACGCGCGCCCCGACGATACGATCGGATAATAGTGGACGCCATAGCGGGCGCAGATCTCGGCGATCTTGTAGGGCATGCCGGCGCCGCAGGTGACGCCGTGAATGAGGCCCTTGGCGCCTTCGAGCACGCCGTGCAGAACGCGCTCGGCGGCCGCCATCTCCCACAACACGTTCATGTGGATGCGGCCTTCGCCGTTGCCGCGCTCATGGGCGACACGCGCCTGCTGGATGCCGCCGGCGATTGCATAGGCGACGAGTTCCTCGTGCCGCTCGCGCCGGGTGCGTCCGTGATAAAGCTGTGGGATCAGCTGGCCTGCTTCGCCGTAGCTGTCGGCATTGACCCCGGAGAAGGTGCCGACGCCCCCGGTTGCGGCCCAGGCACCCGAGCTCTCGCCGTTCGACACCGAGATGCCCTTGCCGCCTTCGACGAGCGGCAGCACCTCGCGCCCAGAGATGACAAGCGAATTGAGCGGCTTCACCACAGCGCTCCCTGACGCATTGCTGGAGCCGAGCCAGAGGTGTCGGCAGGGTGCGACGCCCCATCCGACGCCCCGTCAAGGATCAAGTGGGGAACATCCGAAAACACGGAGGCAACCCCCCAGGCGAATAGCTCACGCGCCCGCGCCGCATCGTTGACCGTATAGGCGAGTACAGAATAGCCCGATTCGCGGATTTCGGCCACGATGGCGGGCCGCAGACGCCGGTGCTCGGCATGGATCGTCACGCAGCCGAGGCTTTCGGCGCGAATCCGCCAATGTCGTGGGAGCCCGCGCACGATCAGCCCGCGCGCGATCGCCGGGGCGCGCTCGCGCGCCGCCGCGAGGGCCGCCGGCAGAAAGCTCGAAACCAGCGGCGCCGGGAGCTGCGGCGGCCACAATCGGGCAAGCAGGTCGCCCGCCGCCGCCCCAGTTTCCGTCTCGCGGCCACGGCCGGCCTTGAGCTCGACATTGGCGCCGAGACCGAGTTCGCCCAAAACATCGATCGCCTCCGCCAAAGTCGGCACGCGTTCACCCGTGAAGGACGGCCCAAACCAGCCGCCGGCGTCGTGCCGCCGAATCATCGACAAGGGCAGCGCTCGCGCCTTGCCGCGGCCATCTGTGGTTCGTTCGAGCCGCTCGTCATGCAGCAGGATCAATTCGCCGTCGGCGGTCAGGCGCACATCGAACTCGACCCAACGGCAGCCGAGCGCCTGGGCCCGGCGCAGTCCGCCGAGCGTATTTTCCGGGGCGCAACCGGCTGCGCCGCGGTGACCGATTACCGACGGGAACGGCGGCATCGCGGGAAGTGCTGGGCCGTCCCGCCCGACACGGGTCGGCAACAGGGTCGCTAACTCAGGGTACCGCTCTGGCCGGCTCCGGTCGTCTTGGGCCGAGATCCTCGCCGGTCTGTTGGTCTACCTGGCGCATGCTGAGCTTGACCTTGCCGCGGTCATCAAAGCCCAGAACTTTGACTTTGACCGTATCGCCGAGCTTGACGACATCGGCAACCTTGCCGACCCGTTGGGGAGCGAGTTCGCTGATATGCACGAGCCCATCGCGCGACCCGAGAAAGTTGACGAAGGCGCCAAAATCAACGGTCTTGACGACCTTGCCGTTGTAGATCCCGCCGAGTTCGGGTTCGGCGACGATCCCCTTGATCCAGTCGATCGCCGCTTGAGCGGCATTGCCGTCGACCGCGGCGACCTTGACCGTACCGTCGTCGTCGATATCGATCTTCGCTCCAGTCGTCTCGGTGATTTCGCGGATGACCTTGCCGCCGGAGCCTATGACCTCGCGGATCTTGTCCTTCGGAATGCTCAACGTGGTGATCCGCGGCGCGTTGTCGCTGACGGTATCGCGCGCGCCGGTCAGCGCCTTCGCCATCTCGCCGAGGATGTGGACGCGGCCTTCGCGCGCCTGGTCCAGGGCGATCCGCATGATCTCCTCGGTTATCGAGGTGATCTTGATGTCCATCTGCAGCGCGGTGACGCCCTTTTCGGTACCAGCCACCTTGAAGTCCATGTCGCCCAGATGGTCTTCGTCGCCGAGAATGTCCGACAATACGGCGAAGCCCTCGGGCTCCTTGATCAACCCCATCGCGATCCCGGCGACCGAACGAGGCAGCGGCACGCCGGCATCCATCAGCGCCAGCGAGGCGCCGCACACCGAAGCCATCGACGAAGAGCCGTTCGAACTCGGTGATCTCCGAGACGACGCGGATCGTGTACGGGAAGCTCTCTTTGGATGGCAGCAAGGGCCGAACCGCCCGCCAGGCGAGCTTGCCGTGACCGATTTCGCGCCGGCCCGGCGAGCCCATTCTTCCCGCCTCGCCCGTCGAGTAAGGCGGGAAGTTGTAGTGCAGCATGAAGTTTTCCCGATACTCGCCCTCGAGCGCGTCGATGATCTGCTCATCCTGGCCGGTTCCGAGCGTCGCCACCACCAGCGCCTGGGTTTCGCCGCGGGTGAACAGCGCCGAGCCATGTGCACGCGGCAGGATTCCAACCTCGGCCTCGATCGGCCGAACCGCGCGCGTGTCGCGGCCGTCGATCCGGCTTCCGCCGCGCAACACGGCCCCGCGGACGATTTCTTTTTCAAGATCCTTGAACAGCTTGAACGCCTGCGTGCGCTGCTCCTCGTCGGGGAACAGGTCCGCGATCTGCGCCTTGGCCGCGTCGAGCCGGTTGCTGCGGTCCTGCTTACCCTGCTCGCGATAGGCGGCTTCGATCAGCGGGCCGACCGTATCGCGCAGCCGCGCCTCGATTGTGCCGATCTCAGCCGATTTGGGCGGCAACAGCCACGGGTCGCGCGCGCAGGCCTCGGCAAGCTCGATGATCGCCTGGATCACCGGCTGGAACTCGCGGTGGCCAAATGTCACCGCGCCCAGCATGATCTCCTCGGAAAGTTCCTGGGCCTCGGACTCGACCATCAGCACGCCCTCGCCGGTGCCGGCGACGACGAGTTCGAGCTGCGAGCGCGGTAGCTCAGCCAAAATCGGGTTCAGGACATAATCGCCGTCGATATAGCCCACCCGCGCGCCGGCGATGGGTCCGAGAAACGGTATACCCGAGATCGTCAAGGCGGCCGAAGCCCCGACCATCGCCACGATGTCGGGATCGTTTTCGAGGTCGTGGCTCAGCACCGTACAGATGATCTGGGTTTCGTTGCGGAATCCGGGGGCGAAGAGCGGCCGGAGCGGTCGATCGATCAACCGCGAAACCAGAGTCTCCTTTTCCGACGGACGGCCCTCGCGCTTGAAGAAACCGCCGGGGATCTTGCCGGCGGCAAAGGTCTTTTCCTGATAGTTGACGGTCAGCGGAAAAAAGTCCTGACCGGGTTTGGCACTCTTCATCGCGACGGCGGTGCAGAGGACGGTCGTCTCGCCATACGTCGCGAGCACCGCGCCGTCAGCCTGGCGCGCGAGCCTGCCGGTTTCGAGCACGAGTTGGCGCCCGCCCCACATCAGCTCTTTGCGATAAACCTGGAACATTTGTGATCTTCCTTTACGAAAAATACGTGCAGCGAGCTGCGGCGGCGCCGGCGTTGCGCACCAGCAGAAAGCTCACGGACCGACGATGCGACGCCGGTGTGGAGCCAAGGCAGTCCTCGGCCTGTCCAGTCCAAATAGTGGCGATCGACGTCGACTGCATGGGGGCCTTCGACAAAGTATCAGCGGCGCAGGCCGAGACGACCGATCAACGTTTCGTAGCGGGTCACGTTCGACCGCTTGAGGTAATCCAGCAACCGCCGCCGCTGGCCGACCATGACCAGCAACCCGCGCCGCGAATGGAAGTCCTTTTTATGACTTCCCAGGTGGTCGGTGAGGTTGCGGATCCGTTCGCTCAGGATTGCCACCTGTACCTCCGGCGACCCCGTGTCTGCCGTTTTGGTGGCGTATTCGGAGATGA
Source organism: uncultured Alphaproteobacteria bacterium (assembly GCA_963845735.1). Classification (GTDB taxonomy): domain Bacteria; phylum Pseudomonadota; class Alphaproteobacteria; order ATCC43930; family CGMCC-115725; genus AP-15. The sequence continues at coordinate 43,324 of CAWJTR010000041.1, read as the reverse complement.
GCGTTTGCTTGCGCTCGGCGGTGATCGACATCGGGTCGAGCCTCTTCAACAATTGATAATGCGCAATGGTCGAAGACAGTCGTCTTCGATCATCGCCAGAGCGATCAGAGCATGGTCGTGCCACGCGCTGACGACGGTGCCTGCCTCAAGGCCGCCGAACTGCGTCCGCCAGTCGGAACCGTCCGGCGTCACCCGCTGTCCGCAACGCAATCGAACGGCGTCAGCTGCCGCCAAGGCCAAAGCTGGGATACCGTCCAGCGCGGTCTCGATCGGAAGCAGACCCCCGCACGCAGGCACACTATGGCGTAAATCCGCTAAGGATTCGAGTGAAATCGCCTGTGCCTCGGTGAACCGCCCGACCGACAGTCGGCGCAGCGCGGCGACGTGGCCCACGGTTCCGAGTTCGATGGCAAGGTCGCGGGCGAGGGCGCGGATGTAGGTTCCTTTGCCGACGACGGCTTCGAATTCCGCGTTGTCACGATCGGGCGCTGCGATCAGACGCAGCTTGGCGATCTCCACCGGCCGGCTGGGCAAAGACGGCGGCGCATCGGCTCGAGCGAGCGCATAGGCACGGCGCCCTGCGACCTTGATCGCCGAATAGATGGGCGGCGCCTGCGTGATCGTGCCGACAAAACGGGGCAGGACCGCCTCGATCGCCGCTCTGCCCGGCCGGGCGTCGCTTTCACCGACGATCTCGCCTTCGCCGTCATCGGTTGCGCGCGCGATCCCCCAGCGGACGCTGAAGCGGTAGCATTTGCGGCCACGCATCGCGTAGGCCGTCGTTTTGGTCGCCTCGCCGAGCGCTATTGGCAGCACCCCGGTCGCCAGCGGGTCGAGGGTCCCGGCATGCCCTGCCTTCGCTCCCGTGGCGCGGCGGACATGTTCGACGATCCGATTGGAGGTGAGGCCCTGTGGTTTGTCGATAACAACCCAGCCGTGAAGACCGCGGTCAGTCGGCATCGTTGTCGTTCTCGGCCTCCGCCGCCAGCGGGGTGAGGTCGCGCTCAACCTCCGGCCGTGACAACAGGGCGGAAATTCGGTCGGCCTGATCAAACGTGCTATCGAGAGCAAAGACGAGCGCCGGCGCGTAGCGTAGCGAAAGCTCACCGGCGACAAGCGCTCGTAAGAACGGCGTGCTGCGCTTGAGGCCGGCGATGATCTGCGCGGCGTTGGCGCCGCCCAGCGGCATCACATAGACACTGGCATTTCTCAGATCGGGGCTGAGCCGGACTTCGGTCACGGAGATGCTGGCCTCGCGCAACGCCGGATCTCTGCATCGACCCTCGCCCAGGATCCGCGACAACACATGGCGCAGCTCTTCGCCGACACGCCGGCGCCGCTGGCCGGCGCCACGGTCCAACTCGTCGGCGCCCTGAGCCCGCCGCCGGTCGAACTGCCTTCTGCGCATACTAATTCTCTATCGCCCAGCCATTGAAATCACAACTCTCCTACAATGTCCGCGCCACTTCTTCAATTTCGAAGCACTCGATTACGTCGCCGGTCTGGACATCCTGATAATTTTCAAAGGCCATACCGCATTCGTAACCTTCCCTTACCTCACGCACTTCATCCTTGAAACGCTTCAGAGTCTTGAGAGTGCCTTCGTGAATGACGACGTTGTCACGCAACAGGCGAACCTTGGCGCCACGCCGGACTGTGCCTTCGGTGACCAGGCAGCCCGCGACTTTGCCGACTTTGGTAATGTTGAAAACGTCGCGGATCGAGGCGTTGCCGAGGAGGCGCTCACGCAGGGCGGGTGCGAGCAGCCCCGACAATGTACCCCGCATGTCTTCGATCAAGTCGTAGATGATCGAATAATAGCGAATCTCGACACCGTCGCGGCGGGCCAGGTCGCGGGCCTGCGGATTGGCGCGGACGTTGAAGCCGACGATCACCGCATCCGACGCTTTGGCCAGGATCACGTCGCTCTCGTTGATCCCGCCGACGGCCGAGTGAAGCACCCGGATCGAAACCTCGCTGGTCGAAATCTTTTCTAGAGAGCCGGTGATTGCCTCGAGCGAACCCTGCACATCAGATTTGACGACAACCGGGAGCTGGTTGGCGGCCCCGGCGGCGATCTGCGAGAACATCTGCTCGAGGGTGCCGCGCCCACCCAGCGCGGCAGTCGCGTCGCGCCGGCGGCGCTGGCGGAAATCGGCGATGTCACGAGCCCGGCTCTCGTTCTCGGCGACGACGAAATCGTCGCCTGCCAACGGCGCGCCGTTGAGGCCGAGTACCTCGATCGGTGTCGACGGCCCGGCCTCGGTCTGATTTCGCCCGTGGTCATCGACGAGCGCGCGCACGCGGCCCCATTCGCTCCCAGCGACAAAGATGTCGCCGACACGCAACGTGCCGCGTTGGATGAGTACGGTGGCGACAGCGCCGCGACCGCGTTCAATCTTTGCCTCGAGGACGACGCCTTCCGCCGCGCGGTCCGGGTTCGCTTTCAGATCGAGCAGCTCGGCCTGCAGCAGGATTGCCTCTTCGAGGCGGTCGAGATTGGTCTTCTTTAGCGCCGACACCTCGACATCGAGGACCTCGCCGCCGAGCTCTTCGACGACGATCTCGTGCTGCAGCAGCTCCTGTCGTACCCGCTCGGGCCGCGCATCCTCTTTGTCCATCTTATTGATCGCAACGATGATCGGCGCCTGCGCCGCCTTGGCGTGGCGGATCGCCTCGACGGTCTGTTCCATGATGCCGTCGTCGGCGGCCACGACCAGGACCACGATATCGGTCACATTGGCGCCGCGCGCGCGCATCGCGGTAAACGCCTGATGGCCGGGCGTGTCGATAAAGGTGATCTGCCTGCCGCTCTTCAGGTTTACCCGATAGGCGCCGATATGCTGGGTAATTCCGCCAGCTTCGCCAGCCGCGACGTCGGTATCGCGCAGGGCGTCGAGCAGCGAGGTCTTGCCGTGGTCGACATGGCCCATGACGGTGACGACCGGGGCGCGCGGCAGCAGCTTATCATCGGCGTCCTGCTCGCCACGCAGGCCGACCTCGACATCCGCCTCGGCGACACGGCGCAGCCGGTGGCCGAACTCTGTGACGACGAGTTCGGCGGTGTCGGCGTCGATCACCTGGTTGATCGTCGCCATCATGCCAATGCGCATCAGCGACTTGATGACGTCGACCCCGCGCTCGGCCATGCGGTTCGACAACTCTTGAACGGTGATCGTCTCGGGAATGACGACCTCGCGCACGACCTTGACCTGCTCCTGCTCACCCTGATGCAGCCGCTGGCGCTCGCGCTCTCTCGCCCGGCGCACCGAAGCCAGGCTGCGCATGCGCTCGCCCTCATCGCCCGAGAGGGCGCGGGTGACGGTGATCTTTCCGGTTCGCCGGCGCATTTCGTGGCGCGGGGGTGTCGCCGGCTTCCTGACCTCGGGTCGAGCGCCGCGGCGCGGCGCGCCCACGGGCTCTTCTTCCTCTTCGGCCGGCAGGCTGACCTTGCCGGCCGCGGCGAGCGCGGCGACTTTGGCCGCGGCCGCTTTGCCCGCTCGCTCGGCGACCTCGCGCCGCGATTCCTCCTCCTTGCGCCGCAGTGCTTCATCCTCGGAGCGCTTGCGTGCTTCTTCGGCGGCGCGGCGGCGCCCCTCTTCCTCCTCGATCTTGGCGCGCGCTTCCTCTTCGGCGCGCCGAAGATCTTCCTCTGCGGCCCGTTCCTCCTCCTGGCGCCGGCGGTCGGCCTCGGCGAGCGCGGCGCGGCGGCGCGCTTCCTCGTCAGCCTTATGGGCATCCTGCACCGCGCGCACTCGGCCGGCTCGCTCTTCGTCGGTCAGCGCGCGCGGGATCACGACTGGGCGGCGCGCCGGCTCCGCCGCTGCCGGGCGTGGCGCCGCCAGAGGCTCATGCCCAACCATCGGGGTCGTCTCGGTCCGCCCGACTTCCGGCGTGCCGGGGCCGATCACCCGCTTCTTGCGCACCTCGACGGTGACCGTCTTCGAGCGTCCGTGCGAGAAACTCTGCCGCACCTGGCCGGTTTCCACGCCCTTGCGCAGCTCCAGCCGGCCGCCCGGGCGAGCCAAGGTCAAGGGCCGCTTTTGCTCTTGTTCAGTCGTGTCGCTCATCTCGCTCCAATACCGTCATCTTGTCGCGCCAGCCCGCCTGGGATGGGTTGTTCCGCCCGCTCGACCACCGCGTCTGCGCGAAAGCCGGCAATCTTCTCCGCATCGGCGATGAGCCGGCCACAGAGCGGGCCAGCCCCGAGCGATGCGTTTACCACGTGTTCGCGACCAAAGGCTGCGCCAATCTCTGCTGCCCTCAGCACGCAGACAAGCGGCAACTCGCGCGCGAGCGCACGCAGCTTGCGGCGGGCGCCTGCTGCCCCATCGACCGCGGCAAGCAGCAGGGCCGCCTTCCCTGTCCGGGCCGCGTCGGACACCCTCTCAAAACCGCCGACCGCAAGGCCGGCCCGTCGTGCGAGACCGACCGCATCGATACAGCGTTGCGCCAGAAGAGCCTCGACGCGATCCGCAATGTCGGCGGACACCACAACCGGCCGGCGCGCGGCGCGCGCAAACAGCCGCTTGGCGACCGCTCGTTCCACTATATCCCGGCGCGGCGTCAACCACAAACCCCGTCCGGGCAGCCGTGCGGCGACGTCGGGCACAAGCTCGCCACTCGGACCGATGACAAAGCGCAGCAGGCGGAACCGGTCGCAGATCTCTCCGGTTACGATGCAGCGCCGCTGGGCGCCGTCGCTACCGGCCTCCGCCTTGCACCCTGGCGTCGCTGCGCTGATCCGGCGAGTCGTCGCGCCTACTCCTGTTTATCGGACGTGGCTTCGTCTTCGAACCAGTGGGCGCGGGCGCGCATGATCAGCGCGTTGGCCGTTTCAAGATCGAGGGTAACGCCGCCCTTGTCGGAGGCCGCGAGCAATTCCATGAGCTCGTCGCCGGCAAGATCGGCGAAATCGTCGAGGGTCTTGACCCCCTTCTCGCCGAGCGCCACCAGCATCCCCGGGGTCAGCTCCTCGAACGCCGCCAAATCGTCTTCGACCCCGAGCTCGCGCCGGCGCTCCTCATATTCACGATCGCGCCGATCGAGCGCGGCGCGCGCACGCTCCTGCAGCTCCGCAGCGATTTCGGGATCAAACCCTTCGATATCGGCGAGGTCTTTGACCGCCACATAAGCGACCTCTTCGAGCGAGGCGAAACCCTCGGTCACCAGCAGTTGCGCGATCACCTCGTCGATGTCGAGAGCGTCGATGAACATCTTGCTGCGGCTGCGGAACTCTTCGGTCCGCCGCTCCGACTCCTCGGCCTCGGTCAGGATGTCGATGTCCCAGCCGGTCAGCTGCGAGCCGAGGCGAACATTCTGACCGCGGCGTCCGATCGCCAGGCTCAGCTGGTCGTCGGGCACGACAACCTCGACCCGGCGCTGCTCCTCGTCCATCACCACTTTGGCGACCTCGGCCGGGGCGAGCGCGTTGACGACAAAGGTGGCCGGGTCCGGCGACCACGGGATGATATCGATCTTTTCGCCCTGCAGCTCGCCGACAACGGCCTGCACGCGGCTGCCGCGCATGCCGACACAGGCGCCGACCGGATCGATCCCGCTGTCGCGCGAGATCACCGCGATCTTGGCTCGGCTGCCGGGGTCGCGCGCCACCGCTTTGATTTCGATGATGCCGTCATAGATCTCCGGCACCTCCTGGGCAAACAGCTTGGCCATGAATTGGGGATGGGTGCGCGACAGGAAGATCTGCGGGCCGCGCGGCTCCTGGCGCACGTCGTAGATATAGGCGCGCACCCGTTCGCCCTGGCGAAAGCTTTCACGCGGCAGCAGCTCGTCGCGGCGCGCCATGGCCTCGGCTCGGCCGAGATCGACGACGACATTGCCGAACTCGACCCGCTTGACCAGGCCGTTGACGATCTCGCCGACCCGGTCCTTGAATTCGAGGAATTGCCGTTGACGCTCGGCGTCGCGCACCTTCTGCACGATGACCTGTTTGGCGGACTGTGCTGCGATCCGGCCGAAATCGATCGGCGGCAGCGGATCGGTGATGAAGTCGCCGATCTCCGCTTCCGGGTTCAGATGCTGCGCCTCGGCGAGTGCGATCTGCGTCGCCTCGTTCTCGATCGGCTCGGCCACCTCGCGGAAGCGCAACAGCCGGATCTCGCCGTTATTGCGGTCGATCTCGGCGCGAATATCGTATTCCTGCCCGTATTTGGAGCGGCCTGCCTTCTGGATCGCCTGCTCCATTGCCTCGAGCACCTCGTCGCGATCGATACCCTTGTCGCGGGCAACGGTGTCGGCGACCTGGAGCAGCTCGGGGCGGGCGTAGATAACGGTGCTTTCCATGGCTTTCTCGGGATGCTCTCTGGTTTCGTGCCTCAGTGGGTTCGCGGACGGGAAGCCGCGATCAGATCGTCGGTCAGAACGAGCCGCGCCCGCGCCACGCTGGCAAGCGGCAGCCGCGCCTCGCCCGCCTCCGTGGCGAGGCGAACCTCTCCGTCAGCGGTGCCGAGCAGGCGGCCGCGAAAGCGCTTGCGGCCGGCGAACGGCTCCGTCAGCTCGATCCTGGCCTCGAAACCGCTGAAGCGGTCGTAGTCTTCGGGCCGAACCAGCGGGCGGTCGATGCCGGGCGAGCTTATTTCGAGAAGATAGGCGCCCGCGATCGGGTCGGCGACATCGAGAAGGGCGGAGACGGAACGGCTGATCAGAGCGCAATCATCGACCGTCATCGGGGCGTCGTCGATCCGCTCGGCCATAACCTGCAACGTCGCGCGGCGCCCGCTGGTCACGACGACCCGAACGAGGCGATAGCCCATCGCCGCGAGCGACGGCTCGATCATCTGCGCGATCTCGTTGGTGTCGACCAAAAACCCGACCTCTGCTCCCGAACTTAGTGTCGCGATAAGAAAAAGTGGGCTCTCGGCCCACCTGCGAAGCAGTCCGCAGTGCGGACCTATGCGATTAACTGGTCAATATAAGCCAACTCCACGGCCTCGCAAGGGTGTTGCGCGATCAAGCAGCCTTCGCATCCTCGCGGATCATCGCCGCACCCTTTTCGCCGATCATGATCGTCGGCGCGTTGGTGTTGCCGGTGGTCACGGTCGGCATCACCGACGCATCGATAACGCGCAATCCGACCACACCTCGGACCCTGAGCCGCGAGTCGACGACGGCCATCGGGTCCTCGCCCATCTTGCAGGTTCCGACCGGGTGATGGAGGTTGATGCCGCCATTGTGCACGAAATCGGTCAGTTCGCGCTCCGTGCGCGCATCGGGACCGGGCATGGTCTCGGCCGCGCTGTGCCGCGCCAGCGGCGAAGCCGCGAAAATCCGCCGCGCGAAATCGATGCCGGCGAGCAGCACCCTCACGTCGCTTTCCGCCGACAGGTAATTCGGCCGGATTTCCGCGCGCGCCAGCGGGTCGTTCGAGCGCGCCATGATCGTGCCGCGGCTGTCGGGACGAACCGCGCAGACCACCAGCGTCATCCCGGGCTCCCGCTCGAGCCGGCCGATTGCGCTCTGGTCGTAGCTTCCCGGGGTGAACAGCAGCTGCAGATCCGGGCTCTCGAGCCCCTCGCGGCTGCGGCAGAACACCATCGCCGTGGTGACGCCAAAGGTCAGCGCGCCGCGCCCGGAGGCGGCATAGCGGCCGATTTCGCGGACCAGCCTGACGCCGCGCGCCAGCTGGTTGATCGACACCTCGTCCTTGACCCGGTGGGTCACCCGCGCCGCGATATGGTCGGAGAGGTTGGCGCCGACCCCCGGCAGTTCGTGGACCACCGCAACCCCGATCGAGCGCAGATGGTCGGCCGGGCCGATGCCCGAAATCTGCAGAAGCTGCGGTGAATTGACGGCGCCGCCGGAAACGATCACCTCGCGCGCCGCCAGCACCTGGCTGTCCTGCCCATTGTGGCGAAAGGCGACGCCGGTGCAGCGTCGTCCATCGAAGGTGAGGCGCGTCGCGACCGCTTTGGTGACGATGCGCAGATTGGGGCGCCGCCGCGCTTCGGCGAGGAAGGTTTGCGCGGTCGACCCGCGGAAGCGGCCATGGCGGGTCATCTGCGAATAGCCCACCCCCTCCTGGGTGGCGCCGTTGTAATCCGAGGTCAGCCTAAAGCCGGCCTGCTGTGCGGCTTCGACAAAGCGATGGGTCAGCGGCAGGATCGTGCGGTAATCCTCGACCGGCAGCGGGCCGCCTTTGCTGCGGTATTCGGGATCGCCCGCGGCGTAATTCTCCGATTTCTTGAAAAAGGGCAGCACATCGGCATAGCTCCAGCCACGGCAGCCCATCTGCGCCCAGCCGTCGTAATCGGCCGGGTTGCCGCGCACATAGAGCATGCCGTTGATCGAGCTGGTGCCGCCGAGCACCCGGCCGCGCGGCCAATGCACCGCGCGGTTGCCGATGCCGGGCTCGGGCTCGGCGTAATAGTTCCAGTTGACGAGCGGGTTGGCGCGCAGGCGCAACGCCCCGGCCGGCACGTGGATCATCGGATGCCAGTCGCGCGGGCCCGCTTCCAGCAGCACCACCCGTGCCCCATCCTCGCTCAGCCGGTCGGCGAGCACGCAGCCCGCCGACCCGGCGCCGACGATCACGTAATCCGCATGAATTTCCATTTTTCCTCGCCACCGCAGCCGCCGCAAGGCACCGGCCCTTATTGCACCAAGCGGTAGAGATCGACGCCGCCATTATAGTTCGGCACGTAGATCTGACCGCCGTCGACCACCGGCGGGTCGAACTTGTTGAACAGAAATTGGACATTCCATCGCTGCGAATCCCACAGAACCTTCAGCGATCCGTCCGCCGCGAGGTGCACCGGGTCGTAAACGAGGACGCGGCCATTGACGACGTGACGATTGGCATCGCCGTAAGGAATTGTGCAGAAAAGAAGCGCCGAGTTGGCGTCCGTTCCGTTGCTCGATCCTGCGCAAAACCCGCCCGGCATGCCGCCTGGCGGCGTGTCGCGCACGTTATCGCTCGCATATTCATGGCTTTGCGCGACATAGGTCAATGCGCCGGTCGAGCTGATTTTCCATTTATGCAGCTGGGAATTCTCTCCCCACGCGAATATCACCCATGAGTTCAGCATGGGGTCGAAAAACTGCACCGGGGTCATATGCAGATGGGCCGAATCGCCCCAAGGGAAGAAATTCAAGGTCCGGGGATCGGTCGGGCACGGGTCGACCGGTCCCGGACTCATCGTCAGCCAGACCGGCGGTGCTGCAAGCTTTGCACAATTCGTTTTTGGATTTGCGAGATTGGCAAGCGTCGTTCCGCCAAGCTTCGCCGTCTTGATCGGATAGGCGATGCCGTCCTTGCCGGCGGCAATGCAAACGCCGAGGGAGAAAATGCAAGCGGGACCCGCCGATCCGAAATCCTGATCCGCCCATGCGCCTTGGGCGATTTGGGGGAAGACGAGAACTGTCGGTTTGCCTTGGTCATTGATTTCGGGCACCAGCCTTGCGTTCCTCAATGCGATGTTCTCCGGGGCGCCAGCCGGTTCCAGAGCTTCGGAGGGAGCGCTGACGTCGGACGGCTCCATGGTTGACGTTGGCTTCTGCCCGGTTCTGGCGAGGTCGGTCCAGGGGGTCCAATGATCGACCACCTTGAGAGTGGCCGCCGTGTTTCCCGACGGCGGCGTGTATTTCAGCTTGAGGAACGATTCACCCCATTGGCTGACCCCGTCGAAATTGCCGTTTCCGGTCATGACGTAGAGGAAGCCTTGCGCATCCGCTGCCGCACCTTGTCCGGCCATCCAGACCCCGGCGCCCTCACCCGCCGTCAGCGGCAGCATCGCACTCATCTTGTTGCTCGCCACGTCGAAGGCAAAGCAATAGCCGGACGCGCCCGCCGCGGTCTCGAAGATCGTCCCCGAGCACCCCAGCACCGTCTTGACGCCGTTGACGTTGGTCTCCACCAGCGATGATCGCTGTTTACGCATCTCCTGCGTTGAAGCCTTCCGCTTTCCATCGATCAGAATAGGGGGAACGACCTGGCTGCCATCCGCCACGTTCAACACGAACATGAAATAGCGGGCGGTCTCCGGGTTGCCGCTCTTGTCCGGCGAAACCCAGCAGACCTGGTAGAGGCGCTGCGTATCGGGGTCGATCACCCCGGTGGAGAGGCAGCCCCAAAATTGGTTGATATTGTTAGCGTCAATGCGCTGGGACCCCGTGACCGGCACCCCCAACGTCACCTGCCAGATGCCGGACCCGTCATGCGCGTCGACCCCGCGTACGACGTCGGCCATCGAAGGCAGCACCATTACGTCGCGGGTACCGCGCGCGGTCTTCACATTCGGCAGGATCAGCGGCTGCGCTTCCATGCCGCGCGCATCCCCGATCACCGGGATGATCGTCGCCCGCGTAATTCCCTTGGTCGCGACCGACGCCTGCGTCAATTGCCGTTCGCGTGGGTTCCAACCACTTCGCGAATTATCCGCGGAGCGGGTCAACCAGGGCTCCATTGTTGTTTGGGCTTCACAGGGTGTCTCGATGGCGCCGAGAGCCAGCGCGGCGATCAACAGCAGAAGATGGCGAGGCTTCATCTGGTCACTCCCGGGGAGCAGCACTGATTAAGGTTAAACCCACCCGGCTCGCCAGGATGTTACCTTTCTCACAGCAGGGACGAATTGTTTTCTGCAGGGTCTCAGGGGGGTGCGGGTTGTGAGTGAAGCCGCGGGCGTGCTTAAGTCTGAAATCCGCTGCAATTCCGCTGCTCGCCGTTTATTTCCCCTGTTCGGCCGCGTGTAGGGAATTTCGCGTCGGACTCTAAATTAAATCAACAGCTTGTCGGGTCAGGATCGCCTTGCAAAAGCCCGTGAATCAACGTTTTTCCCTGCATATTCCCGTCAGAACAGGGAATCCGCGCCGTTGTCTTCCAACCATCAGCGAGGCAAGTTTTCGCCAGGATTCGACCAAGGGAGGACGGGTGCGATGGCGATCGAACAGATGCTTACCGAAGAAATGCCGGCTGTCGGCGAGTACACACCCCGCCGATCCGGCGCCGACGATCACATAATCGGCGGTAAGTTCGCTCATCGCCGCGTTTCTTCCCATCCTTCGTCGCGCGTCAAATGCCGCAGCGGCTCCATGCGTTCGTGCAGCATTCGGACGACGACGATCCCGTCGCGCCCGTCCCCTAGCTGTTCCCGAAGATAATAGACGACATTCACGGCAGCGCCGCGACGCTGAGCCGCTATTTCGACGTGCAGAGAGCGCAGGCCGGCCGCAAGGTCCTCACGCGACCGAGAACCCGGACGGTCCGGCTGCTCGGCGGCCAGCTCGATCGCTCTTAAATCAGTGCGGCGTACCCCGCCGCTGCACCGGCCCGAACTGGCGCGTGGTCTCCCTTAATATACCCGAGATATCGCTCGCAGCCGCTTCGGTCAGCCGATAGCTCACCGTTCTTCTGCATCGATTTGATCACAGATTTCGGCAATCGGTCGCTTTGAGAAACGGCCCTGCCGCGCCTGCTCGATGCCGATGCCGATTTCTCTGCGACGAATTTCGATCTTCTCGTCATGGGCCGCCTGCTCGCGCCGCAGCAGGCGCAGTCCGTCGCGCACCACCTCGCTGGCGCTCGCATAGGCTCCGGAAGCGACCTGAGCCTCGACAAACTCGGCGAATTCCTCCGACAGGCTCACATTCATCGTCGCCATGGGGTCCCTCCAACTTGGCGCGCGAAGCTGCCACAATTGGCAAAGATTGGCAACGCAGCAAACGTGCTTACGCCTCTGTCAGGCTGCCAAGTCATCCGCGAGAATGATCTCGAGATCCTGCTTGGTCGGGTTCGGGACCTGCCCGACGCGGTTGGCATGGCCTTCTTGGGCTCGCTCAAAAAGATTGCGGGCCAGCCTTGCGTTGCCGAAAGAGGGGCCGCGAGCGCCGTACGCGGTCGCGAATATCTCCTCGGCAAGCTGTCGAGCGCCCGGATCGAACCGATAACCGCCCTCGCGGGCCATTAATTCGAAGATGCTCAGAAGCTCCTCAGGACTGTAATCCTCAAAGCGGATCGTCCGGTTAAATCTGGACGCCAAGCCGGGATTGGAGGCGAGGAACTGTCTCATCTGCTTGATCTGACGGACGGTGTTGGAAGTTTCAGCCGGTGTGGCTGTCGTCCGTGCTCAAGCGGCCATGAGTTTCTCCTTTGCGAGGGGGAGTGCGTCAAGGAAGGTCTGCATCGGGGTCTTGCCAAAGCACCAGCGGCCTTGATGCGATCTGACCACGTTGTAGTCGAACAGCCAGGCATTGAGATCGGCCTGCAGCTCGTCGATCATACGATAGATCTTCTTGCGGAAGGCGATCCGATAGAACTCGTCCAAGACGGTGCGGTGGAAGCGCTCGCAGATTCCATCGTCTGTGGGCTCTTGGCCTTGGCGCGGCTGTGGTCGATGTCCTCGACCGCGAGATAGAGCTCGTATTCGTGGCTCTGGTGCCGCAAAACTCGGTGCCGCGATCGGTCAGCATGCGCGACAACCGGATGCCATGCTCGTCGAAGAACGGCACCACTCGGTCATTGAGGATCTCGGCAGCGGTGATCGGGGTCTTGCGATCATAAAGCTTGGCGAAAGCGACCTTGGCATAGGTGTCGATCACGGTCTGCTGATAGACCCGGCCGACGCCCTTCAGGTGCCGACATAAAGGTATCCTGGCGCCGCAATAGCCGGGGCATTCGCTCTCGAACTCGCCATGAGCCTCCTTGTCGGCCTTGGCCTTCTCGAGCGCGGCGATCTGCGCCTCGGTTAACAGAACCCCATCTTGTGCCACCTTGGCTTCGAGCGCCTTCAGGCGGAGTTTCATCGAGGTGAGATCGTGGCGCTGCCATACGCAGCGCACCCCGGCCGGCGAAATCGACAGCCCGCGCCGCTTCAGCCTCTCGACGCGCACTTGGCCCCAGGCCGGCTGCTCGATCGCCATCTCGACCGCCGCCTGTTCGATGTCGACCGGGGTGCGGTTCTTCAGGATCGGCTTCTTGCGGCTGATCTCCTGCAGCGCCAACTCGCCGCCTTGTCGTACAGCTCCTTGAACCGATAAAAGCTGTCGCGGCTGTACCCCATCATTTTGCAGGCTTGACTGACATTGCCGAGCTGCTTGGCCAGTTCGAGCAGCCCAACCTTCGCTCGGATAATCTTCTGGTCCTGGGTCATGGTCGTGATCTCCGTCCCGCCAAAGGCGGTCGCGGTCCCAACACGGTGAGAACCGCGCCCGCCCTCCGGCTCCGCTTCGGAAACCAACAATGTCTGTCAGATTAAGTTCAAGCTAATACATCTATCTGTCGGGATAGCCGGCGGCGATCACCGCCAGCCGGGAGCGTTCATCCTCCATCGCCTTGAGCAGTATCTCGATCGCCTCCCGACCAAAATCGTTCTCACCGCCGCCGGCGAGCGTGTAAGCCTCGTCGATGAACAGCATGCCATCGAGCGCGCGTTCGATCGCTTCCCTGGTCTTGATCGCCGTCTGACCGACATATCCCGCAACCAGCCCCGACCGATCGACCTCGACCAGATGTCCCTTCTTGAGCAAGCCCAAATCGCGGTAAATCTCCGCGAGGAGTTCGGGCTACCTTCGTTTTTCCTGTGCCCGGCCGCCCGGTGAACACCATGTGCAACGAAACAGGCGGCACCGGCATCCCCCGTTCCCTGCGCATCACCGCTAAATCTTCAGCAGGTTGGCAATTGAGGCGATCTCATGCTTGACGCCAGGAAGACCAGTTAGCGCTCCTAACTGCTCGATTGCGGAAGTGGTGCTCCGCGTCGCTGTGGCCTCGCCTAGAGCCTGAATAAAATCTTCACGCATTCCGCTCCCGGCCGGTTTAGCGGTCGGAATATTGCCATCCAGGCGTCGGATGAACTGACGGATCTGGCTCTCGGATATAGGGTCGACGAAGCTGTCAACGGGATGGCCGTTCTTGAATGCAAGGACGGCGGGCGTCGAATGGATGCTGAACTGGTTCGCAATCTCGGTGTTCTCGTCAACGTTGAGCCTGACGAGGCGGACGGCAACGTTCGCGCCGCGGACGGTCTTTCTCCGAGAATTTCGGTCCAAACTGCTGGCACAAGTCGACGCCCGGGGGCCCAGAAATAAACTATGACAGGAGCATCGAAAGACGCTTCGGTGACTTCAATCAAAAAGTTGCCTGTGGTGATGTCGCTTATCGGGACCGCTCGCATCACAGACAGGAGAGCATCCTCCAGGCGATTCGGACGATTTAAGTCAAAATAAAGACCGCCGAATTTTCCCTTAGTCTCAAGGTACGCACACGGCACTTTTCCTACCCTGCGCTCCACCCGCGACCTAACGAGACGATTTTCCGGCTCATTCAAATTTATGCAAACCAAGGGAAGAACGCACTTTAGGTCTCCTATAGCGTCGTTCAGGACTTGGAAACATGTCATTGCGCCATTTTTCCAGCCCTCATGCGCGAAGACGATGATCGGAATGGTCCTCGCTCGGTCCTCGACCTTCGCCTTGTAGTCAGACAGGTCTTGGATTTCGACCTTCAAGGTTGCCGCCATGCACTGTCCTTCATTTTCCAAAGATGAATCAGGCCCAGTGATCTTCCCCAAGCGTGCACCGCCGACCATGACCTCACTCGGGTTGCGCCACCGCTTTAACCCAATCGACCACTGCAAGCGGCGGGTCGGTGCGCTCAGGCGTTAGTCACGGAGCAACATGCCCCTGTGCCGTCAATAAAGCGTCAAGCCTAGCAGCGCTGTCGGCAGCAGGGCGTTCTGCAATGTGCCGTGAAAACGGATGGCCCCCTGTCGACAGATCGTCAGCGCACGCAGGTCCGTTGTTTTTGGGCTTTGCGCGGGGCAAGCTTGGTCGCTGCCACGCGAGGGAGGAGAAAGCCATGGCGATCGAGCGGATGCTGACCGAGGAGATGCCGGCGAGCGCGCTCGTCGCGCGGGTCCTCGAAGAAGCCGGGATCGAGATGGTCTTCGGCATATCCGGCGGCCATACCGGCCGCATCGTCTCGGGCCTCAGCAAATACCAGAACTCGATCCGCACCGTGCTGGTGCGCGAGGAGTCGCTGGGCGGGGTCATGGCCGAGGTCTACGGCCGGCTGACCCGGCGCCCCGGCGTGATGCTCGGGCAAGGCCCGTGGGTGCTCGGCAACGGGCTGATCGGCACGATCGAGGCGCATCTGTCGAGCTCGCCGATGCTGCTGTTGACCGATTTCAGCGATGCCCCGCGCTTTACCCTGCATGCGCCCTATCAGCAGGCGACCGGCGATTGGGGCAGCTGGGACGCGCGCCGCGCCTTTGGCGGCGTCACCAAGCAGGTCATGCAGGCGCACGACCCGATCGCCGCGGTGCAGGCGACCCAGCTCGGCATCAAGCACGCGCTCTCCGGTCAGCCGGGGCCCGTCGCGATCCTCTACAGCCATGATTCGCTGGCCGGGACGGTCGCGCCCGGATTCGCAGCCGATGCTGTACCCGACCCGCCACTATCTGCCCCCCTTGCCGCCGCCGGCCGAGCAGCGGCAGGTCGAGGCCGCCGCCGCGGCATTGCTGGCCGCGCAAAGGCCGGTACTGATCGCCGGCAACGGCGTGCGCATCGCCCAGGCCTACGATCAGCTGCGCCGGCTGGCCGAGGCGGCCGGGCTGCCGGTGGCGACGACCGCCGCCGGCAAGGGCTGCTTCGCCGAAACCCATCCCGTTGGCCTTGGGCGTGTTCGGCACTTTTGGCACCGAGGCGGCGAATGCCTGCATCGCCGAAGCCGATCTCGTGCTGGTCGTCGGCTCGAAACTGTCGCCGAGCGATACCGCCTGGGAAAACCGCGCCTTGCTCGACCCGACCCGGCAGACCTTTGTCCAGATCGATGTCGAGCCGCGCAATGCGTCGTGGAACTACCCGGCCGAGCATGTGCTGCTCGGCGACGCCGCGGTAATCCTCGGCCAGCTGCTCCAGGAGGTACGAGGCGCGTGGGCCGGCGCGGCGACAGCAAGCCGAGCGCCGGGTCGCCGGCCATCGCGAGCGCCACGGCTATTTCAACGACCGCGCCTATTTCGCCGACGACAAGCCGATCCTGCCGCAGCGCCTGATCGGCGAGTTGTCGCGCGGCCTGCCGGAGGATGCGATCGTCACCTGCGACGCCGGCGAGAACCGCATCATGATGACCCATTTCTACCAGACGAAGCGGGCCGAGGGGTTCTTGCAGGCCGCCGGCTCGGGGCCGATGGGGTTTGCCATTCCCGCCGCTCTCGGGGCCAAGCTCGTCCATCCCGACCGGCCGGTCGTCGCGGTATGCGGCGATGGCGGGTTCGCGATGACGATGAACGGGCTGATGACCGCGGTCGAGCGCGACATCCCGATCATCACCGTCGTCTTCAACAACAACGCGCTCGGCTGGGTATTGCACGGCTCCGGCCCGTTTGCGGCCGAGTTCAACGATTGGGATCACGCCGCGATCGCCCGCGCGTTGGGCTGCCGCGGGGTGCGGATCGAGGACCCGGCGGCGATCGCCCCGGCCCTTGCCGAGGCGCTGGCGACGCGGGCGCCGACGGTGCTCGACGTGCGCACCTCGCTCGCCGTGACCTTTGCCGACATCACCTCGCAACTGGCGAAGGACGCCTCGCCGCGCCGGCGCTAGCGGAGAAAGGGGAAACGCCATGACCATCAAACGACAAACTCGCCGTAACATTCTCAAGGCAACCGCGGCGCTGACCGCGACGGTCTCGGTCGGTGGCGTCATCCGGCGCGCCGGGGCGCAAGGCGGCGCCGTACAATCGCGCCAGATCGACGCTGTGTTGCGTCATGCCACCGACGCCAAGGAGGTCCCGGGGGTCGTTGCGGTCGCGGCCAACGACCGGGGCGTCATCTACGAGGGCGCGTTTGGCATGCGTAACCTCGCGCAGGGCCCGGCGATGACGCTTGACACGATCTTTCGTCTCGCCTCGATGACCAAAGCGGTGACCTCCGTCGCCGCGATGCAACTCGTCGAGCAAGGCCGGCTACAGCTCGACCAGCCGATCGGCGGTGTCCTACCAGAACTCTCAGCACCCCAGGTGTTGGAGGGGTTCGACAACGCAGGAGCCCCGCGTCTGCGGTCGGCCAAGCGGCCGATCACGCTGCGGCACCTGCTGACCCACACCGCGGGCTTTGGCTACGAGTTCGACAACGCCGACTTGGTTCTCTACGTGAAGACCACCAACACCCCACCTGGCTCTTCGGGCAAGCTTGCGGCGCTGCGGCTGCCGCTTAGTGTTCGACCCGGGCGAGCGCTGGCAATACGGGATCAACATCGACTGGGTCGGCCGGCGCGGTCGAAGCGGCGACGGGCTGCCGCTCGAGGTGCATTTCCGCCAGCATATATTCGCGCCACTCGGCATGTCCGACACCGATTACGTCATCTCCGCGCCGCAGCGGTCGCGGCTGGTCAGTGTGCATCAACGCAAAGAGGACGGCACGCTGGAGCCGACCGACCCTAAGGACCCGCCATGGCGCGAGTTTTGGAGCGGGGGCGGCGGTCTCTACTCGACCGGGCGAGATTATCTGGTGTTTCTGCAGATGCTGATGCATCAGGGCCGCTTTAACGGGGCCCAGCTGTTGCGGCCTCAGACAGTGGCGCTGATGGGGCAAAATCAGATCGGGGACATCAACGCCGGCCTGTGCGAAGACAACGAACCCTCAGCTCACAAACGATTTGCGACCTGTTCCCCGGAATTCCGTGCAAATGGGGTCTTGGATACATGATCACACACGCTGCCGGGGCCCAACGGCCGCAGCGCCGGCAGCCTCACCTGGGGCGGAATTTTCAACACCTATTACTGGCTCGATCCTCACAAGCGCATTGCCGGCGTGTTTTTAAGCCCAGCTCCTGCCCTTCGTCGACCACAAAGCCGTCGCGCTTTACGGTGAGTTCGAACGTGGGATCTACGATGGGTTGAAGGGGGCGTGAGCCCGGCGCAGGCCAGCTAAACCGCGTCGCCACTCAAATTCGGCGCCAGCACGTGGTAAAAGACCGCGATGCTGACCCTTTTCGAGGTGACCTACCGCATCGACCGGCGTCGGGCGCTGCTCGACCGGGCGAGCGCGCAGATACCCGACGGCGCCAAGGTCGGGCTTGTCGGCCGCAACGGGGTCGGCAAATCGACTCTGCTCGACCTCATTCGCGGCGTTTTGCAGCCGGAAGACGGCACGATCGAGCTGCCCCGCGGTTGCCGGGTCGGATTTCTCGCTCAAGAGGCGCCGAGCGGCGCCGCCACCCCGCACGAAACCGTGCTTGCCGCCGATCGCGAGCGCACTCGTCTGCTCGCGGAGCGCGAAGCCGGGCCAACGCCGTTGCGCGCCGCCGAGATCGAAACCCGGCTGGTCGAGATCGCCGCCCATTCGGCGCCGAGCCGTGCGGCGCGCATCCTTGCCGGGCTCGGGTTCGATGACGCGGCGCAGCGGCGGCCGCTCGACGACCTTTCCGGCGGCTGGCGGATGCGGGTGGCGCTGGCCGCGATCCTGTTCACCGAGCCCGACCTCTTACTGCTCGACGAGCCGAGCAACCACCTCGATCTCGAAGCCTCGCTATGGCTCGAACGCTTCCTGCGCTTTTATCGCCGCACCTTGATTCTGGTCAGTCACGATCGCCGGGTTCTGAACGCGGTGACGACGATGACCTTGCATCTGGCGCAGGGAAAGCTGACCGCCTATTCCGGCGATTTCGACGCTTTTCTGCGCGCGCGCCGGGAAAATGCCCAGCGCCTGGAAGTGGTGGCCCGACAGCAGGCCGAGCAGCGCGAGCGGCTGCAAGCCTTTGTCGACCGCTTTCGCGCCAAAGCGTCAAAGGCGCGCCAGGCGCAGAGCCGGCTAAAGGCGCTGGCCCGCCTCGAACCCGTCGTGCTCGCCGCGCGCGAGCCGCCGCCGCGCATCGCCTTTCCCGACCCGCCGCGGTTGAGCCCGCCGCTGATCACCCTCGATCGCGCGAGCGTCGGCTACGCCCCAGGCAAGCCGGTGCTGTCGCGCCTCGACCTGCGGCTCGACCCGGACGACCGAGTCGCGCTGCTCGGGGCCAACGGCAACGGCAAGACGACGTTCGCCCGGCTGCTCGCCGGACGCCTCGCGCCGTTGTCAGGACAGGTGACACGGTCGCCCAAGCTCGCTTGCGGCTATTTCGCGCAACACCAGATCGAGGAAATGCGGCCGCAGGAATTGGCTTACGACCACCTGGCGGCGTTGATGCCCGACGCCCCGCCCGAATTGGTGCGCGCGCGCCTGGGCGGCTTCGGCTTCAGCCAGGACAAGGCTTTTGTCGCGGTCGCCGATTTGTCGGGCGGCGAGCGGGCGCGGCTGAACCTCGCCCTGGTCACTCACGACGCCCCCGGCCTCCTGCTGCTCGACGAGCCGACGAACCACCTCGACATCGAAACTCGTGACGCGCTGGTCCAAGCAATCAATGATTTTGCCGGCGCAGTCGTGTTGATCACCCACGATTGGCACCTGCTCGAACTCGTCGCCGATCGGCTGTGGCTTGTCGCCGAGGGTACCGTTCGGCCTTTCGAGGGTGATCTCGAAGATTACCGCCAGCTGGTGCTCGAGCGCGCCGGATCTGCGGACGGAGGGCGTTCGAGCGCAGCCGGCGATCGCCGCGCGGCGCGCCGCCGTGCTGCCGAAAAGCGGCGCGAACTCGACCCGCTGCGCGAGCGCGCCCGCCGGGCCGAGGAAACGATCGCCCGCCTGTCTCGGGAACGAGAGGAACTCGATCGCAGCTTCGCCGGTCTAAACGGGGCTGCCGTCGCCGGCGCCGCCCTCACCGATGCACTCAAGCGGCGCGCCGAGGTCGCCCGATTGATCTCCCGGGCGGAAGCCGAATGGCTGTCCACCGAGGAGGCGATCGAACGCGAATCGCGGGCATGAACCGCTGGCGCGAATTAACGGCTTCGGCGCGAACAAAGCCGCTGGGGCGGAAGTAGCGGAGCGCGTATTGCGGGCATGTTTGGCGTTAAGCAATAACCGCGCCGCCTAGCGCGCGGCCGATAGCCGCACGACGCGTCCGTGTCCATGATCTACTTTGACAAACCAGCCTGAAACAGTCTATCCCGGATCACTGCTAGCGCATTCTCTATGGGGCGCCGCATCCGAGGTAAGATAGCAACTCGTGCGAGCCCGCTCGGAGCAAATCCCGCCATGGCCGAAAGTCCCGCGATCACCGATCGAAACCTCGAAGCGACGACAAACATTTCCCTCAAGCGGGAGCCGGCCTGCTTCGCTTTTCTGTCGGCGCGCTCGGTCTCGTCGCCCATGCCGATTGATTCGATCAACCTCGATCTCGCCTCGGCCGATTATTTTGATGGACGGGCGTCGCTATGGACCGCTCTCGAAATGCGCTCGGCCGTCGGTAGCGACCATCCGACCGCGCTGCTCGGGTTCGATGAAACCTTTGTGCGGCCCTTTGCCCGCGCTCTGATCGAAGCGGCGACGACGCGGGCCACCTACAGAATGACGATTCTGCAAGAACCAGATAATTCCAAGCGGTGTCGCGTCGTCGAGTATGTGACCGGGCCGGGCAAGGCGCTGCATGAGCTGATCCTGCAGCCCTTTGACAATGTGGTCATGGTTAGTACAGCGACCGCCAAAGACGCGGACGAGACACTCTTTCAGTTACCGCGGACCGACAGTTTTCTGCGGGCCTTCGCCAAAATGGCCTATGTCGCCGATCAAGCGTTGCACGATTTGCTCGGGGATATGGAGCGGATCGCGCGCCAGCATCACCCTTCGACCACCTGCTGATCCCATCTACTGGACCAGTTGGCGCACACCCGCCGCTGGCGTGACAAGGAAGTCGCAAGCCCCTTGTCACTTGCTCGAAAACCCCCAGCACCTGCCCACGGGGTCGGCGCCGCGCTCCTTCGCTGCGAGCGGAAGTCCGAAGCGCGGCTCAGCACCAGATAAATATGGTAGGCTTACCGGCCCAATCCGCCGCCGCCTGCTCCGCTGCTATAGGGCGAGCCCGTGCCGTTGCCCATGCCAGGAGGGATTCGACATCGGAGGGGGGGCGCGGCCATTGGGGGCGCCGGCGGATTGCTCGTATTGCCGGCCTGGAGGCGGGCGAGCTCCTCACGATTGAGCTGGGCGGTCGTATCGCCGGTCAGAGCGGCTTTATGCGCCATCCCCTTGTGAAAGTGATGCATGGCATGGGCATGCCTTACGGCGTGATGCGCCGGCGGCATCGCCGAGTTTTCCGCCGGCGCGGGAGCCGCTCCGCCGCCGCTGTACGGGGTCAGGTTGCCGCCACCCCCCGGGTTCGGGCCGGGCATTCCCATACCGTTCCCGCCGCTTGGATTTTGCGCCCACACCGGTGCGGCGATCGCGAGCGCGGCAGCGACCGCAACGCCGGTCAAGAGATGCTTCATGCCTGTGTTCCTCTGTAGCAGGTCAGATTGCCCAAGATAGCGCAGCGCCAGCAGATACTAAAGGGTTCCTTGACGCCCATTGGATCGGTCCCGTCGAACCCAGTTACGATGTTAGATCATTTCCCGGTCATCGGGGGGTTCGGCGCCGGCATTCCCTGATTACCGGCCTGGAGGCGGGCGAGCTCTTGACGGTTGAGCTGCGCCGTCGTATCGCCGGTCAGAGCGGCTTTATGCGCCATCCCCTTGTGAAAGTTATGCATGGCATGGGCATGCCTTACGGCGTGATGCGCCGGCGGCATCGCCGAATTTTCCGCCGGCGCGGCCGCTGCCGCGGGTGGCATCGCCGCGGGGGCAGGGGCCGGCGCAGGGGCTGGAGCCTGAGTCCCGCCGCCGCTGTACGGGGTCAGGTTGCCGCCACCCCCCGGGTTCGGGCCGGGCATTCCCATCCCGTTCCCGCCGCTAGGATTTTGCGCCCACACTGGCGCGGCAATCGCGAGCGCGGCAGCGACCGCAACGCCGGTCAAGAGATGTTTCATGCCTGTGATCCTCTGTAGCAGTTCCGGATTGGCTTAACGTAACGCACGCTCGTGCTCCCGCAAGGGACCCTCAACCAGGATGCGGTTGGAACGACGCAGGGCGCCGATTCGGTTCCGCGAACGCGCAACTTTTCGGTGTCGCGCATTCTTGCCAGCCGAGAACTGGATAATATGACGGTAAATCTCTTCTTTCAAGCGCTTGAGTAGCTCAGTGCGCAGGTTGAATAACGGATGAAGCGAGACCCTGCGGCGCGAGGACGGCCAATCGGTCGCCGATTAGGCGAACTGCCGAGCTTGACAGCAGCGCCCGCTGCGGGCTCGGCTCTTGCTGACGAACATGTTCGAGGAGCCGGGAATGAGCCGGATTGCATCGGTCCAGACGCACATGATTTCGGTTCCGCGGCCGCAGCCGGTGTGGACCGCGCATGAACAGAATAGATCTTGGAACGTCATCCTGACCGAATTGCGCACCGATGACGGGCTCGTCGGCTATGGCCAGATCCACGGCGCGCCGATGCCGCGGATCTGCGAGTGGGTGGCGCGGTTTGGCGAGATCGTCCATGGCATGGATGCGCTCGGTCACGTGGCGGTGTGGGAGAAGCTGTTTGGCTTGACCTCGCCGCGGCCGGGCGCGATCGAGGGAAGGGAGGATGTGCCGCCGCCGATTGCGCGCAGCGAGCGCACCCAGGTCATGGCGGCGATCGCCGGGATCGACATCGCGCTGTGGGACATCAAGGGCAAGGCGGCGGGCTTGCCGGTGTACCGGCTGCTCGGCGGCGAGAACCGCCCGCTCTTCACCTACGCTACCGGCGGGTATTATCGGCCGGGCGCCACCAATGCCGACTATGCCGGGGAGATGGCGCGGATGCTGCGGCACGGCTACCGCGCGGTCAAATTGAAGACCGGAGCGGGCAGCATCGCCGAGGAGGCCGAGCGCATCGCTGCGGTGCGCCGGGAGATCGGCGACGAGCCATCGCTGATGCTCGATATGAACGCGGCGTACGACCTGCCGGACTGCATCGACTTTGCCCATATGGTCGAGCCGTCGCGGATCTTCTGGCTCGAGGAACCATTGCACTGGTATTTGCAGCCGGCCGATTTCGCCCGGCTCGCGGCGGCGACGCCGATCCCGCTGGCGCATGGCGAGCGCGAGCTGACCCGATTCACGATGCGCGATTTCATCGTCGAGGGCGGCATCCGCTATGTGCAGTTCGATGCGACCCGCGCCGCCGGCTTTACCGAGGCATTGCGCATCGCCGCGCTGGCCGAGCAGCACGGGGTCATGGTCGCGCCACATACCGCACCCGAATTGCACGGCCATCTGGTGCTGGCGCTGCCGCGCTGCGGCTTTGGCGTCGAAGGCCATGGCGGGCCCGAGGAAGACCCGCTGGGCTACGGGCTGTTCAAGGAGCACCCGGAGCTGCGCGATGGGCATCTGCATCTCGGCGACAAGCCCGGGTTCGGCCTCGAAGTCGATTGGGCCTTTGTCGACAAGTACCGGGTCGGCTGATCTCGCCTAGCCGCCGAGGCCGACGAGCCTCATCGGCGGATCAGCACCGGAAGCTCGACAAACGAAGGCGTCGTCTCGGCGTGGTGGATGGTGTTCGCGGCGACGCGGATATCGGCTTCGCTATCATTTGCGAGCACCGGATGGCCGCTGTTGGTGTTGCGGGCGCGGCGCGGAAAGTTGCTGCTGGTCACGTCGATTTCGATGCGGTGGCCGGCGCGAAAAGTGTGGTGGATGTCGCCGAGGCCGATGGTCAGCCGCTCGACCCGACCTGGAACGAGGGGCCGCGGCTCGCCGGACGGGTCCCGGTACATCGCGCGCGTCACCCCGTCCATCAGCAGCATCGCGCGGCCGTCCGGCATCAGCTCGATCAGCTTGGCGACGAAATCGGTGTCGGGGCAGTTGGATTCTATGTGGAGAGTCACGCGGACATTGCCGGCGATCGTCAGGTCTTGGTCCAATATTTCGCTGCGGTAGATCAGCCCGTAATCGGGCAGTGCCTGAGCCGGCCGCTGGTCGCGCGGCCCGGCATCGATCAGCATGTTGCGCCCGCCCAATGTCGGGATCGGCCGGCGCGGATCATAGTTGTAACCACGCGGAACCCCGCTCGGCCCCTCAGGGCTCAGGCTGCCGTCGCCGCGCAGATAGAGCCGCTGCGGGGCGGTGCCCGGCGGCGGCCAGCGCTCGGCCCTGACCCAGTCGTCGGGAACATAGAAGGCGCGGTCCTCGACCCAGGCGCGCGGTGAATAGAACACCGCCGGCTCGTCGATGATGCCGCTGGCCTCGCCTTTCAGCCAATGGTCGAACCATTCGAAATAAGGGTCGCGCGACCAGAAATTGCTGGCATAGACGAAATAATGTTCGTTGGGGCCGATCCATAATTTCTGGGTGCCGGTGCGCGCCTGGATGTCGTTGAACGCCGCGATCACGCTGGTCTGAAAGATGTCGAACCAGGTGGTGACGTGAAAGCCGGGGATGTCGATCGTGCGGCGGAAATTGTGCCGCGCCCGGAACGCGTCGGGCGCCGGATGGGTGATGATCTCGTCGAGGAAGGGCTGCCAGGTGGCGAAATCGGGGTAGCCGGTCAACGGCAGTCGCAGCCAATCCGCCGAACCGATAAAGGGCGGCTCGGCGTTCGCGCGCGGCATCGAGACGCGCGTAGCGCGCCGCGGCCGAGGCGGCGGCGGCATCGAGTTCGGCCGCGCCGATGCCAAAGCGCTGCATCACCGCCTCGCGATGCGACCGCGACAGGCCCGGGATGTTGCGCGCTACCCACAGCCACAGCCGCTCCATCTCGATCGACTGGCCCTCACAGACCACGTCGTCATAGATGCTCGAGGCGCCCGCCTGGGCAAAGAAGGCGCGCAGGCTGGGGTGGCGGGTCGATGCCGCGGCGAAGGTGGTGGTGGCGCCGGCCGACGACCCGGACATGCCGACCATCTGGTTGGTCCAGGGCTGGGCCGCGATCCATTCGAGCGTGTCGTGGCCGTCCGCCTGCATCGTCGGCATAGACCCGGTCCTCGCCTTCGGAGCCGTGACGGCCGCGGGTGTCCTGGTAGACCGCGGCATAGCCGTGCGCGACGATCTGTTGCCAGCCGCGCAGGATCGAGCCGCGCATCGGCTCGGCGGGATTTGGCAGCCAGGCCCTGGTGCAGTCGGTCTTGTCGCGGGCATCGGCGGCGGCGATGCCGTAAGGGGTGCGGTGCAGGATCACCGGCCAGCGCGGCCCGCCGCTCTCCGGCAGGAATACGAAGGTGTTGAGCCTGATGCCGTCGCGCATCGGCACCATGGCCTGAAAACAGCGGGCGTCGGTCATTTCGAGGCTCACGCCTCGCCGTAATGCACCCGGCGGAATTGGCGCGTCGGGATCAGATCGTCGACATGCACGTCCCACAGGGTAGCGCCGTTCGCCTTGCTGGTGCTCGCGGAACAGGCCCTCGAACCGGCCCAGTTCGTTGACCTTGGCGCCGTTGAGGCCGAAGCCGCGGGCCGTCGCGGCGAGATCGCCGCGGCCGTGGGTCGCATGACTGCGGGTCGACCGCCGTGGCGCGGAATTTATGCGTCTCCGCGCCATAGCCGCCGTCGTTCAGGATGCAGATCAGCATTTTGAGGCCGTGCCGCCTGACCGTCTCCAATTCCTGGATGTGCTGATAGAGGCTGCCGTCGCCGTCGATCAGCAAGACCTTGTCATTGCCGCGCGCGACGGCGACGCCGATCGCCGCCGACAGGCCCGAGCCGATCGCGCCGAAATCGAGCGGGGTGTGATACTTGCCGGCCGGCCGGCCCTTGAAATGGGTCATGCCAAAGCCGAAGCAATGGCCGCCGGCGACGACGACGTCCCAATCCTTGGGGATCGCCGCATCGAGCTCGCGCACCACCGGCCGCGGGTCGAGCGTGCCCGGCGTGACCTGAAATTCCTTGGCGTCGGGGACATCGGCGGCGATCTGCGCGGCGACCGCGTTGCTGCGCCAGCCCGGCCGGCGGATGCCGCGCTCGACCAGCCGCCGGGTGATCGCCTCGGCGGTGGCGCGCGCATCGGCCTTGATGTGCAGATCGGCGGTGCGCAGCCCTTGCCACAGCCCGCGCGGGTTCACGTCGATCTGCACCACCTTGGCGTTCGGATAGAGATAGCCGCCCTCGGTCGTGTAATGCCCGAGCCCGGCCCCGGCGGCGATCACCAGATCGCTCTCGGCAAAGAATTCGCGGGCGAGATCGCTCGCAAAGGTGCCGGCGATGTCGAGCGCGAACGGGTTGCCGTCGAACAGGCCCTTGGCCAACAGGGTCGTCGCCAGCAATGCGCCGCTGTTCTCGGCCAATGCCTCCAGCGCTTCCTTGGCGCCCGACCAGACCGCACCGCGCCCGCCGATGACCACCGGCCGCTCGGCGCCGGCGACCATCGCGACGACCTCGTCGACCAATGCCGGGTCGGGCATCACCACCTGCGGACGCGGCATGCAGATCGGTCGAAGGCGTGTAATCGGGGAGGTACGGAAATTCCTCCTTCTGCAGGTCGAGCGGGATGCTCAGCACCACCGGGCGGCGCTCGGCGCGGGCCACGTAAAACGCCTCGCGGACATTGTCGAGCGCCCGGTCGATGGTGCGGATCGGCACGAAATGCGCCCCGGTCGCCAGCGCCAGCGGCGCCTGGTCGATCTGCTGCATGTACCAGGACGCGCCGATCGGCGCGTCGCCGGAAAACACCACGAGCGGCGCATTGCCGCGCGCGGCCATCGTCAACGCGGTCATGATCTGGGTAAAGCCGGGGCCGCAGGTGACCGAGGCGACGCCGACCTTGCCCGATGCGCGGGCGTAGGCGTCAGCCATCGCGCAGGCGCAATGCTCGTGGCGCGCATGGATCAGGCGCACGCCCTGATTGTCGGCCATCGCCGCCGACCAATACATGTTGGCGTCGCCCATCAGGGTGAACAATGTGTCGACACCCTCGGCCGCGAACGCCTGCGCCAATACGTCGGAAACCTGGTTGTTGCTCATTGTGTCTTCCCTTTGGCGAGAAAGATTTGCCGCAGCCAGCCGAGAAACGCCCGCCACAGCAATGCCCCGCCGCGCAGTTCGGCGGCCGCGGCGGGCGGTGCGGTCGGCGCAGACAGCTGCGCCTCGCGGCTGCCGGCGCCGCCCGCTCGGCGGCGAGGCGGGCCATGTTGCCGGCGAATTCCGCCAGCAATGCGCGGGCGAGATGAACCCCGCCGGCATTGGCGAAAGTTTCGAGCGGCCCGGTCACGTTGAAATTGCCCTCGCATTTGAGGGTCGTCGTTTCGGCCCCGCTCGCGGTCACCACACCCGAGGCCAATGCCCGCGAGGCGCCGCGTCCATCGATGCCGCGCCCGTCGATCGTGCAGCGCCGCGCCTCGTCGTCATAGGCGAGCTTGGCCTCGCCGCGGAAGGTCGCCACGGTCGGCCCGAACTTGACCCGGATCGTGCCCTGATAGGCGCCCCCGTCGCCGGCTGCGGTCAATGCCGCGCCGGGAATGCACGAGGCAACCAGCGCCGGATCGCGCAACAGCGGCCACACCGCATCGGGCGGCGATGGTATCGTGACCTCTTCGCTGAGCGAAATCATCGCGCCAAGCTAGCGGTTACCGACATACTTTGTCGATGCGCCATGGGACAGAGCAGGCCAATGCCGGTAAGGGGTTTATCGACCGATGAATGACAGTCCTGCAAAAAATGCCCGAGGCGTGCCGCACAGTTCGCATTGGGGCGCGTTCTCGGTGCTGGTGCGGCGACCGAGGCGTCGAGATCGCTTCCCCATCCCCGCGACCGCGATCCCTCGGCTTTGCTCGGCAATATTCCGGCCGCGGTCTCGCACCGGGCGCGCATTGCCCGGCCGATGGTTCGGCGCGGCTGGCTGGAGCGCGGTCCGGGTCCCGATCATCGGCGGGGCCGCGACGAATTGGTGGCGGTCTCCTGGCCCGAAGCGCTCGACCTCGTTGCGGCAGAGCTGAGACGGGTCTACGCCGCACATGGGCCGAGCGGCATATTCGGCGGGTCCTATGGCTGGGCCAGCGCCGGGCGCTTTCACGACGCGCAGCACCAGATCCACCGGTTTCTGAACCTCGCCGGCGGCTATGTCCGCTCGGTCAACAGCTACAGCTCGGGTGCGGCGACGGTGATCCTGCCGCATGTGATCGGCCCGCAAGGGGCGGTGGCCGGCAACAACGTCAGCTGGGCCGAATTGGTGGCCGAGAGCGCGCTGGTGCTCGCCTTTGGCGGCATGGCGCTGAAAAACAACGATGTCGGCGGCGGCGGTACGAGCCAGCACATCGCCCGCGGCCATCTGCATGCCGCGCGCAAACGGGGCGTCGAGTTCCATCTGATCGGGCCGCTGCGCGACGATTTGCCGGCGGAGATCGAGGCCGTCTGGCATTCGATCCGGCCCGGCACCGATGTCGCGCTGATGCTGGGGCTGGCGCACACCCTGGTGACCGAGGGGCGGCACGACCGCGCCTTCCTCGACCGCTTCTGCGTCGGCTGGGAGGAGTTCGAGGCTTATCTGCTCGGCCGCAGCGACGGTCAGCCGAAAGACGCGGCCTGGGCGGCGGCGATCTGCGGCCTGCCGGCGGACGAGATCGTCGCGCTGGCGCGGCGGGCGGTCGGGCGGCGCACCTTGATCACCTGCTCGCAATCCTTGCAGCGCGCCGAGCATGGCGAGCAGCCGGTGTGGATGGGCGTCGTGCTGGCCGCCCTGCTCGGCCAGATCGGGCTGCCGGGCGGCGGCTTCGCCTATGCGCTGGGGTCGACGTCGAACACCGGAAAGCCGCCACTGGCGGTGCCGCTGCCCACTCTGCCGCAAGGCCGCAACAGCATCGCCGATTTCATTCCGGTGGCGCGCATCGCCGACATGCTGCTGCACCCTGGAGAGCCGTTCGACTACAACGGCCAGCAGCTGACTTATCCCGACATAAAGCTGGTGTACTGGGTCGGCGGCAATCCGTTCCACCATCACCAGGATCTGAACCGGCTGCGCCGCGCCTTTTCCCGCCCGGACACAGTCATTGTGCATGATTCGGCATGGACCGCGACCGCGCGCCATGCCGATATCGTATTGCCGGCGACGATCACCTTGGAGCGCGAGGATATCGGGGCTTCGGAGGGCGATCCGCTATTGGTGGCGATGCATCGCGCGGTAGCGCCCTTTGGCCAGGCGCGCGACGATTACGACATTTTCGCCGAACTGGCGCAGCGCCTGGGCATCGCCGATGCGTTTACCGAGGGCCGCTCGGCACGCGCAGTGGCTCGAGCAAATCTATGAGCCGACCCGTCGCGCGCTGCTGTCGCGCGAGGTCGACGCGCCCGATTTCGACCAGTTCTGGGAAGCGGGCGAGTTGGTGTTGCCAACGCTGCCTTGGGATGGCGGCATCCTCCGCGACTTTCGCCATAACCCCGATGCGGCGCCGTTGCCGACGCCGAGCGGCAAGATCGAGATCGCCTCGGCGACGATCGCCGGTTTCGGCTATCCGGACTGCCCGGGACATCCTGCCTGGCTGCCGCCGGTTGAAGGCGCCGGCTCGCCCGCAGCGGCGCGTTTCCCGCTCCAGCTCATCGCCAACCAGCCGGCGACGCGGCTGCACAGTCAGCTGGATTTTGGCGCCACCAGCCAGGCGTCGAAGGTCAATGGCCGCGAACCGGTACGCATCCATCCACAGGATGCCGCGGCGCGCGGCATTGGCGAGGGCGACATCGTGCGCCTCTACAACGATCGCGGCGCCTGCCTCGCCGGCGCGGTGCTGAGCGATGCGCTGCGCCAAGGTGTGATCCAGCTGTCGACCGGAGCCTGGTACGACCCCGATGACCCGGCCGCGGACAAGCCGCTCTGCGTGCACGGCAACCCGAACGTGCTGACATCGGACGCCGGCACCTCGCGCCTCGCGCAAGGCTGCACCGGCCAGCTCTGCCTGGTCGAGATCGAGCGGTTCGACGGCCCGCCACCCCCGATCAAGGCATTCGATCCGCCGAGCGGTTCATAGCGAAGGGGGAAAGGGTATGACGGAGCAGATCCGGCTCGGAGTCATTGTGCCGAGCGTCAATATCGTCGTCGAAGAATGGTATCCGCGGGTTGTGCCCGATGGGGTCAGCGTCCATTTCGCCCGGATGCTGATCGGCGAAGGCAGCTCGCCCGAACGGATCATCGCGATGGATCGCGAGGACGGCGCACGCGCGATCCGTCAACTCGCCAGCTGCCGGCCGCACGCGATCGCCTATGGCTGCACCGCGTCGAGCATCGTCCAGGGTCATGCCTTCGATGAGCGCCTGCGCGGCGAGATCCGTCATATCGCCGGGGCGCCGGCGACGACCGCGACCGACAGCATCTTTGCCGCCTGCCGTTCGCTCGGGCTAAAGCGGGTGACGGCGATTTCGCCCTATACCGAGGCGGTCGACACCGCGGAGCACCGTTTCTTTGCCGAGGGCGGCATCGAGACGCTCGCTGGCGCATGTTTCGGCATCACCGACGGGTTTCGCCTAGCCGAACCCGAACCCGCCGCGATCTTCGATCTGGCGCTCGGCGCGTGGGACCCGCAATCGGACGGGCTGATCGCCGCTTGCCTCAATTTCCGCTCGCACCCGATCATCGACGCGCTCGAGGCCCGCATCGGCAAGCCGGTCGTGACCTCGACCCAGGCGGTGTTGTGGCATCTGCTGCGTCTGGCCGGCGTCAAGACGCCGATCCCCGGCTTCGGCCGCCTGTTGCGCCAGCATTAGCCCTTTTGGGCTCGGCGTCTGCGCAAAAATCCGTGCGTCGACACAGCAAGCGCGCAAATTTGACGATAATCAGGATCCGCCGCTGACGGTGTGCTGCTAAAGGTCCTCGATGCAATGCTGCGTCGGCACTCACCTGAATTGCAGTCGTATCCAGATGAATGTAGCGGAAATCAAATTCGGCGAGGTAGCGATGCAAGTGCACCTCAGAAACGTGATGATATGTCCCGATAATCCCGCGCTTGAGGATCGAGAAGTAGTTTTCAACCGTATTGGTATGGGCGAAACCGGCGAGGCGTACATATTCCTCGGCGCTATGGTTGACGCTGCTATGACCGGCAAAGTCCCTGGCGAGCGGCGGATACACTGTGGCGTCGTCGGTCATCAAATGCGTGGCCCTGTCAATGTTGTCGTGCAGGATCGGCCCCAGGGTTTTGCCATTGACGTTGGCGATGTGTTGCGAACGCACGGAGCCGTCGCGCTCGACCAAGGCCAGCACTGGAGCTTTCCCCTTGCCGCCTTGGCGGCCACCCTCTCGCTTCGTCTTGTGCTTGTTCGCCTCTTTGCCGCCGACGTAAGTTTCGTCGATCTCAACCACCTTGTTAGCGCCGCCGAGCTTAGCCAACGAGGAGGTGGCCGTCAATGCCTCGCGAATGCGATGGCACATAAACCACGCGCTCTTATAAGTGATCCCAAGCATTCGATGAATCTGATGCGCGGAAACACCTTTCTTGATAGCTACCATCATTGAGAACGCAAACAACCATTTATTTAACGGGATATGGCTACGCTCAAATACGGTCCCGACTGTAACCGTGAATTGCTCCTCGCAACCCTTGCACTTGTAGAGACCGGCGCGTTGTGTCTTGCCGCGCATCGTGTACGCGCACCCGATCAAACCGCAGTGCGGGCATATGGGGCCATCGGGCCAAAGCAAAGCTTCAAGCCATGAGCGTGCCGCTTCGGCGTCGTGAAAAATGGGGTTGTCGGCAAGTGACATAGAGACCTCCCTGACTGAGAGGCAGCATACCACCTATAGATCGGGAGTGACAAGTATCTAATCGCCCGATTTTTTTTAAGATGTCCCAGTGATAGACTTAATTTGTACTGACATTCTCTCCGCGGCTCTTCTGAAGTTCATAACACGACAACGCCAGTTATCTTTGCTGAACTGGGTGCTAGATCGGCTAGCTGGGTTGATTTGTCGTGACTGTCGCGAATGAAGCTGGTGCTCGGAGGCTGGCTGGTTGTCAATAGTTGCGGTCTCTAGCCGAGATGGACTTCGAGCTGCTCCACGGTTTGTCGGTAGGTCTCCGGAGCGAACGCCGTAACCACCGCGACAGCGATTAGCCCCATCGCCGCGACTATGGTCATCGTCGTCGCGATCCCAAATCGGGCTAGCAGCAACGGGAAAAGGTAGGTCCAAACCACGCCGCCGAGCAGCCGACCTCCGATCGCTTCGACGGTCGATTGGCCAGTGGCGCGGATCGGGGTCGGATATTGTTCGGCATACCACATCTTGTAGGACGGTGCTGAGCCAGGTGCGCTGAACCACATCAAACCGCCCCACGCCACCATCGCCAGAGGCGTCGCCGAGTGCCCGAAGAAATACGCGGCCACCACTGCTACAACCATATAAATCAAATAGATCAGCTTGGTCCTACGAGTTCCCCGAGAACACCGTTCAACAGCTTGCCGGGGATTTGTGCCCCGGTAATGATCAACGTGAATAGATAGGCGCTGCTGAGGACGATGTGACGTTCGACGAAGAGCGACGGGATATATTAACGCCCAGGTAGAAAATCGATGATGTGCCTAGCGAACCGCAGATCATCGCCACGGTGCGGACCGGATAAGGGCGACGCCAGACGACGGCCAGGCTCTTCCAGTTGGGGGGCGAGGGTATCGGCGTAATCTCCTGGGCGATTTCGCGATCGATCCGTGGCGGCGGCAACGGCTTGCGGATGCTCTGCTCGGCCCACCACTCCATCGCGCCAAGAATTCGCTCGGCTTCCTCGTAGCGGCCGACGCGACTGAGCCAGCGCGGCAACTCCGGAAGGTATCGCCAAATTAACCAGACATAGACGATTGGAAGGCCTGCCACGATCAGCAAAACCCGCCACGCCTGATCTGGCGGAAACCGGGGTATGATCAAAAGCCCCAAAAGCGGCGGCAACAGATAGCCCAGCCCGAGCGCCGTATCGAGAATATCGGAAAAAGCGCCGCGACTGGTCCGCGACACGAATTCCGAGACGATCGAGAACGGCATGATGAAAGTCGCCGCCATGCCCAGCCCCGAGAGGCCGCGGATGATCAAGAGGACGGCAAAATTCGGGCTGAACGCGGCCAGCACGGTGCCGCTGGCGAACCAAAGCGTTCCGGCCATCAGCAACGGCTTGCGGCCGTAGCGATCAGCCAGCTGGCCCGCCGGGATCATGCCAATGACGATCCCTAAGGCCGATGAGGCGGCCAACAGTCCGACGTCGGACGGCGTCAACACCATCACTTTCCTGACGACCGGCAGGATAGTTCCCAATGTGCCGATGTCGAGGGCTTCCACGATCAAGGCGCCGGAAACCAGACACACCACCACCCAGGTCCAGCGGGTATTGGGAATGCGATTCATGCGGGCCGCCACCGCGGCCGGATCGGTGCAACTCACGGGAAATGCCCCCTCGAAGATAGTATCGGTGCAGGGATCGGCGGCCGCTCGACCACTTCACGAGCGGCGGCCGTTACGATCTAACGGACCTCGTATACGCTGGTGCACAAAAGCCCCGGTCCGGTTCGCTGACCTCGACCCGGACCGGGATGCGCGAGTTCAAGCCGGGGCGCTTTACTCGGCCGCGGAAATTGTGTTGATCTCGCGGGTTAGCGGCGCGGCCGGGGCAGGGATATCGTAGAGCCGAGCGCAATTGTCCCACAGAATTTTTCGGCGCTGCTCGTCGGCGAGAGGCAGGCTGAGGAATTGCTCGATCGCCTCGGGGAATGCGCTGTCTGAATGCGGATAGTCGCTCGACACGACGAAGTATTCGGCACCCATCTTGTTGACGACATCGACCTCCGGCTCCTCGTCGACATCGAGAGCAATATAGCATTGGCGCTTGAAGTATTCGCTCGGCAGCATCGTGATCTGACGCTCGCAACCCGGCCCGAACTTTTCCCATTGGTCATCAAGCCGCCACAGCCACCAATAGAGCCACCCAGCCGTCCCTTCGAGGAAGGCGCAGCGCAATTTCGGATGACGTTCCAGCACCCCGCCGGTGGTCATGCTGGCGATCGCCCCCATCAGCTCGACCGGGTTGCGGATCGCGTGAGCAATCGGGTGGAAATTGTTGTGGCCGACATAGCGCCGACCGGCGTCGTCCTTCAGCGCGGTGTTGCCGGTCGGATGGTAGCCGATCGGCACGTTGAGCCGTTCGAGCTCGTCCCATAATGGCTCGCAGGCATCGTCGTGCAGATGCTGGCCGTTGACCGGGTTGGGCGTGCCGATAACCGCGACGGCCCCGAGGTCGGTGACCGCTCGCCGCGCCTCTTCAACCGCCATCCCGACATCATGCATCGCGATCTGCGCGGCGAATTTAAGGCGTTGCGGATCGGTCTTGCAGTAATCGGCGGCCCAATCGTTGTAGGCCCGCGCCAATGCCGCTGCGTAATCCGGGGCCAGATCGTCATGGCATAGGATCTGCCGGCCGCGCGTTCCGTACATCACCGCGACGTCGATCCCCTCGATATCCATCGCGGTCAGGGTTGAGGCCGGATCGAACCCGCGGGCACGCGCGACGTTGAAATGCGGGTGACGCGCCCGGCTGCGGCGGCGCAATTCGCGACTGGATGCGGTGGCGCCCATCTGGCTGGCATGAGCCGGGATCGCCAGCCCCTGCACCGCCATGCCCATGATCGCGTCGGCGTTGCCCTTGTCCTCCTTGTTTTCGGAGAGCTGGCGCTGCTGCCCGCCGAAAAATCGCGGCGGGTTTGCGCGATGTGGCTCGCCGAGATAGCGAGCCCACAAATCGTCTGGCTCCATCATGTGTAGGTCGCTATCCATGATCAGATAGCCTTGGCGTGCCATTCTCCTATCTCCTTTTCTTTTCGGGCAGATCTGACATTCCGCGGAGTTCACCACATTGGCGAAATTTTCTGCCCCGTTGAAGCACCTTCGCAAGAAAATTCGATCGCACAATATGTCGGCACGGGTAAGCGTTGCTGGGCGCGGCTGCGCGAGAAGGGTGGCGCCATAACCAATCTCCCAGCATCACAAAGTTCAAACAGTTTCTCGAT
Source organism: uncultured Alphaproteobacteria bacterium (assembly GCA_963845735.1). Taxonomy (GTDB): domain Bacteria; phylum Pseudomonadota; class Alphaproteobacteria; order ATCC43930; family CGMCC-115725; genus AP-15. The sequence continues at coordinate 8,480 of CAWJTR010000041.1, read as the reverse complement.
GGATGTCTGGCCGCGGGTGGATCCGCGATGACGGCAATACCCCTCCTCCGATTGACGACCGGCAAGACCAGCCAGCTGGCGAAATTGGACCGCGCCGATGCCTACAGCATGATCCGACGCTGAGCGGCCGAAGCCGGGTTCAAAAACAAGCTTATCGGACGCGTGTCCTGCGCGACCGACATCAAGACGAGCGGCACGCTTGAAACCCGGGCCTGCGAATGCAAGCCGCGTATGCAAAAATTCGCGACCGCATCGGGCGACGAGATCACACGCGACGAGGTGGAGCGGATTAACCGGGCCTTTTGTGCCAGCGGTCAGTGCACCGCGCCGGTCGGCGTTGTGCTCGCCAGCTGCTCTACGGCATCGGTGATCCGGCGCCAGGCCGCCGCACCTTCGCGATCGCCTTCGGTCTCGAGGTTGCCGGCGCGCATGGCGCTTTCCGTGGACGCCTTGTCCCCGAAGCGCTTGATCATCAGGAGTGCTGCCCGCCAGATGTCGATTTCAGGCATCACCGGACGAAAACAGTGAGCGCGCGATCGAGGAGAGATTAGCCAATCTGACGACACGCGGGAGAGGGTGTTTTGCGTGAATACCGCCGATCCTGATCGCCGGGATGTCGTCAACCGACTTCCACCGACCGGCCTGTATCGATGACCGGGGCGCCGTCGGTTTAACGAGGCTTGTGACGGCGCCTAAGCGGCGCCGCCCTGGGGCTCGGCCTTGGCCGGAGCCGACTGGTCAAAGCGCCAGGTCGGTATTCCGAGCTTCTTCGCCTTGTCGGCGAGATTGGCGGCGATGCCGGAACCCGGGAAGACGACGACGCCGATCGGCAGCGCCTCGAGCATGCGGTCGTTGCGCTTGAAGGGCGCAGCGTTGCGGTCGCGGGTCCAATCGGGCTTGAAGACCACCTGTGGAACTTTGCGATGGTCGGCCCAGCAGGCGGCGATGCGCTCGGCGCCGCGCGGGCTGCCGCCGTGCAACAGCACCATGTCCGGATGCTTGGTGCGGATCTTGTCGAGCGCGTCCCAGATGCGGGTGTGATCGTTGCAGTCGGTGCCGCCGGTGAAGGCGATGCGGGTACCGGCAGGTGCCAGCACTTCGGTGTCGGCACGGCGGCGGGCGGCGAGAAATTCGCGGCTGTCGATGACCGAGGCGGTTAGCGCGCGGTGATTGACCATCGATCCGGTGTGCGGGCGCCAGGCGGAACCGGTCGCGGCCTCGTAGAGTTCGGCGGCGTGGTCGCGGACGAATTCGAAGGCGTTGCGGCGCTCGATCAGGCTGATGCCCTGGGCGATCAGGCGCTCGAGCTCGACCGACTTGACCTCGGAGCCGTCCTGTTCGGCCTGGCCGCGGCGCTGCGCCTGCTCGTTGCTGTCGAGCTCGCGCTCGATGCGGTCGACCTTGCGGTGGAACAGGTTGACGAACGACCACAGCAGATCATCGAGATCGTCCTCGAGCCGGGTGCCGGTCAGCATGGCGCTCGAACGCTTCGACCGCATTCGTCGAGCTGGGCCTGCACGGCATCGGGTTCGGGCAATGGCCGCGGATCGGGTTCGTCCTGGCCGGGGCGATAGCCGTAGAGCGCCAGTTCGTCGAGCAGATGCGCGGTCGGCGAGGCGGCGGGAATTTCGGGATCGGTGTCGCTGTCGGGGAAGGGGAAGCTGCTGTTGTTTTGTGACATGGCGGGCGCCTTTCTGCCGGAGGATCAGCCGCGCCTATCGCGGCCTTCACGGCGATCCCTTGGCCGGCGGCGGAGACGGGTTGCACCCCCCGGGGTCCCCACGCGACCTGTCGCGTGGGGTGGGCGCTTGGGGCCGGAGCAGAGCGGAGGATGGCGCCGGGCAGCTATTTTGCTTCGCGCTGCAAAGCCGCCCCAGCTAACGGGGTCCCCATCGCGCCTGCGCGATGGGGTTGGGGGCGGCGGCGGAAAATAGTTGGCCGGCGCCATTGCAACCCGGCCTCGCCGCCGGCAGATCGCCGCTCGGGAAGGCCGCATGCGCGGCTCTTTTCCGGCTGAGGCATACCGTCGCCGCAAACGAAAAGCCCTTCCTTCCGGCGCGGCGCCGGTGAACCGAAATGACGCTGGAGCTCACCGCCGCGGATCGGAGCGGCGTGTATCGGGCAGAAAGCGCGTCCGGTCGGAGGGGACGAGCTGATCCGCGAGATGCGCCCGCATGCCCTCGGGGCCGAGACGGCAGAGATCGAGGTTGAAGTCGCCATGGACCGGCACGAGCTCGCGGATTTCGATACCGGCGGCGATGCCGCGTTCGCGCAGCCTTTCGCGCCGCCCGGAGACCGGCCGCGTCGTTGTCGCGGGCGACATAGAGGCGGCGCAGAGCGGCAGGGGGCAGATCGAGGGCGGCGAGGTGGTTGGCCGAGAGCCCGGCAATGACGGGCAATGAGGGCAGCACCGATTTGAGTGCCAGCATGGTCTCGACGCCTTCGCCGGCGGCGAGGATGTCGGCCGGCCTTGCCGAAGCGCACGCCATTGCCGAGCAGATGACCGAGGGCACGGCGCGGATCGGCGAGCGGCGCCTTCGTCGGACCGCCGTGGATCGAGCCAGGTGCGCTGGATGCCGGTGATATTGCCGTCGATATCGGTGACGGCGGCAAGCAGCGCCGGCCAGCTTTCGAGCGGAGCATGCTCCGTCGCGCGATAGTAGACCGACGGGTGATAGCGCAAGGCGGGCCAGTCGAGCCGTCCGGTGATGCCGCGGGCGCGCAGATAAGCCTCGGCCGGCGTGCCGGGAACGGGGCTGTCCGGCAGCGAACAGGCGGCGCGCCGCTTCGGAAGAGCCGCTCGCTGCTGGTGGCATATGACCGAGATTCGGCGGCGATGGGATCGGGGGACATGGCAGGGCGAGAAAGCGGCGCGCTTCGTCCATGGCCTCGCCGAGATCGCGCAGGTTGCGGTTGAGGCGGATCAGATCCAGAGATCGCCATGCTCGCCGGTCGCGGCGTCGGTCCATTTGCCGGCCGCACCAGGACCGGAATCGGGTCCGGTAAGCCGCACATAGAGGCTGCGGCCCGGTGTGTTCATGACATCGCCGATAACCCAGTAACGGCCGCGGCGATGCCCGTTCGAGAGGTAATGACGGCACACGGCCTCGGCGTCGCGCGCGAGGCGGCGCGCCAGATCGGCGGCGCTCAACACCGGACATGTCCGGATCAGGCGGCAGCGCGGGGATTGGCGCGGAGGAGCGGGTGGCGGTCGAGGAGTGCTGAGAGCAATGCCGGGCCGCGATCGGCCGCGACCGGCACGAAGAGCCGCAGGCGCCAGGCGATGATCTCCGAGGTGAGCCCGAGCGCCTTCAGCTGAGGGACCATGCCATCGGTGAAGCCGGTCAGCTCGACGCGGTGTGCGTTCATCACCAGCGAGCGGCGGATCTGCAGCCCGCCGGCAAGATCGAGCACCGCGCCGCGATCGATCACGGCATTCCAGGCTTCGTCGATGCGAAAGGCCAGGGGCGCCGTCGACGCCGAGGCTCTTATAGACGCGGTCGAGCGCCTCGGGCGTCACCAGGCGGCCGATCACGCGTTCGCCGTCATCGGTCTCGAAGCGGTAGACGCGCATATTCTGCGGCCGGCAGCCGGTCCCAGATCGGCAATAGCAGACCGGTGATGATGTGAAAGGCGCTCTCGGAGAATTCCGGGACGCGCGCGCATTCCGCTTCCCACAATGCGCGCGAATTCTTCCCGCGTCGCCTTGCGCCAGTGCGAGTGATTGAAGCGCTCGACGCTGATCGTCTCGCGCGTCATCGGGCGGATCAGCCGGGTGCGGATCTCGACGTTGCCGTCATCGTCCATCAGGCTGGCGGCGTGCATCTGGACCGCGGCGCGCCGGGTTTGTTCGTTGATCAGCAGACGGCCGTTATCTGGCCCGGAGGGCGAGCGCTTCGGCCAAGGGCAGGGGCCGGTTGCGGTCCTTGCGCAGGACGCGATAGCAACGGGTTTCGGCGCCGGTCGCGGCGTGGGTGTGAACCGTACGGCGCTCGGCGATCTGGAAGCTCTCGGCGGTCAAGGTCTCGACGCCGATGTCGTAGGTGCCGCTGGTAACCGCCGCTTCGATGCGCGCGTCGAGCAATTGCTCGAAGGCGACGAAGAGCAGGTTCTGCATCGCGATCCTGAGCGCCAGGATGCGGTTCAGGAACTGCGTGATCGGCGGCAATTCTTCGCTTGCAGCGAGCCGTCCTGGTCGACAAGATCGAGCCCGGTCGCGTCCTGGAATTCGCCGAGCGAGCAGCCCTCGATCTTGCCGGCGTAAAGCAGCTGGTAGAACTGCCGTGAGTGCCGCCTTGGCGTAGGGGCTTTCGAGATTGTCGTCGGCGCGGAACAGTCCCTGGCCGCCGGTCTGGCGCTGGCCGCGGGTGATGGCGCCGAGGGTGTCGAGACGCCGCGCGATCGTCGACAGGAAGCGCTTCTCGCCCTTGACGTCGGTCGCCACGGGGCGGAACACCGGCGGCTGCTTCTGGTTGGTGCGGTTGGAGCGGCCGAGGCCCTGGATCGCGGCATCGGCGCTTCCAGCCCGGCTCCAGCAGGTAATGGATGCGCCGGCGCTGGTTCTTGCAGCCGAGATCGGCGTGATAGCTGCGCCCGGTGCCGCCGGCGTCGGAGAAGACCAGGATGCGCTTGTCGTCATCCATGAAGGCGGCGGTCTCGGCGAAATTCGCCGAAGCCGGGCGGGTCTCGACGCAGAGCGCGATCACTCGCGTCGCACGATGCGCCGCGAGCGGCCGGTGACCTCGGCGACGAGATCGGTGCCGAAGCGGTGCAAGATCTGGTCGAGCGCGCCCTGCACCGGCGGCAGTGACGCCAGATGCTCGATCATCCGGTCGCGGCGTTCGACGGCCTCGCGCGAAATCACCGGATTGCCGTCGGCGTCGTAAGCCGGGCGCGAGAGAAGGTTGCCCTCGTCGTCGCTGTAGAGCTCGAACAGCTGGGTCGGGAACGAGTGGCTCAGATAGTCGAGGACGTATTCCCGGGGCGTGATGTCGATCGACAGATCGGCCCATTCCGAAGTCGGGATCTCGGCGAGGCGGCGGTCGAGCAAGGCCTCGTTGGTCGAGACGATCTGCAGGATGCAGGCATGGCCCGTCCTCGAGATCGCGCGCGATCGCGGCGATCAGGGTCGGGCATTTCATCGCCGTTAAGAGATGATTGAAGAAGCGCTGCTTGTTGGATTCGAAGGCCGAGCGCGCCGCCGCCTTGGCGTTCCTGTTGTAGGTGCCGCCATCGGCGCCGGTGATGTTGGCGGCCTTCAGCGCCTCGTTCAGGTTCTTGTGGATGATCTGAAAGGCGTCGGCATAGGCGTCGTAGATGCGGATCTGCTCCGCCGTCAGCTTGTGCTCGACGATCTCGTATTCGATGCCCTCGAACGACAGTGAGCGCGCGGCGTAGAGGCCGAGCGCCTTCAGATCGCGGGCCAGCACCTCCATCGCGGCGATGCCGCCGCCTTCCATCGCCGACACGAAATCGGCGCGCGTCGCGAACGGAAAGTCACCGGTGCCCCACAGCCCGAGCCGGGCCGCATAGGCGAGGTTCTGCACCGTCGTGGCGCCGGTCGCCGAGACGTAGAGGATGCGTGCATCATGCAATGCGTTTTGCAGGCGCAGCCCGGCCTGGCCCTGCTGCGACGGTTTCTTTTCGCCGCGTTCGCCCTTGTCGCCGGCGGCGTTCGCCATGGCGTGGGCCTCGTCGAACACGACGACGCCGTCGAAATGCACGGCCGAGCCAGTCGATGATCTGCTGAATGCGGCTGGCCTTCTCGCCCTTGGCCTGGGTGCGCAGGGTCGCGTAGGTGGTGAAGAGGATGCCTTCGTCGAGCGCGATCGCCGCACCCTGGCGGAAGCGCGACAGCGGGACGATGTCGGAGCGGTAGCCGCCGATCGCGGTCCAGTCGCGCTCGGCGTCCTCGATCAGTTTGTCGGATTTGGAGATCCACAGAGCGCGGCGGCGGCCCCCGGTTTTGCCTGGGGCAGGCCTTAGCCAGTTGTCGAGAATGATCGCGGCGACCTGGCGGCCCTTGCCGGCGCCGGTGCCGTCGCCGAGAAACCAGCCGCGCCGGAAGCGCACGGCATTCTTGGCGTCCGTCCGGGGCGGCCGAGACGAGATCGTAGGTCTCGTCGACGGTGTAGGAGCCGGCGAGATGGCCGGCATGGGCTTCGCCGGCATAGATCACGCTCTCGAGCTGCGCGTCCGACAGGATGCCGGCGGAGAGCAGTCGCGGCGGCAGATAGGGCCGGTAAGAGGGGCGGGGAGGGGCGACCGCGGCCATCGCGGCCGACTGCACGAGCTTGGTCGGGTGCGGCCGCGCGTCCGGGATCCTGATCGATTGCAGCGCGTAGCCTTCGTAGAGGCTCGCGGTCAGACGCGCAGAACCGGCCGGCGTCCATTCGCAGGTCTCGTAGGCGAGTTCGGCGAAATCCGGGGCCGGGCGCCGGGCGGCTTGACGGGGCGAGCGGCGGCGCCGGAGCTTTCGACCGAGTGGCGAGCGCCGAGCGCAGCGGGAAACACGGCGGGGGCGGGCAGGGGAGAGGCCCCGGTCACCGGCGGCCGCGGCGGCACGAGACGGGATACCCGGTCGAGCAATTCGGCGGCATCGGCGGCCATGCCGGCAGACGACGGAAAGGCGCGCGGATCCTCGGCCGGAACGCGGTCGATGACCGTCAGCCGCGTCTCGATGGTCGTACCGTGGCGGACATAAGCCCGGCCGGCGATCGCCGCGGTGAAGACGACGCGGCCTTTCTGCTGCAGGCGCACAAAGGCTTCGCGCCAGGCCGGCTGATCCGGGCCGATATTGTGGCCGGTGATCGCGACGAGCCGGCCGCCCTCGGCGAGCCGCGCCAGCGCCGAGCCGATGTGGCGCATCGCGGCTTCGGCAAAGCGCCCCTCGACCTTGGGCGAGGCCGAGAAGGGCGGGTTCATCAGCACGACGCTCGGCCGGATCGCGGCATCGAGATGGTCGTGGATCTGCTCGGCGTTGTGCCGGGTGACGGCAACGTCGCGGAACAGCCGGCCGAGCAATCCGGCGCGGGTCTCGGCGATCTCGTTCAGGGCAAGCCGGGCTTTGGCGAGCTCGGCGAAGATCGCCAGCAGCCCGGTGCCGGCCGACGGTTCGAGCACGAGGTCGGCCGGGGTCAGCGCCGCCGCCTCGGCAGCGACAAAGCCGAGTGCGATCGGCGTCGAGAACTGCTGGAAGTGTTCGGATTCCTCCGAGCGGCGGGTCTGCGACGCGAGCCTTTCGGCGAGACGGGTCAGCATCTCGAGCATCGCCGCGGCCGAGCCCGCGCGCGTGCGCATCGCGCTGCCGAATTTGCGCAGGAACAGCACCTGGGCCGCTTCGAGCGCCTCGTAGGCGTCCTTCCACACCCACGCCCCTTCGGCATCGGTGCCGCCGAAGGCGGCCTCCATCGCCGAGCGCAGCGCGCGGCTGTCGAGCGCGCGGCCTTGTCCCAGCAATTGCGCGAGCAATGTCGCGGCATGAAAAAGCCCCGCGACCTTGTCGGGCGGGGCTTGCGGCAGGAACAGCGGAAGGGTGGCCGCGGCGGGTGTGAGGCCGAGCATGCGGGAGATCTCCGAGAGCGGGGTTAGCCTGTCCTCGAGCCGGCACCACGCCGGACCCGAGGAAGCCCGGCCAGGCGCTCTCTCTTCTCCGTCCGGGTTCACCCGCTCCCGGCTGTGCTTTTCCTCTCGCCTCGCCATCGCAGCAGCGCTGCCGAATAAAAAAGGCCCGCGCGGCGGCGGGCCAGGGTTCGGAAGTTTTCAGTTATTGGCCGATGCGGCGGTCGATCGGCGTCACAGGGTCGGCAGCGGTGTGCCGCCCATGCTTTCGGTCACCTGACCCTGCCGACCAGCGGGCACGACCGGCAGGTCTCTGCTATGGCCGCGCCCGCTCCTGCGTTCCGAAAATGCGCGTCAGGGCGCCGAAGCCCCGTTGAGCGCGCCGCCGCGCGGCTCGTCCTCGGTCAGGAAGGCCGGCAATTCGGCTGCCGCGAGGTCGATTTCGGCGGGTTCGGCGTCGTCCGGATCGCCGGCCAATGGTGCTGCTTCGTCCCATTGCGGATCCGCGGCAGCGTTGTTCACGGCAGTATCGGCGTAGGCCATGCCAGGCGGCAGCCAGGCCGCAGCCGCCTCGCGCGCCGCCCGGTCGAGACCGATGCAGGCGGTGCTTTTCGCGGGATCGAAAGCGGTTTCGAGCGCCGCCGCGAGTTCCGGCTTCTTGTCGCCGGCGTGGTCTCTTGCCCAGCGATCGCCGAGGATCTCCCTGCCGATCGCGAGGCCGTGCGCCTTCTTGACCCGGCCCCAATAATTGGCGGCGGTCGGCCGCCAGTAATCGGCGAACGGGATCGCGAGCCGCGAGCCGGCGGCTTCGATGACCGGATCGGCCCCGTCCTCGATCGCCAGCTGCGGCTTCAGGCAAAGGGCGACGCAGCGCGCAAAGAGCCGCTGCTTGGCCTCCATCGACAATGCCGCGAGCGCCG
>CAWJTR010000040.1:0-39755 GCA_963845735.1 uncultured Alphaproteobacteria bacterium | reverse complement strand
CGGGGGGAAAGCGTCTCCAATTGCCGAGGCCGACAGCCCTCCCCGCGCGCCATTTTGATGCTGAGCCTACTGGCGCAAGTCGCGTGCGCCGCGCCACAACCGCAGGTACAGAATCCATTCTCGGAACCTGGGCCAATGCCGACAACGACGCAATCACCATCCGCCCGGACACTGTTGTCGTAAACCAGCCGAACGGCCAGAGCACTGCGCTCGGCAACGCGGTTTGTGGCGGCGTTTTCGGGTTTGCCTATGCCACTTGGAGCAGCCAGACGCTGACCGCGCTCGTTTCCGCCAACCCGGACTAGGCAAGAATTTATCCGAACTCCTGATCGCGCCGACCTATCCGGTGGCACAGCTTCACTGTGATCATGGCGACCAAACCTATATCCTGCTGAATGATCGCCAGCTGGTGGTGATCTACCGGGACGGTGATATCGGAGCAATCGAGAGGCTGGCGCGTCGTTAATCTGTGTTATATTTATGGCCGAAACGACGAGGGCGTCGGGTTGAATTGTGGCGGGAGTGACGTGGATTGAGCGGTGGCGTTGGTTGATCTATCCGGCTCTGATGAGCTTGGGGATCGGTATCCTTGCCTGCTGCGCTGAAAAGCCCCCCGCGCCTCGCCGCAAACCGCCGCGGCCCCGCCCCCACCACCGCCGCCACCGCCGCCCGCGCCGCGGCGTCGCGTGTTTCCGGTCCCGGAGCACAAGCCGACGCCACCAGCCGACGACGCCTCGGGCTCCGACCCGGGCGGCGAGGCGCTGGCGATGACCGGACCGGAATTGGCGATGCGCGCCCCCGATATGGTTTCGCTGCCGCCCCGACCGAGCAAACTGATCGGGCTCGATCAACCGGCGGCAAAGCAGCTCTTTGGGTCCGCGACCGAGCAGTCTGAGGCGCCGCCGGCCACGGTCTGGCGCTATCGCAGCGCCTCATGCGAACTCGACCTGTTTTTCTACCTCGATCTGCGCAGCGGCAAGATGCGGACCCTGCATTACGCGTTCAAGGGCGATGCCGCCGACCCGGCCCAGCAGCAGGTTTGCCTGCGATCGCTCGTCGCCAGCAGAAGCTAGAGCCTCTTTTCCGATGCCGCACCTTCTTCTCGTCGACGACGATGACGATTTCCGCGAATTGCTCGGTCTCAACCTGATCGATGAAGGGTACGAAGTCACCAGCTTCGACAACGGCCGCGACGCGCTCGCCTATCTCGAAGACGGCGGCGGCGCCGACGCAATGCTGCTTGACTGGCGCATGCCGCAGTTGACCGGCATAGAGGTGCTGCGAAACCTGCGAGGGCGTGGGATCGCGCTGCCGGTGATCTTTTTGACGGCGCTTTCCGACGACATCTATGAAGAAGCGGCGCTCGCCGGCGGTGCGGTCGATTTCATCGACAAGTCGCGACGCCTGCCGATTCTCGTCAGACGCCTGCGGCTGATCACCGAGGGCGCGCGACCCGCCGCCGATGCCGAGCCGCCGCGGCCGGACGCGCTGACGCTCGGCCGGCTTGAGCTGCGCTTTGATATCAATCGCGCGCTGTGGGCCGGGGACACGGTCGAACTGACCTTGACCGAGTTCAGGATCCTGGCGCTTCTCGCCGAGAAGGCAGGGCAGGACGTCGGCTATCGCGAGATCTATGATCTCGTGCACGGCAAGGACTTCGTCGCCGGTCATGGGGCAGAGGGGTACCGCGCCAATGTCCGCACCTTCATCAAGCGTATCCGCAAGAAGTTCCGCGACACCGACCCCGATTTCGACCACATCCATAACTACGCCGGTTTCGGATACCGCTGGACCGGACCAAGCTAGGTCGCGGCGCAGCCTGCGCTGGGCGTGGTCGCTGACCACCAAGACGGGGCTGCTCGCGGTTATCTTTCTGCTCGTCCCTGTCTTTCTCTACATCGAATTCCGCAACGCTTACGAGGAAAGCCAAGAGCTGCTGCTGCGCAGCGTGCGCGACGAAGGGCGCGTGATCAGCCAGTCCTTGCTGCCGTTGCTGCAAACCGCCGACATCGACACCCTGCCCCAGCTCGGCTCCACCCTCGCCCGTTTCGCCGGCGAGGTGACGACGATCAAGCTGTTGCTGGCGCCTGCAGGTGCTGGCAGCGACGGATTTTACTATGTGGCGTCGTGGCCCACGGTCGAGCACGCCAACCTCCAAGCCGAGCGGGATACCCTGGCGCAGCAGGGCGTGCTCGACCGCCTTGCTCAGAATTGCCGGGGCGAGATGCCGTTCTCGCTGATCTATCATCGGCCCACCGGCGGCGCCGAGATCGTGACTGCGGTGACCCCGCTGGCGACGGCAGCGGGCTGCTGGGCGGTAGTCTCCTCGTTTTCCCAAGACGCCTTTCCCTCGGCGCATTTCGGCCAGCCCTATTGGGCGACGCCGCCGGTGCGAATCGCGGCGGTGATCTATCTGGCGATGGCGGCGATCACGTTTTCGACCTTGTTGAGCGTGCGCGGCGGACTGCGCCGTTTTGCCCGGCGGGCGCGGCGGATTCGCGACCAGGGGCCCGATGCCGGGTCGTTCGGCGCCCGCGCGGATGTGCCGGAGCTGGCCGAGGTCGCTGCCGAGTTCGACCGCATGGTTGAGGCTCTCCACCGCTCCGCCGCCGAAATCCGGCAGACGGCCGAAGACAACGCCCATGCCTTCAAGACGCCGATCGCGGTCATCCGGCAGTCGCTCGAGCCGCTGCGGCGCGCCCTACCGGAGGACAATAACCGCGTCCGACGGGCGATCGGCGTCGTCGAGCATGCGCTCGACCGGCTCGACGGGCTCGTCGCCTCCGCGCGGGAGCTCGACGAGGCAACCGCCGATCTGATCGACGAGCCGCTGGTTCCAGTCGATCTCGGACGCGTCATCGGCAGGATGATCCAAACTCGATCCGCCATTCTCGACAGTCGCGACGTGACGATTGTGCTGGCCAGCCGCGATCTGACGATCACTGCCGATCTGCTGCCCGGCCTCTATGTTCTCGGCAGCGAAGCGATGATCGAGACCGTCTTAGACAATCTGATCGACAACGCCGTCTCGTTCTCACCACCGGGCGGCGAGATCCTGGTCCATCTGACCCATGACGGCAGCTTCGCCCATCTGACTGTTTCGGACCGCGGCCCGGGCGTGCCCGAGCAGCAGCTCGAGCGCATCTTCGAGCGCTACTACTCCGAGCGTCGTGCCGGCCCTGCGGGTGAAGTCGCGGACGAGGCGGCGGCAACCTATTTCGGGATCGGGCTGTGGATCGCGCGGCGCAACGTCGAGGCGATGGACGGCACGATCGCGGCCGAGAACCGGATTCCACAGGGGCTGAGAATTCATATCCGGCTGCCGCTGGCGCCTGGCCGGGGCTGAGGCGGCAATCTGACGACATCCCCGAATGGAAGCGCGGCTCAAAACCGGGATATGGGTCAAGGCGCTGGTCCGGCGCTGCGATCTCGCCGCCGTCGCGGTGGCGGTGGTGGCGCGCGGCGACAGGGATTCGGGCGCCATCCTGATCAAGCTCAACAGCCGGGACGACGGCTGCTCGGTGCTTGCCCAAGCCCGCGGGCAGGACGGCGAGTTGTTGTGGATGCGGGCCACCGGCGCCGTTCCGGTTATCGAGGCCGACGCCGATACCTATATCGCCCGGCAGCGCCAGCGCGATCCAGATCTCTGGGTCGTCGAGATCGAAAGCCACTCGCCCGACGCCGTCCTCGACGGGCGGATCGTTTGACCGGCACGGCAGCGCTAATTGGAGACAAGGGTATGGGGTTCAGCATTCTGATCGTCGACGACGAGCCCGATCTGCCGGATCTCTTTCGCCAGCGCTTTCGCCGCGAGGTGCGCCAGGGACAATATGTTCTGCACTTCGCGGCCTCAGCGGAGGAAGGGTTGCTCCGCCTCGTTGAGCTCGGCCCGGAGCTGATCGTGATCCTCTCCGACATCAACATGCCCGGGATGGACGGGCTGGCGCTGTTGCGCGAGATCAAGCATCGCCGGCCGGAACTGCCGGTAGTCATGGTGACGGCTTATGGCGATGACGAGCGCATGCGAACCGCGAAGGAGCTTGGCGCCGCCGCCTTTCTTGCCAAACCGGTCGATTTCGATCGGCTGAAGCAGCATCTGGCGGAGCTGATCCCACGCTCGCCGGATCCATGACCGGCGTTCCCGGATCCGGTCAACCGATATGCTGCCCCGAATTTGTTGGCTCTCCCGCGGCGCGTGTGCTCAGTTGCGCCCGGCAATGGCAGGGTGCGGGAAGATGTCGGCGGCAGGCACACAAACATGGTTGGCGGGACTGACCGCCGCGATGCTCGTCCTGTTCGTCGCCGGCTTGGCGCCGTCATCGTCCCTGGGCGACGCCCCGTCGGCCGACATAGACGCCGTCATCGCCCAGAACCTATCCGAAATGCTGCGCGATGCGCGAACGGTGATTTCCGACAACGAAGGGCTGATCAATGATCCCGCGCTCGGCGACAAGCATTTAACCGGCCAGAAAGTGCTGGCCGACGCGATAAAGCGCTATCAGAAGGCGACCGGCATCGATCCGACGAAGATCGACCCGGCCTCGCGGAACGGGCGCTTGATGAGCGCGATGATGAACGCAATCGTCGCGGTGATGAACGACAATCAAAAGACGATTAACGAGAAGGGAATCGGGTTCAAGGGCCTGATCCCGGCGGTGTTTGGGCGGCTCGTCAGCGAATCCTTCAACGGCTTGGCAAAAGGCGAAGCTGAAATCAAGATCACCGCCCCGCCCGATCTCGTCCGCAACCGCAAGGCGCTGCCCGACGCCTGGGAGACCAAGGTCATCGAGACCAAGCTCCTCAGTCCCGATTGGCCGCATGGCCGACCCTTTTCTGCCACGGTGGACATCGACGGGCGCACGGCGTATCGCATCGCGGTGCCCGAATATTACACGCAGTCTTGTCTTGCCTGCCACGGTATGCCAAAGGGCCAACTCGACATTACCGGCTATCCAAAAGAGGGCCGCAAGCTCGGCGACCTCGGCGGCGTGATGAGCATCACGCTGTTTCGCTAAGGTTGGCGGCGTGGCGGTGGCCAGATGATGGCCCGGCTGACGATCCGAACCCGGCTCATTGTGCTGTCGAGCGTGCTCCTCCTCGCTCTGATCGGAACCAATTTCTATCTGAACCGCGAGCTCGCCGAGAATTCGGCGAGGATGGTCAAGGCGGCCGAACTGCTCGGCGTCATCGAAGAGGCGAACAGTGCGCAGATTGCCTTTGGCGAGATGCGCTATTGGATGACCGATCTCGCTGTCAGCCTGCTGATGCTCTCCGAGCACAATGCTGACGCTGCCCATGCACGGATGGAGCAGCACCTCGAGCAGGTGGCGCGGTATCGCCCGCAAGCCGTCGCCGCCGTGCGCAGCGAGCTGGCGCAGTACCAGGAATTCGCCCACAAGGCAGTCGATGAATACACCGACGATCATCGGGTAATCGGCAACTCGCTGTTGGCCCAGGCGAGCGAGCACGGCGTCGCTGTCAACGGGTTGCTCGCCGCCACAGTCGCCGAGCTGACCCGCGAGGCGGTCGCCGCTCGCGAACGCGTCGTCGCCGGAGCGGCGGCGGCCACCCGGGTGTCGCGCATCGTGGTCTCGGCCGCGGTGCTGGTCGGCGCCATCCTGACCTTGCTGGTGCTGCGCTCGATCGCCGTTCCGTTGCGCCGGCTGGTGGTCGCGATGCATAGCCTTAACGCCGGCGACCTCGCCGTTTCGATCCCCGCCGCGGGGCCGGACGAGATCGGCGCCATGGCACATACCCTGGCCGCCTTCCGCGATACCCTCGACGCGCTGCGCAAATTGATCGACGAGCAACGCGAGCGCGAGCGCGAGCTGCGCGCCGCCCATGACCAGCTCAAGGCCGCACAGGCGAATTTGGTCCAGGCGGAAAAAATGGCCTCGCTTGGTCAGCTGACCGCCGGTATCGCCCACGAAATCAAAAACCCGCTGAACTTCGTCAACAACTTTGCCGAGCTGTCGCGCGAATTGCTCGGCGAATTGAAGGAAGCCGTCGATTCGGCTCCCGACGGGACGAGAGCCGAGGATCTCGATGAGCTGATGACGACCCTCGACGGCAACCTTGCCAAGATCGCCGAGCATGGGCGGCGCGCCGACGGAATCGTCAAAAGCATGCTGCTGCATTCGCGCGGCGGCAGCGGCGAGCGTCGGCAAAGCGACCTCAACGCGCTGATCGAGGAAGCTCTCAACCTCGCCTTTCACGGCGCGCGCGCCCAGGACCAGAGCTTCAACGTCACGTTGGAGCGCGATCTCGACCCGAGCATCGGCCCGCTCGAAGCCGTCCCGCAGGACCTCACCCGAGTTTTCCTGAACCTGTTCGGCAATGCGTTTTATGCGGTCAACAAGCGCCGCCGCGAAGGCGGCGACTCGGCTTTTGCCCCGATACTGACGCTCACGACCCGCAATCGCGGCGACGAAATCGAGGTGCGGGTGCGCGACAACGGCACCGGCATCCCGCCCGAGATCAGAGACAAATTGTTTCAGCCGTTCTTCACCACCAAGCCAACCGGCGAAGGCACCGGACTCGGGCTGTCGATCAGCTACGACATCGTGGTCCAGGAGCACGGCGGCTCGATCGCCGTCGACAGCCAACCGGGCGAGTTCACCGAATTCACCCTGCGCCTTCCGCGCCACCCGACTGCCGCCGCCGCCACGGTCGCCACCGGCGCTTCCGCATGAGCCAAACTAGCCCACCGGCTCATCCCGACGTCGAGATCATCGAGGCAGCCAAAGGCTTCGAGCGCTTTTTGCGGATGGACGTCATCCGCTTTCGCCATCGCCGGTTTTCCGGCGAATGGAGCACGCCGCAAACGCATGACGTGCTGCGGCGCGGGCAGGCGGTCGGGATCGTGCTGTACGATCCCGACCGCGACACAGCCGTACTGATCGAGCAGTTTCGCCTGCCGGCATTGCTGGCCGGCGCGTCGCCATGGCAGATCGAGGTGGTCGCCGGTCTGGTCGACGCCGACGAGACGCCGGAAACGGTTGCGATCCGCGAGACGCGCGAGGAAGCCGGGCTCGCGCTGGAGGGCGAGCTGATCCCGATCCAGCGCTACCTGCCGTCCCCGGGAGCCTCGGACGAGAGCGTTTTCCTGTTCTGCGCCCGTGTCGATTCGACGGTGGCGGCGGGCGTCCACGGCTTACCGGAAGAAGGCGAAGACATCCGCGTCGTGGTCAAGACCCTGTCCGAAGTCGAAGCCATGCTCGACGCCGGCGCCATCGAGAACGGCCACACCCTCGTCGCCCTCTACTGGCTGCTTCGCCACCGCGACCGCCTTCGCCAGTTGTGGCGGCCGGCTGTTGGGGAAGGGCGAGCCCCTCGCCCGGCCCCACCGCCCGCGCGCTGAGAGCGGCGCAGCAATGAGGGCAACTGGGCCACCCACCGGGCGCTGCGACCTACCACAACGGGTGGCGGAAAATCATCGTCGGCGCATCTGGGTCGGCAAGGCACAGCCGCCCCTCAGCTTCAACAACCGCCGGACCCCGGCGCCCGAATGTGGCTAATGGAGCAATCACGGGCTAGGGCTAGCGTCTTAGCGGGAATTTAATAGCGTTAGGCTTGAGTTTGCTGAGATGAAGGAAGACCTGCGAACCGACGTCGGTGCTCCCAAGGTGGTTGATCGTTATCCTGAAATACCGTAAATCGGGTTGGTTGTGGAGACGTCCACATGCACATTGACGTCATTGACAGGTTTAGCGAGTTTGAAGCGCTCCGGCACAACTGGGACGCGGTCTACGAGGCTGACCCCGAGGCGCAGTTCTTCCTTTCTTGGCAGTGGCTGGCCGATTGGCTGGCCACGCACCGCTCGATCTGGTTCATCCTCGCTGGCAAACGCCGCGAGACCGACGAAGAATACGCCGCCTTTCTGCCGATGCGGATGCGGACAGATTTCGACAAGAAGCACGGCTTCACAAACGAGATCTTCCCTGCCGGGGCGGGCTTCTCGGATTATACGGGTATACTAACCGAGCCCCGGTTTGAGTCCGAGGCGGTGCCCGCATTCGCCGAGTACATCAAGCGAAAGCTCAATTGGGCTCAGTTTAAGATAGAAAATCTTACGATGTCGGATCGCCGGCGGCGCCTCTTCCTCCGGGCTTTCGATAAAAATCGCTTCGTACAAAATCCGATTAGCTATAAATTCCCCGGGGACCCAACCAATCATGCCATTTGTCCCTTGATAAATCTGCCAGCAAGCTGGGACGAATACCTTAATATTCTAAGTCCCAACAACCGGCAAAAAATTCGGCGGCTATTGAAGAAAGTCGAACTCATCAGAAAATTATCGTATAACCTGGTCAGATGCCAAGTCCATCGATGAAAATTTATCTATGTTGCTTAATTTCTGGAAGATAAAATGGGTCCCGAGCAAAGGTGCGCAGAGAGCCGATGAGATCGTCAGTCTCAATCAGTGGATGCTAAGTCGTTGCGCGAAAAGCGGTGCATTATTTCTTCCAGTATTTTGGCACGCCGACAGACCGGTAGCCGCTCTCGCAACCTTGGTCGACCGTTGCAAGAAATCGCTGTTGTTTTTCATCACCGGGCGAGATGAAACATATCGCGAGATGCCCGCGGGATATTTGTTGCATGCCTACAGCATTCGGCATGCCATTGCTCACGGCTTCACCACCTATGAGTTCTTAAAAGGGAACGAACCGTATAAATACCTATTTGGTCCGCAGGAAGAGCGCCGGCAGAGGCCGGTGTCGGTGGTGACCAAGACCAATCGCAACCTCGGCGGCAGGTTGGATCCACGGGGGCTTCCGGCCATGCTCGACATGGCTTTAGAGTTTGAGCACCAGAACGAATTGGCGGACGCTGAACTTGCCTATCGCCAGATCCTGGAGCTGGTGCCGGATAACGCGCTGGCGCTCTACAGGTTCGGCCGATTGAAGGCCGGGAACGGCGCCCACGCCGAAGCAAAGGAGTTGCTGACCCGCTCGGTGGAGGTAGAGCCCGACGGAGACAATACTTGGTTTTGCCTCGCGCAATCGCTTCGGGCGCTCGGAGAAAATGAGGCGGCGCTCGCGGCTTACCGCCAGGTTGCTGTGCTTCAGCCATTGAACAAAGAGGCGAAAGAACGCATCCTCGAGTTGACCGTCACCGCCGGGCTCGCGCCGGAACCACCGATCGCGGCGCCCCACCTAATCCCGTTTGCGGAGACCGCCTCGAACTCACGGTCGTCGACCATTTCGGCCGCTATCGATTCCGACTTGGCGCTACGGAAGAAGGTTCAGGAGCTTCGCGCTTTGACCCAACATTATCATGATACGTTCGTCAACCCTCGCCCGCGATGGTAGTGCAGCGGAATTCGTGACCGAAAGCCCCCAACGGAGATGATCGGTTGTGCAAGCCGCGTTAAAGATTTGCCGACAGAATTCGGATAAGCTTATCCGAAACGAGAGTTTCTTATGACTCATCTCGGCAATATGTTGGGCACAACACCAAGAGAATGATTCGTAGACCATCAAACGACCGACAGGAGGATAATAATGCCGATCTACGATGGATCGAAGGTAAGGGGATATTTGGAACGTCTGCGTATGGGTGCGCTGATGCAGAGCAGAATTGAGGAATTTATTGAAGAATATCAGGCCGCTAACGAGTTATTACCCGAGTTTATATTTGTCGAGAACCCGATCAACGCATTGGGTGGAATCGAGTTTTCAAATCTGATTTTGTTATCCGGGACAATGTATATGGAATTTTCCTTAAATCAACCCAATCGGACGGTCACATTTCTTAACATCGACATGAGTATCAATCGAATTGTAATGTCCGGTATGCAGCAATCATCGTTTAGCGGGCCATTTACAGACAACTCTCGTCTGACTGTACAAATCTTCAGGAACATGGAAGCTGTGGGATTTTTTGAGGCATCGGGCGACAACTGCGGCGATTTGCTGGATATGCTCAAAAAGTATTTCATTCCTTCGATCAACGGGTAAGTTTTACGGGTTTGTCTGCTCAGCAGTTCGTTGGCGAGAGACCCCCGCATCTGGCAAAATCTCGCCGGCACGAGCCGCCGATCTGCGGAACAACCACAGACCGCGCCTGCGCTCTGGGAACGACCGTTCGGCTCCCTCTCTACGATACCCAGTTGTCACCGCGCGGAGAATTCCTTGAAGTGCTTCGACAGCGCCAAGCCCTGGCTCTGGTAGGACGAGCCGATGGCGCGGCCGTAGAGCTTGTCCGGGCGGGCGATCAGCCGCTCGTAAACCAGCCGCCCGAGCACTTGCCCATCCTCGATCAGAAACGGCACTTCGTGCGAACGTACCTCGAGCACGGCGCGGCTGCCGGCGCCGCCGGTCTCGGAGGTGCCGAAGCCCGGATCGAAAAACCCGGCGAAATGCACCCGGAACTCGCCGACAAAGGTATGGTAGGGCAGCATCTCGGCGGCATGATCGGGCGGCACCACGACCGCCTCGCGCGACGCCAGGATGTAAAAATCGTGCGGGTCGAGCACGATCCCGCCGGCCGGCCCCGGCCCGCGATGGGCATAGACCGGCTCCCAGAAATCGCGCGGGTCGTAGTGATGGACCCGGTCGACATCGACCAGATCGGTGTGGCGGCGCGCCTTGTAGCCGACGATGCCGCTGTCCCCGTCCCCGGCGACGTCGACGCTAAAGGCGAGCCCGTCGCGGATCGCCTCGCGCGCCGGGGTCTCGCCCGGGCGCAATTCGAACAGCCCGACCTCGTCATGCAGCCGCCGCAGCGCGGTGTCGCTGAATGCCGGCGAGCCGCGGCGGATGCGCAATTGCACAAGGCTCGACCCAGTTCGCGCCAGGATGCTGAACGAGCGCGGCGAGATTTCGGCGTAGAGCGGCCCTTTGTAGCCCTCGCGCACCCGGTCGAACTCGGTGCCGTGATCGGTGATCACCCTGGCAAAGACATCGAGCCGGCCGATCGAACTTTTCGGGTTGGCTAGTGCCGAGGTGCGTTTTCGTAGCGCCACATATTCAAGCAATGGCACGATATAGACGCAGTCCTTTTCGAGCACTGCCCCCTGGGTCAGATCGATCCGGTGCATCGACAGCAGCTCGAGCTTGTCGCGCACGCTTGCTCGCGCACCCGGCAGAAAGCTCGCCCGGACCCGATAGGCCTCCCCGCCTAGCCGCAGATCGACGCTAGCGGGCTGGATTTGCTCGTCGCCGATCGGCTGTGGCGACAAGATTTCGCGCCCCACCGCAATCGCCTCGCGCAGCATCTGCGACGGCATCAACCCGGTCGAACGGTCGGTGTCGGCAGGCTCGGGTGCGGGAAACAACTCGGCCTCGGCGGGCTTCGGTCATCAGGCAACCATCCGTGCAAACCAGCCCTCTATCTAAGCCGCCTGATCGCCCGCGGGAATAGCGCTGCGGTGCCCGCTGTCCGGCGCCGAGCCGCGAATACGGTCACGAACCTTTCTCGCTGTTTTCACTGTTATTTGCAGCGAGAATGCAGCAAAACCCTGACCCGCGCAGTTGGCCGGCAACGCTTCGCGCCGGTCGGGCAATGAAGGGCTCCGTTTGGCTCAGCGATCCACAACGATATCAAATACGCAATAATATGAAAACGTCAAGGTTTCCTGCGCTTTTGAACAAACCGGGCCGCGGCCACGGTGGATACCGGCCTGCCTCGGCATCATGGAGAGGCACCCGCGCCTCGCCGTGCAGATGGGCCATAACGAAGCCTTGCCCGAGAACACCCCGCGGGCGCTGGCGGCGATACGCGAATGCCTGTTCGAGGCCGCGGATTGCGTCGACGGCGGTCGTAGCGAGCACATCGAGATTGTCTGACGAGAGCACGAGGCCGGTCAGCTCGATATTCGTAGCGGCAGGCTTTCCGGCACGGTCGGATCCGCCCCAGGCGGCGAACAAATCGGGCGGTGCGGCGGTGATCGATCCAGTCGGCGAACCGCGTCCAAACGGCCTCGGTCGGCACCCGCCGGGCGCCCTGATGGATCAGCGTGTCGCCGTCGAGACGGAAATTGAACCTCGCGCATCCGCCGACTGAAGATGCTGGTTCATTACAGAAGCGTACAAATGTAGCATTTTGGAGGACGAAATAGACTGGGCTTCGCAAGCGGGAATAACATGATGGCTGAAGACACATCCTCACAGAAACCGATTGATCCACGCCTAATGGATATCATGGAATGTCCCCGATGTCATTCCAAATTGGAAATTAACATTGCAGCTGCACAACTCTCGTGTAAGTTGGGGCACGAATATCCTGTTGTAAATGGCGTTCCTGTCTTTCTACTTCCCGAAAAGGCTCAAACTATCGGCATTGCAAAATACTCCTATGAGGCAGCGCAATCTAATAAACGTGATGCTCTCTACGTTGACACCCTTGGCCTCTCAGCGTGTGAGAAAGCTGGCATTGAAAAACAATATGCCGAAGATCACGAAGGTAACGGCATCGATCCTGCTATTTCTTATCTAATTGGAGCAACAAGCGGGTTTGGCTATGTCAAGCTTATTGGCAAGTTGACTGGAGAATATCCGATACCGCAAATTCCTATAAGTCAGGGTACGGGAAAGTTACTTTTGGATTTGGGCTGCAACTGGGGAAGATGGTCAATCTCCGCTGCACGCAAAGGCTGGTGCGTGGTGGGCATTGATCCATCTCTCGGTGCCATTATGGCAGCACGTCGAGCTTTCAAAAACGAGTGCGATGTGATGTTTGTCTGTGGTGATGCACAATTCCTGCCTTTTAGGGATAATATCTTTCAGAGCGTGTTCTCCTATTCCGTGGTTCAACATTTTTCGGAGCCAGATGCAGATGTGGCGCTGGCGGAGGTTGGTAAAGTCCTCGACCGCAGCGGGGTCTCTATGATTCAGATGGCTCATCGAGGAGGATTTCGCTCTAAATACATGCAGCGTCGTCACAATTATATGAGTGGGGGCATATTTCGTGTGAGATATTGGTCTATTTCTCAGATGGGGAAAATATTTGTTAAAATATCGGTCCGACAAAGATAATTGCAGAAGCATTTGGAGGATTGGGATTGCTCGGTGATGATATAAAAATTGTTTCTGGTAAAGCTGCGGTGTTGATCGTTATTTCGTTAATCGTGAAAAATATTGCGCGAGTTGTCACCCCATTAGTCCATGTCGCGGACAGTGTCTATGTCATTTCTGTAAAGCGGTAAGGCCGCTCGCATCAAATTGGTGAATATCGGCGGGATGGTTTTGCCGGAATCACGGTTATGCGAGAAAAGTCGCATCCGGCGCCGCGCCCGGCAGAGCTGCGGCAAGTGACGAAAGTATTTGGGGCAAACCCTTATTCACCGAGCGCCGCTTATTTCTTTGGCGTTGTTATTCGAGCGCGGCGGAGCGCGACGAGGGCCTCGCGGATCCTTTCGCGATCGGCTTGGTGCAGCGGGATCGGCTTGCCGTCGCCGGGATCAGTCACGATCTGCGCACAGGTCGGCTTTTCCTCGTCAGCCTCGCCGATCAGGCGTCGAAACTTCGACGAGCCCCCGCGTGCCCGGCCGATCTCCGCCTCTGACAGATTGGATCGGATCGGTTTCGAAGATCCCGCCGATCGCCGCGGGCATCGCCTTTGCTGCGGCTTCGGCAGCGCCGGCCGTGGACCAGAATTTCCGGCATTCGGTCTCTCTCCCTCGCCCCCAACGGAGATATTGTATCGCCCGCGCGCGGCCAAGGATCGGCGATGGCAGGATCTGCGACCTGTGCTTGCGTCTGCCCAGTCTGCGCCCGATAGTCTGGCCGCGCAATTCGGGAGGACGAAGACGAATGCAGATCCGCGACGGCTTTGTTGCCACGGTCGGGAATACGCCGCTGATCAAGCTGCGGCGAGCCTCCGAGATGACCGGGTGCACGATCCTCGGCAAGGCCGAATTTTTGAACCCGGGCGGGTCGGTCAAGGACCGGGCGGCACTGGCGATCATCACCGATGCCGAGGAGCGCGGCCTGCTGCGGCCGGGCGGGGTCATCGTCGAGGGCACCGCCGGCAATACCGGGATCGGGCTGGCACTGGTCGGGAACGCCCGCGGCTACCGCACGGTCATCGTCATGCCCGAGACCCAGAGCCAGGAAAAGAAGGACATGCTGCTGCTGTGCGGCGCCGATCTGCGCCTCGTCCCCGCGGTGCCCTATGCCAACCCGATGCATTACGCGCGCTATTCCGGGCGGCTCGCCGAGGAAATCGCGGCGAGCGAGCCGAATGGTGCGGTCTGGGCCAACCAATTCGACAACCTCGCCAACCGCCGTGGCCATTACCAGACGACCGGCCCCGAGATCTGGGACCAGACAGACGGCAAGGTCGACGGCTTCACGTGCTCGGTCGGCACCGGCGGCACCCTCTCGGGCGTCGGCATCGCCCTTAAGGAACGCAACCCCAAGGTCCAGATCTATTTGTCCGATTGTATGGGGTCCGGGATCTACAGCTGGTATGCCCGGCATGAGTGGAAGCCGGAGGGCAACTCGATCACAGAAGGCATCGGCAACAATCACGAAACCGGCAACCTCGAAGGCTTTGCGCCGGACGGGCAGTTCCAGATCACCGACGCTGAAATGCTGCCGGTGCTGTTCGACCTCGTCGTCGAGGAAGGGCTGGTGCTCGGCGGCTCGACCGGCATCAATGTATCCGGCGCGATCCGCTTGGCCCGCGAACTCGGCCCCGGCCACACGATCGTGACCATTCTCGCCGATTCCGGCACCCGCTATCAGTCGAAATTGTTCAACCCGGCATTCCTAAAAGAGCGCGAGCTTCCGGTCCCGCAATGGCTGGAGGCGGCAAAATGACGGAGCTGTTGTTTCGCGATGACGGCTATCTGCGATCCTGCCCAGCGCGGGTGGTCGGCTCCGATGCGCGCGGCATCCGGCTCGACCGCACGGTGTTTTATCCGACCGGCGGCGGGCAGCCCGGAGACAGCGGGATGCTGCGGCTGCAGTCGGGAGAGACGATCGCGATTGTCGACGCCGTCAAGGGTGACACCATCGACGAGGTCGATCCATGTTCCCGCTGCTGGCGCCGCTCTGCCCGAGCCGGGCGTCGAGCTTATCGCCGAGATCGACTGGGAGCGGCGGCATCGGCTGATGCGCATGCACACCTGTCTGCATCTGCTGTGCAGCATCGTTCCGGGGGCGGTGACCGGCGGCCAGGTGTCGGACGGCAGGGGCCGGCTCGATTTCGACGTGCCGGGGTCGAGCCTCGACAAGGAGGGGCTTGCAACTCGCCTCAATGCGCTGATCGCCGAAGCCCACCCGGTGGGCCCGCGTTGGATCACCGATGACGAACTCGCCGCCCAGCCCGAGCTGATCCGCACCATGTCGGTCAAGCCGCCGACCGGCATGGGCCGGGTGCGGCTGATGGAGATCCCGGGCGTCGATCTGCAGCCCTGCGGCGGGACCCACGTCAAGAACACCGCCGAGATCGGCCCGATCGCGGTCACCAAGATCGAAAACAAGGGCAAACAAAACCGCCGAGTCATCATCGCCTTTGCCGATTGAGGCCAGGAAAAGGATCGAGAACCGCAATGCCCTATGCCCACCCTGAGGCGCTGGTCACCACCGAGTGGCTCGCCGCCCATCTCGATGACCCGCATGTCCGGCTCGTCGACTGCTCGTTCAAATTGCCCGGCATCACCCCGACCGCTCGGGCGGATTACGACACGGGCCACATCCCGGGTGCGGTGTTCTTCGACATCGACGACATCGCGCAGCCCGGCACCAGCCTGCCGCACATGATCCCGTCGCCCGAACTGTTCGCGCAAAAGATCGGCGCGCTTGGCATCGGCGACGATGACCGGGTCGTCGTCTATGACAGCAACGGCCTGTCCTCGGCGGGGCGGGCGTGGTGGATGCTGCGCCTGTTCGGTCATCGGAATGTGGCATTGCTCGACGGCGGGCTGCCGAAATGGAAGGCCGAGGGGCGGCCGCTCGACACCGCCAAGTCCGAGCCCCGCGCCACGCCATTTCACCGCGCGGTTCGCGCCGGCGTTGGTCCGCGACAAGGCGGCGGTGCTCGCCAACCTCGCGACCCGGCACGAGCAGATGGTCGACGCCCGCGCCGCCGGCCGTTTCGACGGCTCCACCGCGGAAACCCGGCCCGGCCTGCGCAGCGGCCATATCCCGGGCAGCCGCAGCCTGCCCTATGAGCAGCTGACCGACCCCGCCACCAAGCAGTTGCGCAGCGCCGAGCAGTTGACGGCTTTGTTCCGCGATGCCGGCGTCGCTCTCGACCGGCCGATCGTGACCAGCTGCGGATCGGGCGTAACCGCCTGCGCGCTTGCTTTCGCCCTGCATTTGATCGGGCATCCGGGGGCGGCGGTCTATGACGGTTCGTGGTCCGAATGGGGGCTGCCCGGCGATACCCCGGTCGAGACCGGCCCGGCAGAAAGGGCCTAAGCCGGTGCTGCACGACACGATCACCTATCTCGAAATGCTGGCGCGCCCGACATCGGGCCGCGCGCCGACCCCGGCGGGCAAGCTCGCGCTGATGCGGGCCGAGAACTGCACCGTTTCGTTCTACCGCTATATTTATGACACGGTCGGCGTGCCTTGGCTGTGGTTCGAGCGAAAGCTGTTCGGCGACGCGGCTTTGCTGCAGCTGATCACCAAGCCGACGATCGAGATCTTTGTGCTCTATGTCGGCGGTGTGCCGGCCGGCTTTTTCGAGCTCGACGCCGCCGAGCCGCGCGAGACCAAGCTGTGTTATTTCGGGCTGGTTCCCGATTTTATCGGCCGTGGGTTCGGCGCCTATATGTTGCAGGCGGCGATCGACCGGGCCTGGACCGCGCGGCCGATCGACCGCTTGTGGCTGCACACCTCGACCTACGATCACCCGAATGCCTTGCGCGTCTACCAGCGCGCGGGCTTTGTCGTCTATGCCCGCCGCCCGGTGTCGTTCGAGGACCCGCGCCTGCACGGCATCCTGCCGCGCACCTTGCGCCACCGCCTGTTGCCGCCGCTGGATTAGCTCAGACTTCAGAACGCCCCGGTTGCCGGCGTTATCCCCGCCGGGCCTGGGCCGGCTCGAGATGCGCGAAACCGGTGCCGGCAGCGCCGGACCGCGCCGCTGCCGGCATGCTTTCGACATGCAGGGTGCGCGTCGGAAACGCAAACTCGACCCCGAGTTCCTTGGCGAAATCCATGATCTTTAACAGGATATCTTCGCGTTCCCTAAGCTCGGCGGCATAGTCCGGCACCATCAGGTAGAAGACGACCAGGACATTGAGGCTGCTCTCGCCGAAATCGTTGAAACGCACATGAAAATTGTCCTTGTTCGTCATCGGATGATCGGTGATCAGCTGTCTGATGCCGTTGGCGAGAGCTTCTAGCCCGTCGCGCGTCGTGTCGTAGGTGACTTGCACCAACAGGCGCTGGCGAAACATCGTGCGCATTGTCAGGTTCTCAACCGTGGCGTTGACGATCGTGTCGTTCGGGATCGATATCAGCGAGTTATCCGCGGTGCGGATGCGAGTGCTGCGGTAGCCGACGTCTTCGACCACGCCCTCGCTGCTGCTGAGCCGGATCCGATGGCCGACGCGAAAGGGTTTCTCGAACATGATCAGCACCGAACCGAATAGGTTCGCTAGGCTGTCGCGGGCCGCGAGGGCAACGGCGAGGCCGCCGACGCCCAGGCCGGCAAGCATCGAATAGGCCGGAAACCCCAGCTCGTCGCCGGCCCGCATCAACAGCGCGATCGCTACCACGATGCCAACGAAGCGCACGCCCAGCCTGATCAGCTGGCTGTCCAAGCTTTGCGGCCTCAGACGTTCCGACGCCACGATCGCTTCGCCGAGGATGCCGGCGCCGATCAGGGACAACCATGCGGCACTCGACATACAATGTAATCGTCTGGACGAAGGCGGTGACCACCAGCGGGCTGCCGCTGATGCGTAGAATCTTGCACATCAACGGTCCGAGGACCCCGGCCAGAAGAATGATCGCGAGCGGGGTCAACAGGGAATGCCAGCATGGTACCGCGCCATCTTCTCTTCGTCGAGCCATGCGGCGCGCCAGGCGATAGACGCCAAAGACAAACAGCAAGCCAACGAGAAACCCGAAAACGAACCCGAACCATTGCCATAGGGTAACACCGGCGATCTGCGCCTTGGCCCAAACCGGCAGGCTTAGCATCCAGCGTGTCGGTATGATGGCTTCCAAGCCTAGCGGCGAGGTGGTAAAGGCCCCATAGATCGTCGTCGTCCGGTTTGAACTCAGCGCACGATAGGCATCGGCTGCCTGCTTTGCCGGACCGGGCTTGTAAGGCAGATCCTTTACCGCTTCGTAGAAGGCGGGGAGCCGGTCGACCGTGTCGGCGGAGACGAGCCAGTCTCCTGCGCGCGGGCCGTTCTCGATCAGAACGATGTCGATCTCCGTGTTCGGCAGCCGCCATCGTTTGGCCGAAGACCGCGCGATCGCGTCCCGATCCGGAATGGCGTCAAAAGCAGGAAGATCGATGCGGTCGAGGATTTCCTTCAGCTGAAGCGCTCGCTCGATGGCGACGGTGTCCTTGAGAACGGGTGAAATCCGCGACGTGTCGAGAAATTGGACGGCCTTTGTTCCATTCGAAAGGATCTCGAATTGCCGCTTGCGCTCCTGCGCGCTGAGATAGAGACGGTTGGATGCGGCATAAGATTTCATAAGATCGGCCATCCCGAGATAGGCCTCGTCGATGGTCTCGATGAAACCCTGAAGCGTCGCTCTCGGGCTGGATTCGTCGACGGGGCGCAAAGGACTGACGTCTGCCGCCTCTGCCGGATTCGAAAACCCAAACAGGATAATAAACAAAGATGTAATCAGACTATTGGCAAAGAGCGTGACAGATTTCAGTGTCATTTGCGCCATCGTCCCCTGATGCCTGGCTTAATCAGAGCCACAATCTGCTTCTTCCCGTTTCTCGACAACCGAATCGGCTACCCGATCCTGTTTCGCCCAGCTTGCCGCCGGCTGGCGGCATGCGAGCCGATCTGGCGCCGGGACTCCAAAAGGGGTAGAAGCGGGCCGTCGCTCCTTGGGGGCCTTTCTGATGACCAATCTTTCCGAACCGCCGGTGCTGGCGCACGCCGTGACGCGGCGCTCGCGGCGGCTGTCGGTGATCTGGATCATACCGCTGGTCGCGGTCGCGATCGGCGCGTGGCTCGCATGGGACACCTTGTCGAAGGAAGGACCGACGATCACGGTCACCTTCAACACCGCCGAGGGGCTGCAGCCGGGCCAATCGCAGCTCAAGTTCAAGGACATCGTCTTCGGCACGGTCAAGAGCCTCAAACTCGCCCCCGACAACACCCACGTCGTCGTGACCATTGCTACGACCCACGACGCAAAGCCACTGTTGACCGAAAAGACGGTGTTTTGGGTGGTCAAGCCGCGGCTGTTTGCCGGCAACGTCTCCGGCCTCGAAACCCTGCTGTCCGGGAGTTATATCGGCATGTTGCCCGGCGCAACCGCCGGCAAGCCGAAGCATAAGTTTACCGGACAAGAGGATCCGCCGATCCTCAGTGAGCATGTCCCGGGGCACACCTTCTTGATGAAGGCCAAGCGCCTGGGCTCGCTCTCGCTTGGCTCGCCGATCTTCTACCGCGGTTTGAGCGTCGGCGAGGTGCTCGGCTGGGACATCGCCGACATGGCCGATTACGTGACGATCCACGCCTTCGTCCGCGCCCCCTATGACAGTTATGTCCACGACGACACGCGGTTCTGGAACGCCTCAGGGCTGTCGATCAAGCTCGCTGGCACCGGGCTCGAAATCCAGCTCGAATCCTTGAAGGCGCTAATCCTCGGTGGCATCGCTTTCGAAACCCCGGATTTGGAGGGCCGCGCCCAGGCGGTGAGCCTCGAAAACCACGTTTTCCCGTTGTTCGCCGACCACGATGCCGCGCTGGCCGCCTCCTACACGCGCAAGGTCCCGGTCGTGTCGTTTTTCCCCGGGTCGGTCAGCGGGTTGGGAGTCGGCTCGCCGGTGACAATGCACGGTCTCGTCGTCGGGCAAGTCACTAAAGTGCAGCTCGCCTACGACAAGGCCACGGACAGGGTGCTCGCGCCGGTCCGCTACGAGGTCGAGCCCGAGCGCATCGTCGGCGTCGGGGGCAGGATGTTTCCAACCGCGCAAGAGGGGGTGGAGGCGCTGCTGAAGCAGGGATTGCGGGCGACCCTGCAAAGCTCCAACCTGATCACCGGCCAGCAGCAGGTGGCGCTCGACTTCGTCCCCGACGCTCCGCCGGCTCAGCTGTCGATGGAAGACGGCTATTTCGTCTTGCCGGCGACGCCGGGCGGCGGGTTCGCCGGGCTCACGGCCGGGGCGAGCGCGCTCCTCGACAAGGTCAACCAGATCCCGTTCGATCAGCTTGGCAAGAACCTCGGCGGCATCTTGAAGTCGGTCAACGATCTCGCCAGCGGCCCCCAGGCGCGTCAGGCGCTAACCCAACTCGCGGCGACGATCTCGACCCTTGAGCAACTGACCAAGCACATCGATGCCGGCGCCACCCCGGCTTTAAAGCAGCTTCCGGAAATGACGGCTCAGCTTCAAAAGACCGTGACCAACGCCAACAAGCTGTTGCTGTCGCTCGACAGCGGCTATGGCGACAACACTAAGTTCAATCGCGACCTCGAACGGCTGCTGGTGCAGACCAACGACGCGCTCAACTCGATCCGCGCGCTCGCCGATTTGCTGTCGCGCCATCCCGAGGCGCTGATCAAAGGCCGGCCTGCGGGCGGCCTCGAATGAGCCGCACGCTCCGGGCCTTACGCTTCGCTGTGCTGGCGATGGCCGGGGCATTCGCCGCCTGCACCTCACCCGACCCGGTGCTCTACACCTTGGCGCCGGCTCCGGGCGCGGTGCAAGCGGGCGGACCAAGGGTCGTGCTGCTGCAGCAGATCGCGATCGCGCACTTCCTCGAACGCTCGCAGATTGTCCGTTCGTCGGAAAACTATCGGCTCGACGTGATGTCGAACGATTGGTGGGGCGAGCCGCTGGGCGCAATGCTGAGCCGGGTGCTGATCGAGGAGCTGGGCCAGCGCCTGCCGCAGACCACCGTCATTGCCGACAACGGCGCGGTCTCCGCGCGTCCGGACGCCACGATCGAGTTGAACATCCAACGGCTCGACGAGGACGCTGCCGGCAACCTGATCCTGCAGGCGCAAGTCGCCGTTCGTTTTACCGGGCAGAGTCAGCCCACCCTGCGCAGCTTCCGCTTTAGCGTGCCGCCGACGGCGCCGGGCGTGCCGGGCGAGGTTGCGGCGATCAGCGCCGCGGTCGGCCGCCTCGCCGACGGCATCGCGCCAATGCTGACGACACCCCCGGTCCGCGGGTGAAAAGCCGCCCCGCAGCCCTCCCGCCGCCGACCCTGCCGCAGCTGCGCGAATGCCCGGGCTGCGGGCTGCTGCAGATGGTCCCTGCCCTTCTCCCCGGCACCACCGCGCGCTGTGCGCGCTGCCCGACGATCTTGCGCCGCGCTTCGGCCCACCGCCTCGACCACATCATGGCGCTGACCGCGGCGGCCCTGGTGCTGATGGCGGTCATGTGCACGACCGCGTTGATGAGCGTCCAAACCGCCGGCATTCGTCACGTCGCCAACTTGTTCTCGGGGCCGGACGAGCTGGTTCGGCGGAGCATGGGCCCGCTCGCCGCGGTGGTGCTGTTCGTCACGGTGGTGGCCCCGCTCGGCCGCCTTGCCGGCACGCTCTATGTGCTGATCCGCGCTTATGAACCGCGCCCGCCACGTCATCTGCGCTGGGTCTTTATGGTGGCCGAGCGCCTGCGCCCGTGGTCGATGATCGAGGTCTTTCTGCTTGGCGTTTTCGTCGCCTATGTGAAGCTCGGCGACTTGGTGACGATCGGTCTCGCGACCGGGGTCTACGCGCTGTTCGCCTTGACAATCGTGCTGGTCTGGGTCGACAGCGCCCTCGACCGCGAGAAGGTGTGGGAGCAGCTCGACCATAAAGACCGGCCTGATGCTCTGCCCTGCGGGGCCATTGCCGGAGCGATCGGCTGCGAGACCTGCGGCCTTGTCAGCGCTCTCGGCCCCGGCCATCCGCGTTGTCCGCGCTGCGACAGCGCTCTGCATGCGCGCCGGCCGAACAGCATCCAGCGGACCTGGGCCCTGATCATCGCCGCGGCGATCCTCTATATCCCGGCCAATTACTATCCGGTGCTGACCGTGGTGCAGCTCGGCGCCGGCCAGCCGAGCACGATCCTCGGTGGCGTCGAGGAACTGATCACGGCACGCCAATACCCACTCGCCGCCCTCGTCTTTTTCGCCAGCATCGCGGTGCCGGTGCTTAAGCTGGTCGGGCTCTCGATCATGCTGATCGCGACCCAGACCGGGCGCGCCGGCCGGCTGCGCGACCGCACCCGGCTCTACCATATCGTCCGCTTTATCGGCCGCTGGTCGATGATCGACATCTTTATGGAATCGCTGCTGGGCGCCCTCGTCGTCTTTGGCTCGGTGATCACAATCCAGCCCGGTGTCGGAGCGCTCGCCTTTTGCGCGGTCGTGGTGCTGACCATGTTCGCGGCCGAAACCTTCGACCCCCGCCTGATGTGGGACACGGCGGCCGCACGGGCCCCATCGGCGGCAGCGGCGGGCGCGATCGGCTCCCGCCTGATCAGTCATTGACAGCGGCCATCCGGCACGCCGGTATTGCGCCTGATGGACGAAGCTCGGGGCTTTCGATGGATGATGTGAAGCGAGCCGGCCCGGTGGCGCGGGCGCGGGCTCTGGCGGACATGATCGCCGCCGCGGCCGACAGGACCGAGCGCGCCCGGCGGATTCCCAACGAGGTGCTCGAAGGGCTGCACGAGGCCCGGCTGTTTCGCATGCTCTATCCGCATTCGGTCGGCGGCGACGAGATCGAGCCGGGCGACTACGTGCTGGCGGTCGGGGAATTGGCTCAGGCCGACGGCTCGGTCGGCTGGTGCGTCTCGATCGCCAACAGCATCGGGCTGTTCGCGCCTTATCTCGGCCTTGACGCCGCGCGCAAGGTGTTCGGCGATCCGCGCGCGACCTGCGCTTGGGGCCCGCCCAACGACAGCCAGGCGATCGCAATGCCGGGCGGCTATCGCGTCACCGGGCGCTGGGATTTCGCCAGCGGCTGCCGCCATGCCAGCTGGATGGGCGCACATGGCGCTGTCGTCGAGCCCGACGGCTCATTGCGCCTCAACAAATTCGGCCGGCCGACGATCCGCACCTGGCTGTTCCCGGCCGAGCAGGCGACCTTGCTCGACAATTGGAACCCGATCGGCCTGCGCGGCACCGCGTCCAAATCCTACACGGTCAAGGATCTCTTCGTAGCCGAGGAATTCACCGGCACCCGCGAAGACCCGAGCTTGCGCCGCGATCGCGGCAAGCTCTACGCCTTCCCGCAACAGACGCTCTATTCGGTCGGGATCGCCAGCGTGGCGCTCGGCATCGCCCGCGGCATGCTCGAAGCCTTTATCGATCTCGCGCTGCGCAAGACCCCGCGCGGCACGGGCCGGCTCGCCGACAACGCCGTGATCCAGGCCGAAATCGCCCGCGCCGAGGCCAGGCTCGGTTCGGCCCGCGCCTATCTCGTCGACACGGTGCGCGACATCTACGAGCGCGCCGATGACATCGCCCCGATCGACGTAAGCGAGCGGGCGCGCGCCCGTCTCGCCGGCAGCCACGCTATTTCGAGCGCCGTCGCGGTCGCCGACTGGACCTACAAGGCGGCCGGCGTCGACGCGATCTTTCCCGGCAGCCCGTTCGAGCGCCGCTTCCGCGACATCCACACCGTCTCGCAGCAGATCCAATCCCGCGACGCCCATTACGAGACCGTCGGCCAAGTCCTCCTCGGCAACCCGCCCGAAGTATTTCTGTAAGCGGCGAGGGATTCCGGCGCGGGCCCGGTCCCGCTCACCGGCGATGGCTAGTCCCAGTGTCGCCCCTACCAGCTGCGATCAGGGGGCGCCGACACCCCAGGCGATGGCGTTACGCAGCAACGCGACGAACGCGTCGGTTTCCCACGGGCCGTGAAAGGTGGGCGGCGTCGCGTCCGCGGGGTCGGCCGGGCGGGCCGCGCGGATGGCGGGGTTATGGCAATGGCCGAGAGCAAAGTAGGTCACGCCGCCGGCGCCGACCGCACGGGTATAGCCAACGACACGGGTCCTGCCGTCGGCTTGCAAGGATGTGTCAGAGCCGTAGAGGTTCGTGACGACGGGCCATGCGGCGCTCGCGCCGTAATCCGCGGTCAGCAGGATGTGCGTCGAGCCCGGGTCTTGCAGCTCGATGAAGTACGGCTCGTCCTCGACGACGAAGGATTTGCCGAGTCCTCGGGTCAGAGGGTGATCGGCGGCGCTGACTTCGACGCGAAACTCGCAGATCGGTGGATGGGTCAGGAAGCGGCTGCCGAGCAGCGCGTGGTGTTCGGTCTTGACGGTACGACGATTGCGCACTCCCTCGACCCGCTCGGCTCGGCCGCCGCTGGTCCCGTGCAAGCCGAGCCAATGGCCACCCGCCTCCAGCCACCCCTCGATGGCGCCGGTTTGCAGAGCATTCGGGTAGGGGCCGGCGACATAGGTGATCAGCAGTTGGCTGACCGGCAGCCATTTCTCGACGTCGCCGAAGTCGTTGGCGACCGAGGCCGGAATATCTCGCTCCGCCAGCAGCCCCAGCAGCCGCAGGCGGGCATAATCGTGATCATGCCCGGCCATCGAACCGGGCGGAAACCCGCCGGCAATCAGATGCGCGCGGCCGGAATTCGTTCTCTGCCATCGGATCACCTCGCTCGCCCTTTGCGCCTGCAACAGATCGACCCTCAGTCTCTCACCTACCCCGGTTTTCGCCTACCCTGAATTACGCAAAGCCGGCCGGCCTTCTTGAGACTGACTTGCCTTTGGTCGAGGAATTCCGTCTCGTCGGGTTTAGCTCTGGGCTGCGCTCTCCGGCAGAACCTGCAGGAGCGGGGCGGGACTGACCGAGATAGTCCCGGTAAAAGGCTGGTCGTGGGCGAGGATGAGCAATACGGACACGGCCACCCCGCTCGCAAACAGCCCCATTGTGATGGCGGCGGCGCCCCGGTTGTCGCTGTGGACCATGGCGATGGCTATCAGCATACAGATCGCTTGCACGAGCAGGCACGACCATTTGGTTAGATTGACTTGCGACCGGCTGACGATGATGCGTTGCCGGCGCGCGTCGAGTGCGTTTTCAAGCGCGGTGGCCATTCCACGCTGCGCGATCTCCTGGCCTCGGTTGCCGGGAGTGAGGGCCGAGCGCCAACTGCATCGCCTCGGCAAGGGGTCCGGGGATGATCCTCAGCTTGGCTCTGTGCTGCGCCATCTTCGGCCACTCCTGACTTGCCGCTTCTTCAATATGGAGATGGATCAACCGGCGCATTTGCGCTTCCGGCGCACCCGGGAAATTGGCGGCCAGGATCACGACAGCCCTGAGCGCGCTGGCCTCGCGGAAGACTGCTGTGTTGGCCCGATCGGTATCGTTCCAGACCTGAGAAGCGGTAAAGGCGATAAAGAGCGCGAAGAGGATACCCAATGGCGGCAGCATTCCCGGGGAGACGGCTTTGAAAGCGCGTGCCCGCTCGCCTGTCGCAAGACCAATCACGACCGCATAGATCACTGCCGTGACCAGGTAAGTAGCGCCGAAAACGACCAGCGCCATCCATATTAAAGGAAGGTTGTGCAGCCAGTCATTCATGCGTTGCGCCTTCCGATCCTGGAGCCGGGGATGGCAACGGGCAGGAGATACGCCGATAAAAGTGTTTTAAACCGGAAAAAGCCTTTGGGGTGCTGATGGGGCCTCGGTCGTTCAGAATCGTATGCTGGCCTTGAGCCGGACCCCTTGATCCCTTACCCGCGCTCCATAGTGTCCGTTGTAGGCAAGTCTCAGTCCCAAACCGTTCTGGGTCAGAAGAAGATCCACGCCAGCAGCGACATCGGCTGCTACCGAGTCAATGGCGGTCGTGACGCGAAACGGGGCAACGCCGGGAGGCGCGCCGCTGAACATCGCGCTTGCTCCGAAATCTGTGTTGCTAAACGCTGTCATGCCAATCCGCGCGAACGGCCTCAGCAGAGTATAATTAGGTAAGTTCATCTGAGTGCCGATCTCGACCGCGGGCGACCCGCTGAAGACTGTATGACTGCCGCCCGAAATGACCAGACTGGCGCCGCCGGCTCCCTGCTCGCTAAACCCGTTGAAGCTGATTCCGGTGACGTTCAAATCGATGGTCGGTTTGAAATACCATGATCCTCGATCGACCAAATACGCGGCTTGCAGCTGCCCGCCGGCGCGGCTCATCCTGCTGTCGGCGCCGGCAGTCCCGTTGAACGATCCGAAGTCCATAAAACGGTCGGTTGTGTACCAGCCATAACCGCCATAGGCCGCCGCCGCGAACAGGAAAGGGCCGGGGTTGTATTTGATGACGGCCCCAAAATTCGCGCGATCCGCCCGTGATTGTGCCAGCGTGTTTCCGGTCTCTTCGTTGCCGTGCTCGTAGCCGAGAGCGAAGCCGGCAAACCAATCGGGCTGCAACCTCACTTCGGCGCCGCCGGAAACGCGTACTGCGCTCTCGCTGAAGCCGAGCCCCCCGACCCGGCGTTGAGGTCGAGGAAGTTCCCGCCGACCTGCGCCCAAACACATTGCCCCTCCTTGATGAAGGCGTATCGACCATCCGGTACGTTGCAGCTCATCAGGCTGTTGGCAAACCGCAATCCGGAATAAAAGTCGGCTATCTCGTTGTCGACATAGGTCTCGGGCGAGAGCTGGTCGTAGGCCTGCCCCAAACTCGCCAAGTCGGGAATCGTGAGCAGCGCCTGGGCGACGGGCAAAAAGCTCGCCGAGCCGCCGGCGAGCTGGATGGCGTTGACGTTCTGGCCGATCGCCGTCTGGTTGCCGTTCAGCCCCGCCGGCGCAAAATCCAACCCACCTTGTAGTACCACGTCGTTTGGATCCGGAAACTCCAATTGATAGGCCGCCACTGCCGGCTCTGTGAGAGCAAGGTCACTATTCGTCACGCCGCCATCGGCATGCAGGATCGTCGAGGCAGTGGCGCCCACAGATGGTGTGGCATTGGTCAGGTTGATGGCCACCTGACCGCCAAGATTGGCGGCGCCGCTGACGTTGATCCGATCGGCTTGGCCGGATGCCGGGTTGACGTCGACCGTGATTTTGCCGGAGCCTCCTTGCACCAAGTTCCCGGTCAGCGCCGTGGTCTGGATGACGCCGATGCCGCCCGGCGCCACATTTCCCATGTTGTTGAGCGTGTTCCCGGCGCCGAGATTGACCGTAGCCCCCGGATTGAACGTACCGCCTATCAGATTGTTGAAGGCGTTGCGGCCGGGCCCGAGATCAACGTTGCCGGTGATGATCCCGGCATTGTTGACGGTATTGTTGCCGGCGAAAATCATCAACGGCGGGAAACTGAAGAGAGGGCTGCCGAGAATGGCGTTTCCAGCGAGCCCGCTCGATGTGGTGATCGTACCGAAATTCGTCAGCGTATTATTGCCGCCCGCGATTAAAACAACGCCGGCGCCGCTGCCTGAGCCACCGGTTATCGAGCCGCCGGTGATCTTAACGACGATGTCGCCGTTAGTCGCAAGGGCCACAATCGCAGCAGAGCCATTGCCGGACGCGTTTACGTTGCCGGACGACGTGACGTCGACGGCAGTCCCCGAGGCATTGATCCCAGAGCCGCCAATACCCTCGACAGATATGTCGCCTGACGACGCGACGGTGACTGCGCCGCCGTTCGATTGGGCGGCGATCCCAACTCCGCTACCTGTATCACCGCTAATGGATATGTTACCAGACGATGCGACGCTGACTGCGCCGCCGTTCGATTGGGCAACGATCCCGATGGCGATACCCTCATTACCCATAATTGATATGTCGCCTGACGACACAACGCTGACGGCACCGAGGACAGAAGACGCGTTGATCCCGGAGCCACCGCTACCCGCAACAGATATGTCGCCTGACAATTCGATGGTGACGGCCCCACCGAACGAAGAGGCAAAAATGCCAACGCCGAAATCACCCACAACTGACATGTTGCCCAAGGAAGTCAGGGTGATCGCCCGAGTGCTTGACAAAAAGATCCCAACAGGCTCGTTTGAAACGATGATCCCAGGAATAATCTCAAATTGTGTTGCAACACTGTTTATTACATAGGGCCTA
This sequence comes from uncultured Alphaproteobacteria bacterium, assembly GCA_963845735.1. Classification (GTDB taxonomy): domain Bacteria; phylum Pseudomonadota; class Alphaproteobacteria; order ATCC43930; family CGMCC-115725; genus AP-15. Next base: position 11,638 of record CAWJTR010000040.1, on the reverse strand, counting down.
GTATCGCTATTGAGCGTTATATCGCTGCTACTTTCGAATATGATTCCCGGCTGGCCATTCGTTGGCATAATATCGCTGGTTAGCGAGTTGATATTTAGAATGGTAGTTCCGGGTGGAGGATCCGCGACGCCGGCAGACTGGTTCCCCGAGCAGGTGACGGTACCTATACCCGTGCAGGGGTCCGGGCCTGCCCGGGCGGTATCCGTCAAAATTGCGCACAACGCGCCGGCCGCGATGCTGCGCAGTAGCAACACCACGGTGACCAACCTCGCCGAGTCGGCTGACCTCTTGCCGTTGCTGCAACGGATCGACTTCGACGATAGACCGAACCCAAGCATATCGGTCCCCCCCAAGCCGAGTTGTTTTTGGAGAATTTGGCAGTCGCTGTTCCGGCTTACCAGCGCGTCGGTAGGATATAGATCAGGCGAAAGCGCGTTTAAAGCTAAATCGAGCAGCAGAAGAGAGCGCTGAACGTTGGGCTGCGTTGTGGTCTCACGCCGTTCACGCGGCGCGCCGGCGAACCCGACCGAGGCTCCGAAAAGACTTTATCAAAACCCCATTCAATTCCTAATGCATGATGATCGCCGACGCTCGGAGGGGGTTCATTTGGAAAGGCGAGACCGCCGCTAACCGGTGGAATCACTGCGTCGGTTTGTCGGGCCCGAACGGATCGTAGGGATAGCCTGCGTAGGCGAGACTAGCACTGCCGCTGAAGCTCAACAACTCTTCCATTTTCTCGACCGTCCTGCCGATCGCGCTGCGAGGCTCGCCGGCTTGGAGCTGGCGCTTAACCTCGATAAGGGCTCGGTTGGCGCCGTCGAGACGTTGCGCAAGGATCGCGGCGACATAGAGGGCAACGGTCGGATCTCCGGCGAGTAGCGCCGGCGCGTCGGCAACGTGAAATTCACATTGCTCCAGGGCCCTAACGTCCGCCGTATGAGGCTGATCCAGGAGAACGGCGAGTTCGCCGAACACCGAGCCGGGCGCCGAAACTTTGGCGATCTGCACTCCGTCCTTGACGACCTCCACAGCGCCGCTCCTGAGGACGAGCAGCCTTCCGGTGGCTGAACCGGCCGTCAGCACAGTCTCGCCGGTTTGGCATGTCACCAGCGACAGGCCTGCGAGCCTCTCCGCAAAGGCCGCGGCGTCCGGAATTGGTATGGGCATGCTCTGGTCCTCCTTTCGGTTCGTCAAAGTGGGATACGAGCACCCACCAGAGCCACTTTTTAACAAGGTGCCGGACCGCCACTCCTCTGGCAAACGCGTGATTTAGTCGGCACTATAGTAGGTCGGCGACGGCGTTCCAGTAGCGTTTCATCGCGGCGACATGGTCGCTCAGTGACCGGCCGGCGATGCGGTGGAGGTGGCCGCTCTCGTAATAATTGGCCAGGGTCAGGTGGGTGACGCCGATCGACTTCCAAAACCGCACCTGATCGCGCCATTCCGCCTCGCTGCCGGCGCCGGCCGAGACCCGCGTGTCGATGCCGATCGTCGCCGGATCGCGGCCGGCCTCCTCGGCGTAGCGCTGCAAAGTCGCTATCGCCGCTCTGGCCTCCTCGCCGGGCGGATAGGCGAGCGGCATCCACCCGTCACCCCATTTGGCGCAGCGGCGCAAGGTCACGTCGGCATGACCCCCGTACCATAGCGGGATCTTGCGCCCGGTCGGCATCGGGTTGATCCCGGCATCCTCGATGGTATGCCATCGGCCCTTGAAGCTGACATGCGGCTCGGCCCACAACGCCCGCATGACCTCGACTTGCTCTTCCGAGCGCCGGCCTCGATTGTGGAAATTCTCGTTGAGGCCGACGAACTCCACCTCGTTCCACCCGACCCCGATGCCGAGGCGAAAGCGGCCGCCCGACAGCACATCGAGACAGGCCGCCTGTTTGGCGACGAGCACGGTCTGACGTTGCGCCAAGATCAATACCTGGGTAGAGAAATCGGCGATCTGCGTGCACCCGGCGAGGAAACCGAACAGCACGAACGGGTCGTGATAGAAATCGGTCGATCGGGCGCGGGCCTGGGTCCAGCTCGGGCCGGCTCGCGACATTGACCCCCAGCACGTGATCGGGGGCGGCGATGCCCTGATAACCGATCGCCTCCGCCGCCTGCGCAAATTCACGCAAGCGCCGCCGGCTCGCCGCCAATATCGACAATCGGAAGGGCTACCCCGAGCTTCATCTCTACCTCCGCTGGCTGCGGTTCTGTGGGCCGGAAGGAACATATCACCCGCATCGGGAGCGCGGGAGCATGCTCCTGCCGTCAGTTCCGCCCAACACTCTTATCGCTCCCGGGCGAGGAAGACCGGCGTTCACGGCTAGACGAGCGGCGGATCGGAGCGAATTAGTCTCGGGCCGGTACGATGTTCACCTCGATCAGCTCGGGATGCCTGCGATCGAGCCATTTCGACAGAAAGGTCGCGGCCGTGATGGCAATGCCCAGGGCGAGAACCCACCGCGCCAGCTCCATCAGCCCGGCGGCGGTCAGTTGCGGCCACGGTGTCTGCCAAAAGACGGCGCCGCGTTCCATCATCCAGTTCCACGCAACGTTGGCGACGATCGCGGACAGCACCATGATCCCCATGCGTCCCGCCATCGCGCCGCGGAACAGCAGGGCGAGGGCCGGAACAAAGACGCACAGCACGGCCAGCTGGCCGATCTCAATGCCGATATTAAAAGACACCAAAGAAACGAGCAGGTACGAACCGGCGAATTGCAATTGCTCTTTCAGAATATCGGCAAACCCAAAGCCGTGGACGAGGCCGAACAACGCAGCGATGATCCAGCGCCGTCGAAGGCTGGCGCCGACGATGTTCTCGATCGCCATGTAGAAGATCGTCGCGGCAATCGCCGCCTCGACAAAGGGCGGAAACCATGCGCCGAGAGGAGCGAGGTTGTAGGCGGTGCCGATCAGGGTGATCGAATGGCCAAGGGTGAAAGCCGTGATGATCGGTATCAGCGGCTTTACCCGGCGGAACGGAATGACCAAGCAAAGCAAAAACAACATATGGTCGATCCCGGTCAAAATGTGCTCGACGCCGAGTTTGATAAAACTGAGCGATGCCTCGTACCAGGCCGGGTCGAGGCGCACGCGGCCGGAGCCACCGGAAATCACCATTGCGCGATTGGATCCGTCGAGCGGGATAAAGCGAATTGTAAGTTTGACGGTATCGCCCAGATCGGCGCCGATGAGGTTCTCGATCGCGAAGACAGATCTGGGCGAGGTAATTGGATAGGTGAAATGAACATCGAGATAGCCGGCCTCAAAGGCTATCTGGGTGTCAGGCACCGGCGGCGACGCAATTGCGGCGACCGCCCGGTCGTACTCCTCGAACGACCGGTCCTCGAGTGTCGCCAGCTGCCCGGCGGCGCGCGAAGGCAGCAGGCGCCGGCCGTCCTCCCACAGCGAAAGATCACTGGAGATATCAGTGACCGCCGCCTTGATGGCCGGTTGCGAGGCCGCCAGATCGTAGTGGCCTCCAACGATCGGAAACGAGACCGCACGCAGTAGATCCAAGGGGATGCGCATCACCAGGTCGGCCTGATGCGGCTCGATCCGGACAAAGCCGTTCATGAACCGATCGAGCGGAAGATCATGAGCGCTCGCCGGCACCGGACCCAGCGCAATCCACAATAGCCACGCCGCGGCCACCCTCACCCAGCAGCTCAACATCGTCGATTATTCCGAACCGGCAACGCGTAGCGGCCGGGAAAAGTTATTTTCCGGCCGCTACCGCAATAGTTCTACCAGTTCTGTTGGCCGTTGGTCGGCACGAACTTTTGGATGCGCCGGCCGGTGATCGTCTCCGCGACGTAGATATTGCCTTTCGAGTCGACGGTTACGGTATGACCGAAGGCAAAATGACCGGCATTGTGGCCGGGACACGGCGCGATGCCACAAACACCGAGTGCGCCGAACACCAGCCCGCTGGCCTTGTCGATCAGCCAGGTATTGTCGTTGCCGAGATCGACATCGACGATGTCCTTTTGGCTGGTCGGACTCTTGCTGGCGAGGTAGTCGATATTGGGCCAGAAATCCATATCGTCGCCCCGAGTGCCGGCCAGCAGGATCGCGGCTTTCTTGGCTGCAGTCGCGGTCGGGAACTGGTCGATATTAATGACCCGAACCGGGGCGCACAACGGCTGTGGATTGCTGATCGTCGACGGGACGGCGCAAGTCTTCTGGAAGACCTCGATGCGGTCATCGGGACGGTCGCAGACATAAACGAGCCCGTCATTGCCGAGGACGACGCAATGGGGGTGGCCGCCACCGGATTTTCCGAATGTACCCCCGGGGCAGGTCTCGCCGGTGGTCGAGCAAGCCTGGCCCCATTGCCCGACATACTGCCCGGCGGCATTGAAGACGACGACGCGGTGATTGCCATAGCCGTCGGCGATGTAGATGTCGCCCTGCGTTCCGCTGACCGGGCCCACTTTCGGGTCGACCGCGATGTCGGCCGGTTCATTCAACAGCGTGTGGCTGGTGTTGTACGAGGCTGATTCACCGCAGGAACTGAACGGGTTAGCGTTACCGGCGGTCTGCGGACCGTCGCACATTCCCTTGGTGCCGATCTGCATCACAAATGTTGCACCGGCGCCTGCGGTATTGGCGGCCTGCGGATTGTATTCTTGGACAATCCCGTCGCCATTCCCGCCGACCCAGATGTTGCCCTGGTAATCGACAAAGCAGCCGTGCGCACCCTGCGGCAGGTATGCCGCGTACCCGTAATCGACGTCGGTGGTTGGGATCAGACTCGGGTTGCCCCAACCAGCCACGGTGTCGCCGTCGCGGTCGTAGGCGACAACCGGCGGCGAAGGAATAGCCGAGGCGATGGCGTCTTGCCCGACAATGGCGCCCGATTCATTGCCCTGAAGAACCCCGTTTACCGTGGCGCCGACCTCCCAGCCGCGGTTGAAGGTATAGACATTGTCGTACTTGTCCATGCAGCTGCCGGCGATTTCCCCGGTTACCCAGGTGTGTGCCACGCCGTCGGCGCCAACCGGTGCGGGAAGCGGCTTCGGCCAGAACGGATCGACAGCGAAGCTGGGGCCCTTGCTGTTGCCATCCGCCTTGGCGAGCGGTTGCCAGATACCGGTCGCAAGGACGAAGGCAAGCACCGTCCCACATACCGTCCCACCTATGTACAGGCATTTTTTGAGATTCATGGCTTTTCCTCCGGCAACCGTTCGGTTGGTATGGATTTGCGATTTGGGAATGTGGTGCGCACGGACTTTGTCACCGCATTCAGGTCTATGTAAGGTTGAGCCTCCAGCTTCGTGGAAGGTGGTCCAGGTTGCGCTCCCTTAAGGTTAAGTGTCAACCGCGCGATCCTAGAATCGACACCTTTCTGCCGAAGTTGCGGTTGTAACGCCCGCCCACCGCGGTTGGCTCGGGGCGATCTCAAACGGGCGGTATTGTCCGAAGAAGAGACGGTGAGGCTGCGGCCAGAGAGATACGGGGATTGGCTTTATCTGGCGAATTTGTACGACCGCGTGCAACGCTTCGAGGACTCGCGACGAGCGAGAGAGCGGGCCGCCGCTCTAAGGCTCAGGCAGCAACGATGAGCGCCCGATATCAGGAACCGCGCCCTTTAACAGTTCGCGTCAATTATCGACTTCAGCCGGACAATGCCTTGGCGAGGAAAGGCAGGCTCTCGTCCATCCGGTAATCGACCCCGGTATGGTTGTCGGAGAACTCCTCATAGCGATGCGCGACGCCGAGCTCGTTCAGCCGCCGCACGAACCTGCGGGCGCCATAGAGCAGATTGAACTGATCTGTCTTGCCGCAGTCGATGTAGAGCGCCTTTAGCTTGCGCAGATTGTCGGCCTGGGTTTCGACCGCGACCACGGGGTCGTGCCGCAGCCAGTTCGCCCAGCGTTCCTCGATGATCTCGCAGGTGTCGAAGGTGACCGGCAGCCGCATCCCAAGAAACTGCGTCGGATCGGGATCGTAACTCGCCGCCATCGCCAGCGCGTTGATCACCTTGAAGGAGCCCTCCGGGTGCTTTTGGGCGGATTCGAGCTTTTGCCACCAGCGCTCGATCGAGTTCTCATCGCCGGCGAGAGCACGCAGCGCCGCCGGCATGTCGGGCAGATAGCACACCTCGAATCCCATATCGCCGGAATGGCAGGCCGCCGCCGCCCAGATGTCGGCGTGGCGCAGCGCGTGGGTGATCGCGCCGTAGCCGCCGGAGCTCTTGCCGAACACGCCGCGGCGCCCGGCGCCGCCGCAATTGAAGCGCTGCTCGATCGCCGGCAACATCTCGTGCAGCAGAAAGTCCTCCCAAGGCGCCCATCGCCGCCGAGTTGATGTACTGGTTGCCGCCGAGCCGGGTGAAGCAATCGGGAAAGGCGACGACGACCGGCGGCATATGCCCTTCCCCGATCAGCCGGTCGAGCCGTTCGGGCAGGTTCTCGCGGAAGCCCACCCAATTCGTGTGGGACAGGCCGCTGCCGGTGAAGCCGACCAGATCCACCAGCAGGGGCAATCCTTGTCCGTCATGCCCTGCCGGGACGTACACATCGACGGCGCGCGCCGATGGATCACCCAGCATATTGCTCTTGAGGGCTTGGCTCTCGATCGTCACTCGGCTGACGGAACCCGTCGACCCGAAGAACCTGCGCATGCGTTTATTCCCCAGCTTCTGTTGATAAGCGGCGCACAACTGCATCGAAGATATGGGTGGGCCGGTGCCGAATCCCGCATGCTCGCCGGCCAAGTCCTGCCGATCGACAGCGGGGTGACGCCGCCGACGAAGACCCGGGCCGATAGACTGAGCTTTGGCAAGGGGCTCGATGCAGGGTACGCTCGCATCCGCATCTAATCGGAATGGAGACGGCGATGGCTAAGGCGTATTGGGTGGCGACGTATCGTTCGATTTCCGACCCGGAGGCGTTGGCCGGTTATGCCAAGCTCGCCGGTCCGGCGATCCAGGCGGCCGGCGGGCGATTTCTGGCCCGCGGAACTGCGGCGAAAGCCTATGAAGCCGGGGTTTTGCAGCGCACCGTCATCATCGAATTCGACAGCGTCGCGAAGGCGACGGCCGCCCACGATAGTCCAGGATACCAGGCCGCGCTGAAGGTTCTCGGCAAGGGCGCCGACCGGGATATGAGGATCGTCGAGGGTGTCGAATAGCCTTCCCATCGTTGCTCCACAGGAGAACCGATCATGCCGCGTTTGAATTTCGGCGCCTTCCTCGCCCCGCATCATCCGGTCGGCGAGCATCCGCTGTTGCAGTTCCGCCGCGATCTCGACCTCGTCGAGCAGCTCGACCGTCTCGGCTACGACGAGTTCTGGTGCGGCGAGCACCATTCGAGCGGCTGGGAGATGATCGGCTCGCCCGAGATGTTCCTGGCCGCGGCGGGCGAGCGCTCCAAGCGCATCAAGCTCGCCACCGGGGTCGTCTCGCTGCCCTATCACCACCCGTTCAATGTCGCGCAGCGCATGGTCCAGCTCGACTGGATGACCGGCGGCCGGGCGATCTTCGGCTCGGGCCCCGGCGCGCTCGCCTCCGACGCGCATACGCTGGGGATCGATCCGATGGTGCAGCGCGACCGCCAGGACGAGGCGATCGGCGTCATCCGGCGCCTGTTCAACGGCGAGCGGGTGACCGCGAAAAGCGACTGGTTCACCTTGCAGGACGCGGCGTTGCAGCTGCTGCCCTTACAGGAAGAAATGCCGTTCGCCGTCGCCTCGCAGATCAGCCCGTCGGGCATGACCTTGGCCGGCAAGCACGGGATCGGCGTGATCTCGATCGGCTCGATGTCCAATGAAGGGCTGAACAGCCTGCCGACGCAATGGGGCTTTGCCGAGTCCGCTGCCAAGAAGCACGGCACGACGGTCGACCGCAAGGACTGGCGGGTCCTTTTGAGCTGGCACATCGCCGAGACCCGCGAGAAGGCGCGCGCCGAAGCCCGCGAAGGGCCTGATGCGCCATCACAACCAATACATTGTCGGAACCTTGCAGCGCCCGGACGCCAAGCCGTTCAACGATCCCGACGAGGCGGTCGACAAGGCCGCGTTCTCGGAGGGGGCGGCGGCGACGATCGGCACCCCCGACGATCTGGTGAAGCGGATCAAATCCGTGCTGGAGGTCAGCGGCGGCTTTGGCACCCTCGTCGGCTTTGTCCATGACTGGGCCAACCCGGAAAACACGATGCGCAGCTGGGACATGGTGGCGCGCTACGTCGTGCCGGAAATCAACGGCTATCTCAAAGGGCTGCACGACTCGCAGCACTTCGTCGCCACCAACCGCGGCGTCTTCGATCGCGCCAAAGAGGCGATCATGGCGAAGATCATCGAAAACGAGGCCGCGGTCGCCGCACTCTCGGTGACGCGCGGGTCGCGACTGGGCGACGTCGCTTCGGCCAGCAATGTCCCCGATCTCGACAAGGCCCGCGCCCGGGCCGGCATCCGGTAAACTCGGTGGCCTTTACCCGCTACCAAAGTCTCAAGGACCGCACCGTCGTCGTGACCGGCGGCGCCAGCGGCATCGGCGCCGCGTTCGTCCGCGCCTTTGCCGCAAACGAGGCGCGCGTTGCGTTTCTCGACGTCCAGACCGATGTCGGCGCGGCGTTGGCCGACGCGATAGGACGAGAGGCGGAAACGCCGCTGTTCGTGCCTTGCGACCTGACCGACATCGCCGCATTGCGCGTTGCGCTCGACACCGTGCGCGCGGCGCTCGGTCCGGCGGCGGTGTTGGTCAACAACGCCGCCAACGATCAGCGCTACGATTTCGCCGCGATGACCCCGGCCGAGTTCGACCGGGCCATGGCGGTGAATTTCCGCCACGTGTTCTTTGCGGCGCAGGCGATCGTGCCGCAAATGCGCGAGCTCGGCCACGGCTCGATCATCAACATGTCGTCGGTGTCCTGGATGCGCGGCGTCCCGCAGCTCGAAGCCTACGCCGCGGCCAAGGCCGCGATCGTCGGTTTCACCAACACGCTGGCCCGCGCCGTGGGCGCGTCGCGCATTCGCGTCAACGCGATCGCACCCGGCATGGTGCTGACCGAACGCCAGCGCCGCTTATGGTTCCAGGACGAGAGCCAGATCGAGGCGGCGCGCAGCCAACAATGCCTGCCCGACCTGATCGCCCCCGAGGACATCGCCAATCTCGCGCTGTTCCTTGCCGCGGACGACAGCCGGCTGATCACGCGGCAGTGCATCTCGGTTAACGGCGGCATCCTGTAGTACGTGGGTGTGGGTCGATCCCGGCGGCTGGGCAAGAAGGCCTCAGGGCTGGAAGAACACTGCGCGTCCTTCGAGGCCCCGCTTCGCGCGGCACCTCAGAGCTTGTGAAAGAATTGCCGGTAGTTCGTCATTCCGGGGCGGGGGCACAGCCCACGAGCCCGGAACCCATGAACACAGACCTGCGTCCGTCGGAAAAGCCGGTGTTCATGGGTTCCGGGTCTGCCCCTGCGGGGCATCCCGGAATGACGATTTCTGGCGAGGGCGTATCTTCACAAGCTCTCAGGATGACGACCTTCTTTGATGCCATCATAGCCTTACGTCATGGTGAGGAGCGTCGCGGCGAAGCCGGGGCGCGTCTCGAACCACGCACGGCGCCGATGCAACGCAATTCTTGCCCAGCCCTCCGGCGAAACCCGCCGTCGCCCTCTAAAGATGATAGGCTCCGCTCTACCCAGCCCGTCCTATAGCTACTGAGGAGGAAGTATGGCGCTGCTCATCTTTGGTCTCGATACCCGCATCGGCAACGCCAAGGCATGGCGCGACACGGTCGCCGAAAAGCTTCCCGATCTGGAGCTTCGCATTTGGCCCGATGCGGGAGAGCCGGCGGATATCGAATATCTCGCCTTCATGCAGCCGGATTTCGACATCCTCCCCGCGTTTCCTAATCTGAAAGCGATGTTCAGCCGCTCGGCCGGGGTCGAGGCGTTCGTCGACCACCCGAAGATGCCGAAAGTCCCGCTCGGCAAGATGGAGCCGCCGGGCGGCGATCCGATGATGACCGAATACGTCGTGATGCACGTGCTGCGCTTTCACCGCGACATGCCCGGCTATCAGATGGCTCAGGCCAATCGCGAGTGGCGCCGGACACGGATCGTCCGGCCCGAGGAGCGGCGCGTCGGGTTCCTCGGCTACGGCATGATGGCGAAAGCGCCGGCATTGGTGTTGAAGTCGCTCGGCTTCCCGGTCTCGGCCTGGGTCCGGTCACCGCGGGAGAACGAGGAAGTTCCGATCTTTCACGGCCGCGGCCAGCTCGAACCGTTTCTCAACCAGACCGATATCGCCGTCTGCCTGTTGCCGCTGACCCGGGAAACCGAGGGCATCTTTTGCTCCCGCACCTTTGCGATGATGCCGAGGGGGGCGATGCTGATAAATGTCGGGCGCGGCAAACACGTGGTGTACGACGATCTGATCCGCGCGCTCGATTCGGGACAATTGTCCTACGCGGCGCTGGACGCGCTGTGGCCCGAGCCCCTGCCACCGGACAGCCCGCTGTGGCTGCACCCCAAAATCACCGTAATGCCGCACGTCGCCCGCCGGCCGACCGTCGCCCAGCTGGTGACCGAGATCGCCGCCAACATCCGCAGCCTCGAAACGGGCGGCCCGCTGTTGCAACAAATCGACACCGCAATGGGGTACTGATGCGGCGAATTACCGAGAATTTCGGCTCTGATAAATGCACGCTTGAGCCATTCTTCTCGAGGCAGTTTTGACCAGATCTTTCATTTCGAGACTGACTTGCACGGCCGTTAAGCCGTTGGCTCGGTTCGGCCCGGTGTCGGCCGCAGAATCCTTTCTCTTTGCGACTATTCAGGAGGGGCGCTGCCGCTCCTATTCATGAATTCGTTGTCTATGGGCATCTAAACCACCCCATCGGCGGGGCGGTAGGCGCACGCGCGTTGTCACGGGTGCGGTTCGTGCAGCTTGCGCCGGGTCACTGGCTTGACGTTGATGTCGCCTTCATGCTGGCGGGCCTGCGCAAGGTCGTAGGCCATTTGCAGCCGCAGCCACGTTTCCGCGCCGCCGCCGAATGCCTTGTCGAGACGGATTGCCATATCCGCCGAAATTCCGCTCTTGCCGTTGACCAGATTGTTGAGGGTCTGCCGCCGCACGCCCAAAACCTCGGCCGCCTCGGTGATCGTCAGGCCGAGCGGTTCGATGCAGTCGTGCCGCACCGAAAGGCCGGGGTGGGGCGGGTTCTTCATCGTCATGGTCATGCCTCCTGTGTTCTTTAGTGGTAATCGACCAGATCAACATCGGTCGCGTCGCCCTGCTCGAAGCGGAAGATGATCCGCCAGTTCGCGCGAACGGTGATGCTCCAGTAGCCGGCAAGGTCGCCTCTCAGCGGGTGCAGCCGGAACCCCGGCAAGTCGAGTTGTTCCGGCCGCGTCGCCTGATCGAGCCGCGCCAGCATGCGGGCGATCTTGTCGGCATGCTCCGGGTTGACCTCGCGGCGGTCGTCGTCTTCGTAAAGGCGGCGTAAGCCGCGATGGCGAAACCGCCGGATCATCCATCAATAATATATAGTGACAATTGTCGCTTGTCAATGCGTTTGCATGTAACTATGCCGCGCACTCGCGTACTGGGCCGCGCTATCCTATTGGTTTTCAAGATCACCGCAGTTCTGATGTTCCCTGCGAAGTCGTCAAAGGATGTTTGCTCAAATCAAAGA
>CAWJTR010000039.1:0-140504 GCA_963845735.1 uncultured Alphaproteobacteria bacterium | reverse complement strand
TGTTGTCTCCGCCGTTATCGTGTCGCGGTGAAGACGTGCGCCTGGATCTTGCCCTCGATCGGACCCGGCCCGAAACGGGCGGCAAGCGCACCGGCAGCCGTGTCGACGGCCTCGGCGAGGCGTGTTGCGTCGCGCGCCTCGATCTCGCTGCGCAGCGGGGTCCCTTCACACATCCCAACGGCCGGCTCCCGCGCCGACGGCGCACGACCGCGCAGCGCCACCGTCGCCGTCTCGATCCGGTTGAACCCGGCGCGCTGCAATTCCTCGCGGATCGCCGCAACATCGTGATAGCCGAACGGCGTCCGTGCAAGAAAGCGGGGCGGATTATCCGGAAACAACACCGCGACCGCGGTCTGGACCACATCGCTGATTTCGTTCTCCTCGATCCGGTCCCATACGTTGAACAGATAACGCCCGCCCGGTCTCAGCACGCGCCGAGCCTCACGGTAGCCGGCGATCTTGTCGGGAAAGAACATGACCCCAAACTGGCAAACGACCGTGTCGAACGAACCGTCCTCGAACGGCAACCGCAGCGCATCGGCCTGACGCCAGACGACACGCTCGAACCCGGGTTGCGCCGCTGCAAAATCGAGCATCGGCCGGTTCAGATCGGTCGCGACGATTTCCGAGGTGACCGGAAGCGTTTGCACCAATGCACGCGTGACGACGCCTGTCCCCGCCGCGATTTCGAGCACCCGCGCCGGCGCCAAAGCACCGACTCGAGCGGCGAGATCGGCCGCATAGGGCGCGCAATTAAACGGCCCGATATAACGGTCGTAGAGAGCCGGGATCGAGCCCGAGAATTCGCGGTCGATATCCGCCATTGCACGCTCCCTTGGCTTGTCGCTTACGAGGTTCGGTGGGCTTGGTGGTTGCCGGCACATGCCCGCTCGATTCAATTGCTGCTTATCGCCCCCGCGGCGCGCAACCCGGCGATGTCGGCGGCAGAGTAGCCGGTCTCTTGCAGAATTTCTTCGGTGTGCTCGCCGAGCGTGGGGGCGCCATAACGGATTTCGGCCGGCGTCTTCGAGAACCGCGCGACGGCGCGCGCCTGGCGCAACCGCCCGGCCTTTTTGTGCTGGGTTTCGACGACGAGGCCCAACGCTTCGACTTGCGGATGCCGGATCACCTGATTGCGCGTCAGCACCGGGCCGCACGGAACCTGCGCCGCGGTCAGCCGCTCCAGCCACTCCGCCGCCGGTCGGGGTAACAACGCCTGCTGCGTGAGTTCCAGCCTGGCGTCGATATTCTTTTGACGCAGCGCCGAGGTCTTGAACCGCTCGTCGTCGACCCACTCCGGATGGCCGACGACTTGCGCCAGGCCGGCCCATTGGCGGTCAGTCAAGGCCGCCACGGTCATGTAGCCATCCGCCGTGTCGTAGATCAGGTCGTGCGCGCTCGCCGCCTCCTGGCGGGCCGGCTCGTCGCCGACAAAGGTCTGGCTGCCCATATCCGAGCTCCACAGGAACGCGACCACAGCTTCCAGCATCGATAGCCGGACGTGCTGGCCTTCGCCGGTGCGCTCGCGCGCCAGGAGGGCGGCGGAAATCGCCTGCGACGCGGTGATCGCGGTCAATTTGTCGGGCAGGATCGTGCGCAGCAGCCGCGGGCGCGCCTCGTCGGAGCCCGCTTGCACCGTCGCCAGCCCCGAAAAGCCCTGGATCACCGGGTCGTAAGCCGGCTTTGCGGCATAAGGGCCCACTTCGCCAAAGCCGCTGATCGAGACATAGACGATGTTGGGCGACACCGCGCGAACGGCGTCCTCGCCAACTCCAAGGCGTTCGGCGACACCGGGGCGAAAGTTCTGGACAAAGACGTCGGCGCCGGCGATCAGCCGCATCAACACCTGTAATGCTGCGGGCTTTTTCAGATCGAGGGCAATCGATCGCTTATTGCGATTGTTGTTGAGGAATGACGCGGTAAATCCGGCCCGCCGATTGCCCCCCGCTCGAGTGGCGTCGCCGCCGTCGGGCGCTTCAATCTTGATCACATCGGCGCCCTGGTCGGCGAGGATCATGGTCGCCAGTGGCCCGGAGACATTCGACGTCAGATCGACAACGCGATACCCATGCAGCGGACCCGGCATCTAGCAGCCTCTCGGATTGGCAAAGCAGCGGCCGGACCAGACTACGCCCGACACCGAGCGGTCAAGCCTCCGGTGCCTTTCGAGTGCCACGTAACCACGCCGCACCAGCCAGGGCGTCAGCGTTTCCGATCTCTGATGCCCGGATGCGCTTGCGCCGCCCGCGCGGCTCCGCCGCCCAGGAGCGCCGCAGTGTTGGCCGGCGCTTTAGTTGCGCGCAACTAAAAGGCCGGCACCACCGGGGCGGGGACGATGTGCTCCTCGACGCGGCGAACGCCGGGGATGTTTTCGGCGGCGACGCGCAGCGCGTCCCGCTCGGCTATGGGCTGGTCGTCCGAGAGCCAGACATGCACAACCTTGTCCCGGACCATGATGTCGGCCGCCCAGATATTGGCCCAGCGCTGACCCTTGAGCTCGTTCAACAGCTTTTCGCGGATAGTGCGGTCGTCGGCATCGGCGACGATCGCCGGGGCGCTGGTGGTTGTCGCCAACGCGCGCACCAGGTTGGCGCGGCTGATGATCCCCACCAGCTTGCCGTCACGGACGACCGGCACCCGCTTGATCAGCTTGGTTTCGAGCAGCATCGCAACTTCGGCGAGATCGGTCGTGTCCGATACGGAAATAACATCGCGGCTCATGATGTCGCCGACTTTGCGTCCATGCTCCTTCACGTATTCTCGGGCAGCTTCCGCTTCGTCCGCGAGCGAATCCAGCCACCATGACCGCCGCTTTTGCAGGCGCCGCTCGGTGCCGGTCTCGGTGCGGTGCAGCAGATCGCCCTCGCTGACGATTCCAACCAGCCGGTCCCCCTCGCAGACCGGAACCCCGCTGATGTTGCGCTCGGAAAGCAGTTTCGCCAGATCCTGCACCGTCGTCTGGGGATCGACGGTGATCACCGGGGTCGTCATCACATCCATGGCGCGCATCGAGAGCCTCCAACCTGTTTTTTTGAATAGACTTGCTATCCTAGCATCATGCTCTGATTCAGATCAACGACGCCCAAAGCGTCCGAATCCCGCCAAGCGAGACGCAACTCCCCCACCGGCTTGCGCTCCGCTACGGTGGATGGCATCCGGACCGGCGGAACTCGGAATCGGTTCAAGACGGGGTCGGACGGGATCGCAACGTGCGAGGAGAGTGCCATGCCGAAAAATATTGCCGTCGGGCTTGGGCTGATGGAGTTTCCGTTCGACAGCGTGGCCGGCTATTGGCGCTGGGTCGATCTGTGCGAGGCGGGCGGCGTCAACTCGCTGTGGCAAACCGACCGCATGGTCAGTCGCGAGCCGATCCTCGAATGCATGAGCGTGATGGCCGCACTCGCCGGGCGCACACGGCGGATCAAATTTGGCGTCAACGTTCTCTCCTTGGCGTTCCGTGACCCGGTATTGCTGGCCAAGCAATGCGCCACGATCGACGTGTTGTCCGAGGGCCGGCTGTTGCCGGCCTTCGGCATCGGCAGTCCGCTGGCTCCCGAATGGCGCACCTTGAACCTCGACACCAAGACCCGCGGCCGCAAGACCGATGAGGGTCTCGAAATCATCCGCCGGCTGTGGGCCGAGGACGAGGTCGACTTCGAAGGCGTTCACTACCGGCTCACCGGCGCCTCGATCAGCCCGAAACCGGTGCAGCTTGATCTGCCGATGTGGATCGGCGGCTCCAGCCCGGCGGCGATCCGGCGCACCGCGCGCTTCGGCACCGGCTGGCAGGCGGGCGGCGAGACCCCCGATGATATCGGCGCCGTCGTCGCCGCGATCCGAGAGGCCGCAATCGCCGAAGGCCGGCCGATCGACGACGACCATTACGGCGCCGGCATCGCGTTCCGCTTTGGCCGGCCCGACGACCCGGCTCTCCAACGACTGTTCGACGCCTACCGCAGGCGCACCGGCCGCGAGCCCCAAAAATATTTCGCGATCGGCGACGCGGAAGCGATCGTCGAACGCATCGCTGCCTATGTCGCAGGCGGTATCTCGAAGTTCATCTTGCGTCCGGCGGCGCGCGGCGACGCGGAGATGCTCGCCCAGACACGGCGCCTCGTCGAAGAGGTATTGCCGCGTATTGCGGCGCACTGGCCGAGGCCGAAACGGCGGACCGCCGCGATTCCAGCGCTCGGCGCGGCATGACCGGCGAACCGCTCGACGGCATCCACGCCTGCGTTTTTGACGCCTATGGCACGCTGTTCGATGTTGCCTCGGCGGCGCAGCGCTGTGCCGATGCGCTGGGCGATGCGGCGTCCCGGCTCGCTGCGCTGTGGCGCGACAAGCAGCTGCAATATACTTGGCTGCGCGCGGTGCAGGGCCGCCACGCGGATTTTTGGCAAGTCACCGGTGACGCGCTTGATTTCGCGCTGGAATCGCTGGGGCTGGCCGATCCCAGCCTGCGCGGGCGGCTGATGCAGCTCTATCTGACCCTCGACGCCTATCCCGACGTGCCGGAGGTGCTGCGACGATTGCGCGACGCCGGCTTGGCCACCGCGATCCTGTCGAATGGCTCGCCGGCGATGCTCGCCGCGGCGATCGCACATGCCGGGGTCGGCGATCTGCTCGACCATGTGCTGTCGGTCGAAGACGCCGGGGTCTACAAGCCGCACTCCCGCGTCTACCAGCTGGCGGTCGACCGCCTCGCCGTCCCGCCACAGGAAATCGCCTTTATCTCGTCGAACGGCTGGGATGCCTGGGCCGCCTCCGCCTTTGGCATGCGCGCCATCTGGTGCAACCGGCAGAGCCAGACCCGAGAACGGCTACCCGGCGCTCCCGACCGCGAAATCCACGTCTTGTCTGAGCTGCCGCCGCTCGTCATAGGATAAGTGAGCAGTGATCGCCCGTGGCCGAACTCGGGTCGTGTATAATTGTGCAACCGGGATCGCCCCTACCCGGTCCCGCGCATGGAACGAGGGCAAGACATGAAGCGGTCGGTTTTTGTGTTGGTTGTGGCGTTGCTTATCGCCCTCGGGCTATCCGCGGGCAGGGCCGGGGCGACCAGCCAGGGCATGGGCGCGATCGCACGTTGGAAGACAATGGACACCTGCGCCAAGCAGGCTCAGGCAGCCTTTCCCGACTTCACCCCCGACACCAACGCCAAGCGCGAGGCAAAGCTGAAAGATTGCCTGAATGCCAACAACCTTCCGCCGCGCGAACCGCTAGCGCCGCCGCAGCCCCACTGAGCGATACAGCGCGGAAGGGTGCGCGGGTTCAGCCCGCATGACCCTCGCTCCAGCCATCTGCCATAGGCGGCAAGCGCAACAACTGTTCCGATGCATTCGCGTCCAGTCCCGATCCGACCCGGTCGAGAAAGGCGAACTGAGCACCAAGGTCAATCTCGACGCTCGAGGTGATCTCTAGCCGAATATCCTCGAAGACATTGGTACGGCGACGCCAGCGCCACGCTGTCACGGTTTCGTCACGCTGCCGCAGCAGAGCGACGATCTGCGGGCGAAACAGAGCGAGCATGGCGCCGATCCAGCGGTTGAGCACAGTAGGCCCGCCGACCTCTCCGAACGTGAAGCGGTCGAGCATGCGGATGACATCTTCGGCCCGATACCAGGTCTCGCCGGTGACCCATCGGTTGGTGGTGAACAGCCGCATCGGCTCGCCACGGAAGTCGAGTGCGATCGCGACAAGGTGGCTGACCTCATCGCGCGCCCCGTGCTTGAGCGGCGCCGCTTGCGGCGTCGGCCGCGCGGCGTCGGCGACCGCGGTCTCGGGCAGGACCAGCGGCGCCACCCCCAACGGCATGCCCTCGGCGCGCAAGAAGGTATGAAAATGCCCGTGTTCGCGCACCGCCCGATCCGCCGCGGGATGGGCGTGGTAGAAATATTGAATGTGTGTCTGCGGATCGTATACCTCGCCCCCGGGGTAGCGCTGCCAATCGACGAGCGCCCCCTCCTCCGCGCCGATCTCAGCGAGAATACCGCCGCCGCGAGCAGCGAGCGTACGATGGCATGCGGCGACAACCGCAGCCGCCGCCTGCATCGGCGCGACCTCGTACGGGCTCACCCGCAACTCGGTTAGCTTGTCCGCAGCTGCCATCCGCCCCCTCACGCGAACGAAACGTGGCCACAATAGCTAGCGCCGCTTTCGCGTCAAAGCGGGATTGGTGACGGTCCACACGACGATGTCCTTGATCACGGCGTCCGCTGCCGCATTGAAGGCAGCGACCACGGCCGGAACTTCGCTTGCCGCTGGCCGGCACGCGCCGCTCGAACGAGGCCTGGGCAATGATTTCGCGCTGCGGCATTGCGACAAGCCGGGCGGTCATCGCGACCCATACCGTCGGCGGAGCGCTTCCGTCCCCGACAGCTTCGAAATGGCGAATCTCGGTCTTGAGGATGAAATCCGCCCTCAAGCCGATCGATTCGCGATCGATCGCGGTAATTGCCTTGCTGTTCTCGAAGGATGCCAGCAACGCTGTCTGCACCAGGGCCGAGACGCGGTCGGTCCACTCCGAATCGGCATAATAATCGAGCGAGAACGGCGCTCTAGTCAGAGCGATCCGGGTCGTGTCGATGCCGGCCGGGGCCTGCGGCAGGTCGACCAGAAGCTGCGCGGTCACCCGAGGCAGGGTCGCCGGGTAAGTGCCGTCGGCAGACAGTCGGTAAAGGTGACCCGGCGGCGTGGCGACAAAGAGGCTGGCGCAACCTGCCAGCGCTAATGCGGGTACCGACGCAACCCAACGGCGCGTGACGCAAGACGGCCCGGTCATCGTGGCCGATACCCTTCGCGCCGATCCCCGAACAGCAACCGCGTCGGGTCCCGCTCCAGCTGATCCACCAGCCGGGTCAAATTCGCCGCCAGCTGTTGCGCGTCGCTGACGAGATCATCAACCGCCGGCAGGGTCTGTTGGCTGAAGTTACGAATTCCTGGCCGAGCCTCGCCGATCGTAAGCTGGAGCTGACGGCTGGTGTCGGTCAGGTTCGCGGCCAACTTGTCATAATCCTTGAGCGTTTGCGAGATTTGGTCCTTCAACCCACCGCGCCCGGCATAGCTCTGATCGACATGCTGAAGCAGCGTTTTGAGATCGACCATCGCCGCATTGGCGTTGTCGAGGACCGCGCCAAAATCCTGGCTGTGATCGGCAAGGGCCCCGGTCACGGTTCGGATATTCTGCAGGCTCTCGGCAACCGCCTGACGATTCTGCTCGTTGAGCAACGCATTCAGCTTCGCTGCGGCGGCTTTGAGTTCACCCGTCAGCTCGGGAAGCGAGGCCTTTACTTCTTCAAGTTCTGATCGCTCCGGCTCGATGACCGGAAAGCGATGCCCTGGCTTAGCCTCCAGATCCCGGGCTGCTTGGGTGCCGCCGCGGATTTGAACTGTCGAGACGCCACTCAACAAATTGGTGTCGAGAAATGCACGCGCGTCCGACTTGATCGTGACAAGATTGGTGTCGATCTCAACCGTGACCTGGATTTGTGCTATATTGTCAGGATCGACGCGAATGTCGGTTACGCGGCCCACCGGAATCCCGTTATATTGAACCGCCGCCCCCTTGCGTGAGCCCGGCCACCGATCCCTTAAAGAAGATGTAATAGGGCGCGAACACCTGCGAGAACTCGGTGCGGCTCAGCCACAGCACGCCGCCAAACGCCAGAAAGATGACAACCAGTACGAACACGCCGACCGCGACATAATGTGCTCGCGTCTCCATTGATCTGCCTCCGGCGTGCGGAACGGCTCAGGCCGAAGCCGGAGCGCCAACCTGGGCCTCTGTTTGCGGGCGGTGACCGGATTCGGCGTGCTGCGCCGCCCGCCCGCGGGGGCCGTGGAAATATGAGCGGATCCACGGGTGATCGTCTTGCAACATTTGATCGAGTGTGCCGACGCGAATCTTCTTGTCGACCAGCACCGCCACGCGATCGCAGATCGCGAACAGGCTGTCGAGATCATGCGTCACCATCAATACGGTAAGCCCGAGGCTGCTCCGCAAATCACCGATCAGCTTGTCGAAATCCCCGGCAGCGATTGGATCGAGCCCGGCTGTTGGCTCGTCGAGAAAGACAATTTCCGGGTCGAGCGCGAGTGCGCGCGCAAGGCCGGCGCGCTTGCGCATTCCGCCCGACAGCTGTGACGGGAACTTCTCTCCGGTGCCCTCGGGAAGTCCGACGATGCCGACTTTAAACGCCGCGATTTCATCCATTAAGCGCATTGGCATGTCGTAGTATTCTTTTATTGGTACCTCGATGTTCTCCGCGACCGTCAATGAACTGAACAGCGCCCCATCCTGAAATAGCACCCCCCAGTGTTTCTCGATCTCCCGTTGATCATGATCGCTCATGGTCAGAATACTGCTCCCAAAAACTTCGACATCGCCCGCGGCCGGACGATTGAGACCGATGATAGTTCGCAATAGAACCGATTTCCCGGACCCTGACGCGCCGACGACGCCCAGAATTTCGCCGCGAAATACGTCGAGGTCGACACCGTCATGCACCGTCTCGGCGCCAAAGCGATTGACGAGGCCGCGCACGCGAATGATCGGCTCGCCCGGCTGATCCGGCATGCTCAAATCTGCAATGCGGAGAAGAAGATAGAAAATCCGGCGTCGGTCACGATCACGAGAAAAATCGCTTCAACCACCGACAGCGTCGTAAGCCGGCCGACGCTCTCGGCGCTGCCGCTCACCTGAAATCCCTCGTAGCAGCCGATCGAGGCGATGATTACCGCAAAGAACGGCGACTTGATCAGGCCGATCCAGAAAGACCATCGGGCGACCGTGGACATATGGGTGAGGAATTCAGGAATACCCATGCCGAGCTTGACCCAGGCCATCAGCCCACCGCCAAAGATCCCCATAAAGTTGGCGCAGAGGGTAAGCATCGGCAAGGTCAGCAGCAGCGCGAAGAGACGCGGCAGCACCAGCACTTCGACCGGGTCGAGGCCAATGGTGCGCATCGCGTCGATTTCTTCGTTGACGCGCATCGTCCCGATCTGGGCGGTAAAGGCGCTCCCCGAGCGGCCAGCTATGATGATCGCGGTGAGCAAAACCCCCAACTCGCGTAGGATGCTCGCCGCCGTCAATTGGACCGTGTAGCTCTCGAGCCCATAGAAGCGCAAATAATCGGCGCCCTGATAAGCGATGACGACCCCGATCAGGAAGGTAAGCAGGCTGACGATCGGCAGCGCGTTGACCCCGGTTTGCTCCATCTGGGCGACAATCGATGTAACGCCGATTCGACGCGGGTGGCGCGCCATTCGGAACGAGGCCGCGCAAACAATGCCGAAGAAGCCGAGGATGCTGTAGGCGCGAGCGATCAGGCCCAGCGAAATCTCCCCAATTCGGGCGATGAACCCGAGGAGAGAGTGATGCGCCGGTCGCGGATGGCGGGCCGGAGCAATAATCCCGGTCGCTCGCACCTGGTCGATCAGCGGCTCGAAGCTCGGCCGCAAATTCCGCATCTCGACCGCATTGCCCCGGTCGGTCAGAACGTGCTCGGTGCGCAGTAGCAGCCATGCGCCCGTGGTATCGAGCCGATCGATCCCGGCCAGATCGAGCGTCACCCGCCTCCCCGCCGGTATCTCCAACGCGCGGAGCCTGCGGTCGAGTTCGGCGGCGGTCGCTACGAGCCATTCCCCGGCCGCCGTCAGCACCAGGGATCCAGCGTCTTCGGTTTTGTCGAGAGTGGCCGCGATCGCCGCCATGATGCCTGTGAGACTGGGTGCCCTGGTCGAGGCCTTTTCAACTATGGCAAAAGCGGCTATGTCGCAAGCTGCGCACAGAGATCGCCTCAGCTCGCTCGCCGGGGACAGTTGTCATGGACCTCAAGCAACACATCCGTTCGATCCCCGACTTTCCCAGGCAGGGCATCCTTTTTTACGACATTTCGACCTTGCTCGCGCACCCGGCTGCATGGCGGGCCACGGTCACCCGTCTTGCCGATGCGTTGCGGCCGCATCAGCCCGATCTTCTGATCGGCATCGAATCCCGTGGATTTCTTGTTGCAGCACCGGTCGCCTACGAGCTCGGCTGCGGCTTCGCGATGATCCGCAAGCAAGGAAAATTGCCCGGCAAGACGGTGCGCCATTCTTATGACCTCGAATATGGCAGCGACACCATTGAGATCCAGGAAGACGCCTTCGCCGCGGGCCAGCGCGTCGTCGTGCTCGACGATCTGTTGGCGACCGGGGGAACGATGCGCGCCGCCATCGATCTTGTCCGTCACCGGGGTGGCTTGGTAACCGCGGCGGGCTGCATCATCGAGCTGAGTTTTTTGCAAGGCCGCAGCCGCATCGACGTACCCGTCACCGCGATTGTCGCCTACAACTCCTGATTATCAGTTTAATCGTCGCTCGAGTTAATCGTCGCTCGCCACGGGCCAACGGCCGAGGCTGCGCCCGATCACGGCGTAGAGCGGGTCGCCGCCGCCTGGCGGGGTCCGGTCGAGACAGCGGATGTCGCCCCAGTTGCCGGCTTCGGCAAAATGGTGCGCGATCAGGCACAAATGCCCGGCATCGTCGTGCAGACACCAGCATCCGATGGCGCGGGTCGGTCGGCAGCGCTCCGAAAAGGTCACGACGAGCGGCGCGCCTGGCTTCAGCACCCGCCCGACCTCGCGGATCACCTCGGCCGGTCGAGTCAGGAGCTGGACCGAAACGCACAACGCGGCACCATCGAATTCGTGATCGGCGAAAGGAAGATGCGGATTACGGTTCAAATCCTGGACCCGCCATTCGTCGAGAAACGGGTTCTCCGCCAGTTCGCACGGGTTGAGGCCGATCCCCACCACCCGCGAATAGGGAACTTCGGGCGGCAGGTGGCTCAGCCACCCCGACATCAGGTCGAGTATGGCGCCACCTATAGGCAAGATCTCGCGATAGAGATCGGTGATCGCCGCAATGGCGGCGCCATCGATATGCATGATGGTCGCCGCCCCGCCGAACAGATCGGGAGACTCATCGACAGGCGTCGCTGCGATGTCCGGAAGGACCGTCATTTCCCCCGTCTCTAGCCCTGTTTTGTGTGAGATAGGGAGCGGCTCGCGGGCAGTCCATAGGGAAAGTTCCAGCGAGGCAAAAAGGCTGGCGCCGCGGTTTCTAAGAATTTGCGGCATCATTCCGCCAGCGCGCCGTCGGCCGGGGTCAGCGGCAGCCCGAGGTCGTGCGCCACCGCCGGATGGGTTACCCGCCCGCGGCATATGTTGAGCCCATTGCGCAGATGCGGGTCTTCGGCGAGCGCGCCCCGCCAGCCGTGATCGGCGAGCGCCAAGACGAAGGGCAAGGTGGCGTTGTTGAGGGCGACGGTCGAGGTGCGCGCCACCGCCGCCGGCATATTGGTCACGCAGTAATGCACCACCCCTTCCTCGATATAGGTCGGCGCCGCATGCGTCGTCGGTCGGCTGGTTTCGAAGCAACCGCCCTGATCGATCGAAATATCGACGATCACGGTCCCCGGCCGCATCGCCCGGACGAGGTCGCGGCTGACCAGCCTTGGCGCGGCGGCGCCGGGGATCAGCACCGCGCCGATTACCAGATCGGCCGCGGCGACCTCGCGCTCGATATTCTCCATAGTCGAATAAAGGGTGTGCAGCTGCGCACCGAACTGCAGATCGAGCTCGTAGAGTCGCGGCAGCGAGCGGTCGATGACGGTGACGTAGGCCTCCATCCCCATCGCCATGCGCGCCGCGTTGGTGCCGGCGACGCCACCGCCGAGGATCACGACCTTGGCCGCGGGGACGCCGGGAACCCCGCCGAGCAGCACGCCGATCCCGCCCTGCTCTTTTTCGAGACAGTGCGCCCCGACATGCACCGACATCCGCCCGGCGACCTCGCTCATCGGGGCCAGTAGCGGCAGGCCGCCGCGGGCGTCGGTGACAGTCTCATAACCAATCGCGATCGCCCCCGATCGGATCAAGCTCTGCGTCAACTCCTTGTCCGCCGCGAGGTGCAGATAGGTGAACAGGATCTGGCCGCGATGCAGCAGCGCCACCTCTTGCGGCTGCGGCTCCTTGACCTTGGCGATCAGCTCGGCGGCGGCGAAGACTTCTGCGGCAGTCGTAGAGATCCGCGCGCCGGCCGATCGGTACTCCCGATCGCCGAAGCCGATTCCGGCGCCGACCCCCGCTTCGACGATGACCTCGTGGCCATGATGGGTAAGCTCGCGCACACTGCCGGGAACGAGGCCGACACGGTACTCGTGAGTTTTCACTTCTTTGGGGACGCCGATCAGCATAACTGCACTCCGGTAGTCCAGAGCGGGGATGAGAGAGCCTGTCCGGGGCGCGGCACGCCGCGGTGCGACGAACCGAGATCTGGGGATACGCGGAACGATTGTAAGGCATCTGTGGCCGGGTTAGGTTTCGGTCAGCCGCCTGACTACCTCGTCGGCCAGCGGCAGGGACGCGGTCAGACCCGGTGATTCGATGCCGTAGAGGTTGACCAGCCCCGGCACGCCGTGGGTCGCCGGTCCCTGAACGACAAAATCGGCGGCGGGCTCCGCGGGTCCGCTGATCTTAGGCCTGATCCCGGCATAGCCCGGCTGCAAGGCGCCGTCGCGCAGATCCGGCCAGTAGCTGCGAATGGCGGCATAGAACGCGTCGCCGCATGCCGGGTCGACCGCATAATCGATCCCGGAAATCCATTCGACATCAGGTCCGAACCGCGCCTGGCCGGCGAGGTCGAGGGTAATATGGACCCCGAGCCCGCCCGCTGGCGGCACCGGGTAGACCAGCCGTCTGAACGGCGAGCGGCCACTGAGAGTGAAGTACACGCCGCGGCAGAAATAGGCGGTTGGGATCGACCGGGCCGGAACTCCCGCGATCGCTGCGGCCAACGCGGGTGCGTGGAGCCCCGCGGCGTTGACCAGAAACCGGCAGCGGATGGTGCCGGGCTCGGCCCCGCCGACGGTGAGATCGAATCCGTCCGCGCCCACAACGCCGGAGAGGATCGGGGTGCGCAGCACGATCGTCGCTCCCGCGGCCTCGGCCTCGCCCTGGTAGGCGAGCATCAGCGCGTGACTATCGATGATGCCGGTCGACGGCGACAACAGCGCGGCCACGCAATTGAGCGCCGGCTCCAGGGTTTGCGCTTGTCCGGCGGAGAGCCACTCGACATCGTCGACGCCGTTGGCGTGTGCGGCGGCGGCAATCTTTTCCAGAGCCGGGATCTCGCTGTCGTGGGCAGCAACAATCAGCTTGCCGAGCTGGGCATGCGGAACCCCGCGCTCGCGGCAATAGGCGTAGAGCCGCTGGCGCCCGGCGACGCAACATGTCGCCTTGAGGCTTCCAGCCGGGTAGTAGATCCCGCTGTGGATGACTTCGCTGTTGCGCGAGGAGGTCTCGAACCCGATCGTCCAGGCGCGCTCCAGCACGAGCACCTCCCGGCCGGCCAGCGCCAATGCCCGTGCCGCTGCGAGCCCGATCACTCCGGCGCCGGCCACGACGCATTCGACCTCGTCCACTCACCCTCTCCACTGCCGTGGTGGTCAGCTGCAGCCGCGCACGGCCGAACGTTGCTCGCGCTGTTGTTCGCCCGCCGACGGCATCGGTCAAGTCCCGTGCTGTGCGAGACACTCTGCCGCGGCCAGCCTTTCATCGGCAGCGCGAGGCGGCTGGACGTCACCAACGAAATCGCGCACACTCTACTTTCGTGCCAATCGGCGAAGGACAGCGATGAGCCGGAAGACTGCTAGCGTGCTGGCGCTCGCCGATTATCGTACGCGGCAGCACACGATCTATTTCACGCGCTCCGAGCTGAACCAGCTTCTTGGCCTCTACAGCCGCCACGTGATCCGTGGCGAGTGGCGCGATTACGCGATCGATCACGGCAACGGGATGGCCCGTTTCTCGGTGTTTCGCCATACTCACGAAGCGTCGGCGTTCACGATCCTAAAGACCGCGCCGTCGTCGGCCCGCCCGGCCGAATTCATCGTGCAAAGCGGGCGGCAAAGGCTGCGTAGCGCCCGCAGCCTCGCCGAGGCGCTGGAGTTTTTCCACACCCGTCTCAGTCTGGTCACCGCCTGCTCCGGATAGGACGCGCTTCGGCGCATCCCGCTTCCGACCGGAATGCCGGCGAGGCTCCAGCGCTACTGCCAAGCCGAGCCTCGCCGGGGCAACATCCGCTCAAGCACTCCGTCTCTCCTGACGATGCCGTGGAATAACGCCGCGGCAACATGGGCGGCGACGAGCAGATAGACGAGGTATTGCCCGACCAGATGAGCAGCGATCGCCGCCTGCGCTAGCCGTAGGTTGATCGGCAGTAGCGGCGGGATCGAGACCATGCCGAACAGGCTGACGGCATGGCCTTGCGCTGCCGCATTCACATAACCGGCGAGCGGCATCCCAGTGAAGAGAAGATAGAGCCCGAAATGGGTAAGGTGGGCGAGCGCCGCCTCCAGCCGGGTGAGACTAGGCGGCAGCACCGGCGCAGGCTGCAGCCAGCGCCACAGGATGCGGACGATCATCACTGCGAGAATAGTCAGGCCGATCGAGCCGTGCAGTAGCAGGAGGCTACCTCGTGCAGGAGTGTTGCGCGCCGCCGCTTCCGTTGCCCAGCCGAACGCAACGACCATGACCGCGAGCGCCGCGACGAACCAGTGCAGGGCGCGCGCAGCCCGACCATAGCTGCCGCCGGCGGCCGCGGAGGCCTGCTCAGAGGGCGGCACGACTCGAAACGGTAGCTGCGGCGCGGCGACGGGCCGCCGCGCGGATGTAGCCGTAACTCATCTGATCGCTTCCTGATCTCCGGGAGCTTTCGATCCTAAACCGCTAGATCGAGCCGCGAGGCGTATTACGCCGCTCTTGGCATCCCTTATCGCATTATCGGTGCCGCTAATCGCCCGTTTGCGAGCAATCGCGGCGGCGTTAGCACCGGAACGCCTCGGGGCGACTAGGACCGGACGTCAAAACCGTTACCCGAAGTCGAAAGGCGCGAGGGATGGCCGCCGCACCACTTTCGGCTTATCTCTACCGTACCCGACCCACGATCGGAGACCCGGCGAGATGATCGACCTCCCGGCTGCGACGGTGGCAGCCGCTCGCGACCCATTGGTTATCGCCCTAGTAATTTTTTCCCTGGGCGGTTTGCTGACGCATCTGCTGTTTCGCAAGCATCCGCTGCGCCGTGCGATCGTGCGGGTGGTCTTCTTTCTCGTTCTCACGGTCGTCTTGCTGTACGCCGGGATCGTCCCCTATCAGAAGCTGCAATCGACCGGCGTGCCAATCCGCGATGCGGCCCACGGCGTCCTGAAAATCGCGTGGTGGCTCTATGCGGCCTGGTTCTTGGTCGGGTTTCTGCGCGCCTTCGTCGTCACCGAGCATCGCCCCCACGAAGGCAAGTTGATCCAGGATCTGGTTGCTGGCGCGATTTATCTTGCCGCCCTCTTCGCCATCATCGCCTATGTCTTCGATCTTCCGATCCAGGGCTTGCTCGCGACCTCGGGGGCCATCGCCATCATCCTCGGACTGGCGCTGCAGAGCACCCTGAGCGACGTATTCTCCGGTATCGTGCTGAATTTCAGCCGCCCCTATCGTCCGGGCGATTGGATCAGCATCGACGGCACGACCGATGGTCGGGTCATCGAGATGAACTGGCGCGCGACGCTCGTGCTGACGGCAAAACGGGATCTGGCGATCGTGCCGAACAGCACCATCGCCAAGGCGAAGATCGTCAACGCCAGCTCGCCCTCCGGCATCCACGGGATGACCGTCACCATTCAGCTGGATGCCAAGGCGCCGCCCGCTTCCGGGGCAGAGATCCTCGAATATGCGGTCCAGAACTCCCGGCTCATATTGGCGACCCCTGCACCCTCGATTACCGTCAAGTCGATAACCTCATCCGCCACTGAATTCGACATAACGTTCTTTGTCGAAGACTTGCCCCATGCCCCACGCGCCCAGAACGAGCTGTTCGATCTGATTAGCCGACACTTGGCAGCGGCTGGCATCGAACTTGCCTCGACCCAGAACCAGCCATACGGGGCAGCACCGGCCGATGTTGCGGAGAAAGCGCGGACCGCTCCTGAGCGGGCGCTCGACCTGGTAGAGATCTTCGCCAGCTTGACGGCGGAGGAGAGACGTACGCTCGCTGCGAAACTGAAGCAAAAGAGCTACGACAAGGGCGATGTGTTGCTCGAGCCGGGGACGGTGTTGCATTCGCTGTTCATCATTGGCTCCGGTGTGCTGTCGCTGACCTGTCTCGTATCCGAAGGCGAAATCGAGCTGTTGCGCCTCGGGCCGGGTGATCATTACGGCGAGATCGGGCTGCTAACCGGGGCTGCCGCGGTGGGCAAGATCTCGGCCTTGGTGCCTGCCGCCGTTTACGAGCTGACAAAGGATGATCTAGCGCCGATCCTGGAGGCGCGGCCGGCGGTTGCCCATGAACTGTGCCGTGCGCTCGCGCGGCGGCAAGCTGCGGGGCAGCTGATCGCATCGCCCGAGATCGACGTAACGGTGCCGGCAAATCGGGTGGCCGGCTGGTTCTCCGATCGGCTACACAGACTGTTCGATCTCGCGGATGCCGAATAAGTGAGCCACGGCCCGCGCATGATCCCGCCGATGGCGCTCCAACCGCCGAGTCGCTGTCGACGGCGAGCGCAGCAGCCCTCTTAGTCAACGCCGGCGCGCCATGCCGGAGTGGGATGTCGCGGACGCGTCAAGTTGACCGGTATTTGTAGCGCATCAATTGACCGCTTCTGTGGTGGTTGGGCCTGTGGTGTCACCCTTGTCTCCTGTCGAAGCGGCTCAGGCAGCCAGTTTCTGGTCATTGCGCAGCTTTCCTTCGGCATCGTAGTCGGCCAGACGGTGCGGGCCGTGGAAGACCGCCAGGCGGCCGCCCGGGTATTCGTGGATGCGTAGCGTGGCGCGCACGAAGTGGGGCCGCAGCGGGCTGGGCAGGATCTGCGAGCGGCCGCCCACTTGACGGTGTTGTCGTTGCCACCCCCGCTCCTCCTGGGGCACAGATCTCGCCGGCGTGTTGGCGCGGTCGGGGACCAAGGCGCGGCCGGTCTCGGCGCGATCGCGAAGGCGGCGTTGTGCTCCGGCAGGTAATGCTCGGCGATAAACCGGTTGGCTGCCTCCAGACCGGCGATCCCGGCCAGCGCCAGCTCCTTGGGCAGGCGGTCCTGCAAGGTGCGGAAGGCCCGCTCGGAGCGGCCGGCGCTTCGGGCGAATAGGCCGCGATATGGCGGATGCCGAGCGGCGCCCGCGCCCGGCCCACCTGCGTGTGCACCCGCTTCGAGACCGGCTCGCCAGCCTTGGGGATGTGGAAATAATGGCTGCCCCGGTCGGTGTCGAGTTCGCAGAACCGGCCGTGCCGCGCAATCACCTCGGCCAGCCCGCGAAAGCTCGACGCCGTCCCTTCCTCCGCGACCAGCAAGGCCGAGTAGATCGCGCTCGTCGCATCGTCGAGCGTGACCACCAGGTCGTATTGCCGCTCGTCGCCGGGCAGCCAGGCAAAGCGCGAGGCATCCTGGGCAGCATCATGCCGACCATCGGCCGCCGCGGCCGCTTCTTGCGGTGCGCCGAGCGCCTGGGCGCTGGCTTGACCAGCCCGGCACCCTGCAGCGACAGCCGGGTCACCGTGTAGCCGAGCTTGTAGTGGTGCCGCTTCACCAGCTGCTCGTGAAAATGCTTCACCGTAAACCCGCCGTAGCGCTCCTCGTACAGACCCAGCATGCGCTGGATCTCCTCCACCGCGGCACGCCGGCTCGACGGCTTGCCGATCCGCCGGTCGACCAGCCCCGCCGGACCCTCGTCGCGCCGCCGATCGCGCCAGCGGCGAAAGGTCCGCTCCGAGATCCCCAGCATCTCGGCTGCCTCCTCCTGGCTCAAATCACCTCGCTCATGCCGCTCCGGCAACCCCTCAAACCGCATCTGCCGTACCCCTTGCAACACCTCCGCCCGGACCATCCGCCGCCCCCGTTTCGAGCGGTTCTAAAACCGGACAGACCACGCGATGCAAAAACCGGACAGATCACGAGTCAGCTAATCTCGGGCGGGACTTGACCGCGCGTCGATCAAAGCCTAGACTAGGGCGTGTATTCAATTATTGCAACAGCACCCGTAATGCGAGTCGCCGAGGCAGACGAGTATAGTAAAACGAGTCTACCCGGCGAACAATTTATGTGATTCATGGAGAGTCGGCTTGGAACAAGGCTGACCCATGACCCGGTATGGCTTGCGTGATGATCAGTGGGAGTGGATCAAGGACTTGCTTCCCGGGAAAACCGGAGATGTCGGCGTCACCGCGCACGACAATCGCCGGTTTGTCGAGGCGGTGCTGTACCGATATCGTGCCGGCATTCCGTGGCGCGACCTGCCGGAGCGCTTTGGCGGTTGGAAGAACACGCACCGGCGGTTCAGCCGCTAGAGCAAAACCGGGGTGTGGCAGCGGGTGTTTGAGCATCTGGCCGCCGATGCCGACAACGAATACGCGATGATCGACAGCACCATCGTGCGAGCCCACCAGCACAGCGCCGGTGCGCCCAAAAAAGATGAGACGCAAGCCATCGGCCGCAGCCGCGGCGGGTTGAGCACAAAAATCCATGCCCTGGTCGACGCTCTGGGCCGACCATTGGCTCTCCTGCTCACCCCGGGACAGGCGCATGATCTGGTCGGCGCCGACGCGCTGCTGCCGCAAATGGCCGCCGGCCTGCTGATCGCCGACCGCGCCTTTGACGCCGATAAACGGGTCCTCCACCCATTGGCAGCAGCCGGCAAATTAGCCGTAATTCCGTCCTGGCCAAACCGCCTGAACCCGCCCGAATTTGACCGCGACCGCTACCAGGCGCGCCACCTGATCGAGAACTTCTTCTGCAGGCTCAAGCAGTTCCGCGCCATCGCCACCCGCTACGACAAAACCGCCAAAAATTTCCTCGCCGCCGTCTACCTCGCCAGCGCTACAATCTGGCTCAATTGACGACACACCCTAGTCTAGGTCAAACATGATCGCATCGAGGGCCTCGTAATGTCGATGCTACCTCCACCAGAGTGAAACTCTGTTGGTGCAGCAGCTTCAGAAAACTTGATTGCGCAATTGCGCTTCGCCGCGCCACAGACGCCCGAGATTGTCGCGCAGGATCTCGATCACGTTGTCCTCGTAACGCCGGGTCTCGCCGGCGGTATGGGGCGTGATCAGGACTTGCTCCATTGCCCATAGCGGCGAACTCGGCGCCAGCGGTTCTTCTGCCGTCACGTCGATGCCGGCGCCCGCGATGCCGTGCGTCGCCAGCGCCTCGATCAGCGCGGCCTCCTCGACGACCCGCCCGCGAGCGACGTTCACCAGGTGGGCGGTCGGTTTCATCCGGCTGAGCGCTTGGGCGTCGATCAGGTTCTCGGTTTCGGCGGTCAGCGGACAGGCAAGGACCACAAAATCGGCATCGGGCAACATCGAGTTGAGCTCGTCCGTGGCGTGCACCGCATCGGCAGCACCGCGGCCGAAGGCTGGATGGCGCCGCAGCCCGACGACGCGCATATCGAAGGCCTTGGCCAGCTGGGCCAGTCGTCCGCCGATGTCCCCCAGGCCGACGACGAGGAGCCTCTTGCCGCCGAGCTCGTCCTCGCGTTGGGAAAGATCGCCGATCATGCCCCGCCACACGCGCCTTTGTTGGTTGTCGCGGGCCTCGGGTAGACGGCGGCTCAAGGCGAGCATCAGCGCCATCGCGTGCTCGGCGACCGCGCGAGCATTGACGCCGCGCGCACTGGCGAGCCGGATCCCGCGCATTGCCAGCTCTTCGCGCGGGAATTGGTCGGTGCCGGCGCCAATCGACTGAATGTAGCGGAGCCGTTTCGTCCGATGGAGGAGATGATTTTGCCATAGCCCGGAGATCACCAGCACGTCGGTTTCGCTCACCCGCTTCTCCAAGGTCTCGGGGTCGCGGACCGCAAAGCTGTTGATGCCGGTCTCGAGCGCCGAGAACCGCTCGTGCAGCTGATAAGCAACATGGGCGAAGCAAATGACGATTTTATCGGCAGGAGGGATCATGGTCGCTCCGGCGAAACACAGGCCAAACCGCTTTTGCATTAAACGCGAGGCAGCGTCTGTTGCTCCGATTAGGATCTTTTTGCTATCTGGCTGCGCAGCCGAGCAGCGGGAGCCGGACGCAGCGCTTGCGTAGTTGCGCGCAGGGTGAGCAGCCCGCAGACAAAGGCGAGCGCCAAACAGACGCCGACGACCGCCACCATCGCGAGCACGCTGCCGCGCGGCAACAGCCCGAGCAGAAGCGTTCCGAGTGCGGCGACGATCATCTGCGTAAAGCCCATCAGCCCGGAGGCGGCGCCGGCGATCCGCGGATAGACGCTCAGCCCGGCGACGACCGCAGACGGCTGGCTCATGCCATTGCCGATCGAGCTGATCACCATCGGTACAAACAGCGCCCACGGCGTCAAATCAGCAAGACACCAGATCGCGAGCAAGACCCCCGAGGCGAGCGACAACGCAAGCCCGACGACAAACAGGCGCGTGCTTCCGAGGAGCACCGACAGCCGCAGGACACTGGCATTGCCGAGGATGTATCCGGCCATCGGTAGGAGGTGAACCACGAGGCGCTGGTGAATGCCGTGGCGACTACGAGACTTAAAAGGCAAGCAGGTAGGGCGCCGCCGCGAGAAAGGGATCATCAGCCCATAGGTGCTCGGTGGCTCGTGCAGGCGCTCGGACCAAGGACCCGATCATGCTGGCGAGGTCGACGGATGCGGGCGCATGGGTCTCTTCGAGCATGACCGCCGTCAGAATCAGGACCGTCGCCCCGACCGCGCCGAGCAGCACGAAATCGGCGCGCCACCCGACCCACTGGGCGAGATAGGCGCCGATGGCGGGTGACAGCGGGGGTGCCAAGCTCATCACCATCCTGATCGTCGCCAATGCGCTCGCCGAGCGCTCGCGGTCGTAGACGTCGCGCACGATCGCTCGGCCCCGCACCATTCCCGCACAGCCGCCCATCGCCGCGAGCATGCGACCGACGATCAGCACGGCAGCGACCAAGCCAGCCCGCAGAGCACAGTGTCAACAAGAAACAGCGTGAGCCAGGCTAGCAGCACTAGGCGTCGGCCGAAGCGATCGGAGACCGGGCCATAGACCAGCTGTCCGACCGCGATCCCCGCGAGGAACAGTGTCAGCACCAGCTGGACGGCGCCGGGCGCCGCATCGAATGCTAAGCCGAGCATCGGCAACGCCGGCACGAGCATGTGCAACGCCGCGGGCGCGAGTGCGGTGACAAGGGCCAGCAGGACGAGCGGCGGTCCGCGCCGGGTAACCACCGGGCTGGCATTTATCCGCATGGTGAGGAGAGGGCAGTCAGAACCGGATGATGAGCTGGGCACGCCGCTGCTGCGCTACCCGGCCACATCGTAATTGGCGATAGCCTGGTGAAGGAGCGGCAGAGTCCCACAAAAAGCTGAAAGGAAATAGCAGAGCGTCATCATCCAGACGCGGACCTTGAGCACGATCTCGGTGCCCTAACGGCAGCATCGCCCGGTCCGCGTAGTAGATGGCGGCGGGTAAAGGCACCAGCACTCAATTTGCGATGAGTCCGCGTTATGTGGTGCCCCTATAGCTAGGCGCTGCGACGGAGCGGCGGCTGCAGCAGGCATGAGGCAGAGTCGCCTCAGCACGGTGGGCGGGCCTTCTATTCTTGCCGCATGCTAGCAGGCTGAGCGTCTAAGATCCTTTACGAAGGTCCATCCACATCTGCGAAGCACTCGTGGGTGATTTTGTGGGTCATATCGGGATATCGAACGTTATTCCATTGATTGCATGTCATAATTTATGGTAATACAGCGGATGGGGTGGGATTCGAACCCACGGCGGACTTGCGCCCGCGCCGGTTTTCAAGACCGGTGCCTTAAACCGCTCGGCCACCCATCCAACGAGCTAACTCAACTACTCAGTTCCTCTGGTAAGAGGAATAAACGGCGAATTGGCACCCAGTTGGCACCCAACCGTTCTAAATTCATTCGCCCGCCCGGTCTAGATGCGCTCTCAGCGCGGCATCGATACGGGCCGCGGCATCCTGTCAAGGGGTTTGATCAACAAAAGCCGAGCCGGACCGCGGCGGCGCGCGACGGCAGGTTCAGCGAGTCGCATTTCCATTCATAGCGTCGGTAGCCGAGTTCATCGAACACCCGGCGCATCGTCAGATACATCGCCTCGGTCGCCGCAGGCCGACGCTGTAGCCGCGGGCTGAACACGAGGCCACCGATCTCGATCGTGCCCATCGCCGGCACCCAGTCTGATAGACCGCGCCGCCGACCGTCTGGCCTTGCGCATTGTCGCGGATCGCGTGATAGAGCCGGTCGGGATTGGCGCAGGCGGCTTCGAGCCAGGCTCGGTATCCTGGAAGCGTTGTGAAGGGACCGAAATTGTAATAGGTCCATAGCCGCCCCTCACCATCCTCGGAATTGGCGTCGAACAATTCGGCCGCATGGCGGTCGGGGTCGAGAGGCTCGACCGTGGCGAAGCGGCCGATCATCGGGGTTCTCGGTGGGCGCGGCCGCGGCGACCAGCCCGCGACCAGCCAACCAACCGACTGGCCCCGCTCATCGCGCTGCGGTTCGTGTTCCATGACGCCGCAAAGCCAGCATACGCGTTCGGGCGTCAACACGCTCGCCGCCCGCCAAGATCCGCTCAGCGGCATGAAAGCGGTTCGCACCAACGTGGCTGAATGCCGGCAGCGGGTTCAGAAAGGAGACGTTCGCCAGAATACGCCGCAGGGCGATATGCGACGAAACCAATCGTTTGCGTCCGATGATGGGCAGGTTGCGGTATTCAGCAGCATGTCCACGGCCTTTTCACCAATCATGATTGATGGCGCGTTGGTATTGCCCGATGTCAGCGTCGGCATGATCGAGGCATCGGCGACCCGCAGACCCGCAATGTCATGAACATGAAGCTGGGCATCGACCACTGCCATCGGGTCGGAGCCCATCTTGCACGTCCCGACCGGGTCGTAGGTGGTTTCCACCGCCTTCTTCACTCAGTCCAGGATTTCGTCATCGGTGGTCCGATCGGCGCCGGGCGCGACTTCACTCACCTGAAAGGGAGCCATGGCAGGAGCAGTCATGATCGCGCAGGCGATGCGGACCGCGCGCACCGTCAGCTCAGCATCGGGCGCCGACGATAGGAAATTGAAATTGATCGCAGGCGGGCGCCGCGGATCCGCGGCGATGATGTGAACGTGCCCCT
Source organism: uncultured Alphaproteobacteria bacterium (assembly GCA_963845735.1). GTDB lineage: Bacteria > Pseudomonadota > Alphaproteobacteria > ATCC43930 > CGMCC-115725 > AP-15. The sequence goes on along the minus strand of CAWJTR010000039.1, from coordinate 117,317 downwards.
TGCTCTCCGGACGCATCGGGTGGGCATAGAGGGTCAAACCCGACTGCCGCGATATCCTCGGCCCCCTCGGGCTGGATTCGGTCAGCATCGGATCCAGCCCAGCATCAGATCCGGCGCCTCCAGGCCCTCGCGCGAGCACACGAACGCACGGATCGGCGCGCCCGCCATGGCCAGCATGCCCTGCCGGAACAGCGCGTAGCGCATCGCCTGATGCACGAGGCCGAGGCCGCGTCCCCGATCGTTGAAGGTGATGCCCCTTTTGCCGATCAGCCAGCGGGTGCGCGGCACGTAGTGGTCGCGGAGGTTTTCGCCGACGCCAGGCAAGGCATGGCGCACCTCGATGCCCAGATTGCGCAGGCGTTCGGGCTGCCCGATGCCGGATAGTTCCAGTAATTGCGGCGAATTGAACGCGCCGGCGCTGACGACGATCTCGCGCATCGCCCGGGCCTCGCGCACATCGCCGGCGACCGAGTAACGAACGCCGGTACAGCGCTTGCCATCGAGCGTCGGCCCCTCGGTCAACGCCTCGGTCTCGATATGCAGGTTCTGGCGCTCGCGGATCGGGTCAAGATAGCAGCGGGCCGTGCTCATGCGGCGGCCGGCGGCGATCGTCGCTGGCTCATGGCAATGCCTTCCTGGCTGGCGCCGTTGTAATCCGGGTTGTGCCGGATGCCGACCTGCGCCGCCGCCTCGATGATCGTGGCAAAGAGCGGATCGCGCGGCTCCGGATTGGTCACGCGCAGCGGGCCTTCCCGGCCGCGCAAGGCATCGTCGCCCTCGCCGGAATAGCTTTCCATGCGCTTGAAGAAAGGTAAGACCTCGGCGTAGCTCTAGCCCCGGTTGCCCATCTGCGCCCAGGTATCGAAGTCCTGGGCCTGGCCGCGCACAAACACCATGCCGTTGATCGAGCTGGAGCCGCCGAGCAGCTTGCCGCGCGGCACCGGGAGCCGGCGGCCATTGGTGCTTGCCTCGGGCTCGGACGAATAGAGCCAGTTGGCCGCGGGATTGGTGATCAGCCAGGCCATTCCGATCGGAATAAAGGACCAGGGGTGGCTCGCCCAACCCGCTTCGAGCAACAGCACGTTGTTGCGCGGATCTGCCGACAGCCGATTTGCGACGGCCGCACCGGCGGAACCGGCGCCGACAACAATGTAATCGTAGGCTTCCATGTCCGCTTGCCCGCCCGCAGCCTCAACGCCTCTAATCAGGCACTATGCCAAGGGGCGATCAAGCCCCGCCGATGCCTGCCCCAACGCATGCCTCTTCCCGGCTCCGCTCCTGTAGGGAACGCGATCTGCCGTGCAGACCCGAGGCAGCTCCCCAGCTGAAGGTAGGCCGCCGTGCCAGGCAACGACCGGAAATGGGGGCAAAAGCGATGAGACACGCGACGCGCCACTGCCCTGGGTTCGATGCGGCTGTGAAAGAGCATAACATCCCCACACTCGGCCGACGGCTCGGCCCGGACAAGCCTCGCCAAGGAGACGGGGAATGAGCGAAAGCAACCTCCAAGATCGTGCAGCGATCCACGATCTCTTCCCACGCTATTGCTTCGCGCTCGACAATGGCGAGGTCGAGGCCGTGGTCGATTGCTTTACGGTAGGCGCGATTCTCAAGAGCCCGGTCATCGACATCAGCGGCCGCGACGAAATCTGCGCCTTCGCCGGCCGCTTCGCGGCGCAACGCGCCGCGGGCACGCAATTTCATCATATGGTCAGCAACATCGCAGACGATCACCGGAAAACGGGCGGCCGCCAGTGCCTATCTGCCAGTGCTCATCTCGAAGGACGGCAACCATCGTAGCCTTCCACCCGGCCGCTACGCGTGCGAGCTGATCAAAGACGAGAGTGGTGAATGGCGCTTCTCGCGCCGCACGGTCTTTCATGACCACGACTACACGCTCGACGGGATCGGTCGCTAAAACCGCGGGGCAGCGAGCAGAGGACCACCTCAGCCGCCGGTCCCGCCAGCAAGGTCTTCTAAGGTGGCACATCGCGCCGTAGAGCACCGGGATGCCGCTCGCCGAGCTCGGACGGCTTTGGCGACGGCTCGAGCCGCTTCCATCGACCACACCCGCCCTCAGACCCGCTACGGGAGAGCCGCTTTGGGGCGCTGCCACAATTGTCGAAGGTTCACCGGGTGTGGCCGGAGATGGTCGTCGAGGTAAGCGAGGCCGAATGGTGCGCCGCGGCCCCCCGACACGAGTCGGCAATGCGCGGAGATCGGAGACCGTTGCAGAACCGGGTGACCCCGTTTGGCGATGTCGTCGCGATGTCACAGAGAGGCCATTGCATCGACAACCGCGGGATCATTCACGACCCCGCACCAAAACGCTGCTCAGGAGACGCTGGACGACCAAGGCGTGGCTCGTTTGTCTCCTCGACTACAAGGGGTGGCACCGGGAGATGATGGTCGGCCGCAGCTGGACCGAGCTATTCTTTCTCGATGAAGCGGTGGCGCTCGCGGCCGGTCACCGCCCGTGCTTCTTCTGCCGCCGCGCCGATGCTGAAGCATTTCGTGCCGCCTGGGGCAAGGCGAAGGGAGGGAAGGCGCCTCGGGCGCCGGAGATCGATGCGGTCCTGCATGAAGAGCGGCTGGACCAAGGCCGCAAACGGGTCCATGCCGTACCTGGTCCTGTTGCAGAGCTGCCGGACGGTGCGGTGATTGTCGCGGCTGGCGAGGCCTACACCATCGCGCACGGCCGCGGGTTTTGCTGGAACGAGCAAGGCTACCAGGCGGCGCAACAAATCCCTCGCGCCGAGGGGCTGCTGACCCCGCCTTCCACGTTGCGCGCGATCCGCGCCGGCTACAGGCCGGTGTTGCACCCCGACCTTGAGGCAAATCCCCATTTCTGATCTTCGCTGCTGTCAGGTTTGCGAGAAGACCTTCACCGGCATGAACCTCGATGGACGAAACGCGCCGTGGGCGGACGTTACTTGAAAGTCGGATCGTTTTTGGACCGAATTTTGCCGCGACGGCCGACGGCTGCAACCATCGCGCGATTGTGCAGTCGTCGCGGTCTCGTCTGCAGCGGGTATTCTCCAAGTCGCCTGCTGAAGGCGGAGGGCTAGCGCACACCCCGCGCATCGAAGCATTGCCGATCCCACTTGGTCGCAGCGAATTTTCGTGGTCCAGCCGGGGCCGACCGATCGCATCAAGTTTGGCTCACTCGGCACTGACGCAAATCATAGCCTCCGGATGGTGCGCCGACCATTACTAAGAATATGTTGAGGGACCTATCGTGAACTACATCGTGGAAGTGCGGTACACCGGGATCGATTGGGCCGATCTAGTGGCTGACATGCGCTCATGGCTCGATCGGCGGCAAATCAAGGTTGATGAGTTTAGTCGCACCTTGCTCGGACGTGGCGTCGCCATACGAGTTGGCTTCTACAACGAGGATTATGCGGCGGCATTTGCGACTTCGTTTTCGGGCCGGTTGCAATTCGTTGAGCCGGACCAAGTCGGAGCGCTGGAGACGATGGGCCGCCCGGTTGAGAGCGATCCTGATCCCTGGTTCCCAAACGATTTGATGTCTTTGGGCGATGCGTTGCAGGAGCACGCTGAGCCCATCTCGAAGGCACCTCTCGCCGGGTTTTTTCTGATGATTACGCGGCATCAAAAGGCGGATTTGCGCGAACGGGGTTATACTGATGAGCAAATCCGGGACATGACGCCCCACGAAGCGCACAGGGTTCTCGGCCTGGTCGACTAGCGTGTGTCCCCAGGCAGTCCAGCCTGCTGGCCTTTATTGGGCCGAGAAAACGCCTGCCAGGATGCGGCCGAGTAAGTGCTTAGCCGCAATCCCCATTCCGTGCATGACAATCGAGTCGCGCTGTTTACCGGCGCCAGCGCATGAGATAATGACGGGCTTGGTCGTGACGCAGGCAAGCAAAGCACAGGAGCAAATAGATGGCCTATACGCTGGAGCAGTTGGGCACCGATATCCGCAGCGCCCTCAAGGCGGATCCCGGGCCTGCCGGGAAACAGACAGTCTGCGCGCTCGTGTCCAAGGTGTCACTGGACAAGGAATTCATCGCCCAGCACCTGACCGCGGACCAGTGCCGGCCGCGCAAGGTGCTGTACGAGGATCCGGAGCTCGGCTTTTGCATCTGCGGGCATGTCTATGAAACCCCGGCGCATGGAACCCCGCACGATCACGGTTCGAGCTGGGCGATCTACGGGCTCGCGGTCGGCGACACCGAAATGACCGATTGGCGCATCGTTCAGCGGGGCGATGACAACAACGCGACGCTGGTCGCGCCGGAGCGGACCTATATGCTGCAGCCGGGCGACGCGCACTTTTATGATGTCGGTGTCGTGCACTCGCCGAAAAGGGACAGCCTCACCAAGCTGGTCCGCATCGAGGGCACCAATCTCGATCACGTCAAGCGCACCAACATTAAGGCAGCCTGACTCGGTAGCAGCCTCTCTGGCTGCCTCGTTGCCCTCACTCACGCCGGAGGCAAGAGCGCTTAGAGATTCGGTGCGAAGTCGAAGAACGCGACCGTATTCCGCGGCGCAGCCCTCACGTTCTCCGGTCGGGCGACTGCGATTTGCCGTTGCTCAACGCGCTTAAAGGCGCGATTTTGGCCACGAAACCGTTGAAATCCGGTGGGTACCAGCTGAAACCATGCCCGACGCCAACGCGATTCCGGTCATCGATCTCGGCCCCTATCTCGCCGGCGAGCCCGGGGCGCTCGACGGCGCCGCGGCCGAGTTGCACCACGCGCTGACCGAGATCGGCTTCTACTCGATCGTCAATCATGGCGTGCCCTCGGCGCTGGTGCACGAGGTCTACCGGCAGGTCGCCCGTTTTCACGCCCGGCCGCTCGACGAGAAGCTCACGATCAAACTCGACAAGCACAATGTTGGCTATCTGCCGTTGATGGGCGACACCCTGCGCACCTCGGTCGTGGCGAACGTCACCAAGCCCAATGCGAACGAGGCGTTCTTCATGGCGCGCGATCTCGCCCCCGACCACCCCGACGTCGTCTCCGGCCGGCGTTTCCGGAGCGCCAATCAGTGGCCCGAGGGCCTGTCCGGCTTCCGCGAAGCGCTCGTCGAATACTGCGACGCGCTCGAGCAGCTGGTGCAACGCCTGGTGCGCGTTTATGCCCGCGCGCTCAACCTCCCCGCCACATACTTCGATGCGCCCTTCACCGACTTCCAGTACAAGCTGCGCGCGACCCACTACCCGTCACAGCCGAAGGTGCCTGACGACGAATTCGGTATCGCGCCACACACCGATACGAGTTTCCTGACGCTGCTCGCGCCCAACGACGTGCCCGGTCTCGCATTCCGCACCCAGGCTGGCGATTGGATCGACGTCCCAACCGTCCCCGATGCGTTCATCGTCAATGGCGGTCAGTTGTTGCTGCGCTGGACGAACGACTGTTTCCTCGCAACGCCGCACCGCGCGGTCAATCGCACCGGCATCGAGCGCTACGCGTTGGCGTTTTTCTGCGACGCCCAGGTCGATTGGCCGATCGCCGCCGTACCGACCTGCGTCGGCCCCGGCCGCCCGCCCCGGTACGAGACGACCTATTACACCGACTACATGATCCGCTATCAGGCGCGGACCTATAACGTATTCGGTGACCAGGCCAAGGGCGCGGCGGAATGACGGCGCTGCAGGGCAGCTGCCTGTGCGGCGAGGTGCGCTTCGAGATTGACGGCCCCTTGATGCGATCCTCGCGTTGCCATTGCCGGCAGTGCCAAAAGGCGCATGGCGCGCCATTCCGTACGCGGGCGCGAGGCGCTGCCGCCGATTTCCGCTTTCTCGCCGGCGAGGAGCTTGTCTCGTTCTACGAGTCGACACCTGGTACGCATCGCGGCTTCTGCAAAGTGTGTGGCGCGCCGGTGCTGGTGAAATTCGACGAACGCTCGCGCAGCGCGCAGACCGACCCCGGCGCCGTGGCGCTCTATGGCGTTGCACTGGCGACGCTCGACGACGACCCCGGCGTCCGCCCCGACGCGCACGCATTTATCATCGACAAGGCGCCTTGGTTCGTGGTCACCGACAACCTGCCCCAATACCCGGTGCGTATCCCCGGCCAAAACGCACCGCACAATCCCTGACCGGCGGACGCCGCGATCGCCCAATAACCGTGGTCGCCGAGGGGGTCCAAGATACAAGCGCGAAGAGCGGTTTGCGCCGCCGCGGCTGAGCGCCCGCTCTCGGTTTACTAAAGGGACCTTCGCCAGGGCGCACGGGAATGGACGAGACGCGCCGATAGCGGCCGTTCGTGGAGCCACTATCCAGCCGTCGGAGTCGACCCAAACCGGCCCTGTCGATCTTGCCTTTCTTGTCCTTCATGCCGCCGGCCGCCGCCGTGCCGCTCAAAAACGCGATCGGTAGGGTCCAGAACAACGGCGCGATTGCGAACAGGCCGATCGCACAAATGCACAGGACGGCGATCTTTTGCACCGGATCGGGAAACCAGTTCGATGCGGCCAGCGACGCCGCGGTCAGCAGAAACGCCAGCGCCGTATTCCACTTGCGCTCCTGCATTCGGTCCGAGAGCAGCGGCCACAGCACCATCGAGAACGCCCCGACAACGTAGGGGATCGCGGTAATGAACCCGGTTTGCAGATTGCTGACACCAAAGCCCTTGACGATTGTCGGCAACCAGAAGCCGAGACCGTAGTTGGCCGCGGCATTGCCGAAATAGACAAGGCCCAACAGCAACACCCGAGGTGCTTCAGCGCCTACCATAAGCTGTGCCGGGCGTGCGATTCGCGAACCATCCGCTCGCGGCGGAAGCGGTCGCTCAGCCAAGCACGCTCGTTGGAGTCAAGCCAGCTTGCCTTCTCCGGGCCATCGGTCAGATAGAACAGCACGACGAGACCGAGCAGCACCGTGGGCACGCCCTCGCAGATGAAGAGCCACTGCCAGCCCTTGAGCCCTCACACCCCGTCGAGACCGAGGATCATGCCGGAGAGCGGGGCGCCGATCACGGTCGAAATCGGCACCGCCGCCATGAAGCGGCCGACCATACGGGCGCGATAAGCGGCCGGAAACCAATAGGTCAGGAATAGGATGATACCAGGAAAGAAACCGGCCTCGGCCGCACCCAAGAGAAAGCGCGCGACGAGAAAGCTTGCCTCGTTCCAGATAAACGCCATGCCGGCCGACAGCAGACCCAGGTCAGCATGATGCGGGCGATCCACAACCGCGCCCCGAACTGCTCCAGCGCCAGATTGCTCGGCACCTCGAACAGGAAGTAGCCGAAAAAGAAGATGCCGGCGCCCCAGCCAAACACGGTCGCGGTGAAGCCGAGATCATCGTTCATCGTAAGCGCGGCGAAGCCGACGTAGACGCGATCGAGATAGCAGACGAAGTAACATAGCGCGATGAACGGGACGATGCGCCAGCTGACCCTGCGGATGACGCACTCTTCCATGCCCTTCCTCCCGATAGCCATCGCGGGTGTCGTTCGATCCTGGGCACTCGGTCTTTGTCTATCGAACGGGAGAATTTCGCCGCGGATCGACAGTAAGGAAAAGCGCAGATCCGCGGCAGCTGCGACCCCGCATCAATGCTCCAGCCGCACATCGCCACGCCTGCGCACGACGAGACCTTCAGTGTTGCGAGGTCGCCCCCGGCTTGGCCCGGCGGACAAGGGCCTTGATGCCCGCTCATTCGCCACCTCCCGGAAAAGGGCGCCCATTTTCCGGCTGCCATCCCATGCGGGCACACACCTGCCCCTCTGGACTCCGGCTCCGCCAGTCTAAGTTCGAATCCTATCTAGTCCCCCAGCCTGTCTCGACCAGTGTTTTTTTTCATGATTTGATGGGGTCGTGGTGACAACCACGCTGTCAGACATTATCGTTTCTCCACACAACCTGACCCGTTTCAAAACGATCCCTGGTGCGCCTTGCGACGCACCGGCATCAGGGAGGTAGCCCGATGCAACGACGGGACTTCATCAAGAGCATAGTGGCCGCCGGCGCGAGCGCAGCGGCCGGGCGGCGCGCGCATGCCGTGCCGCAAGGCTGGCGGGAATTCGAGATCACCTCCGTCATTACTTTGAAAGATGCGAGTGTGCCGGCGCAACTCTGGGTACCGGTGCCCCAGGATGCACTCGACTATCAGCGCGTCGTCGATCTCGGCTGGCGCTCGTCGGCCCCCGCCTATGTGCTCTGGGAAGGGACTTCACGCGCGCCCATCGTCTCGGCGGAGTGGCTGGAACTGACGACCCCGCGCGACGTGAAAATTACCGCCCGGGTCATGACGCGCGACCGGTCCGGCTTCTATCCCGACGCCTCGCGCCAGGAGCTTGCCGAGTATCTGCGCCCGACGCCGAGTTCGCCGACCGATGGTATTGTGCTGACCAAGGCACGGGAAATCGTGGGCGCGCGTACCGCACCCCTCGACAAGGCGCGGGCGATCTACGACTGGGTTGTCGAGAACACGTTTCGCCGGGCTGAGACGAGAGGCTGCGGGCTCGGCAACGTTGCCTTCATGCTCAGATCGGGCGATCTTGGCGGCAAGTGTGCCGACATCAATTCGCTCTATGTCGCGCTCGCCCGGGCGGCGGGGCTACCGGCACGCGACCTCTTTGGCATCCGCGTCGCTGACTCGAAGGTGTCGAAATCGCTGGGCAAATCCGGCGACATCAGCAAGGCGCAGCATTGCCGCGCCGAGGTCTTCATCGAGGGGAAGGGCTGGTTCCCAGTCGACCCCGCCGATGTGCGCAAGGTCGTGCTCGAAGAGCAGGTCGCGCTCGACAGTGACAAGGTTAGGGCGCTGCGAGAGCGCCTGTTCGGCAATTGGGAAATGAACTGGGTCGGGTTCAACTATGCCCGCGACTTCACCTTGGCGGGCATGAAGGACGGGCCGATCGGCTTTCTGATGTATCCCTACGCCGAAACCCCCGATGGCACCGAGGACTCGCTCGACCCGACGACCTTTACCTATGTGATCTCGTCGAAGGAGATCGCCTAGCAAGGTTTAGAGCTCACCTCACTAGGCGAGAAGCCTCATTACGATTTCGATCTTCGCGTCCGTTAATCAACCTGTCCGGTTTGACGTGCTCATCCCAGCTAGCCGGACATTTCGCGCTAGATAACTCTCAAAGCCTCTCGCCAGATAATTGCTCAAATGACAGGGAGAACTGGACCTTATGCCACAAAGCTGCCGGGACATTGTGATCTTCGACCTTGGCGGCGTGCTGATCGACTGGAATCCGCGCCACCTCTATCGCAAACTGTTTGCGAGCGACGAGGCAGCGATGGAGGCGTTTCTCGCAACGGTCTGCACGCCTGACTGGAACCGTTGCCAGGACGCGGGGCGCAGCTTTGCCGAGGGGGCCAGACTGCTCAAAGCCGAACATCCCGACAAGGCCGCACTGATCGATGCCTATGGCGCGCGCTTTGACGAGATGATGCCGGGCCCGATCGCCGGCAGCGTCGAGATCCTCGTCGATCTGCAACAGCGCGGCGTTCCGCTTTACGGGCTTACCAATTTCTCCGCCGAAACCTATCCGCCAACCGTCGCGCGGTTCGAATTTCTACGCTGGCTGCGCGGGGTTGTCGTGTCGGGCGAAGTCGGAGTGATCAAGCCCGACCCACGTATATACGAGATTGCGATCGAACGCTTTGCGATCGATCCGCATCGCGCGGTCTACATCGACGATGTGCCGATTAATGCTGAGGCCGCCGTTCGTTTCGGTATCCACGGCATCCATTTCACCTCGGCCGCATTGCTGCGCGTCGAACTCACCAGCCTCGGGCTTCTCTAGCCAAGGCGGCTATTGGGAGGGATCCGACGGTCGCCGTTCTACCCAATATCCAATCCCGAGGGTGCGCATGAAATGGTGCGTCGAGGCGGTAGGCGCGGCGGGTGCGGGCACTCTTCTGCTTTTGCAGCCAGATTTCTTCTTTGGGAATTACGGCGAGCTGGGCGATCGGTTACACACGGGCGGGGGCAGCCGCGGTGCCCATCGGCACCGGCAGGATTCTCGTTGTGCCGTTCCTCTCCATCATCTGCCCCGCACTCAGGCGATCACGTCGGATATCCCCGACCGGCATAATCAAACCCGCCTAGCTCTTGGCGAGGCAGGCTCAACTCCATCGGAGCCGCCGTGTAAGGGCGCACTTCCAGAATAGAAAGAGTTTCGGGGTCGAAGACAAACCAATCCACGCCACGGATGAGGCGGTCGCGTTCGCGGTTAAATCTTGTCCACTCTAGCACCGCGGCGCCGCGATCGGCATCGATGACTAATTGATCGACGGTGACCGACACCGGGCGATGCTGGGTTTATGTGCGCGACGATCGCCCGTTCGGGGGGCAGGATCCGCCGGCCGCGATGCTTTATTACTCGCGCGATCGGGCTGGCGAACATGCCCGGCGGCATCTGGCCGACTATGCCGGGATCTTCCAAGCCGACGCCTACGGCGGATACAACAAGCTCTATGAGGCCAACCGCAAGCCAAGCCCGCTCGTTGAGGCGGCGTGCTGGGTCCATGCCCGCCGGCCGTTCTTCGTCATGGCCGACATCGCCGCCAACGCCCGCCGCAAGGCACAGGGCAAAACGCCGGGAGTGATCTCGCCGTTGGCGATGGACGCGGTCCGGCGTATCGACGCCCTGTTCGAGATCGAACGCTCGATCAACGGCCACAGCGCCGAGCGGCGCCGGGCTGTTCGGCAGGAGGTGAGCACCCCTCTGGTCGCCGATCTGGGGAGCTCGGCTGCGCCAGCAGCGAGCGAAGCTGTCGCGCAGCAATGATCTCGCCACGTCTCCAGCAGACGCCTTGTTGCTCGACGATCTTGGCGAAGTTGCTGCCGATCGTCGCCGCTCCGAGCCATTTTGTTCGGCGCGGATCACCCGCGGGAAAGTAATGGACCGCATCGGAGCAGAAGCACGCCGCAATCGCTTCGGCGTCGGCATCGTTGCAGGCCTGGATATAGGCGCGGATGATCTCTTCCATGCGCGCCGCCTTGGCCACAGCGCCAACTCTGTCTTCGCTCATGCCTGCCCCCGTGTTTCTCTCCCTTCTTCTATCACGTTCGACTTGCCGTAGGGCGAATCGGGAACTAAGACCCGATTATCACGTAGAGGTGTGGCCGTCTTCTAGACGCGGATGTCCGGCCCTTAGCTCGTGGAGTTGAGCCTCAGGCCGGGTGATCGAAGATCGGGACGTTCCTCGGGAACGGAGGTCGATCATGGCGAACGAGATTTCAGCGGTTCTTGAATTTGGCGTGCCCGAGCCCGGTGAAACCGCGACGATAATGGAAGACAAGCTGCGGTTTCACACCGATTCATGGGATTTGTCGGTCGATCTCAAGGCCGCCCTTGCTGACATAGTGGTGATCGCCGCTCGCTCCCGCGACGCATACATCACGGGCCACATCCCCGGCGCGATCAGTTTCCCACATCGCGACATGAACGCGGAAACCGTCGCACGCTTCGACCGCAGCAAGGTCTATGTCGTCTATTGCGATGGGATTGGTTGCAATGCATCGAACAAGGGCGCGTACAAGCTCGCGCGGCTGGGATTTCGCGTCAAAGAATTGCTCGGCGGACTCGATTGGTGGCGCCGCGACGGGCATCCGGTTAGCGCTTCGCAGGAGCCGGGCCGTTTGCTTGCAGTCGCCGGATAGCGGGCGGCGCGGCCACTATTTCGCACATATGTTCTGCACGCACAAGAAAAGGCGGCGGTCAGTTTGGGCTCCGGGCTGGCGCGGCGGTCTCGTCGCCTGACAAACGAATGCTGGCAACGATGAGCGGTTATCGCGTGTCGGCTGGACCCGCTCGACCTTTGGTGGCTAGTGATCTATCCCGACTTGGCCGCGTTCGAGAGGATCATCATTGCGATGGACTATGATCAATCCGGCATCGCGACGACTTACGATGAGCCACGCGCACTGACGCCAGCAAGACGCCGGCGTTGGCAACGCTTGTTATCGACCCATGTCGACCGGACCGCTGTCTCGCTGGTCGTAGACCTCGGCTGTGGCACCGGGCGCTTTTCCGAAATGCTCGCAGCCGAACTCGCTGCGGGGGTCATCGGGCTCGATCCATCCGAGAAAATGATCGACCAGGCCCGGCGGAAACCGGCAACGAGCCCTGTCGTATTTGGGCAGGCGTCCGCACACGAGCTTCCGCTCCGGAACAGCTGCGTCGATCTCGTGTCTATGTCGCAGATCTATCACCACCTGCCCGATCCGGCTGCGATAGCGCAAGAATGCCGGCGTGTCCTGCGCATCGGTGGTTACGTTTGCATCCGCACCGGAACGCGCGAAAACGATGTCGTCGTGCCAAATTTTTTCCCGGCAGTGCGGGCCATGCTCGATGCCGACTTGCCATCCCACGATGAGATCAGTTCGAACTTTGCGACCGTCGGCTTCACGCCAAGGCACCATGAGATCGTCACGGAAGGCGTAGCCCCGGACTGGCCAAGCTTCGTTCAGAAGTCGGCACTGCGCGCCAACTCCTTCCTGGCGTGTCTGTCTGATATAGAGTTCGATCAGGGAATGGCTGCGCTTCGCGCTCGTCGTCTCAATATCAACCCGGCTGAGGCTGTGACCGAAGAAATTGACTGGTTCGTGTTCACAAAACGCGCCTAGCCGGCGTGACCAGCAAAGCGCGTGCTCGAATATGGTAGCAAACTTGGACACCGAGATTGAAATTCGCCCGTTCGCGGACGATGACGCTCCCCAGGTCCGGGAGCTATTTATCGCTACAAACCGGCTTCTCAGCCCGCCGGACCTCCGCGATGCCTTTGAAGCCTATATTGAACGTGCGCTGGCCGCGGAGATCGATCGGATTGCCGACTATTATCGCGAGCACGATGGCGGTTTCTGGGTGTCGATCCGCAGTAATAGGCTCGTCGGCACATTTGGTCTGGAGCGCGCCGCGCCCGACGCGATGGAGTTGCGGCGTATGTATGTCGATGCGGTGGCGCGACGAAACGGAATCGGTCGCCGCATGCTCCAGTACGCCGAAGATGAATGCCGACGGCGCAATATAGCGAGACTTGAGCTGAGCACCGCCGAAATACAAAGTGCCGCGATCGCTCTCTACATGAACGCCGGGTATCAGATACTCCGTGAGGACATAGCCGAGATAGAGAGCAACAAAACAGTCGGCTCTGGCCTTCGCCGACTTTATTTCCAAAAAGTTCTCTGAGGCGCCGCCAGGACCTGCTGCGCGACTTGAAGCGGATCAACGCGCATATCGCGGCCGCAGCGTACGCGGTCCTTGAAAAACGCGGCGAGCTGCTATCGAGCCGGCTCAGGCAAGACACGTAGGCAGCGGGGCAAAAGATGGCAGGTTCAAAGAAAAAGAGATCCGTGAAAAACCCGGTTCCCCATCAGATTGCCGAACTGGAAACCGCGATTGCCGAGGTACGCGACAACCGAAAACCTAGTCCGCGCACAACCCAGCTGATCACGTCGGGCCTGCCGCGCATGGCCAAAAAGGTGGCCGAAGAAGCGATGGAGGTCGTCATCGAAGCCGTTCGCGGAAAGCGTGCGGCGGTCGTGATGGAGAGTGTCGACCTGATCTACAATCTCGCCGTTCTGTGGGGCGAGCTTGGGATCACCGCTTCTCAGGTTTGGGCCGAAATGGATCGTCGGCAGGCACTGCTGGGGATGGCAGAGAAATTGCCAAAGGACGACGATGTCGAGGGCTCGATGTCGGTCGCTGGGCAGTAGTGCCGGCGTTGCGATTTACGGCCCAGAATAGGCCCCCGGCGCCGATGAGCAACCGCCCTTTCGATTTGGTGATTTTCGACTGCGACGGCGTGCTGGTCGACAGCGAGCCGATTATCAACACCGCCCATGCCCAGGTGCTGACTGCCTGTGGCTATTCGATCACCGAAGACGAGCTCCTTGCGCGCTTTTGCGGCATGAGCGACGCCGAAATGCTCGCCACTATCGAGCATGAGTGGGGCCGCACATTGCCGCCTTCCTATGCCGAGCGCGTCGGCGCGTTGATCGAGGAAGGATTCGGCCACTCGCTCGTGGCGATCGCAGGCGTAGCCGAGGCGCTAGATTTGCTGCGACTGCCGGTTTGTGTTGCCTCGAGCAGCGTGCTGGAACAGATCCGCCGAAAGCTGGAGCTGACCGGCTTGCTGGCACGGTTTGGCGAAAACTTGTTCAGCGCGACGACGGTGATGCGCGGTAAGCCGGCGCCCGATCTGTTCCTCTATGCCGTGCAGCAGCTCGCAGCCGCCCCGGACCGGTGTCTTGTCATCGAGGACAGCCCGCTTGGTATCGAGGCGGCGATCGCTGCCGGGATGACCGCGATCGGGTTCTGCGGCGGGAGCCATTGTGGGCCGGAGCATGGAGATCGCCTGCTGGCACGCGGGGCGGCGCTAATAATCGCCGATATGCGCGAACTCTCGACCGCGATGGCAAAGCTGGTCCGGTAGGCATTCAGCAGCGGCACTGGAAATACATCGCCGTTCGTCGAAACGAGATCCTCAGCGACGCTTCAGGCCGTTCGCGAGTAGTCGATTTTGGGGAGAGGATGAACGCGAAATTTACCTGGTCCGGCACGGCGAAACCGAATGGAATGCCCAAGGCCGTTTTCAGGGGTGCCTAGACTCCCCTCTCACACCGAACGGGCGTGAGCAGGCGCACCAATTTGGCATGCTGCTTGCCCGGGTATTGGATGGATATCGTGGCGTCACCATGCACGTCAGTCCTCTCGGTCGCGCATCCGAAACTGCGGAAATCGTCCGGAAATACTTTCCCATTGCCGGTCCAATCCGGGAGCCCCGCATCCGGGAAGTGACGATCGGTTCTTGGGACGGGCTTACGCATGACGATATCGACGCGGGCTGGCCCGGAATGCTGCACGGCTCCGATCGCTTCAACTGGTATTTTCGGGCGCCGAACGGAGAGGCCTATGATCAGGCTGTGAACCGCGTTGTGACATGGCTGGCCGAGGTGCAAGGCACTGTCGTCGCGGTTTCGCACGGTCTGACCGGGCGCTTGATCCGAGGAGCTTATCTCGGACTGCCTCGCCGGGAGGCCCTGTCATTGCCGGTGCCGCAAGATATCGTCTGGCGGCTTGCAGATGGTCGAATTGAAGCCTTGAGGGCAACGACAGACGATTGATAAAGGTATAAAGGCGGGCAAATGGGATCGAGGTGCGCGAACGAGCTACACGTCTCTCTGCGCCAGAACCAGAGCCTTGCGGACATCCTTGAAAGATTTGACGAGATCGCGCTGCCCGACGCTTGGTTGGTCGCCAGCTGCATCGCGCAGACAATCTGGAATTTGGCTTGCGGACAACCCGCAGAGCTGGGCATCAAGGATGTCGACCTCATCTACTTCGATGACCAAGATCTGTCGCTCGCCGCGGAAGCTAGTCATGAGAGACGTATTCGTGATTTATTTCGCCACCTGGCGATAAAGCTCGATGTCAAGAACGAGGCACGGGTCCACCTTTGGTACCAGGCGCGCTTCGGCTATGCGATAGAGCGCTATCTTTCAAGCGCTGATGCGATTGCAACTTTTCCGACGACTGCAACGGCGGTCGGGGTAAGCCGGATAGATGGCGCGTTCGAATGCTGCGCACCCTTCGGCCTCGACGATCTGTTCGGCCTCGTTGTTAGACCGAACAAAAGGCCGATAACCCGTGCGATCTACGAGGCGAAAACCGAGCGGTGGCGTTCAATTTGGCCTTCGCCAACGATCTTGCCGTGGGACGAGACGGTTACACCTGCGATCCTCCGATAATTCTTGCTAGCCGCGAACCGGTGATGGGTGCGGCCCGACACCGCGCGGGCGCAGCAGGAACAGCGAGCCGAACGCGGCGAGACAAAGCCCAGCCGACAATCCGACGGCCGCGATCCCGACCCGGTCGAGCAGCAGACCAAACAGGAATGGCGCTGCCGACTGAAGCACCCGGGCAGGCGCGGAGAGGAGCCCGCTCCGTTGCCCGTATCCCCGCGGCCCGAACAAGGCCAACGGCAAGGTACCCTTGGCAATCGTGATCATACCGTTGCCGGCGCCGTGCAGCAGCGCGAACGCGATGATCCCCTGAGCACCGAGCGCGACGAGAAACGCAGCGCCGATCGGATGCAACGCCGATGCTATCCGGGCCGACACGACGGGGTGGAACGAGCGTAACAATCCGAACTCGACGATACGGGCGCCGACCTGGGCCGGGCCGACCAGCGCCGCCACGGCAATTGCGGCACTCGAGGAGGCCCCCGCCGCCCTAAGCAATCCCGGAAGATGTGCTGCCATCGCTCCCTGCACGAACCACGTCGCGGCAAAAAAGAACGCCAGGATCGGCATTGCCGCGAGCGGCGGCTCCATCGCCGGCAACTCCGTTGCCTCCGGCGGCGGCGCGCGTGGCGACGCGCCGTGGCGCGGAAGGATCAGCCAGTTTAACGGGGCGGCAAGCATCACATTCAATCCGGCCCAGATCAAGCAGGCAGCTCGCCAGCCCGATTCGTGCAGGAATATGGCGCTCAATGGCCAACCGATCGTGCTGGCAAAACCCGCGATCAAGGTGATTCCGGTGATCGCGCCGCGAGCCTCGCGGCCGTAGAGCCAGGTCAATGCGGCAAAGGCCGGATCATAAAGACCCATGCCGATGCCGATCCCGAGCACCGTCCAGGCAATGACGAGTCCCATGACGCCCTGGGCAGCAGCGAGGATTATCAAGCCGGCGGCAATGACGACGTTCGAAGCGGCGAGAACGGCACGCCCGCCATGGTGGTCGATCAGCCGCCCGACCGATGGACCAATGACAGCGGACAGCAGCAACGCTCCGGAAAACAAGCCGAAAAAGACGCTGCTCGTAAGGTGCAGTGCGGCGGCAATCGGCGCGGCTAGTATAGCCGGCATGTAATAGCTGGACGCCCAGGCGATCGTCTGGGTGGTACCGAGTGCCGCGACCACAGTAACGCGCCCGGTCATCAGCCGCCGCTCCTCACCGCAAAGTGCTCTCTGCGGCCCCGAGCGATCGCTACATCAGCACGCGTCCAAATTTGCAGCCCGTTGAGTGGCTGAGCGCTCATTTGGGCTTCATTTCCGACCGGCGAACCGTTCCGCGCGCGTGCGATGCAGCAGCCGAGTGAACCGCCATGCCAAGGGCAGCGTTAAGAGCACGACCATCGCAACGAGCAACATCGCCGGCGTCAGACCGAGCGTGTCGCCGAAGAGGCCATACAGAGCGGGGGACAAGGCCCCGGCGCCGATCGTGCCTGTGTAAAAGACGCCAAAAGCCCTCTCGCGCTGCTGCACTGTCACGACGTCGGGCACGGTGCCGTAGAGAACGGATGATGTGCCATTGAGCGCCATGCCGATGATAGGGAGCAGTGCCAACGCCGCGCCGTAAGGCAGCGGCAGCAGCGCCACAATGCCCGCCGCCGTGGCGCCTTCGGTCAGAAGCACGGTCGGCAACATACCAAGCCGCGCCCCGAGGAATCCGCAGACAAGCTTGCCGGCAGCACCCCCAGCGAAAAGCAGGGTCAATGCGACACCGATTTCCGGCACTCCAGCGCCCTTTGCCCGCAGCAGAAATGGCAGAAAGGTCAGGAAACCCATTCGTGTGGCGCTGTCGATGACGCCGATCGCCAGCAAAAGAGGAAAGCCCTTATGGAGGAGGCCGCTGCGGTCGCGCGCTTCCCGCGCCTCGTTTTGAACAGCAGGTATATGCGCTGCCTGTTCCATCGGGCCCGAGCGCAGCAGCAGCAAGATGGCGGTCGCTCCCACTAGACCGATCACGCCAACGATCGACGCAGCCGAATGCCAAGACATCACCGCGATCAAGCAAGCGGTGAGCGAAGGCAGCGCCATCTTCCCCAGGTCGCCGGCAAAGTTGTAGGTGCCAAGCGCGCCACGCGAGCGAGGCCCGTCGTAAGCCGCAGCTACGAGGCTGGAGGCAATCGGGTGCTGGGTGCTCGAGCCGATGCCGCCAAGAACGAGTGCTATCGCCAGCATGGCGACACTTGAGCTTGCGCCGAGGAAGAAATAGGCCGCTGCCGCCGCAGCAGTGCCGGCCGCGAGTATTCTTGCGCCGCCAATCCGCTGCGTCGCCCCGGCGACCGGAACCTGCAACCCTGCCATCACGCGGCATAAAGTGCGCGCAGGATGCCAATCGCGGCGTAGCTCAATGCGAATTGAGCTTGCCACAGCGGCAGCAGCACATAGAGCGTATCGGTAAAGCCGTCGTGCAGCGCGTGGGCGCCGCAGCCACCCAGAGTACGCGGGCCTGGTTACGAGCAGGGTAGGTCGCAGTCGAGAGCGCCGTGATCGTCATAATTCGAGGCCATCTCCGCAAAAAGTTCGGTGCGTCGGAGACGATTTGGCAGTGTGACGGTCTGATGACAAACGACTTGTTCTGACGACCGCTGTGAGAAAAACTCACGCTATGGATCGTCCTCGCCTACCGCCGTTAAATGCGATCAAAGCCTTTGAGGCCGCCGCCCGGCTCGGCAGCTTCACGCGCGCGGCTGAGGAGCTCAACGTCACCCACGGCGCGGTCAGCCGGCAGGTTCGCCTGCTCGAGGATTGGCTTGGCGCCCGCCTGTTCTTGCGCACCAGCCGGAACGCGGTGCCAACGCAGGTGGGGACGGATTTGCTCGCCGAGGCCGGACCTGCGCTCGATCGCCTCGCGGCCGTGTCCCAGCGCTTGCGCGAGCCCATGCCGGCCGCGCCGCTGCTCCGGGTATCGGCTTTGCCGACTTTCGCGATGCGCTGGCTGATCCCGCGACTTCCGGAATTCCAGCGCGATCATCCCGGTTTGGAATTGCGCATCGTTACGGCGAGCACCCCGGTCGAGCAATTTCGCATGGACGTCGACGCCGTGATCTCGGGACCGGGGCGGCACTCCGGCTGGGTTGGAAAATGCTTTCTCGGCGAAGCGCGACTGCCGGTCCTAAGTCCAGGGTTGATGGCAAGTTGCCCACTGCGAACACCGGCCGATCTTGAGCGCCACACATTGTTGCACGCCGCGACATTGCGCTCGGCGTGGCCGCGATGGGCTCGCTGCCGCCAATGTCCCTGACCTAAAGCCGGCGCGCGAGCAGGTCTTCGAGCATTTCTATTTTGCCATCCAGGCGGCGCTGGAAGGGCTTGGGGTAATCATGGGTCCCGTGGCGTTGATCAGCGATGAGCTGCGCGCCGGCCGCCTTTTGGCACCAATTCGGGATCCGGTGCTAACAACCCGCGGATATTTCTTCTATGCGCCGGAAGCGAGCAGGGATGGCCCCGCACTGGCCGCCCTCGGGACTTGGCTGATCGCCGCGGGCCGCGTTGCCGAGCGTGAATTCCCGACTTACCTCTCGGCAAACCGGTCCTGGCCGGCGGGCGGGCCCGGCAAAGGGTTGATCGGGAAAAAATCTGTTATTACTCAACAGCAATTTCCTGAATATCAATGTGACAACCTTTCTCTTGCTTGGAGAGGTTGTCACCCCACTGGGTTCAGGCGCGAACAGTATCGTGATCGGCGGCAACCACGCCCAATTCGTCAGTATGTTACTCCGGACAGGTATTTCGGCGGATGTCGATCAGGAGACCCCATGGCGCAGAAAACGCAGCGGTACGATCGGGTCGCCGAGAGTATCATCGCTACCGGCCGCTTTATCCCGATGCTCTGATTTCGCATCTTGCGAAGATCGTCGGCGAGGTTCCCGAGGCTGATGTGGTGGTCGATGTCGGGGCCGGTACCGGGATTTTTCGCGTCAGCTGAGGGCCGCACTTCACGACACGATGACGATCATCGGCATCGAACCGAGCCCCTCGATGCGGGCGCAGGCGGTTGCCGAAGACCATCGATGTCACGGGTCTCGAATTCAGGGACGGCGTCGCGGAGCGCTTGCCTTTTGTCACCGGATCGGCGCGGGCGGTTGTCGCGGCGACCACAGCGCATTGGTTCGAGCGTCGGATATCTTACGCCGAGGTGTACCGCATCCTGGCTCCGGGCGGCATTCTCGCGATCGTCGAATATGTCCGCGACCGGGAGGGCAGCCCGATCGCCGCCGCGCTGATCGAGTTCATGAGCCGGTACGGTTCGGAGAGGGCGTATGCGCCGCCTGATTACCGGCGCGAGCTTGCCGAGGCCGCCGGGTTCGGCGCTTCCGAGGCGGTTGTTCCGCCCCGCCAGCTTCGCCTCGACCTCTGCCTTTATTGGTCTTGCACTCTCGTCCTCGCACGCCGCCGGGGTTATCGAGCGGTTTGGGATCGACGGCACACGATCGGCTGTGCGCGAGTTGGCGATGCCATACCGGGCCGATGACGAACACGTTCTATTTGGCTACCTGTTTCAGTGCTTTACCGCTCGCCGTGAGGCCTCGCTTCGTTATTGATCGCCGAGTTGCAATGTCGAGCCTTTGATCGCCCGCCTTCGCGCGACGGGTTCGTCGAGGACGGCTTCAGCCCGGAGACTCCGCCAACTATAACTGCAGCCTGGTGAATTTCAGCCAGGGCTGCACCACGGGGCGGCATACGCACAATTGTGACCAGCTCCTGATCGTGACCTCAGCTCCGCCATGGTGGCAATCAAGCACGAACAGCACGAGATCCAGACCGGTGAACGCCATTGGCATGGCGCCAAGCCGATACGACCGTGGGGCATACAATCACACTCGCCGGTTGCTGCGCTGCGACGATCACCAAGCTGCGAGCAAATGGGCGTCAACTGAACGCCGGCGACGCTCGCAAGCGAGGCCTGCGCGAGTGAGCTCGGTGAACAGCGACAGAGGCGCCCCCGCTCAAGGCGCCGGAAGCGCCCTACTCGTCTCAAGAAGTGGTATCCTGCCGGTGAACCCGCGGGTCAGCAAACTCAAGAACAATGGCCCGAGCCCGATCGCTAAGCGGCGTGATCGGGCAATCACAGGAAAACGGAGGAAACGTGACCCGACCTTGCACCGCCGACGATTTTCCGATAATCCGCGCCTGCATGGAGGCGTTGCGCCGCGAGCGCGCCCGACCCCGCGCCGCCAGTACGAGGCCGGGCCTGAAGGCCGGCAGCGTCTCTCGCGCTCCGTTGCAGGATTTTCCTCAGTCCGCTCCAATCGCCTTTTCCATCCCCAGACCCCGCCGACCCGAAGGATTTTCGGTCAAGAACTGAGCAGCGGTTGGACACCGCATCGCTCTGCCGGAAAGCCCCTCACCCCAACTCTCTCCCCGCGATCTTCCGATTATGCCCGGGGAGGCAGGGGAAGCCGCCAGCGGGGGAGGGATCGCCCTACGGGATCGTGCCTTGGGAGGGCCCGTCGTGAAGGGGCAGGCGTTCGCCCCGGTGCCCAACCGCGGCATGATTACGATTTCGATCATGTTGGCGAACATTATGCAGGGCGTCGACAACACGATCCTCAATGTCGCCTTGCCGCACATCCAGGGGAGCCTGTCGGCCTCGCTCGACCAGATCGCCTGGGCGTTGACCTCCTATATCGTCTGCGCCGCGATCATGATGCCGCTGACCGGCTGGCTCGCCGGCCGCTTCGGCATCAAGCAGATTTTTCTGATCTCGGTCATCGGCTTCACGCTCGCCTCGGCGCTGTGCGGCGCCGCCACGAGCCTTTATCAGCTCGTCCTCTTTCGCGCGTTGCAGGGGGTGGCCGGGGCCGGGCTGATCCCGCTGTCACAGGCCACCCTGCTGCAGATCAATCCGCCGGAACGCCATGGACATGCCATGGCGGTGTTCGGCATCGGCACGATCCTCGGTCCGATCATAGGGCCGGCGCTCGGCGGCTGGTTGACCTACGACTACAGCTGGCGATGGGTCTTCTACATCAATCTGCCCGTCGGCGTGTTGTGCACGTTGGGCATCATCATTTTCATCCGCCAGACCCGCAACCTCCATCGCGAAGCATTCGATTTCGTCGGGTTCCTGACGCTGAGCCTAGGGATCGGCGCCTTGCAACTGATGCTCGACCGAGGCGAGCTGAAGGACTGGTTCCACTCGAGCGAAATTTGGGGAATTATCTCCTTGACGTACCAAATCTATGGGTGGTAAACATGGCGCGCATTGCGAACGCGACAACGGAACCGGAGGCGCACGAGGAGATCGAGGTCACCGAAGAGATGATAGCGGCGGGTTATGAGGAATATAGCCGTCGCTGGTGTGGCCTTCGTGACGTTGAGGAAGGAGTAGAGCGTGAAATGATAATTGAGCTCTATAAGGCTATGGTCCGACTTCGGCCACGATCCGCTCATGAAGAACGATAAATCGGTCTATATGTTGGTTTATATTCGTCATTAAATTCAGCAGTTCGGCTTCGGGAACTGCAACCGCAATAGCTTTTAATCTTCGTCTTGCTGTCACTTCAAATCGGTGCGGAGGTTGCCGACCAATTACGCTCCATGGATCGTGGACCGCTCTATTCCGCTGTTCTGCCAAGCCCCGCCAAATCCTTTGCGAACTTGTCCAGTTCGCCCATAAACCGATCTGCGCCTCGCTCTCTCGCGACGGATATATAAGCATCAAGTTTTCTGGCCGTACCATTCACTTGAGCCGTTAGGCAAAAGCCCATCGTTGTTGTGATGCGCGCTAAGGAGAGTGTGTTCGTGTCGATAGCAAGTTCAAACACGGCCCAACCGCTCGCGATTTGGCCAATGATAGCCATGTGCCGGATGACGCTTGGGGCTCGCTCAAAAGCAGACGCCAACAATTTCGATTTTTCTTCCGCCATGCTATCCTCCCTGGGATGAGCAGCCAGCCAGACCCTCACCGGCCCCGCCGCGACGAGTTGCTGCGGCGGCTGGCGAAGATGCCCCCTCAGACACAGGCTGAGCTAAAGCAAGCCTTGGCTGAGAAGCGGAAGCTTATCCGGGATCGCAGGAAGCGTGCCAGCGCCGCGACTAAGGAGGCCTCATAAGGAACGGCATCCGGTTGGGATACAAAAACTGACGCTCCCGGTGAAGCGATTGATAACGTAAACGCCGCCGGT
Source organism: uncultured Alphaproteobacteria bacterium (assembly GCA_963845735.1). Taxonomy (GTDB): domain Bacteria; phylum Pseudomonadota; class Alphaproteobacteria; order ATCC43930; family CGMCC-115725; genus AP-15. The sequence goes on along the minus strand of CAWJTR010000039.1, from coordinate 94,454 downwards.
TATTGCAGTAGCGGTATTGCCAGGAATGCTAACGAAGAAACCGCCGATTTCCATACCAAGGATGATGAGGGCTACCGCCGAAATCCAGCCTATTCGCTCGGCAACGCTCAGCCCTTGCCACCACGCGCGACACCGTGCGCGCCATGTTACGCGCACAGCGCCTTGAGCCATTCTCGGTCTTTCTCTATGATGCGCGAGGCGACGGGCTAAGGACTGCCATCCCGCCCGCCGTTGCCAGACCCGGCCTCCGCCTCAGGATGCGGAGCATAGCTCAGACTGAGGTGCGTCGTCATGCATAATGCTAATCTGGCGTTTCAAGCCGATGTTGCGGCACTAGCAGATCAGATCAAAAACGAGTTTAGTGTCGGGTTGTCCCGAGCGCTGCTGCCTCTGTTTTCCAACCAGTCTTATTCGCCATGTCGAAGTGTGCATGGAGCAACCGAGCAACAAGTTGATCGACGATTAGCGTCTCGAAAGAACCGTCCGCCAAAGCAAATTTGATGGCGATCATGCCAATCTCAGTTTCAGACGCAGCGCAATTTCTAGCTTTAAAGCTCAGAACGCTTCGACCAAGTCGATGGGCTACCTCAATTTCATCGTCAGTGAGTGACGGGCGGCGCTGGCCAAATTCCCTTCCTCGCTCTGTCTTGGGTATCGGCATCGGATTCCGCTCCCTGGTTCGTGTGGCAACACCCAGGATAGCGGAGCGGCGGACGGGGCGCTAAGCCCCGTCCTTCTTCTTTCATCGCCAGCGCAGGAAGTCCCGCGCTGGCTGCTTAGGCGTTCGGGGCTTGGTTAGGCTGCCGGTAGAGCAGCCGCTTACCCTTGATGCCGCGCAGCAGCGCGTCAGCACGCTCGGCATCCTCGATCCCGAGCGCGGACCTATGGTTGTATTTGAAATCCGCCTCGGCGAGGTAACGGTGCAAATGAGCCTCGCTAATGTGGTGGAATTGGCCGAAGACGGCCCGCTTCAACAGCGCGAAGAACGATTCGACCGTGTTCGTGTGGTGGAAGCCGCCAGTCCGCACGTACTCATCCGCTGAGTGGTTGACGGTACCGTGGCCCGCGAACTCGCGGCCTAAACGTTCATAGACGAGCGCTTCATCGGTCATCAGGTAGGACTTGCGGCTGGCTTGCGTGACGATCTCCTCGCGCAGCGTCTTCGAGTTGACGTTCGCGACGTGACGAGACCGAGCCTCTCCCTCGCGCTCGACCAGCGTGAAGACGGCCATCTTCTTCGGCGGCGGACCAAATGCCTTGTTGCGCGCCCTGCCGCCGATGTAGCTCTCGTCCGCCTCGATCACCTTGCCTTCGCCGCCGATCGGATCAGCCCCGCCCATATCGTTGGCGGCCTCGCGAAGCCGATGGAACAGGAACCATGCCGCCTCGTAGCTGGTCCCGAGCAGGCGATGCAGTTGATGCGCCGACATGCTCTTCTTGCTTGATGCCATCAGTTGGGCGGCGAGGAGCCATTTCGACAACGGAATGTGCGACCGCTCCATGACGGTGCCGACCGTAACCGAAAACGGCTTGCGGCAGTCCTTACACTTGTAGACGCCGGGGCGGGTGCTCTTGCCTTGGAGTTTGGTGATTTGGTCGCCCATGACCCCGCAGCGCGGGCAGACCGGACCTTGTGACCAAAGCACTTGCTCTAGGTAAACCCGCGCCGCGTCATCGTTATTGAAGATCGGGTTGCGAAGGTCGACTTTCGCTCTCGTCATAACCACACCATTTCTGTATTCTCATCAGATATAGGGATTGTGGCGTGGTACGTCAAGGAGACTATGCCCGAAGCAAGTGCAGGTCAAAAAATTAATTAGCAAACTCCCATATAACCTCGAGCTTAAGAAACGGTTCATTCAGGAACTAGATAAAACACTATATAAAACACACGCAAGTTTTCTCTCAAACCCTTTACTTGCAACAATGATGCTTATGACTTTTGATCAATTCGCACACATCCCCGATAAGATTTATATTTTCTACGAGCAAGCGTTTGAAACCCTTTTTTTTCGACACGATGCTGGGAAGCAGGCCGCGTTTCGTCGTAAAATGTACACCAATCTAGCCATTAACGATTTCAAGAATTGTTTGTCTGCGCTGTGTGTGTCAACATACTTTAGAAACAAATATCAGTTCAATGAGGCCGAGATACTTGACTACATTAGTGCAGCGGCGAAATCAGAGAAAATTACGGTGGTGCCGCATACTACCTAAAGGATCTGCTTGAATCAGTTTGTGTTCTGCAACGTGACGGACTTTTTATTGGTTTTTCACACAGATCGCTACAGGAGTATTTTGCGGCTTGTTACATAGCGAGGAGCCCATCGACTTCTATTTCCGAGTTGGTTGATGAGTTTACTACTCGGATGACGGACAATGTTATTCGCATGGCATATGATATGAACCGGGGTCTGATTGAGCGAGAATGGATATTGTTACGTGCCCGTAAATTAGCAAAACGGATCAACGCGCCTAACGCTAAAAACAACATCAACGTATTTGCCGACATTGTCGGGTTACAGTTTGTGATTTCGCAGACGAGTAATAAAGGCAAGCATTTCGAGTTTATGGCGAATTCTGCGCCCGAACTCGGAATTTTACTTTGTGTACATGCTAGGGCAACTTTACCCTCATAGATCTATCTTTGAAGGAATTAGCAGGTTTGGTAACGAACACGACCGGTCTGTGCTTAGTGTCAAATTCGAGGATGATAAGGGTCAGTACCTAATCCAAGCCTCCGATAACGAAATGGCAAAGAAATCCAGCCTCGGAGAAACGCTTCCGCATATGAGGAATTGTCTGTTGGCCATCGTAGCTGAAGTCGAAGAGTTGGTTGCGCAGCAAAAACGATTAGTCGGCGAGTTGTTCTCGTAAAGGTGGAACATTGCGCCTCATAGCTTAACGGGAAATATTTTTACCTCTCAGGTCGCCCGGATCGGAAGAAGGCGCACGGCCCCCGCAGCGGCGTTCTGACTCAGTCTGATGCTCCGTGCGCCGAGGGTCGGGTTTGGGCCCTATCGGAGCGCTAGCGTGGACGGTCCGCCTTCCACCTATAGTCAACATTTGAGCGGTTTGCACTGCCCTCTCTCGGGCTTGGTGTCACAGGGCGGCGAGGCGGCGTTCGAGATAGGCGCGCTCGACGGCGTTGGCGGTCAGGGCGAGGGCGCGGCGATAGGCCTCGGCAGCCGCCGGGCGCGAGCCCAGCCGGCGGAGCAGATCGGCGCGCGCGGCATGGAACAGATGATACTGGTCGAGCGCCCCCGAGCCGCCGAACCCATCGATCAAGGTCAGGCCGGATTGCGCGCCTTCGCTCATGCCGACGGCAACCGCACGGTTCAGCAGCACCACAGGGCTCAGATCGATCCGGGCAAGCTCGCCATAAAGGGCGGCGATCTGTGGCCAGTCGGTTGTCTCGGCCGTCGCGGCCTCGGCGTGAACCGCCGCAATCGCCGCCTGCAGCTGGTAGGGTCCGATCCGCCCGCGCCGCAACGCCGCTTCCACGACCGCCAGCCCTTCGCTTATCTGATCGCGAGCCCACAGCGAGCGGTCCTGCTCTTCGAGCGTCACCAGCAAACCCGCTGCGTCGACGCGGGCATGGCGGCGCGAATTGTGCAGCAGCATCAGCGCGAGCAGGCCGAGGCTTTCCGGCTCTGCCGCGGTGATTTCGGCATGATCAGCAGAATGCAATCGGCGTTTGGGAGCGTCGGGACAACGGCGATGCGAGGCCGGAAGCCAGCGTCCCCGGCGGGCAGATGATATGATGGGGCGGTGACGGTGGTCATGGCGTCGCAGTTCTGATGGCGGGGCGGGGTGCGCCGGCGCGCTCGAAGGTCTCGACGATGATCATGCGGCCGCCGCAACAGGGGCATGGCGGACTGTGGTCGTTGGCGGTCAGGTCTGCCTCGTCGTCTGCCGGCGGATCGATCGACGGCACGGGTATGGCGATCAGTTCTCTGGCGCGCGCGATATTGGTCTTCTAGGCGGCGCTGGCGAGCAGCCCGTAGTGGCGAATGCGATGGAACCCCTTGGGCAGAATGTGGAGCAAGAAGCGCCGGATGAACTCGTCCGGCGCGAGCGTCATCGTGCGATACGATGCCCGCAGCAGCATGCGCCCGGTGTCGATATCGCCGACCTTGAGCGCCACCACTTCGGAGACGCGCAGCCCGGCGCCCCCGGCCTTCGCCGGGGCAGGCTCCGACGGTGGCGAAGGCGGCCTTGTACTTCGGCCCCGGCGCTGCCTGGAGCAGAAGCGCAATCTCCTCCACGCTCAGCACGACCGGCAGCCGACGCGGTTGGCGCACGACCGTGAGCCGTCGGGCAAGGTCCGGCCGGTCGAGTGTCACGGTGAAAAAGAAGCGTAGCGCTGAAACCGCGCTATTGATGCTCGGCGGCTGGATGCCGCTCTGCGTCTGGTGCAGTTGGAAGCGACGCAAATCCTCCGCCGTCGCCGTGTCGGGAGACCGGCGGATGAAGGCGGCGAACGCCCGCACGCCGCGAATGTAGTTGCTGCGCGTCTCCTCGGTGAAGCCGCGCACCGTCATGATCCTCGATCATGCGCGCACGCAGCGCGCTGACAGGCTGGAGGGAAGAAGCGGAATTCATCGGGGGCCTCTCAAGCTGAAGGTTACTGGACCTTCAATGCTCGGGGGCAGATGCCCCGATCGTCACGCTCTACCGTTCAACCTCTCAACGCATTGCCAAAAACGGTCGGACCGCGACTCACCGCGTCCCGCGAGAGCGGTTCGTTCTCCTGGCGCCATGGCGACTGCCAGCAACTTGTGCCGGAAGCGATAGACGACGCGGCACGGCTCCCATGCGGTGGGGCCAACTGGCGAATGATCGGGCCGGCATCGGCCCCATGGGGGAGGAACGTCTCTTGCTCGCTGTCCTTTCCGCTGCCCTCGGCGCGTTCACCTTTGCCCTGAACAATGTAGCGATGCGCCGGGGGTGGTGACGGGTACCGTGCTGCGAGGCATGGCCATGACGGCGCCAATCGGTGGTCTTTCCTTCCTGGTCATGACCGGCGCCTTTGGCGAGCTGAGCCAGCTCGTGGTGTTCCCGTCGGGAGCGCTCGCCTGGTTGGCGGGCCAGGGCATCGTGCATTTCGTGCTCGGCCGCTACTGCAACTACAAATCCAACCAGCTGATGGGTGTCAACCTTGCCGCTCCGGTAGTTCAGCTGCAGGTGCTGTTCGCGATGATGCTGGCGGTCGCGATGCTGCACGAGAAATTCACTATGCTGCAGGTCATCGGCTCAGTATTGATGATGCTCGGCGGCTCTTGGTCACCCAGAGCAAAACCAAGAAGACGTCGGCGGCGCTGCCCGGGCCGACGCCCTTCGGAGTCGTGCCCTCGCAGCCGAAGCAGGCCGCGCCAGGACCGGCTTTCCGGCCGCGCGTGTTCTCGGGCTATCTCTACGCCCTCGGCGCGGCGATGTGCTATGCAGCTCACCGCTGAGGGCCCGTCAGGCCTTCCTGAGCGCGCCCGGTGCCGGCACCGCGGCCGCGGGTTGCCTCGCCTATGCGGCGGCGACGCTGTTATTCTCGCTGATCCTGCGCAAGCCAGGCTACTGGGACGAAATCAGGGGTATGAGCAGTGAAAACCTGCCGTGGTTTCTTTCCTCGGCCGTGCCGGTCGCCATTTCCCAGGCCTTCGTCTACGCCTTGCTTGCCGTAGCGCCGCTGATGGTGGTGACGCCGATCCTCCAGCTCTCTCTAGTTTTCCGGCTGTTCCTGTCACAATGCATCAACCGCGACTACGAGGTGATGAACGCCGCCGTCCTCGTCGGCGCCCTCACAGCGGTGCTGGGTTCAATCCTCGTCTCGCTCGACACCGACGCGCTGGTGAAGCTGTTGGACCTCCCGCCGTCGCTCACCGATTTCCTGCGCTACCGGCTGTCACCTAGATAGTCGGCCACCCCCTCGCTTCTTGCCCGCTACGCGCTGTTAATGGATGGCGGGGCGTCCAAAGGTTAACGGTGTGCGCGACTGCGTTCGGTACTTAGGCGAGCGAGGTAGGCTTTAAAGTTGCAGCCCCTCGCCCGGCTGAAACGCTTTGGCCGCGAGTGTCTGGGTAGATGGATCGGGGTTACGCCATAGAACGGATGCTGGATTCACCTCAAGCGCGGCGTACCATGAATAACGAGCGGGTCGGTTATCGGCTGTGCTCGGGAGCGGTGAAGATGCTTCGGCGGCGGTTTCTCATCCGGTCGCGGTTCCTCGCCGAGTCCGGGTGCCATTTGCCACTTCTTTCATTTTTAGATGTCGCGGATGTGCGGCAGCACCTTCTTGCCGAACAGTTCGAGCGCTTCCATCAACTGGTCGGGATGTTCCGAGCCGGGGGTCTGGAACGACAGATCGACGACGCCGCAGCCGATCTGTTCGCGGGCCTCTTTCAATTGCGCGACGACCTCGCCCGGCCCGCCGCAGAAGTTGATCGGCAGCGCCCGGTTGACATTGGCGGGCCGCCGCCCCTCGCCGGCGACGTTGCGCTGGTCGAGTTCCAGCAGCCCGGCGGCGACCCCGTCCTTCAGCGGGAACACCGCCTGCCGCGGATACTGTGCCAACGCCTGCTGCGCCTTCTCGTCGGTCTCGGCGATCAGGATGTTGGCGCGGTAGATGATCTGGTGCGGCTCCGGCTGCCAGCCATAGCGCGCGCACTCTTCCTTGTAGTAGCCGGTCACCCTGCCCATCGCGTCGAACGGGCCGAACGACACACCGAGGCCGATATGGTTGCGCGCCGCGAAGTCGCTGGCCTCGCGGCTGGTGCCGAGGGCATAGATCGGCGGCAGCGGCTGCTGCAGCGGCTTCGGCCACACCGAAACGGTGCGGTAATGGAAATGCCTGCCCTGCCAGGCGAAGGGCTGCGGTTCTCTCCAGGCACGCAGGATCAGCTCCATGCCCTCGTCGGTGCGCTCGCGCGATTCCGCCGGGTTGAGGTCGTAGGTCATCATCTCGTTCGAGGTGCCGCGCAGCATCCCGACAATCAGCCGCCCGTCGGCCATCGTGTCGAGCATCGCCATTTCCTCGGCGAGCAGTACCGGGTTGCTCTGCGGCACGATCGGCCCGAGCAGCGCGATCTTGATGTTGTGCACGTGCGAGGCGATGTAGGCCGCGGCGAGCGGCAGCGACGGGGTCAAGATGCGCGGCGAATAATGGTGCTCGGAGACGCTGACCCAGTCGAACCCCAGCTCCTCGACATACCGGCTGCGCTCGACCATGCCGCGAAAGGCGCGCGAGCCCGCCTCGCGGTCGTAGGCGCCGGCCGGCATCGGCCATTGCCGCGGCAGGTTCGAGGGCGCGTAGTAGCGGCCGGTTTCGAAGTACGAGACCTGCATTTTGGCGCCTCCCGGTTCAGCGGGTGCGGTTGTAGGTATAGTCCTCGCGCTCGCCGGCGCCGAGCCGCAGCCCCTCGGGCAAAGGCGGGCGCTGCGCCTGCAGTTTGGCGTGGGCGTCGAGTGCCTCCTGGTCCTGCCACAATTCGAGCAGGACCAGCTTGTCGGGATCGGAGACGCTCTGGAACGCCTCGAACTGTTCGCAGCCGGCATCCTGCCGCGAGACCTCGCAGCGCGCCTTCATCGCCTGCGCGAGTTCGGCGCCCTTGCCGGGCACCGCATGGAACGTGACGACGAGCCGGACCGCCATGGCCTTTCCTCCCCTGCCGAATCTGTTCAATCAGTATCATGACCCGCCCGCCCGCCGCGTCAAGCGCGCCCAGGAATGACCGGTTTGGGGGCGATTCCGTCGAGCGTAATGCGCGCTGGTAGCGGAAACATCGCGTCGTATTAGTCTAAGCCGCAGTTACCCCCGCCCCGTCGCAAACGACCGGTGTGAGCGGAGCGATAAGGCTCGGTATAGCCCAGCGGGAAAATTGCTTTTCGCGTGCGTCTGCTCAGATCAGCGCGTACCACCACATTGGCCCGTTCGCGGCGTGGCGGAGGGGACTGGCGTTGCCGGTCAAACAGGGCCAGACAGGCCTGAGTGGCCCCATACAGTGCCAGGCGAGTGGGCCTACGCGCCGATCACAAGCCTAAGTTTCTTTGCCAGTTCTTCGCGCCGATAAGGCTTACCCACGATGTCCAGATTGTCGGGTAGCCCATGCTCACGATTGAGAGCGGCTGCGGTGTATCCCGAGGTCAGCAGGACCTTAAGTTCCGGCCGGACATGCCGCGCCCTGACGGCTAGCTGCGCCCCGTTAATGCCTCCAGGCATGATCACATCCGAAAGCAAAAGGTCGATTGGCTGGTCGCCCGTTAATATTTCCAACGCCTGCGCGCCGCTGACAGCAGTCACGACCTGATATCCGAGCTCCCGCAGACTTTCGGCGGTGACGGCGAGCACTTCCTCATCGTCCTCGGCTACGAGGATCGTCCCGCGACCGCTCGCCGCCTGCAAGGACTCAGGTTCGGCTTCGAGCGCCGAAGAGATGACCCGATCAGCCGATTGCGGCAGGTACAGTTTCACTATCGTTCCGACACCGAGCTCGCTATCGATTTTGACGTGGCCACCGGCCGTTTTAGCGAAACCGTAGACCTGGCTTAGGCCAAGTCCTGATCCCTTGCCGGCCTCCTTGGTCGTAAAGAACGGGTCAAACGCTCGTGCTAATACGGCTGGCGTCATCCCCGTGCCGGTATCGCTCACTGTGATCACGACATAGTGTCCGGGCTGGACCTCGGGGTCATTCGTGGCATGGTGTTGTTCGACGATCACGTTCCCTGTCTCGATCGTCATCTGTCCACCACCCGCCATCGCGTCCCGGGAGTTGATAGCTAGGTTGAGAAGCGCCGTCTCGAATTGCGCCGGATCGACCTGAACTGGTGCGAGGGCCGGGCTGAGCGTCGTGACCATCTCGATCTGCTCGCCGATGACCCGATGCATCAGGTTTTCGATACTGGCGATCAGCTGGTTGAGGTTGACGATCTGTGGACGGTTGATCTGCTTCCGCGCATAGGTGAGAAGCTGCCTAACGAGGTGCTCGCCTCGCTGCGCCGCTTTCATCGCGGCTTGCGCAAGCGCCTCGATTTTTTCGGCATCCTTATGAGCGCGCGGGATGAGTTCGAGATTGCCGATGATAACAGTTAGAAGATTGTTGAAATCATGCGCGATTCCACCGGTCAGCTGACCGATAGCCTCTAGGCGCCGGCCTTGGGCAAGTTCTTCGCGTGAGGCCGCGAGCTGGGCGTTGCGCTCCTCAGCGACTGCGATAGCCTCGTCAAGTCGGCCAGTAAGGCGCCCGGCCTCGACAAGTAGAACCACGGGCACGATGCTCGCAGCTAAGACACCGTAGAGATGGCCGGTAGCAAAACCTAAATCGAAACGTCCCGCACTGATAACAGTGCTCAGTGCCACATCGGGTATCCAAGCGCAGAGGACAACGAGCAGCCACAGATCGAGTATGGAATACGGAAACCGTGACCCCAGAGCAATCAGAGCAATGATGCTGAATACCAAACCTGCTACGTTTACGACCATCATAGCGGGTGTATAACCATCGCCATTTACCATCCGGGGCAACAGCGAATAACCTGCGGTGGTAAGGAGAAACAGCAAGCACACGCCTGCGATAACGCTGGCGGTAACCGAAGGGATGCAAATACGCGGGTCGGCGCGCGATCGCCCGCCGCCCGTGTTGTGGTAGCGCTTCAGCAGGGCGTAGCAGATTACGAAAAGGGGGAAACCGGCATTGCGGAGGATATCTAGCCAGGGGCCGGACTGAACGCTCGCGCCAACTAAATCGCTGCTCGAAAGCAGACTTCGGGAGGTCAGCATGTGCGCGACCGCCATGAGAGCGGTGAATAGGTATCCAGCCGCAAGAAGGAGAACGGTGCGAAGTCGTGATCTGCTAAATCCAACAACCAGAAGACCTGCCGTCACCAAATTGTTAAGCGCTATGATAGAATCAAAGACCGGAATAAAGGGCTCGATACGAGGGAAAGGAACACGGGCAAATGGGATAAGCAGGCAAAACGTAGCAAATGACGCGATGACGGTGGCAAGAGCACATCGCTTTGCGGTGGGTGAGGCTGGTACGATGGAGAGGAATGTGCTTGAGTGGTTCGATGGCTTGTGCTCATCCATGCCCGGATACCTGCCAAACTGACTGGAGTATCTTCCGAGAGTCACAATCTACTCTATAGTAATTTTAAGAATTACGGTTTATCCCAGCATGCGTCAGGCGACGAGCCGTCGCATTGTGGTGTCGGCCGCACGCGTCTCGATCGATACCATCCCTTCGAGACCTGACGATACTTTAACAGAAGATAGCGCAACCGAGCACGGGTAGCGTTGCACCGGTTCCATGCTCGGCCGACCTCGCCGCCGCGCCCTAGTCGGTTGTGAAGGCGAGCTCGGGGATTTGCCCATCTGCGGTGTCGATCAGCCGTCTCGGCACCAGCAGCAGGACCGGGAGAATCAGGGCATAGACCACCGTGATCGCGATCACGCACACGGTGAAGCCGCCGAACTGATCGTAGAGGTTCGTGCCCAGCACGTTGCCCAGGCCCGAAACAATCGAAATAAGCGCGCCGGACATCATCAGCAAGCTGCCCTGCAGGCCTCTCGGGCAGGAGCGGATCGTCAGGTCCAGGTAGGCGGCCGTGGCGACGCCGCCCATCAGACCGATCGGCGCCGCCGCGATCAGGGCGCCCGTCACGGAATGGATGAACAGCAGCGGGACAAACTGCGGAATCGCGACCACCGTGCCCCAGAACAGCAGGGGCCTGAGCGGGAGCTTCCGACACAGAACGGCGAAGACGAGGAAGGTGGGAATGAAGGATGCAGAGAAGATTGCATTCCACTGGCCCCACTGGGCGTCCTGCGCGTGCAGAGTGTCCTGCAGATAATACTGCAGCGGCGTACCCGCCCCCGGTGCGAAGTTCCACAAAAATGAGATCAGCAGGGCGGGGTAGATCGGCCAGTGCCTGACCAGCCGCTTGATGTCGTCGACTGGGTCGGCTTGGCACGGGCGCTCTACTTGCAGATTGTCGAAAACGCTGGCGGGCCTCCACAAGCCGTAGAGCGCCACCAGCGCCATGATCGCGGCCCCGAGGAGAAACAGCAGATGCGTCGCGCGCGTGGCGTTTTGGCGTTCCATCAGGTCGCTGAGGGAACCGCCCAAAAGCAAGGCCACGATCCCCGGAAGCGAGCCGAAGATGTTCCACGCCGCGCTGACCTGTCCGGACATGACGTGCTGCTGGCCGAGGGCCGAGGTCAGCCCGTTCTGCGCGCTCGCGACGAACAGGAAGGACGTTCCCAGCAGCAGGGAGGCCGACCAGAAGCGATTGATAGGTCACGGGCGTGAAGGCGAACAGCACGTATACGGCCGCGGACAGGGCGCCGAACAGCACCATGAAGCCGCGGTCCCGCATGCCGAACGGATTCCAGGTGTCGCGGGCAAATCCGAAGAGGAAGGACACATAGCTCGGCGCCCCGGCGATCAGGCCGAAGATCGCCATTTCGTGCGCCTCCAAGTGAAGCTTGTTCTTCAGCACGAAGCTGATCGGCAGCCCGATCAGGCCGCCGCCGGGAGACCCAAAACCCAGCAGCACGAGCAGAACGCCCAAATAGATCACGATCCTCGTGCGCACGCCGGCCGGCAACACCGAGGGCGCAGCTGCAAGGTCCGAGGTCTTTGCGTCGTCCTCTGAGCTCATGGCTAGCAAAGCCCTCGAGAAGCAATCGTCAGAATCGCCCACGCCAAGTCGTTCGTCGAACCTATCGAGGCGTACCGGAGTCGGCGAGCGCGACGTGACCGGGCGTTGCGCAGCCGCAGGGAATGCCTAGATTTCACCCAATTGAGACGACTCGGCCCGCGTCAGCCAGTGGCTGAAGTGGGGCAACTGCCGGCATAGTTGCCCTGCAGTTGCATCGGCCGGCCCGCCGATAACGGCCATTAACCGCGGTCAACCTCTCCAGAATTTATCGTTGCCTCACCGCCGCCTCCATCCGCGTAACAATCTCCCTCAGTATCGCCGCCGGTGTCGCGAAATTCAGCCGCGCGAACCCCGCGTAATCCCCACCAAACGTCTCGCCAAAATTCAGCCCAACCCTGGCCTGCTCCAGAAAGAACTGCCCGGCCGGGCACGGCAATTCCAGCGCCCGGCAATCGAGCCAGGCCAGATACGTCGCCTCCGGCACCCGCATGGTTACGCCTGGAAGCTCGGCGGCGAGCGTCGCCGCCAGCCAATCGCGATTCGCCCGCAACTGCGCGAGAATCTCGTCCAGCCACGGCTGCCCGTCATCCCACGCCGCGACCGTGGCATCGACTCCGGTCACCCCCGGCGAGCCAAGCAACCGCGACGGGATGCGCTTCTCAAACCGCTCCTTGAGCGCGGGCGCGCCAAAATGCATGACGGCGCAGCGCAGAGCCGGGATGTTGAAACTCTTGGTCGCCGAGGTGATGGTGATGGTGCGCGCCGCGATCTCCGGATACAGCGACGCGAGCGGAGTATGCGTGTTGCCAGGATAAACGATGTCCGCGTGAATCTCGTCGGACACCACCACCAGATCATGCCGGATCGCGAAGTTCGCCACCTCCTCCAGTTCCGGCCGGCTGAAGGCGCGCCCGGTGGGGTTCTGCGGATGGCAGAATATCAGCATGCGCAGGCGCGGATCATGGGCTGCCTCACAGGCGCCCAAGTCTAGCACCCACCGCGTGCCGTCATCGCGCATCGGGTTGGCGATCAGGCGGCGGCCCGTATCCTCGATGGCGCGCATGAAGGGCGGGTAGGAGGGAAGCTGCAACAGGATCGCGTCGCCCGGTTCGCTGAACGCCATGACCGAGGAGAAGCTGGCCTGCACCAGATCGCCGACCGCGATCGTGTCGGCGGGATCGGTGTGCCAGCCGAAGCGCCGCTCCATGCGGCGGACGAAGGCCGCGGCCAGCACGCCCTCGCGCGCGGCATAGCCGTATTCCTGGTCTCGCGTCAGGCGCGCCAGCGCGGCGGTGATCGAAGGCGCGACGCCGAAATCCATGTCCGCGACCCACGCCGGTAGCACGTCGGGCGGAAACTTGTGCCACTTGTTGGTGCGCCGCGCCCGCAACCTGGCGATATCGAAGTCGGTTTCTCCGGTCGTTGTCATGCGTCTCTCCACTGTGGCGCGCGCCCCTGGGGCTGCGCATCCGCGATCTGGCGTAGGCACGCGTGCGCTACGGCTATTTCCGGATCTACATCCTGCTGCGTCGGGAGGGGTGGATGGTCAATCATAAGCGGGACTATCAGCTTTATCGCGAGGGGGGCTGAACCTCAGGGTGGCTCGGCCTCGACCGCCGTACCCGACGCCTTCGGCCAGTGAAGGCTCTTAGGTTACCATTTTCGCCAGAGGTCTCGTGACAGGAGCATCGTAGCGGCGCTGCCGATCAGGCAAGCGAGTCCGCATGTACCGAAGCTCCAGATCCAGGCGGTGAGGTGCGCAGTCCCGCCGAATTGGTCGAGCGTGACACCGAACAGCAGGGTTCCCAGAAACCCGGCGCCAAAGCCGATGCACGAATAAAGCCCGATTGTTGCTCCTCGATACCGCGGGGCGGCGACGCCGAGCACGCCCGAAGTGAGATTGGAAAAGTTCCCCTGGACGATGAAGCCGACAATGACGGAGAGCCCCAGCACGGCGATGTAAGGGAGCATCGCTGCGAAGCCGAATAAACCGCCCGCGATCGCCGATAGCAGGAAGACAAGGGTGGCGATGTTGCGCAGCCCGTAGCGGATCGAGAGCTCGTTGCCGATAAGGCCGGCGGGGACGCCGAGAAAACTGATCAGCGCGCCGACGACCAGGATAATCCAGGCTTGCTCCGGGAGAGCAGCCTGATCGCCCGCGCGGAAGGTCAGAAAGACGATGATCCACTGCCGCAATCCGACACAACCCCAGATTGCTGCGGCATAGCCCACGATCAGGACGAGAGCGTCCCGGTTGGCAAACACCGGACCCAAGTCGAGCAAGGGCTGCGGATTTGCCTCACTTACGGAATCCGCGCGGGGCAACGCCGCCCAGGCAATCAAGACGCTGGCGGCACCGAGCAAGCCGGCGACAACAAACGCGCTGCGCCAACCCAGCAACGTTCCGACGCGGCCGAACAGGAACGACAACGACGCCCCGATGGTGAACGAGCTGGTGTACCAAGCCGCAATGCGGGCGCGTATGGTCCCCTCGACGCCATGCGTGAGTGCCCGCAGCCCCGGCATATACATGCCGGCCATGGCGATGCCGGCCGCGGCCCGAAATCCAAGGGCCGGAAGCAGACTGTCGCACAGCGCCATGCCGAAACAGGACAGCGCGCCGAGCATGCTCGCGGCGAGATAGATGTGCCGAGCGGGCCGGCGATCGGTCAGGCTGACAAGAGGAATGACGGCGAGCATGTAGCCAGCCGAGACGATTCCAGCGAGCCATCCGGCTTGCGTGTTGGTCAGCGACCACGCCTCGATGAACTGCGGCAGGAGCGCCGGAACAATCGAATATCCGGCCAGACCAAGGATTTCGGCCGCACATATGGCGGCAACGGTTGCCGTGGAAGGCGCAATCGAAACTGAGCTAACCGGACTCACTCTTACCGCCTCACGGGTGGACCGTATCGCGGCGTCCTTTTTCGACCAGAAAGATAGTTACCGGGATAGCAAAAGTCCTGGCCCTCGCCCCCGCAACCGCTGTCCGCTTTTCGTCAGGCTGCGTTTGCTAGCCCGACGCTTGGGAAATGACCGAAATAAGACACATCAAGAGAGCGGTTCCCGCCGGCAAGGCTGAGTGTCGGGAGCGGCTATCGAGCGGGCCTAGTTCGACACAAACCAGTCTGAGCTCTTGCGTTGGCAAACCTCGGGCCCATTAATTACGCCTTGGCATCGCCGCTTGCTGGCCACGCCGTTTTTCAACATTGGGTAATGGGCGGCAGCTCTTCCCTGGAGGCCGATAGGATCGGCTGGATCATCGGAAGAGGAGACCGCAGATGGAGTATTTTGCCGGACTGGACGTCTCGATGGCGCAGACGCACGTGTGTGTCATGAACCGAGACGGCGCCGTCATCCATGAGATGAAGGCGCCGTCGACGGCTGCCGGTATCGCGGCGGCTCTCGCGCAAGCCCCGGCTTGCAGGCGCATTGTGCTCGAGACCGGCCGCATAGCGCCGATGCTCTACCATGGCCTGGGACGGCTTGGATTACCCATTATCTGCATCGAGAGCCGGCAGACCTATCAGGCACTGAAGTCGTTAGCGACGCGCAAGACCGACCGCAACGATGCCCGCGGCCTGGCGCATCTCGCCCGCACTGGTTTCTTCAAGCCGGTTCATGTGAAGTCGCTGCCGGCCCACGCGGTACGATCGCTGATCATCGCCCGTAAGAAGCTGGTCGGCCAGCGGGTCACGTTGGAGAACCAGATCCGCGGCCTCGCCGTGATCTTTGGGGTCCGACTGCCCCGTGCCCTCAGTCCCGTCTTCGTCAAGCAGGCGCTGCGGGCGAGCGAGGGGATCGCCGGCCTGTCCGCCGCGATGCAGGGTCTGGTTGCGGCGCGCACCGCCGTGCTCGCCGCCATCGTGGCGATTGACGCCGACATCAGGCGGATGGTCAGGGCATCCGAAGCGTGCCGACGGCTGATGAGCATTCCCGGTGTCGGCCAACTTACCGCTCTCGCCTTCACAGCGGCTATTGACGATCCTGAGCGCTTCCGACGGTCTCGCGAGATTGGCGCCTATTTCGGCTTGGCGCCGCGGCGCTATCAGTCGGGCGAGGTCGATTACACCGGCAGCATCTCGAAGTGCGGCGATCGTCGGGTGCGCACCCTCTTGTACGAGGCCGCAAACGTCATGCTGACGCGCTACAAGGGACCGCTGAAGCTAAAGGACTGGGCATTGGCGATCGCCAAACGATCGACGATGCGCAAGGCGCGGATCGCGCTCGCCCGTCGTCTGGCCATCATCATGCACGCCATGTTGCGCCACGGCACCGAGTTCAAACCGGCGTAACCGGCAGCATCAACCGGACAGGAGGTCGAACCGAGCTCCCGAGCGGAGCGACGCCCGAGGGAGGGAGCAGATGACGGCGCCGATTCCGTAGCATGCGGCAAGGCTAGCCGACTGCGATTTCAACTGCGATTTCAACCGAGCCTCTCTGCACCCAGCTGACCCCATCAAGCGCCACAATGAGCACGCAGAGAACACAGACACCCGACAGCGTCGATATCGCTCATCACCGAGCCGTCGCCCTTGACCCATTAGAGAACACAATCGGCAGGGCGCGGACGATCGCGAAATTCTGGGTGCCAAGGGCAAGGTCGGCGACATCGACTCCGAGCGCATGCTGCTGCGGGTCGAGCAGGGTAAAGGCCGCAAGAGCCTGCCCTCGCGAAAGCGGGGGACCGCCACGCCATGTTGTCGCCGCAGCTGCTTGAGCTGCTGCGTGATTGGTCGCCAACGTGACTGCGACGACCCTGCGGCCGATCATCGTTACCCACGTCAACCGGGCGAGCATGTGATGACTGACAATGCCACGGTTTATCCGGCAATCGGGCGCGAGTTCGCGGGGCACGGCAGCGTCAATTACAGCGCCGAGGAATATGTCCGCGCCGCGTTTTGGCATACCAACACGGTCGAGAACTTCTTCTCGATCTTCAAGCGAGGCATCGTTGGCATCTATCACCACGTCGGCGAATCGTATCTGTCCAGCCCAAATAGAGATGTCAGCGTTTTCCCCAATTTAGAAATGTCACTATGGTTGGGGCGGGCGGTGGACGGGCGCGGAGCCCCGGCGCAGCGCAGCGCCCGCCCGCCGTCCGCGGTACGGGCGCTCGAAACCGCTCCGCCTTGTTTTTACCGAGCGGGCTCGGCCCGCTCGGCTTGTAGGAGGCTCAACCGACTTTAAAGAGACGCGCGTCGCGCTGGTCGCGCCGGCGTGGCGCTTTCGTGCTGCGCCGCTCCGGCCCGCGGCGGAGCTGCTGCTCGCGGATAAAGGCGAGCGCGGCGCCGAGCTGTTTGTTCTCGACGATCGCGGCCTGCGAGACCTGGCGAATTTTGTCAAAGGTCCGATACGCCAGTTCGACGCCGCGATAGCGGATCGCCAGCCGGCCGTCGGGATAATCGACGACGGTGACCCGCTTGCCGATCGCCGCCTTGGCTTGCTCGCTTGGCTCCAGGATGAACATGACCTTGTCGTATTGCAGGGTCAGCGCCTGTGACAGGGTGCGTTCTTCCTTCCAGGCAAAGGCGTCGTCGAGATCGTCGCCGGCGCGCAGCGGCCGGTGCAGATCCTTGTTGTTGGCCGGCGCTTTGGCAAAGCGCGCGTTGTAGTCGGCGATGAACGCCGGGAGCAGGGCGTTGCCGTCCGCCAGGGTGGCCGCACCCGCCAGCCGCAATTCCTTGACCAGGCGATCCTGCAAGGTCTTGTTGGCGCGCTCGACCCGGCCCTTGGCCGGGCTCGAATTGGCGCAGATGATGTCGATGTTGAGTGCGTGCAAAGCCCGGCCAAACTGGGTCATCCCGTCGCCGCCAACCGCGCCCGGATGGTTGACCCGAAACACCCCATGCTTGTCGCTGTAGAACGCGACCGGCTTGCCCCAGGCCTCCAGATAGGCGCGGGCCGCGTCAAAATAGGCGAAGGGCTCGAACTCTCGCTCTCGACAAATTGCAGGTGCATCAGCCGGCTGGTCGCGTCGTCGACAAACACCAGCAGGGTGCATTGCGGCCCGCGGTCCTCGAACCACCAATGCTCGCTGCCGTCGACTTGCACCAGTTCGCCGACGCACTCGCGCCGCGGCCGCGGCTGGTGGATGCGTTTGCGCTGCTTACCATCGCGCCACAGCCCGTCAGCGATCATCCACTTCGCGCAAGGTCTCGCTAGAGGCCGCAAAACCGTGCTCGGCGGCGAGCTTGTCGGCGGCCAAGGTCGGGCCGAAATCGGCATAGTTCTGGCGCACGATCCGCAGCACCGCCGCGCGGAGCGGCTCAGCCGTCTTACGGTTGCTCGGCCGGCCGCGCTTCTTCGAAATCAAACCCGCGACACCGTCACCGCGAAACGCCTGCAACAACCGCCATACCTGGCGCTCGCTGCGCCCCAACAGCTGCGCGGCAGCACGCACCGGCAGACCACCTCGATCGACGTCGCCCAACACCTCGAGACGCCGCATCTCGCCATCGCTCACGCTCAGCACCGTCATCGATGCCGCCCCCCACAGCCCGCCAAAAGCCGGGGAGACTGACATTTTTAAATTGGACGGCGCTGACATTTGCACGTTGCGCCTACACGCGACGTTCGTGGAGGGACATACTCTGGAATGATCGGACTGATTGTGCGGCCGCGCATCCAGGCTGAGGGAGAGGATCTGCCGACCTAACTTGGGTCCCTTCAGTAGAGGCAGCGCGAATCCGATTTTAATCCCATCGCGGCTTTAGCGCCACGCGCAGGTCTAAAGCGCGCTGCGTCGGCTGGAACCGCCGCCGTCGATCGTGATGATCGAGCCGGTGGTATAGGCGGAACGGTCGGAGGCGAGGAATGCGGCCATCCAGCCGATTTCCTCGGGCTTGGCGGCGCGGCCGAAAGCCAACGGCTTCATGAATTCGGTCCAGCGCTCGGCATCGCCGAAATGGTCCTGGGCGCGGGTGCGCATCAGGGTGACGAGACGCTCGGTCATGACTGGGCCGGGGTTGATGCCGAGAACGCGCAGCCCGTCGCGCGGCGCGGTCCCGCCCATCGCCCGGGTAAACGCCATCAACGAGGCATTGCCCGACGAGCCCGCGATATAGTCGAAATCGGGGTTCTCACCGGCCGCGCCGAGGATGTTGACGATGACCCCCTGTTTGCGCCCGCGCATCAGCGCATAAAAGCGCCGGGTCATGTTGATGTAGCCGAACACCTTCAAATCCCAGGCCTCGCGCCAGCGCGCTTCGTCGATCGCGTCGATATTGCCGCCGGGAATGGCCCCGGCGTTGTTGACCAGGATTTCGGTGTCGGCGCATTCGGCGGCGAGCTTGTCGACATTGCCGCTGTCGGAGAGGTCGAGCGGAAACACCCGCACCGCGACGTTGTGCTTGGCGACGATCCCCGCCCGCGCCGCTTCGAGATCAGCCGCGGTGCGCGACACCAGCACGACGTCGCACCCCTCCTCGGCCAATACCTCGGCGCAGGCCCGCCCGATCCCCTTCGAAGCGCCCGTCACCAGCGCCTTCTTTCCGCGCAATCCCAGCTCCATCCCGTCCCCCCTTTTCGAAGCTCCGCATCCTAGCCGATCTTGCTCCAGGTCAACTCGTGCTTGTTGTGAAAGAGGTGGCGCAGCTGCGAGCCCGGGATGGCGGCAAAGCGCCGGGCGATCTGGTGATCGGTCTCGCCCTGGAATTTGATCGTGCAGACAAAATTCCGGCAGATGCCGGCCCCGAGCCAGCGCTCGACCAATGCCAGCAGCCGCGCCGGATAGCACGCGACATCCGAAAACAGCCAGTCGACCGGACCGACCGCGTGCGGATCGAGAGCAAAGGCGCTGTCGAGCCGGTGCTCGATGCCCGGCAGACGCGCGACCTGGGCGGCGAGCGGCGCCTTGTCGACACTGATCACCCGCGCCTCCATCTGCTGCAACGCCCAACTCCAGCCGCCGGGGCTGCTGCCGAGATCGAGGCAAATCTCTCCCGCCCCCGGCCGCCGACCGATCAAGGTCAGCGCCTCCCACAATTTCAGATAGGCGCGGCTCGGCGGCCCGGCATGGTCCTCGACAAAGCGAACCTCGCCATTTGGAAACGGGCTCGCGCAATGTGGCGACGCCAGCACCGTTCCGGCATCGAGCAAGGTCCACGAACCTAGCGGTGCCGTTGGCACCGGCATCCCGAAAACCAAGGGCCTGGCCGAAACCTTCGGCAATTGTTCCTGGATCAGCATCGCACGCCGGTGCAGAACCGGCGCATAAACCGCCCAATTGCGCTGGATGGCGCGCAATTTCGCCGCCGCGTCGGAAATCGACTGCGATCGCGATCTTCTGCGGGTCGAGCCACACATTGGCCGCCCATGCCGCCGGCCGCGGCGCCCCCGCGGCGATCAGCAGGCGGCGGTGTACGCGCTCGACAACCCCCAACTCCGCGGCGAGCTCGTCGACATACCCGTCCGCGGCGAGATAGGCGGTGCGAACCATGCGCTGAGCATTGCATGCCGGGGCGGCTCTCGGCACCAAGGTTCACGTTCCAGCGGCACTCATTGACTTGCTTCGATCAGCCGGCTCAGGATTGCTTGGCCTGGACGCTGCACCTTGCTTCGCTCGCACAATGGTCAGGGACGCCGAGACGATGGCGATGGACGCCGACGACATGATCCTGGTGCCAGGCGGCACGTTCCATATGGGGTCGGACAAGCATTACCCGGAAGAAGCGCCGGCCCACCAAGTCAGCGTCGAGGCGTTCCGGATCGACCGGCATCCAGTCACCAACCGTCAATTCAAGGAATTCGTCCGGGCGACCGGCCATGTCACCTTTGCCGAAATCCCACCCGACCCCAAGGATTATCCGGGCGCATTGCCGCACATGATTTATGCCGGCTCGCTGGTGTTCACACCGCCTGCGCACCCGGTCGATCTGCGCGATTGGAGCCAGTGGTGGACCTTTCTGAAGGGTGCCGACTGGCGCCATCCCTATGGCCCAAAGAGCAATATCAATGGGCACGACAACCATCCGGTGGTGCACGTCGCCTATGGCGATGCGCTCGCCTATGCCCGCTGGGCTGGCAAGGACCTCCCGAGCGAGGCCGAATGGGAATTCGCCGCGCGCGGCGGGCTTGACGGCGCCGAGTTCGCCTGGGGCAACGAATTCACCCCTGCCGGCAAGCATATGGCCAATACCTGGCAGGGCGAGTTCCCGCGCCAGAACCTGGCGCCGGACGGGTTCGAGCGCACCTCGCCGGTTACTGCCTTCCCGGCGAACGGATACGGCCTTTACGACATGATCGGCAATGTTTGGGAATGGACCGCCGACTGGTATTCGCCAAAGCATCCGGCCGAGGCGCCAAAGGCCTGCTGTATCCCGGAGAACCCGCGCGGCGGGCCCGAAGCCGCGAGCTACGATCCCCGCCAGCCCGAGATCAAGATCCCGCGCAAGGTGCTAAAGGGCGGCTCGCATCTTTGCGCACCCAATTACTGCCGCCGCTATCGCCCGGCTGCGCGTCACGCGGAACCGGTCGACACATCGACAAGTCATGTCGGCTTTCGCTGCGTCATCCGCGATTAGGCGCATTGTGCCGACCGGCTCCCGGGGCGAGATGTTGTCCCGCTGGGCGACCGGGCTCAAAGGGAGGACAGTGTGAGAGCCGCATTGCGAATTTTTGCCGCGGTAGCTATCGCCCTCCGCCTGCTGTTGATGCAGGCGGCGGCGCAACAGCCCGCGGCGCCACCGCAGCCGGTCGCGGCGCAGCAGCCGGAGCCGGCGAATCCGCCGGCGTTCAAACCGGAACAGCTCGATCAGCTTCTCGCGCCGATTGCGCTCTATCCCGATGAGCTGATCGCCCAAATCCTGACCGCCGCCACCTACCCCCTTGAGGTCGTCATGGCGGAGCGATGGGTCGCGGACCCGAAGAATGCGGCGCTGGCGGGCGATGCCCTGGCGAAGGCCCTAGAAGGGCAAAGCTGGGACGCCAGCGTCAAATCGTTGGTGCCGTTTCCCAGCGTCCTCAAGATGATGTCTGACCAGCTCGACTGGACGCAACAGCTCGGTGACGCCTTTCTCGGCCAGGAGCAGGATTGCCTTGCCTCGGTGCAACGCCTGCGCCGCAAGGCGCAAGCCGCGGGAACCCTGAAATCGACCCCGCAGCAAACGGTGACGGTCCAAGCCCCCGCAGCTGTGGCGCCGCCGAGCGGAGCGCCGGCAACGATGGCGCTGGTCACCGAGGAACCGATCATTGCAATCGAGCCTACCGACCCGCAGCAAGTCTATGTGCCTTACTATGATCCAGCTACAGCGTATGGCGCCTGGCCGTATCCGGCTTATCAGCCATTTGCCTTTCCGCCGCCGGTCGGTTACGGCATAGCCGCCGGCCTTGCGACCGGTCTTGCCTTTGGCGCCGGGGTCGCGGTCGTCAGCTCGCTGTGGGGCTGGGGACGCCCCAATTGGGGTGGCGGCAACGTCACGATCAACTCGAACCAATTCAATCGCATCAACCTCAATCGCAATGTGGTTTCCGGCAACACGTGGCAGCACAACGCGGTGCACCGCCAAGGCGTCGCTTATCGCGACACAGCGACCAGCCAGCGCTATGGCCGGGCGACGACCGGAGCCGCCGCCCGTGAGAATTATCGGGGGTACGCGGGACAGGGTGCGGGCGCCGCCGCGGGCCGCGCCGGAGGCGTCGCAACTGCCGCAGCGGCACGCCCCGCTGCACAGGCTCGCGTGGCGGCTGCTCGCCCCGCAGCACAAAACCGGGTGGCGGCGGCGCGCCCCGCGGCGCAAAACCGAGTGGCCTCGGCGCACCCCGGCGGGCAAGGCCCTGCGGCGCGTCCCGGAGCCCAGACAGGCCGTCAGGCTCTGGCGCAACATCCCAACATCGCCGCCTCGCGCGGCGCCGGCAGCGCCGGAGCGGGCGCCGCTCAGCGCTCGGCCTTCAATCCCGGCAACGGCGCCCAGGCCCGTGCCTCTTCACAGCGCGGCGCGGCTAGCCGCCAGCAGATCACGGGACGGGCCCAGGGCGGCGGCGGTCAACGGGCCGGCGGCGGCGGGGCCCGCGCCGCTGGGGGCGGTGGCCGCGGCGGTGGGGGGCGGGTTCCATGGCCGACGCTGAAGTCACCCTGAGCCGAGGAGGCGCGGGATGAATACCTTACGGTTCGCCCCTCGGGCGCTCATCACGCCGATAGGATTGTTTGTGGCCTTTTGCGTTGCGACCGGGCTTGAGCGACCGGCTCTGGCCGCGCCGACCGTTTCGACGCCTGTCCGGCAGGAGAGCTTTTCTTCTCCGGACGAGGCGCTCAAGGCGCTGATCGACGCCTTGAAGGCCAACAATCTTTCTGCGGTGGCCAAGATTTTTGGGCCCGGGATCGAGCCGATCCTTCATTCGGGCGACCCAGTCGCGGACAAAAATGCGCGGGAACGCTTCGTCGCCGCCGCCAATGAGCGGCACCATTTCGACGGATCGGGCAATACCCTCACCCTGGTCATCGGCAAAGATGACTGGCCATTTCCGATTCCGCTGAAGAAAGTCGATGATCATTGGCGGTTCGACACCGCAGCGGGACGCGAGGAGATACTTGATCGCCGCGTCGGCGAAAACGAGCTGTCGACGATCCAGACCATGCTCGCCTATGTCGACGCCCAGCGCGATTACGCCGATCTGCAGCGGCAGCAGAGTGGCACCGCGGAATACGCGCAGCATGTCCTCAGCACTCCCGGCAAGAGGGACGGCCTCTACTGGCCGACAGCGGAGGGTGAGCCGCCGAGCCCGTTGGGTCCGCTGGTGGCTTCGGCGCGCGCCGCGGGTTATCGCCGGGGCGCGAAAGGGGAAGGGCCGAGGCCCTATCACGGCTATTTCTTCAAGGTGCTGACCAGCCAAGGTCCAAGCGCGTCCGGTGGCGCCGCCGATTACATCGTCAACGGCCGGATGATCGGCGGCTTCGCCCTCGTCGCTTGGCCGGCGCGCTATGGCGATTCCGGCGTGATGACGTTCATCGTCAATCACCAGGGGACGGTCTACCAGAAGAACCTCGGGCCGCAGACCGCCGAGATCGCCCTGGCCATTAATACCTTCGATCCCGACCCGAGCTGGCAAAAAGCTCAGCCCTGACCGCATGGAGTCCCCGTCGTTTTGGCCATTCCGCATTCGGGGTTAGTCTGTGCAACACAATCCGGCTCCGCTGGTCTGGACGATCCAAGGCTTCGCCCCCGCTCCGCCACGGTGAGATCGCTCACGAATGGCGCTTGGAGCGGGCCGAGCGGTTCACGCTGCGATCGCCGGCGAATGAACTTGGCCTGCCTCGGCGCATTTGCCACAATCGCGTCATGCTCGATGATCCCGACATCGCCGAACTCGCCCGAATGATCGGCGAAGCGCGCCGCGCCGTCGTCTTTACCGGCGCCGGCATCAGCACTGAATCAGGCATTCCCGACTTCCGCAGTCCCGGCGGCATCTGGACGACAATGGCGCCGATCGACTTCGCCGATTTTCTCGCCTCGGAGGAGGCGCGCCGTGAGACCTGGCGGCGGCGCTTTGCGATGGAGGAGACCTTCCAGGCCGCGGAGCCGAACCGCGGCCATCGCGCGGTCGCCGAGCTGGTCCGCCGCGGCACCGCGGCCGCGGTCATCACCCAGAACATCGACGGGCTGCACCAGGCCTCAGGCATTGCCGATGACCGGGTCATCGAATTGCACGGCAACACGACCTATGCCCATTGCCTGGATTGCGCACGGCGCTACGAGTTGGCGGCGCTGCGCCTTGCGTTCGAGCGCGACGAGACCACCCCGCTTTGCGACGCCTGCGGCGGCTTCGTCAAGACCGCGACGATCTCGTTCGGCCAAGCGATGCCGCCCGCGGCGATGCAGCGCGCGCAGAGCGAAACCCTGGCCGCCGACCTGTTCATCGTCGCCGGTTCCTCGCTCGTGGTTTATCCCGCCGCCGCTTTTCCGGAACTGGCTCAACGCAACGGCGCAGCGCTGGTCATCGTCAATCGCGAGCCGACCGGGCTCGACGGCATCGCCGATCTCGTGCTCCACCGCGCCATTGGCGAGACCCTCGGCGCCGCAATCGGCGTCGCCTAAGCGATTCTGGGAGGAAGGCCGATGAGACTCGAAGGCAAGGTCGCGCTGATCACCGGGGGCGCATCCGGCATGGGCGCCAGCATGGCCCGGATCTTCGCCGGCGAGGGCGCCAAGGTCGTCGTCGCCGATATGCTCGAAGACGAAGGCAAGCGGGTCGTCGCCGACATCACCAAAGCCAACGGCGCGGCGATATTCCGCCGGCTCGACGTCAGCAGCGAAGCGGAATGGAAGGCGACAGTCGAGGCTACCCTCGCCGAATACGGCAAGCTCGACATTCTGGTCAACGACGCCGGCTTGAGCGGCAGCGCGGTCGCGGATTTGTTCGACACCGCAGCCTGGGATCGGCTGATGGCAGTCAACGCGCGCGGCGTCTTTCTCGGCATGAAATTCGCGATTCCCTTGATGAAGGCGCAGGGCGGCGGTTCGATCGTCAACATCTCGTCGATCTCCGGCATCACCGGCCAGCACGGCGTCCATGTCGCCTACAACGCCTCGAAGGGCGCGGTCCGTACCCTGACCAAGGCCGCGGCGGTACAGCACGGCGCCGACAACATCCGGGTCAATTCGGTGCATCCGGGGTTGATGCCGCCGATGCGCTCGTCAGGGCGCACCGCCGACCCCGAGGTTCGCGCGAAAATGCTGCGGCAGGTGCCGATGGGCCGCGCCGGCCGGGTCGAGGAGGTCGCCAACGCCGTCCTCTTTCTCGCCTCGGACGAAGCCTCCTACATCACCGGCGCCGAGCTCTGGGTCGACGGCGGCTATCTCGCCACCTAGCGGTCGCAGAGCTGCTCGCTGACCGCGGCATCAAACCAGGCCGACGGCCTGGCGGAAACGGTTCTTCAGAAAAACGCCGTCGCGCGGCGGCAGAACGCGGGGCGGCTCGTCGGCGCGGATCGCGACGCGGGCGAACAGGGTCGTCGCGGCCTTTTTGATCCGGCCGGCGAAGTCGCGCAGCCCCAACTCGTCGCTGATGTCGAAGGTTTCCTTGATGCCGCAAGCGCGGGCGACGCCGATCAGTTCGACGGCCGCATCCGTGTGGCTCGCCTGCATGCCGGTCTCGCCGTAATGGCCGTTGTCGAAGACCGCGATCGCCAGGTTCGGCGGGCGCTGCACGCCTATGGTTGCGAGCGCCCCCAGCCCCATCAGCATTTCGCCGTCGCCGGTGACCACGAGGATGCGCCGCTCCGGCTGCGCCAGGGCGAGACCGAGCCCGACCATCGCGGCCGCTCCCATCGCCCCCCACAGATAGAA
The DNA here is from genome assembly GCA_963845735.1 of uncultured Alphaproteobacteria bacterium. Classification (GTDB taxonomy): domain Bacteria; phylum Pseudomonadota; class Alphaproteobacteria; order ATCC43930; family CGMCC-115725; genus AP-15. Next base: position 68,517 of record CAWJTR010000039.1, on the reverse strand, counting down.
ATTATGCGCGTCATCGCCGACCGAGGCGGCGTCCCAGCTGGTCGAGCCGAGCCCGGTCACCAGCAGCAGATCGCCGCGCTCTTCGAGCAAGGCGCGGATCGCGGCGCGCCGGTCGAGGCGGCGGTCGTTGCCGATCATTTGACCCACCGTTTGGCGCCGATCAGCCTCTGCGACAGCAGCACTGCGGTCGCAAGATCGCCGTTGTAGGCAATGTCGAGCGCAGCGGCGACGGTCTCGGCGGCGTCTTCGGCCCGCTCGATCCGATAGACCAGCACATCCATCAGCTCTAGCGCTGCCTGGGTTTTGGTCCCCATCGGCACCTGCCACGGATTGAACTCGGCCCATTCGCCGCGCATCGTCACCAGCATGACCAGCGGAAACCGGCAGTTCTTGGTCAATGACAGCATGTTGACGCAATTGCCGACGCCGCTTGACTGCATCAGCAATGCCGCGCGCTGGCCGCCGAGCCAGGCGCCGGCAGCCAATGCCACGCCCTCTTCCTCGCTGGTCAGCGGCACCGCGCGGATGTCGCGGTCATCGCGGCACAGCTCGATCAGCCGCGCATGTCCGGCATCCGGCACATAGCCTACCTGCCGGATCTCCGCCGCCTTCAGCGCGGCGAAGATTTCGTCGCGCCAATCCGGCGTTTCCGCCGCTGCGGGTTCGCTCAATTTCCGACCTCTCTCGCCCAGACGCATCTTAGCACCGGCTAGCCCGCTGGGATCTAAATCATCAAAGGCGTGTTTGCACCACATAGGCGCGATCGCCAAACGGTAGAGATGCCAGATCGTTAGCCGTCAGCGCCCGTACTTTGCGGGCTCGTGATCGACCTCGGGTCGTGGGTCGAGCCCGCCGACGACAGCCATTAAACTTTTATAGGAGGTAAGTGATGAAAGTGATTGGTGCGCTCGTACTCGTTTCGGGCCTTTCGAGCCTTGCCGCGTGCAGTCCCAACCCGGTAGCGAATACGACTACCGGCGGCCTGGGAGGAGCTGCAACCGGCGCTGCCATTGGATGTGTGGCGACGATACCCATCGGTTGCGCCCCCGGCGCCGCGGTCGGGGCGGCGATCGGCGGCGGCGTAGGCGCTGCCGGGGGCCTCGCCTCGACAACGCCGCCTCCGCCGCCCGCGCAGGCTTACGCGCCGCCTCCGCCGCCCACTGCGCCGCCTCCGCCGGCATACGTGCCCGCGCAGCCCTACGGTCCGGCACCGGGTGGCTGAGGCCGCTGTCAGGCGACGAGCCCCGGCATCGGCGGCACGCCGCCGCTGCCGGGGAACACCTGGGCGGCAAGGGCGGGCTCGCTGACGCCGAGGTGGTCCTTGAGAAGCCCCTTCAGCACGGCGCGCAAATCGGTCGTCGGCTTCAGATCACGGTGCTGGTAGAGATCAGCGTCTTTAAGGCCCGGCCAATCGGCGACGACGCGTCCGCCCTTCACCGCGCCGCCGGCGAGCAGGGCGACAGTCGCGGTCCCGTGGTCGGTGCCGCCATCACCGTTCATGTGCGCGGTGCGGCCGAACTCGGTAATTGCGACAACAATCGTTTCGCGCCAAGCATCGCCCATATTGGCCGCAATCGCCGCCATCGCGTCGTCGAGCGCGCCCAACAAATTGGTGAGCCGGCCCTTGACCGGGCCTTCATTGACATGGGTGTCCCAGCCGTCAAAGACGAGCGCGCCGACGCGCGGCCCGTCGGGTCGGGCGAGGAACTTCACCGCGGTGCCGGCGGCCTCGGCGAAATAGGCGCGCACCCCGGCAATACCGCCCGGCTGGACGACGGGGCTGCCATTCGGCGGTGCCTGATCGATGCCGCCGGCATGTGCAATCGCGGCGATCCCGATTCGCTCCTCGAGTGCCCTGGCGAAGACCGGGTCGCTATGGCGATAGAGATCGAGCAGCCGCAACGTCGTCTCGTCGCTGACCGGTGGCAGTCGCGGCGGCTCCCACGACAGCACCGGCGCGGGGCCGCGCATGATCAGCGGCGTTACCGGTCCGATCGCCAGGGCCTGGCTCGAGTGTGGATCGGCCGATCTCTCCGGCTCCAATGATGAGAGGGCGCGGTTGAGCCAGCCGGTATCCAGCGCACCCGGTTTGGTGGCCCCGGTCTGCAATACGTCCTGCCCATCGAAATGTGAGCGATCGCGATAGGGCGTCGCCACCGCATGCACGAGCGTCGCTTGCCCGTGGCGATAGAGCTCATGCAGCATTGGCATCGCCGGGTTCAGCGCGAACAGGCCGTTGAGCCGCAAACCCGGCGAAGGCCCGTCTAAACTAAGGGCATCCTCACCGCGCAATTCTCGCCATTGCGGATCACCCACCGGCGCCACAATGGCAAGCCCGTCGAGCGCGCCGCGCAACACGACCGTAAGGAACCGCGGGTCGCGGCCTTCCGCACGCGCGAGGCGCGGAAATTTGGACCAGGCGAATAAAACGCCGGAACCAGCCAGCAGCGCGCGACGGGTTGGAGCAACGAATAGCGGCATCGTCAGGTCACCGGCGGAGGAATTCGGGAGCCATCAGCGCCAAGGTCAGCGCTTGCGGCCGGCTTTCGGCGCGCGCGATCGCCTGGCGCGTCTCGACCGAGGCAAGCGGACCCGAGCGCGGCGTCCATGACCGCCGCGGGATCGAGGGACGGCCCGAGACGCTGGGCAAACGTGTTGGCGATCTCGAGACGTTCCGCCAAACCGTCGAGCCAGGAAGCATTGTCGTCGGGAAAGCCTTTGGGCGCGGGCGGTCGCCACAGCGGCTCCCCGAGCAGCGCCTCGGCCGCGACGAAGCGGCGAATGTCGCCTGCTTGCCCGGTGGCGCGCAGCGCCGCGACCAGCCATTCGCCGGGACGCTTCAACTTGGCGCGCTGCGGCATCCAGGCTTCGGGAGCCGCGATCAGCGCTTTCGCGACTTCTTTGAGATCGCCGTCGGTGTCGCGAAAGCGGCGCGCGAGGCGGTCGATCAGTCCGGCCGGCGGGTCGTCGGCCACGAAATGGATCGCCAGCTTTGTCGCGATGTGCGTCGCGGTCGCGGGATGGCGCGCAAGATCGGCGAGCACCGCGCGCCCTTGCGCGACGCCGTTGTCGGGGTAGGTCCTGCCGAGCACCGTCTCTGCGCCCGGCTCGTGCGTGCGAGGGATGTACACAAACTGTCCGCCGATGTCGGGGTCGCTGACGGGCGGGCGGAGGGTCCATCCGGTCAGCGCCTTGGCGAAACTGATCACGTCGGCTTGCGTATAACCGGTGCGCACGCCGAGGGTGTGCAGCTCCAGGATCTCGCGCGCGAAATTCTCGTTGAGGCCCTTGCCGCGATTGATGCCGGCGACCGAGTTGGGACCAATCGACTGGGCGTCGTTCAGATAGATCAGCATCGCCGGATGGCTCTCCGCGGCGAGCAGCATGTCCATGAATCGGCCCAGCACATGAGGGCGGATCGCCTCGCGCTCGTAGCCCCCGGCCATTACCGAGGTGTCGATGCTGACGCAGAAATGGTTCGACCAGAACCATGCGAGCCGCTCGACGAAGCCGATCTCGGCCCTAGTCGCCGCGTCGATCCGAGCCTTGGCCTCAGCGAGAAAAACCCGGCGTGGCAGCGGTTCCTGGGCGGGCTCGCCGGAGGTCGATTTCTCGGCCTTATCACCCACGGGTTCCATACCCGGATTACCCGCGCCAGCGGGATGCGCCGCGAGCTTGGCCTGCGCCGCACGTGCGGCTCGGAATTCGAACACCGCGCGAAACGCGGCGTCGCTGCTCAACAGCCCGGGATCAACGATCTGCCCGGCGTTCGGCCGGTCGAGTTCGGCCGCGAGCGCCCCCTGCGGGTCGGAGGCGATCACCGCAATCGTGTCGGCGCACGGGCCGAACCCGAACCGATGCAGTGCTAGAGCCGCCTTGTCCGCATCCCGCATCATTACCGTCGCGTTAGCCGAGTAACACGGGGCCTCAGGTTATGCGCTTGCGGCGGGGCGAAATATCCCCGCGCTTCTCTACAGATGCATCGCGCTAAACGAGGGCTTCGGACGGCCTCGGCCATCGCCGACCCCGAAACCCGGATCGTCCGCCCGCGCCAGCTTTATTTGGGCCCGAGCGAGCGCCCTGTGCTGATCGCCGCCTCTTTATTAGGTAGATTTCGAGTGCGGAACTCGCCTGAAATATGGAACTCGCCTGAAAAAGACCTGTTGATAAGATAACCGCGCGTTCTCTCCAATCAGGGGTCGGTAAGCGGTGACGCAACCCGGGGAAGTTCTCTCGGGAGAAGACCCATGCAGGATCCGCAAGCTTTGCGTGACCTCGCCGAACGATGTCGAAAGCGTGCGAAGATTTCGTTAGAGCGAGTAGTTATTGAGCAGTTGTACCTCTGGGCTAGCGAATTGGCTGATGCGGCCGATGAGATTGAGCGGAGCGCGGCTCGGCAGCAAAAGGTTATCAGGCTCGGGAAGCGGGTCAGTTAGCTTGGTGGGATGCCCTACTGGAGCTCTGCTGTCCACGCCCTATCGGCCGCGGCAAGAAAGCGAGCGGACCTCTTCACGGAAACCACCCGCAGAGACTTGGCGGTTAGCGTCGGTCGCCGCAGCCCGCCATGGCGGCCGGGCAGGCCGCCTGGGCTTTTGCCCGCGAGGCTACAGCATGGCGCGGATCTTGGCAGCCAAGGCGGCGTAGGTGAACGGCTTGACCATCAGCTCGACACCGGGATCGAGCATGCCGTGATGAACGATGGCGTTGCGCGCATATCCGGTCGTGTACAGCACCCGCAAGTCGGGCCGCATTTCACGCGCGGTGTCGGCCAGCTGCCTGCCGTTAAGGCCGCCCGGCAGCCCGACATCGGTAAACAGAAGCCGGGTCTGCGGATGATCCGCCAGTAGCCGCAGCGCGGCAGGGCCATCCGCGGCCGTGAGCACGCCATAGCCGAGTTCTTCGAGCATGCCAACGGTCGAGGCGCGAACGTCGTCCTCGTCCTCGACCACCAGGATCAGCTCGGCCTTGCTGCCGCTGGGGGCGGCGCCCGGCTGAGCCGAGATTTCCGCCGAGGCCTCAGCCGAGGCCAGCCGCGGCAGGTACATCTTGACCGTCGTGCCCTGGCCCGGTTCGCTGTAGACCTTGATGTGGCCGCCGGATTGCTTGATGAAGCCATAGACCTGGGACAGACCCAGCCCGGTGCCCTGGCCGACCTCTTTGGTCGTGAAAAACGGGTCGAAGGCCTGCCTCAGCACCTCCCTGGTCATGCCGGCGCCATCGTCGGTGATCGCCAGCAGCACGTACTGGCCGGCGACGACTTCCTCGTGCGCGCCGGCATAAGCCTCGTCGAGGAGGGTGTTGGCGGTCTCGATTGTCATCCTGCCGCCATTCGGCATCGCGTCGCGCGCGTTGACCGCAAGGTTGATAATCGCGCTTTCCAGTTGGCTGCTGTCGGCGGAGACCGGCCAGAGACCACCAGCAAGCACCGTCTCGATCTCGATCGTTTCATCGAGTGTCCGCCGCAGCAGCTCGGACATGCCGGAGACCAGGCGATTGAGGTCCAGAGCCTGTGGCGACAGGGGCTGGCGGCGGGCAAAGGCGAGAAGCTGCTGGGTCAGCGCCGCCGCGCGCTCGGCGCTGCGGATCGCCGGCTGGACTTGCTCCCAGCCGTTCTCGGCGGTGATGGGCTCGCCGCGCATCAGCCGACGACGGGCGTTATCGAGGCTACCCAAGATGACCTGAAGCAAATTGTTGAAATCGTGTGCTATCCCGCCGGTGAGTTGGCCCAGGGCTTCGATCTTTTGCAGATGACGCAGAACCTCCTCGGCTTGCTCGCGTCGCTGCATCTCGGAGCGCAGGTCACGATTTGCGGTCGCGAGGTCACGGGCTTGGCTTTCGAGACCGGCATTAGCCTCTTTCAGCTCCGCCTGCGCCGCTTCGAGAACCCGCGTGCGTTCCTGCACCCGGCTTTCGAGCGTTGCCAGTAGGTTGGTGTTGTCCCGCTGCCGGCGATGCAGCGCACCTGCCATGTCGTCGAAGGTACGTCCGAGCTGGACAATCTCCGAGCCACCTCGGCCGAGATCGCTGCGCGCCGCAAAATTGCCCTGCCGCCACTGCGCCGACGCCTCCACCAGTTTGGCGATCGGACGAGATATGAAGTAGCGGCCCCCCAGCCAAGCCACTAACAGGCCGACCGCGAGGCCGATGCCGATCAGGATGAAACCGAACCTCGACGCGTCGTTCACCGCGGCAAAGGCTGTCGCCGTCGTTAGACCGACGCCGACAAAGAGCCCGATGGCAGGTGACGACTGCACCGGGACGTAGCCGAGGATCCGGTGAATGCCGTCGACCCCGACGATCTCCGCCGTCCCCGGCTCCTTGGCGAAAATGAAAGGTCGATAGATCTCGGCAAATTTGGTCCCGACATATTGGGCATTGTCGGGGAGCCGAACCAGGATCACGCCGTTGCGGTCGGCGATCGCCAACGTCGCATCTTTGTTGATCTGCCGATCGGTTTGAAAATATCGAGCAAGCCAGTCGATATCGAGAGAGATGTAAACCGCGCCGCCGATATGGCCGTCCGGACCCAAAAACGGCAGGGCGAGCGGCAGGATCGGCTTTTTGACGAGGCGGCCGATCAGGTAATCCCCGATGACGAACTTTCCGCTTCGGATCGCCTCGTTAAAAAACCACCGATCGGCCGCACTGGCCCCAGGTGGAATCGGCCGGCTCGAGCAAAACACATGCCCACTTAGATCGATGGCTCCCATCGCCACATATTGCGGGAAGTCCTTGGTCAGGAGGGCGGCATAATCGGAGCAAGCGGCGGTGTCGTGATTGCGCACCGCGGGGAGATTGGCCAAGGCGACAGCCAAAGCATGGCCGTTTTCTATGATCCGATCGAGCTCGCCCGTGGCAAATTTGGCGAGCCGCAGGGCATCTTGGCGCACCTCAGCCTCGCGCGACCGTTTGAGTTCGATCTCGTTGTAAGCCTGGATCGCCAGCGCGGGCAGGATCGCCATCAAGACGAGGGCGAATAGCCGGGCGAGTAGAGTCGTTCGCGGTCGATTGGTTCCGGCGGGATCGACCTGCACCCCTTCGGCCATGTCCGCATCGATTGGCATGCAGTCCCTCCGCGTGCCGATTGCGCTCGTTTTGCGGTCGAGCATCGTATTCGACATTCTGCCTTGATCGCTGTCATCAGGTCGAGGCCGGTGGCCGACCACTATGCGGCGGTGATAAACGCGCCCAAATGACGGGAACGGCTTCGGTCCCGGAGCGACGGAGATTCGCGAGCGCGGTGCTGTAATATGAAGCGGCCAACGAAGCTGATGGATACTGGAAAAGTTTCATTTTAGTAAGATAAAAATTCTAAACTTATCTGGGTAGTAAATCTATATATCAATAGGATCATTGCCGCTATGGAACAAAGTCCTGGTCAGTTCCGTTGTTGATATATCGGTAACAAGTATGAGGCGCGCGCATGTCGGTTGAACTTCGCGTATCAGCTGATGAACTATCACACGCTATGGATAGCATGAGAATGTGGCTGGATGACAATAAGATCAGCCCAAAGAGCTTTAGGTATAACAAGGGGGCCGATGAAACGTTTATTGTGGTGCTGACCTTCGCCGACGCGATCGCGGCGAATGCCTTCGCCAACGCCTTTAACGGTAAGCTGCTGCCGTAATTTGCGTGAGCATTTCGTGTCCCGCCAAAATGCGGACGTGCGCTTCCCGGGATCGTCTTCTCCGCCGGACCGAGAGCGAGATCGAGCGGGCGGCACGGCCCATCCCTTCGATCCAACCCATCGCCGCCGGCGACGCTTGCAAACCCAGCGGCAACCGCCTTGCATATCCCTGCCCGCTTCTGTATCCAACCCCTCGCCACGGTCATCGACACCGTCACGGGCACCCGTAGCTCAGCTGGATAGAGCGCTGCCCTCCGAAGGCAGAGGTCGTGAGTTCGAATCTCGCCGGGTGCGCCAACTTTATCAAACGGTCACTTTCGATGGCTGGGACTCAGGCGGAATGCCGGCGAGCGGCCCGACCGGGGCCTATCCCGGCCGAAGCATGGCCGCGGCCTCTTAAAGTCTCGTTAATACATTAGGCGCATCGTGGGACGCGATTGACGCAATTTTGACGGGTGCGTCTTCAATGGTCACAACACAACGGATTGCCGAATTTGCCGACTGGCTGGAGGAGGTCGACCCTGGCTTCCTGGCGTCGGTGATCCTGGCGGAAACTGGCGAGGATTACCGGGGACGCGATCTGTTCGACCAAGTCGCTAGGATCATTGAGATTTTCGGGGTAGCCGGGGCCGGAAAGATCGTCGGCTGCCATTGACGGATCAACCGCTTAGGGCCTCCTCGACCGGCTAGGTGAGCTTTAGCCGCAGTCCCGGCGGAAGGTAGGCGGATGCAAGCATCAATTAATGCATGCCGCCGCGATCGTCTTGGGAGGGGGGCGGGCTCGGCGCTGATCCCGTCCCGATTGCAGCGCAATCTTCCAGCGTCCACAGGATCAGCAGCACCACAATTACCCTGAGCCAGTTCATCGCGCCTTTGAATTCCCCGATGTTCGGCAATCAGCCGGGCCACAGCCGAGAAATCTCGCCTCGCCTTACCGGTCGGCGCCCGGCGCGCCCATATTACCAACATGGTGAAGCTGCATCCTCACGCTGAGGCGAGCTACCGCGTCGTACCGTTGGTCGATGGAACATTCGGGGTCGAAGTCGTCGTTCCGGATACCCACCCAACCCATATCACGGGCTTCGCGACCGAGGCAGAAGCCGAAGCGTGGATCGCGGCACACCAGCTGCACGTGCAGCTGAACCCGCCATATCGGCGGCCCAAACCAGGCAGCGCTTCGCCGTAACCCCTTGTCCGGCGGCCTTCGTGATGAAGGGCGGCCTGGGCCAGCAATTGGTGCGATCCGCCTTGGCCCGCTGCTGCGGGTTCAGCCGCCACCGATCGTAATTTCTACCCGCCGGCTTGCAAGACCCGGGTCGCCGCCGGTTTGCCCGCGCCCCTTACGGATCAATCGGTTCGCGCCAACCCCGTCCGCCGCTCAGACTGTTGCAGATCGCGGCGCCGACGGAACAGGAGACGGTACTGATCACCAGATCGCCGGGCGTGAAGATAGAAGCGACGGTGAGAACGATGCACCCCAGCGCCACTGCGGTCGCGCTGACTGAAGCCAGAATCACGCGGTATGGAAAGGTCTCCGGCATTTTCTCGGACCAATAATTTGTTCAATCTGCACCAGAGTATTAGACACCGCGCTGCGTCGATCAATCCGGAATAGATGAAGGTTTTATGAAGTAAGTGCCAATCAGCGCGTGCGCGGCGAGGCCTCCAGCAGGGCGCTGTCGTGGTCCGAAGCCGACTACGCCCCGGGGTCTCAGACGCGCGGAATGGGGCAAGTTGATTAATTTGTTCGAGGTTGGGCATGAGATCGCCAATCGCCTGGCTCGGATTTTTTGCGCGACGAAAGCGGCCGCCGCCCGGTATACGGTGGTACGGAAAAATTTCAGCGTGATCCTTATTGGCGCGACCACTTGTTGTTCTACGAGTACTTCCATGGCGACAACAGCGCCGGCATCGGCGCCCGCTATCAGACCGGATGGACCGGCATCGTTGGCGGCCTGATCGAATACTTTGGCAGGCTTGATCCCGAAGCCATACTACGAGGCGCGCACACCACGGCCTTTCCAGGAGAGAAGGCGGCGGGGTAGGCCGCATTCCGTTGCGCCGAACGGCCAGGCGCAACTTCGCGTTTCGCCGGAAGCGAGGCGAAGGGCGCGACTTGGCGCGGACTGAGGTGTCCGCTGACGGGAAGTGCTCGGAACCCGATGGAGAACCCGCATCAGGCCTCGGCTTTTGCGGTGTTTTGCGCTTCGGCGTGATGGCGGATGGCGGAGAGGGTGGTGCGGGTGGTGATGATTTCCGGGTCCATTGCGAGCTCGATGACCGCGGCGCGCTTGCCGGCGGCGGCTTCTTCGAAGGCGGGGGCGAACTCTTCGGTGCGGGTCACCCGCGCGCTGAAAGCGCCGTAGGCGCGGGCGAGGGCGACAAAATCGGGGTTCGCCAGCGCGGTGCCGACGACGCGGCCCGGGAAAGCGGCGCTCCTGATGCATGCGGATCGTGCCGTACATCGCATTGTTGAACAGGAGGATGATCGGGCCGACGCCCTCGGCGAGCGACGTCGCCAATTCCTGCCCGGTCATCAGAAAGCCGCCGTCGCCGCAAAACCCGACCACCAGACGATCGGGATGGACGAGCTTGGCCCCGACCGCGGCCGGAACCCCGTAGCCCATCGCACCACTGGTCGGGCCGAGCTGGCGCCCCGGCCGGCGGTATTGCAGAAAGCGGTTGGGCCAGCCGCTGAAATTCCCGGCGTCGCTGGTGACGATCGCGTCGTCGGGCAGGCGCTGGCGCAGCCAGGTCATGACTTGGCCGAGATCGAGCGCGGCGCTGCCGGCGGAGGAGGGGAGGAGCCCCGCCTCGTACTCGACGCGCGCCGCCGCCCGCCAGGCCGACCAGTGCGCCGGCGCCGGCTCGAGCGCCACCGCCGCGGCGGCGAATTCGGGCATGCCCGACTGGATCGCCAGGGTCGGGCGAAAGACGCGGCCCAATTCTTCGGCGGCCGGATGGACATGGATCAGGGTCTTGCCCGGATCGGGGATGCCCATCAGTGAGTAGGATTGCGAGGTGATCTCGCCGATGCGCGCGCCGACCGCCAGCAACAGGTCGGATTCCTTGACCCGCGCGACCAGCGTCGGGCTCGCCCCGGTGCCGAGATCGCCGGCAAAGCATGGCGAGCGGTTGTCGACGATATCCTGACGCCGGAACGAGCAGCAGACCGGCAGATCGTTCGCCACCGCAAAGCGGGTGATGTCGCGGCAGGCCGCGTCGCTCCAGCCGCTGCCGCCGACCAGCATCATCGGCCGCTGCGCCGCCGCGAGCAGCCGCCGCAACTCCGCGAGATCCGCCGCACCGGGATGGGCGCGCACCTGAAGGTAGGGGCCGGAGACCGGAGCTGCAGCGACGATCGCGCAGCATGTCCTCGGGCAGCGCCAGGACGACCGGGCCGGGGCGCCCGGAAGTCGCGACCTGGAACGCCTGGTTGACCAGCTCGGGCACGCGCTCGGCCATGTCGATCTGCGCCACCCATTTGGCGAGCGGCGCGAACATGCGGCGGAAATCGACCTCCTGAAAGGCTTCGCGGTCGATCTGGTGGCGGGCAACCTGGCCGACCAGCACGACCATCGGCGTCGAATCCTGAAACGCGGTGTGGATGCCGATCGAGGCGTTGCAGGCGCCCGGCCCGCGGGTCACCAGCAGCACCCCGGGTTTGCCGGTGAGCTTGCCGTAGGCCTCGGCCATAAATGCCGCACCGCCCTCCTGGCGGCAGGTCACGAGATGGATCTCGGGGGCGTCGTAAAGCGCATCGAGCACTTCGAGATAGCTCTCGCCGGCGACGCTGAAGGCCATCTCGACCCGATGCGCCCGCAGCGCGGCGACGACCAGCTGGCCGCCGCTGAGAGGTGCAAGATTTGCCGCCATGACCCGACCTCGATCGTCCGAATTGCGATATCCCATTTGAGACGATAGGGCGGTGTGACGAAAGGGGCTTTGCGCGCGCCGGGATGCCACGCGCCGGGGCGGCCTATAATCGGCTGCCGCGGCGCAGGGGACGCGCGGTTGCGGGCTTGCTAAGCTCGCCTCGGCGAGGTTTTCGTTAGACGACGATGGACGAGCAGCGCAGCGATATCGAAGCTCCACCGAGACGGGCGAGCGAGCCCGGCGACGTATTTGGTCCGGGCAGCGAGGAGCATGCCCTCCCGCCGACGGAAATTTCCCCGAGGACGGGGCGCCGCCGGTCGCGGCTGCGGCCGATCCTTTGGCTGCTGCTGGTGGCGGCCATCGTCGGGGCGGCGGTGTGGTACTTGCCGCGGCCTGGCAAGCAACCGAGCCCGGGTGGGCGCGCCGCTTTCGGCGGTCCGGTGCCGGTTGGTACGGCGACGGTTCAAAGAGGCGATATGCCGGTCACTTTGAGCGGGCTCGGCACCGTCACCCCGCTGGCCGTGGTTACGGTCAAGACCCAAATCAACGGCTACCTGATGTCGGTCGGGTTCCAGGAAGGCCAGCACGTAAAAAAGGGCGACTTTCTCGCCCAGATCGACCCGCGCCCTTACCAGGTGGCGCTTGAGCAGGCTCAGGCCCAGCTCGCCAAGGACCAGGCAACCTTGAAGAACGCCGAGCTCGACCTGAAGCGCTACAACACTCTCGTCGCGCAAAACTCGATCGCGACGCAGACGCGCGACACCCAAATCGCGACCGTCGGCCAGGATCGGGCCCAGATCATGTTCGGATCAAGCCCAGATCGACGCGCAAAAGCTCAACCTGACCTATACCCATATCATCTCGCCGGTCACCGGCCGGGTCGGCCTGCGCCAGGTCGATCCGGGCAATTACGTGCAGACCAGCGATGCCAACGGCATCGTCATCGTCACCCAGCTGCAGCCGATATCGGTCATCTTCACCCTGCCCGAGGACAATTTGCCCGAGGTGCTGAAACAGTGGCACGCGGGTGCGACATTGCCCACCACCGCCTACGACCGCACCGGAGCGACCCAGCTCGCAGTCGGCAAACTCGACACGATCGACAACCAGATCGATACCACGACCGGTACGGTCAAGCTTCGGGCAACCTTCGACAACCCAGACGAGAGCCTGTTTCCAAACCAGTTCGTCAACATCAAGCTGTTGGTCGAGACACTGCAAGGCGTGGATATCGTCCCAAGCTCGGCGATCCAACGCGGCGCCCCCGGCACTTTTGTCTATCTGGTCAAGCCCGGTAACACGGTGTCGGTGCAGAAGGTAGAGCTCGGCCCGACCGACGGTCAGCGCGTCGTGATCCTCTCGGGGCTGCAAGCCGGCCAGAGCGTCGTCGACGATGGCGCCGACCGGCTGAAGGACGGGGCCAAGGTTACGCTCGTTTCGGCTGGCGGGGGCGGGGCCGCTTCCGGCAGGCCGGCGAACGGCGCCGGGCCTCATACCCGGCGCCAGGGCAAGGGCCACGGAGGCGGACACCAGCCCGCGCAATGAACCCGTCTCGTCTGTTCATTCTGCGCCCGGTCGCGACGACGCTGCTGATGGCGGCGATTATGCTGGTCGGGCTGTTCGCCTACCGGTTTCTGCCGCTCTCGGCATTGCCCGAGGTCGATTATCCGACGATTCAGGTGCAGACGTTCTATCCCGGCGCCAGCCCCGATGTAATGACTTCCTCGGTTACCGCGCCGCTCGAAGTGCAGTTCGGCCAGATGCCGGGGCTGAACCAGATGTCCTCGACGAGCTCGGCCGGGGCCTCGGTCATCACCCTGCAGTTCAGCCTCGATCTCAGTCTCGATGTGGCCGAGCAGGAAGTCCAGGCGGCGATCAACGCGGCGGGTAATCTACTGCCCTCGGATCTGCCGGCGCCGCCGATCTACGCCAAGGTCAACCCGGCCGACGCGCCGATCCTGACCCTGGCATTGACGTCGAAGACGATTGCCCCTGACCCAGTTGGAGGACCTCGCCGACACCCGCCTCGCGCAGAAGATCTCACAACTGCCCGGCGTCGGCCTGGTCAGCATCAGCGGCGGCAACCGCCCGGCGGTGCGCATCCAGGCGAACAATCTGCAGCTCGCCGCTTATGGGCTCAACATCGACAATCTGCGCACGACCCTGGCCAATGCCAACGTCAACACCCCCAAAGGCAATTTCGACGGGCCGAGCCGGGCCTACACGATCAACGCCAATGACCAGATCAAAAAGGCCTCCGAATACAACGATCTGGTCGTCGCCTATCGGAACGGCGCGCCGGTCATGCTCTCCGATGTCGCCCATGCCGAGAACGCCGCCGAGAACACCAAGCTCGCCGCCTGGGTCAACACCGAGCCGGCAGTCATCGTCAACGTCCAGCGCCAGCCCAATGCCAACGTCATCGCCGTTGTCGACAGGATCAAGTCACTGCTGCCCGCGCTCAAAGCGGGGCTTCCCGAGGCGGTCAACGTCGAAGTCGTGACCGATCGCACCACGACGATCAGGGCCTCGGTCGCCGATGTCGAATTCGAGCTCGGGCTAGCGGTTGTGCTGGTCGTCGCCGTGATTTTCCTGTTTCTGCGCAGCCCGTCCGCGACCCTGATCCCGAGCCTCTCGGTACCGCTTTCACTCGTCGGCACGCTCGCCTTCATGTATCTGGCCGGGTTCAGCCTCAACAATCTGTCGCTGATGGCGCTGACGATCGCGACCGGCTTTGTGGTCGACGACGCGATCGTGATGATCGAGAACATATCTCGATATATCGAAGCCGGTGACCCGCCATTGCAGGCAGCGCTGAAGGGTTCGGCGCAGATCGGATTTACGATCATCTCGCTGACGATCTCGCTGATCGCGGTGCTGATCCCGCTGCTGTTCATGCCCGACGTGGTCGGCCGGCTGTTTCGCGAGTTTGCCATCACCCTTGCCGTCACCATCGTCATTTCCGCAGTGGTGGCGCTGACCCTGGTGCCGATGATGTGCGCCAAAATCCTGCGCCACCAGCAGCCATCGGAAATGCTGTGGATCGCGCGCAAGAGTGGAGAATGGTTCGATGCGCTGATCGCCCGCTATGGCCGGGTGTTGAACTGGGTGCTCGATCATCAGCCGATGACCCTGCTGGTGGCGGTCGCTACCCTCGCCCTGACCGTGCTGCTTTACATCGTGATCCCGAAGGGCTTCTTTCCGGTCCAGGACACCGGCCTGATCCAGGGCATTTCGGTGGCCTCGCCCTCGGTGTCTTTCGCCGCGATGTCCAATCGCCAGCAGGCATTGGCGGCAGTAGTTCTCGACGATCCCGATGTTGACAGCCTTACGTCCTTCATTGGCGTTGACGGCACCAACACGACCCTCAACAGCGGCCGTTTTCTGATCAACCTGAAGCCGCTCGATCAGCGTCAAAGTTCGGCCAGCGACATTATCCGGCGACTGGAGAGAGAGACCGCAAAAGTCGACGGGATCACGCTCTATATGCAGCCGGTCCAGGATTTGACGATCGACGCGACGGTCAGCCGATCCCAGTACCAATTCGTGCTCGAAGACGCCAATTCGGCCGAGTTCGCAATTTGGGTCCCGAAATTGCTGCAGCGGCTGGAACAAATCCCGCAGCTCGAGGATGTCGGGAGCACCTTTTCGCAGAACGGCCTTTCGGCATATGTCCAATATCGACCGTGCCACCGCGGGGCGCTTTGGGATCACCCCGGCAACCGTCGACAATGCGCTCTATGATTCCTATGGCCAGCGCATCGTTTCGACGATTTTTACCCAGTCGAACCAGTATCGGGTAATCCTCGAGGCGGATCCGCTGCAGCAGCAATCCTTGACCTCCCTGGGAACGATCTACCTACCGTCGTCGACCGCGGCAAACGGTGAGGTCCCGCTGTCTACGATCGCTCAGGTCCAGGAGCAGACGGCACCGCTCGAGATCGATCATCTCGGGCAGTTCCCGTCGACGACGGTGTCGTTCAATCTGGCGCCCGGCGCCTCGCTCGGCGAGGCAGTCGATGCCATACAGCAGGCCGAAAAGGAGATCCGGCTGCCGGCCAGCATGATCACCGTGTTCCAGGGCGCCGCACTGGCCTTTCAGGCAGCACTCGGCAACGAGCTGATCCTGATCATCGCGGCGATCATCGCGATGTACATCGTGTTGGGTGTGCTCTACGAGAGCTTCATTCACCCGATCACGATCCTTTCGACTCTGCCTTCGGCCGGGGTCGGCGCTCTATTGGCGCTGATGATCGTTGGCAGTGATCTGAGCGTGATCGCCATTATTGGCATCATCCTGTTGATCGGCATTGTCAAAAAGAATGCGATCATGATGGTCGACTTTGCCCTTGACGCCGAGCGCAACGAGGGCAAGCCGCCGCGAGAGGCGATCTATCAGGCCTGCCTGTTGCGCTTCCGGCCAATCCTGATGACGACGATGGCGGCGATATTTGCGGCCCTGCCGCTGATGCTCGGCACCGGGGTGGGCTCGGAGCTGCGCCGCCCTCTGGGCGTAACGATTGTCGGCGGGCTGATCGTCAGCCAGTTGCTGACCTTGTTTACGACCCCGGTCATTTATCTCGGCTTCGACCGGCTCGGCGAGTGGGTCCGCCGGAGCACGAGCGGCGGCAGGGCTGCGCCGGAGAGCGCGCTGCGGTGAACCCGGCTGCGCCGTTCATCAAGCGGCCGGTCGCGACGACTTTGCTGACGATCGGGGTCGCATTGGCCGGAATCTTCGCTTTCTCGAAGCTGCCGGTGGCGCCACTGCCGCAGGTCGATTTTCCGACCATCTCTGTTTTTGCGACGATGCCGGGCGGCAGCCCCGACACGATGGCCACAACCGTGGCGACGCCGCTCGAACGCCATCTCGGCGTCATCGCCGATGTCAGCTCAGATGACCTCGACGAGCACCGTCAATACGACACGCATCACCTTGCAGTTCAATCTCGACCGGAACATCGACGGCGCCGCGCGCGATGTCCAGGCAGCAATCAACGCCGCCCGCGCCGATCTGCCGACCAGCCTGCGCCAGAACCCGACCTACCGCAAAGTCAACCCGGCCGACGCCCCGATCGCGATCCTGGCGATGACCTCCGGCACTTTGACCCGCGGCCAGATTTATGACGCGGCTTCGACGGTCATGCAGCAGGCATTGTCGCAGATCGAAGGCATCGGGCAGGTGGTGATCAGCGGCAGCTCGCTACCGGCCGTGCGGGTCGAGCTCAATCCACTGGCGTTGTTCAAATACGGGATCGGCCTCGAAGACGTGCGCGCGGCGCTTGCCTCGGCCAACGCGCACAGTCCCAAGGGCATGCTCGAAGAGGGTGACCGGCGCTTCCAGATCTACACCAACGATCAGGCGAACCACGCCGCCGATTACCGGCCCCTGGTGATTGCCTATCGTAATGGGTCGCCGGTGCGCCTGACCGATATTGCCGAAGTCAAGGACTCGGTCGAGAATATAAGGAACCAAGGACTCGCCAACGGCAATCCGGCTGTTCTGGTCTTTCTGTACAAACAACCCGGCGCCAACATCATCGACACAGTCGATCGCGTCAAAGCGATCTTGCCGCAACTCGAGGCTTCGATCCCGAGCGCCATCAATGTCACACTGACATTGGACCGGACGATCACGATCCGCTCCTCGCTGCACGACGTCGAGCGCACTCTGATCATCGCGATAATTCTCGTCGTGCTCGTCGTCTTCGCGTTCCTGCGCAATGTGCGGGCGACCTTGATCCCGAGCGTGGCTGTGCCGGTCTCCCTGATCGGCACCTTCGGGGTCATGTACTTTTTGGGCTACAGCCTCGACAACCTCTCGCTGATGGCGTTGACGATTTCGACCGGCTTCGTCGTCGACGATGCGATCGTCGTGCTGGAGAACGTTACCCGGCACATGGAAGCCGGCATGACCAGGATGCAGGCGGCGCTGCAAGGCGCCGGCGAAGTCAGCTTCACCGTGCTGTCGATGAGCCTGTCACTGATCGCGGTCTTTGTCCCGATCCTTCTGATGGGCGGCATCGTCGGCCGGCTGTTTCGCGAGTTCGCCATGACCTTGTCGGTCGCGATCGCGATTTCCCTCGCCGTTTCACTGAGCACGACGCCGATGATGTGCGCGTATGTGCTCGGCGACCCGCGCGACCACAAACGCGGCAGGCTGTACCGGGCCAGCGAGCGCACCTTTGTGGCGGTCCTCGGACTGTACGACCGTACCCTGCGCCGAGCTCTGCAGTGGCCGTCGCTCGTGATGCTGAGCCTGTTGGCGACGCTGTGCCTGGGCATCTATCTCAGCATCATCGTTCCAAAGGGCTTCTTTCCCACTCAAGATGTCGGACTGATGTTCGGCGGCATTCAGGCCGATCAGAGCATCTCCTTCCAGCTGATGGAAAAGAAACTGACCCAGTTCGTCGATATCATTCGGCGGGATCCGGCGGTCCAGAGCGTCAGCGCCTTTACCGGCGGCGGCCAGACCAATGGCGGTTTCGTATTCGTCGTATTAAAGCCGTTGTCCGAGCGACACGTGTCGATGGAGCGGGTCATGGGCCGGCTGCGCCCCAAATTCAACCAGGTCGCCGGCGCGCGGCTCTTTCTCCAGCCGGCAAGCGACATCCGGGTTGGGGGGCGCGCGAGCTACGCGCAATATGAGTATACGCTGCTTGGCGACGATTCCGCCGAAATCTACAAGTGGGCGCCCAAGGTCGAAGCCGCGCTGCAAAAAATCAAAGGGATAACCGAGGTCAACCTCGACCAGCAGCAAAAGGGCCTGGAGAGTGATCTGGTTATTGACCGCGCCACCGCTGCCCGTCTCGGCCTCAACGTCGCCGAGATCGACAACACGCTCTACGATGCCTTCGGCCAGCGCCAAGTGTCGGTGATCTACGCCGCGCAAAACCAATATCACGTCGTAATGGAGGCCGATCCGAAGTTCTGGCAGACTCCCGAAATCCTGAAAGACATCTATGTCAGCACCGCTGGCGGCACGGTCAGCGGCACCCAGTCGACCAACGCGCTCGCCGGCACGATTTCCGCCACCAAGCCGGCCGCGAGCGGCAGCGCAGCAACCACCGCCGCGGCTCAGATCGCCAGCGACACCGCGCGCAACCAAGCAAATAACTCGCTTGCCAATACCGGCCACGGCGCCACCTCGACCGGCGCTGCGGTCAGTACAGCATCCGAAACCATGGTGCCGCTTTCCGCCTTCAGCCATTTCGGCCCGGGCAACACGCCGCTTGCGGTCAATCACCAGAGCCTGTTTGTCGCCGCGACGATCTCGTTCAACCTGGCGCCGGGCGTATCGCTCGGGCAAGCGCAGCAGGCGATCGAGGACGCGGTCGCAGCGGCTCGACATGCCATCGACAGTCCATGGCGGCTTTCAGGGCACGGCCCAGGTCTTTGAGCAATCCTTGGCGAATGAGCCGGTGCTGATCGTGGCGGCGTTGCTCGCCGTCTATATCGTGCTTGGCGTGCTGTACGAAAGCTACGTGCACCCGATTACGATCCTGTCGACCTTACCCTCGGCCGGGGTCGGTGCGGTGCTGGCGCTGATCGTGACCGACACCGAATTCAGCATCATTGCGCTGATCGGCGTGATCTTGCTTGATCGGGATCGTCAAGAAGAACGCGATCATGATGATCGACTTCGCCCTCGACGCGGAACGCAGCCTGCGATTGAGCTCACGGGAAGCGATCTATCAGGCCTGCCTGAAGCGGTTCCGTCCGATCATGATGACCACCCTGGCGGCGATGCTTGGCGCGCTTCCGTTGGCGATCGGGTTTGGCGAGGGCGCCGAATTGCGCCGCCCGCTCGGGCATCTCGATCGTCGGCGGGCTGATGGTCAGCCAAGTGCTGACGCTTTACACCACACCGGTGATTTATCTCTATCTCGACCGGTTCCGCCTGTGGGCGCAGCGGCGCTGGCGCCCGGGCCACCCGCGCCTCGATGCGGGACAGGTTGCCGAACCCGGCGAATGAGACGCGCCGCATTGAGGGGCGTCGTCGCCGGCGCCGCTATCCTTTCGGCATGCACGGTCGGCCCGGACTACCACCGCCCCGGGGCTCTGGTACCGGCGCTATACAAGGAGGCGCGGCCGCAGCCGGGATGGAAGCTCGGCCAGCCGAATGACACGATCAGTCGCGGCGCGTGGTGGGCGATCTACAACGATCCGGTCCTCGATGGGCTCGAGCGGCGCATCGACATCTCCAACCAGAACCTCAAGGCCGCCGCCGCGGCGCTGCGCCAGGCGGAAGAAATTGTCGCCGAAGCCCGCGCCGGCTTTTTCCCGACCGGAACCGTTGGCTTCCAGGCCCAGCGCTCGCGCAGCGGCGGCAGCGCCTCGAGCGGCACCGGCTCGTCGTCCTTCCTGGTCGGAAGCGGTGGCCGCATCGGGAGTTTTTTCAGCGACAATGTCGCAGCGAGCTGGACCCCCGATCTCTGGGGTCAGGTCCGCCGCACGGTCGAGGCCAATGTCGCGACGGCGCAGGCAAGCGCCGCCGATCTCGCCAATGCGCGGCTCTCGGCACAGGGCACGCTTGCCGGCGACTACCTGCAATTGCGCATCGCCGACGAGTTGAAGCGGCTGCTCGACCAATCGGCCAAAGACTTCGCCGAGTCGCTCCGCATTACCCAAAATCAATATGCCGCCGGCACGGCAGCGCAATCGGATGTTTCGCAGGCCGAGGCCCAATTGCAGTCGACACAGGCGCAGGCGATCGCGACTGGAGTAACCCGGGCGCAATTCGAGCATGCGATTGCCGTGTTGATCGGGGTCCCGCCGGCCGAACTGACGATCGCGCCCACCGATTTCGTCGAGGAGGTGCCGGAGATCCCGCCCGGGCTGCCCTCGGCCTTGCTCGAACGCCGCCCCGACATCGCCGCCGCCGAGCGGACCATGCAAGCGGCCAACGCCGAGATCGGGGTCCAGGTCGCCGCCTTCTATCCGACAATTACGCTGTCAGCCGATGCCGGCACTTCCGCCGCATCGTTGAATAGGCTCATCGGTGAAACCGGCGAATTCTGGTCGTTCGGCGCGAACCTGGCCCAGACAGTATTCGACGCCGGCCTGCGCAACGCGCAAGTCCAGGCGGCGGTTGCGGTCTTCGATGAAGACCTTGCCAACTACCGGCAGACTGTGCTGACCGCGTTGCAGCAAGTCGAGGACCAGCTCGCCGCGCTGCGGATCCTCGCCGAAGAGGCAACAGTCCAAGACGCTGCCGTCGTTTCGGCGCGCGAAGCGGTTCGCGTCCTGAATAACCAATATCTGGCGGGCACCGTCGCCTATACCAGCGTCATCGTCGCCGAGCAGACCGCGCTTGGCGACGCCGAAACGGCGCTGACGATCCGCGAAAGCCGGCTCGTCGCGAGCGCCAGCCTAATCCAGGCTTTGGGCGGCGGGTGGAATGCCGCCCAGCTGCCGAGCCGCGAGAATATTGAAAATGCCGCCCCGCTGAACTTCAACCCGCTGCCGCCGATCCTGCCGGTGCAGGGGCGCTGACGGTGTCGCTGATATGGGAGGAGGGGCCGGCTTATCGGGCGTCGTCGTGATCGCCTCGCGGCGGCGACCAGGGGCGCGGCCCCTGATGGATCAGAGTGACGAATTTGGTCCGCTGCTCAGGCGACAACGTCGCCAAGAATGCCAGGGTTGTGGTCGTCAGATCGTGAACGAAGTGACGCCGCGTCTGCGCGGCCTGCGTCGAGCAGCTGCATGACCTTGGTCTCGTCCGCCTGGGGCTTGGCCACCTCGGACCAGGCGTTGGCGATCTGCGGCCGAACCGCATCGCGCATTGATTGCACTCGCTCGCGCATGGTTTGCGAATAATGGGCAAAGGCGGCCTTTTGCTGCGCGTTGAGCCCGAGCTCGCCGGCCATGTCCTCGAGTCGCTGCTCGGGGCTGATCGGCGGTGGCGGGGCGTGAATGCGGATCCACAGGGCGCCGACGACGAAGAACAGATTGAGCGCCAAAGACAGCGCCAACAGCACCTTCAGCAGATGAAATCGGGTTCCGCGGCCGGCGGCCGCCTGAACGACAGTCACGTCTGCTGGCCTTCGCCGAGATCGCGCAGAAAGCCGGTTGCGGGATCGAGCACTTCCGGCAGAAGGCTGTCGACTCCGACCTGGCTCTGCTGGCGGGGCTGGCTGAGTTCGAGCGATGCGCCGCTGCCCATGGCGAAGCCGAGCCAACTCGCCACTACGATTGCCGCGGCAAGACTACCCCACTGGGCCACACCCTGCAGGATGCGGCGGTGCGCCGGCGATGCGGGGAACGGCAGCACAATCCCCGGCTCGGATGGCGCTTCGGAGATGAGGGCGCTCGCCCGGGCGATGATACGCCCGGTTTCGGCCGGCGGGGCGGCGAGGCCGCGACCGAGCGCCAGCGCGGCGGCAACGTCGGCGGTGGCGACCGGATCGGCGGCGAGGTCGGCAGCAACCCGGTCGTGTTCCTCCTCGTCGAGGAGCCCTTCGGCGAAGGCGGCGAGATCGAGAAAGCGCGCCCGCCTCGTCCATCGGGGCGTCAGCCGATTGGCAGCGACGCCACAAAGAGCGCGCCCGCTCGAATTCCCCCGAATTTCCGGCTTCTTCGCTGGTTCGGCTCATCGCACCTGTCTCTGCGGATATTTACGCGGACGGGGCGACCCGCATCCCCGAAACCTCTATGGTTTGTTCGCTCATTCGGCTTTGGCCTTGAAATGGGCGCGCAGCTTGATCATCGCCTTGTGATGGGTGCTGCGGACGGTTTGCGGGTCGATGCCGAGCGCGGCGGCGATCTCCGCGACCTCCATGTCGCGATCATAGAGCATGGACAGGATTTCCCGTTGCCGCGGCGACAGCAGCGCCTCCGGCAGCTTGAGCTTGCGCACCGGCTCGACCGGGTCGACGGCGAGCCGAGCCTCCGGCACCATATCGATCGGCACCGCGACCGGCCGATGCCGGCGCAGCGCGTCGCGAGCGGTGCTGCGGGCGACGATCGTGATCCAGGTGGAGATCCCGGCCCGCGCCGGGTCATAGCTGCGCAGGAGCCGAAAATCGTTGCGGCACAGGCGCAGAAAGACTTCTTGGGCCAGGTCCTCGACCTCGCCGGGGTCGCGCGCGAGGCCGCGCACGGCGGCGGCGACAAGACCGGCATAGCGCCGGACAAACGCCTGCCAGGCGCCCTTTTCGCCGCGCGCCAACGCCGCCACCAATTCGTCTTGCGGCAGCCCCGCATCCTGCGCCAACCGGCCCTCGCACCCCGCCCGATCAGGATTCCGCTCAGGTCAGTCCGGCGAAGAAATCGTTGCCCTTGTCGTCGATGACGATAAAGGCCGGGAAGTCGACCACCTCGATGCGCCACACTGCTTCCATGCCGAGCTCAGGATATTCCAGAAGCTCGACCTTGCGGATGCATTCGAGCGCCAGGCGCGCCGCCGGCCCGCCGATCGAGCCGAGATAAAAGCCGCCATGCCGGCGGCAGGCGTCGCGCACTTCGCCGCCGCGATTGCCCTTGGCGAGGGTAACAAAGCTCCCGCCCGCCGCCATGAAAGCGTCGACATAGCTGTCCATGCGCCCGGCCGTGGTCGGCCCGAACGAGCCCGAGGCGTAGCCCTGCGGCGTCTTGGCGGGGCCGGCGTAATAGATCGGATGGTCCTTGGCGTAGTCGGGCAACCCCTCGCCGCGGTCGAGCCGCTGCTGCAATTTGGCGTGGGCGATGTCGCGCGCCACGATCAGCGGACCGGTCAGGCTGAGCCGCGTCTTGACCGGGTATTGGGACAAGGTGCGGCGGATCTCGGCCATCGGGCGGTTGAGGTCGATCGGCACCACCGCCCCGCCCAGCGCGGTCTCGTCGATATCGGGCAGGAAACGCGCCGGGTTGGTTTCCAGCTCTTCGAGAAACACGCCCTCGGCATTGATCTTGCCAAGGATCTGCCGGTCGGCCGCGCACGACACGCCGATCCCGATCGGCAGGCTGGCGCCATGGCGCGGCAACCGGATGACCCGCACGTCGTGGCAGAAATATTTGCCGCCGAACTGCGCGCCAATCCCGAGGCCGCGGGTCAATTCGAGCACCTCGGCCTCGAACCCGCTATCGCGATAGGCTTGCCCCCAGCGATTGCCCTCAGCCGGCAGATTGTCGAGATAACGGCAGCTGGCGAGCTTGACCGTCTTCAAATTCATCTCGGCCGAGGTGCCGCCGATCACGATCGCGAGGTGATAGGGCGGGCAGGCGGCGGTGCCGAGGGTGCGGATCTTCTCGTCGACAAATTTGAGCAGCGCCTTCGGGTTCAGCACCGCCTTCGATTGCTGAAAGAGGAAGCTCTTGTTGGCCGAGCCGCCGCCCTTGGCGATGAACAGGAACTTATAGGCGTCGCCGGGTTCGGCGTAGAGGTCGATCTGGGCCGGCAGGTTGTCGCCGGTGTTGACCTCCTCATACATCGACAGCGGCGCCACCTGGCTGTAGCGCAGATTGGTTTCGGTGTAGGTGCGGCGGATGCCGGCGGAGATCGCGGCGGCATCGTCACCCTCAGTCCACACCTGCTGGCCTTTCTTGCCCATCACGATCGCGGTGCCGGTGTCCTGGCACATCGGCAATACGCGGCCGGCGGCGATATTGGCGTTTTTTAGGAGGTCGAGGGCGACGAACCGGTCGTTGGAGGACGCCTCCGGATCGTCGAGGATCGCCCGCAGCGAAGCGAGATGACCGGGGCGCAGCAGGTGGGCGCTGTCGGCGAAGGCCTGGGCCGCGAGCAAGGTCAGCGCCTCGGGCATCACCTTGACGATGCGCCGACCCTCGAAATCGCCGATCGACACATGGTCGCCGGTCAGCTTGCGGTAGGGCGCCTGATCGGCGCCGAGCGGAAAAAGCTCGCGGTAGGTGCTCTCGCTCTCGCCCATGGGTCGCTCCGCAATCGAATTCGGTCGCAGGATCGCCGTTTGTGCGCCCGCGTCAAGCAAACGCTCGCGCTCAGGCGCATTCAGATGGTGCAGTCTCGCTGCATTCGTCATGCCCGGGCTTGACCCACGGCTGTCCGGTTCAGCTGGGGTTCCATTGCAGCGCCATCTGAGCGGGATTGGTGGGGATTGGGGTTTCGCGATCGAGCAGGCGGTCGAGCGGTCGGCGATGCATCAGATTGAGGCGAACCAGGCGGGCGAAGGCGAGCGGGCTAGTAACGGCCTGTTGCCCGGCCTGAGCCAGCCGGAGCAACAGAAAAGCGATCAGCGCGACCGCGATCTGGATGCGCACGGCATTCTCGCTGATGCCGAGAAAGCGGCGGATTTTGAGGGTCTGCTTGACCCATCGGAAGAACAGCTCGATCGCCCAGCGCCGCTTGTAGAGATCGGCGATCTCCTGGGCCGAGGCGTCGAGATCGTTCGACAGGATGCGCAACACCTTGCCGCTATCGAGCTTGACGCGAACCTCGCGCACCGGGTCCTCAAAGGGGTTGTGGCGCGCGCTGCCCCCTGTTCATGCCAGGGGCAGGCTCTGGCGTGCCGGCAGATGGCCGATCTGGTCAGCGAGGATCGCGCCGCCCGCGGGGACAACCAATTCTTGGACCACCGTCAACGGGGTATTGGATTTGAGGCGAGTGACGATCCGGCATTGTGCCGCGTCGAGCTTGGCCCACCAGGCATAGTCGTAATAGCCCAGATCGAAAACGTCGGTGGCGCCGGGCTCGATCGGCATCGCCTGGGCGGCGGTGATGTCGTTGACCCGCGCCGGGGTGATCGCGGCATAGATCGGCCGGTCGGCGTCGTCGGGATCGTAAACGACGTGCAGCTTGACGCCGCACACGCCCGCGGAAAACCGTGCCCAATCGCGGCTGCGCGCGTCGAGCCGCAGACCCATCGCATCGATCAGATAGGTGGTCTCGGCCAAGCTACGGCGCAGTCGACGATGGGCGCGGCGGCGAAGAATTCGGCCGGCCGGTGGTGGTTGGCGTCCGCCAAGGTCGCACGCCGCGGCAGTTTGGCGCCCAGATGGTAGAGCCGCGCCCGGTGGCTTTCGATCCCGCCGACAATCTCGCGCAGGCTCGCCGCGCCAGCAAGCTGCCCGTACAGCATGGCCAGAAATTGACTTTTCGTCGTCAACCGGCGAACCCGAGCATCGGCCCGGTGCTCGATCACCAACGCGTCGAACTCCTCCCACGGGATGTGCTTCAGCAACTGATGAAAAACGCTATTGTAATGGCGTATCGCATTGACCCCCCGCTCGTGTCCGGATCGTTCCCCAACAATCCCAGACCCAGCGGAATCAATGCCGTGCGCCATGTACGGCAAAAAATGTACCGGACACCGTGGGACGAGCCCGGCCATGACGGCCTAAGTGAATCTTATGTCTGCATCTGAGGAGTAGGCATTTTCCCGGATCAGGAATCAGGGCAGCCGCCGCGATCAGCTATCTGGGCTCCGTCCAGCTTTCGCAAAATCCCAGCACGCAGGTGCTCGAGGCGTGACCTTCACGCTCCCTCGGCCAGGGGCGACCTCGCGCCTCTTTTCCATTGAGCGTCAGCCGCGCGCCGAGCGCCGGGATCAGCACCGTGCACATCCCATACGGACGCCCTGGCAGCGTATTGGGCTGAGTGTGGACCAGCAACGGATCACCCAACGCATACCATGTAAGCGCAATGTGGTCGTCGCGCGTGTCCAGACATTCCGTCCAGAAATCACGCGCGTCACCTGATTTCCCGAAGCGTCCATCGGTAACCGGGATCGTCAGGTCGAGAAGCTCGGCGTTGATCGCGCCGATAACGGTGGACTGCAGCCAGCGCGCCATCGCGATGTTGTCGGCGTAGATGCGCCAGCGGGCTTCCGTCAACTCACTTTTCAGATAGAGAACATGGCCGGGTCCGCCGGGCGAAGACAGAACCCGCCAAAAGCTTGCATTCGTGGTGAAGGCGTCGCTGTCTTCATTGCTGAGCCGGATGACCGAATTTTCCCCGATAAAGATCACACGGTTCGCATCTACAGTGCTCATGGCGGATGTCCCCAGTCTGCCCTCGATACTCCTCAGCTCGGCCGACTCGCCGTGGCGGCGATCGCCCGGTCCAGCGTCTCCACGATGCGATCGACCTCGCCTCGTGTAATCACGAGCGGCGGCGACAAGGTGATTGTATTGCTGTATCGCTGTCCTCCGCCGGACCGGCCGACGATCAACCGGTTGTCGCGGCAGAAGTCGACGATCGCCTGGATTTGAGGCGACCCGACCGGCTCCTTCGTGTCGCGGCTCTGCACGAGTTCGACGCCGGCGAGTAAGCCCTTGCCCCGTACGTCGCCCACCCAAGGATGGCGCTGCAGGGTGCGAAGTCCATCCATCAGGTACCGTCCCATCTCGGCGGAACGTTCGGCGAGCTTCTCCTCGAGCAGGATCTCGATGTTGCGCAACGCCACCGCCGCCGCGACCGGATGTCCGCCATAGGTATTCACCTGCGCCACTTGCCGGTTTTCCGATGGCTCGCCGTAAAACGACTGAAACACGTGGTTCTTCACCACGGTGGCGGCGATCGGCAGGTAGGCGCTCGATATGCCCTTGGCGATGCTGACGATATCGGGGGTCACGTCCCAGTGCTGGTGTCCGAACATCTTGCCGGTCCTGCCAAACCCGTTGATGACCTCGTCGATGTGCAAAAGCACCCCGTACTTTCGGCAGATATCGGCTACCTCCGGCAGGTATTCGTCGGGCGGGACGGCGACACCGATACCGCTCATGACGGGTTCGACGATCACCTCGGCGACTGTCTCGGGACCCTCGCCGAGGATTGTCGTCTCCAAATTCTTGACACATGCCAAGCCGCATGACGGGTAGGTAAGGCCGAACGGGCATCGATAGCAGTACGGCGGTGCGACGTGGACAAACTCATTGCCGCTCACCGGCTCGAACTTGGACTTGCGCTCGCCCATGCCGCCCGCGGCGAGAGTGCCCAAAGTGGTGCCGTGATATGCCCAATAGCGGCCGATGGTTTTGTAACGGAACTCGCCGGGATATTCTTGCTTCATGTACTGGCGGGCGATCTTGAAGCCGGCTTCGTTTGCTTCTGAGCCAGAGTTGACAAAGTAAACGTGATTATCGCCGCCCAGCAATCCGTTGATCTGCTCCGCCAGCGAAGCGGCAGGCTGGTTCATCCCGGTGTGCGGGTAGTACGCCAGCGCCTGCATCTGCTCGGCCGCCACCGTGGCCAGCTCGGTGCGACCATACCCGACATTCACGCACCACAGCCCGGCCATGGCGTCGAGGTACTCCGTACCGTCTGCGTCCACGATCGTGGAGTCGTGAGCGCCGACGACGACCAGCTGCTGCCGCTCCAGCTGCTTGTGCTGGACGATGGGGTGCAGGACGTTGCTGAGGTCCCGCTGAACGATCGCATTGCGCCCCGTGCTGTCGGGTTCATTGACGAGCGCCATAACTGCCTCCAGCCAGTGTTTCTCGGTTGTTGGCGACGGTATAGAAGGCCGCCGAGCCTGTCACGCCGGCATCTTGGGGAAGCACCCCCCGACAGGCGCGGTCTTCTCCGGCTACCTGTTCGGTCCCGAAAAGGCAGGTCTCCGGCGTCGTGCCCCCGCCGCGCGATTAATGCGGCTTGCCTTCCGTCCGGCACATGATGAGTCACGCCTCGTCGCGGGCGGAAGGGCGGCGCGCGAGACGCGAGCGCAGCAGGGTGTCGGCCTTGGCGGATTGCCCCGAGCGCAGATAAGCAACGATCAGCGAATCCTCGAACACTTCGCGCTGCGCGTGGCTGCCGCCGATCCGCGGCAGGTCAGCTAGCGCCCTTCGAGCACTTGCCGGCCGCCGTAGGATCGGCCCTGCTGAGACGCGGGCATGGCCGCAAATCACCCCTAATTCTGCGACGCGGGCGCAGATCACCGGCTAGACTGCCCCATCAAGGCAGGCGGGTTGCTCAGGGATGTTTCGGGATAAGATCACCGCCACCGATGACCGGCGGCGCACCACTTTTTTTAACGTACCTTGCGTTCGTTAATGCGCGTCGCCGTCGTGGGATCGTTTGGATTGTCTCGCCAGGTGGGGTGGGTGAAGTGGAGGACGAAGTCGCCATTATAGGAGGCAACGGCGTTGTCGAACGTCATTCGGCCGATGCGGGTCCAATTGCTGAAGGTGCGGCGCTGAAAGAAATTGGGGCCGCGGGTTGACCCCTCGTCGGTGACATCGACGTGGAAGGTCAGCCTGCGTTTCGGGGCGGGATCGCCGCGATCGAATAGCTGCGCCATGATCTCGTCGCGAAAATCCAATGCATCACCGGCTATTCTCGGCTGGGCGGGATCGACGACCAGCCGCATATAGGTTGGCGTTCGGGTCGGTTCGTCCGCTGGCTTGCCGAGTTCGGCGATCTGATAGAGTTGCCGGATCGTCGGGTTCTTGTCGACCTGGCCGAAGACAATTCCGGTAACGAGCAAGACCGGCGCACCCAATCCGCGCCGCCAAGCCGTGGTATTGGGCGCGTTACGGGTTTCGGCATCATTAATGTAGTCGGTGCGGTCGCCGCCGATATCCTGTTGGGTTATGAAGTTGCCGGTGATCAGCGGCTCACTGTGGTTCGGGTCGGTCGTCGGAAATAGCTTTCCGACCAACGATAATGAGCGTTCATGACCACGCCTTGTCGCGGTGCAGCACGTCGAATAACGCGCGATCAGTAGGGCGCGGCTGTCCTTGCGAAAGTATCCCGAATACTGGGTTTCCTCCGTGATTTCCCAGAGGCCAGTGAGGCAGATGCCGTTGGGATGGAGCAGGCGGCGGAAACCTTTTCGGTCGGCGCCCCAGCGCAAATCGGCGCGGGAATCGACGGCCCGCTCGACCGCCTGCCGAAAGAAGTACGGCAGGCCCAACGGCAAAACACCGCGTAGGACGCTGAGCAAGGTGACTTCGTAGACCGGCAATGGCGGCTCACCGGGGCCGCCCCACACTTTCTGGTACGGGTTGACGAACAGCGCGTCGCGCACCTCGGAAAAGCGCGATCCGCGATAGGCGCGGTCTGCTTCGGTTACCTGCTCCGTCCCGAAAAAGCGTAAGTCCATGGCGGTGCGCTCTCTAAGCGGTCAATTCTGCCGACCACTGGCCTTACACATCAGGAGCCACGCCTCATCGCGGGCGGAGGGGCGGCGCGCGAGACGCGAGCGCAGCAGGGTGTCGGCCTTGGCGGATTGCCCCAAGCGCAGATAGGCAACGATCAGCGAATCCTCGAACACTTCGCGCTGCGCATGGCTGCCGCCGATCCGCGGCAGGTCGGCGAGCGCCGCTTCGAGCACCTGCGCGGCCGTCCGATCATCTCCGCGGCTGAGCGCGGCCGCTCCGGCGCATAGGGCCGGCGCTACACCACCCGGCGGCAGGCGACCGTCGCGCACCAGATTCTCCAGCCCGGCAATGCGGTCCCGCAGACCTGCGTCGTCGCCGGTCGCGGCTTCGGCAAGGGCGGCGTGCAGATCGGCAAAAGCGAGGCTCGCCCGCGGGAAATGACGGCGCGCATGGGCTGCCACCTCGGCCCAGGCTTCGTCGAGCGGCGGCGTGGCGTCATAAATCCGCCAGCGCCACAGAAACGACGCCGAGTCGGCGAGGCTCAGCATCGGCGCCGATTGCGCCACCGACGGCCTGATGCTGTCGACATAGATCGCCTTGGCGCGCTCGCTGTTGCCGCGGGCCAGTTCGAACAATGCCAGATGCCACGACAGATGGCAGTGCAGATGCCCGGCGCGCTCGTACCCTTCGAGCCAGTGCTCGACAAAATCGGCGCCGCCGGGCGCATCGCCTGCTTCGAAATAGCCGTGAACCCGCTGATGCACGCCATGAGCGGTGCGCGGATTGAGCGCCAACGAGCGCTCGACCAGCCGCGTCCCGGCAACCACCGCGCCGGTCTCGATCTGGGCCCAGCCGAGATATCCGAGAAACCACCAGTCTTCGGGCCAATGCGGCGCCAGTTCCTCGAGGAATGCCAATTGCGCCTCGTGATGATCGCGGCGCCCGCTGAAGCCCAAGAGCCCGAAGACCCCGAGCGCCAGCGACAATGGCAGCGCGTCGCGCGGGTATTGCGCGGCATGAACGCGGACCATCGCCAACGCCTCGGGTGCGTTCCCGCCGATCGTCAGCGCGATCGCCTCGATATGCCGTCGCTCGCGAGCCGAAACATGGTCCGCAAGCCCCCGCGCTCGTGCCGCTCCTTCTCTCGCCTCCCCCATTCGCGTCTGAAGCTGCAACAGCCGTGCCCGCGCGATGTGGGCGAGCGCGAAATCCGGATCGGCGGCGATCGCCCGCTCGAGCAGCGCATCGGCGCCGATATCGGCCGACAGCAGCAGATCGACCGCGGCGACATAATCGGCGACCGCCGCTGCGGATGCCGACGTTACCGGCAGATCGAACCGGTCGGTCGTGCTCATGTGCTTCCCCCCTCCTCCGGCCTGCTCTGATCGACCCGATACTACTACGAGTTCGACGGGCAATCAGCGACGCTCGAAAGCGAGGCTGTCGTTTTGCCTATCCTGCCGTGCTACGTTCGCGCGGGAGGAGCAAGCAGGCTATGAGCGAGATCAGCTTGGCAGCGCCGCGAATCGCCGCGTCGCTGGCCCGAGGCATACCGAAGGACGAAAGGGAGCTGTGGGTGGCGTTGTGCGCCGAAGCCCGGCGCGCGGCGGCGCGCGAGGAGGTGCTGCGCGGCTTTTTGGATCTGGCCGTCCTGAGCCAACCCGGCTTCAACTCGGCGCTCAGCTCGCTGTTGGCGCGCAAACTCGCCGAGCCTTCGCTGCCGGCAGAACGGCTCGGCAACATCGTGCGCACCGCGCTGGCTGAGGATCCGGCGATCGTAGCGGCGGCCGTGGCCGACCTCATCGCGATCCGGACGCGCGACCCGGCGGCCGAGACCCATCTGACTCCGTTCCTCTACTACAAGGGTTTTCACGCGCTGCAATGGCATCGCATCGGCCATCGGCTGTGGCGCGATGACCGGCGCGATCTCGCCCGTTTCCTGCAAAGCAGGGTTTCCGAGGTCTTTGCCGTCGATATCCATCCCGCCGTGCCGGTGGGACGTCGCCTATTTATCGACCATGGCACCGGTCTCGTCGTCGGCGAGACTGCGGTCATCGGCGACGACGTCTCGATCTTGCACGAAGTGACCTTGGGCGGCACCGGCAAGGAGCGCGGCGATCGGCACCCCAAAGTGCGCGACGGGGTTTTGCTGTGCGCCGGCGCCAAGGTGCTGGGAAACGTCGAGATCGGCCGCGACGCCAAGGTCGGCGCCGGCAGCGTGGTCCTGCACGACGTGCCCCCCGGAGCAACGGTCGCCGGCGTGCCGGCTCGGGTTGTCGCCTGGTCGAGCGGGACGGTGCCGGCGCTGGAGATGGACCAGAGCCTCCCCGATTACGAGATCTGACCGACAGATCGCGATCTTCGCGCGACAACAGGCGTCATGCTCCCCGACAGTTTCGAGACCGCTCGCTTGATCCTTCGCCCCGTCGCGCCGGGCGATGCGCGTGCAATTTTTACTGGTTACGCCCAAGACCCCGAAGTGGTTCGTTTCGTGATATGGCGTCCCCACCAAGACCTCGCCGACACCGAGGCCTATATCGCAGATTGCCTGGCGGCGCCTGCCGCCAAGTCGCGCAGCTACGCATTAATCGCGCGTGAGGGCGGCCAGTTGCTCGGCAATTTCGCACTGCGCCGGCCCGATCTACATCGACTCGATTGCGGCTACGTGCTGGCGCGCCAGTATTGGGGGCACGGGCTGATGACTGAGGTCTTGTCCTTGGCCGTCCGCTGGGCGATGCGCCAGAACGACATCTGGCGGATCGGCGCCGTCTGCGACGTCGAGAACCTCGCATCCGCCCGAGTCATGGAAAAGGCCGGCCTCGCTCGCGAAGGGATCCGGCGGCGCTGGCTCGTTCACCCCAATATCAGCGGCGAACCCCGCGACTGTTTCAGCTACGCCCTGACCCGGTAGGACGGAGGGGACAAACGATGCTGGTGAGAGAGGGCGACCGCATTTATCTGGAGGCGCCGGCGAAAGCCGAAGCTGCCGCCAACGTGGTGACGCCCGATTATTACACGCAGCTGCCGCAAATCCGTCTGACCGGCGATTCAACCGGCCGTCCGACGCAGCCGGAAACGGAAAAGCCGACAGAAGTAACGCTCGACGGCAACGACGTCGCCAAACTGGTCGAATGCGCGCTCAGGCATCACAGCCCGAATATGCGATCGGGCGTGTTCGCAGCGATCTGGAACCACCCCGACACGTTCCGCCAGATTTTCCGGTTCGGCCTTAACGCACCGCTCGGCTTTCCGGAAATACGCAAGATCGTGGCGGAGGAGCTTGATAAGTCCGCGCCGAAACCGGAATCTCCGGCGTCGAACCCGGTCAAGCCGGCAGTCGACGCGCTGCTGCCTCGAATGCCCCTGCCGGCGCACCTGCGTGATCGTGGGAGGCGAACAGAATGAGCGACTGGAGCAAGGTGACCCGGCCGATCCCGGTTCCGAACGACTGGACGAAGCCATTCTGGGATGCGGCCAAGCGCGGCGTTCTGGAATTGCAGCGCTGCCAGAGCTGCGGGCATTTCCAGCACCCGCCCTATGCGACGTGCACGCAATGCGTCTCGACCGACCTCAAATTCGAACCGGTGCGCGGCGCCGGAGCGATCTACGCCTACACGATCATGTATCACACCGGCGACAAGCGGTTTGCGTCCGCGGTGCCCTACGCCTCCATCATCGTTGAGCTGGATGATGCACCCGGCGCGTTGCTCGCCGGCAATCTCTTAGAAGCCGAATATACCGAGGCCAAGGTCGGGCGGCGCGTCGAAATCGTCTTCGAGAAGCTGAACGACGACATCACTTTACCGCAATTCCGCCTGGCGCGGGGGTAGTTCACATGTGGGACAACCGGTGCAAAGTGGCGGTCAGCGGTGTGGGCTTTTCCCAAGTCACACGCTCGGCCGAGATTCCGCTCGCCGCCCATGCGCTGACCGCGGTCAAGGAAGCGGTCGCGGATTCAGGGCTGCAGATGTCCGACATCGACGGTCTGGCGACATATCCGGAACTGCCGGCGACCGGGCATGCGGAGGTCGACGGCATCTCGATCGTGTCGGTCAACTGCATGATGGCGATGCTGAAATTGCCCAATCTCGGCTGGCACATCCAGGTCGGCACGACCAACATCGGCGGCGCGGTGCAGCAGGCGGTCAACGCGTTGCTCGCCGGGGTGTGCCGATATGCGGTGGTGTGGCGGGCGATGCACAACCCGCGCGGCACCTACCAGAACCTGCCGAGCGGCATGGCGGCCGGCGCGACACAGTTCACCGCGCCTTACGGCTTTGGCGGTCCGGGACAAGGCATGGCGGTTGCCTATACCCGCTGGCTCGAAAGGAACAACCAGAACCGCGAGAAGATGGCGACCTTGGCCGTAACCCAGCGCCGTCACACTCAGCACAATCCGCACGCCTACTTCTATGGCACGGAGCTGACCCGGGAGGACTATTTGAACTCGCGGATGGTCGCGTATCCGTTCTGCCTGTTCGATTGTGACATCCCGGTGCAGGGGGCGGTCGCGATCGTGCTGACGACGGCCAACCGGGCGCGCGACCTGAAGCCGAGGCCGGCCTATCTCGCCGGCTATGGCCAGCGGCTGCACTTCGAGGTGGCGGGCCGCATCGGCAGCCTTTCGAGCTACATGGAGGGCGGCAGCAGCTCGGCCAAGCTGACCTGGGAGCGGTCCGGCTTCGCCCCGAAGGACGTCGACGTGGCCCAGATCTACGACGGCTTCTCAGCCTCGGTGATCTACGGTCTCGAATCCTATGGTTTCTGCGGCGAAGGCGAGGCGCTCGATTTCATCCAGGACGGGCGCATCGAGCTCGATGGCGAATTGCCGCTCAACACCTTTGGCGGCAGCCTCGGCACCGGGCGCATCCACGGCCTGTGGCACATTATCGAGGGCGCCTTGCAGGCCTCGGGCCGCGCCGGCTCCCGCCAAGTCAAGGACGCCAACGTGTCGTTCGTCGGCGCCAGCGCCCCGATCGTGACCGGCACGACCTTCATCTTCGTGCGCGAGCCGTACTGACGCGGAGACGCGCCGCCCAATGTAGGGCGGCGGCCGCAACCCGCCGCTCGCTCTTCGGCGGGTTCCCGGGGCCAGCTAATAGCGGGACGGATAGCAGCCGCCGTTATAGTACACATAGCCGGGGCCGCAGGCCGGCGGCACGGCGCCCGCGACCGCATTGGCGGTGCCGGCAACCGCACCGGTAGCGGTGCCAATGGCCCCGCCAATGATCGCACCAACAGGGCCGGCTGCTGCCGCGCCATTCTCGGCCCCGTTGACCTCCCCAGCCGCCGCGCCGGACAATGGCCCCGACGGATAGCCGGGGACCGCAGCCGGCCGGCAGACGCCGTAAGACATCTCGTACCCCGGCGCGCAGGGATATGCCGCCATCGCGGCACTGGATGTGCCCGCCGCTAGAACCGCGGCGATCGCGAAAATCTTAACCTTGGTTGGCATCGTCATCTCCTCAAAGCATCCAAAGAGCAGCAGGGTGCCCCCTACGTGAACAGTGTCGATGGAACCCTGTTCCGCATGTGATGGAAGCCCCGTTTCTCGTCCGCCCCGCCCGCCTCCACGCATCCGAATCGCACGCCGGAGCAGACTTAAACTTCCGCGCCACTTGGCTGCATGGCGGGCCCAAGCTGGCCGTGATAAGATCGCGAGGGCCCGTACCCCCGGTCATCGCCATGCCGGCGTTGGCGCCGCGGGTAATCGGGCTCGGTGCATCCGCACACACCGCGTGTCGGACAAGCACATCTGGTCAGAGGAGACGCGAAATGTCGGAACAACCACAGCCAGAGCCACGGCCGATGCGGGCGACCATGCCCGACGGCAGCGGATGGCACCAGATCAATGCCGGACCGCACCTGCATGTAATGTTCCACCCCAATCGGATGGGCCGGGAGCCGGACGGCATCGAACGGCCCTCGATCGTCGTCGCCATCGCGGGCGAGGACGAGCAAGCGCTGCGCTTCGATCCGTTCAGCATGGGCAGCCACTATCACATCCGTCCAACTCTGCGCGGCAGGCAGATCCCGCTGTGGGTCGAGGAGGGGCAGAAGCCGATCGATATCGCCCTGGCGTTCTTCGACAAGCCGCTGCGCTTCCGCGGACTCCTCGCCCAGGCCGAAGAAGACGATATCGCCTCGCGGCTGGACGACGCCGACCTCGCCCGTGCCGCCCGGCAGATCCGCGAACTCTACGCCGCTGCCGACCACACGCCCGCCGCCTGACGGCAGAGGGATCCCGCAATGGCGGTATTCTCGTCCGGAGGGCGACTTCCTCGGCAGGTGGGAACGGTGGTCGCCCGCATGACCCGGATGTTTGTCACACCGGCCCACGGGTCCAGCCCGTCCAGCTGCCCCGAGGACAGGCTTCGGCCGGTGCCTATGGTTGAAATGGATTCCGGCCTGGCGGGATGACGAGAATAGGAAAGCCGGGCTGCAACCGATGGATTGGTGCCACTAGCGGATGGGGTCGAGCACGACGACCGGGATCTCGCGCTCGGTCTTCTTCTGATAATCGGCGTAGGGCGGCCAGAATTTCAGCGCCTCCTGCCACAGCCGGGCGCGCTCCTCGCCGGTGGCGGTCCGGGCCCGCGCCTTGATCTTCGCGGTGCCGACCTGCACCTCGACCTCGGGGTTGGCGAGGAGGTTGCGGTACCAGCCGGGGTGTTGCGGCGCCCCGCCCTTCGAGGCGACGATGATATAGCTGTCGCCGGTTTTCCCGTAATAGAGCGGGAAGATGAATTTCTCTCCCGACTTGCGTCCAGTCGTCGTCAACAACAGCGACGGTACGGTCATGTCCGGCCGGCCGGGCTGGGTCGGCTTGAACATATGCCCGTCCGTGCCGCCGCTCGAAAGGTAGCGGTTGGCGTGCTCCACCATCCAATTGGGAAGATTTGGCGCGAGCTTGGCGTCGGTCATCCTTCGAACTCCTTTTTGACACGGAGTGGCAAGGCTTATCCCTGCCGCCCCGTCATGCGAACGCCCCGGTCTTAGCGGGCGGCCATCGCAGGTCGGTTTGCCCGCAGGAAGGTGCGGATATGGCGCACCGCCAGCGGGATCTTGTCCGGGGTGTCCTTCCATGGGTAGAGGCTGACTTGCGCGTTGGGCGCAAGCAGGGCGCTCTCCATCGCCACCGCGTAGGGGTGGGCCGGGACATCGTCCGGCAGGACCAGGATCGGGGTGTGGCAGTCGCGCACGAAATCGCGAGTCACGGTGAAGACGAAGTCGGCGTTGGCGCGGTACATCTTGTTGAGGAAGGCATCGACCATCGCCATCGTGATGTCGGGCCGCCGCTCGCACAGTGCCGGGCCCCAACCCTTGATGTTGTTCTGGTAGAACAGGTCGGGCATCTCCGGCCGGAACCCGCTGGGTTGTGTTGGCACCGCGGCGACGATGCGCCCGCGCGCGCGCTTCAACAGGTTCCAGATGAACGGGCCGCCGATGCAGAAGCCCAGCACCAGGAACTCCCCGATGCCCAAATGATCCATCAGGCCGATGTGGTCGTCGGTGTACGCGTCCCACGGCCGGTCGATCTCGAGCGGGCCCGAGGATTGGCCATCATTGGCATTGCGCAGATCCGCCGCGATCACGCGGTATTCGTCCTTGAACTCCACCATCGGGTTGAACGGGTGGTTCGCGAGGCCCGCGACCGTCGAATTCAGCCCGCCGCCGGGGATCACCAGCAACGGAAAGCCCGCGCCGGCCTCTTCGTAATGGATGCGGACGTCGCCTCTTTCGTAGAACGGCATGGCATTTCTCCTCGCCCGGTGTGGTGTTTACACGTACGCGCCCGTACTCGGCCAGCCCGTGCGCGGGTAGGGGTTGTAAACCCGCAGATTTTCGGCTCGGCGGCAACTAGTTGCTGGTGCCGACATTTCGAGGGACACAGTAGTTGACCAGGCATTCGGGACGGTCGGCCGTTGCTACGCTCCGCAACTGAAGCACCGTCGCCCCGCCGCCTGCGCAATAAGAGCGATTGGCAACCACGAAATCGTCGAACGTCGCTTGGTTGATAAAGACGAAACCTTTTGCCGCGACCAGCCCGTGAAGGTCAGCGCAGGTGTAGGTGCAGGGATCTATTCCGGCGGCCAGTGTAGAGGAACTGAGAGCCATCGCGCTCAGGATAAAAATAAGCCGCCCTGTCATATGGGCAGCCCGTTTTTATTGCGCAGCGGCGCGCATCGGCGCGTGCGCCTTTAGGAAGCTGCGCACGCGGTTGATCGTGCGTTGCCTAAGCTCCTCCGGCTCCTTCCACGGGTAAACCGTGATCTCGGCGTTCGGCGCCAGCGACGCCACGTCGATCGAGGTCTGCAGCGGATGCCCTGGTACGTCATCCGGCAGCACCAGCATCGGCGTGCGGCAATTCCTGATGAAGTCACGCGATACGCTGTACAGGAAATCGGGCTGCACGGCGTACAGGTTATGCAGGTATTTCTCGATCGTGTCCGCCGACACATCGGGACGCCGCTTCATGAAATCGGGCACCCAGTTCTCCGTGCTGTGCCGGTACATGACGGTCGGGTTTTCCGGCCGGTGGCCGACGCTCTGGCAGAACACCGCGGCGACGACGCGGTCCGGCGCTCGCTGCAGCAGCTTCCCGGCAAAGCAACCGCCGATGCAATAGCCCATGTAAAAGAATTCGCGGATCCCGAGATGGTCCATCAGCCCGAGCTGGTCGTCGGCGAACGCGTCCCACGGGTTATCCACCGGCACCGGCCCCGTCAACTCGCCGCCGTTGGCATTGCGCTGGTCCATCGTGATGCAGCGGAAGTCGTTCTTGAACTCTTCCATTGCGTTGATCACCGCGGTCGGCCAGTTGCTGACCCGCGAATTGAGGCCGCCGCCGGGGGTGACCAACAGCGGGAAGCCGGAGCCGGCCTCCTCGTAGCGGATGCGTACATCGCCTTTTTGATAGAACGGCATGGCTGTTTCTCCTTGCTAGTGTGGCATCAACTACGCCCGCATCTCGACCAGCCGCGTGCGCAGCTGGCAATTCTTAGCCCAAACCCGGACGCTTTCGGCTCTAGCGGCGTGGTACGGAATCGACAGCTCCACTCCGGCTGCCCTCGCTACGCCGCCAATCTTTGCCGCGCCGCGCCTTTGATCATCGCCGCACCCTTCTCGGCGATCATGATCGTCGGCGCGTTGGTGTTGGTCGAGGTGACCGCCGGCATCACCGAGGCGTCGATGACCCGCAGCCCTTCGAGACCGTGCACCCGCAGCTCGCTGTCGACGACGCTCATCGGGTGCGAGCCCATCATGCAGGTGCAGCTGGCGTGATAGCATGTGCTGCCGTTGCGCCGCGCGTAATCGAGCAACTCGTCGTCGGTCTGGACATGGCCGCCGGGCAGGCTCTCCTCCCGGACGAACTGCTTTAGCGCGGGTGCGGCGAAAATCCGCCGCGCAAGCCGCAATCCGCCGATGATGGCGCGCCGGTCGGTTTCTTCCGACAGATAACGCGGGTTGATCGCCGGCATGTCGCCGGGCCGGTTCGACTTGGCCTCGACATAGCCGCGCGACAACGGCCGCATTTGCCATGCGCCGGCGCTGAGGCCGGGCGTCTTCTCGAGTTGGCCCATCTGGCCGTCCTTGAAACTGCCCGGCGCGAACGTGCATTGCATATCGGGCGTCGCCGATTCCTCCAGCACCTTGGCCGAGGCGGCGACGATCGAGGGGCTGTAGCTCAGCATCCCTTTGCCGGCGATCAGCCAGCGCATGAACTCGGCGGCGAACGGCAGGCCGCGCTGCCGCTCGTTGGCGGTCTGGGCGCCGACGACCGGATAGGAGACGCGCGCGACATAGTGGTCCTGCATGTTCTTGCCGACGCCGCGCAATTCATGCGCGACGGGTACGCCGATCTTGGCGAGATGCTCGGGATCGCCGACGCCCGACAGCTGCAGAATGTGCGGCGAGCCGACGGCGCCCGCCGACAGGATCACCTCACGCCCGGCTTCGGCCCGCTCGACGACTCCGTTGCGCGAGAATTCGATGCCTGAGGCGCGCTTGCCGTCGAACAGGACGCGATGCACCAACGCGTTGGTGACGAGTTCGAGGTTCGGCCTCTTCAGCGCCGGCCGCAGATAGGTGCGCGCGGTGCTGGCGCGGCGGCGCCCGCCGCGGGTCTGCTGGCACCAGCCGATGCAGTCGCCGTGACCAGGGGGCAGATCGTTCAGGTCCTCGCGGTATTCGAGCCCGATCTCCTTGCCGGCCTCGATCACCGTCGCGCAGATCGCCGGCCGGTCCGTCTTCGAGGTGAAGAGCGGCCCGTCCTTGCCGCGCGCCGCGTTGCCTTCGCCCTCCCAGCGCTCGGCCTGGCGGAAATAGGGCAGGCAATCGTCCCACGACCAGCCCCGATTGCCGAGCTGCGCCCAGTGGTCGTAATCCTCGGGCTGGCCGCGGATGTAGATCATCCCGTTGATCGAGGAGGAGCCGCCGATCACCCGGCCGCGCGTATAGACGATGGCGCGGCCGTTGATGCCGGGATCGGGCTCGGACCGAAACTTCCAGGTCAAGGTATCGTGGTCGAGCATCTTCATGAAGCCGGCCGGGACGTGAATCAGCGGGTTCCAGTCGCGCCCGCCCGCCTCGATCAGCAATACTTTCGTACCGGGATCCTCGGTCAGCCGATTGGCCAGCACGCAGCCGGCCGAGCCCGCTCCGACGATGATGTAATCCGCCTGCATGCGTTACGCTCCCCGGCCCCTGGTTAGACCCCCGCCAGACGGCTTATTAGCGCGCCTACTCTAGCACATCGTGGCCGCACCGAAAATCGCGGTTAAGGCCTCCGATCCCGTATGCGCATCAATGAAAGTAGCGGCCGGAGTTGATGACCATGGTCTGGCCGGTCATGGTCTCGGTGCGGCACATCGTGACCACCATATCGGCGCAGTCGTCCTTGTCGGCCGGCTTTTTCAGCAGCGAG
This sequence comes from uncultured Alphaproteobacteria bacterium, assembly GCA_963845735.1. Classification (GTDB taxonomy): domain Bacteria; phylum Pseudomonadota; class Alphaproteobacteria; order ATCC43930; family CGMCC-115725; genus AP-15. The sequence continues at coordinate 28,090 of CAWJTR010000039.1, read as the reverse complement.
GTGGCCGCGGAGTTCGCGGATCTGCTCGGCCCGCAGATTAGCTGTCGCGCGCGTGCCCTCCAGCAGGCCCGGCGCCACGCAATTGACCAAGGTCTCCGGCGCCAAGGCCACCGCCATGCACCGCGTCAGGTGGATCAGCCCCGCCTTCGACACCGCATAGGCGATCGACGAACCGGTCGGCCCGACCCCCGCCACCGATGCAATGTTGACGATGCGGCCGCGGCCTTGCGCCTTCATGACCGGCGCCACCGCCTTGATCAGACGCATCGGCCCGGTCAAGTTGACGGCGATGATCTTGTCCCACACCTCGATCGTAAGATTGTCGAGGTCGTCGAACGGGATCGCCTTGTTGTAGGCGGCGTCGTTGACGAGAATGTCGAGCCGGCCGAAGCGCCGGGTCACGTCACCGACCACCCCGCTCCACCGCCGCGCCGTCGGTGATGTCGCAAGCGAATGCCGCGGCGTTGATCTGGTATCGAGAGGTCAGCTCTCGGGCGACGCCCTCCGCCTGGTCGCGGCTCTGCGCATACATGACGGCGACATGCACACCCTCCTTCGCCAGCGCGTGGCAGATACGCTGGCCAAGCCCGCCATTGCCGCCCGTCACCAGGGCAACCGCGCCGTTGAGGTCCATCAGCTCTCTCCTGCATGCGGGTGCGCCAATTGTCTCGCAGCGCGTCCCGGTGTCCGCGGACATTTTGTTGGCCAGCCGACGGGCGGGCAAGCTGACTGACCGCGCCTGAGCGCCAAGGCGACCCGGTTGCTTCGGTCGGCTACCAGGCGGCGTCGAGCAGGGTGCGGATCACCGCCGGCCCGTCGATCTTGCGCGGATTGGTGTGGATCCAGCGGTCGTGCATCGAATTTTCGGCGATCAGGTCGAGCTGGTCCTCTCTGACCCCGACATCGCGCAATCGGGTCGGCAGACCGAGCCCGGCAATCAGAGCGCCGAAACCGCGTCGGCCGCCGGCTCGCCCGGTTGCCCGAGAGCGTCGCTGACCCGCGCCTGCTTGTCCGCGTTCACCATGTGGTTGAAGCGCAATACGTGGGGCAGCATGACGCAGGAGGTGTAGCCGTGCGGCACGCCGGCGGTCCCGCCCAGAACATGCCCGATGCCGTGGCTGGCCCCCTTGCTTACCCCGGTTTGCGAGCCGACCATCGACATCCATGCGCCGATCTGGCAGTCGAGCCGCGCGTCGAGATCGGCGGGGTCGGCTTTGACCGCCGCCAAACCCTTGCCCAGCAGCCGCAGCGCATGAAACGCCGCACCCTCGGAGATCGGCTGGCCGTTGACCGAGCAGATGTCCTCGACAGCGTGGTCGACGGCGCGGATGCCGGTCGACAGAAACAGCCATTCGGGTGTCGGCGCCGCCGCCTGCGGATCGAGAATGACGGTGCGCGGGATCATCAAGGGATGGCTGAAGCTCTCCTTGACGTGGCGCCGGGTGTCGGTGCAGCCGGCGCCGGCCGAGAACTCGCCCGCCGACAACGTCGTCGGGATGGCGATCATGCGCACCCCAGGCGGCTTGACCTCGGGCCGCCGCGCCGTGCCGTCGGCAGCGATCGTGGCGCGGTAATCGTCGAGCTGCTCGGGCGCGGTCACCCCGTTGCCGAGGCACAGGCCCACCATCTTCGCCGCATCGGTGACCGAGCCGCCGCCGATCGTGACGATCAGATCGGCGCCGGCCTCGCGCGCCGCGTTGGCCGCGGCGACGACATCGCCGCGCGGGGTATGCGCGCCGATCTTCGCGCAAACGCCGGCAAAGCGGTTGCCGAGCATCTGCCGCAGCCGGTCGACATAATCGGTCTCACGAGCCAAGGTGCCGCTCGCCAGCACAAAGACGGCGCGCGCGTCGAGCCGGTCGACCTCCTGCGCCAGCGCCTCGGTGTAGGCCTTCCCGAAAACGACGCTTTCCATTGCCGGAAACCGGTAGGCTCCGCTGAGCATCGAATTCCTCCCATATTTACCGTCGCCGCCGATCCGGTGTCTGCGATGACAGCGTTGCCTGGTATCCGGCGGCAACGCCACTACCCTTCGCGCCAAATCGGGGCGCCAGTCTTCCCTGCGCAACAGTAAGTCCCATCACGCGCCCCACGGCCTGAACCATAACGCCGGCGCTGCCCAGGCCAATGCTGAATTATACCGCGAAACCTGATATTTCTATCGTCTGTGGCCGTGAGGACTGCCCATTGTGACGAGCGGGCATCAAAAACTCGTGAAGACCAAGGTCGTGCTGACGGTCGACACTGAACCGTCGATCGCCGGGGCGTTGCGTGAAAACGAAGTCCATACCCCGCTGATCCATGAGCCGGTGGCAGGCGTGGTCGACGGCAAGAGCGAAGCGCTGGGCTTTCTCGTCGAGACGCTGAGCGGGCACGGGTTGGTCGCGACCTTTTTCGTCGAGACTGTCCATACGCGCTACTTTCCCGACACGGTCATGGGCGGCTACGTCGACCACCTGCTGCGCGCAGGCCAGGACGTGCAATTGCATTTGCACCCTTGCTGGCTGTCGTTCGAGGACGGCAAGTTCGACCGCTTCAACCTGACCTCCGACCATTGTCACGAGCTGGAAACCGGGCGGCTGGTGGCGCTGATCGGCGAAGGCGCCGATCAAATCGCCGCCTGGACCGGGGTGCGGCCGAGCGGCATGCGCTCGGGCAACTTTTCCACTGCGCTATCGGTGTTCGAGGCGATGAGCCAGGCAGGCCTGCGCCATGCATCCAACATCTGCCTCGCGGTCCATCGCCCGCCGGAGCCGGAGCTGGCGGTGACCGGTGGTGTTCATGACTTTGCCGGCATCCGCGAACTGCCGGTAACCTGCTTTGTCGATGTCGGCCCGGTAGGGCGCCGACGCCTGCGCCCGATGCAAGTCACCGCATTGACCGCGCGTGAGCAAATCAGTCTGCTCAATGCGGCGCACGAGCGTGAAAATCCCGTCGTGGTGATCGTCACTCATCCGTTCGAGTTCGTCAAAAAGCGGGATTTCCGCTACACCAACCTGCGGCCCAACCGGATCATCCAGGACCGTTTTCGACGCTTGTGCGCGTTCCTAGCCGAAAACACCGACAGGTTCGAGGTCGTGCCGCTCGCTGTTGCCGCGGATACGATAAACAATGGTCGGGCTGTGGACCGAACTGACCGGGAATGCGTTCAACTCGATCGTTCGCTCGGTCACCAACGTGGTTAACGATCATCTGGGATTCATCTAATGTAGAATGAGATGGCGCGATGGAAAACGTCGGTCGAGCCGAACGGTGTCGATGCTGGAGCGATCGAGGATCTGCACGGACATGGCAGTCGACGAGATGGCTTTCCCGTGACTCCGGCATCCGGCTCTCTGAGAGCAATCTTTCTAAACCGTTTTACCATCGCCAATTTCGAGCGTCTGTGCACTGTCAATGGCTTCCGTTTTGCGCCGCGCGAGATTGGGCAGGATAGTAGCGACCGTGCCCAGACGGCTTTTTTCGGCCCAACAGGAACTTCCGCCGCTATCCATGCCCTTTGGGGGCGGGGACCCCGCTCAGGGTCCGCGCCCGCTTCGGCAGCTACCGCGGACTCGTGCGGCTGCTACTCGCCAACTTTGAAAACGGCGTCGGCGGCTATCGCCGCCTCAAGAAAATCCGCTGGGACAGGGTGGAGCGCCTCGTCTTTGTATGCCACGGCAACATTTGCCGCAGTCCGTATGCAGAGCGGCGCGCCGCGACTTACGGTTTGCCCACGGCATCCTTTGGCCTATCGGCGGAAACCGGCGCACCAGCCGACCCGAGTGCGCTCAGTGCTGCGGCACGACGAGCGATCGAGCTTGCGGAGCATCGCGCCTGTGCGGCCGAGGATTTCGAATTTCACAGCGGCGACCTGCTGATCGTCATGGAGCCACGGCAAGCACGCGCGATGTTGCGATGTCTGCCGACGGTGCCCTGCCAAGTGACCTTGCTTGGCCTGTGGAGCCGGCCTCGTCGCCCGCACATTCACGACCCGCACCGTTTGTGCGAAGCATATTGGGAGCAGTGCTTCGACGTCATCGATTCCGCTGTACGGGCCATTGCCGAGCGGACGCGTCCGAGCCCGCCAGATGGAAGATAGGGCGGCGCGCCCGCCGGCTATCCTGCTGGGCGCGGATACGCCGATCGGCCTCACGATCATTCGCGATCTAGGGGAGCACGGGGTTCCGGTCCATGCCATCGCGCGGTCTCGCAAGGGCATCGGCCTCTATTCCAGATGGACGACCCGCGGTTATTTGCGCCCGCCTGACGACGATGCCGACGATCGACCTTTTGAACCGGATCGCGGCGGAGCACGGCGCTCGTTACCTGTTGGCGGTCTCCGAGAGAGACCTTCTTTTTATACGCGCCGCCGCCGATAGAGGCCGCTTGGTTGATCTGCAGGCGTTGGTGCCGCCGGCTGCGCAACTCGCGATCGTGGGCGACAAGGCCGCGACCTACGCCGTCGCCCGAGAGGTTGGCGTGCCGGTGCCCGCGACTTGGCAGCCTCGAAGCGGTCCCGTAGCCGATGAACCACCCGAAGAACTGACCTTTCCGTGCGTCCTCAAATGGAGCAATCCTGAAAGCGTCGGTCGCGGGCTGTCCGGTCACGGCCTCGAATTGCTCAAGTCGGAGTATTGCTACGATCGCGCCGAACTCGTCCGCGCGCTCGCGCGCTACGCGCCTTACGGCCGCTATCCGCTGGTCCAGGCGTTCTGCCCGGGCAGCGGCCTCGGTCACATGATTTTTCTCGATCGCGGGGAGGCGCTGCTGCGCCTTCAGCACCGCCGCATTTCCGAATGGCCCCCGGAAGGCGGAACATCGACGGTCTGCGAAAGCCTGCCGCTCTCGATCAATGCCGAGCTGTTGGCAAAATCGGAGGCGCTGCTGCGGCGGATCGGCTGGCAAGGGGCCGCCATGGTCGAATACCGCCTCGATCCGCGCACCGGGCGAGCAGCCCTGATGGAGGTCAATGGGCGCTTCTGGGGCAGCCTGCCGCTCGCCTACCATGCCGGCGTACCTTTCGCGTGGTACACCTATGCCGTCCTCGGCCTCGGTGTGAGACCCGATCCGCCTCCCTACCGCGCCGGTGTCAGGTGCCGATACATGATACCGGAGACGCGGCGCCTCTTAACCCTGATGCGCCACCGCGGCCGCACGCAAAATCGGGCGCTCTCGTTCTCGGTGGTCGGCGAGGTGATCGAGTACGTCCGTCAGTTCTTCAGCCCGAGCAGCAGATATTTCGTGTTCACTTTTCGCGACCCAAGGCCATTCTTCGCGGATATGGGCTTCGCGGTCCGCGATGCGGGACGCCGCATCGCGGCGCTCTGGCGCCGGTCCGACGGCGACCAGCACAACCGCCCCGCCGCGGCGCCTGATAGTGGCGGACCGAGCTAAGCGGGTATCCGTTCAACTCGCCTTCCTGCGCAGGGGGCGAAACCCACAAACTGTCTTAGCGCGGGCTTGACCCGCGCATCCGCGTCTTCCTGCAATTCGGGGAGTGGCCGAGACGAGCCCGGCCATTCCCCGATCTCGGCAATTACATCGCGGCCATGCGGCCGGCGCGGCGTTTGGCCAGCGGTGTCGTCGGTTCCACCGCCGGCGGGGCCTGCACCTTTTTGGTCGAGCGCGGCAAGGTCCAATCCCACTCATCCGCGCCCATCTGATAGTGGCGATTGTTCTGCGACGGGTTGCGGTTGACCATGTGGCGATTGTGGAGCGGGTGGGTGACGCTGCGGACCTCGTGCTCGATCGTAAACAGGTGCTTGCCGGTCTCCATGCAGACGATGTCCTGCCAGCGATACTGGTACTGATCGCTCTCTTCGGTGATCAGCCCGCGCTTTTCGAGTTCGTCATGCGGGCCCGAGAATTCCTGGGCATAGACCTGCAGGTGATGGCCGTCGAATTCCGGCAGTTTCTTGTCGGTCTCGCGGAAGATCAGCTCCTGCCTGGCCCCGGCGCGGACGTGGGCGGCGCGGCCCTCGCCATTCTCCTTGACGCAGGCGGGCGTATAGAAAATCTCGCGATAGAACCGGGCGATGCCATCGGCGGCCCCCTCCGGCACGGTGAACTCGACATAGGGCATGCCGAGATTGATGTAGCCAAACCGCTCCTCATCGGGCTCATAAAGGCGGAACTTGTTGCCCCATGGGCAGGTCGCCTCGACATAGGCGTTGTGCTGCTTGCAGTCGAACTTGGTGTCGGCGAGCTTTTTCTTGGCTTCGCCGAGACGCTCGCACAATTCCTCGAGCGACGGGACGACAAGCCCGACATGGCCGCGCAGCACGTTCGGCTCGCCGGTCGGCAGATGGAACTGGCTGTTCCCGACATTGACCCACATGTTGTTGGTGCCGGGGAACATGAAGGGATCGCGGGTCAGGCCGAGCGCCGACAGATAAAACTCGGACGCCAGCCCTTGATTGTTGACTCTGAGATTGACGTGTTCGAGACCGACCAGGTTGCCGACATCCTCGGCCGTGCGGTCATAGAGTTGTTGCGCCATTAGCGACCTCCAATTTTGCCGGACAGCCCGCGCCGCCCGGCCTTGCGGTAATCGACGTGCACGGCGTAGCGACGCAGCTTTGGGGGGCGCCGCGCCGTCGCCAGCATGCGCCGATATCAAAACAGCTTTTCGAACCGTTCGTCTACCGGTACGCGATAGCCGTTGGCAAGAGCATTGGTTTCATTGGCCATGCCGACGACCGCCAGCAGCTCGGCCAGCATCTGCGGCGTCATGCCCTGCTTCTTCGCCGCCGCGGCGTGCGAGGCGGTGCAATAGGCGCAGCCGTTGCTGGCGCTGACCGCGAGATAGACCAGCTCCTTGGTCAACGGGTCGAGCGCGCCCGGCGCCATCACCTGCTGGATGCTCTCCCAGGTGCGCCGCAAGGTCGGCGGGTCGTTGGCCAGCGCCTTCCAGAAATTGTTGATCCAGTCGGTGCCGCGCGTCTTCATGATGTCGTCATAGACCGCGCGCACCTCGGCGCTCGCCCGGTCGTATTCGATCAGCGGGACCATCGTCATCATTTGCCTCCCGCGTCCGCGCGCCGCAGTTCCCGGCCGAGCCGCCCCGATGCGAACAAGCCGAGCATACGCAGATCGCTGACCAGCGACCAGCCCGGATGCCCAAAGGTCTCGGGCCGGTTGTGCTCGAAAACCAGATGCCCGAGCCAGGCGAGCGCGTAACCCGCCACCGGCGCGGCGATCAGCCAGCGCCAGTCGCGGGTGACGCCGGCCACGATCAGCGCCGCCAACCCGAGGCCGGTGCCGAGATAGTGCAACCCCCGGGTGCGCGGATCGCGGTGCGCCGCAAGATAGCGCCGCCAGAACTCGCCATAACTCATGGCGCGCGATGCTTGTAAAGCGCCGGCTGGCATCGTAAGTCAGCGGCCATCGTCATCCCAGTCGACTGCGGAGTTGCACGATGGGCTTCAAAGTAGCGGTGGTCGGCGCCACCGGCAATGTCGGGCGCGAAATCCTGACGACGCTCGCCGAGCGCGACTTTCCCGCCGACGAGGTCGTGGCGCTGGCCTCGTCGCGCTCGGTCGGCAGAGAGGTCTCCTTTGGCGAGGACGACGTCCTCAAGGTGCAGAACCTCGAAACCTTCGACTTTCGTGGCATCGATATCGTGCTGTCCTCGCCCGGCGCCAAGGTGTCGGCGCAATTCGCACCGCGCGCGACCAAGGCGGGGGCGGTGGTGATCGACAACACCTCGCAGTTCCGGATGGAGCCCGACGTGCCGCTGGTCGTGCCCGAGGTCAACCCCAAGGCGATCGGCGAGTATCAAAAGCGCGGCATCATCGCCAACCCGAACTGCTCGACGATCCAGATGGTGGTGGCGTTGAAGCCGCTGCACGACCTCGCGCGGATCAAGCGGGTGGTGGTTGCGACCTATCAGTCGACCTCAGGCGCCGGGCGCGCGGCGATGGATGAATTGTTCAACCAGACCCGCGCGATCTTCGTCAACGACCCGGTCAAGCCCGAGCAGTTCACCAAGCAGATCGCCTTTAATGTCATCCCGCATATCGACGTCTTCATGGATGACGGCGCGACCAAGGAAGAATGGAAGATGGCGGTCGAGACCCGCAAGATCCTCGACCCCGACATCGCGGTAACCGCGACCTGCGTGCGCGTTCCGGTCTTTATCGGTCATGGCGAGGCGGTCAATGTCGAATTCGAGCGGGCGCTCAGCGCGGACATGGCGCGCGCCGCGCTGCGCCGCGCCCCCGGCGTCAGCGTCGTCGACCACCGCGCCGACGAAGGCTATGTGACCCCGAACGAGGCGGCCGGCGAGGATCTGGTTTATGTCAGCCGCATCCGCCGCGACCCGACCGTTCCGTATGGTCTCAGCTTCTGGGTGGTCGCCGACAATCTGCGCAAAGGGGCCGCGCTCAATGCGGTGCAGATCGCCGAAATCCTGGTCGCCGAGCATCTCGGCGGCAAGCGCGCCCCCGCCCGCTCGAATGTCGAGCCGCTGCGCCGCAAGGCAGGGTAACGCGCCGACTACAGCCCGTAGCCGCCCCTCGCCCCGACCCGCATAGCAGGAGCGTGAGGGGGCGGCAGATGACGGATCTCGCAGGTCTGGCCTCTCTGGCCTCGGTAGCAATATGACCGCTGAGGCGGCACCGACGGCACTGGCGCCCCGCGTGCCCGATCGCTTTCTCGGCCGGCCGATCTCGCCGCTGACCCGGCGTCGGCTCGACAGCTTTCGCGCCAATCGGCGCGGCTTCTGGTCGCTGTGGATTTTTCTCGCGCTATTTACCGTCTCGCTGTTCGCCGAGTTCATCGCCAACGACCGGCCGATCCTGGTCCATTTCGACGGCGCCTGGTATTTCCCGATCTTCACCGATTATCCCGAAACCGCGTTCGGCGGCGAGTTCCCGACCGAGGCCGACTACCGCGACCCGGCCGTACAACAGCTGATCGGCGCCAAGGGCTGGATGATCTGGCCGCCGATCCCGTTCCACTACGATACGATCAATTTCAATCTGCCGAGCCCGGCGCCCTCCCCGCCCTCGCGAGTCAATTGGCTCGGCACCGACGATCAGGGCCGCGACGTGCTGGCGCGGCTGATCTACGGCTTTCGCATCTCGGTCTTGTTCGGCCTGACCCTGACCGCGATCTCCTCGGTGATCGGGGTCGCCGCCGGCGCGGTCCAGGGCTATTTCGGCGGTATCGTCGATCTCGGCTTTCAGCGCTTTATCGAGATCTGGTCCGGGCTGCCGGTGCTGTATCTGCTGATCATCATGGCGAGCTTTGTCGAGCCCAATTTCTGGTGGCTCCTAGGCTTGATGCTGCTGTTCTCGTGGATGAGCCTCGTCGATGTCGTGCGCGCCGAGTTCCTGCGCGCCCGCAATTTCGACTATGTGCGCGCCGCGCGCGCGCTCGGCGTTCCCGACCGGGTCATCATCCTGCGTCATGTATTGCCCAACGCCACGGTGGCGACGATCACCTTTCTGCCGTTCATTTTGAACGGCTCGATCACGACCCTGACCTCGCTCGACTTTCTCGGCTTCGGCCTGCCGCCGGGCTCCGCATCGCTCGGTGAGTTGCTGGCCCAGGGCAAGGCCAATCTGCAGGCGCCGTGGCTTGGCCTCACCGCCTTTTTCGTGCTGGCGCTGATGCTGAGCCTGTTGATCTTTGTCGGCGAGGCGGTGCGCGACGCGTTCGACCCGCGCAAGGTGACCTTGTGAGCGGAGCGCCCGATGCCCGACCCCTGCTCGATGTCCGCAACCTGAGCGTCACCTTCGCCGGCCGCGGCCGGGCGCCGCCGGTCGAGGCGGTCCGGGGCGTGACGTTTGCGCTCGACCGCGGCGAGACCCTGGCGCTGGTCGGCGAGAGCGGATCGGGCAAGAGCGTCACGGCGTTGTCGATCTTGCAGCTGCTGCCCTACCCGCTCGCCGCGCACGGGCCGGACAGCAGCATCCGCTTTGCCGGCGAGGAGCTGGTCGGCGCCCCGCCCGAGCAGTTGCGCCGGGTCCGAGGCGGCCGCATCGGGATCGTCTTTCAGGAGCCGATGACCTCGCTGAACCCGCTGCACACGCTCGAGCGGCAGGTCGCCGAAATCCTGCTCGTCCACCGGCGGATGTCGCCGCGCGCGGCGCGCGAACGCACCCTCGAATTGCTGCGGCTGGTTGGCCTGCCCGACGCCGAGAGCCGGCTCGGCGCCTATCCGCACCAGCTTTCGGGCGGTCAGCGTCAGCGGGTCATGATCGCAATGGCGATCGCCAACGAGCCCGACATTCTGATCGCCGACGAGCCGACGACCGCACTCGACGTAACCATCCAGGCGCACATCCTCGCCCTGCTTCGAGAATTGCGCGATCGGCTCGGCATGGCGCTGTTGCTGATCACCCACGATCTGACGATCGTGGGCAAGATGGCCGAGCGGGTCGCGGTGATGACCCAGGGCGAGATCGTCGAGGCCGGCCCGACCGCGACGGTCTTCGACCGGCCGCGCCATCCCTACACCAGGCGCCTGCTGGCGGCGGAGCCTAAAGGCCGGGCCGCACCCGCCGACTGCGCCGCGCCGCTGCTGATCGAGGCGGAGGCGGTGCGCGTGTGGTTTCCGGTCCGGCGCGGCTTCCTGCGCCGGGTCACCGGCCACGTCAAGGCGGTCGACGGCGTCTCGCTGGCGCTGCGCGCCGGCGCCAGCTTGGGCATCGTCGGCGAAAGCGGCTCCGGCAAGACCACGCTCGGGCTGGCGCTGTTGCGTCTGACCGCGGCGCAAGGGCACATCCGTTTTGCCGGTCGCGACATCGTGGCGCTGACCCGGCGGCAGTTGCGGCCGTTGCGGCGCGAGATGCAGATCGTCTTCCAGGACCCGTTTTCGAGCCTGTCGCCGCGGCTGTCGGTGGCGCAAATCGTCGAAGAGGGGCTGAAGGTGCACAACCTCGCGGCCAGCGCGGCCGAGCGCCGAAAGCTGATCGAGACCGCCCTCGTCGAGGTCGGGCTCGACCCCGAGACCGCCGATCGCTATCCGCACGAATTCTCCGGCGGCCAGCGCCAGCGCATTGCCATCGCCCGCGCGCTGGTCCTGAAGCCGCGCCTCGTCGTGCTCGACGAGCCGACTTCGGCGCTCGACATGTCGGTGCAGGCGCAGATCGTCGAATTGCTTCGCGAGCTGCAGGAGCGCCGCGGCCTCGCTTATCTGTTCATCAGCCACGACCTGCGCGTCGTGCGCGCGCTGGCGCATCAGATCATGGTCATGAAGGACGGCCGAATCGTCGAATCGGGCCCGACCGAGCGCATCATGACCGCGCCTGAGCACCCCTACACCCGCGCCCTGATGGCCGCCGCCTTCGACCTCGCCCCCGCGCCTGCGTAACCCGTCGCGCCGCCGGCGGATTGGCAAACACATCGGCGACCGGGACGGCCCGGCGTCAAACTCGCGGTTCGGTTAACCGGTCCTTAGGCAATGTCTTCGAGGATGGCGCTCTCGTCGATTATTGCCTCGGAGCCCATCATGCCCGGTCGGCCGCAGCGCTCGCGCCTACCCGCCCCGGCGGTAGCCGCGCGGCAGGATATGGCACACATCGGCGATGGCCGCAGAGCCGGGCTGGGGCGGACTTGATGACGATCGATCCTTACTTCGTCTGGCTGACCGGCTTCGCCGGGCTGATGATCGCCGCCGCGATCATCGATTTCCGCCGCCTGATCATTCCCAACCCACTGATCGGGGGGTTATGCATCTTGTGGCTGCTGCATCTCGAAACCACTTCCCGCGCCACTCCGGCCGCCACGCTCGCGGCCATCGGCTGCGCCGCGGCGGTTTTTCTCGTCGGCGCCGTGCCGTTTTCCCGCGGGCTGATTGGCGGCGGCGACGTCAAGCTGTTGGCCGCGGCGACATTGTGGGCCGGCGCCGACGCATTCCCGCCGCTGCTTCTGCTGACCGCCCTGATCGGCGGTTTGCTGGCCCTGGTGTTGCTGACCCCGCTGGGCGCACGATTCGCCGCGTCGCACAGCGACGGCGGCCCGGAGCCGGCCGGCGGCGGGCTTGCGGCGCGCCGGACGCCGGTGCCCTACGGGGTCGCGATCGCCGCTGCCGCGCTGACCGTGACCATCGCACCGCAGTTCGGCTGAGGCGGCCATGCGGCTGCGCACCCTGATCCTGTTCGCGATCGCCCTCCTTCTCGCCGGCGGCACCGCCATCCTCGTGCGCTCGTGGCTGTCGCAACGGCCGGCGGTGGCCGCGGTCGCCCCCCCGCGGCCAGCGCCGCAAAAGTCGATCATCGTCGCGCGCGCGGCGATCGCCCGCGGACAGATCCTCAAGCCCGCCGATTTCGCCCCGCAGCCATGGCCCGACGCCGCGATCACCGGCGACTATGTCGTCGCCGGAACCGCGCCGGCGAAGTCGCTCGTCGGCGCGGTCGCCCGCGAACCCATTGCCGCCGGCGAGCCGATCATCAAGACCAAGATCGTCGTGCCCGGCGACCGTGGCTTTCTCGCCGCCGTGCTCCAGCCCGGCATGCGCGCGGTCTCGGTCCCGGTCGATGCGACCACCGACGTCTCGGGCTTCGTGTTCGCCGGTGACCGGGTCGACATCCTGATCACCCTGCCGGTGCCGCAAGACGGCGCCAACGGCAACAGCGGCTACCAGCACAAGGCGGCCGAGACCGTGCTGCGTAACGTGCGCGTGATCGCCATCGACCAGCGGCTCGACAACAAGGACGGCCAGGCGGTGGTGGCCCGCAATGTAACCTTCGAGGTGACCCCGAAGCAGAGCGAGGTCATCGCCGTCGCCGCCGACATCGGCAAGCTGTCGCTGAGTTTGCGCAGCCTCGCCGTGGTGAAGGGCCAAAAATCGGCGGTCGTCGCCACCGCCGATTCTCACGACGACCCCGGCCTGCGTAACTTCACTCTCGACAGCGAGGTCAGCCAACTCCTGCCGAAGCCGTTCACATCAAAGCAAAACCCTAACGATGGTATGGTTACCATATTGCGCGGGAATGGCAATAACGGTACATCTGTCTCGTCGCAACCTGCGTCCCGAGGTTCCTGATGTATCCGTCGCCTCGCTCCGCTGCCGCTCTAGCGCTGATGTGGCTGGGGCTCGCCGCCCCGGCTTTCGCCGCCCAGTCGAGCGCGGCGCCCGCCGCCCGCGCCCATCCGCCCTATGCCGGCGAGCCCACCCAGATCCCGGCCAACGGCAGGCCGATCGTGCTCGAAGTCGGCAAGGGCACGTTGATCCGCCTGTCGCGGCCGGCAAGCACCGTCTTCGTCGCCAGCCCGGACATCGCCGATGTGCAGATCAAGTCGCCGGAGCTGATCTACGTTAGCGCGAAAGCGCCCGGCCAGACCGTGATCTACGCCGTCGATGGCGGCGACACGGTATTGCTCAACGCGCCGGTGCGTGTCGATTTCGACCTGTCGGAATTGCGCCAGTCATTGAACCGGCTGGTGCCGGGAAACGCGATCTCGGTCAACCAAGTCGATTTCGAGCCTGGTGCTGAGCGGCGCCGTCGCCAGTGCCGGACAAGCGGAAAAGGCCCGCGTGCTGGCCGCCGCAGTCACTGGCGGGGTCAAGGGCGGGCAGGTGATCAATCGGCTCTCGGTCGAGACCCCGAACCAAGTCAATCTACGGGTTCGCATCGCCGAGGTCGACCGCAACATCCTGAAACAGATCGGCATCGATTGGAGCCGAATGGGGCGGACCGTCAGCTTCAACACCGTCAACACCGCCGGCTTCACTGCGCCGACCAACCAGATCTCGATCGGGATGCTGTCGAAAATGCAGGCCTGCCGGTGGCTGGAGAGCCCGGTGCCTTGGCGACTTGGCGCCTTGGCGGTTCCTCTCAAGCACCCAGGCGCGAGATTATTTCCCCGAAAAGCGGGCAGGGCGCTTCTGCAGGAAGGCTGTGATCCCTTCGACAAAATCCCCGGTCAGCCCCACACGGCGCTGTTCCTGCCGCTCCAGATCGAGTTGCCGATAGAAGGAATTCTCCGGGCTCGCCCAATAGAGCCGGCGTGTCGCAACCATTGCCGCGGTCGGACCGTCGGCCAGCCGCGCCGCAAGCTCCATCGCATCGTCGAGGAGAGCACCGTCGTCGCAGACGCGGTTGATCAGCCCCCAGGCGAGCGCGGTTTCCGCCGGCAGTTTCTCCGCCAGAAGAGACAGTTCGCGCGCCCGGGCAAGCCCGATCAGCCGCGGCAGAAGCGAGGTCGAGCCGCCATCGGGAACAAGCCCGATGCGGGCGAAGGCCTGGAGGAAATAGGCCGAGCGGGCCGTAAGGATCAGATCGCCCGCCAGCGCCGAACTTCATGCCGATGCCGGCTCAGGGCCATTCACCGCGGTTATGAAGGCAAATTCAGATCGCGCAGACGCCGGCATGCGGGTGATAGTGGCTTTCGAGATGGGCGCCCACATCGCGCTCCGGATGCTGATCCACCGGGATTTCGGCGAGGTTCGCACCCGAACAAAAGGCGCGACCCTCGCCTGTCAGTCAGCATGGCGCGAAAGCCGTTGGCGGGATCGCAGGCAAAGTCGAGCGCCGCCGTGAGGGCCTCCGCCATGCGCGGCGACAGCGCATTCATTACTTCGGGATGATCGAGCATGACAACCGCCACACTGCCCCGCGCAGCCAGACGCACGCGCTCGAATTGCCGCTGCATGGGAAGCTCCGAGGTATTCGTATGGATGATAGGCGACGGGGACTTTTCCCGGAAGCTGCCAATTCAAGCGCCTTGCCCGCGTACACTTTGGCAGAAAAAAGAACACCCAGCCCGTCATGGCCGGGCGTTCGTCCCGGCCATCCATGAACACCGGCCTGCAAGGTGGGCGCCGAACACAACTCGTTGCCGCGGGGAGTCGCTTCTATCGGATCGATCCGGGGACCGCGACCACCGATGGAGCCACCATAATGCCGAAGACCCTACGAACCTCGTCATGGATCGCGGCGCCAAGCGCAGCCGCGCAATGGAACGCGATCCGCCGCCGCCGCCTCAGTGCTGGAATACCCATCCGTCGGTGACTTCGTAGACCGTTGCTCCCCCGCTTGCGGTGGTCTGAACACGCACGCTGCCTCCGCTCGTACCCGCACTGGCAACGTTGAAATCCGTGTAGATGCGGAACGGAAAGGACGTTTGTCCGGCTGTGTCTTTCGTCGTGTATCCTGGGCCAGTGGCAGAGAAAAGAGTGGGGCTTCCGGGGGATGTGTTCAAGCTCGACAGCAAGATCGGGTTGGCTGATACCCCTCCCACAATTCGTCCGAACGCCTCGACCTGCACACCATTTCCCGACGCGCACGCCGCAGTAAGTCCGCAAGGGACGGACAAAGCGCAGGAAGTCGCGGAAGAACTGGTGATCGTGCACGACGTCGGAATGTCTTTGGTTGGCGTAGTCAGATAGAATGTGTTGTTAAACTGTGTGAAACCGACGACATGCGAGGACGCATCGGTGTAGAGGGCACCCACCAGCCGATAGACGCCAGAATAGATTGTCAGTGCCCCGCCGGAAGTGTTGCTGGATGGGGTGGCCGGAACATTGATCTGCTGCTCGACGGACGCAGAGGCCGTGTTGTCATGCAAACTCGAACTGCACCCGACGGGTTGGCTTAGATTGATCGTGCTTGTAATCGTCTGAATATACGTGCCATTGGCAATGCAGTTGGGGCCCGAGTTGGTGGGAGTGTCAATGATTGCCATTCCCTCGACCAGGCCGGACGGGAGGCAGCCCGTAGCGTAGCTCAAATAATTATTTCCGCTGGCCCAGGAAAGGCTCAACTTGCTGCCTATTGTTATCGGGCTGATCGTCGAAAACGAACTGATCGTGGAATTGACAGCGACGGTTCCGCCCGACTTGACCAGCATCACCGGATTTCCGATCGCGGCACCGGCAATCGAGCCAACGTTGAATATGGCGTTGCCGGTGGTTACCGCGGAACCGGTTGTCACCAGTTGATACCCTGTTGTTACGAAATTGCTTGCGGTGAAGACCGGCCCATGGGGGCTGAGCGATGCCATGCAGCCGGGATTGCCGCCTCCCGGATTCGCAATCACGTAATAGAAATAGGTCCGCTGCGGCAGGACCATGCTGGTGTCGAGACCGTTGTTGCCGGAACTGCCCAGATCGACCGTGCAAGGAGACGTAAGCACGAGGCTTGATGTGTTCGAGCTGTCGGAAGCTTCTCCGGGCCCGATGCTGACAACGGCGGTGCCGGCGCCTACATTCGAGAGCGTGAACCCCGATATGAAGGCCGCCGCCACATGGGGCGCCTTGAGCTGGGGAAGCAAGCTTATCGCGTTCGGCGAATAGATGCCGGCGGCCTGCGTTTCCGGGCTTTCGTTGATTGAGGAATTCGTCAGAATGGCCTGTGGCGGCGACGTACTACCTGCCGGCGCCGCATCGAATACATATTGCGGCGTGTAGGTGACGTCGGTGTGCCCCGTATTCGCGGTATAGACATTCCCGCAAGTCGAAAGATTGTCGATCTGTCCTTCCAGGTAAATCTGGGAGGAGTAGATCGGCGCGGTGGGAGCGCTGTTTCCGCCTCCCTGGATATGGTTCGCGCAAATAGAAATGTGGCTGCCGCCATTTACGAAAATATTCGTCGGCTGGGCAGGTGAGGAGGTCATAAGCGACTTGCCGTTGTGGTCGATGTAATTCGAGGTAATCGAGACGTAGTTGGCGCCCTCGAGGTCGACGGCAACGCCATTCGCCTGCTCGACCACACCGTCGGCGAGAATCATGTCGTTCGTATAGTCGGCGACGCCCCGGTTTCCCGCGCCGGTATTGAGGTCGCCAATCAGCCTCACATTCGCGCAGCCCTGTCCGAGTACGACATTGTCAGACGTGGCACTGATGATCTGGGTATCCTTGACCTGTAACCCGATCCCTTTCACGCTCAGGTTGCAGTTTATGTTGACATTCCCGAATTCGACGACGGAATGGCTGTCGATGGCCACGGAGCGGCCGAGAATATCGACGCCATCAATGCCGGCAATCTTGTTGGCATTGATGGCAACCCCGCTGAGCCTGCAATTGTCGCTCATCGCCAGAACAGCGCCGCTCGAACCCCAATTGCTGTGGGTGCCCCCGTTATCGGCAAAAATCGTCACCGCGGGCGTACCGCTGCTCTTGAAGCCCGCCCACAGATTGGCGCCTGCTATAAGCGCGCCGGAAGTAGGACATACAAGCGGATATGGTACCCCATTCGGGTTCTGCACGTCGTAAACACCCGGAACGGTCAGGTTCCAGGGGCCGAAATTGGTTTTGGTCTGGCTGGATGCCAGCGGGGTCCCATAGGCGCCCAGCCAGTTCTCCAGGCTTCCCGTGTTGTCGTCTATCCCATCGCCATAGGCACCGAACTCGTGCGGGTCACCGCGGTAATTGATCTTCTGCCAGCACTGGTTCGCGCCCGATCCGCCATAACTGTCGAGAATCAACGTGCCCGTGTTGTTGCCGGGATCGTAATGGATGTGCTTCCATTCGTGCCGGTGAGCGGTAGGGTCAAGGTGATCGCGGTTATGGTAGTGCCGCTAAAAGTGATGCTCGCAATCTCGCTTCCGGGCTGAACCTTGAGCGTCGACCCGCTGCTGGATACCAATTCTCCCACTGTGAGATTGGTGGGGGCGCTTGGGGTAAAGCTACCTAGCGTTGTTAAGCCAACGCTCCCCGTAGCGCTTCCGCTGAATGTGTTGCAGACACTCGACTGCGCTCCCAGCATGACGTACTCGCCGGCTCCGTTGTCGCCTACTGCATGGTACCCCGAGACCGAAATGATTGCCCCGGTGGCGAACTGGGTGTTGCTTGTCTCCAGCGAATTATAGGGCGAGCCTAGAGGACAGGCAGGGGTGCTACCTGCGGCAATGCAAGAAAAGACACCGGAGGTAGGCAGCTGGGCAACAGCGGCCGTAATGCATAGGAATGCTGTGCCTATGACCGCCCCCGGCAACCAGATGTGCTTCATGATTTTCGTCCCCCTCAGAGCCAAAGCCCTGTCGCACGCGCCCGGATCGAAGCAAATGCCTAGCCAACCCAGCTGCTCCCAAGCCTAGTTCGCCTCGGAACAGCCTTTCCGACCGAATCGGGACGAATCCGCTTCTCCCAGAGTGAATGCTTGCATTCCGATTCTTCAAAGTCAATTGAGAATTTGCACACGGCCGCGCTTGTGGTAGGATGGACGGCGTCAATTTCTGGGGACGGATATGCAGAGGCATCAGTCGGGTTGGGTATGCGCGGTACTGGCCATGGTATGCTGCACCGCAGCACGGGGCGCGCCGTCGGCGGACGTAGCAGAAAAGGTCATACATTTCTTCCATGGCGGCAATGACGGCTCGTCCCCCTACTACGGCGGCCTGATAGCCGATGCCGCCGGGAATGCATATGGCACAACCGCCGGCGGCGGCAGTGGTTGTTCGGACCGAGGGGGGTGCGGCACGGTTTTCAAGATGACGAAGGATCGAAAGGAGAGCGTGCTTTACGCCTTCAAAGGTGGAACCGACGGAGCGGGGCCATTCGGCGCGTTGATGCTGGACGCCTCCGGCATTATGTACGGAACGACAGCATCGGGCGGCGGTTGCACCGCGCTTCAGTATGGATGCGGCACCATCTTCAAGCTTACCCCGGACGGCACGGAAACCGTTCTCTATGCATTTCAGGGAGGAAGCGATGGATTCCAACCATTCGGCAGCGTCGTAATTGACCAAGCCGGCAATCTGTATGGTACGACAGCGGGCGGAGGGACCTATAACGCGGCGTGCGCGGAGGGTTGTGGCACTGTGTTTGAGTTGCAGCCAAATGGTACCAAGATAACACTGTATGAATTCCAAGGCGGGGATGACGGAGAGGGTCCAAGGGGCGCATTGATCTCGGATACCTCCGGTACATTGTATGGGACAACAGCTGTTGGGGGAGGGTGCAGCGCGAGCCAGTTCGGCTGTGGAACGGTATTTGAGGTAACGCCGAGCGGCCAGGAGTCGATTCTTTATGCCTTCCAGGGAGGTTCCGATGGGTTGGAACCATTTGCCGGCGTTACGATGGACAGCACCGGCAATCTTTACGGCACCACTTTTGGCGGAGGGACGCCGGGTTGCTGCGGCGTTGTTTTCGAGGTCCCGGCAGGGGGCGGTTCGGAAACCGTATTGTACGGTTTTCTTGGCGGCAGTGACGGTGCAAGCCCGATCGCCGGCGTTGTCAGGGATACCAAAGGAAATTTATACGGCACGACCTATTGGGGGGGCGGACTGGCTGCGCAAAGAAGGGATTTCGGAGGCTGCGGCACCGTGTTCGAGCTGAGTAAACATGGCCACGAATCCATCCTTTACCGTTTCGACAAGGCCGGAGGCAGCGGTCCCTCCGCCGGTCTGCTTGCCGGGGCACATGGCAAATTTTTCGGCACGGCCACCGCCGGCGGCAAGGGAAACCACGGAGTTGTGTATTGAGCTGAAAAATAGTCCAGCAGCCGCAAGCCCCCATGCTCTCCGTGCCTTTGTGGTAACTCTTAGAGGATTGGGGACATGAATTTGTCATCGTTCGACAAAACGATTAGCCCGCGTGGAATTCTACTGTGCGCGGCGATTTACGGCGTAGCGACCACGTCTCATGCGGCAGTGACGATATCGTCCGGCGAGACGCAAAATATGAGTTGCTCGGCGGGAGTGTGTGCGCCCACGGCATCCGACGCCGTGCTGAACGTGACGGATATGGAGAACCTGCTTTCCTCGGGAAACCTCGAAATTACTACCACGGGCTCTGGCGTTCAGGCCGATGACATCGACATCGTCGCTCCATTTTCATGGACGGATGGCAATTCGCTGACGCTCGATGCCTATCGCTCCATTACGGTCACGCAGTCCGTCGCAGACAACGGTTCCGGGGGCGTTGTTTTGGCCGCCAATGATGGCGGGAACGGGGGGGCGCTCTCGTTTCAATCCGGCGGCAGCCTGTCATTTGCAACGCCTGCAAGTGCCCTTTCGATCAATGGAAAGACCTATGTGCTGGAAGACAGCGTCGCCACGCTGGCTGCGGCGATTGCGAGCAATCCTTCCGGCCACTACGCCCTGTCCGCCAGTTATGATGCCAGCCAAGACGGAGTCTACAGTAATTCTCCGATCCTAAATAAACTGAATGGAACTGTCAATGGCCTGGGCAATGCAATCTCAAATCTTCAGATAGCCAGCGATACCCGATTCGCGCTCGGACTGTTCACAAGGGTCGGCAAAAAAGGAGAAATAGACTCACTCCTCGTAACAAACTCGGATGTCAGTATAAGAGACGGTAAACGGAACTTCGTATCTGTCGCCGGTGTACTATCGGCGACCAATCACGGGACCATCTTCAACGCCTTTGCCAGTGGTGAGCTTTCCTACACCGTTAGTAAGTTGCACGATCAAATCGGTGCAGGTGGGCTGATCGGTTCGAATGACGGGAAAATATCGGCTTCTGGTGCTGATGTGACGGTAGCTGCGAACGTCGGGCGGGGGTTCGCACAAGTCGGAGGTCTGGTAGCTGTGAACCTGGGTTCGGGAATAGTGGAGGGCTCCTACGCGACAGGATCCGCGGCGAGCAATACAGTGGCGGGCGGACTTGTGGCGTTCAACGACGGTCTTGTCGAAAACTGCTACGCACTTGGCGATTCCAGCGTTTCCATCAACAGCTACGTCGGAGGGTTGGCGGGAGCCACCGATACGGCGATTGGCGCATCGTACTCCACTGGCAAAGTAAGCGGGGGGAGCGGCAGCTCTGTCGGCGGGTTTGTCGGAGGTGACGACAGCGATGGCGAGTTGTCCGGCAATTACTGGGACACAACAACGAGCGGCATTGCCAATCCGGGCCAGGGCGCCGGCAATATCGCGAACGATCCGGGCATTTCGGCGAAGACGACGAAGCAGCTTGAGAAGCGCCTGCCCAAGGGATTTCGACCGGAAAATCTGGTCCGAGAACCCGCAGATAAACGGCGGCTTACCCTATCTCATCGCCAATCCGCCACAATGAAGCAGTAACGACGCAGAGACGCGCTGCCGACCGGTTAGAGCCAAAGCAGGAGCGCTTCGCCTCAGGCTGGATGGAAGCGCCACTCGGATCTCAGCCCCGTCATGGCCGGGCGTTCGTCCCGGCCATCCATGAATACCGGCCCGCAAGGCAGGCATCACGCGCCATTCGTTCCGGAGAGGCGAGCCACGTTCGGTCGGATTGGTCCGGGGGACCGTGACCATGGTTGGCGGGGACAAACGCCGGGCCATGACGAGTTTTACGGCGAACCCAGTGCCGGAACGGCTGGCGCGGCCATCGACAGGACTGCCAATTGTTTGGCCGCCACGCCCGAAAACCGGCACCTTCCCGTGTCCTGGCACAAGATGACCGTTATTGTCCCGACGTGCATGTGTCGCCGCTCCGGGCTCAAGACCATAAGGGGCGTTGGTGCGGACGGGCACTCCGGCCACGCGCGCACCTGCATCCCGGTTTCGGAAAGGAATGGCCATGAATACGCCTCTCAAGAGCTTCATCCTGTCGCTGCCCCTGTGCTCGCTGGTCGGCGCGTCTCACGCCCTTGCCACGGGAAACGTGATCGCCAACAGCCGCATCACGGCAGATTTCGACGATCCGGCGACGGGATTTTTCACGGGCGACGCCGATCGCGTGGACAGCATTTCGTGGATCGACAGCGCCGGCAATTCGACGGGCAATCTGCCGCCGACAGCCCCAACAACACTTACTGCAACGACCCCGACGAGTTCTTCGGTGAGGCGGAAGGCGAACCGGACGAGGGGGCGGCACCGCTGATGGTCACCGCCGGCGAGGTATCAAGCTGGACGGGTGTGAGCGCGCTCGCAGGCAAGACTGCGACCTCCGGCAAGGACTGCAATGGCAACCCGCTGAGCGGCAAGACCAAGACGACCTACAAACTCTTCAGCGCGAAGAAAAAGGTCAACGAGATGGAGGTGAGCCGCAGATTTATGTTCAACTCCAAAACGCAGGATTTCGGCAATACCGGCCTTCGCGCCTATATGGCGAGGCTGCCGCTGTCGCCCTACCACTATACGCTGGTGCCGGACTCCTCGGGGCTGGTCACGACTTACGATTCGAACGATTGCGGTGGTCCTTGCGAGATTACCGACTGGGACGGCAAATGGCTCGCCGACGATGACGGCAACGGCAATGGCATGGCCATCATCCGCAGCTCGCTCTCGACCGCGTCGGCGATTGTTGTCATCGACAGCGACGGTTTTTCCAACTCCAATGTGAGCTCGGTCGTGCTCGAGCAGCCGGCGGGGGGCTGGAAGGCGCCGGTGACGGAAGTCGAATATGTCTGTTTCTACGACAGCACGTCCTGGACCACGCAAGAACAGAACGCCGGGCAGTTGCCGGCAGGGTGCGGGGGCCAATAGGAGGCGGGCGACAGACGCGTGCCGCGCTTCATGGCGTCATACAGAGAGTCCCAAAGAGTCACCCATTTCCCTGTCACGGACCGCAAATGCGGGCCGCCCCGAGCGGTTTCCGCTCGAATTGACACTGGAGAGGACTTCCCCCTCCGGCCCTTCGGGCCACCTCCCCCACGATGGGGGAGGAAAACAAATGCCGGCGCTATTTCTTTCCTCCCCCATCGTGGGGGAGGTGCCGAGCGTAGCGAGGCGGAGGGGGACGTGTGGTTCAACTTGAACGGAATCCGCTCCAGGTGAAACAGATTAGGTCTGGAACGGCAATGCGTGCCTGATCGCTGGCGCCGGGACAAATTCAACCTGGGTGGCCATACAAGTCGCGGGCCATGACAATTTTGGGGAACGAGCAGGGAAGCGGTGCTTCAGGCGTTACGCGCCGCTATCGCTCTGCGGTGACGCTGGTGCGGGGAGGCCTGCTCGTGTCAACAATTGCGCAAAGCGCGCATATGCGCGCAGCGGAATGAGAGCGCGTTCCACGCCCATGGCGATGGTCGCAGGATCGCGTTGCCGGATGGCCTGGTCGAGGCAGGAGAAGGCCCGGTCATTATCGCCCAGCCGTGCGAAGCCGACGGCCAGTTGATACAGGGAAAATCTGCCCTGCCGCGCCAGATCCTGCTCCGCAACGACCATTCGGCGTCTCATTTCCTGCTGTCCGCCTTGCGCCAGACCTTCCTCCGCCGACCGCGCTATCGCCATTTCGTCCGGATCATGCCGCAATTCGCCGTGCCACCGCAGTTCGCGCAGTTCGGCGGCGCCGTTCCCCATGAGCGCGTAAGCGGCGGCGAGATAGGCATGGGCCGGGGCAAAATCCGGTTCCGCAGTCTCGATCTGTTTCAGCATCGGCACTGCTTCGTTCAAGCGCCCGGCGGTGACAAGCAGGACACCGCGATCTGCCATGATCGCCGTGTTCCCGGGCGCCAAATTCTCGGCCGCACGCATCTGGTCGAGCGCCGCTTTGCGGTCGCCGACCATGTTGAGGGCGTTGGCAAACCAGTGATGGGTCTGCGCGGAATCCGGTTCGAGTTCCAGCGAGCGGCGGAATTCGCGCATGGCACCGCCGAAGTCGCGCGACCACCAGAAATCGACGAATGCCAGCGAGCGATGGGCGGCGGCGTCGTTGTTGTCGAGACGGATCGCCTGGAGAGCGGCTTGCCGGGCATTTGGAAACGCGATCCGAGCCGGCATGCCGGTGTATTCCGGCATCAGATTGTAGCAGTCCGCGAGCCCGGCCCAGGCGGCAGCAAAGTGTGGATCGGCCGCGATTGCCTTGTGAAAATCCGCGACGGCCTGGGTGAGACCTGCCCGGCGTTCGCGTCTGCCACGAATACAGGCCCTTAAGATAGAAATCCGACGCCAGGGCATTTTCGCGATCGGGGTTTGCCCGATCGGCGACAAAACCAGAGACAAACAAACCAGCCGCGACGATGGCGACAGATATCGCCGCCAGCGCACGACGCGTGAATTGGGGGAAGCTCCCCAACAGGCCGTTATCCGACGCGGGCACGACCGGGGGGGGATTTGCACTCGCCTGTGGCGGGCCGGGAGGTACCTGTGCCGGCGGCTCGCCGGCACTGTTCAACCAGGCGTCCAGTTCGACGGAGAATGCATAGACCGATGTCTTGCCGCCGCCGGGCACCCGGCAGACCGGAAGGCCGCGTTCGGTTTCCCAGCGTTTAACCGTGCGCTCGCTGCGGCCGAAATATGCGGCGATCTCCTTCCAGGAATCGATCCGCTTGCCGCGAAACGCGTCGTTGCTCTCAATCCCCATCGACCATGCCCCATGGGCGATCTCAACGCGTGCCGCCCTGCACCGAACCCTAGCAAGCAGGTCTCAATTCCACAACGCGCTGCTGCCGTTGTCCCTAATTCCGGCCCCTCCTGCCGGAAGGCCATTGGGTACGGGCGGTCCTAAAGAGGACGCCCCCGGGCCCACTTAGCCGCGGCGGCCCAGTGCGGCGAACGGGCCCCATGCTTCGCGGTTGTCTTCGAGGCGCGCCGAAGTCGCCGCGAATACCGCGACGACGGCGCCGAACAGCAGCGAGAAGGCGATCCAGAGGCTGACATAGCTCGCGGCCTTGCGTGCCGCGTCGGCGGCCTTGCGCGTCTGCGCCTGCAGATCGGCCTGCATCTGGTCGACATGCGAGGCCGCGACGGCCTGCGAGACATGGGCTTCCTCAGCGACAAGCGTGACCAGCCGGTCGCGATCGGCCGGTGCGAGCTGTTCGCCGCGGATCAGGCCGGCCTGAAGGATGCGGGTGGCTTCGGCGCGCGCGCCTGCCAGCGTGTCGGCCGTCCCCGCGCCGCGCGCGTCTTCGCCGGCATGCCCGACCGTTGGCCAGAACAGTTCGTCGACCACATAGGCCGATGACAGGGCGCCGGAGCCGGCCACGCCATGCACGCCGTAAAGCGGGCCCATGGCCAATCCGCCCCCAAGCGCCCCGAGCGCCACCACGCCGAGGCTGGCGATGATCGTGACCGCCCAGGCGACGAGCCCATGCGCGGCCGCCCGGAACTCCTCCTGGATGCGGCTTTCGATCTGTGGTCCCAGCAACCGCCCGGCGAGATGGCCGCCGACCGCGAAGCCGAAAGCCTGGGCGGCGAAGAAATAGATCGCCCCGCCGGTCAGAAAGGCAGGCATCGAAGGCCCGGAATGTTTGACCGGATTGATCAGCAGGAGGCCAAATCCCGAACCCAGGACGAGGAGAAAAAAGGTGACAGCGGTTGCAACCACGCCGCCTGCAATGGCAAGGCCCCAGGAGAAGCGAAAGCCGCTATTCTCCTGGCCGGTAACGATGACAAATTCGGCCATGGCGCGATTCCTTGTTGGGAAGAATGGTCCTTGTTCGAAAGGATGGGGGCAGAGTGGACACGCTCATGCGTGCCCGGTGAAGAGCCAGATCAGAATGATGACGGGGATCGGGACGCCGATCAGCCAGAGCAGGCAAGAGCGCATGGGGTTCCCACAAACAAAAGGCAGTCACCCAACGTTCACAAAACGGAGTGGTTCCCTTTGCGGCGCGCAAGCGGACCGCCAGCCCTATGTCATGAAGCCGCAGCGTTCTTCATTCGCACGCCGGGAGGCTCTATTCCGGCGCGCCGCGGCGCAGAGTAATCATTTGCGCGAGGCAGCATGAACGAACGCGAAATCGACATCGCGGCACAGATTCGCGCGATCGATACGGCCAGCAATCTCAGGCGCGCGAACGAGGTGGCGACGTTTGCGCTCGCCCGCGGGCTCGAACATCCCGCTTTTCATGTGACCCGGGCGCGCTGGCTCCAGACACAGGAGCGCAACGACGACGCCCTGAATGAGCTCCAGAAGGCGTTCGCGCTGGCGCCCCGCGATGTGCAGATGCTGGAGGAAATCGGTCTTGCCCTGATGCGAGTGAACCGCATGGCGAAAGCGATGGAGGCTTTCGATGCCGCCATCCGGATCGACCCGGGGCGGGCGCGGACGCATTTTCTCAAGGGAAGCGGCTGTTCGGCCGCTGGGGATTTTGCGGCGGCGCTACGCTCGCATGAACGGGCGATTGCTCTCGACCCCACCTATGTCGATGCCCTCGCGGCCGCTTCGGCCGCCGCCGTCAGGGCTGGAGACATAGCGAAGTCGCGGACCTTGGCCGAGCGCGCCTTGCGTCTGCTTCCCGCGCAGCCGACCGCGGCGATTGCGACGGCCATGTGTGACCTGCAGGAAGGAGACTATGCGCACGCCAGGACGCGGCTCGAAGCGCTTTTGCCGAAGCTCGATGCCGTGGATCAGACGAGGGCTTTGGCGCTCGGCCTGCTGGGCGACGCGCTCGACGGCGAGGATCGCAGGGAGCCTGCATTCGAGGCGTGGACCGCAAAAAACACGCTGCTCGGAAATCTTTACAGGAGCAAATTCGAAACGGAGACCCGGTTGTTATATCGCGTCGAGCAGCTGATCGGCGCGCTGGAAGCGCCGGCACAGGCGCCGGCGGCACCGGCCCGTGCCGCATCGGCGGCGTCACCGGCCAGGCAGCATGTGTTTCTGCTCGGCTTCATGCGCTCGGGCACGACGTTGCTGGAACAAATGTTCGCCGCCCATCCCGATGTCGAAAGCCTGGAAGAGCGGGAAACCTTTGGCGCCCTGGCCGCGCCCGGCCTGGGCGGTGGCGAAGGACTTGAAAAAATGTCCCGCTGGAGCAGCAGCGAATGCGAGCAGGCCCGCGAAATCTACTGGCAGCGCGTCCGCGCTGTCGGCGCCAGGCCGGATGGAAAGTTCTATCTCGAGAAACAACCTTTCAACACGCTGTATCTGCCGCTGATCGCCACCCTGTTCCCGTCGGCGAAAGTGATTTTCATGCTGCGCGACCCGCGCAACGTCATCCTGAGCTGTTTTCGCCGGCATTTCGAGATCAAGCCTACAACCTACGAACTGCTCTCGCTTACGAGCGCCGCGAGGTTTTACGACCGCGTGATGCGGCTGGCCGAAATCTGCCGTTCGCGCTGGAAGCTCGATATTCTCGAATGCCGCTATGAGGATCTCGTTTCCGATTTCGAAAACCGCGTGCCCGCGATCTGCCGTTTCGTGGGCATGGAATGGAACGAATCCATGCGCGATTTCGCTGGAAGTGCGCGGTTGCGAACGATCCGCTCGGTCAGCGGCAACCAGGTCCGGCAAGGTCTCCGCCAGGAAGGCATGGGCCAGTGGCGCCGCCACAAAGACCAACTGGCGCCGATCCTTCCGGTATTGCGTCCCTGGATCGAACGCTTCGGCTACGCGGCGGAGTGATACCAGTATTTTCCGCGCAGGTCTGGGCGGTTTCACCTGGGCGGCCCGCATTTGCGGGCCGTGACAATTTTGGGAAACGAGTTAGAACACGGGGTCATTGGTATGATGGCCAATATTGCGGGGGAGAATGCGGTCCGACCGGAGGTGAGAACACCCCAATCCCCGTCATGGCCGGGCTGTTGTCCCGGCCATCAATGAACGCAGCTTTCGGCGGTGAGCGTCATGTAGGACGGGCACGAGCGAATCCTTGGCTCGGCTCGTGGTCATGGATGGCCGGGACAACAGCCCGGCCATGACGGGATTATTGTTTGCAAAGAGCGTTTGGACCATTCTTGCACGGGGCTCGAGGCGAGCGTCCTTTTCTTTCTTTCGAGCGCACGGTCCAAACGCTCTTTGCAAACGATAATCCCGTCATGGCCGGGCTGTTGTGCCCGGCCATCCATGACCACGAGCCGAGCCAAGGATTCGCTCAGTGGTAGTGGATGGCCGGGACGACGGCCCGGCCATGACGGGATTATTGTTTGCAAAGAGCGTTTGGACCGTGCGCTGAAAGAAAGAAAAGGACGCTCGCCTCGAGCCCCATGACAAATAATCCAAGCGCTCCAACAATAATCATCATGGCTCGGGCTCTGTCCCGGCCATGCCCAGTGAGCCCACCGGGCCCAAGCCAAGGATTCGCTCGTGCCCGTCCTACATGACGCTCACCGCCGAAAGCTCGAGTTCATTGATGGCCGGGACAACAGCCCGGCCATGACGGGGATTGGGGTGTTACACTGCAGTTCGGCGCATTCTCCCCACAATGTCGGCCATCATACCAATGACCCCATGTTGTGACTCGTTTCCAAAACTGTCACAGCCCGCGATGGGCCGCCGTGAAACCGCCCAGACCTGCGCGGAAGCTGCTGGTATCACTCCGCCGCGTAGCCGAAGCGTTCAATCCAGGGACGCAATACCGGAAGGATGTCGGCGCGTTGGTCTTTGTGG
>CAWJTR010000038.1:0-249221 GCA_963845735.1 uncultured Alphaproteobacteria bacterium | reverse complement strand
CGTGCGACCAAGCAGTGACGCGCGGCCCTATGCCGTTCCAAATACTGTATTGGACCGAGCGAGGTCAGTGCGGCGACATCGATGAAGGGATCATTCGGCATCGCAGGTCTCTCTTTCAAAGGCTATTGACTTACGGTTTCACGGTGATCATGCGGCGCGTTAGCGAGAACCTCCGCGGCGAGCCACTCCTGCAGCTTTGACCACCGCCTCCGTGTCCGCGCTCCCTTGACGGCGATCGCCAGCGCCTTTCGCTGCCCGACAAGGACCACGAGCCGCTTGCCGCGGGTCACCCCGGTGTAGACCAGGTTCCGCTGCAGCATTGGGTAATGCTGGGTCGTAAGCGGGATCACCACGGCCGGGTATTCCGAGCCCTGGCTCTTGTGGATCGTTGTCGCGTAGGCCAGCACCAGCTCGTCGAGCTCGCCAAAGCCGTAGGTGACTTTGCGGCCATCGAAGTCGACCGCGAGCTCGCCTTCCTCCATGTCGATGCGCGACACGACGCCGAGATCGCCGTTGTAGACGTCCTTGTCGTAGTCGTTCTCGGTCTGCATGACCTTGTCGCCGGGACAGAAGGTCCAGCCGAAGCGCTCGATGCGGATCTCGCCGGGCGGGTTCAGCGCCTTCTGCAGCTCGATATTGAGCGAGCGAGCCCCGAGGCCGCCACGGTTCATTGGGCAAAGCACCTGGATGTCGCGTATCGGGTCGAGCCCGAAACGCTTCGGGATCCGCTCCCGCACGATTGCGAGCAGCTTGCGAACACCGTCTGCCGGCTCCGCCGCATCGACGAAATAGAAATCGCCCGCCTCGGCAGTAGCGAGATCGGGCATCTGCCCCTGGTTGATGCGGTGTGCGTTGGTGATGATGCGGCTCTCCGCGGCCTGGCGGAACACCTCGGTCAAGCGCACGACCGGCACGGCCCCAGACGCGATAATGTCGGCCAGAACCTGCCCCGGCCCGACCGATGGCAGCTGATCGACATCGCCGACCAGCAACAGTGCCGATCCCTCCGGCAGGGCTCGAAGGACCGCCCGCATCAGCGGCACGTCGACCATCGAGGTCTCGTCGACGACCAGCAGATCGCAGTCCAGGGGCTCGTTCTCGTCGCGCCGGAAGCGGCCGGTCCGGGGATCGGTTTCGAGCAGGCGGTGGATCGTCTTCGCCTCAAGCCCGGTGCTCTCGGTCAGGCGCTTGGCGGCGCGGCCGGTCGGGGCGCAAAGCGCGATCGTGACGGATTTGGCGATCAGGATCTTCAATAGCGAGTTGACGAGCGTGGTCTTGCCAACCCCGGGCCCGCCGGTGATGACCATCACCTTGGAGACGAGTGCGGCCCGGAGCGCTGCCTTCTGGCTGTCGGCAAGCGCCAGCTTCGTCCGCTGCTCGACCCACGGGATCGCCTTATCGACGTCGATGGAGGGCCAAGGCGGCTTCCCGACGGCGAGCGTCCTGAGCTTCTCGGCGATTTCGCGCTCGGCTCGGTAAAGCCCGGCAAGGAAGATGCAACGGCGACCTTCGAGATCGTCGGCGACGACGGCACCGTCCTCGAGCTCGAGGCGCAGCGCCGTCTCGACCAGCCCGACCGGCACTTCGAGCAGCTTCTCGGTGAGGGAAACGAGCTCCTCAGCCGGAAGACCGCAATGCCCGTCGTCCATCGCTTCGGCGAGCGCGTAGGAGATCCCGGCACGGACCCGGATCAGCGCGGTCTTCTCGATGCCGAGCTTGCCCGCGATCTGATCGGCGGTGCGGAAGCCGATGCCGCGGATGTCGCGAGCCAGCCGGTAGGGGTTCTCCGAGATCAGCTGAACGGCATCGGCGCCGTAGGTCTTGTAGATGCGGACGGCGCGCGACGTGCCGACGCCGTTGCTGTGCAGGAACAGCATGATCTCGCGGATCACCTTCTGCTCGGCCCAGCCCGCGACCACGCGCTCTGCGCGCTTCGGACCGATCCCGGTCACCTCACGCAGGCGGCCCGGCTCCTGCTCGATGATTTCGAACACGGCTTCGCCGAAGGCGCGGACCAGCTTCTTCGCGTAGACCGGCCCGATGCCGCGGATCATCCCGGAGCCGAGATATTTCTCGATCCCCTCGACCGTGGTCGGCGCCGTCGCCTTGAGGAACGACGCCTTGAATTGGACGCCGTGCGTGCGGTCGTTGACCCAGCTTCCGCTCGCCTGGACGAACTCGCCGGCCGAGATCATCGCGGCGTGGCCAAGAACCGTGATCAGGTCGCGTTGCCCGCGGGCTTTGACCTGCAGAACGCAGAACCCGTTCTCGTCGTTGTGGAAGGTGACGCGCTCGACCAGACCGGCCAAGACCTCGGTCGGGGTGCTTGGGCTCGATGGTTGCCGCATCGACATATGATGGAGATCGGTAAGCGAGAGCGCCACTCGGTTCATGACGGCCAATCAGCGAAGCCGGGAGCCGCAAGCCGTCGCCGAGATCGAGGTGCCATACACGGGTCGACCGGAGATACTTAGCAAAAGCTAGATATTCTTCTCCTGAAACATCACTATTCGGCTTAATTTATGCCGATACTCAGAATTTCACGTTGTTAGATACTTGATATTCGTGAGCTAATCACCATCTAACTCAGTAGAGGGCCGATGAAGCATCCTTCTCGGCATTCTTGTCATCTAACCCCACAAAGAGCATCAGCCAGCTCGACGTGCAGCAGTGCGTCGGGCTGCGGCCGTTAGGAGCATCCCCGCTCCCTGACGGAGACATCACCCATGTCTGAAGCAAAACGCCCCCACGGCAGCCGCTTTCGGGACGCGCTGGCGATCGTCGATCCCGGTGCGTGCAATCCCAGCGGTATTGCGCTGTCGATCGTCGAGGCCTGCCGCGAGATCCGCGAGCACGAAACCGCCGGCACCAAGGAGATGTGCCAGGACCCGGCGATCCGGCTGATGGTCTACCAGCTCGCCTCGATCTGCGGTGTCGCCGAGTACGCACTCGAGCGTTACATCGCCGATGAGGCCGCCTGCAAGGAACGCCTGGCGGAGCTTGGCCTTCGGCCCTTCGGCGCCGGCTGAGCTTTCCACCCCTGCTGACAGAAGTCGGCGGGGGTCGGGGCGTCGGAACATCCAACAGGAGAAATCCCGATGCCCAAATTTGTCATTGAGCGCCAGTACCTGGTGCCGATGTACCAGCACATCGTCGTCGAGGCCGAAACCCTCGAAGCGGCCTGCGAGATGGCCGTGAGCGACGACATTTCCTGGGACACCCAGGAGATGGACAGCGACAACGCGCGGGCGACGACCATCACCGAAGCCAAGGTGATCCCCGAAGGATACGATGTCGATCCGTTGCAGCATGTGCTGATCGTCGGCACTGACCCGAATAGCCGCCCGTTGGACATGCTCAGCCTCGCCAACTTCCTTTACGAGGACGAGGCCAAGACCGGCCCGCTGCTCGAGATCCCCGCCGAAATTCACCGACGACGAATAGCCGTCCGCGCCCCTTCGACAGAAGTTGAGGGGGCTCGCGGCGGCGGAGCCGTCAGGCCATCGCGATCGTGCCGAGAACCACGGCAAGAACGGATTTGCGGTTCTCGGCGCGGCCTATGTCGGAGTCCGGTCAGACGAGAGGGGCCAGCCCCCGGGCCGGTTTAATCCCTGCGTCTGCTCCCACCAGCACGGCCTCTCCCCCTCACCAGCAGCAGTCGGTGGGGGTCGAGGCGTCGGAGCATCCCGCTCCGAGGAAATCCCGATGAACCTGATCAAACTCGACGCGGTGCGTCGTCATACGCGCCGCGAACTCACCCCTGACCAAGCCAAGACCCTCGTCAGCCATCCGAACATCTCGGTCGTGAGGGCCCAGGCGGCTGCCTTGTCGTTGCATCCCTGGGGCAACACCCCGGAGGAGTGGCTGCGGCTCGAAGCCTGCCTCGTCCTGATCGCGGAGAGGCGCCGTGGCCGATGAGCTGAACCTCGACGTCGACGCCCCCGACCAGGTGGCCAGCGTCCTCAGCGCAGCGGCCGGCGCCTATCAGGCCAGCGCCGTGGAGCTCTCCGCCGCCTGGCAGGATCAGCGCGTCCCGATGATCTGGGCGGCGATCGCCGGCGAACTCGATCTCGCCGCTTGGAAGATCGAAAAGATCGTCAAGCAGCGGCTCGACCTGCGGCAATCCCCACGCCGACAGAAATAGCCTCCTCACCCTCGTCGGCAGCAGCTGGCGGGGGTCGAGGCGTCGGAGCACTCCTCGCTCCGATGGAGGCACGCCAATGCGCGATTTCCTGATCGCCGATCACGGCTCGATC
This sequence comes from uncultured Alphaproteobacteria bacterium, assembly GCA_963845735.1. Classification (GTDB taxonomy): domain Bacteria; phylum Pseudomonadota; class Alphaproteobacteria; order ATCC43930; family CGMCC-115725; genus AP-15. The sequence goes on along the minus strand of CAWJTR010000038.1, from coordinate 244,965 downwards.
ATCTCGATCGTGCCGATCACCGAAGCCGCCCTGAAGTGGATCGACGAGAACGTCGTCTCCGAGCCTTGGCAGTGGCTCGGCGGCGCGCTCTGCGTTGACCGCCGCTATGCCCGCGATCTCACCGACGAGATCGCCGCAGCAGGTTTCGACCTCGCGATCTGATCGGCCCCTCGACCTCGACGTGCAGCAGCGCGCCGGGGCCGAGCCGTCGGAGCATCCCGCTCCGATGGAGACATCAAGTGAAAGTACACTTCATTGCCGTCTCGCAGAACGCGAAGACCGGACCCATCCCCGTGTCGATCATCGAACGGGCGTCATGCTGGCCGGGCTGCGCGCTCTACGAGAATGGCTGCTACGCCGAAACAGGGGCGCTTGCCATGCACTGGGATCGCGTATCCCGCGGGCTGACAGGCGGGTCCTGGTCGGCGTTCTGCGCCAAGGTCGCGGCACTGCGGCCCGGCCGTCTGTGGCGCTATGCCCAAGCCGGCGACCTGCCGGGATACGGTCCGGAAATCGACGGCACGCTCCTCCGGGAGCTCGTGGCCGCCAACACCGGCAAGAGGGCGATTGCCTTCACCCACAAGCCCGTGCTCGGTGACGACCCTGTCGCTGCCGAGAACCGGCATCTGATCGCCGCTTCCGCCAAGGCCGGCTTCACGGTCAATCTCTCGGCCAACAACCCCGCACACGCGGACAAATTGGCTGAGCTGGGGATCGCCCCGGTGGTGACCGTGCTTGTCCGCGCCTTCGCGCGCCGAGCCGTCAGGCACCGGTTCAAGCGACAGCGCGACCAGTGGGCCGAGACGATCGGCGAATGGCGCGACCGCACGGCTTCATTGCCGCGATACACGCCGGCCGGCAGGCGGATCGCGATTTGCCCCGCCACCTACACCGACGCCACCTGCAAGAGCTGTGGCGCCTGCGCCCATGCCCGGGATGCCGTGATCGGCTTTCCGGCGCATGGCGCCTGGCGGCAAGTCGAAGCCGCCACCGCGGCCCGCGACGTGCCCGTCGGCGATAGCTGGGCCTTTCGCGATCACCGCACGATGGCCGAGGTTATCGCCGAGGAGACAGCATTAGCATGACGCCTTCACCTCCAGATCTGCGGGTCTGGAGGGTCGAGGCGTCAGAAACAATTCCGCTCCGAAGAGATTTTCAAGATGATGACAAGACCCCGCTTGGCTGCGTGCCCGGCGGGGTTTTTGCGTTTGGGCAGGGCAGCTGGCGTTCGTTGGTTTTCCCAGTGGCCGCCCCTGAACGAACCCGCTCTCGCGGGAGGGCGGCGTCGGGGCCGGTGCAGTTTTGGCTGCGGCGGTGAGTAGATGAGCGGTAGGGGATGACGGTCGGGGCATCCGATCCCGAGCATTGAAGGTCCAGCAACCTTCAGCTCGAGAGGAACCCCCGATGACCTCGCCTCTTTCCCCCCGGCCGGTGACCGCGCTGCGTGCCCGCATGATCGAGGACATGACGGTGCGCGGCTTCACCGAGGAGACGCGTAACGACTACGTTCGGCGCGTGCGGGCATTCGCGGCCTTCATCCGCCGGTCTCCCGATACGGCGACGGCGGAGGATCTGCGCCGCTTCCAGCTGCACCAGAGGCAAAGCGGCATGCAGCCGCCGAGCATCAACAACTCGGTCTCGGCCCTGCGCTTCTTCTTCACTGTGACGCTTGACCGGCCGGATCTTGCCCGGCGGCTCACAGTGGTGCGCGAGCCGCGCCGGCTGCCGGTCGTACTGAGCGTCGAGGAGGTCACGCTGCTGCTGCAGTCGGCGCCGGGCGCGAAGTACAAGGCGGCGTTGGGCACCGCCTACGGCGCCGGGCTGCGCGTCTCCGAGGTGGTCGCGCTCAAGGTCGGCGATATCGACTCCGAACGCATGCTGCTGCGGGTCGAGCAGGGCAAAGGCTGCAAAGACCGCCACGCCATGCTGTCGCCGCAGCTGCTCGAACTGCTGCGCGAGTGGTGGGCAGAGGGCCGGCGCCGCGGTGTGTTGCTGCCGCGGGGCTGGCTGTTTCCGGGTCGCAACCCGATCGAATCGCTCTCGACCCGTCAGCTCAACCGCGCCGTCCACGCCGCCGCCGAGGCTGCCGGGATCAAGAAGCGGGTGTCGATGCACACGCTGCGGCACAGCTTCGCCACCCACCTGTTGGAACAGGACACCGACATCCGCGTCATCCAGGTGCTGCTGGGTCACGCCAAGCTCGACACAACGGCGCTTTACACGCGCGTCGCCACCACCACGATCCGTAGCGTGACCAGCCCGCTCGACCGGCTCGCGCCGCTGCCCGCTGCGAGGCCGAGACCCGGAGCCTAGCCCGGCGGCGGTGAGCCGACCGAGGCTGGAGGTCGCCGATGTCTTCCATCACCATGGCGCCGCTTGGCGCGAGGCCAATGCTGGGCATCTGAGCCTCGCCCAGCTACAGGTGATGTCGGCCATCGAGCACTGCCGCTCGGCTGCCCTCGGCGGCCATGTCGAGCGCTGCCAGGATTGCGGCCACAGCCGGATCTCGTACAACTCCTGCCGCAACCGCCATTGCCCCAAATGCCAGGGCGCGGCGGCGAAGGATTGGCTCGCCGCCCGCGAGGCCGATCTGCTGCCGGTCGACTACTTCCACGTGATCTTCACCCTACCGGCCGAGATCGCCCCGATCGCGTACCAGAACAAGGCGGTGGTCTACGACCTGCTGTTCCGCACGGCGGCCGAGACGCTGCTCATTATCGGCGCCGATCCAAATCATCTCGGCGCCCGCATCGGCTTCACCGCCGTGCTCCACACCTGGGGCTCGGCGATGACCCATCATCCCCATCTCCACATGATCGTGCCGGGTGGCGGGATATCGCTCGACGGCACACGCTGGGTGCCGTGCCGACCCGGCTACTTCTTGCCGGGGCGGGTTCTCTCCCGCCTGTTCCGGCGGCTCTTCCTGACCGGCCTCGCCGAGGCCCACGCGGCGGGCCGGCTGGCGTTGTTCGGCGAGCTCGAAGGCTTGCGTCGCCGGCAGGCCTTTGCCACACATCTTGCCCCGCTCAGGAGGAAGAAATGGTTCCTCTACGTCAAGCCACCGCCCTCCACCGGGGCCGAAGCGGTGCTCGCCTATCTCGCCCGCTACACCCACCGCGTCGCCATCTCGAACAGCCGCCTCGTCAGCCTCGATCAGCGCGGCGTCACCTTCCGCTACAAGGACTACCGCCGCGACGGCCAGGCGCGGTTCCGTGCCATGACGCTCGCCCCCGACGAGTTCATCAGGCGCTTCCTGCTCCACGTCCTGCCCAAGGGGTTCCATCGCATCCGGCACTACGGGCTACTCGCCAGCGCCACCTGCAAGACCAATATCGAGCGCGCCAGAGAACTGATCGCCATGCCCGTGCCGGCGACCGACCCGCCGGTCGAGCGCGACGACGCGGACCTGGCCGCCAGCGTCGCCGCAGACCATCGCCCGCCATGCCCCTGCTGCGGTGGCCGTATGATCATCGTCGAGACCTTCCAGCGATGCGGCGCACCACGCGGCCCGCCATCGCCCAATGCCGGGGTCAGGTCCGCGACGCCATGACGCCCGTCAGCGCCTCATCGCACCACGCGCCCGCTGCGGAACCTTGCTTCCGCCGTTGCATCGCTGTTGCCCCGGTGACACCGAACGCGCCGGCAACGCTGGCGATCACGCTAAACTCACCCCGTCGACCGCCGCTGCAACGACCAAATCGCGACGGCCATCGTCGGTCCGCCGCCGACAACCCAGACCAGCGCAACCCCGACCCAGGCCGCTACCCAACCAAATCCCCATAGACGGCAAGCCGCCCACCAAGCCCCCGCGGGTTCCTTCCTGGGGGGCTTTCGGACGCCGGCCGCAGCACCGCCGGATAGGTCACGACCGGCCGGCATCCGAAACCCTTCACCTACTGCGACATTGGCCGCGCGAGTTCGGGGCGTCCGCTACCTGCTCCGACAGCGGACCTTTGCCGACGAGCGGACGTGCCGATACGCTTTGATGTTGAGACTTCGGCGCACCAGACCGGTACCGTCGGTATGGTTGTGGCGCTGCGTCACTTCTGGATGCGAATACATGCCGCATTTCCCGTGCGACAGCCCATTATCCGTGTACCGATGCCGTCTGAACGCTGTCTGCGGCCACCGTAAGAGCTTTCGCCTATCGCTTTGCTGAACGGGAGAAGCATTTTGCCTGAGGTGCTACCTCGGCTGGCGACTTTGTATACCGAGATCGCCCGGACCCGCGACGTGCCGGAGTTGCTCCGCGCAGCAATGTACGATCTTTACCAGGACCACTATGAGGCGACGAGCCCCGACATCTTCTTGAGCGATTTTGCCGAGAAAGAATTTGTCCTGATCGTCCGCGACAGAAACGGTATCGTCCGAGGTTTCACGACGGCTGTCATACTCGAAATCAGCGACCGCCGGAAAAATGATACGAGCGATTTTCTCCGGCGATACCATCATGCATCGTGAATATTGGGGCCATCAGGACCTCGCGTTCACCTGGATCAGGTTTGCCGGCCGCATCAAATCCGAAAGGCCCGATGTGCCACTCTATTGGTTCCTGATCGTCAAAGGTCATCGCACCTATCGCTATCTCACCGCGTTCAGCATCAATTTCTTCCCGCATTGGCAGCGGCGGATGCCGGACGAGGCCCACGCCGTTATCACCCATCTGGCGCGGCAGCGCTTCGGCGTCCATTTTGATGAGAACTCGCGGGATCATTCATTTTCCAGCGTCGCGGGGCCACCTGCGCGCGGATCTCGCCGCCGTGTCGGAGATCGAGGCGCGCCGGCCCGACGTACGCTTCTTCCTCGAGCGGAACCCGGGCTACGCGGCGGGAGACGAGCTCGTCTGCCTTACCGAGCTCGAACCCAACAACCTCAAGCCAATCGCACGCCGGCTTTTCCTGCAGGGCTTCGCCCAATGACTGCTTGGGCGCGCGTCACCGCGGCGAGCGAGCCCCACTGGCGCAGCTTCGTGGCAGCACTCGCCCGACCGCAGCAGGCCCAGGGCGAAATGCTGCGCCGCATCCTGCTGGGCGGCGAGCGGTCGAGCTTCGGCGCGCGCCACGAATTTGCGAAGATCCGTACCGTCGACGAGTTCCGTTCCGCGGTTCCTATCCGCTCGTACGAGGATTTCCGGCCCTATATCGAGCGGATCGCCGCCGGCGAGAGCCACGTGCTGACCGATGACGAGGTCATCGCCTTCGAGCAGACAGGGGGCAGCACCAGCGGGGCGAAACTCGTCCCCTATACGGCACGGACCATCGAGGCGTTTACCGCAGCCGTGTTGTCCTGGGCTCACGATCTCCTCACGGTGCGGCCAGCGATGGGCCGCGGGCGGGCATACCTCGCGATCAGCCCGGCGACGCGCGCAATACGGATTACGCCGTCGGGCTTGCCGATCGGTGTCGCGTCCGATGCGATCTATTTCGGCCGTGATCTCGAGGATGCCGTCACGGCATTCTCGGCGGTGCCCGGATCGGCAGCACTCGGCGGCGATCCGCACGAATGGGCCGTCTTTACCTTGGTTCATCTCGTTGCTGCAGAGGATCTGTCGTTCATCTCGGTGTGGAGCCCCAGCTTCTTCTCTCAGCTGCTGCTGGCGCTGACGACCCATGGTGATAGGGTATGCGTGGCCTTGGACCACGGTTCACTCGGCATCGCCAGCCCGCCACGCGCCGAGCTGCTGCGCCGCCTGCTTGCCGAGTCTCCCCTGGATACCACAGCCCTCTGGCCGCATCTCGACACCATCAGCGCCTGGACGGACGCCGCATCGGCGCCCTTTGCCGCGGCGCTGCGCGGTCAATTGCCGCACGCCTACCTCCAGGGCAAGGGACTGCTCGCAACCGAAGGCGTGGTGACGATCCCGTTGTGCTTCGCGGCTCATCCCGTTCCGGCCCTGACGAGCGGCTTCCTCGAGTTCATCGAGGAGGACGGCACCAGCCGTCTGGCTCACGAGCTCGAGGAGGGGCGGGCGTATCGCGTCGTCATGACGACGTGGGGCGGGCTCTATCGCTATGACATTGGCGACAAGGTCCGATGCTGCGGCTTCCTGGCAGCCGATGGGCTCGGCCGGGGAACGATTCCGATGTTGGCTTTCCTCGGTCGGGGCGACGCCTCGTCGGACCTGGTCGGCGAGAAACTGACGGATGACTTTGCCACATCCTGCTTGGCGGGCCGGCGGGGATTTGCTGTCCTCTTTCCCGTCATCGGCCCGCCGACGCGGTACGGCTTGTTGGTCGAGGCCGACAGTGCGGACGACGACGTTGGCTTCTGCCGTCAGGTCGAGCGCGCGCTGTGCCGCAATCCGCAGTATGCTCATGCACGGCGCATGGGTCAGCTGGCGCCGCTCACCATTTTGCCGGTCGCCGCTGCCGACGCGCGATATACCGAGTGGGCGCTGGGTCAGGGCCGCCGGTTGTCCGATATCAAGCCGCCGGCATTAATAACCAATCCCGTATTGCCTGGCGTGATCTGGCCGGATGAGTGGCGGACCAAACTCTTCGCCTATCGCGGTTGTTGATTCGCGACAGATCGAGTAACCTTCCGAACTCGCGCACTTTGCTCGGGATCGCGGATGCAGGTCACCCTGGTGTCCCCGAAAGGACCTTTGTATCGTCGGCGCGGCGGAATCTTCAAAAAGTCGCTGCGCTACCAGCCATTGACATTGACTACGCTGGCGGCGCTCGCCCCCGAGGAGCTGAATGTCGATTTTCGGCTGATCGACGAAGGCATCGACGAGATCCCGCTCGACCTCGAGACCGACCTGATCGGCATCACCGTCATCACCGGCACGGCGCCGCGCGCGTATGAGCTGTCGGCCCACTTCCGCGGGCGCAACATCACGGTTGTGCTCGGCGGGCCGCATGTCACGTTATTGCCCGAGGAAGCGCAACGCCATGCCGACGCGATCTGCGTCGGCTACGCAGAGAAAACCTGGCCGCAGCTTCTGCAGGACTTTGTCGCCGGCCGCCTGAAGCGGCGCTACGTCCAGGCCGCCGGTTTCAATCTCGATGATCCGGTGTTTCCGCGCCGTGAGCTGCTGGATGGCCGCAAGTTCCTGACGCAAGCCGTTTTTGAAGCGACGCGTGCCTGCGCGCATGATTGCGATTTCTGCGTCGCGCCAGCCGCCTTTGGCCGCAAACAGTTCCAGAAGCCGGTCGAGCATGTCGTCGAAGACATGCGCCGCTTCGGACGGAAGAAGAATATCTTCATCGACCTCAACCTGATCTCGGACCGCGACTATGCCCGCCGGCTGTTTCGTGCGCTGATCCCGCTGAGCGTCAACTGGTTCGGACTGGCGACAAGCTTGCTGGGGCGCGACCGGGAGCTGATGCAGCTCACCGCTGAGAGCGGCTGCCGCGGGCTGCTGATCGGCTTCGAGACGGTGTCGGAGGAAAGCCTTGCCGATGCGCACAAACGCTTCAACTCGCCCGAGCTATATATGGCACTCGTCGAGGACCTGCACGCGCTTGGAATCGGCATCCAGGGCTGCTTCGTCTTCGGACTCGACCACGACACGCCCGCCGTCTTCGAGCGCACCGCCAAATTCGTCGTGGACGCCGCCATCGACCTGCCGCGCTTTGCGGTGCTGACTCCCTTTCCCGGCACACCGCTGCACGCCAGGCTTGCGCGCGAGGGCCGTATCCTGACAACCGACTGGGAGAAGTATGACGGGCAGCACGTCGTCTTCCGGCCAAAGCGCATGAGCGTCACCGAGCTTCGCGACGGGCACGAGCGCGCCTGGAAGGCGGTCTACCATTACCGCTCGATCGTCCAGCGGCTCGGCCGCTCGCGCACGCAGCTGCCGATCGCGATGATGGCCAATCTCGGCTATCGCTACTACGCCAACCATCTCCACACGCATTACACCTGCGACTGGCCTTATGCCGCCGCGCAGGCGGCGTGATGCGGCTGACCCTGATCCATCCGGCCATCGGCCATCGCGTGGGAGAGCGGCCGGACCGGTCCGATTACATCCGCACCTGGCAGATGGAGCCGCTGCCGATTGCGGCACTCGCCGCGCAGACGCCCAAAGACGTGGCGATCACTTTCTATGACGACCGGGTCGAGCCTATCGGGTTCGACACGCCCGCCGACCTCGTCGCCATCTCGATCGAGACGTATACCGCCCGTCGCGCCTACGAGATCGCCAGCGAGTTCCGGCGGCGGCGGGTTCCCGTGGTAATGGGCGGCTTTCACGCCACGCTGCTGCCCCAGGAAGTGCAGAACTATGCTGAGGCCGTCGTCGTCGGCGACGCCGAAGGACTTTGGGCCGAGGTCATCGACGATGCGCGCCACGGCAGGCTGCAGCGCGTCTACAGAGCCGGCGAATGGCCGGACCTCGCAGCACTGCGCTACGACCGCTCGGTGTTCCGTGACAAGCGGTATTTGCCGCTCGGCCTGGTCGAGACCGGCCGCGGATGCCGCTTCCCATGCGACTTCTGCGCGATACAAACAGTGTTCGAGCGCACGCACCGGCATCGGCCGATCGACGCCGTCGTGCGTGATCTCGAGGCGCTGAAGCCCGAAAAGAAGCTGTTCTTCTTCGTCGACGACAATTTCGCCGCCGATCTCAAGCACGCCCGCGAGCTCGTCGATGCCATCGCCCCGGTCAAGGCACGCTGGGTGACGCAAATGAGCATCAATGCCGCGCATGACGAGGAATTCCTGGCGCGCCTGGCGCGCAGCGGCTGCCAGGGCGTGCTGATCGGCTTCGAAAGCCTCGATCCCGAGACGCTCATCGGCATGAACAAGCGTTTCAACACGATGAAGGGCGGCTATGACGTGGCGCTGGGCAAGCTGCGGCATCACGGCATCCGTGTCTACGGCACGTTCGTCTTCGGCTACGACCAGGACACCGAGGCGAGCTTCGCGCCGGCGGTCGATTTTGCCCTGCGCCATCGCTTCTACCTGACGGCGTTCAACCACCTGACGCCGTTCCCGGGCACGCCGCTGTACAAGCGACTAGAGGCGGAGGGCCGCCTGACCTACGACGCGTGGTGGCTCGACCGGCGCTACAGCTATAACCGCATCCCGTTCCGCCCGGCGCGGATCTCGGCCGAAGCGCTGCAGGCGGGATGCGTCGAAGCGCGCCGCAGGTTCTACAGTTGGCCGAACATGATGAGACGAGGCTTCGATCCGGTGAACCGGACCGGTGCCTTCATGTTCCGTAATTTCTTTCTAATCAACGGCATGCATCGTGTCGAGGTGGCGCAACGCGACGACTTCCCGCTCGGAGACCCCGCTTGGACGGGACCACTGCTCAAAGCGGCATAGGCGGCCGGCGCCTGATCCTCGGCGATATCGTCTACACGATCGCAGTAGACGAGGACGAGGGTGAGGTTCGTTGCCTCCTCGCCGATAATCCCACCGACGGTTGGGTCCGGCTGTCGCTCGAACGCGAACCGGATCCCTACGCAGCCGCCGCCATCATGGGGCGACATCACAGCACTATCGTCGCGCGCGACAGGTCCGGCGGCGAGCCGGTTGGCATGTGCGAGTGGTCGGCTCGCGAATCGTACATCGACGGCGAAGTCCGGCTGCTCGCCTATCTGGGCGCGCTGAGGGTCGCGCCGCCCTACCGCCACAGGCTGAGCGTGATCAAGGGCGGCTTCGAGGCCGTCCGTCGCCTGCTTTATCAGCCGTCCGCCACGCCTTACGCCCTGACGGCTATCGCAGTCGAAAACGTTACCGCGCTGCGCCTGCTCAACGCCAACCTCCCCGGCATGCCCAGCTACCGGGCCGTCGAACCCTTTTCCACCTTTGCCTTGCGTCCGAGCCGCACGACCTGCTCGTCAGCGCGCGTCGAGCCCGCCACTACCGACGACCTGCCGGCGATCGCGGTCCGCCTCGCGCGCTCGTATCGCGAGTACCAGTTCGCACCGGTCTGGAGCGCACGCGACCTCGCCGATCCTGTGCTGTGCAAAGGGCTGCACGCAGAAGACTTCCTGGTAGTGCGCCACGGGTCGGGTATCGCCGGATGTGTCGCCCTGTGGGACCAGGGTGCGTTCAAACAGACGGTCGTGCGCGGTTATGCCGGCTGGCTCGGAGCATTACGTCCACTTGCCAATCTGGCCGGGCCGACGAGTGGCCTGCCGCGCCTTCCGGCGGTTGGAGCGCCGCTGCGGCAGGTCTACCTGTCGCATCTCGCGGTCGAGGGCAACGATGTGCGCCTGTTCCGGGCGCTGATCGACGCCGGTCTCGTGCGAGCCCGTCGCTCCGGCTTTCCGCTCGCGCTGACCGGGCTTGCCTCGCGCCATCCACTCGCCGCGGTGCTGAACCGCCACTACCGGCCGCGCGAGTACCGGGCGCTGCTGCACCTGGTGCACTGGGACGACGGACGCGCTGCCGCCGAAGCGGTAGGCTCCGGTATGCCCCATGTCGAGAGCGCCGTTCTCTGATGAGGCACATCACGTTCCTGCGGCCTGCGCTCGGCGAAGGCTTTTCGGCCGACGCGATGACGCCGCTCGTGTTCGCGATTCTCAAGGCACGCACGCCGCGCGAGATCGCAACCACCATGATCGACGAGCGCGTCGAACCGCTCAACATCGTGCCGACCGATCTCGTCGCGATGACGGTAGAGACGTTCACGGCGCGGCGCGCCTATCAGCTAGCCGCGCGCTACCGGCAGGCGCGCGTGCCCGTCGTCATGGGCGGTCATCATCCCTCGATGGTTCCAGACGAAGCCTTGCAACATGCCGACGCTGTAGTGGTCGGCGATGCGGAAGGCACCTGGGAAAAGGTTGTGGCTGACGCGGCGGCCGGCCGCCTGCAACGCCTCTACCGGTCGACGCCGGGCGATGGCGGGGCGCCCGCCTACGATCGCAGCATCTTTGCGGGCCGGCGCTATGCGCCGATCTCGCTGGTCCAAGCCGGTCGCGGCTGTCGATTCGCCTGCGACTTCTGCTCGATCCACGCCTTCTACGGCACCTACCGAGCCCAGCGCGATCCCGCCGACATCGTGGCGGAGATGCGCATGCTTCCCGTCCGACGCTTGGTGTTCTTCGTCGACGACAACCTCTATTGGCGGCGCGATAAGTTCGAGGCGCTGATGCGGGCGCTGATCCCGCTGCGCATGCGCTGGTGCTGCCAGATCACCATCGACGTCGCGCGTGACGACGCGCTCCTCGACCTGATGGCGCAGGCCGGCTGCGCGCTCGCACTCATCGGCTTCGAGTCGCTCGACCTCGACAGCCTCAAGCAAATGCGGAAGAACTGGAACGTGGTCGCCGGGACTTATGACGACGTGATCCGCCGCTTCCACGCACGCGGCATCATGATCTACGGCACGTTCGTGTTCGGCTACGACGCCGACACGCCGGAAAGCTTCGATCGCGCCGCGGCGTTCGCGTGCAAACAATCGCTGTGCATAGCCAACTTCAACCCGCTCACGCCGATGCCGGGAACCGGGCTGTACGACCGCCTGCGCGACGAAGGACGCCTGTTGCGCGAAAGATGGTGGCTCGATCGATCATACCGGTACGGCGATGCGACCTTCATCCCGCGCGGCCTGTCGCCCGGCGAGCTGCGCGACGGGCCGATGCGAGCGCGCCGCGCCTTCTATTCCTTGCGCTCGATAGCCGGCCGCGCGCTCCGCGGCGCCCCGATATGGCGCGATCCCTACAAGATTGGAACCATGCTGCTCGCCAACTGGATCTCGCGCCGGGAAATCATGCGCAAACAGGGGCGTCCGCTCGCGGCAGGTCAGAGCGCCGATCTCGTCGAGGCCGCCCGATGAAGCTGACGCTGATCAAGCCGACGATCGGCCGCATGACGCACAGCCTCTACGTAGACGAGGCGCGCATGGAGCCTTTGAACCTCGGCGTGCTGGCGGCGCTCACGCCCGAGGACATCGACGTCGTCATGTACGACGACCGCATGGAGCCAATCCCGTACTACGAACCGACCGATTTGGTCGCCATCACGGTCGAGACCTACACGGCGCGCCGGTCTTACGAGATCGCCGACGAGTATCGCCGGCGCGGCGTGCCCGTGGTCATGGGCGGCTTCCAGCCCACCTTCGTGCCCGAAGAATGCGCCGCCCACGCAGATTCGCTTTTCATCGGCGATGCCGAGACCGGGTGGGCAACCGTGATCGAAGACGCACGGCGCGGCGAGCTCAAACCGCGCTATCGCGCGACACCAGGCAGGCCGCAGACGGGCGTCATCACGCGGCGCGACATCTACAAGGGCAAAGGCTACCTGCCGATCAGCCTGTTGCAGTTCTCGCGCGGCTGCCGTTTCGTGTGCGACTTCTGCGCCGTGACAAGGTATTTCGACAAGAAGCACTACCTGCGCGCCATCGACGAGACGCTGGAGGAAGTCGCGTCTGCGGACCACCGGCTCCTGTTCTTCGTCGACGACAACATCGCGTCGAACCGTGCGGCGCTGAAGGAGCTCTGTCGGGCGCTGATCCCGATGCGCGTCAGCTGGGTGAGCCAGGCCTCACTCGACATCACGTCGGACCGTGAGGCGATGCAGCTGATGGTCGACGCCGGCTGCCTCGGCCACATCATGGGCTTCGAATCGATCACGCGCGCGAGCATCAAGGAGGCGAAGAAATCTCCTAACCTGCCGAAGTTCGATCAATACGCAACGCAGATCCGCATTCTGCGGGAATACGGCTTGCAGACCTGGGCAGCGTTCACGCTCGGCTATGACCACGACACGGCCGACTCGGTGCGTGCTACGCTCGACTTCGCGCTTGCCAATCGGTTCACCTTCGCGGCCTTCAACATCCTGATGCCTTACCCGAGCACGCCGCTTTACGACCGACTGGCCCGCGAAGGCCGCCATCTCTATGACGGTCAGTGGTGGCTGCACCCGAGATACCGCTTCAACGATGCAGCTTTCGTGCCGGCGCGCATCACGCCGGACGAGCTCACTGCGGTGTGCTACGAGGCGCGCAAGGCGTTCAACCGCATTCCATCCCTGCTGTGGCGGTTCTCGGATCTCAAGACCAACATGCGTACCTTGAGGCGCATGTCGACCTTCTGGCGCTTCAACCCGGTGTTCCGTCGCGAGGTCTTCAAGAAGCACGGAATGCTGTTTGGCCATTTCGGCCATTGTTAAGGATAGCTCCGACCCTCCCCGAAAGGGGCGGAAGGCTGGAGAAACGCCGCCCATGAGACGCGCGTTCGAAGCCTATCAATACGTCGCGCCGGCAGTGCTCACGCCGCTCGGCATTTGGCTGTGGTGGCGTCATTACGACGGAAACGCAGCACTTGCTACGATCGCGGTGCTGGTGCCGATCGCTCATGCCTATATCGTGCCAGCGATCGGTACGAATATTCTGGGTGTCTGGGAGTTCGACACGCGCCTTAGGCTCGGGCGCTTCAGGCCGCATCACGGATTCGTGTTCGGCAGCGCGACCGCGTTGCTGGTGCTGCCCGTTCTCGGCACGCCCGCCGCCCACCCCACCCCGGTCGACGTTATCCGGACGGGGATGCTGGCCGGCTGCATTCTCGGCGGCGTCAACTGGCTTTACGACGCGGCGGCGATCCGGGCCGGAATCCTGAAGGTCTACAATCAGCCATGGGCGAATGGACGCGGCGCGCCGACGATCGCCGGCGACTACGCGCATTGGTTTTTCGGCGGTTTCGGCCTGATCCACGGAGCGGGCCTCAAGTTTGCCGAGGGTTATCTGCTGACCGACCCCAACCCGGCGCGCGCGCTTGCGGCGGGAAGCGGGCTTGTGACCTTGACCGCTACGCTGCCGACCCTCGGCTATGTCATCCAATCCTTTTTGCGGCATGGGCATCACGGCTGTCGCCCCGTGCCGCCGCGGGCCGGAGAGTAACAATGCGCTGGCTCGAGCCCGCAACCATCGAGCAGCTGGCGAGCGACCCCGCGCGACGCATGAAATCTGCGCCCATCGGGCGCATCGACCTCGGAAAGCCGTTTGTGCCCGAACAATACACACAGCTCTACTACACGCCGCTCTACAACAACCTCCATCGCGAGCATCGGCTGCGCTATAACCAGCTCTTCGGTGTGCGCATCAACGAATACATCATGATGCTCGAGGCGGATCTGGTGGAGCGCCTACTGTGGCCGCTCTCGCGCCACCCGAACGTCACCGACAGCCCGACGCTGGTGCGCTGCATCGACACCATGATTGCGGAGGAGAAGAAGCATTATGGTCACTTCGCCGCGCTCAACCACGCCTGCTTCCCGGCCCTCTACGAAGGCAGGGACCGCCACTTCTCCAACCTGTCGTGGGCGTCGCGCGCGCTGTTCGCGGCGGCCGGCCTTGCGGCCGGCCAACTCGCCTTCGCGCTCTGGTACCTGATGGCAATGGAGGAATCCTCGACCGCGCTCGCTCGCGATATGACCCGCAATCCGGTGACCGAAACGCTCGGCGAGATCGAGCCGAGTTTCGCCTCGGTCCATCGCGAGCACATGAAGGACGAGATGCGGCACCTTCAGATCGACGGCATCCTTGTCGATTTGTGCCTCAAGCAAACCGGCAGGACAAAACGCGTGCTCAATGCCAGGCTGTTCAGAGCGATGCTCGGTCCGATCACGCGGCCGACACGGGCCGGCTCTGGCGTAAAGGTCGTTCGCGAGCTCACCCGCCAGATGCCCGAGCTTGCCTGGCACGAGGAGGCAATGGTGGAGGCGGTGCTGGCGCTTGGGAACGACCGGCAGTACCAGACGAGCCTGTTCAATCGCAAGGCCATGCCGCTCACTTTCGGCGTGTTCGACGGCACTCGTGAACTCGCAGGCCTGCCCGATGCGATGGTCGGATATGACCGCCGCTGAGCGTGCAAGCGAGCGCCCCCGGATCACGGGCTATACGCTCGCTCTCAATTATCTGCCGCTGGCGCAGCTTCTTGCCGGCGCCGTCTTCGTTACGTGGCAGGCGACCTCGCCGGCGGCCGTCATCCTGTGGTCGCTCGTCTGGCTCTACCTGCTGCCGCCGATCGTGTGCCGTGTGACGCTGCTCGTGTTCGGGGCGCCTCACGGCCGCGCGCTGACGCAGCAGACGCGCGCCTATAGGGTCTGGTGGTTCACCTATCAATGGCAGGTCGTATTCAATCGGCTGCCCTGGCTCGAAGAGATGTTGCGGCTCGTGCCGGGTCTTTATGCATTGTGGATCTTTCTCTGGGGCGGCCGGGTGAGTCCGCTTGTTTACTGGTCACCGGGGTCGCTCGCGTTCGACCGCCCGCTCGTGATCGTGGCAGCCGGCGCCGTCATCGGCGTCGGGGCCGGCCTCGTCGGGCACGCTGCCATGATCGCGCCGGACGGCACATACCGCATCGACATCGCGCCGGCGCTCGTCGGTCCGAACGCCATGATGGGAGCGCGCTCGGGGCTCGCCGCCGGCGCCGAGCTCGCGGCAAACCAGATGTTGCCCGCCGGGCGCATGGTCAAGCCGTTCACGCGGTGGGACGGGCGCGCTAAGCGCAGCATCGAGACCGCGGCCGGAGGTGGCGATGACTGACCTGGTCCGGGGCGAGCGCACGGCCCCCGGCGAGCCTTTGGCGATCCTGTCCAGGCTCAACCTCGTAATCGCGGTGGTCAGCGCCGCGGTCGCGATTGCCTGCCTCTGGATTGCCAGTCACGCGCCGCACTGGACGCTTGCCTTCGGTGCAGCCTTCGTATTCTCGTTCGCCAATAACACGAACTTTTCACTGCTGCACGAATGCGTGCATGGTTCGTTTCACGAAAACCGCCGAGTCAACGACGGCGCCGGCGTGCTATTCGCTGCGTTCTTCCCGACCGCCTTCACGATCCAACGTATCAGTCATTTTGGACACCACCGCCGCAACCGTTCCGATCTCGAGCTCTACGACTATTATCTGCCGCAGCAGTCGCGCTGGCTGAAAACCTACTGGATCTACTGCCTGCTTACCGGATTTTACTGGGCCATCATACCGGTCTCCGGCATCGTCTATGTCCTGTGCCCGTCCGCGTTCCGCAGCCGCGTCTTTCAGAACGGTCCGGCCAAATGGTGGGGCTTCCAGGAATTCGTGCGCGACATATCGGCCGAGCCGATCGCACGAGTGTGGCCCGAGGCGCTGTCCACGCTCGTCTTCCAGGTCTCGCTGTGGCGCGCACTCGACCTCCACTGGATCGGCTGGCTCGCCTGTTACTGGGCGTTCGGTCTCAATTGGAGCTCTCTGCAATACACCGATCACGCCTGGAGCCCGCGCGACGTTCGCGAAGGCGCATGGAATTCTGCGTTTCTGGCGGATCTCCCAGGCGATCTTCCTAAATTACAACTTCCACCTTGTGCACCACCGCCGGCCCACCATCCCGTGGATCCAGCTGCCGCGTTTCGTGCGGACCGGAGACCCCAGTCCTTCGTTCTGGTCGATTTATGTGTCGTTATGGGGCGGGGCGCAGGCGGCGCCCGCGCAGAGCGACCCTGAGACCCCGTCTCGGCTCGTGCTGCAGCGATCCGTCGGAGCCGCACGATGACCGGCCGCCCCCTCGCCTGGCCGACGCGGGAACGATTGTCTGCCGGGATCACCGGCGCGCTGATCGTGTCGTTGGTATTCTTTCCGATCTACCTCGGCGGCTCGGCGATCGCCGGCATGCGGGAGCAACGTTTGCATCCCTATGCCGGCTTCGAACTGGCGATCCCGTTCTGGCCGTTCATGATCATCCCCTATCTGTCGATGTTTGTGCTGTTCGTCATGCCGCCGCTCCAGCTCAACGCCCGCGAGCTCGGCCAGCTCGTACGGCGGCTCGTGGTCGCGAGCCTCGGCGGCGGTCTCGTCTTCCTGTGCCTGCCAAGCGAGATCGGCTTTGTCGATCGCAGCGATGCCGGAATATGGCAGCCGCTGTACGACGCTATCTATTCGATCGACGGCCATTTCAACGCGGTGCCGTCGTTCCACGTGATTTACACCGCATCGATTCTGCTCGCCATGATCGACGTCGCGACGCCGCGGTTGCAAATCGGCTACGGGCTGTGGCTGGTCCTGGTCTGCGCTTCGACCGTGCTAACCCACCGCCATCAGCTGCTCGACGTAGCCTTGGGCCTTGCGGTCGCGTTCGCGGTGCGCGCTGTGGCGCACGCTAAAGCGCCGGCACGCGTCCAATTGCCCGAAGTTTCACGATAAAAGGAGTTGGATCTTGAAGGCCATCGCACTTGCGGCCGTGCTGTTCATGGCGCTCGGTATAAGCACGGCGACGGCACAGGACACCGACCGGACAGCCGATCAGGAAGCCTTGCGGAAGTTGAAGGCCGACGTTTTGACCGCCATCAACACGCGCAACCTCGCAAGCATGGACACTCTTCTGCACAAGCCGTTTCTCGCTACCGTGATCGAACAGGACAGCTTCAGAAATCTCGAAGCTCTGAATGCCTATTTCCAGCAGCTCTTCACGCGCGACATCCTGAGGATCACGCGCATCCATATGGAGGCGGAGGCCGACGAGCCTTCGCAGATCTACACCGGCACATTCGCGGTCGCTCGCGGCAGTGCCAAGGAGCGTTACGAGCTCGCCGACGGCCGCGGCTTCGACATCCCGACCAGATGGACGGCGACTGCCCTGAAAGAGGGCGGGCAGTGGACCGTCCTTACGTTGCATGACGGCACGAATTTTCTGGACAACCCGATTATCAACGCGATCGAGCGAAAAACCCTGACCTTTACGGCGGGAGGCGTCGCGGCGGGAGCGGTCGCCGGATTCCTGCTCGGCTTCTTCATTCGCCGTGGCCGTGCCGGGGCGACGAGTACTTAGACCTAGTGTTCCCTTCCCTGAAGGTGCTCGCGGAAAAACGCAACGAGGTTTGCCCTTATCTTATCGGCATGCCCCGTGCAGCAGTGGTCCCCATCCGCGTAAATAGCCAAGCTCACATGCGGCACATTGCCGAGATGAACTAATTGATCGCGCAGCCATTCCTTGTCGGCGATGCTGACGACGCGGTCGCGCGCCCCGTGCGCCATGCGGACGGGGCACGTGACCTTGGAAAGTATGTCATCGCTCTCGGTCGAATTCTTGCCCAGCACTTCTGCGATGGCATGCGTGTCGCGCGCGCCGATCACCTGGCACATTTTGGTCTTGAGTATAAAGGGCAGGTGCGGGACGGCCTTCGTATTGATCGGTCCGCCGAGATCGTAGAGTGCTTTCACGCGCTGGTCGGCCACCGCCTGCAACCCCACATACCGCCGATGCTGATCCCGAAAAGGCCGGTGCGTTCCGTGTCGACGCCAGCACGAACTTGGAGAACGTCGACTGCCCGCCTGACGATCATGAAAAAAATCATCGGACCAGATGATTTGGTTGGAAAGGAGGGCTTCGCCCTCACCAGGCCCATCGATGCCGAGGACGGCAAGCCCGGCCTCTTGCAGGCGAAGCTCGGTGCCGGATGTTCCTCTTTGCAGCCGTCAATGCCGTGAATAGTGATCACGACTGGCGCGGGGCGGTCGCCGCCAGCCGGCAGTGCAGGGTTGCCGGAGATCGTGCCCAACTTCCACGGAATATCGAGGTGCCGGTAGCGATCGCCCTGGGCGAGCGTCTCGGCTTCGACATAGAGGTCGCGACACGCCGGGTAACGGCGCAGCTTCTCCGGGGCGATCGGCAGCGACCCCCATTGGGCCATGTGGTAGAGATAGGACAAACCGCGCTAGGTAAAGATGACGTCGTTCGGCGAAAGCATAGCGCGGCTGCGCTCGAAAGTGGCGATCCCGTCGTCGACGATCTTGCTTGCGGCAAACGGCTAGTTGTCGATGGTTCCGATGCCGTCCGGAAATCGAAAAATCGTTTCATCGCCAATATTGAATGCGCGCCATCGATCCCAAAAAGGTTGCGTGATCTTCTTCACGCCGATGACGTTCGAAAGGGATCGTACGGCCTTGCTGAACACAAAGTCGTACACATTATATGCCTCAGTATCACTAATGTTCTTCAAGCGGTCCTCTTCGACAGAGTAGTGAATCCACGGATTCGCCATCGATGCGACGCGGCCATGCAAAGTAACCAGGTCCAGCTATGTCCGTTTTTGGCACGTCTCGTCCGTCACGCTCTGAGCCGTGGCAACGTACTTGAAGGTCCGTTGAGGGATCGGATAGCGGACGGTGGAAACCCCGGGTGCCAAGGGCAGGTATCCACCGAGGCCGTGGAAAAACGCATTTGCAGAGGACGGTGGGCCGGCCTCCGCAGTCAGATTGTGGCGGGGGTCTGCGAGCCGATCCAGGCACTCAGGCCCGGATCGCCTGCAGCAGCGGTCCGACGCCAATGATCGCGATTACCCGCTTGATGTTGTAGGCCAGGACGTGGAGGCTCATTTCGGTGCTGACCCGCTTCAAGGGTGCGGGTCAAGAAGTGGGTCGAGCCCATCCAGGCCTTGATGGTGCCGAACGGGTGCTCGACGGTCTGCCGGCGCACGCCCATGGCCTCTGGCATCCGATCGAGCCGGGTTTGCATCGCGTCGAGGACATGTTCGTGTTTCCAGCGCTTGATCCGCTTTAGCTTGTCCGGCGTACATTTGGGCTTCAGAGGACAGGTGAAGCAAGCGGTCAGATGGCGGTACTGGTCGATGTCGCCGCGGCGGTCCGATCGGACAAGCCCTCTGGTCAGGTGTTCGCCGGCCGGGCAGGTGTAATGGTCGTTCTCGGCATCGTAGACGAAATCCTGCCTGGTGAAGAGGCCGCGCTTGGCGCTGCTTGATGTCAATGTCTTTGGTATAAAGGGCAGCACGCCGGTGTTCTCGCGGGCCAATACCTGGTCGCCGTTGAAATAGCCCCGATCGGCCAGCACCGTGATCTCCTCGTTTCCGGTCGCCTCCTGTGCCTTGAGCGCCATCGGTACGAGTTGGGTTCGGTCATGGCCGAGATTGGTCACCTCGTGCGCCACGATCAGGTGGTGCTCGACGTCGACGGCGGTCTGCACATTGTAGCCGACAATGCCGGTGCCTTTGCCGCTGGTCGCCATTGCGCGAGCATCTGGATCGGTCAGCGAGATCTGCCGATCCGGCGCGGCCTGAACGGCGATCTCCATCTCTTGCAGGTGCTGCATCTGTTGCTTAAGGCGGGCGAGCTTGTCCTTTAGCCGCATCGATTTGGCTTCGGCGACCTCGCCCTCTTGCCGATCGGCGGTGTCCAGGGCCGATAAGTAGCGTGCGATACTGGCTTCGACCTGCTCCATACGACGCTGGATCGCACCATGCGTGTAGTTCTTGTCCCGAGTGTTCACGGCCTTGAACCGGCTACCATCGATCGCGATCACGGTCTCGGAGAACAAGTCCAGCCGTCGGCAAAGCATGACGAACTGGCGGCAGGTCGCCCTGATCGCTGGTCCGTTGTCCTTGCGAAAATCGGCGATGGTCTTGAAATCCGGCATGAGGCGCCCGGTCAGCCACATCAGTTCGATGTTACGCTGGGTCTCTCGCTCCAGGCGCCGGCTCGACGCGATGCGGTTGAGATAGCCGTAGAGATAGATCTTCAGCAGCGTCGCCGGATGGTAAGCCGGCCGCCCGGTGGTCTCGGGAACGACACCGTCGAAGCCCAGTGTCGCCAGATCCAGTTCGTTGATAAACGCTTCAATCACCCGGACCGGGTTGTTCTCAGTCACGTAGTCATCCAGGCAGTGAGGCAGCAACGCTGCCTGAAGCCGGTCCTCGCCTTCCACGAAACGTTTCATCCCGCCATCCCCCAATAGCAGGACACTAAACTATCACGTTAGGGCGTTTTCACACACCCTCCACCCGACCCGGGAGTTCGGCCCGGCCGCCCTGAACGCGCAGTTTGCGCCTTAAGCGGCCATAGCTTTCAAAGATCCAGCGCATTCGGATCGATGCCGCATCGGAATCTGCTGCCTCGCGTCGGTCACTCGGGTTTGGTCCTCGACCCGGGAGGAACGCTCGGCGTCAATCGCTTCTCTTGGGGCACGCTGCGGGAGAGAGGCATGCGCTTCGGGTTCTGCGCTATAATCGCCGGATAACCTGCTTGAGGACTACCGAGCTGAAAAGCGCAAAGGAGACGGAGAATGAAAAACGGCTTCAAGGTATTCGACACCGATACGCATGTATTGCCGGCGGCGGAAGTCATCGAGCGCTATGTCGATCCCGACTTCCGCCCGCGCCTCAAGGAACTGGAACCCTACCGCACGCCGATGCGGCAATCGGCCGAATATCAAGGCGCCTTGCACGGCTATCGCATCCGGCCGCAATTCTATCGCCGGGTGCTCGGCGAGGCGGCGCCGCGGCCCGACCACAGCGGCCGCGACACGGTGTGGATGGGCGCGAAGGTGCCCCGTCCCGGCGTGCAGGACGATAACGCCGCCAACCGCGTCGCCGACATGGACGACGAGGGGACTGACGTGCATTTCCTCGTGCCCGGCGGCTGGTCGAGCCTGATCGGCGTCGACGACGTCTCGCTCGAAACCGGCATGATCCGCGCCTTCCATCGCCACATGGCGCATTTCTGCGGGCAGTATCCGGACCGGCTGAAGGGACCGATCGTCGCCTCGACGCGCGATGTCGACAGCGCGGTCGAGGAAATCAGGAAATGGGGGAAATCGAAGTGGGCCGTCGCGGTCAAGCCGCAGGTCGACAAAATCCCGGTCGATCACCCGAGCCTCGACCCGATCTGGCGCACCGCCGCCGAATACGGCCTGCCGATCGTGCACCACAGCTCGACCTGGAACCCGCCCTATTACCCGGGTCACGACGACATGTGGGACAACATCTTCCTGGGACGGCTGGCGTCGCACCCGTGGGGCGCAATGCGGTTTGTCGCGGCGTTCATCGGCGGCGGCATTTTGGACCGTCATCCCTCACTGCGCTTCGGCACGCTCGAATGCGGCTTCGGCTGGCTACCGTTTTGGGGCAAGCGCATGGACGAGCAGTACGGCTATGTCGGCTCGACCGCCGAATTGAAGATGAAGCCAAGTGAATATATGAAGAGCGGGCGCTATTTCTGCAGCATCGAGCGGCAGGAAGGGGAGGAAATGTATCGGATGGTGAGCGGCTTCCTCGGTGAGGACGTGCTGATGTACGCCTCTGACTACCCGCATTCGGAATGCCAGTTCCCAAATTCGATCGAGAACATCCTCGCCTGGCAGAGCCTCACGCCGCACACGCAGCAGAAACTCTTCTGGGACAATGCCAACCGCTTCTACCGCCAGACGTGAGGATACCGCGTCGCGACGTTGGCTTCGTTCCGCAACCACTTTCCAAGCGGCAGCCCTCCCCCTCGAAGGAGGTCGGTCCCGCGCTGCCGATCGGTTGCCCACCTCTACGGCTTTGGCTTAGACTAAACCTGCGAAGGAGAAACGGCCATGTATATCGATCACGTCGGCATCAACACGAATGATATGGAAGCCACGCTGCAGTTTTACTGCGGTATACTGGGCATGCGGTTGGTCCGCACCACGCGTACCCCAGATGGGCGCCGGCATTATAACGTCGAGATCGGTGGCGGAAATGCCTTCGCGGTGTTCGATGGTGCCGAGCTCCCGACGGCGAACGAACGCCAACATGTGAATCACCTGGCTCTACCGGTGGACACGCTTGAGGAATTTGACGCCGCCTACCAACGACTCAAGGACCATGGGGTCGCCGTGACCGAGATTATCGAAAGGGGGTATGGCAAGACCTTCTACTTCCGCGATCCGAACGGTATCCGGTTGCAGATTGAATTGAAGACCAAACAGGATGCGGACAGCTTGAAAGGCGATCCCGACCCGGTCCCGTACGTGCGCGCATTGCTGCAGCGGGCTTAGTGCAGCCCACGGCTCCACCTCTGCCGCAAGTCTGAATGGAAGGGGTCGTCATAGACACGAATGTCTTCGTAGCTGCGGGCTTCAACCCGAAAAGCGCATCGGCGCGTATCCTCGCGGCTATCCGGGAAAGACGTTTTCAATTGGTTTGGAACGATCCGACCCGGCGTGAGGCCGAGTTTGTTTTGCGCCGAATTCCGCCCCTCCGTTGGGATGAGTTCGCTGATCTCTTTCGCCCAGAGGGAGAGTTTACCCGCCGTGTCGATCCCCCACGACTTTGCCTTCATCGAAGATCCGGACGATCGAAAATTCGCGGCGCTCGCTGCAACAGCCAAAGTTCCACTCGTTACCAATGACCACCATCTCCTGGGGCATCGAAATCTGATTGGCTTTGACGTTCTGACACCGCCTGCCCTCCTGACACGAACGGGAGAAACACCCTCCTCGTAGGCTCCACAACTATCGGCAGCATCGCAGATACCCGCCGTTCGTGGGACCGCGACTGAACCGCTGAAGTCGACCCCAATGCAGGCAGGACGAAGGTGTGCCTCACAGTATCGGTCTCGAAGTTCGCCAAGCCGGCCTCATCGAACAGAGACCGGAGACGCGACGCTTCGCCGAGCGCGAAAGTACGAGTGACGGCTTCCGCCAAACTTGGCCGGTACCGTGCGATGATTTCGTTGATCTGGTGATTATAGGAGCGCTCCACAACTGTATTGACCGAGACGGCTGCGCGCCCGCCGGGACGAAGCACGCGACGAAACTCCGACAGGCCCCGCACTGGGTCGGGGAAGAACATCAGCCCGAGATTGCACAGTACCGCGTCACAACTCCCATCTGCGAACGAGAGAGCTTGCCCATCCTCGACCGAGACCAAGAGGTTCGGTGCTTTGCCGAGACGTTCGCGCGCCTTCTCGGCCATGGCGGCCGAGAGGTCGGCGGCCGTGACGTGGCCGGTCGGCCCGACAGCAGCGAGGGCCGCCTCGGCGGAGAGCCCCGTGCCCGTGGCTATGTCGAGGACGCGTAGACCCGGTGCAAGGTGGGCTGCGCGTAACAGGAAGGGCATGAAGTACGCCGTGACGTGCGCGAAGACGCGGTCATACTCTGCCGCCGCTTCGTCCTTGAAGGTTAGATCCTCCGCCATCCGTGCTAGGGAAACACTGAGCAATCCTGGGTAACCGGCGGTCTGGCGGTCGAGGAGTTGTTTCGGGCCGCGGCGCGCCGCTTGGAAGGGTCGGAGGTAGCAGAAATCGGGGTTGTGCTGGCGTTTTTCTGTGTTGTTTTGCCGGATCGGGGCAGAGTCCGGGTGTGATCACGCTGGCGTTTGCGCGAACAGGGCTTTCTTGACGATCACCAGGTTGGCCAGGGCAAACAGGGTGCGCAGCTGCGCGGTGTTCTTGGCCAGGCCGCGATAGCGCAGCTTCTTATGGCGGAACAGGTTCTTGACGATGTGGAAGGGATGCTCGACCCAGGCCCGCAGCTGCGCCAGCGCCCGCTCGACCGGCTCCGCCAAATCCCGCAAGGTTTTGGGCAAGGCTTTGATGATGCTGCGCTTGATTGCGATGTTCCAGGACACATCGCGGTCGGCAAGTTCCGGCCGCTTGCCCGCCCCGGCATAGCCGGCATCGGCGAACACCGACTCCTCCCGACCGTGCAGCAGCACCGCTGTCTGATTGATGTCGGCTTCGTTGGCGGCGGTGCCGATGAGCGTGTGCACCACCCCCGAGGCGACATCCACCCCGATATGCGCCTTCATCCCGAAGTGCCACTGATTGCCTTTCTTGGTCTGGTGCATCTCAGGATCACGGCTCTTCGGCTTGTTCTTGGTCGAGGACGGAGCGGCGATGATCGTGGCGTCAACGATTGTCCCCTGGCGCATCAACAGGCTGCGCTCCTCCAGCATCCTGCCGACCTCGTCGAACAGCACCCGGGTCAGGTCGTGCCGCTCCAGCCAATGGCGGAAGTGCAGCACCGTCGTCGCGTCCGGCACCGGGTCGCGGCTCAGCTCAACCCCGGCAAAGCCGCGCAGCGCCTGACTGTCGTACAGCGCATCCTCCAGCGCCTCATCCGCCAGCCCATACCATTGCTGCAAAAAGTAGATCCGCAGCATCCGCTCCAGCCCGATTGGCGGCCGGCCGCGCTCACCCTTCGGATAAAGCGGCCGCAGGCGATCCACCAGCCGCGCCCACGGCACCACCTGCTCCATCTCGGCCAGAAACTTGTCCCGTCGCGTCTGCTTTTTCTTCGCGGCATATTCCGCCTGCGAAAAAGTCCCCTGCCGCCGCATTGCCCCGCCCCTCGGTCCCCCCGGACCCGCCGATTCTACCCGATCCGACCACCCGAAACCTGACTTATTTCAGTGTTTCCTTAGCGTAATTTCTTGTACTTGTCGCCGGGTGCAGGTTCGCAGCTTCCGATCGCTCAAGGCAACCCGGTAGCTGGCCAGGCCCGCATCAGGCAACGGCCGGAGTGGGGCAAATTTGTCCCAATCGTCATTCACAGGTTATCGGCAGCTCGGCGCCGATTCCGGCTGTTCGCATGACAACCGGCTCGGCCCCGGTAAGGCCTAAACCGACCTTGGCGGCGGCCGAGTACGGACCGCCAACCGTGCTGACCTTGACGGCGATGGGCCGGTTGCCAAAGGTGTTGCCCGCGATCGGGTGAGAAAGGAGATGCCGATGCTGCCCTTAGTTCTCTCGTCTGACTCTCACGTGTTCGAACCGCCCGATCTGTGGCAAACCCGCATCGATAGGGCGTTCCGCGATCGGGCGCCGCGGATCGAGCGGATCAATGGCGGCGACTACGTCGTGGTCGAGGCGGATCAGATCCTCTCCGGGATCGGTCTGATCTCGAACGCCGGCGCGCGGTTCGAGGCCCCGAGACGATCTCCCCCCAGGGGCGCTTCGAAGACGTGCTGCGCGGCGGCTACGACCCCGAGCAGCACCTTAAGGACATGGAGATCGACGGGGTGGCCGGTGAAGTCCTCTATCCGAGCCAAGGGCTGTTTTACTTCAAGGTGGCGGACACGCCGCTGATGTCCGCCATCTTTCGTGCGTACAATGACTGGCTCGCCGAGTTCTGCCGCACCGATCCCGCCCGATTGAAGGGCATCGCGATGATCAACCTGGACGACGTCCAGGACGGGATCAAGGAGCTGGAGCGCGCCGCGCGGCTCGGTCTCGCCGGTGCGATGATCACCGAATATCCAGCCGAGGACCGCCGCTACGACCAACCCGAGTATGAGCCGTTCTGGGCCGTCGCTGCGGCGCTCGACCTGCCGCTGAGCCTGCACACGGCGACGCGACGGCAGGGCAAGATCCGCGGGGCCGGTCCCGGAACGCTGCGCGACGCCAGCAGCCGCGCGACAAAGGCGTTCTATCCGGCGCTGTCGCTGTGCGATCTAAGGAACCTCTGCAAAAGCCGTAGGCTTGGGATCATGATATAGTGGTGCGCGGGGAAGATCGCGCACAAGGGTTGGGGGATGAGACAGGCAACGCTGGCGACGGCGGGGTTCGAACGCTACGCCAAGACGACGCGGCGGGCAGCGTTTCTCGACGAGATGGAGCGGGTGGTGCCGTGGCCGGCGCTGTACCGACTGATCGCGCCGTTCTACCCGAAGCCCGGCAATGGCCGGCCGCCGATCGGGGTCGAGCGGATGCTGCGCATCTACTTGCTGCAGCAATGGTTCAACCTGTCGGACCCGGGGGTCGAGGAGGCGCTGTACGATTTGCCGGCGATGCGGCGGTTTGTCGGCATCGACCTCGGCCGCGAACCGGTGCCGGACGAGACGACGATGTGCCGCTTCCGCCACCTGTTGGAGGCGCATGATCTGGGCCGGCGGCTGTTCGAGGAAGTGCAGCGGCATCTGGCCGAGAACGGGTTGAAGGTTTCCACCGGCACGATCGTCGATGCGACCATCATCAATGCCCCCTCCTCGACCAAGAACGCCGATAAGGCGCGCGATCCCGAGATGCGCCAGACCAGGAAGGGCAACCAGTGGTACTTCGGCATGAAGGCGCATTTTGGCGTCGACAGCCGATCGAAGCTGATCCACGCGGTGGCCGCGACCCCCGCCAATGTCGCCGACAGCAGGGTGCTGCCCGAACTGCTGCACGGCCGAGAGACCCGGGTGTGGGGCGACCAGGCCTATCGCGGCCAGCGGGCGGTGATCCGCCAATGCGCGCCGCGGGCGCGCGACTTTGTCAACCGCCGCTATCGCCATCGCGGCGTGGTAGACGAGGTCGAGCGGGCGAAGAACCGCACCAAATCGAAGGTGCGGGCCAAAGTGGAGCATCCCATCGGGGTCATCAAGCGGGTGTTCGGCTTTGCTAAAGTGCGCTACCGCGGGCTCAACAAGAACCTGCATCGTCTGCTGGTGACCGCGGCCCTGGCCAATCTCTACACCGTCCGCCGCCAGCTCTTGCGGGTGGCAGAGGCGTAGTGCACCGGCGCCGGCGTCGTGCGCTTGCACCGCCCGAGCCACCCCTTGCTGGACGCCGCAGTGCGACCGCACAGCCACCCCTCCACCCAGTCCTGCCGCTGATCGCGGCCATCGTATGCTTCCCACCCGCCCGATCACCGGTTATTCAGACGTTCCCTAATCTTCTCCGGCGTCTTCGAGCGTCATCCCCGCCTGAGGCTGGCCATCGTCGAGTTCGAGCTGGCCTGGGCGCCGCACCTGCTCTCCACGATGGACTACACCTACCGCGAGCGCCACGGCGAGGCGATTTACCGGTTCAAGCACGGCATGGTGCCGAGCGACTTCTTCCGCCGCAACGTCGTCTTAAGCTTCCAGGAGGACGCCATCGGCATTCGCCTGCGAGACGTCATCGGCGTCGACAACATGATGTGGGGCTCGGACTATCCGCACAGCGAGTTGACGTTTCCGCAATCGCAGAAAATCCTGGCGGAGATCCTGGAGGGCGTGCCGGACGACGAACAGGCTAAGATCGCCGGCGGCAACACCGCCCGCGTGTACAGTTTTGACGTGGCGAGGCTGACCGTTCCTGCTTGAAGACTAAAAACTAGAGCTTGCGTGTATCGGACTGAGTTCTGATCAAGCGATAAACTAGAGAAATTTTGGGCGGATAAATTTGTCACCCTGTCCGCAAGGGTACCCACGTCGGAAACCTGCCTCGCCATGGCGAGAAGCCCTAAATACCCCTGACCCGGCGAAATCGGCGCAGCCAGATACCTCGACCCTCCACTGCGGGCCGAGTGTGGACATTCTCCGGGACGGCCGTGGAGTTCGGCCCACTTCATCCAGGTGCGAACAACAGCCCTTGAACCTTCTTGCGCAGATCTCTCGGGAGATGACCTCCGGCGACTAGATAATCACCTAGTGCGGCGGAAAATTGCCGAAGCCGAGAGCCAGATTTG
The DNA here is from genome assembly GCA_963845735.1 of uncultured Alphaproteobacteria bacterium. Classification (GTDB taxonomy): domain Bacteria; phylum Pseudomonadota; class Alphaproteobacteria; order ATCC43930; family CGMCC-115725; genus AP-15. The sequence continues at coordinate 216,912 of CAWJTR010000038.1, read as the reverse complement.
AGCCGTTCGGCGATGATCTTGTCGTGGGCATCGTTGGGGCCGGTTGCTGTCCTAATCGATATCTCGCGGCAGACATGGGCGCATTCCAATAAGCTCTGAGGCGCACCAACAATCAGGCCGGTAAAGGACAGCAGCAAATCCCACGCCGGGAGTTCGCCAGTGCTCACATCCCCGTTCTTCAATCTTTCCCGCATCTGCTGTCGGATTTGATATAGTTCCTTCCCTCCCCAAAGGTAATACCGCAATATTTGTTCGAACGCCGGCTTCTCAATCGTTGGTTCGTAAAAGCGGCGGATGTCTCGGCCGAGGACTGCCCATAACACAAAGGCAGACGCCAGGACATCGAGGAAGATGGCGACATGTTGTGCCTTCCCCGGATCGAACTGTCCTCGGGCTTCCTGCAAAGCCGCGATGATCCGACGAAACACGCTCCAGGGAGATTTTGTCAGCGGGACCGAATTCCGAGCCAGATTGAACAACGGGTCGGACCACTTATTAGCAGCGTAGCAATCGTAGACTGCGTTCCAGCGATCCACCGAAGCTTGATAGCAGCTATCGGTCGGGAACGCTGGGTCGATCGTCTTACCCAGGTCCTTGAACGATTCCTCAGTGTGGAGATCCACACCGATCGACAGCGCGGATATCCGATGGTTGTGGACCGCCTTCGTCTTAAGGATCACGAAGGCGTCGTCGCAGTCGGTATAATCCTTCAGCCCCCCGGCCCAGAACGCTCGGTTGACCGAACTCATCTTGAACGTGGTTTTGCAGTCGAAGATGGTTCGGCGAAGGCCGCCGTCACCAACGGTCGCTACGCCCAGGACATCGATGTCGGTCAGGACCTCGACTGAGTTGCTCAGGTCGGCGACGTTCGGCACGACAACCTCAAGGAACGGGACAGCGCCCCTCGCGAGGCAATACCTGATGGCCAGTTCCTTGTAATACCGGTCCTTGTCGTATTTGCCCATCAGTCGAACTTCAGCAGAAGTTGCTCGAATTCGTGCGCTGCTTGTTCGTCCTTGATCTGTTTCTGCCGCTTTTTTAACTCGCTCGCCGAGATGAGCGACTGGATATATTCCTCGTCCTTCGTCAGAGCGATCCGCGCCTCCTGGTTGACCTCCATGCCGGCCAGTGCGCCCGTCCGCAGCAGATTGATCGCGAGATCAAGCGCCGCCCGGTTTTCGGGGGTCGGGTTGAGATGCAGTTGCCAGCGGCCGGGCACTGTCTCCTTGAGGTACGCGAACTCGGAGCACGACGAGATTCTGATACTGGTCGCGCGCGTCGGAGTTCGAGCCAATGTAGCCCTGGTCCCGCAAGACTTCGAGGATTTGGACGGGCAGACGGATCTTGAAGCGGTCGGGCAGCAGTTGCCCCTTCCTGATCGCCGAAATCAGGGCCATCGCCCGCTCGTAGATCTCTCGGTTCGCGGCATTCAGCCGGGTCTTGCCCGGTCTGGGAGTGAAGACGAAGGAATGCTTCCTCGTGCCAAATTTGATCGTCGGCGGCTTGATCACCCCTTCTTCGGCGAGCTTGGTGACCAGCGCTGCCTCGGTCGGGCTGAGCTTCACGCCGCCGATTTCGTTATGGGTGGCGATCAGCGAGAGCGGCCATCCCTGGTTGTTCTTGATCTTCCCGAGCGTGGACTGGATGGCGCTCGCCCCAACCGAGGCCGCGGCGTCTGCCAGCCCGTCGAGGTTGTCGGAGAAATAGTAGGGACTGATGAGCATCGTCCGGCCGCGCGCCAGATGCTCGGAGAAGATCCCGCTCTTTTGCCCGATGACCAAGCAGCGCTCGAACAGCGGCTTCTCAATGCCCAACGTGTTGTAGAGGGCGTCACGATTGCGCGGCGCGTCTTGCAGTTCCGCCAGGATGGCGAGAGTTGCCTGCTCGTGGCTGTTCAGTTGGCATTCCGAATTCGCGTAGCTGCCGATCTGCTCATACACGTCGTCGAAGACCGGGATGTTAGGGATAACCTGCTGGATCCTCGGCCCTCGCTCGACGAGGCGGACGAATCCAACCTGCTCCAGGACGCGGAGGATCTTTTCTAGCGCGATCGAGGGGATCGACATGAAATGGTCTGAGACCTTTCTCAGGATTTCATAATCGATCTGGCCCAGGCCTTTGATGTGTATGGCGAGCGTCGCGGCCATACCAATCACATGCAAATCGTCGAACTCGGAGACCTGAAGCGCGGCGAGTCCCGAATGGAGGTCGTAAGCGAATTCCGCTACCTGACGGCTCATCGTGCGCTCAATGCGATCTTGCGCTGCCTAGATGGTCACGCCCGCCGCCGGGTAGAAGGGTATTCGGGCTTAAGGTCCGGGATTCGGGCGACCATCCCGGGACAATGGGGGAGCCATAGCCGGTTGGGTTGCCGGGGATCCGCACAAAACCTAGACTTCGCAGCCGCCAAGCCCGGCCATGACGGTTGGGGGCACGTCGCACTCGTGAGGATGCGGCGCTAGTTTGGCACCCAGACTGCGGCCCTGATCTCGCCGAATTCACGCGCGATCTTGCCCCAGGATTCGCCGACGTCCTCGGTGACATACACCTCGCCGAACAGGCTGAACGCCACAATGCGGTTGGCGTCAGCGGGATGCGTGGCAAGGCCCCACACAGTCGCATTGCTCTGGGTGGGGAGCGGTAGGATCTCCCAAGTCTCCCCGAAGTTTGTGGTGCGGAGCACGTGCCCCTTTTCACCCGTCGTGGTCTCCCCACACCCGGCGAAGAGCACGCCGGGGTCATCGGCCTTGACCACCATGCCGCGGGCATAGGGCAGCGGCCATTTCCCCTTGATGCCCAAGGGCTGCCAGGTGTCGCCCAGATCATCACTGACAAACATTTCGCGTGCGGTGCTGGCATAGATGCGCTTGGGCTGCGTCGCCGCGATCGTCACGGCGTGAATGTCCGGATCGTACAAACCCCCATCAAGGTGTGTCCAGGTGTCCCCGCCGTCCCGGCTGCGGAAGACGCCGTCAATTTCCACCCCGGCCCAGACCCTGCGATGATCGTCGGGGTCGACGATGACGCTGGTCACAAAGGGTGTGCCAATCGAGCACTCCCGGGCGAGGTCTACGGCCAGTTTCTCCCAGTGCCGTCCGCCATCGCGCGAGCGATAGACCGCAGCGGGGCGCGTGCCGGTAAAGAGAATATCGGGATCGACCGGGTCGATGGTCAGCGACCAGATCGTTGGCACAGCCCCATTGGCGCTGAGGCATTCCCACCGCGCTCCGCCATCGTGGCTCACGAATAAGCCGGTATCGGCGCCTCCCTTCGTCTCGGTTCCTGCGTCACCCTGCAAGGAACCATCGCACGTTGCCCGACACTCCCACCACAAATGGGTCTGGCACTAAGCTTTCTTTGGCGACCAGCCATAAGCCTTGGGTAGGCGGCGCCCATCAGCGTGGCCCGTTCAGTGTCGCTCAGGCGGTCAGTCTTCAGGAAGGGCTCGACGGCCTGCTCGTAATTGACGACGGCGAACACGCGCGTCCAGTCCGTGCCCCACAAGCAGCGATCGAAACCCCAAGCATCGAACACGCGGGCAAGCGGGTCCCAAATGTCCGGGAAAGGATACGGCTCCCGGGACAGCGATAGGATCTGACGGACGTAGTCAGGAATTTGTTCACTGCTTCCCGGAAAAACTCCAGGCGGTCGAACGCGTTCCCAGAGTTTGGACCGCATCGCCGCGCGCTGAGGCGATAATCCCGGGTCCGTCGGGGGTGTGGGTGCTGCTCGCTACCGGCCACACGGACATGCGACAGCGCGGCGGATCGTTAACAGATTCCCGCTAGAACTTATACTCAGGGCCGTCAACGTACCTGAACCGCTCCAGCGCATCCGCGCGGAGGGTGAAACCGAGGCCCGGCCCGTCGGGCGCATGCACCATGCCGTCCGGACGGATGTCGAACGGCTCGCTGAAGAGCTCCCACATCATCGGCATGTAGCCTTGGCTCACCTCGAGAATGTGGCAGTTGGGAGCTGCCATCGCGACGTGAATGCTTGCGGCGAACAGAACCCCGCTGCCCCAGGCATGTGGGGCCAGGCGCACACCATACGCCGAGGTCAGTGCTGCAATCCGCCGGATCTCGGTCATGCCGCCTGCGCGGGCGACGTCCGGCTGCGCGATATCGAGTGCACGGCGCTGGAGTAGATCCTGGAAATCGAACCGCGTGAACTCGCGCTCCCCCGAGGCGATGGGGATCGTCGTCGATCGGCGTACTTCGGCCTGACCGGCGTGATCGTCGGCGAGACCGGCTCCTCGAACCAGGCGATGTCGTAGGGCTCAAGCTCCTTGGCAAGCTTGATCGCGGTCGCAACTTCGAGCGAGCCGTGCGCGTCGATCATCAGTTCGACACTGGGCCCAAGCCCGCGGCGGGCCGCCTTCACGCGGCGCACACAGTTGGAGATCGAGAAGCCGTCGCGACCGACCACGCGCATCTTGGCAGCGGTGAAGCCCTTCGCCGCATAACCCGCGAGTTCCGCCTCGGCCTCGTCACCCGGCGCCCAGCCGCCACTCGCATAGCCGCGTACCGAGCTGCGCGCCGCGCCAAGCGCCTGGTAGAGCGGAATACCGAGCGCTTGCGCCTTGACGTCCCATACCGCGATGTCGATGCCGGCAATTGCTTCCATGATGACACCACGGCGCCGGCTTTCGTCAGCCTGGGTGATGCCACGCTCAAGCGCCGGCCTGCTGCGCGAGCCGTTATACATCTTCTCGTAGATGCGCTCAGAGAACATGGGATCCTCATCGACGCATTCTGCCGCGAGCTCGTGCTCGATGATGGCTGCGACGATTGGCGGCGTGCCGAGAGCCGCGCCGATGCCGGTCAGCCCGCTGTCGGTTTCGACGCGGATCAGCGTCGCGTCACTCTTGACCTTGGTTCCAAGGTCGGTGCGATGGCGCTTTTCCTCCGGAACCGGCGCCGACATTGGAATCGCGGACACTTTGATGATTTTCATGGGTCGTTCTTTCCTGGTCAGGCAGCCTATCTCGATTTGGATTGGTTGGCGCTCGATCGGAAAAGGTCATACACTTGGATATTTCGGGCGCCGATAAAGATAGAAGAATCTGGTCTTTAAATACCGAGATGGCAAAGTGACGTGTTGCAGCCCAGAACAATAGGCCAGCAGATCTTATCCAGCCATCGCTAAGCGAACAGCTGTTCGGCGCGATCATGCCAACGAGCCGCGCGCGATACCGACTTGCCCGCTGCGTGGGGTTCACCCCTGCGGCCAGTTGATGCGGATGGGGTCGCGCCCGTCCCAGTTCAGGGCGACTTTGCGCACCTGGTCAAAGATGCGCATGCGAACGGGTGTCGCCTCCGCCATCTCGATGACCGTGCCGGGGTGCCCTTCATTGAGGAAATAAATGAAAGGGCCACGCGGCGTGTCACCCTCCTGGCCAATCTGCCAACCGGATCTGAGCGCGCGCTCGCGGATCTCGTGATAGTTCACCGGCCAGCTCGACCAATGCTGCATCCCCTCGTAGCCGGCAGCAAGGAAATCACGGTAGAGGCTCGGCACGTCGTTGCGCTGCTGGATCAACTCGAGCTGCACGTCGCCCGAGTTGGCAAGCGCGATGGACACCTTGATATCGTAGGGCCGGCCCTTGTAACGGAATTCATCCAATGGCAGCTGCTCCGCGTAGAACCATGGGCCGACGCCGCACACCTCGACCCAGTGGCGCATCGCCTTCTCGATGTCGCGTACGACGATCCCGACCTGTCGCATCGGCCCAAACAACCTGCTCATCATCTTCTCCATTTCCTGGGCTAGACCGACATTCGCCAGATTCCCACCGGTTCCGAGGCAAGAATCGCCCCTTTGACCGGCTTGAGCAATCACAGACCCGATGACGGCTGAGGGCAACGGCGCCAGATTCGGTCAAGCGGCGCGATCCGCCGGAAGCGGGCCTTCGGTTACCTATGATTCGACGAGTTAAGTCGACCCAAGTCGGACCGAGTCAGCCCATCGAAAGGTGTCCCGAAAGCGGACGCCTAAAGCTTCCGCAGCCTGTTAAGGTCGGACACCCAGGCCGGGCCAACAAGGCGGTGCCCGCCGGATAATACGACGTATCGTAGACGCGCGTTTCGCAATGCAATGAAAGGCGGCAAACATGGGAAGGCTTGACGACAAGGTTGCAGCGGTGACGGGCGGGGCATCGGGGATCGGCGAGGCGACGGTCAGGCGTTTCCTCGCGGAGGGCGCGAGCGTGGCATTCTGCGATCGGGACGGCGAGCGCGGCCAGCGCGTGGCGGCCGAGCTCGAGACCGGCGGCGCCAAGGTCGCCTTCACGCACGCTGACGTAGGTACCGAGGCCGCATGCCTCGCCTTCGTCAATGGCGCCGCGCAGAAGTTCGGGCGCCTCGACATCCTCATCAACAATGCCGGCATCCGCAAATACGAGAAGGTCGACGAGGCGAGCGCGGCAAGCTGGAAAGAGATCCTCGACGTCAACCTGATGAGCTACGTCTTCTGTGCCAAGGCGGCGGTTCCGCTGATGCGCCGCAACAAGGGCGGCGCCATCGTTAACGTCGCCTCCGTACGTTCTGTCGTCGCAGGCGGCGGCAACCTGCAGTACGACACCACCAAGGCCGCGGTCGCGGGCTTGACGCGGGCGCTCGCCGCCGACCACTCGCCGGACGGCATTCGCGTGAACGCCGTCGGTCCTGGCCCGATCTTCACGCCGTTCCATCAACGCCGCATCGCAGCGACCGGCGAGACAGTCGAGCAGTACAACGCCAGGGCCGCAGAAGGCACCATGCTGAAGCGCCCGGGCAGGGCCGAGGAGGTCGCCGCCGCGATCCTGTTTCTGGCCTCCGACGATGCTTCCTACGTCACCGGCGCCCTGCTGTTCGTGGACGGCGGTATGACTGCGCTGTGAGCAGTATGCGAGGCTGGTCGACGAGTGAGCGACAGGCATTGGCCTGCGCCGAGAAGATTACGGCGCACATCGCCACATCGCCGCGCTCGCGGTCGGAGAAAAGCCGCCTCTCGGCCGAGATATCGGGCGGGCGCGGCAATACTCCGGAGCTTGCTGCTACAACCGCGCCACGAAGGTCACGGCGCGCTGGGCTGCTGCACAGGCTTACCCTGGCGCAGCATGTTGACGCCGACCAGAACCGCCGGCACGGCGCAGACCACCCAACCAGCACTATAGCCACCAGACAGCCCGAGCAGCAACGAGAAGACCGCGGGGCTCGACAGCGCACCGATCTGGCCGAATGACAGCACCCCACCGGTCACCGCGCCCACTCGTCCCGGCGGCGCCAGACGCGCGGCTTCCGACAGCATGATGCCGTGCCAGGACAACGCCGTGGCGCTGACCACCATCGCTACCGCGCCGATCGCCAGCAACGGCCAATGCGGCGTAAACGCGCCAAGCAGCCCAATGCTGACAGCCATGCCGAAGGCCAACCCGCCCAGGACGAAGTGTGGCGCGACATAGAAGCCGCCGACCCAGGCCCACAAAATGCGGCCCGGCAATGCCACCGCAATGACGGTCGAATACAGCGATCCAGCCGCGACCAACGGATGGCCCTGTGAGGTCATGTAGGTGACGAAATAGGCAACAAACACGGCCTGTGTGCCGTTGAATGCGAAGCAAGCGAACGATAGGGAGCGCAGCTCGCGGACCGCCAGCACTGCTGTGATCGTGGTGCGCAAATCCGACAGGCGGATCGGATGTCTAGGCGATGGCTCAGTATCGAGCCGGCCACGTAGTGGCTGGAGCATCAGCGCGACGGCCCAGCACAGCGCCGCGCTCGCCAGCATCGTGTCACGCCAGCCAAACGACTGTGCCGTCACGGGACCAAGATAGCCGGTGAGCAGAATGCCTGCCGGGATCGCGCATTGAGCAATGGAGAAGGCAAATGGCGCATAGCGCATGACGGACCAGCGCCCCAGCAACTGGGAACTGGCCGGGGTTGCAACCGAGGCAACGCCGTTGCCAATTAAGGCCGACAGGACGAAGCCGACGGCACCACCGAGGACTGCCACCGCCAAACCGGCGCCTGTAAACAGCAGGGCGATCTGGCTCATGCGAATAGCGCCGTGCCGGATGATGAAGCCGCCCGATCCCAACTGGCCAATCAGCCCGGCAAAGGCAGTCAACGAGAAATAGATCCCGACCCAAGCGGCATCGGCATGCAGTTCCGCGATGATCAACGGCGCAAGCACCGCCGGCAGCGCCCGGGCGATCGAGCCGCAGGTTTGTTGCAAAAACATCGCCGTGACCGCGATCAGCATAGGGGTCAAGTGAACGCTTCCTCCGGATGAGTCTGTTCCAACCCATCGGGGTGCCTACTACGGACTATTTCCTTGTTCAAATACTCCAAGGAAGCGGGAGGGGCCCTCGTAAGCGGCTAGGGCTCGGAGGCAGCTCGGAAGCGATCGAGACCTACCTCAACATCAAGATTGTGGCAGCGCGACCTGGTGATGCGGGTTTCGGGTCCGGTATCTCACACCGCGCTCCTTCGCCGGTTTGTATCGCTCGGTGCAGTGGCCCGACGCCGGTGCGCCCGGTCGAAGTCATGATCGCGAAGATCGTGCCCTAACCATCGGCCTCTTGATCCTGGCCCTCGGACTCTTCATCGCCAGCAATCTCGCCTTCGGCTTCACGATCTCGACGCTCGCCCGCAACCAGATGCCAGGCGATCCAGCTGGCACAGGTCACGCTTTTGCCGTCGATCCTGCTGTCGGGCTTTCTCTACCCGTTTCCACGGCATGCCGATCTGGGCGCAATGGATCGGCGAAACGTTCCTGATGACGCACATCCTACGGGGTCGTCTGCGGTATCATTTGAAAGGCATGCCGAAGTCCTACCCAACCTGTGGCCGATCGCGGTTTTCACGCTGATCGTTGCGGCGATCGCAATCTGGTACTACCGCGAGAAGGTGGATTGAAGAGAATGTACTGCACGGACGGGTCCTTTGCTCTTCGGGCGGGAAGGTCTGGAATCGGCGCAACCTTGTCGCCCGAGCAGGGCAGGAATCCACCCGACCTCGTCGTTGGCTGCTTTCCCGGTGAATGGCCCTTTAGGGGCAGCAACTCCCGCCGTATAGATTCGGTCGTATCGTTGGCGGCTCAGCGCCGATATTGTTGGCGACCAGTTCAACCCCCTGGTATCCAGATAGCGCGGTTAGGCCGTCGGTGCGATGTGCCGCCGCGGTCAAACGGGCTCATCGGCACCAGATCATTCATGATCCCGCATAACTTGGCGTCGGTTTCCGGCTCCAGGCTGCTATGCCCGGCCGTGGTAATAAAGTAATTCACCTCGTTGTTGCCAACGGCACGCAAAGCCCGCACGAGTGCTTCCGCCTGGTATAGATGACATACCCTGTCGTAACGCCCGTGCACGATATGCACCGGGATCTCTTTCAGGCTATCAACATGGTCGAGAATGTAGTTATTGTCGCGGTTCGCCTCGCCGTCCTCACCAAGAAATCCGCCATTGATCATGTAGTGAATTAAGATCCTGCCAGCCATCAAAGCATATTTCTGATTTGGCTGGCTTTGGCTGCTTTCGTCCCGCTTCAGGCGGCTGGCGCTGCTTTCCCACGCCACACAGGCCGACGCTGCCTTCAAGACGCGCTCGCGCTCGGCTTCATTCTGCGGCTGGACCGCAAAAATCTTCGCCAACCCTCTGATCACATCGCCTCGGTCTTCAGGCGGGACTTCTGTAACGAAGTGCTCCCACGCTGCCGGGAAATCTAGATATGTGCCGGGCACCCGCATCCCGAGCGGGTCCAGCGCGAAATCGGCGGCATTGCCCTGAAAGAAATAATCGACATCCGCTCGTCGGCACAGAAAGACGCCGCGCAGGATCAAGGTTTGGACGGTTTCAGGATGGGCGATGGCGTAAGCCAAAGCGAGCGTGCTTCCCCAGCTGCCACCAAAGACGTGCATCTTGCCGTGGATATTTAGCTCACGGCGCAGCTGCAGCACGTCATCGATCAGATGGGAGGTCGTGTTGTCAGTGAGTGCCGCCGTGGCGTCGTCGTCGCCTGCGCTGGGAGTGCTTTTGCCACAGCCGCGCTGGTCGAAAAGAATCACCCGGTATCGCTCCGGATTGAAAAAGTGGGCGAAAACCTTCTGGCATCCCGCACCCGGCCCGCCGTGAAGGAACATGACCGGCTCGCCGTCTGCAGAACCGTATTCTTCCCAATAAATCCGGTGAAGCGGGTCCTCTTGGACAGTCTGATACCCCGATTTATTGCAGGGTGAATTCGGATACCCGATATTGCTTGGTTCACTTGATTCAGAAGTTGGATTGGATGCGTCCACGAGAATAATTCTACTCAGAAGTTGTGGATATCGCTGGCCGTCAGTTCATTATCTTACGACAATCTCGCCATCGAGGTCGATGAACTTGATGACATCGCGTGGGTATTTTGCTTACCCTGCGCGCCGGCGAGCGGCACCGGCTCGGTTCCCGAGGGCTCACCATCGCCCGGCTTGCGGGCCTTCGGGAGATCACTCAATCCCGAATAATCCTCCGGCACCTTTCGTCCCGTAGCACGATCCCTGCTTCATCGGCGGCCAAACCTGACCGCGACCAAGCCCGACTGTTGCTGATGGCCTCCTTGATCAGGTTCAGAAGCCTCCCCGCCGGCTGCTGACCCGGATCATACCTACATCTGCGGAGACGGCTGCCATTCGCGAGAGGATCACCGACTATCAAGCGGTCTTCAACACCCATTGACGGAGGGTGAGCGGTAGCACGAACGCGTTGTTGTCTCCAAAGCTCGTTGGCCGACGGCCACCACGGGCGACAACAGCGGCGACGCTCGGGTCACATCCGCGTCGGAGGACCCGCCAAGACACAGAGCAGAGGGACCCGTTAGACTGAACGAAGCGGCGGGGTCTTTAGGAACCTGATGCTGGGAGGGCCCAGGATCTGGGGGGAAACGGCGATGTGTAAGACAGGAGGAGTTCGGCATGCGTGCAATGCAAATTATCGAATGGGGAAAGCCGTTGGAAGCGCGGGAATATCCCGATCCCGAGCCCAGGGGCGAAGAGGTACTGCTGCGTGTTGAGGCGGCGGGCGTCTGCCACAGCGATGTGCACATCTGGGACGGATATTTCGATCTCGGCGGCGACCGGCAGATTTCGCTCGAATCCCGTGGCGTGCAGCTACCGTTCACGATGGGGCACGAGATCGCCGGCGAGGTTACGGCGCTCGGCCCGCGGGCGTCCGGGGTCAAGGTCGGCGACAAGGTCGTGGCCTACCCGTGGATCGGCTGCGGCGAATGCGCGGTGTGTCGCAAGGGTGAAGAGCTACTCTGCCTCAACCCGCGTACCCTGGGGACGAGGCGCGCTGGCGGCTATGGCACGCATGTAATCGTGCCTGAAGGCCGCTACCTCCTGCCGCATCAAGGCGTGCCGCAGGCGCTCGCCGCTACCTACACCTGCTCGGGCATTACCGCGTTCTCGGCGCTCAAAAAGACCCGCGGCCATGTCGGCGCCGAGGACCGCCTGGTGATCATCGGCGCAGGCGGCGTCGGCGGCAGCGCCGTGCACATCGCGCCGGCCGCGGTCGCCGGCAAGATCATTGTCGCCGATATCGACGCGCAAAAGCGCGCGCATGCCCGGCAGATGGGCGCCGTCGCGACCATCGACAACGCCGCGCCCGACGCGGTCAAACAGGTGATGGAGGCGACCGGTGGCGGCGCTGCCGCGGCAATCGACTTTGTCGGTTCACCGCGGACGATGGAGTTTGGCGTCAATATCCTGAGGAAGGGCGGCAAGCTCGTCATGGTCGGCCTCTATGGCGGTGCCCACTCGATCGCGACGGTGCTGTTCCCATTCAAGATGATGACGATCGAGGGCTCCTACGTCGGCACCCTTGATGATTTGCGAGAGCTGCTTGCCCTCGTCCAGGCCGGCAAGGTGCCGCCGATACCAATAGAAACCCGGCCTGCCGACCAAGCGAGCGCAGCGTTGAGCGACCTGAAGAGCGGTGGAAAGGTGCGGGGCCGCGTGGTGCTGCACCATCATCAACACGGAGCTGAATAGATAGCATTTCCATCGCCCTGGTTCGATTTGTCCGCATCATCAGCGAACACAACTCAGAGGCATCGGCTCGTCGAAAACAGCCGCCACTTGCAAAAGCCTCGTCGCTTTAGGTCGGAGAGATAAATCGAGCACCGGTTTTGTAACCCGTGGGTCCCGTCCCCGCGTCGGCGCCGCCCATCAATAAAGCAGTCATCAGGCCAGCCTCACTGGGCCGGCTCAAGGCGACCCATTGCGGGCCTACAGCCAGCGCAGGCGATACCGCCTTGGTGGCCACAACCATCAACGCACCCTCTTCCGTATGCGCCAAGGCGGATCGTATCGTTTACGGCAAATTCCGCGATGAGGATCCATCATGTTGACGGACCGATACGAACTTCCCTTGTCCACCGCCTCGTCCGTCGCGCGGGACGCTTACGCAGAGGGCTGTGAAGCGAAGCTAACCATGTACCCCGGCGCGCTCGAGGCGTTTGAACGTGCCATAGCCGAGGATCCCGGCTTTGCCCTTGCCCATGCCGCCAGGGCGCACGTGTTGCTGGAACGCGGGGACCCGGCGGCGGCACGCGCGTCGATGGTGGCGGCCAATTCCCTCACCGCCGGTTTATCCGAGCGGGAAGCGAGCCATGTCGCATTTTTTGACCTGCTTTCGGCGGGCGATGGCGAAGCCGCACTTTCCGCATTGCCCGCGCACCTGGGCGCCTGGCCACGCGACGCTCTGGTACTCGCCACCGCCGCGTTCACCAATGGCCTGATCGGTAGTTCCGGCCGCGCCGGGCAGAAACGCATGCTGTTGGAGTTTCTGGACGGGCTTGCTCCGAGCTACGGCGACGATTGGTGGTTCACGGCCCATCATGGCATGGCGCTCTCGGAGAATGGACAGCGAGATGCCGCCCGCCCAAAGATCGATCGATCCCTCGCCCAAAACCCGACCAACCCCTGGGCGGCGCACGCCCGCGGGCACCTCTGCTATGAGGATGGCGATGCAAACGCGGCCCGCGCCTTCCTGGCGTCTTGGCTCACCACCTATCCGCGTGACGGCTTGTTATATAGCCACCTGAGTTGGCATCTCGCGCTCGGCGATCTAGAGGCCGGGGATGCGGCGGCGGCGTCCCGGCTTTTCAGGGAAGCCTTCTCACCCGATGTCCACAGTGGGCCGCCGCGCGCGAAGGTGAACGACGCGGTTTCGTTTCTGTGGCGCTGGGAACTCGCTGGGCATCCGCGTGACGCCGAAGCATGGCGCATATTGCACGACCCTCGCGAACAGCGCGGCTCCCCGCGCCGGCGTGGCCTTTTCCGACATGCACATCGCCCTCGCGCAGGTCGTGGCTGGCAATGACGCAGCGCTGGAGGCGCGCGCACGGCAGATGGACGAGCTCGCGCGCCAGGGCCGTTATCCCTCCGGTCCCTGCGTTCCGGCAGTGTCGCGCGCCTTTGCCGCTTTCGAACGGCGAAATTTCTCCGCCGCGATCGATGCGCTTGAACCGATCGCCGGCGAACTCGAACGCATCGGCGGCAGCCGCGCACAGCTCGACCTGGTCGAGTTTACGCTGGCGAAGGCCTATCTCAGCGCGGATCGCCTGGACGATGCGCGCCATATGCTGAGCGTGCGGCGTCCAGGTCTATCGGGCATCCCCGTTGCCGGGTTGGCAGCAGTGCAGTGATCGACGAAGCGACGGTGACTTGACCTGGAGCGGGCGCCAATCACGGTCGGAAATGCATTTGGGCTGGCGCTGCCGGAGGACCCGAGACGAGAACAAAGGTGGGTGGGCCCCCAAGGCCAACGAAGCCCGGCGTCGGTGCATCCGATACGCGGAGGGAGCGTCGACAGATTGTGACGGCCGGCGGTTGGGTGGGCCTCTCTCAGTGTCGGATGGGACCCTCTCAGGTTCGGATAACGCGATACCTGTCGCAATCAGGGGGACCCCTCGTTTTCGAATGGCGATCGCCGGAGCAGTAAAGGCGGAGGGGGTCAGTCCTCAACCATGCGGATTTTTGCCGCCCCGATCCGACGTCGCAACCCGTCGCCGTGGCTCGTAGCCGAGCGCCCGGGATGTTTCTTCGCCGTGCTATGGGAAATCCTCGTTCGACGCTCACACCATGCCAGCGCTGGCCGGTTTCGAGAACTTTTCGCCACTCTGCCATTGCCGAATCATGGGCGACCGAGATGCATCTGAGATCGCAATGCACGTTGCCATCCGGCAGCGGGTTAGTTAGCACGCCACACGATCGAGGAGATTCTTGACCGTTGTTGCATACCATTGGCCGCCGCGAGCCGTGAGGATGCCGCGACGGTTGAGTTCCACTGCTATCCCATGAAGGCTTGTCGTCCCTGCTCTGCGGATGGCATCGATTACCGGCAGGACGCGGCTCGTACGCGCATCCGCCCGGGCTTTTACGACCGCGATGGCATGGGCATTCCCGAGGCCGCGGAGAGCGCGCGCCATTCGGGTTGCCAAGCTTGACCCCGCGGGCTTTGGCGGCGGCCAAGGCGGCAGTGGTTCGTTGGGAGATCATCTCGCGCTCATGCTCGGCGACGTCCGCTAGGACGTGAACCGTCACCCGGTTTGCCATTGGCATATCGGCCGCGACAAATTCGCCTCCGCTTTCCATCAGATTCGAGATGAAAGCGACGTTGCGCGAGAGCCTGTCGAGTTTGGCGATGACCAAGGTGGCGCCCGTCGCCTTCGCATGGGCCAGCGCGTTTGCCAGCTCGGGGCGATCGGACCGCTTGCCTAATTCAATCTCCGATCCCGAGACCGGACTGGCTTTGCTTCTCGGTCGACACCCGCAGGTAGCCGACGAATTTGCCACGCGCCATCAGTCCGAGGCGCAGCGCAAGGCCATCGAGGACTACCTCAATGGCGGCCGGTGGGAGCTGCTCGCCGAGTATGCCGCTTACGGCGCGGTACAGCTTTTCGGAGCATGCCGTCCCGACAGCCGGCTCGACGGCGCCGAGGTGCTTTCATGCGGATTTCGCTTCATTCCCTTTGGCTCCTATTAAGGCGGCGCTCGGTGAGCCCGCCGCCGGCTTCGAATAGAGACGTCGGCGCCGTCGTCTGAACCGGGAGCGAGCCTGATCGATCGCGTCCCCCGGGTCTGGCACGGCGATGAGCGGCTATAAGCGCCAGGTGTAGTCGACCTTGGCGGATGCTGCGCTCCTTCCCGGGCGTGGGTGTTTCGGATCCGTCGCAAACTGGCAAGACTTGGCTGACGCCTGCATCCCTTGGCTGATGCATTGTCGGGTCCTATCTAAACGCCGAGGAGACCGCTCGCGAACGGCGGCAGTCCAAGACAGCTTCCGGGGCGAATGCAGGAGGCAGCCGTGCTCATTTCCGACGTCCTAAGCACTAAGGGCCATAACGTAGTAAGGATACACCCCGCGGATAGCATCGAATTAGCGGTTCGCAAGCTGGCTGAGCATCGCATCGGCGCCTTGGTAGTCGAGGATCAGTGGATGAAACCGGTCGGCATGTTCTCGGAGCGAGACTTCATCAACGCGGTGGCCCGAGACGGTGCTGCAGTACTCGGTTTTAATGTCCAACAACTGATGTCGACGCCCATCCTAAGTTGTCGCTCCTCCGATCGCGTGGATGCCGTCCTTGCAACAATGACGACAGCTCGGATCCGTCACCTTCCGGTTATCGAGGACGGCGATCTGAAAGGGCATCGTGAGTATCGGCGATCTGGTGAAGCACCGCCTCGACGAGAAGGAGCTGGAGGCGAGTGTCCTTCTCGATATATCGCGCATGCATACGTGAGTCGGCACGCTCAATTTCAAATCGCCCGATTTACGTGCCGCGTGTTTGGTATTGGCGGGTAGGCCACGGTACAAATCCTACACATCAAGAAAAATATTATAATAGATACTTCAAATAGTAAGCTGCGTATCTCTCGGTATAGAGACCTTTTTGTCAACCTCTCCGCAAAATTAAGTTGTTCGCCCACAAAAAACGGCGCAGTGTGCGACTTCCGTAGATGCCCACGTGACCCCGTCGGGGGCAATGTCGGCTAACGGAATGCATGAAAACGACGACAAAACGAAAACGAGGGAGATATAACATGCCGCTATACATGTATCAGGTAGCTTACACCCCGGAGTCTTGGGCCGCCCAGCTCAAGAATCCGCAGAACCGCATTGAAACCGTGGGCCGTCAAGCCTGCGAGGCCGTCGGCGGTAAACTCGTTGGGGGTTGGTATTGCTTCGGCGAGTACGATGTCGTCTTCATCTGCGATGTGCCTAACAACGAAAGTATGTCGGCAATCGCGCTGGCTGTTGCTGCGGGCGGCGCCGCCAAGGCCAGCAAGACGACCGTCCTGATGTCGGGGACGGAAGGCGTGGGAGCCATGAAGAAGGCGGACGTCGTCGCCAGGACCTATAAGCCCGCCCGGTAGGCAAGTCGTCGAGCTGCGAGCACCAGCAGAACGAATCCGTCGAGCAATCGCCGCCCTCGAGCCGGATCTGATGTGCCCCTGACACGGCCAGTACAGCGGCGTCGGACGGCCCGAGACGAGAGTAGAAGGCACCAAGGGACCCAGCGAGGCCGACAAATGGCGGGGGCCTCAAACAAACTGGACGCGCGGATGGGACCCAGGGTCCAAACTTGGAAATCGATCTTGCCCTCAGCGGCACCCTCGGTTTCAAAAAAGTGAATCGCGGAGACGAAAAGGCGGAGGGGTCAGCCCTCAACCATGCGGGCTTTTTGCTGTCGCGATCGACGTTGCAACTCGGCGCCGCGGCTCGTAGCCGAGCGCACGGGCGTGCTTTTTCACAGTGCTGTAGGGAATCCGTGTCTCGATGCTCACCGCATGCCAGCTTTTGCCACCATCGAGCGCTGCGTGCAGTTTCTCCCGGTCGCCATCGCCGAATTTCGGCCGCCCGCGCACCTTGCCCATCGCACGCGCTCTTCGAGGCCACGTTCGTCGGCTGACGATCTTCTCCATGCGCGGAGAAAATAGCCGCGCGTTCGACGGTTTGTTACCCGCTTGTTACCCTGAACGGATCGAAACGGGCCATGATCGGCTAAAGCCGCTGAATCACTGAGGGAAATTCGATCGAGAGCAGCTGTTGGAGTGTCAGCTGCACGGGCGCCCGTACCTCAGCGTCGCGACACCGGCGAACACCCGCCCGCGCTGCCCCGCGGTGCTCGACCCCTCGAGGCCGCCGCTCTAATGCTCGACCTAGCGCCAGCGACCGGACATCCGACGCGCTGGAATGACCGACTTGCAAATGGCAAGATCCGGTGAACCAGGTCGGCGGCTCCGCGCAGGACCGACACCTCTCTTGAAGCGGCGCAGACCTGACCAGACCATCATGCGGCCACTAGCACGGGCGCGTTTTTAAGGCGATAGCCTGGGCGACATCAGGGCCCTTTTTGTGTCTATCGCCGACGCTCATCGAATGAGGGCGCCCGCGGCTTCTCGTTGCCGACAGCACTGAGCTGCGATTGCCGGAGGAGAGTGACCATCATCGGTGAGGGCGACACCGTATCCGTCGCTCACCCCTCAGCATCATTCAGTAAGCGCCTTATTTATCATCTTTATCAATAGGTTAACGTAGATTGAGGGGTATCCGAAAAAGGGGGCTCGTTCCGCTCACTAGCGTACACTCATAAAAGCTGGCGATTCCAAGCCTTTGGAGATTATCGAGGTACCTCCACCATCAGCCATTTTCTACCGGTTTCTGCGGCTCTCGTGAGCTGCATCGAACGGGAGACAAACCGGCAGGGCATGGATTTTATTCACTTTTTGACCCAACTGTCGAACCATTGCAATTTGTTGTCTTGGGTGACTGAGGATTTCGAAAATCGGCTCGAGCTAGGGCTGGCAGCGGGTTTTTTGGCAGGGCCACTGATCGCGCTATCACGGCGTCGCCGACCCTCCGGCAGCCTCCCCGGTGATGGTCTGTCGCCGGGTGCAATAGTATACGCGAACCTCGCCGACCATCATCGCCTTGGGCTGCGAGATCACCACCCGGATGGTCGCAGAGCGGTCCGTGCCGCAGAGCGCCTGTCTTCATCTCGAGATACCCGGTCCGGTGAACGTCGGTGAAGCTCAAGTGAAGCCTTCATCGCCTCTAACCCCCTGAAATTGGCCAAGTGTGAAGGTGTGAAGGACTCTATCCAAACTAATTCATATAGCGGAATTGCCTATCAGGAATTGGAGGCGAAGCCGAGAATGACATGAATAAGCTGGTTATCCAAAGTGTATATAGAAATGTCGAGCCTTCTGCCTTCACACCTTCACGCGTGGTCTGAATCAACCACTTAGGGAGCGATCAGCGCTCACTTCCCCTTCATCGAGGCTTCACTGGGTCTGACGGAAAGAAGTCGGTTTGGTCGGCTGTACTTTCTGGCGAGACAACGCGGAAGCCGGTGAGGAAATTGCCGCTATTCGTGTGCTTGACATCGATCGAGGGACGGTTGGCGCGTAGCCGTTGGACGAAGCCGTTGACGGCCGGGAGTGTGTTTTCGCGGAACCCTTCACCCTTCGCCCAGCGGACAAAGTCGGCATGAGCATCCTTGCTCTTGATCATTGCCCCCTTGGCCTCCGGCGACTTCGCGTCGATCTCCTCGACGCATGCCTGGATCCAGGCAAGCACGGGGTCGGCGCTAAGAAGCCAGTCGCGCAAGGCCATTTTGCTCGAAGGAGGTGTGGTAAACCCGCGCTGACGGATGAGCTGCGAAGCGCCGGCCACAGCCCAAGTCAGGAGCATATCGGCTTCAGTCTCGGCGATGCGCGATCCGATGTTCTCGACGCGCTCGCCCCTTGGTATTGTGCGATTAAAGGGGATGACGAGCAGGCGCCGTTGCACGCCCCGATCCATGCCCCCCTTGAAGCTGGGGAGCGTGTTCGTCGCGAATACGTTTTGGGCAACTGGTCGGAAGGTGACAGAAGGGCGGTACACGTCCCGGCCAGTCACGGGCTCGCCGGTGACAACTCCTTTGAAGACGTCGCCGGCGATCGCGTCTGCGCCTGAGAGTTCGTCCGAGGCGTTGAGGTGTTTTCCGACGAGCCCGACGACAAAGCGTTCGTCGCCCATCTTTGCTGCCGGGATCGAGGAAACCGCATCGGGCGGCAGCAGACCGCGAAACAGGTCCAGCACCTGGCTCTTGCCATTTTCTGCAGTCTTCCCCTCGAGGATCACGGCCCTCGGCTGACCCAATTTCGTGCCATAACCCAGTGCCGCGGCACCGGCAATCTCGGCCAGTAGCCGACGCTTCTCTTCAGCGTCGGGATCGCCACGAAAGACTCCCTCTAGTAGCTGAGCCAACCGATCTCCGAAGGCCTGGCTGAATTGAAAAATTTCCTCCGGATCGAGAGTGTTCGCCTCCACCAGAAAGCGCCCTGTCAGAATATGCCGACAGCGATGCTCGGGCGAATGTGGCTGTACGGTGGGTGTTCCGTCTGGCGCGAACGCGATGAAACCTGATGCACAGTTTATTCCTGGTGGCGCTTCAGCAAAGAATTTCGGGCGTGCTAGAACCGCCTTCATCTCGTTAAGAGCGCTGTCGACCCGATTCCGACCGAGCTTCACGCGCGTCGTGGTTCCAAGGACGGTCGCGCCATCAAATCGGTGTACAGATAGACGCAGCTCATGCTCGTCGATTGGGCGCCAGTGCGACCCGGCGTAATACCAGAATTGGCCTTCTGAGAAGATGACCTCGCCAAGTTGTTGACGAAAATACTGTGCTACACAGTTGGCCATCTCCACATCGCTGCCGAGTTGAAGCGCCGGCGGAGTGTTGTTCGGCGTTACGGCACCAGTATCACCCGTGTTTTCAGCGGCATCATTATCCGGCGACCACTCTTCTGCGTTTTCGACGAGGGTGCGAATATCTTCGTCGCTCATGGCGCCCTCCTTGCCAAGTCGTTGAAGTCCAGCTTTCCGGGGGGCTTGAGAATGCGCACAACGAGTCCCTCTGCGCGCCAACGCCGTGCTGCGGCCTCTGCTGCCTTCATCCCGACCTCGTCCGGGTCGGCTGCAATGACCACCTCGCACACTACGGTGGGCAGGAGAAGTGCCTTCATGCCTCCGGCCGAAAGCGCGGCGTAAGTCGGGATCCCAGTTGCTTGCTGGAACGATAGTCCGGTCTCGATGCCCTCCGAAACCGCGACCTTCGGGCCCAGCGGTGCGAGCGGAACCCCGGCCTCGCGTAAATCCCCTAGCGACATCTTGACTGGTTCTAGCAATGCTTTCCCTGACCCGTCTTCGAGCAGAAAGGTGCGGTGAACCCCTACGATTTTCGGGGGATCGTCGGCGCGCACGGCCACCGCAAGCATTATTGGATGCCATTGCTGATCGGACGGATGCTTTCCGGTCACGTAGCGAAGGGAAATTGGAACGGGTCCACGATACCCGCGTGCACGGAGATACGTTTCCACGACGGTCCCCTCTGCTGGCTGCGAACGCTGCCACATCGCCAGAGCGGCCTCCGCACTGCTGGAACTCCTGAATTGGCGGAGGACCCGCGATCGGACGATCGGGCGGAAATTCAGCGGCTTGGGAAGACGGGCTTCCCCATAATCCGTCTTCGCGAAGCACCTTGATGATCTCTTGCTGGGTGCATCCGCCGGCGTGGCAATGGAACAGGGTTCGCTCGCCCTTATCTACGACAGAAAACCCGGTCTCATATCCGCAGGACGGACAGAATCCAGTAAACCCTTTGCCGCATTCCGTAAGCCCAAGCTGTTCGGCGATCTGAGCGGCTGTGGCCATGGCAAACTCCTTTGGTTACCGCTAAAAGCGGGTTGACGAGGCTGGGGCGCTGACCTGGAACCCGGACTTGGAGTTCATCGAGACGGGTCAGCTCTAGTCTGGTGTTGGGCGGTTGAGAGTGGCGTTTAGTTAGGTGGCGGTTGACCAGCCGTGCCGACCAGGGTCCCGCCCGGCACCCGATTGTTCAGATCGCTGCTTTTCATTGGGTCCTCCAACTCAATGCCCGCCATGAGGCTCGCTGCCGAAGGAATGGCCGGTACCAGCGCCAGCCGCGTAGGCTTGGATATGCTGGGATAATTCGTGACCAGGGATCGATCGCACCCCGTAGTACTTTTGGACGAGATCGAATATTGCGTGGGCTATGTGCTCGGGTGCCTCATCCTCTGGCAATGCTATCGGCGTATCGAAATATAGGCGGCACCGGACCCCTGGTTTTAGCTGGCGAACGACGACATATGTTTGCGGTTTTCCTGCTGGCACTTCGCCTGCGACTGCGCGCCGGATTCTGTGAGACCGGTGTAGGTGAGTTCGGAACCAGTTCTTGTCGAGTTCTGCAGCAGAGGCGAAAGCCTCGGGGTCACTGGCTATCCCACCGATCATGACGGAAGTCTGAGACCTCGAACTACGAGTTCCGCCAGGAACGCTTTCTGCGAACCTGTTGTCGGTCCCTCGGCGCTCCGTGAACTTGTTCGTCGGTCGACGTACTTTATTGCGCGACATAACTAGCCTCCAGTGTACGTTAGAGTTGAGTGCGACGACGGACTTGCCGCCCGGTAGGGATGACGCAGGACGGTGGCTTGGCACGTTGTTGTCGCTTGAGCACCGCTCGTACCAGACCGCCGGGAATGAAGGACGGGTCGCCTTTGTGAACCGCGGCTATCCTGCAGCGATCCGGCCACCCCTCATGGAGCATCTCATGTTGATGCGTCATGGCCGCCGTCCTTCGCAGGTCGGTTTCGCCCGGCCAGGATTTGCCGTCGCCATTCTGCGGCCGCTTCGACCGAAATCTGCAGATTTAATAAACCCCGCAGAACGGTCGTCCGTCTCAGCTACCTTTTCCATGTCCTAGCTCCAAGGTCACGTTGTGAATGCGGACGAGTGTTCGGCTCAGATCGCCCGCGGGCATGGGAAAAGTTGCATAAATCCCGTCGCCGCTCCCAAGAGTGATCCCTTTGGTTCAGGTGACGTGGTATTCGATCTCTGGCGGCCCCACATGAGGCGGTCGTGAAAGGATCCTCGACCGCCGTGGCGAAGCCGCTCGCGCAATTCCAAGAGAGTTATGCGGACGAGACACGTTGCGCGGCCCACCTAGCCAAGCTGCGCTGGCCGAATGGATTTGTTTGCATCCGCTGCGGCAGTCGCAGAGCCGTTTCGCTTAATACTCCGGCGAATACGTATGAATGCCTCGACTGCAGCCAACAAACATCGATCACGGCTGGTACGGCGATGCATGGCTCTAAGTTGCCGCTAACTGTTTGGTTCGGGGCTGCGTATCTGACCTTCCACTGCCGCGGGATCACCTCCAGCGTCTCGGTGATGTCCTCGCCCAACTTGCGCAGCCGCGGGCTGCCGCAGCACTGGCAAACCCTCGGCCCCGGTTCGACCACCCGCTCGCGCGGCAGATGCTCGGGGAAGGGCTGGCGCGCCGGGCGCTTGCGGATGAAGGCCATCACGTTGGTGGCCTTGGCGACGGCCTGCTCGGCGGCGACCTCGTCCTCGGTCGCCGAACTCTCGAGCTCCTCGAAGGCCAGCTCGATCTGATCGAGAAGCCGCACCGTGCGTTCCGAGTGCTGGCCGTAGAGCTGGCGTGTCAGCTTTGCGATCTGCAATCGCTGATGGGCGATCAAGGCCTGATCATCGGAAGCCTGGGCCTTGGCCACCGCCAATTCGGCTTCAACCTTCGCCGCCCTGGCGCGCTCGGCGATCAGCGCCGCCTGCAGCGCGGCGATGTCGTTGGGGAGATCATCGGCGGTCGTCGTCACGAAACCGATTATCCCACATCACCGAGACCCGAGTGCTCCTCAACCCTAGGGTGAGTCAATCGGCCGCAGCCTCAGCCGGCGACCTCCGGACGCCAAGTGCGAACCGGGTTTCGCCAGTCGATCCCGTCGAGCATATAGGCCAATTGCGCGGCGCTGATCGCGACCACTCCGGCCGCCGGCGACGGCCAGATGAAGCGGCCGCGCTCCAGTCGCTTGGCGTAGAGCGACATGCCGATGCCGTCATGCCAAACGATTTTGATCAGATCGCCTCTGGCACCTCTGAAAACGTAAAGATCGCCGGCATGCGGATCGCGGCCGAGCACCTGCTGGACCTGCAATGCCAGCCCGTTCATGCCCTTCCGCATGTCGGTTCGGCCGACCGCCAGCCAAACCCGCACGCCGCTGGGAACCGAAATCATCGCCGCGCCAGAACGTCGAGCACCCGTCCCAATGCCGCGGCATCGACATCACGGTCGACGCGGACCCGTCGTCCGCCCGCCAGCTCGATCTCGATTAACCCAGCCTTCTTGCGTCGCCGGCGGCGGGGTACGTCATTGATCTCGGCCGGCTTGTCAGCCGCAACCGGCACCGGCAATGCCGAAACCTCCTTGGTGATCTCGACGGCCACAAAGGACGGCAGCTCCGAGGCGCCCGGCACCCCAATAACCCCGAGCTCGGCCAGTCGGCGCCATTTGTACAACTGCGCCGGCAACAGCCCGTGCCGGCGTGCGATCACCGACAGGTTCGCTCCCGGCGCCGTCGCCTCGGCCAGTACCGCCAACTTCTGCTCGATACTGAACCGCCGCCGCCGTTCAATGCGGCCCAGAACCTCGGCACCCCGGTACGACATCGATCTTGCGCTATTGCTAGCTCCAGTTCCAAGCCAGCATCCCGCATCCTCATCGCGCCGATCGCAAGGCGGCCGTCACCGCAGGTTACGCGAGCTATCCCGAAGGAATGTCGGTACGGCAATTCCAAAAGCTATTGGGTCTTAGGTACAAGGCCGCGTGGATGCTAATGGCGAAGCTTAAGGTCGTGGCGAACGAGACCGAACACCTCGAGCCTTCGGAAGACCTGGAGCAGTTGGAGGGCCTCGTCGAGGTGAACACGACAGAAATTCATTCCCCCGCCTACGACCATATCCTTAAGCGCATCAGGCTAGGTAAGATCGTCGTCGCCGCCGCCGCTGAGGTAAGAGACGAAGCGAAGCCCGCGGATACTCGTTCTGGCCGCACCCGTGTCGCCACGTTGTCAGACAGCTCCGCAGCATCGATCGAGTGCTTCGTGCGGGCCAATGTGAAGGCCGGCTCAATGCTGCGCACTGACGGCCACAAATCCTACCTTGGGCTCACGGACTATCTACTCAGCACGCAGGGACATGGAAAGCCGCCGCCTAGGACGCAGCAAGTCTGGGCTTCCATGAAGCAATATTTCCGAAAACCTGAGACTCTGGATCGCGGAGCTATTGACACGGGGCTCAAATTCTTCGTCAAACGTGAAAACCAATCGTCTAATCAGCACGTCTCATTTGAGGCGTTGCTCCGGTTGGCTTTGCATCATGAACCGATAAGCTATCGGGACATCGTCCGACGCAAGTATCCCCGTAAAAAATCATAGAATGATCCGCCGTCAGCCGCGGCGCCACAAGACAGCAACCTGTGTGCGGCAGGATGGCTCAGATGTTAGCTGCGACTTTGACCAAGAAGGCAATGCCTCATCAAGATCCGAGGCTATGGCGGAAGCGCTGAAGCTCTAACTCCCGCTTTGGTTGATGACCGCTTCAAGCTCACCGATCGCAACATCTGCACGCTGATGCACCAGCTGGAGGTCGGGTCTTGCGCGCCGGCCGGAACATTCCGATTTCATGCGGATGCTCTTGCTGCTTTCAACGAGGCTCTCCGATGCCCCTCAAAGTTGTCTGCCGGGGATCACCCGGCGCGCTCACCATCTCGGGCGCGGTATCCATGGCGTCATGCCGCAGCCCCCTCTGAACTGCGCTCAGCTAGCCAGCGACGGATAACCCCCACCGACCAGAACCGTCGCTTGTTGATTCTCGTGGTTGGCTGCGGGAACCGGACGGTGTCGCTGCCCAACCAGCGCCATAGGGTCATGCAGCTAATTCCGCCGAGCTTGGCGCAGACTTGTCGGGCGGTTAGGAGAACGTCGTCATCGGCGGCGGGCGCCGGTATTTGCCGAGATGCGGCTTGCTGGAGCGAAAGCATGTGCCTTTCCTTTCTGCGAAATTCGTTCATGGTTCGCATGGTACGAGCAAACCGGGTCGCCGCTTTAGACCGCGCGTGCTCATGTCGAGAATCGAGAGCGCCATATCATTGATTTCCTGAAGGAATCCGGTCGGCGGGTATCGCCACCCGGATGCGCAAGATCGATCGCGAGTGGTGTGGCATCCCTTAGCCGCGGAGCCGTGGCCATGTTTGCGACCAACTCGCCGGGCGGTAGCGGCCGACTCCTGGAGCGACACGTGGGCCGGATGCGAAATCGAATGAGGCGTCAGGGTCCAGCCAAACCGTAGGGCTCCGCGCCATAGATTCCATGCTGTCCGTCTCGGATTGCGGAACGAGCCCACCCGTCAGGCAACGATGCCAGCGGTCGGCGAGGGCAGCTACGAACGGGCTGTTCGCCTAAAGCCCCCGGCGCCATGGTGATTGCACCGGAATCGGCGCCCTCGCACCGCGGGACGTTGACTGTCTTTGCCAGATTGTTCAGGCGCGGCTATGGCCTGACCGAGAGCCGATCAGGAAAGGCTGCGTGTGGCACCCGGGATGCAAACAACCGTCGAGCCGTGCACATTCGCCCGACCTGCCCAACTAGCCTGCCGCCAAGTCCAGTCGCGGGCGAGCTATATGATGATTTAGCGCGCAGCTACGAGCGGAACGACGTTCGTCGGTCCCGGCCGGACGAGAGCTTCGACGTGGCGTCCCCACGCCTCCAGCGCAGCCTTGCGCTCCTCGAGATAGGCGTGACGGTTATAGACAGCAGCCACGCCTCGGATTGTACCTGAGACGTGGTTCAGAATGCGGTCGACCACATGCGGCGGAACATTCAGGCTCGCCATGCCGGTCGCCGCCGTCCTGCGGAGATCGTGAAGCGTCCAAGCCGGAACGCCGGTTGCGATTTTGTCCTTTCCCGCATCGCCTTTGGCCAACTCTTCGGTCAACACCTGTGCCATCCGGGTGTCGAGACGCTGTTTAGCTTTTGAGAAGCCACTCGCAGGCCTCTGACCGGTCGTCGTGAATATGAATTGGCTTCCGTCAATCCGCGGAGCGGCTGCCAGGATTTCGAGAGCGAGGCGCGGTAACTGCACTTCATGCGCTCGATCGTTTTTAGCGCGCTCGCGCGGCAGCGTCCACACACCGCCCTCGAGATCTACCTCGAGCCACGTCATGTTGCCGACTTCGTCGCGGCGCTGCGCGGTCAGGAGCAAGAGCCGGAACAGCGAACCGAACGGCCACCCGAGGCTCTCGCATCCGTTCCAGAATGCGACGATCTCGTCATCGGAAAGCACTCGATCGCGCGGATTCTCGGCAGCGGGTCGGGGAATATTCAACACCGGGCTCGTGTCGATGAGGCCGCGGCCAGCCACCCACCTGAAGAAGACCCGCAGTGTGGCGAGGGCACGGTTCGCCATGATCGGCGCCCGCTTGCCCACTCTTTCTGTTCTCGATGATGCCCGACCGTCGGCGATCAGATCGAGCAGCTCGAGCACATCCCGCCGAGAGATGTCCTGCAGGGCACGTCCCCGCCACCGGGGTAGGACAAGGCTGTCGAATATGCGGCGCGTCTCGGTGACGTAGGAGAGGCTCCGCTGATGCGCGGCCATGTGCCGCTTCATGAACTCATCGACCACCTCCTCGACCGTGTTGGTCGCTTGTGCCGGCGGATGCGGGTCGCGGTTCTCGCTGACGGCGGCAAGCAGCTTTCGCGCCTTCTCCTGCGCTTCCCCGAGTTCGAGGATCGGCCATTTGCCGATCGTGTCGCGCCGCAGCTTGCCGCCAAAGCGGTAGAAGACGACCCAGGACTTCGCCCCTGCCGGATTGCTCGGGCTCGGTCCGGAAACGCGCAATGCGAACCCTGGGAGCAGCTTGTCAAAATACTCGGTTCGGACCCCAGGCGCGGCTTTGAACCGTTCGACTGCGGCGGTGGTGAGCTGAACCTTCGGCATATGCAGACCTCGATAGCGCGGGTAACATCTGGGTAACAATTTCCACGCGTTCTGCGCTGCTGTGTGTTGTTACCGAGGGTGATAGATTACCGCAATAAGCTGAGGAAAAGCAAGGCTTCTTGCGGTGCCCATGCTATCGAATGATACCCTATGTGATAGGTATTTTACTGACTTTTAATCAGTAGGTCCCGGGTTCGAATCCCGGCGGGCTCACCATTAAATACAATAACTTGAGAATGGAGCGGGAGAGAGTCTGGTCGCTCATAGGTATCACCAAGGTAACCCCGGGACAAAATCTGGGGCCGGCGCGCGCCGCGATCGGTGGATTGTCGCTGCCGCCCTGACCTGCTCGGAGATGCTGAGCGCGTCATCGACCTCTGCAATCTAAAATACAACTATTGCGAGCTAGCTTCGCGGCTTTTTGACAGAAGCACGGCGGTGGCGCAGAAACATAAGATATAGAAAACCATCAAAGTTCGCACCCGGCTACAACCGCCGCCCAGGGAGGAGACACGCATGGCCACTATGGAGGCGCTAGTCCAAGGCTATTACGGCCGTTCCGACCTGCTGCAACGAATCGAGGCCAGGCTCAGGAACGCAGATGTCGATCCGCAAAATCCCGGATTTCGGGACCTGCATCCCTTCGATCAGCTTCATGGCCTCGGCATCCTGGCGACCGAGGAGCATGCTGCACGGGCTGGCCTACGCCCTGGCATGCACGTGCTTGATCTCGGCAGCGGCCTAGGTGGTTCGTCTCGGTATCTGGCCGCGGTATGCGGCTGCCGCGTTAGCGCCATTGATCTCACACCGGAATTCGTCGAGCTCGCACGCATCCTCACCGCGCGCTGCGGTCTTGCAGACAGTATCGACTATCGTCAAGCCAGCGCGCTCGCCCTCCCCTTTGAGGATGCAAGCTTTGACCATGTCTGGTGCCACAACGTGGCGATGAACATCACCGATCGGGTGACGCTTGCACGGGAAGTCGCGCGAGTGCTGCGACGTCATGGCCGGTTCTCTTGCGTCGAGACCGCGCAAGGTCCAGCCGGGCCACCGGTCTTCCCCCTACCGTGGGCGATCGACCCGTCCGCGAGCTCTCTTGTTACGCCCGAGGCGATGCGCACGGCGGTCGAGCAGGCGGGATTACGGATCGTCGAGCAGATCAATTTCGCTACCGAGGTCGAAAAGCGGGGCGATCCACCGCACCAGGCGAATGACGTGGTAATGGGCGACGATTTCGAGCAGCGCCGAGCGAACGTGATGACCGGTTTACGAGAACAACGCCTCGTCGATCAGCTCATCGTCGCCGAAAAACCGTGAGGGCTCACGCCCGGTTTGCTGCGGCGAGCGCGTAGCGAGCTTCTCTCTACGTGATAATCGGTTTACCGCGTAGAGCCGCCGCAAATCGGTCTCATCAAACCGACGGGCGTCATTCAGATGACTGCCTTTGCCCCCGAAGCCGACACCCATGATCACCCTCACGAACGACTAGGTCGGGTGGAGGCTGTGTGAAAACCATTTTGTGGTCAACCTGGGTGCAAGATTGATCCAAGTAATACTGCTCACACGCATCAAAGATCCACTAACACCGGGGCCTCGATTATTTTGCTGCGTATCAATCAGCTCTTCCGGCGTTTTCACACGGCCTCGGTGGGAAGCCGTCATTCGGCACCGCAACGTGCGGCTGCCGGACAGGGTATCGAGTCGCTCAGCTAGACTAAACTGCTTGGCAGCAGCGTTTCGCGATTGTAGGTAACACGGGCCCCTTGGAGTATCCCCGATGATGCGCACCGACGTGTTGATCGTAACCGCGCTCGCGTTGGAACATACTGCAGCTAAAGAGGCGCTCGCGGCGATGGGAGTTGTCCTCGAACCCCGCGACCAGTCGACTTCCCTGCCCTATCTCGCAGGTACTTTGCCAGCATCCGGTAGGACTTTATCGGTCTCCCTCGCGCGCCCCACGCGGATGGGGGCGACGGCGACGGCGCCGATAGCAGCGGGGCTTGTCGAGCGCTTGACCCCACTATGCATTGCGATGTGCGGCGTCTGCGCGGGCAATCCGTCCGATGTCGCGTTAGGCGACGTCATCGTTGCCGAGTGCGCATATACTTATGACGAGGGCAAACGAACGGCAGCTGGGTTCGAGAGTGATCATCGCCAAATTCCGTTAGGCGATAAGTGGCTTCGCATCGCTCAGGATCTTAGCCCAAAGGAACTGTCGACTTACGGCGCAGCCAATGAGGAAGCCGCGCGGATGTGGATTCTGGAGCAACTCGATGTAGGCGCAAACCCCATAACGCATCCTGCTAGGGCCCGATACCTGGGAGGTGAGCTTTGGACGCAGGAAATCACCGAGCTTGAACGCGAGGGGCTGATCCGGCGCAGAGGAAAGATATTTGCGATTACTGCGCAGGGACATGCCGTGGTAGAGGCTTTTCAGGCCTATCGTCTCGATCCACCCTCGGCTCTCCCCTACGCGATCCATGTAGGCCCGATGGCTAGCGGCAATGTTGTCGTGAAAGATGGGGTTACTTGGGACATGCTTAAGGCACTAGGTGTTCGGACGGTTCTCGGGCTCGAAATGGAGGCAGCAGCAATCGCCCAGACAGCCCAGCGCTTGGCGGTGCCACATTGGGTCGTCGTGAAAGGGGTGATGGATTATGCTGACCCCAAAAAGGACGATCGCATAAAATCCTTTGCCGCGCGTGCGAGCGCGGAGGTGCTCCTGCGCCTGCTACAGTCGGTGCCCTTCGAGCCCGCGCCCGCAAGCGAGAGGCGAGCTGTGAGTGGCACGAACATCGTTGGTGATGTCACCGGCTCTAACATAGCTATTAGTCAGAATTTTGGAGCATCTCGAAAGTAACCTAGGGAAACACTGAACAAACCGGGCGTCTGCTGACGAAGGAGGCGGTTCCGAAAGCGACGCCGCTGATGCCACTCTGCGTTGGCAGAATTCGCGGTCATGTGGTTCTGTTTGCATTGTCCGCGCGGTTCAGGCCGCTCGCGACGTCGCCAAATCTGCGATTGTGCGAGCAGGGTTTTCTTGACGATCACCAGGTTGGCCAGGGCAAACAGGGTGTGCAGTTGCGCGGTGTTCTTGGCCAGGCCGCGGTAGCGCAGCTTCCTGTGCCGGAACAGGTTCTTGACGACGTGGAAGGGATGCTCGACCCAGGCCCGCACCTGCGCCAGCGCCCGCTCGACCGGCTCCGCCAAATCCCGCAAGGTTTTGGGCAAGGCTTTGATGATGCTGCGCTTGATTGCGATGTTCCAGGACACATCGCGGTCGGCAAGTTCCGGCCGCTTGCCCGCCCCGGTATAGCCGGCATCGGCGAAGACCGCCTCCTCCCGACCGTGCAGCAGCGCCGCTGTCTGATTGATGTCGGCTTCGTTGGCGGCGGTGCCGGTGAGCGTGTGCACCACCCCCGAGGCGACATCCACCCCGATATGCGCCTTCATCCCGAAGTGCCACTGGTTGCCTTTCTTGGTCTGGTGCATCTCCGGGTCGCGGCTCTTGCTCTTGTTTTTGGTCGAGGGCGGCGCGGCGATGATCGTGGCATCGACGATTGTCCCTTGGCGCATCAACAGCCCGCGCTCCTCGAGCATCGCGGCGATGTCGTCGAATAGCGCCCGGGTCAGGTCGTGGCGCTCCAGCCAATGGCGGAACTTCAGCAGCGTCGTCGCGTCCGGCACCGGGTCGTGGTTCAGGTCAATCCCGGCAAAGCTGCGCAACGCTTGGCTGTCGTACAGCGCGTCCTCCAGCGCCTCGTCGGCCAGCCCATACCACTGCTGCAGAAAGTAGATCCGCAGCATCCGCTCCAGCACCGATCGGTGGCCGGCCGCGCTCACCCTTCGGATAAAGCGGTTGCAGCCGCGCCACCAACCGCGCCCACGGCACCACCTGCCACCTGCTCCATCTCGGCCAAAAACTTGTCGCGCCGCGTCTGCTTTTTCTTGCCGGCGTACTCCGCCTGCGAAAAGCTCCCCTGCCGCTGCATCGTCGCCCCCCTCGGTCCCCCCGGACCGGCGGATTCTACCCCGACGCAAGCAACCCAACCCGGCTTATTCAGCGTTTCCCTAGAGCTGCCCAAGGGAATAATCACGCAGCCTGCTGATAATGGTGTCAAGGATCGTGGCGGTTGCTGAGTCCGTCGCTCGGGCAAGGTCGTCGATGTTGGGCGCGAGGCTCATATGGACGTGTGGCTTTCCGTCAGGCGAAAGGTAAAAGGCGAATACCCGTCGTACCGACACGATGTGCCGGGCGAGCTCCCGTTCCGATTCTTCCGATAGAAGGTGGTGCCATTCCTCTGACGCGATTTCCGAAACCGAAACTTGGAAAGGCATCGCGGCGGCGGCTTCCAGATGCTCGTCGGGAGGTCCTAGTAGCAGCCACAGTGTCGCCGCATTGAGAATTGTATTAATGAAGATAAGGCTACAAACGCCCTCGTCCATGCACGCGCGCGCCTGGCGGAATAGGTCCAACAACTGCTCTCGCACAAACGATTGCCGGTTCGAAGTGTTAAGCGCGAGCTGAATAAGCATCAGGAAATCTTTAGCTGCATCCTCGGAGTTGGTGGCGCGCAATGCGCTAGAAAACACCTGACACAGCGGACCGATCATGTCCGCAATTCGCTCGTATTTATAATCCTCGCCAATCAGGGCGAAGAGGTTGCGAACCAGCGGGTTCATGATCAACTCACCGTGGATGAGATGCTGAGGAGCTTTCACCAGGGCTGAGACGACGACCGATAGCAATTCGGGAGCATTCCTGTTGTCCGCAATTATTAGCAGGTCGGCGATTGCTGCGGAAAAGGCTTCCGCACCGGCGTATTGCTGCATCACATCCAAAGTTGACAGATAGACGCTCGCCGCTTCGGAGGGCTCTAGAACCTCGGTCACCTTCAGCAATGCCAGATTGCGATCGACAAGTGCCATGAGATCGTCGCTCGGTGCAACGCGGAGAACGAGACGCGCAATCTCCAGACCCTCCACTGCGCGCTGCCGCGATACCGGGGTCTCAGTGCGACCGAGTAGTTGGTTGCCCATGCCGAAGCTGCATTCGATCAGCATCTTGGCGAGGTGCAGATAGAGTTCCTCAAAGGTCTCGTCGCCGACTGCGGTAATCGTGGGGTACGCCTTCGTCGAGGCGAAGGCCAAGGCGGCATCCGTCAGGTGACCGAGCTCCCCTCTCTCCGCATCGGAAAGCCCTTCGGGCCCGAGAGAGCGCACCTGTGAAAAGGCATTAGAGAGCGTAGAAAAGACCACGTATAAGAAATTGGAGAGAATTCGTCAGACGAGACAAGATGCTCTGGCTTTCGACCTTACAGATGATCAGCCCCAGCCGGACCCTTTGAAGCAGTGTGAGATCGAGCAGGTAGTACACATAGGGTAAGATCCAGGCGTGCTCGCTGTGTGACAGACGAGACGCGGTATCCTCGTCCAGCTGCTCCATATTTATCGCATTGCAAATGTCGGCCCAATAGTATCCGACGAGCGGTGCGGTAGGGTGGACGTTGTTGGGCGCGAACACGCATTTCGGATCGAATGGGACCTTTGCAGTACGAACGTTATTAATTTGACGCAAAGCAAGTAGCGCGAATCGGATTGAATTGCCAGCCAGCCGTAGGTAGTCGACTATGATTAGGATAGCCTGATCGTCAAGGCGGCCCCATGCGCCGTACGCGTTCCCCGACATTCCGCCGGACACCCGGAGAGGCAGCCCTCGACGAGCCCGGTGACCCGGGCGCGGTTGAACTCTCCTCGCCTTCGCTTAAGGGAATTCGATAAATCGGGAGTGTTTAAGACGAGGCGGAGAAGGGCGCCGCCAACGAGGTCGGGCTGGATCGAGTAGCGTGTGGCATGTGCTAGCCCGGCCTCTTCCAACACCACGAGATAGGCTTCAATATCGTCTATTTTTGTAATGGTCGACAGATTACTCAGCACTGGTTTGTTGCGCTCCGCGATGTCCACTCCCATTGCCCGAGCCTCTGACACGCTAGGCAATCGGTATTTTCCCCCCACGTCCTTCATCGATACGAAGTCGTCCCCAGCCTGGAGCACTAGCGTATCGAAGTCGAGCAACATATTGATCGGGAATAGCGACGTCGTGACGAAGAGCAGATCCAGCATTCACCAAACCGCACCCCTGCGTCTTCGCAACGCGCCTTCAGGACATCAAGCTCGCGTTCAAGGTGCTTCTCAACGATGGTTTTAGCATTCGTTATCGATGCCGGAAGGGCCTCCGCGTCCTCAAAAAGGAGACGAGCAGCGACGAGCTGTAAAAGCAGTGGATTGCCGGAGTGCGACTGTTCCATCAGCCACTCGTCGTCGATCTTGGCCAACTCGGCTCGCATCCGCTCGCCCGCAGCGACGTCGAGATGCTCGCATAGATTAGAAAGGAACGGGCGTGCGAGTGCTGCTAGCGGCGCCAGAAGCAGTGGGGTCTGGTAGAGGGTCTGGTTGATAGCGGTTGTTTCCCAGCTCATTGCTCCTGTGAGTTCGCCCCCCATCCGCTGTTCTTGCTGAAGCCGCGCTCAAGGAACACCATGCGAACCTTGAACTCCGAGTTACGGAAAAGCTGCTCCCACGCCGCGATAATCCGGCGCAACACCGCGTGGTGACGAGCTGCATCGTCAACGATCCATAAAGTATTGGCCCTCGGTCGCCAAGCCGCAGCGTCGCGAAGGGTCAGGTTCTCTTCTGCTATGAAATCCGCCTGTCCACCCGTCGGGAAGGTGTTCCGTAGCCTCAAGAGCTAATCGGCTTTTCCCGGTGCCACCATTCCCCACTATCACCCACCAACTGAAGGGCGCAGGTGCGTCGAGGAAGGCCCTTATGGCGTCCGAACTCGAATTCTCTCCCCAAAAAGGAAGTGCTTTGTTGAGAAAAAACTAACCAATCTATCGAAAAGGGCGGGGCTTTGTCGCGTTTTGGAAAGATTGCTGCCCTTATGCCCATGGCACCGGGCGCGTAAATCTGGGCGATGCTGATGTGGGACCCAGTCACGTCTCCTATAACGTTAATTCCCGACTTCTCATCAGTCATTTCAGGCACTCGGATTCAAATGTCAGACGACTTCTGCCTTGGAGTGCCCCGGTTACATGCATTCTCGTGCGCCGAGACACTGCAGCTAGTGTGAGCGCCGGTCGTATAGACTGCAAGGGACCTGAAGCGGTCACGCCGGAGTTGCCCCGAAGCCGACACCCATGATCACCCTCGCGAACGACGAGGTCGGGTGGTGAGCCGACCTTCGCCGAAGCCACGGTGAACGGGGAGGTTGCGCCCCGATAGCGGCCATTCGGGAAAGGCGGTTGCGCCCATAGAGCCGCCGCTTTATCCCGGCCATGTAGATGCATACGTTCCGCGTATCGCTCCCGGCTTACCTGGAGGAGATCGTCTGATGAACAACCTTGGCTCTCCCTCTCGTCTGCCGTGGCAGGTGCGGCGCCGCGCTGCCTTGTGCTGCTCGGCGGTTCGGAACGCGGCGGGCGCAACGAAACGCCCGAAATCGAAGGCGAAATTCCGCGCGAATTGAGAGGGTCGCTCTATCGCAACGGTCCCGGCCTTTTCGATCGCGGCGGCTTGCGCAAGCCACATCTGCTCGACGGCGACGGGCTCGTCCAGCGCCTTTCACTCGCGGACGGCACGGCGCATTATCAGAACGCATTCGTGCGCACGCCGAAATTCATTGCCGAAGAAAAGGCCGGCACCTTTCGCTTCGCGGACCTGGTCGATGCGGCGCTCCGGGCGGCCTCTCCCCAGTCTCGGCGGCGGCTCCGATCGCATTCCAGGCCGGCGTCACTGTCTATCCCTTCAAAGATCTTCTTTATGCTTTCGACGAGGTCAGCCCGGCCTTTGGCCTCAACCCGGAAACGCTGGAAACGCTGGGCGAGCAGTCTTTGGGCGATCCGGCCAGAAAGTTCATGATCAAGGCCCATAGCAAATTTGATCCGCTGACCGGCGAATGGCTGCTCTTCGGATGAGCCACGGCGCTTCGATGAAGCTGCACGCGATCATTCACGGCGCCGACGGCGCGCTGAAAGCGCACCACGTCGTCGCCGCTCCGCGGCAGATTTACATCCATGACTTTTTCGCCACGCGCGACCATCTCATCTTCGTTCTGCACCCGATGTGGTTTTCGCCGTGGCCGTTCCTCAGCGGACAGAGCCAGCTACATCGAAATCGCTCTCATGGAAGCCCGAGGATGGCAATCAGGTGCATGGTCGTTCCTCGCGACGGCGGTACGCCGCAACTCTTTCGACGCGCCCGCAGCCTTCATGTGGCATGCGCTCAACGCCTATCGGGAGGGCAACGAGATCATCGCCGATTTCGTCGGCTATGACACCCCGATCATTTCGCGCCGCACGATGCCTTGTTGTACCAGGCTGATGCAGGGCGAAATGGGCGTAGCCGAAAGCGCCCGGTACGTTGCGCCGCTATCGCGTCGATCTCGACGACCATTCGCTGCGCGAAGAGATCCTTGATTCCGGCGTCGCACGAATTTCCAATGATCGATCCGCGCGCCGCGATGCAGAAGCACGACGTCGCGTATCTGACCGCCGGCGGACATAATAACGCTGTCAACAGTGGCATCAAGCGCGTGGACTATCTGAACGGCAAGACCCAATTCTTCGATTTCGGCGCTGATGTCGTGGCGGGTGAGCCGGTGTTCGCTGCGCGGCCGGGCGGCGGGCACGACGAAGGCTGGCTGATCGTTCAATGTTCGACGGCCGGTCCGAGCGTGCGTTCTTTGCCCTGTTCGACGCTGCTCATGTCGATTCCGGCCCGATTGCGCGCATCCATCTGCCACACCGCTTTGCCGATCAGCTTTCATGGCTGGTGGAAAGCTGACTGAGCGAAACGTGGCTCTATAAATCTGGGCGCGACGAGGTTAGGTGGAAAGCCGATGGAATGGCCGGTTAGGGGCATGAAGACCAGTTCCCGCTCTCAAGCGTGAACGGCCGTTGTGGGTCGACTTGATCCTTCACCCGTAGGCATCCGAACGGCCGGAATAGGGCGCAAACCCGATGTCAGCGGCGGCCGGTGCGAACCGCCGGGTCGGTGAGGGTTTCGCATGCCGGCCGGTCGTGACCTATCCGGCGGTGCTGCGGCCGGCGTCCGAAAGCCCCCCAGGAAGGAACCCGCGGGGGCTTGGTGGGCGGCTTGCCGTCTATGGGGATTTGGTTGGGTAGCGGCCTGGGTCGGGGTTGCGCTGGTCTGGGTTGTCGGCGGCGGACCGACGATAGGCCGTCGCGATTTGGTCGTTGCAGCGGCGGTCGACGGGGTGAGTTTAGCGTGATCGCCAGCGTTGCCGGCGTGTTCGGTGTCACCGGGGCAACAGCGATGCAACGGCGGAAGCAAGGTTCCGCAGCGGGCGCGTGGTGCGATGAGGCGCTGACGGGCGTCATGGCGTCGCGGACCTGACCCCGGCATTGGGCGATGGCGGGCCGCGTGGTGCGCCGCATCGCTGGAAGGTCTCGACGATGATCATACGGCCACCGCAGCAGGGGCATGGCGGGCGATGGTCTGCGGCGACGCTGGCGGCCAGGTCCGCGTCGTCGCGCTCGACCGGCGGGTCGGTCGCCGGCACGGGCATGGCGATCAGTTCTCTGGCGCGCTCGATATTGGTCTTGCAGGTGGCACTGGCGAGTAGCCCGTAGTGCCGGATGCGGTGGAACCCCTTGGGCAGGACGTGGAGCAGGAAGCGCCGGATGAACTCGTCGGGGGCGAGCGTCATGGCACGGAACCGCGCCTGGCCGTTGCGGCGATAGTCCTTGTAGCGGAAGGTGACGCCGCGCTCGATCGAGGCTGACGAGGCGGCTGTTCGAGATGGCGACGCGGTGGGTGTAGCGGGCGAGATAGGCGAGCACCGCTTCGGGCCCGGTGGAGGGCGGTGGCTTGACGTAGAGGAACCATTTCTTCCTCCTGAGCGGGGCAAGATGTGTGGCAAAGGCCTGCCGGCGACGCAAGCCTTCGAGCTCGCCGAACAACGCCAGCCGGCCCGCCGCGTGGGCCTCGGCGAGGCCGGTCAGGAAGAGCCGCCGGAACAGGCGGGAGAGAACCCGCCCCGGCAAGAAGTAGCCGGGTCGGCACGGCACCCAGCGTGTGCCGTCGAGCGATATCCCGCCACCCGGCACGATCATGTGGAGATGGGGATGATGGGTCATCGCCGAGCCCCAGGTGTGGAGCACGGCGGTGAAGCCGATGCGGGCGCCGAGATGCTTTGGATCGGCGCCGATAATGAGCAGCGTCTCGGCCGCCGTGCGGAACAGCAGGTCGTAGACCACCGCCTTGTTCTGGTACGCGATCGGGGCGATCTCGGCCGGTAGGGTGAAGATCACGTGGAAGTAGTCGACCGGCAGCAGATCGGCCTCGCGGGCGGCGAGCCAATCCTTCGCCGCCGCGCCCTGGCATTTGGGGCAATGGCGGTTGCGGCAGGAGTTGTACGAGATCCGGCTGTGGCCGCAATCCTGGCAGCGCTCGACATGGCCGCCGAGGGCAGCCGAGCGGCAGTGCTCGATGGCCGACATCACCTGTAGTTGGGCGAGGCTCAGATGCCCGGCATTGGCCTCGCGCCAAGCGGCGCCATGGTGATGGAAGACGTCGGCGACCTCCAGCCTCGGTCGGCTCACCGCCGCCGGGCTAGGCTCCGGGTCCGGCCTCGCAGCGGGCAGCGGCGCGAGCCGGTCGAGCGGGCTGGTCACGCTACGGATCGTGGTGGTGGCGACGCGCGTGTAAAGCGCCGTTGTGTCGAGCTTGGCGTGACCGAGCAGCACCTGGATGACGCGGATGTCGGTGTCCTGTTCCAACAGGTGGGTGGCGAAGCTGTGCCGCAGCGTGTGCATCGACACCCGCTTCTTGATCCCGGCGGCCTCGGCGGCGGCGTGGACGGCGCGGTTGAGCTGACGGGTCGAGAGCGATTCGATCGGGTTGCGACCCGGAAACAGCCAGCCCCGCGGCAGCAACACGCCGCGGCGCCGGCCCTCTGCCCACCACTCGCGCAGCAGTTCGAGCAGCTGCGGCGACAGCATGGCGTGGCGGTCTTTGCGGCCTTTGCCCTGCTCGACCCGCAACAGCATGCGTTCGGAGTTGATGTCGCCGACCTTGAGCGCGACCACCTCGGAGACGCGCAGTCCGGCGCCGTAGGCGGTGCCCAACGCCGCCTTGTACTTCGCGCCCGGCGCCGACTGCAGCAGCAGCGTGACCTCCTCGACGCTCAATACGACCGGCAGCCGGCGCGGCTCGCGCACCACTGTGAGCCGCCGGGCAAGATCTGGCCGGTCAAGCGTCACGGTGAAGAAGAAGCGCAGGGCCGAGACCGAGTTGTTGATGCTCGGCGGCTGCATGCCGCTTTGCCTCTGGTGCAGCTGGAAGCGGCGCAGATCCTCCGCCGTCGCCGTATCGGGAGACCGGCGGATGAAGGCCGCGAATGCCCGCACGCGCCGAACGTAGTCGTTACGCGTCTCCTCGGTGAAGCCGCGCACCGTCATGTCCTCGATCATGCGGGCACGCAGCGCGGTTACTCGGCCGGGGGAAAGAGGCGAGGTCATCGGGGTTCCTCTCGAGCTGAAGGTTGCTGGACCTTCAATGCTCGGGATCGGATGCCCCGATCGTCATCCCCTACCGCTCATCTACTCACCGCCGCAGCCAAAACTGCACCGGCCCCGACGCCGCCCTCCCGCGAGAGCGGGTTCGTTCTGGGTGGACAGCGGGCCTTCGTCGCAACCGCCGCCAACGGCGAGGTAGCGCCGAAAGCCGTCGTTTGTGAGTCTGTGATCAAACGGATGAGTTTGTCGGGAGCGGTCATTCGTTTCGACGCAATTATCGGTGGCACGAGCCGGAAGCTGGCGTGGGCCGTCGTGCACGATCCAAGCCTTTCTGTCGGAATGGATCGGTGAACAGCCGACCTTGGGTCTGCGCAACATGAACATGGAGTCGCTCTACGAGTATGGCAGCCGGGCGGGCTTCTGGTGCTTTACCGGGCGTTCACGTCACGCGTGCTGCCGGCCACCGTCTATGCAGTGGCGATGGCGCTCGAACGAAATCGCGAGGCGACGCGGGCGATGGTTGCCGCCGGTTGGGAGATGGCGACGCACGGCTATCGCTGGATCGATTACCAGTAAATTACCGAGGCAGTCGAGCGCGAGCACATCGCCAGAGCCGTCGAAATCCATACCCGGGCGATGGGCAGCCGGCCGCTCGGTTGGTACCAGGGGCGCTGCAGCCCCAACACCCGACGGCTCAGTTCTTTACCTATCTGAAGGACAGTTTCGACGCATTGTATGCGAGAGCGAGGATCGCCCCGCGTATGATGTCGATCGGTCTGCACTGCCGGATCGCCGGACGGCCGGGGCGAACCGCCGCCCTCGAGCGCTTTCTCGATTACATCAACGGGCACGAACGGGTCTGATCGATATCGCCAGGCACTGGATCGCGACGCATCCGTTTGCCGGCGGCATCTGATCGCGGATGGCAATCTTCACCCGGCGGCGCGGGCTCGCGCTGTCGCGGTCGGATCGACGTCAAACGCCTCGTCAAGAATCACCCCGAAGTGCCGCGCCGCATCTTCAGCCGTTAGTAGGCCATCAAGCACATCCTGCCGCACTGCGTCCGGGGCGCGGTCGGCCGGTCGGCCGTAGCCGCCGCCGCTCGGACCGACGCAACGGAAGCGGTCGCCCGCCTGCATGCGCCGGTACGGCATTTTCGACGGCAGTTCGCGCGCGCCGCCACCGGAGATCCAGCGACAACGTTGCGGGATAGCCCTCCGTGCCGCCGCCGAAGACCCCAGGGACGATGGCGGTGACCGTCGCCCTCGATCGAGACGCCGCCTTCGGCCAACAGTTCGAATTCGCGCACCGCGCCGAGACCGCCGCGCCAGCGGCCGGCGCCCATCGCGTCGTGCGCAACTCGTAGCGGCGCACGCGCAGCGGCAGATGGCTCTCGATGTCCTCGACCGGGTTGTTGCGGGTGTTGGCGTAAAGCGTGTCGACCGCGTCCATCCCGTCGATGCCGTGGCGGCCGCCGTAGCTGCCCTCGAAAATCTCCATGTGGACCCAGGCGGTCCCTTCCGCGCCGTTCGCCGGAAAAGGCGATCACGCGCAGATTGCCGATGCCAGCGGAAACCTGGTCCGGCAGCGACCTGCGCCATCGCCTTCATCACCGTGTCGGCGAGCTGGTTGCCGGTTGCGAAGCGCGCGATCGTCGGCGCCGGGAACACCGGGTTCGCGAGGCAGCCCTTTGGCGCAACGATGCTGATCGGCCGCGTCAGCCCCTCGTTGACCGGGATGTGGCCGTGCACCGCGGTATCCAGCAGGATCGAGCGGATCGTCAGCCACACGGCGATGTCGACAGTGCCCTCGAACGGCATGTTGATCGGTCGGTCGGTCATTTGCGGCGCGGTGCCGGTCAGGTCGACAGTCAGCTCGTCGCCCGTGACCGTGACGGTGGCGACGATCGGCAGGTCGCGGCGCGCCGGATCGTCGCTGTCGCCGTAGCCGTCGATCATCGTTTCGCGCCGTCCAGCTGCCGTCGGGCAGCGCGGCGATGGCGCCGCGCATCAACGCCTCGGCCTGATCGAGCGCCGCGTCGCAGGCGGCCTCGAATGTGGACAGACCGTAGCGTGCGATCAGTTCCAGCAGCCGCTCGGCGCCGATGCGCGCTGCAGCGACCTGGGCCTCCATATCGCCGACGACGAGATCGGACGCGCGGATGATTGTCGCGCAGCATGTGCCACACCGGCTCGTTCCCGCCGCCCCTGGTCGATAGACCCTGATGGCGTTGAACTGCAGCCCCTCGGCATAGGCGTCGATCGCATCGACGATGCCGCAGCTGCCGGGGGTCAGCGCGCCGATGTCGAGGTGATGCGCCGTGGTCGCGGTGAAGCCGACGAGCGTGCCGTCGAGAAACACCGGCACGATGAAGCCGACATCCGGACCGTGGCTGGCGCCGGCATAGGCGTCGTTGTGCATGATCACGTCGCCCGGCCGCAGCTGCCTCGCCGCGCGCCGCCAAAACGCGCAGCATGCCGCGCACGTAGCCGGGCAGCGGCCCCGATTGCAGCGGCGTCGACTGCACCAACTCGGCGATGCCGCGGCCATGTCGGTCGATGATCGCCGCGCCGAAATCCTCGGATTCGCGAATGATCGAGGAATGCGCCATGCGCATCAGTTTGAAGCCCATTTCGACGGCGATGGTTTCGAGCGCGCCGTGGATGACGCTGACGGTGATCTGGATCGATCTTGTTCATCGCTCAGCTTTCCTTGAACCGGATGATCAGGTTGCCGTCGTCCAGGACTTTGATTTGCGCTTGCGGCGGAACGATGGTCGTGCTGTCCGCCTGCAAGATGATCGCCGGTCCCGCGATCTCCTGCTCTAGCGGCAGCAGATCGCGCTCGTAGCGCGGCGTATCAAAGCTGCGCAGCCCTGCCGGGGTCCGGAAAACGCAAGGCGCCCGACCGACCAGCGCGGCGGCGAGCGAACCGGAACAGGTGACGGCACGCCCTGCAGCTTCGTAGCGGTGGATGTCGCCGTTAGCCGCAGGTTCACGATCTCGACGGGTTCGCCGGGAAAGACATGACCGTATTCGATGCGGTGCCGGTAGTGAAAATCGGCCAGCAGCCCATCGATCCACGCTGCCGTGAGCCGTGCCGTCGGGCGCAGCAATCCGCAATTCGTATCCCTGGCCGAGATAGCGCAGATCAAGCGAGCGCTGAAAATCCGTGGCGTCGGGATCGATGCCGTCGGCGCGCAATTGCGCCCGCGAGCTCGGCATGCATGGCGGCGAAATCGGCCGCGAGCATCGCAAGGTCGAGCCGGTCGGAGCGGCCGAACATCGGTGCGGACTGGTGTCATATTTCGGGTCGGTGGTCATCAGTCCGATCGCCGAGGCGATGCCCGGATAGCGCGGCACCAGCACTTCGGGGATGCCGAGCATCGCGGCGACCTCGGCGCCGTGCAGCGGCCCGGCGCCGCCCATTGCGACCAAGGTGAAGTCGCGCGGGTCGAGCCCCTTCTCGACGGTGCGCGAGCGGATCGCGTTCGCCATGTTGGCATTGAGCACGGTGAGCACCCCCTCCGCCGCCTCTTCCCGAGCCAGGCCAAGCCGCGTGGCGAGAGCCCCAATTACCTCGGCGGCAGCGTCGCCGTCGAGCCGCATGCCGCCGCCGAGAAAATGGTCGGCATCAAGCCGACCGAGCTGGAGGTTGGCGTCGGTGACCGTCGGCTGGTTGCCGCCGCGCCCGTAGGCGGCGGGACCCGGAATGGCGCCGGCGCTGCGCGGGCCGACATGAAAAGCGCCGGTGGGGTCGACATGCGCGATCGAGCCGCCGCCGGCGCCGATCGTGTGCATATCGATCATCGGCACCAGTACCGGATAGCCGCCGATCGTCGTGTCGCGCGCCGTCGCCTCGACAAAGCCGCCGTCGCGGATAATGCCGATGTCGGCCGACGTGCCGCCGACATCGAAGGTGATCAGGTTGCGCCGGC
Organism: uncultured Alphaproteobacteria bacterium; assembly: GCA_963845735.1. Taxonomy (GTDB): domain Bacteria; phylum Pseudomonadota; class Alphaproteobacteria; order ATCC43930; family CGMCC-115725; genus AP-15. The sequence goes on along the minus strand of CAWJTR010000038.1, from coordinate 174,548 downwards.
CCGACAGTGCGCGCGGCCCAACCGCCGCCGAGCACGCCGGCGGCCGGGCCGGATAGCAGCGTCAGCACCGGCAGGCGGGCAATCAGCGTTGCAGTCGCGACGCCGCCATTGGAGCGCATGATGCGCAGATCGGCCGGCATGCCGCGCGCGCTTCAGCTCGTCATCGAGGCGAGCAACGTAACGGCCGACCTTGGGGCCGATGAACGCATTCATCGCCGCCGTCGTGAAGCGCTCGAATTCGCGGAATTGCGGCGCGACCTCGGCCGAGGTCGTGATGAAGCAGTCGGGCAGTTCCTCGCGCAGGATCTCCGCGGCGCGCACCTCATGCGCCGGGTTCAGGTACGAAAACAGGAAGCAAACGGCGACCGCGTCGACCCCCTCGGCGCGCAGTTCCCTCGCCGCCTGGCGGACGCCATCTTCGTCGAGCGGTTCCAGCACCGAGTTGCGGCCGGCGGTCAGCCGCTCGGCGACGGTCTTGCGGTGGCGGCGGCGCACCAGCGGCCGCGCCTGCCAGGGAATCTCCTGGCGCAACGAATAATGCTGCGGCCGCTGATGGCGGCCGATATGCAGCACGTCGCGAAAGCCGGCGGTGGTCACCATTCCGGCAACGCAGCCGTCATATTCGAGGACCGCGTTCGTCGCGATCGTCGTCGCATGCAGCACTAGGTCGATCTCGCCCGGCGTGACCCCGGCGATGTCGCACAGTGCCGCGATGCCGTTCATCATCGCGATCGTAGGATCCTCCGGCGTCGTTGCGACCTTATGGACGGTGAGAGCGCCGGTGTCGGGATCGGCGTAGACGAGATCGGTGAACGTGCCGCCGACGTCGATCCCGATCATCTTCATCGCAGCCGCTTCCTCTGTCGCTTATGCGGTTGATCCCGAGCAAAGCCGATGCCAGCGCGCGCCGGCATGCGCATTGCAGCTGCGGCGCGGAAAACTTGCGGCGGACAACGCGATGCCGACAATCAGAGAATCCCGTGTCTTCCGCGTACCGATGGCCAATCCAGGCGATACCGCTGCGGTCGAGGCTCTGATCGACGATGGTCGGGTCAACGCCGATGACATCGTCGCCGTTTTCGGCAAGACCGAGGGCAACGGCTGCGTCAACGATTTCACCCGGCCGTACGCGGTCGAAGCGCTGAAGGGCGCTTTGGCGTCGCGCCTCGGCGTCAGCCGCGCTGCCGTCGCCGAGCGCGTGCATCTCGTCATGTCGGGCGGCACCGAGGGCGCATTGTCGCCGCACTTTCTGGTCTTCGCGGTGCGTCAGACGACGGCGACGGCGACGGGTCGCGGCGCCATGCGGCTGGCCCTCGGCAGCGCCGCAACTCGCGTGTTCGCGACCGAAGAAATCGGGCGCCTGCCGCAGATTTACACAACCGCCGAGGCGGTGAAGTTCTCGCGATCGCCGAGGCCGGCATCGGCTCGGCCGCCGACGTCCATTTCGTCCAGATCAAATGTCCGTTGATCACTGCGCAGCGCCACGCCGAGGCGCTGGCGCAGGGCGCTCGCCCCGCCGCGCACGACACCTATGCGTCGATGGGGTTATCGCGCGGCGCTTCCGCACTGGGCGTTGGTCTCGCCCTCGGCGAGATCGACGCGGCGGCGCTCGGCGACGACGTCATCTGTCGCGATTACCGACTGTGGTCCGGGCGCGCCAGCGCTTCCGCGGGCATCGAGCTGCTACACAGCGAGGTCATCGTCCTCGGCAACAGCGCAGAGTGGGCCGGCGATCTCGTCATCGGCCACGGGGTGATGGAAGACGCGCTCGACCTCACTGCAGCCGAAACCGCGCTGCGCATGGTCGGGATCGACGCCGGCCGCCAGCTGACCCCGCGCCAGCGCGACCGCGTGGCCGCACTGATGGTCAAAGCCGAGGCAGCGACCGACGGTCGGCTGCGCGGCAACCGGCATACGATGCTTGATGACAGCGACATCCTGGCGACCCGCCATGCCCGCGCCTTTGTCGGCGGCGCGGTCGCGGGCCTTGTCGGCTTTACCGACCTCTTCGTGTCCGGCGGCGCCGAGCACCAAGGACCGGACGGCGGCGGCCCCGTCGCGATCATCGCCGCTACGACATGATCGCCGCGCCGCTGCACCGGCGGCTTCCTGGCATATCGCTTGCGAACTCTCACTCGCAGAGACGCCGGTTGGCGCAAGAGCAAGATTGAGGGCGAGGCGGTCGACATGGACGCGCGCTACGATGTCGAACTGCGTTCGGTCAGCAAGCGGTTCGGGGTCACCCTCGCAGTTGACGATGTTTCGTTACGCGTGCCGGCGGCATCTTACTGCTGCCTGTTGGGTCCAAGCGGCTGCGGCAAGACGACGACGCTGCGGATGATCGCCGGCCATGAATTCGTTTCGGCTGGCGAAATTTTAATCAATGGCCAAAATGTAACCAATCAGGCGCCCGCCCGTCGCGGCACGGCAATGATGTTTCAGCATTACGCGCTGTTTCCGCATCTCAATTGTCTCGACAACGTCGCGTTCGGCCTGAAGATGCGCGGCGTCGGTCGGGCGGAGCGGCGTGCCGAGGCGCGCCAATTCCTCGATCTGACGCGGATGGGCGATTTCGCTGAGCGGCTGCCGGCGCAGCTCTCGGGCGGCCAGCAGCAGCGTGTCGCGCTGGCGCGAGCGCTGATCACCAGGCCGAAAGTCCTGCTGCTCGACGAACCACTATCGGCGCTTGATCCGTTCCTGCGCGGTCACATGCGCGGCGAATTGCGTCGCCTGCAACGCGAACTCCGCATCACCTTCATCCACGTGACCCATTCCCAGGACGAAGCGATGGCGTTGGCCGATTTGGTCGTCGTGATGGAGCACGGCCGGATCCGCCAAGCCGGCGATCCGCGCGAGGTATTTCGCCGCCCGAACACCGCGTTCGTCGCGCGCTTTTTCGGCGGCCACAACCTCATTCCGGGCGATAACGGCGCCGAACTGGCGGTGCGAACTGACCGCTGCCGCCTCTTGGCCGCCGCGGAGATGGTCGAACCGAGCCTTGCCGGCCAGGTCGTCGGCATCGAGTACCAGGGAACGCGCGTCCAGGTCACGCTCGATGCCGATCTTGGCGTCCGCCTCGTTTCGCATGTTCCGGATGACGTGTTCTACGGCCGCCCCTTTCAGCTTGGCGAGCGCGCCCGTATCGGCTGGTCGCCGGCCGATGCCCATCCTGTCATTGTCACCAACGGTCATTAGGGGAGAAAACCAGTATGACCAGAGGCCCTGAAACGAAATCCAGGCAGCGTCGTCCATCGGTGACGCGCCGCCAGCTGATCAAGACCGGTGCGGCCGCCGGTGGGGCGGCGCTGGGGTCGCAGGCGATCATTGGTTTCCCGACCGTCTGGGCACAAAAATACAAAAACGTGACATTGCGTCAGTTCGGCACCGGCGTTTCCAACCAGAACCCGATTGCCGAGCGCTGCAAAAAGGATCTCGGCATCACGCTCGAAATGACCGCGATGGACACCGATTCAGCGGTACAGCGAGCGGTGACGCAGCCGCATTCCTACGATATCGCCGACATCGAATATTTCAGCGTGAAGAAGGTATTTCCGACCGGCGTCATGCAGTCGCTGGAGGTGCGGCGTATTGAACATTTCAACGAGATCGTGCCCATTTTCATCACCGGAAAATTGACCGCCACCGCCTCTCCGTCGGACCAGGGAACGGCGCCGCACAAGGTCGAATTCGTCGACGGCCAGAATTCTCGCACATTCGCCAAGCACCCGACCGGGTGGGCGACGATGATCCCGACGATCTACAACGCCGATACGCTGGGCATTCGCCCCGATCTAGTGGGGCGGCCGATCCGTAATTGGCGCGACCTCGTTGATCCCGCGTTTGCGGGCAAGGCGGCGACCCTGAACATCCCCGGCATCGGCATCATGGACGCCGCGATGGTCATGGAGTCGCTCGGCAAGATGAAATACGAGGACAAGGGCAACATGTCCCGCGACGAAATCGACAAGACGATTGCCTTTTTGATCGAGACGAAAAAGCGCGGGCAGTTCCGTGCCTTCTGGAAAACTTTTGACGAGAGCGTCAATCTGATGGCGTCGGGCGAGGTCGTGATCCAATCAATGTGGTCGCCGGCGGTCGCGGTCGTGCGCTCGCGCGGCATCCCTTGCACATACCAGCCGCTCCAAGAGGGCTACCGCGGTTGGGCCGGCGGCCTCGGGCTGGCCGCGCATTTGAACGGTCCGCTGCGAGACGCCGCCTACGAATATATCAACTGGTATCTGTCGGGGTGGGTCGGTGCGTATTTGAACCGGCAGGGATATTATTCGGCGGTGTTGCAGACCGCGAAGAAATACATGACCCCCAATGAATGGGGCTATTGGATGGAAGGCAAGCCAGCGACTGCGGACATTCTGAGCCCGCAAGGCAAGGTCATGGAAAAAGCCAGCGCCGTGCGCGACGGCGGCTCGTTCTACGAACGCATGGGCCGCGTTGCGTGCTGGAACTCGGTCATGGACGAGGACCGCTACATGGTCCAGAAATGGAACGAATTCATCGCGGCATGACGATCCTTCCTGTCGCGGAGGCAGACCGGGCGCCGGCGGTCGAGCGGGCGCGCCGGCGTCCATTGTCGTGGATCGGCATTGGCGCCTATTTGCAGGCGGCGCCGCTGGCGCTCGTCTTTGCCGGCTTCCTGCTGTTCCCGATCGCGGCCATCGTCGTCGTCAGCTTTCTCGATTACAACTCGGTGCAAATCCTGCCGCGCTTCACGCTGGAGAACTACCGCGAGCTGCTATTTTCGTTTGTTACCTGGGAGACCTACCTCAACACGTTTCGCCTGGCAGCGCTGACCTGGGCGATCACGCTGGTCATCGGCTTCACGCTGTCCTATTTCCTCGCCTTTCACCTGCGCACAAAACTGTGGCAGATGGTATTGCTGCTCCTCTGCACGGTGCCGTTCTGGACGTCCAACGTCATCCGGATGATTTCGTGGATTCCGCTGCTCGGCCGTGACGGCCTCGTCAACATGGCATTGCTGCGGCTCGGTGTGATCCACCACCCGGTGACATTTTTGCTGTTTTCGGATTTCGCGGTAGTGCTGGCCCTGGTGCACCTCAACACGTTTTTCATGACGATCCCGATCTTCAATTCGATGATGCGCATCGACCGCTCGCTGATCGAGGCGGCACGCGACGCCGGCGCGAATGGCCGGCAGATCCTGTGGCATGTCGTGATCCCGCTGTGCCGCAGCGGCATTGCCATCGGCTCGATTTTCGTCATCGCCTTGGTGATGGGCGATTTTGTCACCGTGCGGCTGATGAGCGGCGGCCAGAGCGCCTCGGTCGGGCTGATGATGTCTAACGCAATCGGCCTGTTGCAGTATCCGGCGGCGGCGGCGAATGCGGTGCTACTGCTGGTTTTGGTGCTGGGCCTCATTGCCGCCATCGTGCGCGGCGTCGATATCCGCCGCGAACTGACAGTCGCTGCTGCGCCGGGAAAGGCGGTCGATGAATAGCCGCCGGCGCCCGCTGTCCTTCTATCTGCTCGCCGGGTTCTTCGGCCTTTACGTCCTGTTCCTTTACGGGCCGACGGTGACGATTGCGGTGCTGTCGTTCCAGGGGCCGAACGGCGGTCTGACGTTCCCGATGAACGGCGGGTCGCTGCACTGGTTCGCCAATCTGTTCCAGCCGCAAATGGTTGGCGATTTCGGCGGCTCGGTCAAGCGCTCGCTGCTGCTCGGCCTGATGGTCATGGCCGCTACCGTGGTGATTTCGCTCGCCGCCGGCCTCGCCTATCGCAAGCGCTTCCGCGGGGATACCGCGCTGTTCTATGTGACGGTCGCGAGCCTCGTCGTGCCGTCGATCCTGATCAGCCTCGGCATCGGGTTGATGTTCAGTGCGCTCGGCATCGATCCGGCATGGTACAGTTCGGCGTTTGGCGCGCAGCTGACCTGGACCCTGCCGTTTGGCTTGTTGATCATGTTTGCCGTGTTCAGCCGCTTCGATCCGTCCTACGAGGAAGCGGCGCGCGATCTCGGCGCTTCCGCATCGCAGAGCTTTCGCCACGTCGTCTTGCCGTTGATCGCGCCGAGCGTGATCGGGGTCGCGCTGTTCGGCTTCACGCTGTCCTACGACGAATTCGCGCGCACGCTGCTGACCGGCGGATCGGAGAACACGCTGCCGCTCGAAATCTACGGCATGACGACCAACATCACGACGCCGGTGCTCTATGCGCTGGGCACATTGACGACAGCTTTCTCGCTGGTCGTCATCATCAGCTGCATCTTCGGCGTCATGTGGCTGCAGCGACGCCGCGCCGGCAACCCTGGGACACGCAAGTGCTGACACCATCGGGAGCGGTTGAACCATGGCCGACCTTCGCATCACAGTTGGGTCGTTATTGTCTTCGCGGCCGATTTGGAGCGGGCAGCGGCGCCCCGCATGGCAATGACCGAAAGGGGGGCATGAACACCCATTCCCAGGGCGAGGGCTGAGGGTCTGCTGTGGGTCGAACTCCGGCGGTGGCGCCATGGCCCCGCGAACGGCCGCGATACGGGGCAAACCCGGCGTTCATGGCGGTCGGGGCGAGCCGCCGCGTCGGGTCGATTCCGGGCCTTCGCCGACGTCACGGCCAACGGGGAGGATGCGCCGAAAGCAGCCATGGCTCACCTTCAAGCGAAAAAGATGGGAAACTGTTTGATCGTTAGTGGGACGACACGTCTGCCGTCGCTAGAATGGAGTGTCGCGCTCGTGTTTCGTCCATCGATGCCGACTGACGGGCGTCCTCATGTCGGTCGGCGGAGTCGACCTCAATCAGCGTACCGATCAGACGCAGGAGAGCCTGATGTTCGGGATTCCTGGCTCCCTGCTCGATATGGCTTCGCCGGCCTCCTGACGGGGGGTCCGGCTCGTGCCTAACGAACACCTCCCCGGTGGCCGCGTCTCGACCGAGAAACCACCTGTCCCCGTTGGGGCTGCTGTAAAGCTCCCTTGTCTCGACTGCCATCTGTCGCTCCTGATGATCTCGGCTCACCGTAGCCAACGGAATGCGCCTCCAATTAGTGCCGCGTGCGGTCAGGCCGGTTCGGGCATCTTACGGAGGCGGCTTTGCCGTAACCTCGGTCGGCCGTGCTTTTGAGGGCGCCTCCGGCGCATAGGGTCAAGCAATCGTGAGGGGGACATATCCGTCGTTGTTTACGCAGGACCCGGCATATTGGGCGGAATCAGCTAGTCTGAGGGTTTTTTTATATTCCGCGAACTGTCTCTAGAAAGTCGGATGCAGGCTGGTTTTGCTGGTTGCTTTAGGAGAACTGGCTCTCGCGGGTGCACTTCCTCGATGGCTGTCTGTCTTTTTTGCCATTTTTTAGACCCACCTGACCGGAACCCCTTATTGGAAGCGCTCGTTGGGGGGTTAATGGCAACTTTAGGAAAGTCCAGGGACGCACGTTCTTGCAGGGGCCTGCATCCGTTTTCCCGGGAGGAATGCATGCATGATCCCCAAGATTTGCGCGGCCTTGCACACGCAAGTGCCGAATGATGACGAAAGCTTCGCTCCAGCCGAGCGTGAACGAAGCAGTTATGGCTTTGGGCCGCGGAGCTGGCTGATTACGCCGATGAAACCGAGCGGTGTTCTGAAGGTTCACAAAGCTGTTCGGCCGCCACCGCGAAGGAGAGGGAGCGATGACCGAAGAACGGGCCCGTTATTACGCTGAAAAGCTCGCGTTCAACCTGGATATTACCTTTTATGTCGTGCGCAGCCCTGAGGATGAAATCTACGCGGTGCAGGTGCCGTCCGATGACTGCGAGATCCTCGCGATTGTCCCGCCGCCTGCCAGCGTCCATGATCAATGGGCAGCGTAAACGCGGCCCCGGCTGCGGCCCAGTGCGTTCGAGACGAAATGGCTGAGCCGGCCCGACAACCTCGCCGCTCTAGCTGATCTTCCCGGCCTGTGCGGCCGACAGGATGCATCGACGGCCTCTATTGAACATGATCGCGCTCGATAAGGCTTCGAGCAGAGCTCGACCTATGGCGAGCAAGGACGCAGCGCCTACAACGCCCATTTTGGTTGCACCTGGTATTGCCTCCCTCCTTTTGCGCGCGTCGACGGGCGATCCATAGGAGGCCGCTGCGCCGCTCCTGGGCACCGGATGAGCCCTCTTCTCGCGTTGGGGATCCGTCAACAATGATCCTGTCCGTCAAAAACACAGTTTGACTTCGCGGTTTTCATAGCAGGTAATTGGTTCATCAGAGATCCTGACTGCCCGCTCATGATCAAGATACCACTCATCAATGTCTGCTTTATGGTTCTCGATGATAAATCTTCGCCCATTCGCTGTACTGACTATTTCAACTACGGCCCGCTGAGATACATCAATACTCGCCACGCAATGAGTCGAAATTGGCGGCTTCCCGTTATAAGAGAGCATGCATGGCAACTTGAATGTTGATTTGAAGGCGGAAGCCGCATTCGGATACAACAGCGAAACCGTCGCGATTAACAATGCTCCGATTAGCTGCAGGCGAAACATTGGTAATTCTCAATGATGCTGAGCACCCGCTCTAACGATATTCCAGTTGTTGAAGGCAGATGAAACCGTTTCCTTCCGGCCCTCCCCCGGACGGCGACGAAATATCCTCCGATCATTTAGGGATATCTATCCGGCGGAATAAATATTTGCTCAACTAGTTTACGGGCATGTCCTATTTTTGCTCCATGTGCGCCCGAAGCGCTTTCACCATATTTATCGTGATCGGCCCGCTCCACCGGGAGAAACCCATGCGTATCCGCCAAATTGCGGTTTCGGCCGCATTCGCCGCCGGGCTCGCCGCTGTGCCACTCGCGACCGCCAAGGCGCAATATTATTATCCGCCTTGCTCGCCATTTCCGCTCTCTTGGCCGTTTTGCGTGGCGGGCGCCGCCGTCGCCACCGCCGCGACGATCGTCACCGCCCCGTTCGTGGCGCTCGCCGGACCACCCTACTACTATTACGGATATCCCAACTACTATTACGGATATTACGGGCGGCCGCGGCACCATTACGCTCGGCGACACTACGCGCATTATTAACCAGGTCGCGAATTTTTTCCTGACGCGCTTGTTTGAGCAGTCCTATTGCTCAGAGAGAATTGATGGAAGGAAAGCGTAAAAAATTAGAGCCAAGGTTGTATGCTGTGTAACCGTCATCAGAGGAAAAGTGACAAGCGATAAACCCTTTTGGATATGCCCAGTGCAACGAACCTCGGGCTCCGCAGTGCGCGCCTTGCGACGGCCGGCAGAAAATCTCTCTATTAAGGCTTTTACTGACGATTTTAATGCTTGGTGAGATTTCTTTATCGAGAAATGAAAGCAAAGGTGCATAAGTAAAGCAAAGGATTAAGCACGATAACAATCAGTTAACGATGGTAACAGTTTGCCGGGGCACAATCACACACCGGACCGAAAAATGTCACAGGGGAAAGTCCCTCTAGCATTGACACACATGTTTTATGCTCGTTACGTTGGTTGTCCTACCTTTCGCGCCTGACTCCGGTCCAGGGACCAGGCGTACGCAGATCAGCATTTCCCTGCCCATGCCAATTACCATCGGCATGGGAAGCGTGTCCGTTTGCGCAAGCCAGGAGGAATGCTTGGCGAGAGGGAATACGATGCAATGCCAACGAGTTCGAACGATTGGTATTTCCTTTGTGTGCTTGGTGACATCCGCCTGCGCGATAGCGAGGACGCCGGAAAAGAACGCCTCTCATTATCCGGGCGAAGGGGCCGGAACTGCCCTTGGAAATGCCCAATTGCCGACCGCGAGACCTGCCAGCTTCGGCTGCGGGACGGTTCGGAAAGGCAGGCCCGCCAACAACAGCTTCGAGCGAGGCGAGCTATGGCGCTCGAGTTTCGAGTCCGCAGTAGAGGTATGCGACGCTGGCGCAGACCCCTGTTGCGGCCCTGCGTATGCCGCTGAGAGGCCTCAGTTCGGCAAAGCTGCCTGGTATGACCTCGTTGGCAGCAAGACCGCGAGCGGTGAGACCCTTGACACCGTCACCGCCACAGCGGCGCATCGCTCGCTGCCGCTGGCCTCCTTCGCCAAGGTGATCGACCTCGACAACGGCCGCTCGGTCATCGTCAAAATCAACGATCGCGGCCCATACACGCGCGGACGGATAATCGACCTTTCGCCGCGTGCCGCGGACGCGCTGGACATGGAGTCCGCCGGGGTGGCCAACGTTGTCATTGAGCCCTTGCTGAGGCAAGCCGCCCAACCCTGGCCGCATTTCAAACCTTTGACACGATAGAAACGCCATAGGTTGACCGAGGTATCGGAGGCGGCTGTATCTGCCGCTCACAGGAGCGAGATGGTCGCAGCCGCGCATTCCCCCTCGCCGCCGCGGTATCGCGGGCGACTGAGGCCGCCGCGCCGCACTTGGCGTGCTACGAGGGCCTCATCATTGAGTTGTATTACGAGGCGGATCGTAAGAGACGGGCTGAGCTCGCCAAGGAAGACATCCGAAGAAAAAACACCGTTTGCCTCGATTAATTTCCGCGCTAGGCGACAAATGCCGTCGCCCAAATCGCTTCTTTGTTGCGGCGACCCGCACCGCCCGAGAGTGCCGCCAAGCCTGGTCTGGTTTTCGGCTCGCCCGTTCGTCCCACCGAGCCTGGCTCGTGCCGATCGCGAGAATGGTGGTCGAGCGGGCCGAAGACGGGATCGCATTCTCGCTGTTGGCCGGATCTCTTACGGCGGCTTGATCATCATCGCGACTGGCGTACCCAGTAGGACTCGAACCTGCGACCTCCGGGCTCGAGGGCTGTCGCTCTGATCCACTCTGATCAGGCAAAGGATTGCCAACCAGCAGCGCAGGAGAAGCGTTCTTCGCCGGCGGCGCGGCCGCCCGGTTTGGGAGCTGGTCGTGAGCGATCAGGGGCGGTGGTGTAAGCGCCCTTTCGCTCCACGACAAGAGGGCCAGCACGCACGCGACCGCAATGCCAACCCCGTACCAGGCGGCCGCTGAGGTCAGATGCTTCTTACGTTGCTTCGAGTTTTCTGCAGCTGGAGTGCAGTCCTGCTTAGCAATGGCCGCACTGGATGGCTCAGGTTTGGGATGAAGCGCTTCAGCGGAATTCAATTCCTCGACCGGCAAGTTCTGGTTCTGCGCCCCCGCCCTCCTGTCCAGCAGCGATAGCGCCTCGCGTATTTGCTCTGGACTCAGCTCGCGTTGAAACTCCAGATCGCTCATTGCGGCGTCACCCAAATCCCAAAGACGCGATGCGCTGCTATCTTCGAAGGTCGATGATATCGCTGTAGGTCTAAAACCGATCCCGGAGAACCTGAGTCATTTATCTGGCAAAGGGTTACGCAAGATGGACCGGAATGAATGACAGCTTCCCAAAGCGCCGCAGTCCTGCGACTGGCTCTAAGTAAGGTCCGAAAAGGGCATGGGCCGTCGTCGCCCTTGAGTGAAACGAAGTCGGCAATGGGTCGACTTAACTCCTTCACCGGTAGGCATCCGAACGGCCGGAAATTGAGCGCGAACCCGATGCCAGGGGTGGCCGGTGCGAACCGCCGGCTCGGGTGGACTCAGGTCGTTCACCAGGACGCATCCGGCTGGCGAGGTAGCGCCGGAAGTGGTTGTTTGCAAGAGCCCGGCGGAACCACGAAGTTCGTGGCACTCGCGGATGATCGCGGCAACCGGGGGGCTGAGTTCGTAATGCAAGCTTGAAGATACGGCTCACCGGCTTACGTCAATCCGTCGAGCAGCGCCTTTGCTTCCGTTAAATCGCGGGTGTCGAAGCCCTCGGTGAACCAACCGTAGACCGGCGCGAGCAGGTCGCGGGCTTCGGCGCGACGGCCTTGGTCGCGGCGTAGCCCGGCGAGACTCGCGGCGGCGCGCAATTCCCACAGCTTGGCTTCCTGCTCGCGGGCGATGCCGAGGGCCTTGCGATAGAGCTCCTCGGCCGCCTCGGCATACCCTTGGCACAGCAACAGCCGACCCTTCTGCCGGTTTAGCTCCGCGGCAAACCAGCGCTCGCCCGACCGTTCGGCAATCTGCAAAGCTTCCTCCAGCAGCACCAATCCTTCTTCCGGCCGCCGCGCGATCGCACACGCCCCGGCCAGGAGGGCGATAAAGTGGGGAATCCACACCTCCGTCTCGGTGGCGCGATAAGTTGTCAAAGCGCTGCGCATGAGCGAAATTCCCTCCGCCCCATCGCAATCTTTAACCTTGACCCAGCCTCGGTAGATCGTTCCCAACGCAACCCACAACGGGAAACTCTGCTCGGTCGACAGCGCAACCAGCTCGTCCGCCTGCCCCTTCAGGGCTGCGTCATTTCCGGTGAGGGACAGCAGCCTGGCGCCGATCGCTAGGCCCGCGGCCAAAGACGGCGAATGGGCCAACCTGCGAGCCTCCGCAATCGCTAAAGTGCTCTGCGCCAACGCCTGGTCGGGATAGCCGAGGCAGAAAAGGACATTCCCCAAATACGCACGTGAACCCACTTGTGCGTGAAATCCGGCCTGATGGACGAGGGAATGGTGGGAGACCGGGTTATAAAGCGCGAGCATCTCCTCCAGATGCGAGCGGGACGAGACAAACCTGCCGGCAACCAGCAAGTCTAGACCGGAAGCGTAGTGACCCAGAACGAGGCCGGCGGGATCGTTGCGCTGACGGCTCAGACGCAACAAATCCTCGTTCGTGCGCAGCGCCAGATCGAGTTCGCTGCGGTACAGGTGATTACGTGATTGCCCATAGGGTATGTGAATGAACTCCGAGGGAAAATCGAGCGGCTCCCATAGCTCCCGCGCACGGGCATAGGCCCGGCCGCAGCCGGCGCCCGTGCGACCTTGCGCAGCTGTCAACACCGCACCCAAGGCGCTCAAAAACTCGAGCTCCTGTCGTTGCCGTTCGGGGGTGTCCGGCAAGCACGCCAGCTGGTCCAACCCCTTTTGCAATTGCATGACGGCTTCTGCCATCGCCGAGCGGCCAGCGGATCTCCGACCGGCCTTGCGCCAGTATGTGACGGATTTTTCAACGAGCCCGGCCTCGGCATAATGCTGAGCCAACACCTCGGGTTGGGTTTCCATGAGCTCGGGATAGCGGATTTCGAGCGCGTCCGCGATCTGCACGTGCAATTGCCGGCGGGCGTCGCGCAGTAGCCGCTCCTTCGCGGCGTCCTGCACCAGCGCGTGCTTGAAGCTGTAGACCGCATCGGGCGGCGCACCGCGCTGATGCACCAGCCCGCCCTCCACGAGCAAGGCGAGCGCCGCTTGCAACTCGTCATCGGAAGCACCGGAGACGGCTTGGACCAATTCGTAAGAAAATTGGCGACCGATCGCAGCGCCGATCTCGGCGACCGGCCGCGCCGTAGCCACGCGGTCGAGACGTTCTGCCAGCGATGCGCGCAGTGTCGCAGGGATCGCGAAGGGCGGGAGCGGGCCGTCGAGCACCCAGCGGTGCGCCGCGTTTCGCACCAGGCCGCTCTCGATGACGCTGCGGGTCAATTCCTCGACGGCGAGCGGCACGCCGTCGGCATGATCGGCAATCCGATCGATAATTTCGTCGGGGAGCGGCTTCCCACCGGCCGCCTGTTCGGCGAGCTGCACGGTCTCGCGCCGGCCGAGGCGAGCAAGCGCCAGCGACGCGACATGCGGCAGGTTGGTCCACGGCGGGTCGAATTCCGGACGAAACGTGACGAGCAGCAGGACCGGCAATTTCGCGATTCGCTCGATAACCCGGTCGAGCAATTCAATCGAGCTGGGGTCGGCCCATTGGGTGTCCTCAAACAGCATCACCACCGGCGCCTCTTGCGCCAGCGACGCGAGCTGCCGCAGCAGCGCCGCGAAAATCCGCTCCTTTTTCGGCCGCGGCGCCAGGCCACGCACCGCCGCACCTCCCTCGCCGGGCGGCAGCGACAACAGTTCGGCAACGAGCTCTGTTTCTTCCGCCGTCGCGGCGGTCCGCGCGAGCAGCGCTGCGAGCTTTTCGCGCTTCGCAGCGTCGTCGTCCTCGCGGCCAAATTTGGCGGCATGCCCGAGCTGTGCGATCGCCGGGTAGAGCGGGCTCGCAGCATGATAGGGCGAGCAAAAGCAGCGCAAACGGCTATGCGACTCGTCCCGCAACTCCTCCGATAAGACTGCCGCGAGCCGCGATTTCCCGATGCCCGGCTCGCCGGCGAGCAACACTGCCTGACCCTCGCCGCTCTTAGCCCGGCGCCATCGCCGCAGCAGAAATTCGATCTCCTCAGCGCGCCCAACAAGCGGCGTCAGCGTCTCGGGGCGCAAGGCCTCGAACCGGCTCTCGTTCCTGCTTTCGGCGAGCACCTGCCAGCAGCGCATCGGCGCGCTGCCGCCGTTTGCGTCGATCGCGGCGAGTTCTCGGCAGTCGAACAGATCGCCGATAAGCCGTCGCGTTGCCGAGCCGATCGCCACCGTTTCCGGTTGCGCCGATGCCAGCAGTCGCGCGGCTATGTTCGGGACGTCGCCGACAATCTCGCGATCCCGCGGCGCGTCGCCCTCGCCGACATCGCCGATGATGACCACGCCCGTCGCGATGCCGATCCGACACCGCACCCGCGCGGCGGGTCTCAGGTCCCCGATCGCCGCACACAATTCGAGCCCGGCGTGGACCGCGTGCTCGCCGTCGTGCTCACACGCCTCGGGGTAACCGAACAGGACGAGCGCGTTATTCCCGAGATGCCGATAGACAACCCCTGCATGGCGCGCGGCGGTCTCCGAGACGCAGCGCCGGAAGTCCGCCGACTGTCTCGTGCAAGTCTTCGAGACCCGTGCCGCCGGCGGCCGCTTCCACGCAGGCCAATTCGCAAGAGAGAGCGGTGATCTGGCGGCGCTCGGCCTCGCCGTTCCGGATCGGCACGGCGTCCCGCTGCGTGCCGGTCTGCGGTGGCACTGTTGTGACGGAGTTCCCCTCTCTTGGACTGACCGGACCGACGTAACGATAGCCGCGACGCGGCATCGTCTCGATCCAACGGTCCCCGCCCGGCGCCTTGCTCAGCGTCCGACGCAGCGCGGCGATCTGAACGGGAAGATTGCTGTCCTCGACCACCTGGTTGGGCCACGCGGCCTCGATCAACGCATCTTTCGAAACCAACGCGCCGGGCCGTTCGACCAAGGCCCGCAACAAGGCAACTGCTCGCAACCCGACCGCGACGGGTTCGTCGCCGCGGAGCAGCAAGCCGCTAGACGTGTCCAGGCGAAATGGACCCAACTCAATCATCACGTCTCGTATTAATCACCTTTTCCGGGAAAGTTCGTGTTTTTAAAGTGCGCATTTTTTGTCGTGCGAGGTGCCGACTATCGCCGCTCGCAATTTCTCCGGCGACGATGAGGGTATGGCGTCCGGGCCGCTTGCAATGTGAAGCACTTCACACTCCGGCGGATTTTTCTGCGCGGCTTAAGCGGATTTCGTCCTGCTCGGCGCTGGTCGGCGGCAACCTTGTCCCATGGTCCCCGAGATCGACATCCGCCGTGTCGCCATGCCGGATCTCGAGGTCCCGACCGCCGCACGCAAGTCAAGCCCAGCGCGGAGCGGCATGCCGTTAGATACGTCCGGGCGGAATGGCCCAACTCAGTATTCATCACGTCTCGCGTTAACTATTTTTCAGAAAAATTTCCAATCTTTTTAAGACCGGCTTTAGGACTCGCGGCCGTTCAAGGGAACAAACTCCCGCCCCAGTTTGGAAGGCGGCGGCGAGCGCGCCGCGGCGCTCCGCAGGCGCCGCAGCTCCTACCAAGCACGGAGGAGGTGCCAATTGGACGGGGTCAAAGAGCTATACGGCATTGCCGCACCCCGATCGTCCGTCTCGTCGATGATCCTTGCCTTTCTCCGCACCTGGCGAGAGAGCGCGCACGAAAGGCGGGCATTAGCCGAGAGATCGGCGTGCGATCTCGTCGATTTCGGTGTGCCGCCCTGTATGGCGGCCGCTGAAACGAGGAGGTGGCCCTGGCAACCGCCGAGCCGCGCCTGGCAATCCTTGCAAGGGGAGCGGCAATACCTGATCGATGCGGCCAGATGGTCGTTAAACTCACGGTCAACCCTGAGCGCATTTCGCAGCAAACCCGCTGTCAGCGCATTCCCTGGACAGTGGTCTGGGACGCGCCAGTGGCCGAGCTTGACCGTCGCCACCCGTTCGGAATCGCTAAGTCCAAAAATGGCGTACTTGAATTCCATAACGTGTGGAGCGGATCACAGACCTGTCGAGATCAGCGGAACAGAGTTCAGACACATCAGAGAAACATAGGTGCGTTATGGATATCTATTGGCTGATCGCGCTGGGAGCAATTTCAGGGGCCGGGGCGGGATTGCTCGCCGGGCTGATCGGAATTGGGGGCGGGATCGTCGTCGTGCCTGTCGTTTATTATGGCCTCGTCTCCACCGGCACGCCCGCAGATCAGGCCGCGCACGTCGCCGTCGCCACCTCGCTTGCGGCCATTCTCCCGGCCGCCGTGGTTTCGTCGCTGGGTCATTGGCGCGCCGGCAACACCGACATTGCCTTTTTGCGCCAATGGGGTCCTTGGATCGCCGCCGGCGTCATTGCCGCCCAGCTCGCGGCGCCGCATATCCGCGGCAGTCTGATGACCGGAATTTTCAGCTTACTTTGCCTGGTCTTCGCAGCGCGTTTTGCGTTCCCCAGGCGCTTTGCTCCGATTGCCGAGCACCCGCCCGCTGGCGGTTTTCGTAATATCGCCGGCGTCACGATCGGCCTGTTCTCGGGCCTCGCCGGCGTCGGCGGCGGGATCATGACAAATATCGTCCTGAGCCTCTCCGGCATGCCGATGCACAAAAGCATCGGACGCGCCGCTGCCGTCGGTGTTGTGGTCGGCCTTCCCGCCACGATTGTCGCGGCGCTCGCCTCGGCATCGGGGGCTCCGGACCGGCTCGGCAGCATCGATCTTTTCGTGTGGGCGGCGATCGCGCCGGCCCAGGCGGCCGCCGCGTGGTTCGGGGCGCGGCTTGCGCAGCGCCTCGCCGCCGCTCGTCTGAGCCATGTGATGGCTGCGGCTTTGTTGGCGACCGGGACTGTCATGCTGCGCTCGACGCTGGGCGGCTGGTGAGGCGAGGCGGTCATGAGCAATACAATGCGCGATTTGGCCAGGGTGATCGACCGCGGTTGCGGCCGTCTCAACGAGGGCTTGATTGCCGTGACGATCGTGCTCGCCTTACTGATCGGTTCAACGGTCGCCTATCGAACCGCTGCAGCATGCCGGGTTCCGGAAGGTTATTCAGACAATCGGCAAAATCCCCTCGCGGGCGTAAAGCGGACGCTACGCTCCTCGCTTCTCTGCGCGCGTCGTTTACTGCAGCGCCGCCGGTACCGGAGCAGGGAGCGAATTTCGCCACAAATGTGCCGTAGCCTCCTGCCGCTCGATATTTGGGTGGGTGAGGTCTCTTGATGCAGCGCTCGTTGTTTTCCCGGTTATCCGGATTTAATTCCCGGTTAGGCCGAAAAATTTCCCGGTTAGTCGACACGGGAATTGCCATGCAACCCATTGATAACACTATGATAAATTCACGCGTCCGGAGGCGAATTCTCAAAATTCCCGGTTATATTCCCGGTTCACGGGAATTAGCCGGCGCGCAGGTATTGGACGGCTTCGTCGCGGCGGAACAGGTAGAGGAGGGTGCGCAAGGCCTGGCCGCGCGCGCTTTCGAGATGCGGGTCGCGGTCGAGGACGAGGCGGGCGTCGTCATGGGCGATCGCGATCAGCTCGGCATGGGCGGCGAGGTCGGCGAGCCGCAGGGTCGGCAAGCCGCTCTGCCGGGTGCCCAGCACCTCGCCGGCGCCGCGCAGCCGCAGATCCTCCTCGGCGATCAGGAAGCCGTCATCGGTCTGGCGCAGGGTGGAGAGCCGCTGGCGCGCCACCGCGCCCAACGGCGAATGGTACAGCAGGAGGCAGGTCGAGGGCTTGTCGCCGCGGCCGATGCGGCCGCGCAGCTGGTGCAATTGGGCGAGGCCGAAGCGCTCGGCGTGCTCGACCACCATGATCGTCGCCGCCGGCACGTCGACCCCGACCTCGATCACCGTCGTCGCCACCAGCAGGTCGATCGCGTCGCCGGCGAAACCGGCCATGACCCGGTCTTTCTCGGTCGTCTTCATCCGCCCGTGGACCAGGCCGACCCGGCCCGGCATCAGCGATTCGAGCGCCTTCGAACGCTCGCGCGCGGCGGCGAGATCGGCGTCCTCGGATTCGTCGACCAGCGGGCAGATCCAATAGGCCTTGGCGCCCTGCGCCAGCGCGCGGCCGACCGCCGCCACGACCTCGTCGAGGCGTTCGAGCGCCACCGTGCGGGTGTCGATCGTCTGCCGTCCGGGCGGCTTTTCGGTCAGCCGCGACACGTCGAGATCGCCATAGGCGGTCATCATCAGGGTGCGCGGGATCGGCGTCGCCGACATCAGCAGGGTGTCGGCGTCATGGCCCTTTTCGGCGAGCGCCAGGCGCTGCTCGACGCCAAAGCGGTGCTGCTCGTCGATGACCACGAGGGCGAGGTCGCGAAAGGCGACGTCGGGCTGCAGCAGTGCGTGGGTCCCGACGACGATCGGGGTCAGGCCCGAGGCGAGGCCGGCCAGGGTCGCGTCGCGCGCCCGGCCTTTCTCCCGCCCGGTCAACAGCCCGATCTCGACCCCGGCGGGCCCGGCGAGCCGCCGCAGGGTCGCCTGGTGCTGGCGGGCGAGGATCTCGGTCGGCGCCATCAGAGCCGCCTGCGCGCCGCTTTCGACCGCGCGCCAGCATCGCCATCAGCGCGACCACGGTCTTGCCGCTGCCGACATCGCCTTGCAGCAGCCGCATCATGCGCCGGGGCTGCGCCATCTCGGCGCTGATCTCGGCGATCGCCATGCGCTGCGCCCCGGTCAGTGCAAAGCCGAGCGCCTTCTCGACCTTGGCGGCGAGCATGCCCGAGCCGACGATCGCACGGCCGCGGCGGCGCTGGCGGCGGGCGCGGACCAGCGCCACCGCGAGCTGGCTCGCGAACACCTCGTCATAGGCAAGGCGTTCGCGCGCCGGGTCGGAGGGCGACAGATCGGCCTCGGCCGGCGGGGGAATGGGCATGGCGCAGGGCATCGGTCCAGCCCGGCCAGCCGCGCCTTTCCCGGAGCGACGGGTCGATCCATTCGGGCAGCTCGGGCGCGCGCTCGAGCGCCGCTGCCGCGGCGCGCTGCACCAGACGCGGCGAACGAGGCCCGCAGTCAGCGGATAGACCGGCTCGATCGGCTTCAGGCGGTCGAGTTCGTCGGGGCGCAGCACCAGGTCGGGGTGCGGCATCTGCGCCATGCCGTTGTAGAACTCGACCCTGCCGCTGACGATCCGCTCGGCGCCGATCGGAAACAGGCGCGCCAGATAGTCGCTTTTGACGTTGAAGTAGACGAGGGTCAGGGTCCCGGTGTCGTCGGCGCAGAACACCCGGTAAGGCCGGCGCCCGATGCCCGGTTCGTGCGCCTCGACCCGCACCTGCACGGTGACGATCTGGTCGGTTTCGAGGTCGCGGATCGGCGGCGCCGCACGGCGGTCGACGATGCCTGACGGCAGATGCCACAACAGGTCGACGACGAGCGGGCCGGCCAGCCGCTCGAACAGCCGGCCGAGCTGCGGCCCGATGCCGGCAAGCGCGGTCACCGGGGCGAAAAGGCTGTCGAGGATCGCAGGACGCACGTCAGGTTCGCATCGACCAAGGCTGACACCGGGAGAAAGGATCTCTATATCCCTGTGGCGTTACCGCCAAGAGCGCCCCGTGACACCCCTCTCCGACATCCGCCGCAAGCGCCTGCTGTTCCGGTCCTGGCACCGCGGCACGCGCGAGAGCGACCTTATTCTCGGCCGCTTTGCCGAGGCCCATCTCGCCGGGTTCGACGCGGCCCAGCTCGACCGCTACGAGGCATTGCTCGAATGCGCCGACGCCGATCTGTTCGATTGGGTCAGCGGCCGGGCAGCGCCGCCCGCCGCACATGACCATGACGTGATGCACCTGCTGCTCGCCTTCCGCTGCGCGCCGCCCGCTGCGTGACCAAACTCGACCAACTTGCCCGCTCGCTCGCCGAGCGGCCGCGCGCCGTGACCCTGTTCGGCGCGCCCGAAGGGTACGACGCGGCGGTCATCGGCCGGCTCGTCGCCGAAGGCCACGCTCGGCGCTGGCTGCATGTGTGCCGCGACGACGGGCGGATGGCGCGCTTTGCCGCGGCCCTCGCGTTTTTTCATCCTGACATCGAAGCGCTGACCTTCCCGGCCTGGGATTGTCTGCCCTATGACCGGGTGTCGCCCAATGGCGAGATCCTCAGCCGGCGCATCGACACGTTGACCCGGCTCGCCTCGGCCGGCCCCGAAACTCCGCTCGTCGTATTGACCACGGTCAACGCGCTGGTTCAACGGGTGCCGCCGCGGCGACTGTTCGACGGCCGGGTGCTGACCCTGCGGCCATCAGGACGGATCGGCCTCGACCGGCTGCAGAGCTTCTTCCGCAACAACGGCTACATCCGCACCGACACGGTGCGCGAGCCGGGCGAGTTCGCGGTGCGCGGCGGCATCATCGACCTCTACCCGGCGGGGGCGCCGCAGCCTTTGCGGCTCGATTTTTTCGGCGACACGATCGAGAGCATCCGCAGCTTCGACCCGCTGACCCAGCGTTCGACCGGCGCCGCAGACGGAGGCGATCCTGCGCCCGGTCAGCGAGGTCTTGCTCGACGACGCGGCGATCCGCCGCTTCCGCGAGCGCTATCGCGAGGAGTTCGGCGCCACCGGCACCGACGATCCGCTCTATGAATTGGTCAGCGCCGGACGGCGCTATGTCGGCATGGAGCATTGGCTGCCGCTTTATTACGAGCGGCTCGAAACCTTGTTCGACTACCTGCCGGGCGCCGGGATCTCGCTCGACCATCAGGCGGACGAGGTTCGCGGCCACCGCCTCGACGCGATCGCCGACTTCTACGGCGCCCGGCGCAATGTCACGACCGCCGCGCGCGCCGGCTCCCCGGTCTATCGTCCGCTGCGTCCCGAGCGGCTTTATCTCGACGAAACGGAATGGCGAAAGGCGTTGCACGGGCGACCGGTCGTCCAGGTCTCGCCCTTCGCCGCGCCCGAAACCGATCGCAACCAATTCGACGCCGGCGCCCGCCCGGTGCGCAATTTCGCCGCCGAGCGCGCCGACCCGAAGGTGGCGCTGTTCGAGGCGGTGCGCGACTACCTCGAAGCCGAGCGCAAATCCGGCCATAAGACCGCAATCGCCGCCTTCAGCGAGGGCTCGGCCGAGCGCCTCCTCGGCGTGTTGCGCGAGCGTGGAGTCGCCGATCTGCGCCGCATCGCCGACGGCGGCGCGCTCGCGGCATTGCCGGGGTCGTCGGTCGGGTTCGCGGTATTGCCGCTCGAACAGGGCTTCACGACCGACGCGCTGGTCCTTCTCGGCGAGCAGGACATCCTCGGCGACCGGCTGGCGCGGACTCCGCGGCGGCGGCGCAACCTCGACCAGTTCATCGCCGAGGCGACCAACCTCTCGCCCGGCGATCTCGTCGTCCACGCCGACCACGGCATCGGCCGGTACGAGGCGCTCGAGACCATCGATGTCGCCGGCGCGCCGCATGATTGCCTGCGCGTGCTCTATGCCGGCGACGACAGGCTGTTTGTCCCGGTCGAGAACATCGAGGTGCTGTCGCGTTTCGGCTCCGAAGAGGCCGGGGCGCAGCTCGACCGGCTTGGTGGGGTGGCCTGGCAGTCGCGCAAGGCGCGGGTCAAGCAGCGCATCCGCGATATCGCCGGCGAGTTGATCCGAGTCGCCGCCGAACGCCAACTGCGCCCCGGCGAATTGCTGACCCCGCCCGAGGGGATCTACGAGGAGTTCGCCGCTCGTTTCCCGTATCCCGAGACCGAGGACCAGCTGAACGCGATCGACGACACCTTGACCGACCTGGCCTCGGGCAAGCCGATGGACCGGCTGATCTGCGGCGATGTCGGCTTCGGCAAGACCGAGGTGGCGTTGCGCGCCGCCTTTATCGCGGCGATGGCCGGCGGCCAGGTCGCGGTCATCGTGCCGACGACCCTGCTGGCGCGCCAGCATTTCCGCAGCTTTACCGAGCGCTTTGCCGGGCTGCCGTTGCGCATCGCCCAGCTGTCGCGGCTGGTTCCGGCCAAGGAGGCGCGCGCGGTCAAAGACGAACTAGCCGACGGCCGGGTCGACATCGTCATCGGCACCCACGCGCTGTTGGCCAAGGATGTCCGCTTCGCCCATCTCGGGCTGCTGATCGTCGACGAGGAGCAGCATTTCGGCGTCTCGCAAAAGGAGAAGCTGAAGCAACTCAAGGCCGACGTGCATGTGCTGACCCTGACCGCGACGCCGATCCCGCGCACCTTGCAACTGGCGCTGTCGGGGGTGCGCGAGATGAGCCTGATCGCCTCGCCGCCGATCGACCGGCTGGCGGTGCGCACGTTTGTCATGCCTTACGATCCGGTGACGATCCGCGAGGCGATCATGCGCGAGCGCGACCGCGGCGGTCAGATCTTCTATGTCGCGCCGCGGATCGCCGATCTCGACGAGGTCGCCCAGCGGCTGCGCGAGATCGTGCCCGAGATCAAATTCGCGATGGCGCATGGCCGCATGGCGCCCTCCGAACTCGAAGCGGTGATGACCGCGTTCGACGAGCGCGCCTGTGATCTGCTGCTGTCGACCAACATCATCGAGTTCGGGCCTCGACATCCCGTCGGCCAATACGTTGATCGTGCATCGCGCCGACATGTTCGGGCTGGCCCAGCTCTACCAGCTGCGCGGTCGCATCGGCCGAGCCAAAGTCCGCGCCTACGCCTATCTGACCCTACCGGAGCGCAAGCAGCTCTCGGCGACGGCGCAGCGCCGGCTCGAAGTCATGCAGACCTTGGACAATCTTGGCGCCGGGTTTCAGCTGGCAAGCCACGACCTCGACATCCGCGGCGCCGGCAATCTGTTGGGCGACGAGCAGTCGGGCCATATCCGCGAGGTCGGCATCGAGCTCTATCAGCACATGCTCGAAGAGGCGGTCGCCGCCGCCCGCACCGAGGGCAGCGATGCGCCGGCAGTGGAAGAATGGAGCCCGCAGATCACGATCGGTACGCCGGTGCTGATCCCGGAAGCCTATGTCGCCGACCTCGGCGTGCGCCTCGGGCTCTATCGGCGCATTGCGGCATTGGCCGACCGGCGCGAGATCGACGCGTTTGCCGCCGAACTGATCGACCGTTTCGGGGCCCTGCCATCCGAGGTCGAGAACTTGCTGCAGATCATCGCGATCAAGCGCTGGTGCCGCGAGGCCGGGGTCGAGCGCGTCGAGGCCGGCCCCAAAGGGGCGGTGATCACCCTGCGCGACAACCGTTTCGCCAACCCCATCGGTCTGGTCGAGCTGATTCAGCGCAACTCCGGCAGCCTGAAGATCCGACCCGACCAAAAGATCGTCTATCTGCGCAACTGGGACGACGAAAAGCAGCGCCTGACCGGCGTCGCCCGCCTGCTCCAGGCCTTGGTCAAACTCGCCCGCGCCGGCCCAACCCGATGGCGAGGCGGCATTGCCGCCGCCGACGCCGGAACTGGTCAAACAGCGCGCAACGGCGCGGCGGTAGATTGCGGGGCTTCCGCGAGGCGGCGGCGGCGCGAGATCCCGTCAGCGCAGCACACTGGAGAGAACCTCGACGTCGAAGTCTCTCATTTCCGCTCGTGCTTCACTCGTACCGGCCTCTGATGGACGATGGCGCGAGACAAGCGCCGGTTCAGTTGCTCGATCGCGGTCTGATCCAAGTACAAACCGACCCAGCCGTAACCGGGATGCGAAACCGCCAGATCTATTCCAGTCCCGTCAGGCTGCACCCACCAACGGCCGACGGTAGCCACATTTACGGCCGACCCTGGCGCAGGATCGCCTACCGGGCGAGGCGGCTTCATGCCGGCACGCGCTTCTGCCAATGTTGTTATAAGTCTCTCTACCTCGGCCGTGTCCAGAACGACCGGAGGCGCGTTTGGAAGTTTAAGAGTGAGTTCTGTTTTCTGATCGTTCAAAGTCGATGTCGGCGCCGGTTTTGTCTGTGCCGACAAACAAGAGTTCTGAACGGATATGGTCAATAAGACCACCGATAGCGCGGCGAGGGATATAGTGAAAGACCATTTCATCTTTCAAATCCTGTCTGGAACGAAGCACATTTTGATTTACACCTCATCCTGTGAGGTTGCATTGAGGTAGAGTCAAACGCGCCCCGACTACCCATAGGTCGCCCCGCGCCGCGCCATCTGGACCGCGCTACGGATCACAAAGCCGGCCCCATCGACGCGGTAATCCGACGGCTCGACCTAGGCACCCTCTGCACCGAGGGCATCGCTGTCACCGTTGCTGCCATGAACTCCTCCGGTACACCAGAGTGTGTTAAAAATCAGCCACTCGCTTAGCGCGCTGTCAAGCTGTCCGAGCCGGCGTAGCGGCCTCTTCCAGTTCCCTGGAATTGCATCATCGGGCTATCTTGCCGTTCGGAGCTGCTCTGTGCAGGCGGCTCGTAGTGCGGCCCGGTGCTTTGCGGCTAGCCGTGCTGCCGCTCCAGCAAGGGAGGGGAAACAATGTCGGGACAGTGGATCAGCATCGCTGCGGTCGTTGGCAACGCCAGGCGCGCCCACCTCGCAATTCCCGAGGCCGGGCGTGGGCCGGGTCTTGTGCTGTTGGATGAAACCTTTGCGCACGAGATGGCCGATCTTTATGCCGCAGAAGGTTACGTGGTGCTGTGCCCTGAGCAACTGGGCAGCGACATCTCGGCGACGATAGCGGCATTGCGCACACGCCCCGAATGCACAGGAAAGATCGGCGTTCTCGGCTTCGGCCGCGGCGGCGGGATCGCCTTTCTTGCGGCGGCTGAGGGCGGCATCGACGGGGCGGTTATGTATTACGGCGCCGGCATCACAAAGGCGCTCGATTTGGCTCCGCGCATAGCCTGCCCGGTGGTCATGCATTTCGCCGAGAAAGATCCGGACGTGCCGCCGGACGCAGTCGCGCGGATCAAAGAGACATTCCTAGGTCGCCCCAATGTCGCGCTCCATGTCTACCCCGGCACGATGCGCGGGTTCGACCGCAGAGACGGACCGGTTTGGGACCGCGGCGCCGCGGACATTGCGCATTCACGCTCGATCGCGCTGTTGCGCAAGGCGATGGGCCCGCATTACGACCTTGAAGCCTTATGGGAGGCGCACACGACCTACGAGTTCGGCACCCGCGACGTCGCGGCAACGATGCGGACGATGGTGTCGGATCCTTATGTCAACCATGTTCCGGTCATGACCGGTGGGGTCGGGGCGCGCGATCTCGCCCGCTTCTACGCCAACCATTTCATCCCGAAATTGCCCAAGGATACGCATCTGGTGCCGATCTCGCGCACGGTCGGCGCGGACCGCATCGTCGACGAGATGCTGTTCTGCTTTACCCACGACACCGAGATCGACTTCATGCTGCCCGGGGTGCCGCCGACCGGGCGCTATGTCGAGGTGCCGACCGTCGCCATCGTCAAATTCCGCGGCAACAAGCTCTATCACGAACACATCTATTGGGATCAGGCGAGCGTGCTGGTGCAGATCGGGCTGCTCGACCCCAAGGGGCTGCCGGTCGCCGGGAGCGAGACCGCGAGAAAGCTTCTCGACGAGACCCGCCCCTCGAACACCTTGATGAAGCGCTGGCCCGAAAGCGCACCCCACGGCGGGGTCGGAACTGCGGCGGCGGATCGCCGTTAAGGACCAGAAGCTTCCCACCGGAGCAGGATTGGTCTGCGTTGTTCAGGCCGAAAAGGAAATCGTCGCAGATGGCAGCAAATCTCGACAACTATCTCGATCTTCTGCAGCAGAAAAAGGCGTTCGCCGGTCTCGCCACGATCATGCCCGACGGCACCCCGCAGGTGACCCCGGTATGGTTCGACTACCACGGCGGCAGGGTTCGGGTGAATACCGCCAAGGGCCGGGTCAAGGCGCGCAACCTTAAACCCGGAGCGGCGGTGGCGCTGTCGATCATGGATCCCGACAACCCCTATCGCTACGTCCAGATCCGCGGCCGCGTCGCGAGCGCGACCGAGACCGGCGCCGACGCGCATATCAACTCATTGGCCAAGAAATATCTCGGCAAGGACAAGTATCCGTTTCGCCAGCCGGGCGAAGTACGCGTCATGTACGAGATCGAGCCGGTGTCGGTTTCCGGCATGAGCTGAAGCTGTCGCAGGGAACGGCGATGATGTGGCACGCGCTGCGCCTCGCCGGGGTGCGCCAGCCGATCCCCGGCTATGGCCGCCTGTTGACGCTGGCGTAGTCAGCAGACTTCAAACGATCCCCATCCAGCTGCTACCGAGGAGATCAAGATGATCAAAGTGAGCGTGTTCTACCCCACCCAAAACGGCAGCAAGTTCGATATGGATTACTACTGCAAGAGCCACATGCCCATGGTTCAGCAGAAATTGGGAGCGGCCTGCAAAGGCGTTGCCGTCGAACATGGCCTCTCCGCTGCGACACCCGGATCACGGCCCGCCTTTGTTGCAATGGGTCATCTTTATTTCGATACAGCAGAAGCATTTCGAAGCTGCGTTCGGCCCGCACGCGCAGGAGATTATGGCCGACATTCCCAACTACACCGACATCCAGCCGACGATCCAGCTCAGCGAGGTGAAAGTCTAGCCGGGGCATTTATTGCCTCCCTGCATGCTCCAGGAAATGCAGGACATCATTATTGAATTGCGCCGGATCCTGCAGAAAGGAAAAATGGCTGACCTGCGGCTGCAATAACAGGCCGCTATTGGGGATCTGGCTCGCCATGAATTCGGTATTCTCGCGTTTGATGGCCTCATCGTGGTCGGCATCGACGATCCAGGTCGGTACGGTGATGCCGCGCAGCTGATCGGCAGTAATGTGGGGCTCAGTTGCCCACATTTGACTGATTTGTGCGAGGAACGGCTTGTATTGATCGGGGGTCGGCGACAGTTTGCGGTATTCGATCTCGGCTCGTGCGATATAGGCGTTGAATACGGGGCTTTTGGCGATGTCTGCCACACCGCTGGGGTCGGAGTTGGCGGCGAAGGCAAAAAGCTTGGTCAGGCGCTCGGGATGGTGGATCGCAATCTCCAGACCGAGAATGGCCCCATCGCTCCAACCGACAATCGCGGCCTTGGGGATCTTGAGATAGTCCATCAGACCGATAACGTCCGAGGCCATCAGTTCGTAGCCGAAATGTTCGGCGTTTCGCGTGCTTCGGCCGTGGCCCCGGCTGTCCATGACAATAACCTGATAGCGTTTCATCAACGCCGTTACTTGGTTGCCCCAGTAATTTGAATTGGCTAGCCCGCCATGCAACAGAATTACCGGCGAACCATGCCCGAACACCGCGAACCAGATCTTGATCCCATTGACAGGGGCATAGCCGGAGCGCGCTGCCGGCGGTAGGGTCGGCGTCGGCGGCAAGGTCAGCCATTGCGGCTCGGCGCCCGCGGAGCCGGTGATCGCGACAGCCACGAGGAGGCAAAAGGCCGATAACAGCCGACGCATCTCAGCCTCCCTTCGGCGGCCCCGGTTCCTCATCGTGTCGTCGTTTTCTGGACAGTCGTGCGTGCTGTTTCGATAGCGGCTTCTAGCTAGGCCGTTTACTGCAGCAGCAAGATCACGTTGCGACCAATTGTCGATTACCGCCTGCGCTGCTTCCGTCATGTGCTGCATCGCCTCGATTAAAATTCCTTGCTCCACCTGGCGCAGGATAAACGCGATCTGCTGATCGCTGAACCGCCCTCTTCATTGAAAATCCTCCCCCCGACCAGACCCGGGTAATTTAGAATTTTCCAGCTACCCGTGGTCTAGTTTTTGGGGAGCAGGTCACAGGCGCTGCCGATGAAATCCTAAACGACGGAATCATCGGCGATCGCGACGAGGCCTGCGGAGACCAGCCTAAGCAAGATGTCCTCGACGGGCAATTGTGAGTGCCTTGAACAGATCTCGCTGAATGGCAATTTGCGATGGCTGATTAGATCTCGGACCACAGATAGAGCAACGGCGGCGAACGTAAACCGCTCGCCTATCGCTTCAATTATGAACTCATCGCCCGCTTCTTTCACCGCTAACCGCCGTGGTGGCAACCAGTGGATCCATGCACGCGCGGGGATCGCCTCAGTCTCCGATAGCGCGCTCCAAGGCATACTGAGTTGGGTTCTAGCAGGGGCCCTAGAGTCCAAATTTTCGAGTACCGATTTTATCGTGAAGCCACGCATTTTTTCGTCAACCGCGCTCCGCAGGCGGGACATGTAGTCCTGTTGCTCCAATTCAGACGCGAACCTCGGTAGCGGGGTTCGCGCCAGTTCGTTTTCCTGAAGTGCCCGCAACATGGCGTTTATCACCGTGAGACCAGTGGGTGGACATAGGCCGAACGCAACGTGGAGCGTTCGGTCACTAACTGCCAACGCGTCGTGCCACCAACCTCCGGGAATGTACAGAAGATCGCCTGGACTCAGGTCTCCCTCCCAATAAGATTGAAGAGGGGGGCTCTGGTTGTGCTTGCCCTTATCCTGCTGCGTAGGGTGTAACCGTTCGGGCTTCGACACTCGCCAATGCTTTGTTCCAATCAGTTGCACAACGAACACTTCCTCTGCATCCCAATGTGTGGGGAACCCCTGAGTTTGACGCCAGCTGGCAAATGCATCAGCAAATGCATAGCTTCCCAGTTCAGCCTCGAGCATGCGGCAAAAATCTGCAAGAGGCTCATGCGTCTCGTCGATGCGGTCGACAAGCAGGGTCGCGCCTTCCTCCAATAGTCGACGTACTGAACGGAAGTTTATAGACCAGAACTCGCCATTCGAATTGTTAATGCTGTTTGAAAATTGTTGCTGTGGAAGTATTTTTCCGTCCTTTGCGAGCCGCAATGGCGGGCGATGCTTCCGCTGCAACGTCGTCGCCCTGTTCAACCCGTCCCAGGAGAGCAGGGACGAGAATTTATCGGGGTCGCCACGGATGCACAGTGGTGTACGGCAATAGAATTCACTCAAGAAGTGGGCCGATTTGATGGGACTAAGGACGGCTTCTAGCGACTCCAGTGAATGAACTGAGCCAGAAGTTCCATTTTTGATCATGATCCCGATGTCCTCAATCGATCAGCGCGTCGTTCTTTTATGCTACCTTCTCGCTGGAATCTAACAGGTGGCGCCCGCGTCCACAACGACCAGAATTTCTCCAGATCGATGTCCCTTGGCGTGAGATCGACGGCCGCAAACATCTTTTTGACGCTTCGCCGAGCTCCTTGAGCCAAATTCATTCCACGAAGGCACTGGCTTCGGTCTCGCTTCCATAGGGCTGCATGCCCTCTCAATCGATCTCGAGCGCATACGCGCATAAACTCGGAATAAATGGCCTCGGCGAGTTCTTTGCGCAGGTGCTGCCCGTAAGTCGCAGGCAAGAATTCATCCACGGGCATCAACATTGATCGAAAATCGTATGCGAGCAACTTGCGAACTCCGGCGCTGAAAGGCAGTACGCAAAGGTACCGTAACTAAACCGAGGTTTAACAAAGCCGCCTCCGACGGGCAGACCTGGTCGACGATAGGTTCGCTCCAGATAAAGAAGGTCCCATTTTCTATCGAAGCGATCAAGACCGGCAATAGTGGTCCCTATATGTTCAAAATTGCATTTAAGAGCCATATCGTCTTCAAATTTAATGCAAAAACGTACACTGCGCCTTGCTGCGTCTTCCCAGCAGGAAAGATGATTTAGGCTACACGCGATCTCACCTATTTGAGGCTCCTTCCCCAAAATCGGTGCGGCGAATTTAATGGCCGATTCCCCGAAGCTGCCCGCCATGATCCTAAGTTGACGGCGGAACACTTCATGAGCCATCACTCACGGCGGAGCCTGAATTGAACAAATGCTTCTCTCCGCTCTATAGTCCGCGGGCGTATTCGACTCATCGCGGGAGCACGCGTCCCCACAAGCCGCGAGCGGAGCCGTCCCCTAGTGGCTCGAAAGCGTTGACAATTGTTGATACGCGGCGCTGCGCAGCATGGCCACGAGCGGCGTCGCGTTGCCTTCCGAAGCCTGAAGGAATTTAAGGAACAGCAGCCGATTATAATGGTGAATGAGGTCGAACAATACGTCAGGCTCCTTTATCGGCGTATCCTTCACAATGTGGAGGAAGATTGATCGTGGCAGGTGTGGGTTCTGCACGTTTCCAAGCATAAGAAACGGAAAACGAATGGTGCTTTCCACGACACGCACGATCGGCATCAGGTAGCCATTGACGCGTTTCGATAACCAGGTTTTGCGGGAAATCTCGATGTGAGAATCCTCGAACGTAAAATTACCGGTGAGACTATACGCCGCATTTTGCGTATCGCAGAAGCTATACGTCATCGCCATACCCCAACAATCGTTGCGCCCGTAATTTACGAGAACTTCCCCATCGAACATGCCGCCGATCGCAAGGCCGTTGTGCGTTTCATATCCTGAAAACGCGCTGTCATGATTGACTAACTCCACGAGCGGCATGAGGACATGCGCGTTGTCATAAATGATCTGTCGGGTTTTTACATAGAGCTTGTGGCACCGATCCTCGCTCGGCTCGGAAAAAAAAGAGCCGTTGACCGGCAACGCACCACGAACGTTTTCGGGAAGCTGGCTATAGGCAAGCTGCGTCTGCCACAAATCGTCGAAGACCCCAGCACCCCATGAGAAATCCTCCTGGTAACGGTCGAAAAACGTCCGTTCTTGCTTCCCAATTGCTGCCGATGTCTTGACGACAAGCCGATGGTCCCGGATCTCGGTGTCTTCAGCATTGACCAAGAGATTAGGTGGCAGAAGCAGCCGGACGGGATCCGCTGGGTTGAGCGGAAACAAGCCGCGACCCCTGGTGCCGTGTCGGAGGGTGACGTTTTCTGCTGTTCCGCCGAGCGCCCGCAACTCGGCCAGCAGCGCCCGCCAATCTGGTTGTTTTCTGTCAAAGACCTCGGCAACGAAACGCTGCATCCTCAAATTCTCCCATACCGGTGGGTGATCGATATAAGATCTGACAATAGTAATTTAAAAGCGAGGAGGGGCGCATGGGCCAGGTCGAGGGCAAGGTTGCCATCGTAACCGGTGGCGCGTCGGGGATTGGCGCCGCCTGCGCGGCGACGCTCGCGCGCGAAGGTGCCAAGGTGGTGGTGACGGATCTGGACGATACCCGCGGCCAGGCCGTGGTGGACGACATCGGCAAAGCCGGCGGTGCAGCGGCCTATCTTCATCAAGACGTCAGTCTGGAGGAAAGCTGGCCCGATGTGATCGAAAGCACGAAGCGGCGCTTTGGCCGTCTGGACGTGATGGTCGCCAATGCCGGGATCGGCATATTGTGCAAAGCTGTCGAGATGTCCTTGGCCGACTGGCGGCGGCAGACCGCGGTGAATCTCGACGGCGTGTTCCTGTCGGTCAAGTACGCTGTTCCGGCGATGCAGGCCGGCGGAGGCGGCTCCATCATCATCATGTCGTCGGTTGCCGGTCTCAGGGGATCCGGGGGTCTGGCTGGCTATTGCGCAACGAAGGGAGGCGTGCGCCTGTTCGCCAAGGCGGTCGCGATGGAGTGCGCGGCGGCCGGCGACGGCATCCGGGTCAATACCGTCCATCCCGGCGTGATCGATACCCCGATTTGGACGAAGATATCGGGATCCGCCGGCCGCAACGTGCCGATCGATCCCAACGAGGTGGCCAAAGCCGGGGTGCCGCTCGGCAGGGCTGGCCAGGCGCAAGACATCGCCAACGGCGTGCTGTTCCTCGCCTCCGACGCCTCCAGCCACATGACGGGTGCGGAGCTCGTGATCGACGGCGGGATGACTGGCGGCACAAGACCGCGCTGGAGCTGACATGGATTCAAAACTTTATCACTCACGACTGAGATTATCGTTTGTCGTCGCATTTTGCGACAAGAAGGCAGCCGGCAATCCGCATGGAGCGTATTGATCAAACAGGGGTAGGGAGTGATGCCGAATATCGCCGACGCCGAGCACGTGGAATCGCGGGGTTACCTTCTTGGTGCGGACGATGGGGAACGCCTGACGAACCCCAGCGGCGAGATCATCTTCAAAGTTGATCCGAGCCGGGGCTCTGACAACCTTTCTCTTGGAACCCAGCAGGTGCCGCCAGGGGCCGGCATTCCGCGCCACCGGCATGCCTATATGGATGAGTTCATCTATATTCTGGAAGGCAGTGGATGTCCTACTGAATGATGAACGTTTGCCGATCCAAAAGGGCGACACGATCTTTATCCCGAAAGGTTCTTGGCATGCCTTTGAATCCGACGCGAACTTTTCCTGTTGTTCGCAACAACGCCGACGGACAGGAGAACTATACCCGTGCGATTTCCAGCCGACGGGCGAACACCCAAGCATCTGACGGCGGAACAAAAGCTGGCGATCCGGCAGCAGGTCGAAGCCGAACAACTCGCGGTCAATCACACTCTCGATACTGATGCGCCAATCTGAGATGTGTTCGGTGCTTGTCGGCGGGAGAAGTAGGACGTGTGCGTCAAAAGAAGGCGGCAGAAACAAACGAAGCGCGGCTTAGCGTACGATTTTGAACAATCGTCTGTCCTCGATGACGTCACGATCGGAGCTCACCTAGGAACTCGCTTCGTACCAATCGAATGCATCTATCCTCACGAGCTACCGCGAACGGAATATCGTGAGGGGTATCGGATTAAGGGAGGTACACACGTGATCTGAAAGAAGGTCAAAACCCGATGAGCGTCAATCGGTTCCGGCGTCGAGGCCTGGGGTGATGGTATGATGAGTTCGGTGGATGCCGAGTTGATCGGCGATCTCGTTGCCGCCAATCGTATCCTCGCCGCAGAGGGTGTGCTCGACGGTTTCGGCCATGTCAGCGCCAGGCACGACAAGGACCCGGGCCGCTTCTTGCTGGCGCGAAGCATGGCGCCGGCGCTGGTCACCGCCGAACGATGTCATGGAATTCGATCTCGACGGCAACCCCATCGATGCGCGGGGCCGCACCGCCTATCTCGAGCGCTTCATCCACGGCGAGATCTACCGGGCCCATCCGGAGGTCAAGGCGGTCGTGCACAGCCACTCGCCGGCGGTGATCCCGTTCGGCGTCGTCGGCGTGGCGCTGCGGCCGATCTTCCATCTCGGCGGTTTTCTCGGCGTCGGGGTGCCGGTGTTCGAGATCCGGGACGCCGGCGGCCCAGGCCACCGACATGCTGATCCGCAATGCCGGCGCTCGGCGCGGCTCTGGCCAAGACAGCTCGGCAGCGCGCCGGTGGCGTTGCTGCGCGGCCATGGCAATGTGGTCGTCGGCCAATCTGTCAAAGAGGCGGTTTTCCGCGCGATTTACACCGAGGTCAACGCCCGGCTCGAAAGCGAGGCGCTGCGCCTCGGGCAGGGACAAGTCGTGTTCCTCAACGAAGAGGAAGCCAAAGCGGCGGCCGAAACCAATAGCGCGCAGATCGGCCGGCCCTGGGAGTTGTGGAAGGCCAAGGCGCTCGCAGAGAGTGCCTGAGCGCAGTCTGTATGGGCCGCCGGGCGGGCTTGCGGTATTCTGCGCGTCCGCGGCGATAGAACGGCTCACTGCGGGAGGATTGGGATGACGCGCTCTTGGATCCATGTCACGCGCGGCCGCTTTGTGCGTCAGGCGCGGGTCGGGCTCGGCGATCTGCGCGAGGAGCATCTGAGCCGGCAGGGCTTTGCCGGGCCGGTTGCGATGCTCTATCGCACCGACGGACCGAACGAGGTCGTGCGCTTCGAAGGCGACTACCGGCCGCGGCAGGTCGACAGCGCCGATGTCGTGGCGGCCGATGCCGGCGACCCGCGCGGCGGCTGGCAGACCTTGCTGTCGAACGACGATGTCGCGGTGGCGATCAGCCGGCGGCGAGAGGCGATGCCTTATTGCTATCGCGATATGGAGGGCGATCTTCTTTATTTCGTGCATCGCGGCCGCGGCGTCTTCGCCACCGAATTCGGTCCGCTCTCGTATGAACCGGGCGACTGGGTGTTGCTGCCGAAGGCGACAACGTTCCGGCACCTGCCCGAGGCTGGGGACAGCTTGCTGCTGGTCGTCGAATCACCGCAGCCGATCCGCCTCAGCGAGCACGAGCAGGTCGGCCGTCACACGCCGATCGACCCGACGATGCTCGAGGTGCCCGATATCGCCGATTACGGCTGGCCAAAACAGGACGAATACGAGGTGCGGCTCAAGCATCCCGGCGGGCACAGCTCGATCTTTTACAAGAACGACCCGATGAAGGTGGTTGGCTGGAAGGGCGATCTGTTCCCGTTCAAGCTCAACGTGCGGAACATCTTGCCGATCATGTCGGACCGGATCCATGTCCCGCCCTCGGCCTGGGTGACCTTCGAGGCGCCGGGTTTTGTCGTGCTCAGCATTGTGCCGATGCTCGCCGTCACCGATCCCGACGCCGAGGAATTGCCGAGCTATCACCGCAACATCGACATGGACGAAGTCATGCTGAGCCATGCCGACGAGGACCCGGGCGGGCGCCGGCCCGGCAGCTTCCGGCACACGCCGCAGGGCATCCTGCATGGCGCCGACGAGGCCACCCGCGCCGCCTTCCAGGCGCGGCGCAAGCCCGGCATGCGCCGCACCGGCACCTTGATCGGCGTCGACAGCTACCGGCCGCTAACACCCGCTGCCGAATTCGTTCGGATGAGCGGCTGACTTGGAGGCGAGCCGAGAAAAAAGGAGGGATTGGCGATGACCGAGCGGATCTGGGACAAGTTTCTGACCGAACGCGACAAGGCGGTCTTTGCCGCCGGCGGGTTCGGCGCCCGCGCCGGGTTCGGCAAAAGACCGGCGTTGCTGGTGATCGACGTCAATTGGGCGTTCTGCGGCGAGCGGCCGGAACCGATCCTCGAATCGATCAAACGCTGGCGCACTTCCTGCGGCGAGGATGCCTGGATCGCGCTCGATTACATCAAGTCGCTGATCGACGCGGCACATCGGAAAAGGGCTGCCGGTCATCTACACCACCGGGGAGCGGCGGCCGGATAATTGGGACGCCGGCAGCTGGCGGTGGAAGAGCACCCGCGGCGAGGAGGCCGGCGGCTCCACTGCATGATGGGGTCGACGGCAACGAGATCGTCGCGATGATCGCGCCCGGCCCCAGGGACATCGTCATCAGGAAGCAGAAGCCGTCGGGTTTTTTCGGAACGAGCCTAGCCTCCTATCTCACCCTGCTCGGCTGCGACAGCGTGATCGTCGTCGGCACGACCACCTCGGGCTGCGTGCGCGCCACCGTGGTCGACGCCTTCAGCCTGAATTATCGTGTGATCCTGGCCGAGGAGGGCTGCTTCGACCGCAGCCAGGCGAGCCACGCCGTCAGCCTCTGCGACATGCACGCCAAATACGCCGACGTTGTCCCGACCGCCGAAATCCTCGCCTACGTCAATCAATTGCCCGCCGAGTTGTTCGATCTGCCGACAGGCAGCCGCGGTCCCGCACCGCCGATTCGAGAAGCGGCCGAATAAGATAGCGAGGGGCAGTTCCTGCGCGCGCGGCCGGCCGGATACATTCGGCGAGCGCTAGGCCGCAGGAGGGTCGCCCGCAGTGTACTCGTCACCAATGGCGTTGTTGGCAGAATTGAGGGTCGTTCAAGTCGGCGATGGCTTGGCCGCCGCCGTGTGCGGACGGCTTCTGGCCGATATCGGCGCCGCGGTCACCGCCATCGACCCTAGCCTGTCGACAGCGCTCGCGCAGTACCTCAACCACGGCAAGACGATCCTTTCCGGCGACCTCGGGTCAGGCGCGCGATGCGCTGGCGATGGCCGATTTGATCATCTGCGAAGGCCGGCCCGATGATCTCCTGGCTCGCCAATATGACGTCGCCGCTCTGCGCCGCTGCAACCCGGCGGCGGCGCTCGTTTATATCTCCCCCTTCGGACAGTCGGGGCCACGGGCCAACGATCCCGCGACCGATCTGACCTTGTTCTTCAGCAGCGGCATCGCCCGGCTGTTGACCGGACAGGTCGACGATCTCGCCGAAGCGCCGATCCGCCCGGTTGGCGAACAATCGGCCTTTATCGGCGGATTGGCCGCCGCTTGCGCCGGCATGCACGCGGTATTCGCGGCCGAGCCCGGCGCCGTGATCGACGTGTCGATCGAGGAAGCGCTGGCGACGATGGCGATCGGCGAGCTGGCGAATGCCGGGCTCACCGGAAAGAGCCGGGCGCGCAAGCGGCTGACCGACGGCAACGGGGCCACGGTCTGCATTCTGCCCGCACGCGACGGATATGCGGCAATCTCGCCGCGCGAAGACCGCCAATGGGCCGCCTGGTTGGGCGTGATGGGCTCGCCCGATTGGGGAGGCGACCCGCGTTTTGCGACCAAACCCGACCGAGTGGCCAATTGGGACGCGCTTCACGCGCTGATGTCGGCGTGGAGCCGCGAGCACGATAAGCAGTGGATCGCCGACCAGGCCCAGGCCGCCCATGTGCCGAGCTTCCCGTTGCGCGAGCCGGCCGAACAGCTCGCTTCGCCGCAGCTCGCGCATCGCAACTTCTACCGGCCGATCGAGATCGGCGGACGCTCGGTCAAGGCGCCGGGACCGCCCTTCGGATTGCGGATCACCGATACCGGGCGTGCGGCGGCGGGGCAGGGTATCGGGCGCGGCAGATCCGGGCCGATGCCGCTCTCCGGGGTTCGCATCCTCGATTTCAGCTGGGTCATCGCCGGGCCGACGGCCACCCGCTATCTCGCGGCGATGGGCGCCGAAGTGATCAAGATCGAAGCTCCCGGCCGCGGCGACCCGGGCCGCACCTCCGAATTGCACACCGTGCTCGGCCAAGCCAAACGCGGCATCGTCCTCGATCTGAAAAAGCCGCAGGCGGCCGCCGTCGCGCGGGAATTGGCCGCCAAATCCGACGTGCTGATCGAAAACTTCGCGACCGGCGTCATGGACCGGCTCGGCCTCGGCGCCGACGCGCTGCAAACGCTCAACCCCGATCTGATTTACGTCTCGGCCTCCGGTCTCGGGCGCACCGGGCCGGAGGCGCATGCCGTCGCCTATGGCACCTTGCTGCAATGCTATGCCGGGTTCGCCGGGCTCAATCGCCACCCGGAGATCGCCGCCGCGCGTGGGTTTTGCGTGGCTCGACCCGATGTGCGGCCTGATGCTGGCCTTCATCGTCGCCGCCGGGCTGTGGCAACGGCGCCGGCACGGCGGCGTGGCCCGGGTCGACTTCTCGATGATCGAGGCGTTGCTGTGGACGATGGCGGACCCCTTGCTGGCGACGCAGCTCGAAACGCCGCCGCGACCGCAGGGTAACCGTTCCAGCCGCTATGTCCCGCACGGGGCCTATCGCTGCGCCGGCGACGACGACTGGATCAGCATCGCCGTCACCGATGATCGGCAATGGCGCAGCCTGTGCGCCGTCGTCCCGGCGCTGTCGCCGATGGCGGGGCTACGGCTTTCGCCAGCGCATCGAGCAGCGCGCTGCGATCGACGACACGCTCGCCGCCTGGCTGCGCCCCCAGGTCGCTGCGGCCATCGCCGCCGACTTGATCCGCGCCGGCATCCCGGCCGCGGCACTGGCCAATTCCGTCGACCTCGTCAACAGCGAGCACCTGAAGCAGCGCGGGTTCTGGGACAGGCACGGCGCCGGCGTGCTCCCCGGTCTGCCGTGGCATGCCAGCTTTGGCCGCACCTCCGGCCCGGCGCCGAAACTCGGTGCGGATACCGATCGGGTTCTGGCCGAGGTGCTCGGCCTCTCCCGCGACGAGATCGCCGCGCTGCGAAACTCCGGCGCGTTCGGCTGACTCACCCGGCGCCCCGCGCAGGCGGGGCCATTCCGGGCGAGCTGCCGGCCTAGCCAGGCAAACATCCGCTTATCTATGCTGTGCGGCCAGCGAGGCGAGGTAGGCCGCTTTGAGAAGGAGAGCCAAGATGAGTGTCGAGCTTAACCACACGATCATCCCGGCGAAGGATAAATGGGCTTCCGCCAAGTTCCTCGCCGACATTCTGAACCTGGAGGCGGGGCCGAAGTGGGGCCATTTCGTGCCGGTGCGCACCGGCAATGGGGTCACGCTCGATTTTTCCGACTCCGCGGACTTCCGCCCCCAGCATTACGCCTTCCTGGTCGGCGAAGCGGAGTTCGACGCCGCTCTCGCGCGCATTCGCGCCGCGGGTGTCGCGCACTACGCGAATTTTCGCCGTGAACGGCCGGGTGAGATCAATCACCTCTACGGCGGCCGCGGCGTCTATTTCGACGATCCCAACGGCCACTTGCTGGAGCTGATCACCCGGCCCTACGGCCCGGTCCCACTTGGGGGATGACGAAGAGAGAGCGACGCCCTCTCAGACCCGTCGTTTCCAGCCGAGCCAGGCGCAGATCGCGTCCCCCATCACCAGCTCCTTGTCGTGGCTTGCAGCCACGGCCACTCCTCGGTGAACCGAAGATCGGGAGCAGTCTTCAGCTTATTTTAAGACTGCGGCAATTTGCGCCTACCACTAAAGGGGCGCGCGTAGTAATTAGTGCCTTGGAGTGGAATTCTTGGAGGCCGTGATGCGCGTGTTGATTGCAGGAGTAGTTGCCGTGGCTGGCCTTATCGCGAGCGCTGCGCTGGTCCAGGCGGCGCCGATCGCATTTCATGATCAGGCGGTTGCCGCCCCGGCGATCACCTTGGTGGTCCAGCGCTGCGGACACGGGTTCCACCGGGAAGCCGCGACACCGGACAAAGCTGGAGTCTGGCACGGCCACTGCGCGCCCAACGCGCCGAAAAAGCAGCCCGATGCGGCCACTCCGCTCGGATCACCCCAGTCTTTGCCGCGCTCGTAAAAGTCAACTTAGTTGACGCCACAACTCCGGGACTATCCCGCGAGCAAGCGTAGGGCGTGTGTGGACGGCCCCTTGGGTGCAAGGGGTGAGAGGAGAAAAATCCTGCGGTGCGGTTGCGATCGTGTGTCCGGCCTGTTTGTCGCGGCACCCGCCGCTGGCCCAGATGGGTTCCGCGATCCGCTCCCAAACGGAACAGTGACCTTGCCGGCCGCCACCCTACACGGGTTTTGCGGATCGTCGGTCCGACCGATCAGCATCTTCTCCCTTTAAGCCCTGCACCCGCGGCACACGAGGGTCAGGCAGCAGCCGGCCGCGGCCGGTAGGCCTCCCCGCGCGTCATCATGGCCCACACAATGCGGGCCGTCTTGTTGGCCAAAGCCACGGCGGCGAGTTTGCGCGGCTTGCGGCTGAGCAGGCTGAGCAGCCACGGCGAGGTGGCTGGCTGGCCGGGTTTGGCATGTTGGATGACCGCGGTCGCCCCTAATACCAGCAACTGGCGCAGCCGCTCGTCGCCGGCGCGGCTGATGCCGCCCAGGCGCTGTCTGCCGGCAGTCGAGCATTCGCGCGGCGCTAGCCCGAGCCAGGCCGCAAAATGCCGCGCCGATTTGAACTGCGTCGGGTCAACCCGCAGCGCTAAATTCAACGCCCCGATCGGTCCGATCCCCGGGATCGCGGCCAGCCGCCGGCTGACCGGGTTGGCCTTGTGCTGTTGCATCAGCGTGGTGTCGATCGCTCGCCGCCGCATCTCGATGCGCTCGACTTCCTGGCCCAACAGTGCGATCGCCTGCTTCGCCGCCGACGGCACCGCTGCCTCATCGGCCGCGGCGACCTCGGTCCGCAGCTCGGCCAAGCCCTTCTCGCCGAGCGGCGCCACCACCCCGATCTCGGCGGCATGGCCGCGCAGCGCATTGACCAGCTGGGTGTGTTGCCGCACCAATAGCTCGCGAACCGACAACAGCATCGCCGCGGCCTGCTGCTCGGCTGACTTGACCGGTACGCTGGCGATCGACGGCTGCGCCGCGGCGACGCTGATCGCCTCGGCATCGTTGCGGTCGTTCTTGCTGC
Source organism: uncultured Alphaproteobacteria bacterium (assembly GCA_963845735.1). Lineage (GTDB taxonomy): Bacteria > Pseudomonadota > Alphaproteobacteria > ATCC43930 > CGMCC-115725 > AP-15. The sequence continues at coordinate 134,769 of CAWJTR010000038.1, read as the reverse complement.
GCTTGACAAACGGCCTGACATATTGCGGCGGGATCAGGCGTACGCGGTGGCCGAGTGCTCCCAGCGCGCGCCCCCAGTGATGCGAGCCGCCGCACGCTTCCAGCGCCACCTCGAGCGGGGCCAGCCTTTCAAAGAATGGCAGCAGCTCGCGTCGCCGCAGATTGCGCCGCAATACCGCGCGGCCCTCAAGGTCAACCCCGTGCAGGGTAAACACCGACTTGGACGTGTCGATGGCAATGCGCGTAATCTCGGTCATGGACGGTCTCCAGTTCGCGATTTCGACGACCGAACTTTGGCACCAGATGCCGCGGGGCCGTCCACCCCAACGGAAAAGCGCAAGCGCATTCCGCTAACGGCGGTGGATTACACTTTGCTTACCTGCCTACTCTGATCAAGCCGCGACGACGGGGCGTTGCCAGCCGAGCCAGGCGCAGATCGCGTCGCCCATCACCAGCTCCTTGTCGCGGCCCTGCAGCCACGGCAGCTCCTCGGTGAACATCGTCACGCATTGCCGATACGAGCACGGCATGCGGGTGATGTCGGTGCCCCAGAAACAACGCTGCGGGCCGAACGCGTCGACGATCTGGCGGATGTATTTGTGGATGTTGCGGTAGGGGTAGGGTTCGCTCGAATAGCTCGGCGCGCCCGACAGCTTGACCGCGACATTGGGATATTTGGCGAGCGCCAGCATATCGCCGAGGTTCGCGAAAGCGGCATCGTCCTTCCCCGAACCGGCCCCGCCGCCGCGGCCGTGGTGGTCGATGTGCAGTTTAAGGCCGGGATGGCGCTCGGCGATGCGGCCTAGGTCAGTCAGATGCCCGCCGGCCATTAGGCCGACCGGCAGTTTTTCGCGTTCGCACGCCGCCCAGAACCAGTCGAGCGAGCCGTCCGACCACCAGCTCGCCTGATGCGGCTGGTTGAACGTGAAGCGGAAACCGAGCATGCCCGGGCCGCTGCCGCCAGTTCTTGACGATCTCCTCGCGGTTCGGCGCTTGCAAGTCGAAATTGCCGAGGATGCAAAACTTGGCCGGGTAGGCTTTGACTGCTTCGACCGCCTGCACATTTGGCCCCTCGCCGAGCGTGCTGGGCGGATGAATGACCGCTGCGTCGACCCCGGCCTCGGCCATCTCTTTCAACGCGTCATCGACGTTGTAGGTCGGGATTTGCCGGTGCTGCGGCGACATCCGCGCGTTTTCCCAGAGATGGATCTGTGAATCGACGATCTGCATGGCGTTGCTCCTCTCTATTTTGCATTTTGCGTCTAAGCTTCGATCTTGGCCGGTTGGCGCCGCCGCGAACGGACGGCGGCTTCGACGGCCGGCTGGTCAAGCGGCCGGCGGAGCTTGCCGTCGGCTTCGATATCGCCAAGAACCTCAGTAACGATCTCGGCAACCGCCTGCCGCGCAGCGGAGGGGCCGCGGCTCGCGGCGACGCCAATCGCCAGGGTGCGGAATAGCCCGGTCGCCGTGATCCGGTGCGCCTGCACCGCCCCGCGCGCGGATTCGCGATAAACCGAGGAGTGCGGCAGGATGGAGGCGCCGACGCCCTGCTGCACCATCAGCCGGATGGTTTCGTGATCGTCGAGCTCTGTATCAACCCGCAATGCGATGCCGCGGCCGGCCAGCAACACATCGAGTGAACCGCGCATCCCGTCGCCGAGGATCAGCGGGGTGCGGTTCAATTCCTCAACGGTGACAAAGCCTTGTGGCCGCGCATCGGGACGCGTCACCAGCACCATTTCCTCTTCCGCCAATCGGGTCAAGGCGATCAGCCGGCTGCGCGAAATCATCGTCATTAGCGCCAAATCGACGAGACCGGCGATGATGAATTCTTCGAGCCGCGCCGTGCCGGCATGAACCACCTTCAGTTCGATCAGCGGAAAATGCTCGCGCATGCGCGCGAACAACTCGGGGACCACGACCGGGCACAATGGGGGTGTCACGCCAAGGATGATCTTGCCGGAGGGGTGCGCCTTGTGCGCCCGGATCTCGTCGCCGGCGCGCTCGACATCGCGCAGGATGCGCTGGGCGCTGTCGAGCAGTTTTTGCCCGGCCTCGGTCAGCCGGACGCCGCGATTGGCCCGGGTGAACAGGGGAGCGTCGAGCTCATCCTCGAGCCGCTGAATGTGCCGGGTCAGAGCCGGTTGTGCTATCTGCAGATGCGCCGAGGCGCGGGTGATGCTGCCGAGTTCGGCAATGCGGACGAAGTAGTGGAGGCTGCGCAATTCCATGATGGTCGCGATTCCGCCCACCCGCGGACGCCAAGGTCAATCGGAATTGTGGTGCGGGGATGCCTGGAACCGCGGCACTCTGCGCGCACCCCGGAGAATAGGCCAAGCCACCGCGGATCATGCCGCTACGGCATGAGCATGATCGGCAATCGGTATTTGCTTGATGAATGAATTGATTTTAGCGTCATATCAGCGGGCTACGCTCAAATAGGAGACGCGCTCATGGAAGTCGGGGTCTACCATGAATTCCACTGCCGGCCGGGCCAGACCCAGGCAGCGGCGTTCGTGGAGGCGCTGGACCAAATCGAGGCAGCCGACCGCTGGGGGCTCGATGCGATCTGGCTTGCTGAGATCCATCAGCAGGCGCGCCGCTCGGTAATGAGCGCACCGATGACCGTGGCCAGCGCCATCGCCGCCCGCACCAAACGCATCAAGATCGGCACCGGGGTCCAGGTCCTGCCATTGTGCCATCCGCTGCGCCTGGCCGAGGAAACTGCCACGGTCGACCAGATCAGCCAGGGCCGGCTGCTGTTCGGCGTCGGCCGCAGCGGCAACCCGCGCAGCTACATGGCCTATGGCGTGCCTTATTCGGAAAGCCGCGAACGCTTTCTCGAGACCCTCGACATCGTCAAGAAGGCTTGGACCCAGGAGCGGTTTTCATACGAAGGCAAGTACTGGCATTTCGACAATGCCAGCGCGGTGCCCCAGCCGTTTCAAAAACCCTTCCCGCCGATCCGCGTCGCCGCCGCCAGCGAGGAGACGTTTCCGTCACTAGGTGAGGCCGGCTATCCGATCTTTGTCGCGGTGCGCAGCGGATCCTTGTCGGGTCTCGCCCCCGACCTCGCCGCCTACCGCCAAGCCTACAAGCAGGCCGGTCATCCCGGCGAGGGCGAGGTCTATCTGCGGCTGACCCTGCATATCGCCGACACCGATCGGGCGGCATTCGACCAGGCCGAGGAAAGCATTATGTCCGGCTACCGGACTTTGAGCACACGGCTCGAAAACGCCCCCAACCGACGACGCGCGGCCGAGGCCATAACCATCCGCACAATCTCCTATGAGGAGGTGCAGCGCGACAAGGTCATCATCGGCAGCCCCGAGCGCGTCGCCGATCGGCTGCAGCAATTGCACGAAGAGCTGGGGCTCAACGGCATCCTCGCCGAGCTGAATTTCGGTGCGCTGATCCCGCATGAGCCGATGACCCGGTCGTTGCAGCTGTTGTGCGAAAAGGTCCTGCCCCGCCTGCATTGAGCGCATTCCAGGCATGAGCGCTGCCTCGGAATTTGGAGATTAGGCGATGAAATTCGGATTGTTCGGCAGCGCGCAGGCCAGACGAGCCGGTCCCGATACCGACAGCAGCCAGGGCTTTCGCGACTTCATCGACAACAATGTCGAAGCCGAGGCGCTGGGCTACTACAGCACATTTCTCGTCGAGCATCATTTCACCGGCTTTGGCCAGGTTTCGGCCAGCCTCAATTTGCTGACCTGGCTCGGCGCCCGCACCCGGCATTTGCGGCTCGGCACCGCGGTATTGGTCTTGCCCTGGCACAATCCGGTGCTGTTGGCCGAGCAGGCCGCGACTCTCGATCTGCTGTCGGGCGGGCGGCTCGATTTCGGCATCGGCAAAGGTTATCGCTGGAACGAGTTCGCTGGCTTCTGCGTGCCGATGGAGGAAGCTGATGAGCGCTTCGAGGAAGTGCTCGACGTGATCACCAAGGCTTTTGTTTCAGAGACGCCGTTCTCGCATCGCGGCAAATATTGGCAATTCGACAACATCGTCGTCGAGCCGCCGACTGCGCAGAAGCCGCACCCGCCGTTCTGGATGGGGGCGGGCAGCCCCAACTCGGTTCGCCAAGTCGCCGAGCGCGGCTACAACATGCTGCTGGGCCAGCACTCGCTGGCCGAGGAAATCCTCGGCCAGGTCGCGCAGTTCAAGGAAGAGGTCGAGGCGCGCGGCCGACTGTTCAGTCCAATGGAGGTCGCGGTCGCCCGCGCCGTGCATTTCGCCAAAGACGCCGCCGACAAAGAGGCCGCTATCGAACGCCGCTATCAGGGCCATATGCGGGTCAATGCCTTGGCCCGCCGGCCGGGCAACGAAACGCGCGACCGCTATATCTTGGATGATGAAAAGAAGGCCCGCTACGAGAGCGCCGAGAGCGCGCTGTTCGGCACACCTGACGAGATCATGCGCAAGCTCGAAAAGCTGCGCGCTGGTGGGGTTGAGTACGTGATCATCAATTTCGGCGGCTCGCGCGAGAACATCCGCCGCTTCGCCCGAGAGATCATGCCGACCTTCGCCGACGAACCCGCTTTCGCCCTCGCCGGCAAATGACGATCTGAGAGGAGTAACGAGAATGGCATTCGAATTCGGCGTGTTCCACGAGTTCCAGCGGCGCCCCGGCCAGAGCGAGGCCGAGGCGTTCACCACTGCTTTCGATCAGGTCGACGCCGCCGAGCGCTGGGGCCTCGACGCGATCTGGCTGCCGGAAATCCACATGGCGCCCGAGCGCTCGGTGTGTGCGGTGCCGATGACCATCGCGAGCGCGATTGCCGCCCGCACCAAGAACATCAAAATCGGAACGGGTGTCCAGGTATTGCCGCTGTGCCAGCCGCTGCGGCTTGCCGAAGACGCCGCCACCGTCGATCACATCAGCCGCGGACGGCTGCTCTTTGGTGTCGGGCGCAGCGGCTTTCCGCGCGCCTACGAAGCCTACGGCATTTCCTATGGCGAAAGCCCCGAGCGCTTCGCCGAAGTGCTCGAGGTCGTCAAGCGCGCGTGGACCGAGGAAAAATTCTCCTTCACCGGCAAATACTACAATTACGAAAACGTAAGCATCGTGCCAAAGCCGTACCACAAGCCGCATCCGCCGATCCGGATCGCGGCCAATCGGGAAGACACCTTTATTTCGGCCGGCCGGCAAGGTTATGCGATCTTTGTCGGCGCGCGCCGCGGCACGATCGACGAGGTGCTGCCCAGTCTCGAGATCTATCGTGAAGCCTGGAAGGCAGCCGGTCACCCCGGCACTGGCGAGGTCTATCTGCGGGCACCGGTCTATGTCGGCGACACGATGGAGCAGGCGCGCCGGGACCCGGAAGAGAGCCTGATGAACACCTACCGCTGGTTGGGCGCGCGGCTCCAAGAGTTGGCCCACAGCGCCGGGGTTTTCGACAGCGCGCGCCGCATCGAGGGGGCGCAGCGGCTGCAGACGCTCACCTACGACGAGGTGCTGCAAGGCCGGGCCATCATCGGCACGCCGGAGGTCGTTGCCGACCGTCTGCTGACCCTGCAGCAGCAGTTGGGCCTCGCCGGCATCCTCGGCGAGCTGAATTACGGGGGGCTGGTGCCGCACGAACGGGTCATGCACTCGCTGCAGCTGATCTGCGAAAAGGTACAGCCGCAGCTTCACTGACCGACGGCCTGACATCGCTTTCCGGCGCCGGAGCGGCCGATCGAGGGTCTCGGCATCGCGTCCGCGGGTCGATTCGCGCGGCAGAGACCGCACCTGCGGTTTGTGCGTCTCTCCGTGACATGCGAGCCAAAAATAGACACCCGTGCAGCCGGCGCCGGCGACCAGTCGCCTAGAGACGAATATTCGCCCTACCTCCGGCCTCAGTCGGCACCTTGTGGCTGCTCTTGCGTCGTCGCGGCATCCGGCGACGTGGCGCGCCGGGGTTGCGTAACATTGGAATTATGCTCGCCGGTTCGGCGAAAACCCGCTAGTCTCCAAGCAGCGGCGACAGCCAGGGAAGCCAAGAGTGCACCGGACAGCCTGACATGTGGTGCCCATGTTCTTGATCGAGCCGACGGCGTCGCCCGGCAACCCGGGCCGGCAAGGCCACATGCCTGCGCCTTCTTATTCCTTGCAAGCGCTTTCCCGGCAGAGAAGCGAGCGCGACGGGCTTGCAACGCCACCTTCGGGCAACCGCGCCGGCGCTGCTTTTTGGCGGAGCTTTTCTGATCGCTCTGCCCGGCGGCGCTTTTGCGGATTCCTCGACCGATGATCTCAAGCAATTGCGCGCCACCATCCAAAAGGAGCTGTCTGCCCTCAAGAAACAAGAAGAGAAACTTCACCAGCAGGTTCTGGAGCTCGATCGCAAGAGCAAGTTGCTCGACCTAAAGAACCAGCTGCTCGACCGGCAGCTGAGCACCTTGCGCGCAACCGGGCTGGGAACCGCGAGTGGCATCCCGCCCGCGCCCGCAGCATCCAGTCCCGCGGCATCGGCGCCGAGCGTCGAAGTCGCCCAGACGCCTGCCGCCGCGACAGCCGCCCCGACCACCGCTCCCGCCGGCGGAGGTGGTGGAACGGCCGCGCCGCCGTCGTCCGGGGGCGGCGGTGAATCGGCGCCAATTCAGGGCCCCTCGGCAGCGCAGCAGCAAGCTAAACAGGTAATCGAAACCGCACCGTCTTTATCGACTGCCGGCGGCGTCCTGACCCCGAAGGGTCAGTTCGTCATCGATCCGTCGGTCGAGTTCGACTATTGGTCGCAGAACCAGCTTGGGGTCAACGGTTTCCAAATCATCCCGGGCATCACCTTCGGCAACATCTTCGTTACTCGTTTCGAGCAAAACATTCTGACCGCGGCTGCGACGGCTCGTTACGGAGTGACCGATCGGCTGGAAGTGAACGTAAAAATCCCCTTCGTCTACAACTCCGGCAGCACGAGCAGCCTTATCCCGGTCGGCGCAGCCGCCGAACTTCTTTCCGTCAGCGCGAACGGCGCCAGTATCGGCGACGTGCAGTTTGGCGCCAGCTATCAAATCAATTCGGGTGAGAATGGCTGGCCGATCTTCGTCGTTAACGGCTTGTTCAAAACCGCGACCGGGGTGAGCCCGTTCGAGGTGCCAATCATCACCCTAAACGATCCGAACGGCCAGTTCCTGTCAGGCACCCCAAAGAGCCTCGCGACCGGGACCGGCTTTTATGCCGCCACGCCGAGCGTGACGGTGCTCCTGCCGACCGCGCCGGGAGTGCTGTTTGCCAATTTGCAGGACCAACACAACTTCGGTGCGACTCAACCGATCCAGGACCGTCAGGGTGGCCCGCCAACCCCGGTCTTTCTTCAACCCGGCGAGTCTCCGGCGGTTACCTTCGGCATAGGCTTTGCGTTGAACGACCGCGCTGCTTTGACCTTGAGCTATCAGCAGACCCATGTCTTTTCCGCCTTTGCCAATCATCAGGAGATCGCCGGATCACCCTACTCGTTCGGGACGTTCAATTTTGGCCTGGGATATCAGATCTCTCAATCGACGAGGCTCAATCTCAGCGTCGGGATCGGCACCGGCCCGAATACGCCGGCGGCAAAAGTACTGCTCGAGGTACCTTATAAGTTCTCGCTTTGATTTGGAGACCGCGCCAAGTCTCAAAGCACAACCGATATTGCCGGCCGCTGCTGCAACCCACAGAACCCAAATCCCGGCCGCTATTTGCCGCCAATTCCGCCCGTCACCACCCCATCCGGCGCGGGGTTCATTATGGGCGAGGTCTTCATTTCGTCCCACAGCATCACTTTTGGCGCGCCGTTTTCTTCATTGGCGTTGATGCTGGGCGGCCTCAATCCTGCCCCTTTTTGATCCGCCATGGCCGATTCCGACAGAATGTTCTCCGAGGCAGCAGCGAGCAAAGTGCTAAGCCCATGCGCCGGCATCGAACCCGAAGGCTCGGCCGCATCGCATTGCGCCGACAAGAGCCAAACTGCCACCGCCATCGCCAAGGCTGCGACGATATTGCTCATTCGTCTCGGTCTCACCCGCAGACCCGCCTCTCCGTTATCCGTCATAAGCCATCCCCCAAGGCTAGCGGAAATCCGCTGATCGCCAGTAGAACCCTCTCCCTCCATATTCGTTCCGGCCGGTTGCCGGTTCGATCGGTCACTGCCGCCTCACCGAAACTGCGAGGTCGCGGCTTGAACCCGGCTCAACACCGTTGACGCCACGCTCTGTTGGACGGTCTGTGACAACCCGCTGATATTGATATTAGCAGTAATCTGCTGTTGCACCAACTGGTTGTTCGCGGTGTTGCTGATCAGGTTGGTAATCCCGCCGCTGCCGATACTGCTGACGATCTGGGTCATACCGCTATTCAAGATCGACTGAACCGCCAAAGCGGGCGAGCTTACCGGCGTCGCCAGCTTGCCGACCCCCGCGACCGAGTTCGGGGAGAAGTTGCTAACCCCGCCACCCGGCACAGTCACGCCTGCTATCGAGGCGGTGGCCGAGCCTGGCGAAACCGTGATGGTTGGTACGACAATATTCTGGGTCAGATTATGGTTCACGAATGTCGCCTCCTGGAAGGCAAAGTTCAACACCACCCCCGAGCCGACACTCAGCCCGCCGCGTATCCCACTCAGCTCGCGGTCGTCGAGCGCAACGTCTGCGAAAGCTTTGCCGATAGCCTCCGGCGCCGCCTTGTCCTCCCTGTGCTTTTCACTCCGAGCGGGGGCGGCGATACTATCGCCGCTGACCGTAACCCGGGTATCGGAGCATCCGGCCAAGATAGCGACGGTGATGGCGGCGAAACCAGCGAGCAACAGCGTTGGCCTCACCACCCGGCCCTCCTCAGAACCGGCCCAGCCCGAGCATGGCGGGTTGCGCCAGGGTTGCGAGGTCAACCGTGTAACGCGTCAAATCCCAAGGCGGGAGTGGTGCTGCCGCCCACCGGGCGGGATCGTTGAAGCGTTTCTGTGCTTGCTCGGCATTGGTCACGATCAGAAAAAAGATTCCGGTCCACTGCCTCTCGAACTCGCCGATCGGCTCGCTGCGCATCCCGTTCGCCGGATCCGACAGCAGCACCCAGCCGCCGTGAATTCCTTCCAGCACGACAAAATGGCTGTAGCCGCGCACATTCACCAGGACGATCGCCGGCACCCCCACTTGCGCGAGCTTCGACAACGGCGCGCGATAGCCATTCGAATTCCAGGCCGTGCCGGGTTAAAAAGTTCTTGATGTCGAGTAGCGAGAACCCGGACTCGCTGATCACCTTCTTGTTGCCGTTTTCGATCATGTCCTTGAACACGACCTGCTCGGTGACGGGGATGTTGTAATTGTAGGTCAGCAATGTCGCCAGCGCCGCAGACCCGCAGGAAAAATCATATTGCTGCGCGTAAGTGGTCTTGTACTTTTTTTCCTGAAAGCTCTCGACGTTCATCGTCACGGCGCTGCTGCCAAAGCCGACACCATCGAGAAACAGAGATCCGGCGCCGGCCGGGATCGTAGAAAAATTCGCCGTCCCGAGGCACAGCACTGCCGCCATCATCCGAAGCCGCCGAGCCCGCGTCATGTTGTGCACCCCTGCCTATTCGAAAACGCCTTCCGGCACGCTTTCTTTATTGCAGGGTTATATTGATCGCAGTGCTTTGCTGAAACAGCGAGTTGTTGCCGGAGTTCTGGAACACCGTGGTGATACCCATGTTGTTGTTGACCGAACCGGTGGTCGTGATCGTCCCGGTGGCGGACGTACCAATGACGGAGTTGCCGTGTACCAGACCGTTGTCGAACGACGACCCGTTCCCTCCCGACGCGGTCGCGGCATCGATCTTGATGTTGGTGCTGCCGCGCGCATGCTGGCTGTTGAGCTCGGCTGTCGGAACGGCGCTTCCGGCCAACACGCTGACGATGCTTCGGGGTCCAGCCGCGGCCTTCTCGCCGGCGAGGCACGACCCGTGAATCCCGGCAGCTGCGGCAATCAGGCTCGCGATCGCCAAAATGGCGGACGTCTTCATGTTTCACCCATTATCGTTCGCTGAAAGAAGGGGTCCGCACCGCCCCCAAGACAAGGGCGGTGCGGACAGCTCCACAACGTGCTTATTACTTAGTAGAAGTAGGTACGTGTCGGGCTGAAGCCGCTCAGGCCACCGCCGTTGCCGCCCACCGTAGGAGGTGAGTGCGACGGAGTTCTGTTGCGTCGCGTTGGCGCCGGTATTCTGGTTGGCCTGCAAGATGCCCTGGCCACCCATCGAGTACGACATATCGACGTTGCCGCTGTAGGCAGCCGCCACGTTCTTAATGCGGTTGCCGGCAACGGTAGAGGTATTGAACGCCGAGCCTGCCCCACCCGTCGCCGTCGTCGTGTTGGTGATGGTGTTGGTCGTGCTCGCGTTCAGGCTGCCACTGCCGACCACCGAGCCTTGCAGCGCACCCAGGAAGTTGGTGCTGCTGTTAGTCTTGGTGGTGGTGTTGCCGCTGTCCTTGTTGTTGGTGCTGGCGTTGCTATAGGAGTTGCTCTTGGTCAGGTCGTGGTATTGCCACCATTGTTGACGTTGGTCGCCTTGCCGCCATTCGTCGCCGACGCCGTGCCGCCCGAGCTGCCGGTCGACGAGGCATTTTGGTTGGTTGTCTTGGTGTTGTTGCTGTCCTTGGTCGTAGTGTTGTTGCTGTTCTTAGTGCTGGTGTTGTTGCTGTCCTTGGTGGTGGTGTTGTTGGCATCTTTAGTGGTCGTGATGGTCGGGGTGATCGTGACGGTCTTGGTATTGTTGGAGCCGAGGGTCAGCGTGTTGCCATCGGCTTGAACCGCGGTGCTGGTCCCGCCCTTGGTCGAACCCGCATTGATCCCACTGCCGGACGCAGCGCCGCCGGCCGTGGTGGTGACGGTCTTGGTGTTGTTGGAGTCCTTGGTCACGGTCGTGGTATTGCCGGAGGCGGTGGTGTTGCCGCTGACGTTGAGCGCCTTTCCGCCGTTTGTGGCGGCCGCACCGGTGCCACTGTTGGTCGTGGTCGGGGTGCTGCTCGTCGAGTTGCTGACCGACACCGTCTTGCTGTTGCCGGAGTCGATTGTGTTGCCGGACGCAATGTTCTTGCCGCCGTTGTTGGCAGTGGCGGCGCTGCCATTGCCACCGACGCTTGCTGTCGGGGTGGTCGTATCGGTAGTGGTGGTAGTCTTGGTCGGCGTGATTGTCGTTGTCGTGGTGTTGCCGCTATCCTTGTTGACGGCGACGCCGCCATTGTTGGCGGTCGGGCTGCCGGCCCCGGTGGAGGACGCCGCGCTACTCGTGGTCTTGGTGCTGGTGCTGGTGTTATTGGAGTTCTTGGTATTGCCGGAACCCAGCGTCAGCGTATTGCCGTCAGCCTGCACCGCCGTGCTACCCTTGCTGGCCACAGCGCCGCTGTTGGTGGTGGTGGCGGTGTTGGTGTTGGTCTTGGTGTTGGTGCTGGTCTTGCTGTTATTGGAGGCGACGGTATTGCCGTTGGCGTTCACCGCAGTGCCGCCCTTGCTGGCCTGGGCGCCGCTGTTGGTGCTGGTGGCCGTGTTGGTGTTGGTGTTGGTCTTGGTGCTGGTGCTGGTGCTGGTCTTGCTGTTACCAGAGGCAATCGTATTGCTGTTGGCCTGCACCGCGGTGCTGCCCTTGCTCGCGGCGGCGCCGCTATTGGTGCTCGTGTTGGTCGTAGTATTGGTGTTAGTGTTGGTCTTGGTGCTGGTGCTGGTGCTGGTCTTGCTGTTACCGGAGGCAATCGTATTGCTGTTGGCCTGCACCGCGGTGCTGCCCTTGGCTGCGCTGGCACCGCTGCTGCTATTCGTATTCGTGGTGCTTGGCGAGATCGTGTTGCCCGACACGTTGTTGCCGGAGTTCTGATTACTGGCGTTGCCGCCGGCCCCGCCGGCGCCGCCCGTTGTGCTCGCGGTCCCGGTGCCGCCGTTGCCGCCGGTCCCGCCGCTGGCGGTGGACATAGCGCTGCTTTGCGCGAGCGCTGCCCCAGTGCTCAGGGCGAGGACCGCGCAAGTTGCTAACAGAAGATTTCTCATACCCTCTTTCCTTTTCCTTTTCCCGCCCCTGCGGCGGACGCCGTGACATGCCGGCATGCTGCGATGCGAGGCCGATGGCGGCGGCGATCGCCGCCGATCACTGGTTCCTTGCTCGATTTCATGCCGACCCCTTCGAACAAGCAATCGGCGTGCCAGAGAACTGCCGGCCGATTGCTCTCAAAAGCCAAGCAAGTTCAATCACTTGGCAATACGATATTAACCTTTTATTGCTCGCCGAGCTGGGATGAGACAGTTGCCGTGTCTCAGAATGAGACAGCTGTGCGATACGGTCGTGCCGCGGCGGCGCCATAACGGCGCGGCGCCAGCCGCGCTCACGCTTGCCGACCCGCCATGGCCACAGCCGGCGGGCCGCGGCGCCAGTTTCATCGCGATCCCGGCTCACTGCTCCGCCTCCGGGTTCGGCGGCTGCACCAGACAGTGTTGGGTGAGCTCGATCCGGTTGCGCTGCAACATGCGGTACAAGGTGGCGCGGGCAACTCCCAGCAACTGCGCCGCGCGGGTCATGTTGAAGCCGCTCTCCTGCATGGCCTGCAAGATCGCGTCGCGTTCGCCGGCGCTGCCGGGCTTCGGCCGCGGCGCGACCCGCGGCCGCGACGGCCGCATCGCAGCTCTCGACGGCGCCGCCAGCGGCAACGGGGCCGGATCCAGGTCCAGCCGTAAATCCGACACGTCGATCAGCGGGCCGTTGGCCAGCACCACCGCGCGGCGCAACGTGGCGATCAGCTCGCGAACGTTGCCCGGCCACGGATAGGACAGCAGCGCCGTCAACGCCGCGGGTGTGAAGCCGCGCAAATCGCGCGCCAGCTCCTGCGCTATTTGGCGCAGAAAGTAGGTGGCCAGCACCTCGACATCACCGTCGCGCTCGCGCAATGCCGGCAGGTGAAGGGTCAGCACATTCAGCCGATAATAAAGATCCTCGCGCAGTCTGCCGGCGGCGATCGCCTCGCGCAGCCGCACATTGGTCGCCGCGACGATGCGGACATCGACCTTGATCGGCTGGCGTCCGCCGACACGCAGGATCTCCCCCTCCTGCAGAAAACGCAGCAACAGCCCCTGCAGGTCGATTGGCATATCGCCGATCTCGTCGAGGAACAACGTGCCGCGATGGGCGTGCTCGATATGCCCGTGCTTGCGCCCGGTAGCGCCGGTGAATGACCCCTTCTCATAGCCGAACAGTTCCGAGGCGATCAGTGTCGCCGGCACCGCGGCGCAGTTGAGCGCGACATAAGGCGCCTGCGCCCGGCCGGAGCGCTCGTGGATCGCCCGCGCCACCAGCTCCTTGCCGGTGCCGCTCTCGCCGGTGATCAGCACCGGCACATCGCAAGCGGCAAAGCGGCGGATTTGCTCGAATACATCGAGCATTGCCGAGCTGTTTCCGACCATGAACACGGTCGGCGAGCCCCGCATCCCGTCCTCCTCGGCGGCGTTCAACGCGCGCAGCGGAACGCTCAGCGGCGCCTGCGCCCAACGTCGCGTGACGCCGTCGAATTGCATGAGTGTCTGGCTGCCCATCAAAGCCCCCCAAACACATTCAGGTGCGGCATCGCGGCATGTCGCTCGCGCGGCCCAGGAACAGCTCGCTGGTCAGCGGCAATGGCATTCATCGTGAGAGCCCGGCAGTGCATCAGCTTTGCGGTCCCCCCGTAGGGATGCTCGTTCCAGAGGCCGGCGCGATCCGGCATTTCCGAACGCGACGGCCATCGTATGGGCGCCCGTCGCGGTTTGCCGACAATACCTCATGCAATCCACGGGCCAAAAAAATCTTGTATTCAATTCAACTAGATAGGGGTCTGGGACGGTGCCAGAGCAAAAAAGTGTCAATTCTGCCGACGGTGGGCAGGCGGCTGGGACGCTATTTTGACGCCTTAAACATAGTTAAACAATTATCGCGTATTTGGCTATAATTCGTTAGATCAGTCACATACGGAGACAGATTCCCTGTCCGATCCGGGCTGATTGTAAACTTCTCCGACGTTTTTCTGTTCGATAAGGCGTAAAATTTTCCGACAATGGGCGGTGCACAATAGCTGGCGGCGGCACGGACGTTGTCGGCATCAGGCTGCTTCGGACCCGCCGGCGCGGTTGGCCGGCAACAAGCGGCGGAGGTCGCCGAGCCATGGTTCGTAATGGCGCCACCGCTCAACCGAGGTGGCATAGACCGGCTGGCGCGCCTGCCACAGGCTGGCGGTAACCACCGCCCGGTTGTTGCGCTCCGGCTGTAGGCAGGTATCGGACCAATCGAGCCCGCTGAACGCGACCAGCCGCCGGGTTACCGCCTCGCGATCCGCGATCAGGTCCTCGTAATGCACCTCGAGAAACCGGTCGGGCGGCAGCACCGTGCGCCAATGGTCCATCAGCCGCGCATAGATCTGATAACCGTCTGCCAAATCGGCTTTGTCGGAGGCGAACCCGATGACCTGCCTGAAATTTGTGAAGTAGAGCGACAGGCAGTTGTCGACCGGATGCCGGCGGCACTGGATAATGCGCGCTTTGGGCAGCAGCAGGTGAATAATACCCAGGTTGAACAGGTTGAACGGCTGCTTGTCGGTAATCCGGGTTGCGGCGGGCCCGATGCGACGCAGCTGCGCGAGATATTCTGCCGCTAGGTCGTGCGCCATTTCGGGCGACAGATAGGACGCGTCGGCAATTCCCCATGGGCTGGCGCGTTTGACCCAGAACGACCGCTCCCCGCCGGCAGCTACCCGCGGGTGGCTGGAGATGATTTGCTCGACCAAGGTTGTGCCCGAGCGGGGCAGGCCGACGATCAGCAGCGGCGCGTCGTCATCTTGTCCAAAAGCGGAATTCGCAGCAAAGAAGCCGGGGGTGAAGCGCCGCACGAGTCGGTCAACGCAAGCCGAGAATTCCGCCCTGTCGAATGCGGCCCGCCGGCGCTGGTTGGCCATATCGAAATGCTGCATCGCCTCCGCATAGTCGCCCAAATCATCGAGCAGCTTGCCGATAGCAAAATGAAGCTGCACCCGATCCCCGTCCCCCAGTCCCGCATCGTCGAGCGCCGCAAGCATCGGCTCGAGTTTGGGACGGTCTGCCTCGGTACATTTTCTGGCTTCGACGATGGTGAAATGGGCCGCCACATGGCGCGGGTTCAGCTCGAGCGTGCGGTCAAAGGCCTCGCCCGCCTCAGCAAAACGTCCTTGGCGCGCGAGAACATCCCCTAGATATTTCATCAGCTCGTCGTTCTGCGGCTCGCATGCCAGGGCTTGCCGAAGTTGGACCTCAGCTTCAGAAAAATCAGCTTCCAGGATGCAGGCTCTGGCCAGGTTCAAGCGGCCAGCTACGGTATCGGGATCGGCTGCCGCGGCGCGGCGAAAGCACTGTGCGGCCTCTTCATCGTCGTCGCCCAGATCGAGGAGTTCGCCGAGCGCGGCATGCGCTTCGGCCAGCTCCGGGGCCAGCTCGACGGCCCGGCGATAGGCGGCAATCGCTTCGATCCGCAAGTCCTGCCGGTGCAACGCCACACCGAGATCGTGATAGGCGGCAGCATCGTCCCCCAAAGTAGTCGCCAAGCTCAAGCTGGCAGCCGCTTCGGCGAGGCGGTTGAGACGCAGCAGCGCCCGGCCGAGCGCGTGGTGCGAGGCGGCTTCGCCCGGATCGAGCTCGATAGCGCGGCGAAACGCCGGAATTGCGGCGGACGGCCTGCCGGCCTCGACGAGCCTGAGGCCGCGCTCTCGATAGCGCCGGGCTGCGGCGCTTCGGTCGGGCGTGACCCTGTGTCGGGCAACGGGGGCGCCGCCGGTGAGGGTCCGCGCGGCAGGCGGCGCAGATTGCAGCCGGATGAACTGCTCCGCAGTCTCGCGCAGCGCGCTTACTTCGGTCAGCGGACCGAGGCGCTTGCTTCGCTCGCCCAACTCGGGTGCCGCGGACTGCGGGAGCAACGCCGATGTCTGACCGTTCGCCGTCCCGGCTCTGCATCGGCGCCGCGCCGCAACACAGCTTGAATTTTCGGCCGCTGCCGCAGATGCAAGGGTCGTTGCGTCCGGGCCGGCGCGCGTTTGGGACAGCGGCGGGGCGATCGCTCACGTTCCACCCTCGGGCTGCTGCAAGTCCCGCAGCTTGCGGCGGTCAATGTTCCGCCCTGGTATCGGTTGGGATTTGTGTCCCGAGGTTGTCTGTGTATCCAAGGCAATAACACGAGTATCAGTGATCGCGAGCACGCGCGAGAGGCGCCGCCATCGGATCACAAGGTTGAGTTTAGCTCGCTCTTGCTAGCACAATCTCCCCGGCGCCGCCACAAACTTTGCCGACGCGGGCGGACATCACGAAAGGCGCCATGGCTAACCGCGCGGCTCCGGCTCAGGCGCCGGCGTTCCTTGCGATGAAATCGAGCGTCGCCGCGGCGCTGGGTTCGGCGTGGGTCGCGGCGACGTGATAGGAGTTGCCGGGTAAGACCACGAGCGTCGAGTTTGCGATCTGCTGCTGCCAGGCGCGGGTCTCGTCGACCGAGGCGAGCCCGCTACCGTCGGTGGTGATGACGAGGGTGGGGCAGCGTATCTTCGGTAGATCGGCGCGGATGTCGGCGCAGGCGATCGTTCGCATAAAGCCGATCTGGGTCGAGACCGCGGTGCGGCCCATGAACCGGATCCACCATTCGACCCCTTCCGCCGGAAACGCGCTGCCGAGCCGGCCCCCCATGGTCTGGCGCGCCCAGGCCTCGACCCCGTCGCGTTCGAAGGCCGCGTTCAGTTCGGGCACGCGTTCGGCCGCACCGGCGCGGAGCGGCGGTGGGGTGCCGACGACCGTCAGGGTCTTGACCCGTTCGGGGCGACGCGCGGCGAAAGCGCGCGCGATTGTCCCGCCGATCTTGGCGCCGACCAGATGGAAGCGATCGATACCGAGATGGTCGATCAGCCGGACAAAATCGTCGATGATGATTTCGAGGGTCCACGGGAAATCGCGCGGCATCGGCGTTGAGGCGCCAAAGCCGCGCATGTCCGGGCGCACGACCTTGTATTGTCGCGCCAAGGCCGGGACCCAGCCATACCAGGCTAATCCGCTCTCGGCATTGCCGTGCAGCATCAGGATTGTGTCCGGCGTACGCCACGGATCGGTGAAGTCGTCGACCTGGTAGTGCATCTCCAGATCGGGGGTCGAGCGGAATACCGGCATGGCGATCCTCCCTTTGACGCCGCTCCCCTCACCGTCCTGCCTCCCGGGTCCCTCCCTCTCCTCGCCAGCGGGGAGAGGGCGGGGTGAGGGGCGTCGCCTGAGCGTTACGCGTGCAGGCCGTGGTAGTAGGTGTTGCGCAGCACGCGGCCGGGCAATGCGCCGGTGTGCTTGCCGTCTTCGAGCAGGATTTTGCCGTTGACGATGGTCATGTGGATGCCCTCGGCCGGCTCCTTGATGCGCTTGGCGCCGGTCGGGAAGTCGTGCAGCACCTCGAGCGGCAACGGTCGGACCGTATCGGGATCGAAGATCACGATGTCGGCGACCAATCCCGGCCGCAGCAACCCGCGGTCATAGAGCCCGAAGGTGGAAGCGCTGTCGAAGGTCAGCCGCCGCACCGCCTGCTCCAGGGTCATGACCTGCTTCTCGCGCACCCATTCGCTGAGCAGCCGGGTGCTGAAGCCGAAGCCGCTCTGGAACTGGACATGCGCGCCGCCATCCGACAGACCGATGATCGCGTTCGGATAGGTCAGGATCTTGGCGACGGCTTCCTCATCGACATTGTTCTCGCCATGCAGCCATTCGGTGTCGAGGTTCTCCTCGATCGCGAGATCGAGGAAGGCGTCGATGACGCCCTTGCCCTGCGCCTTGGCGATCTGGCCGAGCGTCTTGCCTTCGTACTGCTTGTTCTTCGGCAAGACCGCGGTCTGCAACACCATGTAGTCCCACCAAGTGCTGCAGATGCCGATCGCCGGCCCGTTCTTGAATTCGATCGCCTCCTCGTGAAGCTTGCGGCGGATTTCGGGATCGGCATAGGCCTTCAGCATCTCTTCCGGCGAAGACAGACAAATCGGGTGCCACACCGCCATCCCGCGGAAGGTCTGCGTGTTCCGCATCGTGAAATAGTCGGTGATGCGATTTGGCGTGCACATCGGGTAGGCGCGGATGCCCTTGGCGGTCGTCGCATCGACCTGGGCCATCTGCTTCTGCCACTGGCCGGGCCGGCGCATCGTCTGGCCGAGATTGTTGTAGACGACGACGCGGCCGGTCGCTTCGGAGAGCCGGCTCATCAGCGCGTCCTTCATCTCGGCGCCGTTGCCGCCGCCCGATTGGATCAGGCCGGTGCCGAGCTCGCGCAGCACGTCGCCGAGGGCGAAGATCTCCTTCTCGTCCGCCCAGATCGCTGGAATGTGAACACCCTGCGGGTCGAAATGGCCCTGGTTGCGCGACACGGAAACGCCAAGCGCCCCGGCCTTCATGCCGTCGCGCACGAGATCCTGCATTTGCTTGATCTCGTCGTCGGTGGCCGTGCGCTTTTGGCAGTCGTCGCCCATCACGTAATAGCGCACCGCGGTATGGCCGATCAGATTGCCGACATTGACCCCGAGATTGCGATCGAGCTGGTCGAGATATTGCGGCACCGTCTCCCAGTCGAATTCGAGGGTGCGCAACACCTCCATCGGGATCGCTTCGACATAGGACAGAAACTCGGAGAGCCGTTCTTCGTTGCCCTTGCGCACCGGCGCCAGAGACAGCGAGCAATTGCCGAAGATCACCGAGGTGGCGCCGTGGTCGCACGAGAAAGAGCACAGCGGGTCCCAGGTGACCTGGGCGTCGTAATGGCAATGGTTGTCGATAAAGCCGGGGGCGACGACGCGGCCGGCGGCGTCGATCGTGCGCGTCGCCGGGCCGCTCAACTTGCCGATCTCGGCGATCTTGCCGTCCTTGACGCCGACATCGCCGCGGAACGCCGGCATGCCCGAGCCGTCGACGATGCGGCCGTTCTTGATCAGCAGATCATAAGCCATCGCATTTCCTTTCCTCGTCCGGATCGCAGACCACGATTCTTCAGCAAAAATAGTAGCACGCGATCGCGCGTGACGGCGCATCGCGAAATCGACGGCTTGCTCTTCCGGCTTCGCATGGCTGAATTGCCGCCACAGGAGACGATCGATTGCCGGCAACCCAAAGCCCGTCCACAATCATGCAGAAAACCACATTGGGGAGGGAGCGATGACGCAGGATCGGGTTCAGAGGCAGGCTTTGTCGCGACGCACGATGCTGGCGGGGACCGCCGGTCTGATAGGCGCCGCGGCGCTGGCGCCGGAGTCCGCATCCGCCCAGCAAAACGCGAAACTCGGCACGCCGGCGAGCGTCATCACCAGCCCGCCGCGCGACTGGGCGCGCGGCCATCCGTCGATCTATCCCGATCCCGACGTCATCGTCGTCGATCCCTCGTTCAACCAAGTGCGGCGCGGGATCGCCGGCATCCAACGGGTATGGACCGGAGCATTGTGGGCCGAAGGGCCGGCCTGGTCGAGCCAGGGGCAATACCTCGTCTTCAGCGACGTCGCGGGCAATACCCAATACCGCTACATCTGGGACGACGGCCGGGTGACGCCGTTCCGCCGCCCGTCCTACAACAGCAACGGCAATTCCTTCGATTACCAGGGGCGCCAACTGTCGACTCGAGGATTTCTTCCGCCGTGTCGTGCGCTGGGAGCATGACGGCACCATGACCGTGATCGCCGATTCCTATCAGGGCAAGCCGCTGAATTCGCCGAACGACCTGGTCCCACACCCAGACGGCAGCATCTGGTTTACCGACCCGCCTTACGGCGATTCGATCCCCGAGGGCCATCCCGACGAGGCCGGCGGCTCAACCAACCCGCAAGGGATCCTGAACCCGCGCATCGGCGCCGAGAATGCTGGGGCCATCGGCGGTCGCAAGCGGGAATTGCCGACCAACGTCTATCGCTGGGACCCGAGCGGCAAGCTCGATGTGGCGATCAGTCAGGAGCAGCTTCCCGACCCGAACGGCATCTGCTTTTCGCCGGACCACAAGACGCTTTACGTGATCAGCACCGGCAAAGGCCCCGGCGACAGCGGGCCGGGCGGCAAAGGGGTGATCTTTGCCTTCGATATGCAGGGGACAAAACCCGTCAATCAGAGACTGTTTACCGACATGACGGTCGACGGCGTCAAATGCGGCCCCGACGGGATGCGCGCCGATGTCGCCGGTAATTTGTGGTGCAGCTCAAACGCGCCGCTCGGCTTTGCCGGGGTGCTGGTGTTCAACCCGGCGGGCAAGCTGATCGGCCGCATCCGTCTGCCGGAGGTATGCGCCAACCTCGCCTTTGGCGGGCCAAAGCGCGATCGGCTGTTCATGGCCGCGAGCCAGTCGCTTTACCTGCTGGAGGTAGCGACGCAGGGCGCCGCCCCCGGCTGACCTCGATGCTTGGAGCCGTGCTTTATTCGACGCAACCCGATACCGAAGGTGGCTCGCGAGGTCTCAAGCAATGTTGCAGGCGATTTTTCGACTAGTAATGGCGGCCAGCTTAGCCGCAGCTTGGCTCATGCCGTCAGGCGCACCGTCCCGAGCCGCCGCGATGGCCGCGGCGATGACCGGCCAAGCACCCAGACATCGGGCGCCACCGCTGCTGCTAGCTCAAGCCCCGCCACCCGCGCCAAATATCGAGGCCAACATCGCCCAGCTTCACCAGCGGCTGCAGATCACCCCGGCGCAGGAGCCTCGCTTCGAGGCACTCGCCAACGCCATGCGGCAGAACGCAAGGATGATGCCGAACGCACCGCCGCCCGCGAACCTGGATCCGATCCAGGGTTTGCGACTCGCCATACAAACGGACGAACAGGAACTTGTTGGCTTGAAGCGGATGCTGCCGCCATTGCAAGCGCTCTATGCGAGCCTGTCGCCGACGCAACAAAGGATCGCCGACCAAGTGTTTCGGCAGGGCCCGGGAGGGTGAGGGCGTCGCCGGACGTTTTTCCCTGACCTCGCCCCGTGCACCGACAACCGCGAACGACTTATTCGATACAGCCGGCAGGCTCTCACACCTTCTCAGGGCATCTTCGTCGGTTGCGCTGGCAGAACGTTCCTGTCGGTCCTGGGCAAGATCGCCCATCTTGGGTCGGAACTGAACGGTGCTAAGTGTGGCCCAGGCACTTTCGAATAGATGTTGGCTTTCCACCAGCTCCACGCAGCGGCGGCGCCAGGAGCATTTTGATCGACCAGCATCGCCAGGCCCGGCGTCCCCCACACCTGACGCCCGCTGGCCGACAAGTTGTTGCGGAAGTAGCCAGGCAGGCCACCCCGCGCTTGATCGCCATCCATGTAGGTCGGGTCCATCGCGTTGGCGATCAGGTCGGGCCAGGTCGCCCACCAGCCGCCCCCCGCCTTCTCGACCGGGATCTGATACTGCGCCACCAGGATCGGCGCAGACGATCCGATCATCCCGATGATGTACTGGCCGGCGTGCAATTGGTTCGGCCGGCCGGCGAACCCCAACTCGGTCACCCTGCCGAGAGCGTATTGCACATACCACATCATCCATGGGTCATCGAACGAACCGTTCGCCCCGACCTTCATCCCCCAGGCGGTCTGCTGAGCTGCCGAGAAGCCGCACAGGGGCCGAGTCGCGGCGGCGTCGCAAACACTGCCCCAATTCCCCAAAGGCGGAGGCTGACCATTGACTGGGCTGAGCGGCCTGCCCGCATTCGATGAATAGGAAACGCCGTACTTCGCACCCCAAGTTTTGATCGCACTGCCGTCGAAGGGCGTGCCGGCGATCCCAAAGCCGCCTTCCCACCGCGCCAGCGCGTCATTTGTCATATAGGTGAAGTACGCCTTTTCCGGCGTTCCGTCGGGTGCGGCAAAGGCTGTCTCGGCGCGACCGCGCATGACCCAGGCGCCGCCGCGGGTCTGGCTGGCGATGCCACCATAGGCCCCACTCGGTCCGCGAAAATGCGGGTCGTTGCCGCCGTCGCCGTCAGTAGTCGTCGCGGTTATTCCGGCCCAGGCATACATCATGTCGAGGTACCACGGGTCGCCGGTCAGGATGTATTGCGGGAACCATGCACTCGGCTGATGCCCATCATCCCAGGTCCACTTATCGCCGCCCGCCGCCGGAATTGCGGCCATCGGACCGACTTGGATTGGATTGTCGCCCAACGTCTTGTTGTAATTGATCATGTTGTCGGGGGTGTTGAACGCGGTGTGCGGGCGGCCGGCGATCGACACGTTGCGGCCGAGCCCGGTCCCGCTGCCGACCGCATCGGCGCGCGAATAGCGCCGGGTCGGATCGCTCTCGCGCAGCCCCATCGGGAATGCCGCCGGACTATTGTCCATGCCGAGCACCATCTGCCGCAGGCGCCAATCGCCGGTGAACAGCCACAGGGTCACCCAGCGCGGGTAGGGGCCGATATGGGGATTGTCGCCGGCCTGCCCCATGGCGTTGACAAAGCAACATCCGTTGCCGTTCCAGGCGCCATCCTCAGGGCCGTTAGCCTTGCCGCTATAGTTGGCGTATTCGGCAGCGATCGAGGTCTGCGGGATGGCGATCGAGGTGTCGAAATTCGGCAGGTACCGGGTGCTTTCGAGATAGGCCAGGTTGTTGTCGATGTTGACCGCGGCCTGAGGCGTGCCGCCGATCCAGAACTTCTCGGTCCACCGGCTCAGCGCCCAATGGATCTTGGGGTGGGTTGCCTGCGTGCCCGAGAGGTCGGCCGAATAGACCGTCGCCCCGTTCGACGTGATCGACAGCTTGTAGGCCAGGTCTTCGAGCTCGGTGGTCAACCCGTTCTCGCCGACACAGCGGATGAAGACCTGGTGTGTCGCCGGCCAGAAGGTCGCATAAAAGCGCGGCCGGAACGGATGGTAGCCGTCGCCAAAGCCGATGTCGTACTTGCGCGCGGCGGTATCGTCGCCGAGCATGATGGTCTGCGCCACCGGCCCCGAGGTCCACAGCTTGTAATCGCCGTTCTGCAGCATGGTGCGCGCGGACGCGGCCCGCGCCGCTCCGCCGACCGGGGTCAGCGTCATCGACGCGTCGAAATTATAGGCCGGTGCGAGCATCTGCGCTTGGGTTAGCGGCGTGTTGTTGCCCGCATTCTGGTTTTGGAAGGTCAGGGTCAGCGAGCCCGATGCCGGGATCGCCGGGATCACCACGGCGATCACCGCGAATTCGACCGAGCCGTCGGGATAGCGGTTCTTGACGTCGGCCTGGGTGGCTACCGGCTGGCCGTTGACCAGCACCTGCGGCTGGTGGGCGATCGCGCCATCGACAAACGGCCGGCCAAATTGATACGGATAGTTGCTGATGGCGCCGCCGCTCGCGTTGCTGATGGTGATCGAATTTGTGACGTGCTCATGTGAAGCCGTCGCTGCGTCCGCGGACCGCATCATCCCGTTGCCAAGGCTGAACCCGTTCAGGATGGTCGAGAAAAACGCGATCAGCGAAAGGGTCGGGAAGACGCCGTATCGCCCCATCATGCCAATCCTCGTGCCAAAATCAGCCATTGCCGTTAACCTACACATTCCGAATCCGGACCGTAAGCAAGCCGGTTGGGTCGCAGCCGCCGACGATCGAGTCGGCGGTGCGCGCAGGGTCGGTCAGTCTCTGAGATGCGCCGGATGTTGCCGGATCGCGATATAATACTACGAGAAGCCGACTATCCCTTTGCTCTCTGTTAACCAAGCGAGTGCATTCTTCACGGCCATTACGGCATCCCGGCGCAGAGCATCATTGACCGCCTGGTTTCACCTCGACCACCATGCGCTTTGGGGCTAGATGATCGCGACAGGCTTACATATCATTTCTGAGATTCATAGCGCTCGCTCCCACCCCGTCCGTTACGACGGTCTGCGGATGCCGCGGGTCGGCATGGTTACCGGAAGCCGGACGGATCCGACGACTGCTGCCGTCCTAAGCTCGCCGACTGACACATGGGGCGTGCCGGGGGACCTCGCCCGAGAGGAAATATCTCACAGAGGCCGAAGCCGGCATCGTCGAAACCCGCCGCCGTAAGCCTCCAGGAGCGACAGAACGATGCGTGGGCTGATACTCTTCATTGTCTTCTTCGCTGCTATCCCATTCATATTTTTCAACGGGCCGTTCTTCGGGATCCTGATATGGTACTGGGTCTCACTGATGAACCCGCAAAAACTGGTTTGGAACAGTTTCGCTGGCGGAATTCCTTACGCGCACATCGTCGCGGTGTTGACGCTCCTGTGTTGGTTTCTGTCTAAGGTTGAGCCGAAGTTGCCGCCGATGAACAAGACGACCGGGCTGCTTGTCATGTTGGCGGCCTGGATCTCGGTCACCTCGATATTAGGCACCGGGCCCGCCGACCAGATCTATCAAAAATGGCAGCTCGCCGAGAAAATGTTTTTGATGTCGATCATCGCTTATACGCTGACGACGACGCGTTTACGGCTCGACCAATTGATCGTCGTCTGCACGCTGTCAATCGCGTTTTTTGGCTTCAAGGGCGGCTTGTTCTCGCTGATCTTTTCGGGCGGCACAGCCCGTATAATGGGTCCCGACGGGACGATGATAGGCGACAACAACGATTTGGGGGTCGCGCTGACGATGATCCTTCCTTTGCTGTTCTACATGCGGGACAGGTATCGACAGCCCTCCCTCAAATGGCCGTTCCTGGCGCTGATCGGCCTCACCTTTTTGGGCGATATCTTTACCTACTCGCGCGGCGCGTTGCTCGCGCTCTTCGCCATGGGAGCTATGCTATGGTGGCGCTCACGGCGGAAAGTCTCGATGGCGCTGCTGATCGCAGTTGCCGCCTTCGGGGTTTGGAGTTTCGCCCCGGAGGAATGGTTCGCGCGGATGGGGACAATTGAAACCTATCAAGAGGACCCGTCTGCGGAGTCCCGCCTTTATATGTGGCATCTATCCTGGGCGATGGCGTTGAAGCGGCCGATCACCGGCGCCGGTTTCCACTGGTCCAACTATCCGGCTTCTGTGAACCGACAGCTTTGGGACAGCGGCCTGCCGCCATTGACGAGGCCGCGCGCACCGCACAGCAACTGGTTCGAGATGCTTGGCGATCATGGTTTTGTCGGGCTTGCGATTTTTATCGCCATCTTGATCAGCACTGCGCTCGATGCAAGGTGGCTCGTCCGACACTCGCGCGGAAATCCGGATCTCGAATGGGCGAACACTCTCGGGCGAATGCTCCAAGCGTCCCTCGTCGGTTATTCCGCCGGCGGGTCGTTCGCGACCCAGGCGATGTTCGACGGCTTCTACGCCGTAGTGATTATCGCCGCAGCGGCGCGCCGTATCGTCGCTGCCGAAATCGCGAGCCGCGACGCGGCCGTGGTCGGGAGAATACCCCTAATCCCGCGACCGCGCGGCGATTTCACCCCTCTGCCGACCGGCTGAGCAGCGTTCGAGCTCCCAACGGTTGACACTACAAGCGAACGACGGCGACGCACCTCGCGTTTCGTGAGGTTGTATCGTGATCAATCCACACCGATTCGGGCGCGGAGGTGAAAGGTTCTACCGGAGGAGGGGAAGGCCGCCCAGCGGCGCCTCCCAAGACCCCGCTATCGTAGAGGCCGCTCCGCCATCACCATTATTGCGGACGCTAAATTTCGGATGCCGAAGACTCCACACTATCAGATCATAAGCCAGTACCGCGCAGAACAGAGGAAAGAAAAATTCAAAGTATATGCACTGATAAAAGCTTAACGTATATTTTACGTTTATGAAACCGTTTTGCTTGAGGAGATCTTGCACCGCAGAGAAGTAGCAGCGATCGTAAAAGGCTGGGAAGCCGTAGTTTCCTTCGTCTACCCATTCTGTTGGCAGCAGGTAACCCGCTATGCGACGGGCCAGCCAGTTCGGCAGCAGCTGGTTCAGTAACGCAAAGGGCGCAAACCGACCGGGGAATACATGAATCATGACACCTCCCGGGCGAAGCACATTTGTGCAGTTCTCAAAAAATGCCTTATTGTCGCGGAGATGCTCGACAACGGAGCGAGACACGACAAGGTCGGTCGAGCCGTCACGCAGGGGAAGTCCGCGCGCCGTGGCATCGGCGACGATCTTCTGATTGATGTCGCGGTTCCCTCGAAGCTGATCTTCGGAGTAGTCGAGCCCGATGATTAGTTGCCCGCGCGGCTGGTTGAGGTAAGGAAAGAAAGGGCAGTCCTTGCCGCCGCCGACATCGAGCACGACCTGTCCTGGCCGACCGTTGAGTAACTCCGCCACCTCGTACTTGTAGAGAGTGTGGGGGTGGCGCTTGAACAGATACGGCAGCCGGGCTTCAACTGCCGCGCTCAGCCGTCGATTGGCGGCGAAAAAACGCCGGACGCAAGTAGACATGGCTTTTTCTAAAGACTCGAGGAGGCTAGAGGCAACCACTGAAGCCGGTTTTATAACCACGGGAGGACCGCGCAAGAACCTCTAACAAGCCGTTGAAGAAGGGTTGTGGGGATTTTGCTCATTATGATTCATCGGTCGGGGTGAGGATGCGCGGCGAGTATCAGATTTGAGGTCAGCTTTTCAGTTACATAGACCTGGAGACGCGGGTTCGCGCAGATCATCGGTTGCGGGCGCTTCGGGAGATCGACCCGTTGCCAAGGTCGACTGGGCCTTCACCGTCACGGCCGCCGCCTGCGATCTCGTGCGGGACGCAGGGCGGATGAACCTGATGCCGGCTAATCTCGCCCTGGTCATTGTTGCCCGAGGCGGTTTCGGCGATTTTGGAAGGGGATTGATTCGGCGGCATAGTTTTGACTGTGCTTATCGTCTGTCATTCTTTGATTAGTAGCGAAAGATTCCGATTACCTACCGGTAATCGCGAAAATCACCGGTAAACCAGGCCACAGGCGGCAATGCTCCCCGAGAGCAAGTGAAAGCGTGATGATGCTTATGTAGAAAATTACACTTGCATCGAGCCGCCTAACAATCTCTCGGCCGCTCGCCGCTGGCCGCGTTCCCAATTCTGGCTAGCTCCGGCCGTAGCTGTCTTCGAGGCGGATGATGTCGTCCTCGCCGAGATAGCTTCCCGATTGCACCTCGATCAGGTGCAGCGGGATCTTGCCCGGATTCTCGAGCCGATGAGCGGTGCCGAGCGGGATGTAGGTCGACTGGTCCTCGGTCAGGATTGTCTCTTCCTTTCCTCGGCGGATCTTCGCCGTGCCGTGGACGACGATCCAGTGCTCGGCGCGATGATGATGCATCTGCAGCGAGAGCCGGCCGCCCGGCTTCACCATGATGTGCTTGACCTGCACCCGGTGCCCGTTATGCAGCGATCTGTACGTGCCCCATGGGCGATGGACGGTCGGCGGCGCCTCAGCCTCGCCGCGGTTTTCTCTGACGAGCCGCGCGACAAGTTGCCTGACCTCCTGAGTGCGGTTGCGCGGCGCGAGCATGACCGCGTCGGCCGTGACGACCACGACGAGATCCTCAATGCCGATCGCGGCAAGCAGGCCGGCCTCGGAGCGCAGATAGCAATTGCGGGTGTCTTGAGCGACGACGTTCCCGGCGATCGAGTTGCCGGCAGGGTCCTTGTCGCTGATCTCCCACAGGGCATCCCACGAGCCGACATCGCTCCAGCCCATAGTGACGGGCACGACTGCCGCGTGTTGCGTGTGCTCCATGACCGCGTAGTCGATCGACTCGGTGGCGCACGCCGCGAACGCCTCTTTGCCGAGGCGGGTGAAATCGGCGTCATGACTCGCCTCGGCGAGCGCTCGCCGACAAGCGGCGACGATATCGGGCCGCAGGCGCTCCAGCTCGTCGAGAAGGCGCCGTACTGGAAACAGAAAGATGCCACCGTTCCATAGATGCTCGCCCGAGGCGATATAGGCTTGCGCCTTCTCGGTGTCGGGCTTCTCGACGAATTCTGCAACCCGGAAGACACCGCTGACGCCGTCGAACGCCGGCCCTCGTCGGATATAGCCATAACCGGTTTCGGGGCGCTCGGGGGCGATCCCGAAACTGACCAGACTGCCGCAGCGAGCCGCCGAGGCCGCGCGGTCGATCGCCGCGGCAAAGGCTGCGTCATCCTCGATGATGTGGTCGGACGGCAGCAGCAGCATCAGCGGATCGGGATCGCTCTTGGCGAGCACCAGGGCTGCGACGCAAGCAGCGGGCGCCGTGTTGCGGCCGACCGGCTCGAGCAGCAGCGCGCGCGGCGCCGCCCCGACCTCGCGCAGCTGCTCGGCGATGATGAACCGGTGCTCTTCATTGGCGACCAGTAGAGGCGGGGCGAAGCGGCTGGGATCTCCGACTCGCTGCACCGTCTGCTGCAGCAGGCTGTCGCGGCCAAGCAGAGCCAGCAACTGCTTAGGATAAAGCGTGCGCGACATCGGCCACAGCCGGGTACCCGAGCCGCCGGACAGAATGACCGGATGAATCATGCCACATCCTCCCGCGTCTCGACGAACCGCCCCTGCGAGGCCGGGCCGAAATACACGGTTTTTACACAAGCGCAAATCTTATCGATTTTACGCTGCCGAACGCCAAGAAATCGTCAAGGCTGCGGGTCGAGGATGCGACCGCCGCGCCTCTAAAGGATCAGCGCGGGCGCCAGCCAAACGAGCCAGGCGGCAAAGGCAAGAAACGGGCCGAACGGGAGCGCCGACTGCGCGCCGAGACGAATGCCGGCGAGGCGCATGCAGGCGGCGGCGCACAGCCCCGCGAGCGCCGCGAGCAAAACCACCTGCGGCAGCGCTCGCACTCCAACCCACGCCCCCGCCGCCGCCAGCAGCTTGGCGTCGCCGTGGCCCAAGCCCTCGCGGCCGCGCAAGGCGCTATAGAGAAGGCCGACCGCGCGCAGGCCGAGATAGCCGGCGGCGGCGCCAAGGGCGCGATCGGTCAGCCCCTCGGGTTCGAAGGCCATGGCGGCGGCGAGCCCGGCTACAACGAGCGGCAAGGTCAGCACGTCAGGCAAAAGCCAGCGGCGGAGATCGATCCAACCGAGTGCGAGCAGCCACCAGCCGAGCACGCAGTCGAGCCACGCTCCCACCCCGCGATCGATCGACACCGAGAGCAGCGCGACCGCCAGCGCGGCGAGCTCGATCCCGGGATAGAACCAGCCGAGCGGACGCCCGCAGAAACGGCAGCGGCCCGCCGCCACGAGCCAGCTGAACAACGGCACGAGGTCGCGGACCGCAAGAGCGGCGCCACACTCCTCGCAATGCGACCGCGCCCGGGCGATAGGCCTGCCGTCGGGCAGCCGCTGGACGACGACGCCAAGGAAGCTGCCGATAAACGGGGCTGCGAGCACCGCGCCCCATGCGGCGGCGTCGGCATCGGCCATACGGTCGACCAGTTCCGCCCCGAGCATCCGTTCCCGCCCTCGCTGTCGATCGATTTTTATCGCTCTCGGGAACCATTTCTGAAGCAGCGTCCGAGAGGATAAGATGCCGTCATGACGTTCGAACCCGTTGCCTCTCCAACCGCGCAAGATGCCGCCGAGGCGCTCGCCAAGCTCGGCCCGGCCCTGATCGACAGCGGCGCCGTCGACCCGCGCACCCTGGAGCGCGCGCGCCGGGTCGCGTCCGAGACCGGCGGCCGGCTCGACCGTGTCCTGACCCAGCTCGGCCTAATCAGCGAGCGCGGGCTCGCCGAGGCTCTGGCGCAGCTCGTCGCGGCCCCGATCGTCAGGCCGGCAGATTATCCCGATACCGCGCTGTTCGTCGACCGGCTGAAGCCCAAATTCCTGCGCAAGGTGCATGCGCTGCCGATTGTCGAAAGCGAGGGCCGCGCGGTGCTGGCCATGGCCGACCCGCTGGACGTCTTTACCCGCAATGCGGTGGCGGCGGCGCTCGGCCGGCCGGTGGCGGTGGCGGTCGCCGTCCCGATCGAGCTCGAAGCCGCGTTCGACCGGCTCTATTCCGAGCCCGACAACGGCGTCGATGGCGAGGCGATGTTGGACGCGGTGGTTGCCGACGCCGAACCGGCCGAGGAGGACGCTGAGCGACTCAAGGACCTCGCCAGCGAGGCGCCGGTGATCCGCCTCGTCAATCAGATGATCGCGCGCGCCGTCGAGACCCATGCCTCCGATATCCATCTCGAGCCATTCCCGGACCGGCTGCGGGTGCGCTATCGCTATGACGGCGTGCTGCACGAGCTCGAACCGCCGCCGGCGAGGCTGCAGGCCGCCATCGTCTCGCGCATCAAGATCATGGCGCGGCTCGACATCGCCGAGCGCCGGCTGCCGCAGGACGGCCGCATCAAGCTGACCGTGCGCGGCCACGAGATCGACTTCCGGGTGTCCACGGTGCCCTCGCTCCACGGCGAGAAGGTCGTGCTGCGCGTGCTCGACCGCACCGCTGTCGAGTTCGACTACGAAAAGCTGGGTTTGCCCCCAGACATCTGGCAGGGGATCGAACGTGCGCTCGAACTGCCGAACGGGATGGTGCTGGTCACCGGGCCGACGGGCAGCGGCAAGACCACGACGCTATATACCGGCCTCTTAAAGTTGAACACCGTGGCGCGCAATGTCGTGACCGTCGAGGATCCGATCGAATATCAGCTGGCAGGCATCAACCAGATCCAGGTAAAGCCCCAGATCGGCCTCAATTTCGCCAGCCTGTTGCGCTCGATCTTGCGGCAAGATCCCGACGTCATAATGATTGGCGAAATCCGCGATATCGAGACTGTGCAGATCGCCGTGCAGGCAGCGCTCACCGGCCATCTCGTACTGTCGACCGTGCATACGAATTCGGCCGCCGCAACGATAACGCGTCTGCGCGACATGGGACTTGAGGATTATCTTATGACGGCCACCCTGAAGGGGGTGCTGGCGCAGCGGCTGGTCCGTCGGCTTTGCCCGGCATGCAAAACCGGGGAGCCGGCGCCATCCGCGCTGATCGAACGGTTCGGCCTGGAACGATTGGCGCCGTCGAACGCGATTACGCTCTACCACGCGAAAGGTTGCGCTGAATGCCGCGGCACCGGCTTTCGCGGGCGCCGGGCAATTGCCGAGCTGCTGGTGCCGAACCGGGCGATTGACCGGCTGATCTTCGAGGGGGCCGACGACACCGCGATCGAGCGCGCCGCGGTCGCGGACGGCATGCGCCCGATATTCGACAGCGGTCTGATGGCGGTGCTCGAAGGTGACACCACGATCGAGGAGGTCGTCCGCTGCATCAGGAGCGAAGCCTGATCGTCCGCGCCGGTGACCGTCGGCGCCCGCGCGCCCACGGTCGCCGGCAACAGGGAAGAACCGGGGCCGGTTCCCGCGCTATCCTTCGGCGATCCGTATGAGACGACAGCCGGAAAGCTGAGATGCCATCGTTCCGCTGGTCGGCGATCAATGGCGGCGGCGAGACCGTGCACGGCGTCATGGACGCGCCCGATCGCACTGCCGTGGTCGAGCGGCTGCAGCGCCAGGGGCAGATCGTGCTGCGCGCCGATCCGGCCGAAGGGTGGCGCGGCCTCGGCGAGTTGTTGCAGATAGAGATCGGCGGCGCCCGAGGTCTCGACAAGACATCGCTCGTCGAGGTGACGCGGGAGCTCGCGATCATGCTGATGGCGGGACAGGATCTCGATCGCGCGCTGCGCTTTGTCGTCGACAACACCCGCAGCGCCCGCGCCCGCAAGATTCTTGGCAATGTCCGCGATAAGGTGCGCTCGGGCAGCTCGTTGGCGGCGGCGCTCGCCGGCGAACCACGCAGCTTTTCCAAGCTTTACGTCGGATTGGTCCGCGCCGGCGAAGCGGGGGGCACCCTACCCGGCACCCTCGACCGCCTCGCCGGCCTGCTTGAGCGGGAACGCAGCCTGACCGCCAGCCTGCGCGCGGCGCTGATTTACCCGGCTCTGCTGGTCGTCGCCGCGATCGGCTCGATCGTGCTGCTGCTCGATTATGTGCTGCCGCAATTCACTCCGATCTTCGAGCAAGCCGGCGCGCAACTGCCGACCGCGACCCGCGTACTGATGACGCTCGGCGCCATCATCGGCGCAGCCTTGCCGTGGTTTTTGGCGGCATTGCTGGTGGGCGGTCTGGTCGCCCGTCATCTGCTGAGGCAGCCCGCGTACCGGCTGCCGTTTGATCGCCTGCTGCTGCGCCTGCCGATCGCCGGCAGTTTGATCCGCGAGACCCTGGCGGCGCGGCTGACGCGAACGCTCGGCAGCCTGCTCGACAATGGGGTGCCGCTGATCCCGGCGCTGGGCATCGCCCAGGAGGCGCTCGGTAACCTCGCGGCGACGGCCGCGGTCGAAGCGGCGGCGCTCAGGGCCAAGGGCGGCGCCGGTCTCGCCCGGCCGCTTGCCGCCGCCGGGGTGTTTCCGGCGCGCACGATCCATCTGTTGCAGCTCGGCGAGGAAGCGGCACAGCTGGCGGCGATGTCACTAAAAGCCGCCGATATCCACGACGAG
Organism: uncultured Alphaproteobacteria bacterium; assembly: GCA_963845735.1. Taxonomy (GTDB): domain Bacteria; phylum Pseudomonadota; class Alphaproteobacteria; order ATCC43930; family CGMCC-115725; genus AP-15. Next base: position 102,514 of record CAWJTR010000038.1, on the reverse strand, counting down.
CAGGCGCGGTTGATGATGCAACGCCTGGTAGCGCTAGCGGTGCCGCTGATCACGATCACGATGGGCCTCGCCGTTGCCGGGATCATCAGCGCGCTGCTGACGGCGATGCTGAGCCTCAATGATTTGGCGAGGTGAGCCGGGATCGACGCCGGCCATCGGGCCTGCGCGGGGCATCGGCAAACCAAATGGCTTTAGCCTGATCGAGCTCTTGGTGGTGCTTGCCGTCATGAGCTTCGCTCTGGTCCTGATCGTCGGCTACAAGGCGCCCTGGAGCAGCGCGCTCGGGCTCCAAGGAACCGCGGCCGAGCTCGCCTCCGGTCTGCGTCTGGCGCGCTCGCAAGCAATTGCCGACAACCAGCCGGTGGCGTTTTCGCTCGATTTGTCCGGTCATCGCTACCGGGTCGGTAGCGAGGCGCCGCGCAGCCTGCCTGCCAAACTCTCGATCGCGCTGCTGACGGTCACCGGTGAGAAGCGCAGCGCCACCACCGGCGATATTCGTTTCAACCCCGACGGCAGCTCCACCGGCGGCAGGATCACGCTTGCTGATGGATCGCGGCGCGTCGCCGTCGGGGTCGACTGGCTGACCGGCCGGGTCACGGTCGCCGATGTGCACTGAACGGGCGTCGACCGCTTCCGGCTTCACCTTGCTCGAGGTCGTGGTCGCTTTGGTGATCGCCTCGTTGGCGCTGATCGGGCTGTTCCAGGCTGGTACCGGCGGGCTGTTCGCCGTCGACACCGCGGCTCGGGCCGAGGAAGCGCTGCAGCGCGCGCAATCCCATCTCGCCGCGGTCGGGCGGGACGCCGCCCTGGTCGAAGGAGACTCCAGCGGCGATGACGGCGGCGGCTATCGTTGGCGGCTGCGCATACAGCCGGTGGCGCAGCGGCCAGGTGTGGCAACGGACGGGGTCACCCCGCAGACGACGTCCCTGTTCGACGTCGAGGTCGCAATCTCGTGGCAGGCGCACGCTCACCAGCGCGCGGTCGTGCTGCGGACGTTGCGCCTCGGCACTACCGGCGCCAGCGGGTGACGCCGCCATGCTGATGGATCGCGCTCCTGGCCGGCAGAGCGGGTTCACGCTGCTGGAAATATTGGTTGTCGTGGTGGTGCTCGGCTTTCTGGTGGTCGGGCTTACGCAAGGTGTGCGCGCCGGGATGGCATTGTGGCGACGCGCAGCAGCTGCGGGTCGGCGAAACCGCCGACCTCGATGCTTCGGCTCGCGTTCTGCGCACCCTGCTGACCGGCGTCGCTGCGGCGACACCGGGCGGCTTTGGTCCGGGCGCGGCTGCCGGTGGCCAGATCAAAGGCGACGCGAACCATCTGACTTTTATCGGAGACCTGCCGACCGGGCTTGGCACGACGAGGCGCGCCGACATCTCGCTAGAGCTGCGCGATGGACGCTTGGTATTGCGCTGGACGCCCCATCTACATGAAATTTCGTTCGGGCCGCCGCCGCAGCCGACCGTCACCGAGCTGATCTCCGGCGTTGCCCGTCTCGAGATCGCTTTTTGGGGCACAACCGCTCCGGATCAACCGGCCGCATGGCAGACGCGGTGGGATGGGCCCTCAGCTCCAGGATTGATCCGAATCCGCGTTGTCTTCGCCAAGGGCGATCGGCGACATTGGCCCGACCTGATCGCGACGCCAGAGCTTTGACCACAACAGGCGATTCGCGGCGCGGGTTCATCGGTTGGGAACGGGCGACCTCGTGCCTGATCCTGCTTCGGACGACAATGTAGGAAAATACCCGTAAACGGAGAGTAAGAGACGCCGGAGGGCCCAATTTAGCCAACCTTTGGTGGCAGATCGCCTTGATCGGGCCACATTCGGACACTTTGTTGGCAGGATAAGCGCCGGCGCCGTGTCGGCCTGTTCCGCGCTGCCCTGCTCTGTAGCATAGTGGCGTAGTCTCTAGAGAATTCTGATCGGCTCGGTGCCGGGCATGGTGCGTGACTTCCTCGGGTTGGTGGTTCGGACAGCTGGCGGATCTGTTGCCTCAGCGCTTGCGTCGGTCCGCTCCAACCGCCGCTGACGCTACAGTGATCACGCCGATCGGAGCCGCCGGGCACGGGATCGAGGCGGTTGCCGTCGGCTTGCGCAAAAACGGCAAGGAAACCTTAGTCGGCCAATTCGCTCTAAGTGCCTCGGGTCTCGCCGAGCTGCCCCGCCCGACCGGCAAACCGGTGGTTTTGCGCTTGGGCGAGGCTGATGTGTTGGGCAAGACGGTGGTCCTGCCGCTCGCCGCGGAACGCGAGATCGATCAGGCCCTCACGTTTGAAATGGACCGGGAAACCCCATTCACGGCTGAGGAGCTTTACTGGAACCACAGGGTCGTCGAGGCCGACCGCCAGAGTGGGCGGCTGTCGCTGCGCCTGCTGCTGGTACCGCGAGCGAATTTGGCCCCACTGCTGGATCTACTCGGCCAGATCGGCATCGCTCCGGTACGAGCGGAAATCGCCGACGGACCGGACGCGGGTTTTTGGCTGCCGCTCGACGGCGTCGGTCATCCCGCTGATCGCGGCGCCAGCCGCTTGATCAAACCTGCGGCGTTGTGCTTCGCGATCCTGGTGCTGGCCGCGATCGTGACGCCCTTTGTCCGCCAATCGATCGCGATGGGGTCGCTCGACCGGGCACTCGCGGCAGGGCGTAAAGCCGCCAGCGAAGCCGACAGCCTCCGCCGGGAGATCGCACGGTTATCCGGCACCGCCGACCTCGTCGAGAAAGCGCGCGAGAAGGTTGGCCAGCCGCTCGCGGTATTGGCTGCGGCGACCCGCGTCCTACCCGACGATACCTACCTGACCGAGATGGAACTGCAACAGCGCAAATTGACAATGAGTGGCCGGTCCGCCGCGGCCGCCCGGCTGATCAGCGCGGTTTCCGCCGACAGTGAATTCCGAAATCCGGCATTTGCCGCTCCCGTCACCCGGATCGAAGCGCTCCGACAGGAGATCTTCACCATCATCACGGAGGTGGCACCGTAGTCTCGATCGCAGCCATGCCGACCGGCCAGCGCGGCCGAGTGTTGGCACTGAGCCTGGTGCTCCTTGTGCTGGGAGGCCTGTATTTTCTTGCCGTGGCGCCCCTTGTCGACCTTTATCGGGGACGGGAGGCAGGCCTTGAGAACGGTCGCATGGTGCTGCCCCACTTGCAGGCGGCTGCAGCAGCGCTGCCGGCCCTGCGTGCGCAAGTCGCTGAACTGCGCGCCGCTGCGCGAACGCGCAAGGTCACTCTCGACGGCGCCAGCGACGCCATCGCCTCGGCCAATTTGCAGAGCCGGATCGAGGGCTTCGCAGTCTCGGTGGGCGCGACGATCGGCAGCACCGAAAGCCTTCCGTCTGAAACAGCCGACGGCTATCGCCGTATCGGCCTGCGGTTTGCGCTCAACGGTCCCTATGACACCCTGGTGAAGCTGCTCGCCAAGATCGAGGAGGCGGCGCCGCCCCTGATCGTCGACAATCTGCAGGTCCACGGCGTCCTGCGGCGGCCGGGGTTGCCGGCGGGTCCGGGTGGCAACTTTAACCTTGACGCGGGGCTGGACGTTTACGGATTCCGCATCGAAAGAGCGTCGTCTCCGGGCGAGCCATGATCGACCGCCTGGTCCTCGTACTCTTGCTCGCGGGCTGTGCCCTCGCCGCCGCGATCATCACCGCCGAGATGGCGCGGACGCCCGACCGCGGCGACCCGGTGAGCATAGCGTCGCCGCCGCCGGAGCCTGCACCTCCCTCGACGCGCCCGGAGCCCCCAGGGCGATATAATGAGCTGGTGGCGACGATCCTCGCCCGGCCGTTGTTCAGCAACACGCGGCGACCCCCGCCGCGCGGCGACGACAATGCGACGGCTGATTCCGGGCTCGCCGATACGAGGCTGACCGGGATCGTCGTCCTCCCCGGCCATCGGATCGCGATCTTTGCCCCGCTCGGGGCAAAGGCGCTGGTCGTCAGCGAGGGCGAGACCGTGAGCGGATGGCGGGTCGAACGCATCAATCCGCGAGAGGTCTCGTTGAGCGGTCCGAGCGGGACCAAGACCTTGCAGCCGAAATTCGACCCCAACCTGACGCCGCCGCCATCCCCCACCGTCGGAGCGAGGCAATCCCCGCGCCCCGGCGCCTGTCCCGGCAGCGGCGCGGCCGGGATTTCCGCCGATGCTGTTAAACCGGGCCCCGCCCCGGCCGGGCCAGCTGCGGGGGCGGTGATGCGGATTTGCCGGCGACTAATCTGGGCATCCGCCGTGACGGTGCTGCTGGCGGCTCTTGGCTCCTGCCAGCCACCGCCTAACCCTGGCCTGACCCCGCTCGAGCAACCGGTCGGCCTGCAGCCGGCGGCGCCGCGGATCAGCGGCCCTATTCCGGTCAATCATACCGGAGAGCGCATGTTCGTCGACCGCGGGACGGCTGGCGGGTCGGGGGCGGCGCGGTCCTCGCCGCCGCCAGCAGGCGCCGTCTCCGACCAAAACGGCGACGTCACGCTGAATTTCGTCGATACCGACATTCGCGAGATCGTCCGCACGATTCTCGGTACGACGTTGAAGCTCAATTATACGATCGACCCGCGTGTACATGGCACGGGATCGATCGAGACAACGACGCCGCTGGCGCGCTCGGCCCTGCTGCCCGCGCTCGAAACTCTGCTCAACCAGAACGGCGCGACCGTGGTTCAAAGAAACGGGGTCTACGATGTCGTGCCGGTCGCAGTCGGGAATATCACCAACCAGTCTTCCGCCAGCAGCATAGGAGCCGGCGCCCAGGTCGTGCCGCTGCGTTATACCTCCGCCAAGGACCTCGCCAAGATGCTGGAGCCCTATGTCGGCGAGGGCGGTAAGATCACCGCCGAGGCCGCCAGCAATGCGCTGCTGGTGACAGGGGACGCTGCGGTGCGGCAGACTTTGGTCGGTCTGATCCGCGCCTTCGACATCGATATCCTGTCCGGGCGATCCTACGCTCTATTTCCGGTCGGCGACGACGATCCTGCCAAGCTTGCGGGCGAGCTCGAAAAAGTGCTGCAGGCCCAAGCCGAGGCTCCGCTCGCCAGCATTGTTCAAGTGCTGCCGATGGCGCGAGTCAACGCGGTTCTCGTGGTGTCCTCGCAACCGCGTTACATCGACGCGGCGAATCGCTTCTTCCGGCTGGCGTCGCGGGTCGAGGATGCGACCGCGCGGGCCTGGCATGTCTATTACGTGCAGAATGGCCAGAGCTCCGACCTCGAGGGCCTGCTGCAGCGCGCCTTCACCCCTGGCAACGTCTCGCCGACCCCGCCGCCGCCCGGCAGCACCGCCCCCGGCGCCGGCCAGCAAAGTTTGGGGTTCGGCAACGCTACCGGGAGCACCCCGGGCGTCGGCGGGGCAGCCGGAGGGATTTCCACCACCGGGGCGGCCGGACAAGCGGGTGGCGCCGGCGCCACCGGCGGGTTTGGCTCGGCGATCCCGGCGACGACCGCGGCCGCGGCGGAGACCCCCGCGACCGAGCCGTTGTCGGCGGAGACCGGGGCTGGCGCCGGCGCCAACGTCAACCGGATCCGCATCATCGCCAATCGCACCAACAATGCTCTCTTGGTCTATGCCACCCCCGCCGAATATTCGGTGATCGAGGGAATGCTGCACAAGATCGACATCATTCCTCTGCAAGTATTGATCGAGGCGACCATTGCCGAGGTCGATCTCAACGACCAGCTGCAATACGGGACGCAATTCTTCTTCAAGACCGACCACGTCGCCGAGACTCTGGGATCAACCGGAACCAGCGGCCCCTTCAATCCTCCTTTTCCTCCGTTGGACAGCCTGCCCTTTCCCTCGACCCTCCCTTACTTCGTCCTGAGCAAAGGTCCGAATTTCGCGCTCGCGGCGCTGGCGCAATGTGACCAAGGTCAAGGTGCTTTCCGCGCCCGAGATCATGGTTCTCGACAACCAGCCGGCCCGTCTGCAGGTCGGCCAGCAGGTCCCGGTTCTGACCGGGACCGCGACCAGCACGCTGGCCGCGGGCGCCCCGGTCGTCAACAGCGTCGACTACCACGAGACCGGGGTCATCATGCAGGTGACGCCGCGGGTCAACACCGGCGGTCTCGTCAGCCTCGACATCGCTCAGGAAGTCAGCGACGTAGCGCAACAGGCGACCAATACGGTCACCGGGTCGCCGACTTTCGACGACCAGGTGTTCCGCACCCGGGTGGCGGTCCAGGATGGCCAGACGGTGGGGATGGCGGGGCTGATCCGCGACAACGTCTCACAGGGGAATCACGGGTCTTCCCTTCATCAAAGACATCCCCGTCATCGGCACGCTGTTTTCGACCCAGGCCAATTCGCGGATGCGCACCGAGCTGCTGGTGCTGATCACCCCCCACGTCGTGCACGATCAGCGCGACGCGCGCGCACTCACCGAGGATTTGCGCAGCCAGCTGATCAATGCCGGGCTGGTTCCGCAGCAGGTGCAGCGCCAGGGCGGCTCGGGCTTGGCCAACCCCAACGGCCTGTGAGCCGGATGCGGCGAGCGGGGATGCCACGCCGGCCTGTGCCCCGCAACGGCGGCTTCGCGTTGCTGATCGTGCTGTGGACCTTGGCGCTGATCGCCTTCCTGGTCCTCCATCTGACCGCGAGCGGGCGAACCGAGATCCGCATCGCCGACAATCTCGTCGACAACGCCGTCGCCGCGGCGGCGGCTGACGGGGCGATTTCCCAGGCCATCTTCAACCAATCGAACCCGAAGCCCGAACAGCGTTGGCCGCTCGACGGAACTGCCCATCCGTTGACGATCGGCAATAGCCGGGTGGTGGTGCGGCTCGAAGACGAGGCGTCGCGGATCAATCCGAACCTGGCTTCGCCGGCGCTGATGGAAGGCCTGCTTCGCGCTCTCGGCAATGACCCCGCCAGCGCGCGGCGCCTCGCCTCAGCTATCGCCGACTGGGTTGGCTCGGCGCCGATGCCGCGGCCGCAGGAGGCTTTGTTTGCCGATTATCGTGCTGCGGGACTCGATTACGGGCCGCCTGCGGCGCCGTTCGAGACTATGGATGAACTCAGCCGGGTGCTCGGCATGACCCCGGCATTGTTCGCCGCGGTGCAACCCCATTTGACCTTGTTCGGCCCCGCCGAACCGAGCCGAACCGGCGCCGACCCAATCGTAGCCGCGGCTCTGGCCACCATCCCGCAGCTCGGCCAGGCTGCTCCCCCGGCCAGCCCGGCGCCAACCGATCTGTTGACCATTGCGCATCTCCGCCGCGGCGCTCGGCTCGGGGAATGCCCGGGCAACCCGCGTTGCGATCGTGCGGGTCGGCCCGACTTTGCCTCAGGGCTACGTCGTGCTCTCGTGGGGCAGCGGGAGCGACTGACCCAGCCGCTCACTCGTTGCAGCGCTCACTCGTTATCGATTTCGGCGTCCGAACCGGTGCCGCCGGGCTTGCCGGTCGGACCGAGCGAGTAAAGATCGTAATCGTGCCCGGGCCGCTGACTTGGCATGCGGTAGAGGAACGGATGACCCCAAGGATCTTCGGGCGCCTTCTCCCCCTTGAGATAGGGCCCGCTCCAGTGCTCTGCCCCGGCAGGGCGGGCAATCAGCGCCTCGAGACCCTGTTCGGTCGTCGGATAATTTCCGACGTCGAGCTTGTAGATGTCGAGCACGCTGGCGAGGCGTTCGATCGACTGGTGGGCAATTTTCTCCTTGGCCGAGCCGAGCTGACGTAATGCCGCGGGGGCAACCAAGCCGATCAGCAATCCAAGGATGGCGAGAACGACGAGCAGCTCGAGCAAGGTGAAGCCGCGCTCCCGACGGCGGTCGGCGCAGGCGCCATCGAACGGGCGGATCAGCGGGAACGAGAGATAACGCAACATGCCGGACCGGAAGCCGCGCGAACCAGGACGGCTAATACGAGATATGGGCATCTTTGTGACGTGTTGGGACCCAAGCATCGGACGCGACGATCTTGGCGTCCCCCCTGCCATCGGGCAAGAGGCGCCCGCACCTGGGAGCGGGTACCCGCGGCCGCCGAGGGCACACCGAGAGGCTTTGACACGAGATAAGGCGGTAATCGATACGCAATAATCTAGACCGGCCTCGCTTGAATTTCGCCCAATTGTGCTACATTGTAGCCCATAGGAGATTATACCATGGCTACAAATTCGGTCGTGCGTGCCCGCATCGACGAGCAGATTAAGCGGGAGGCCGCCGCCGTGCTGGCGGCAATGGGCCTCACCGTGTCCGAGGCCTTCCGCCTGATGATGGTCAAGATCGCCAAGGAGAAGGCGCTGCCGTTCGAGCCGCTGGTTCCGAACAAGGAAACCATCGAGGCAATGAAGGCCGCGCGGCGCGGCGAGCTAACGACGGCCGGCCCGCCGGGCAAGTTGCTCGCGAGCCTGAATGCGGATTGTTAAATACACCAGCCGCTTTCGGCGCGACTACAAGCGCGAGCAATCCGGGCGGTACGGTTGCCCCGGCGTATTTGGATCACCCGCTCGGCGGCGAGGTTCCGAAGGTGCGCGGGGAAGAGTAACGTCGGCTGCACCGTGCGCAGGGGTGATGGGGTGCCGGACGAGGATTCGAGCTTATTCAACCGTGCTGAAGGGTTTTGGCGAGATTTTCGCAAGCTCCGGCAGCGCGTCGGCACTCTCCTCGCAATTCTGGTCACGGTTGCAGTTGCCAGCGGTGGAGTGTGGTGGTTCTGGGACGATATTGCCAAGAAGCCGGGTGTCGCCGAGGTCGTCGCCTGGGTTGAACGCAAACCGATTGTTCCGGCCAAGCCCGGTCATCTCACCATTGCCGTTGCACACTTCGAGGACGATAAAAACCAGGAACACGAGAAGCTGCTGCGCGACGCGCTCGATAACGACTTCAACGGCGCAGAAAGCAAGGCGATCGACCGTACGATAATTCTCCCTGACGCCGACACCGGCCAGGACTCCGTAGCAAAGGCCAAGGAAGAGGCAAACCGGCTCCGGAAACGCGCTGGAGCAGATGTCTTGCTCTGGGGCAGGGTGATAACTCTAAAAAACAAAAGCGAAATGCGTCTTTACTGGACGACGGGCCGAGAGCTGGCAGGGGTCAAGCAGAGCAGACTTTATGCAAATTCGTCTGAGACGATTGCCTTGCCACCATTGTTCTGGGATGACCTCAGGCAGGTATTAGGTATGCTTGTCGAAGCGCGCATCGCCGAAATTACGCGAGAACTTATCGGAAACTACTCTGCGGACCAACTCGCGCCGTTGATTGCCCAGGTCCGCAAACTATTGCAATCGCGCCAGGGTGCCTGGAGTGCCAAAACAGATGCTGAGGTGCGCTTCGCGTTTGCAGGCGCTCTATCGGACTACGGCGATCAGGCTGGCGACAATGAGGCATTGCAGGAGGGCATCGATGCCTACCGGCAGGTACTGGAGGAGTTGACGCGGAATCGGGTGCCGCTCGACTGGGCGGCGACGCAGAACAACCTCGGTAACGCGCTGGAGAGGCTTGGCGAGCGGGAGAGCGGGACGGCGCATCTGACCGACGCGGTCGGGGCCTACCGCGCGGCGCTGGAGGAACGGACGCGCGATCGGGTGCCGCTCGACTGGGCGATGACGCAGAACAACCTCGGCCTCGCGCTGACGAGGCTTGGCGAGCGGGAGAGCGGAACGGGGCAGCTGACCGAGGCGGTGGCGGCCTACCGCGCGGCGCTGGCGGAATACACGCGGGATCGGGCGCCGCTCGACTGGGCGGGGACGCAGAACAACCTCGGCGTCGCGCTGACGAGGCTTGGCGAGCGGGAGAGCGGGACGGCGCATCTGACCGAGGCGGTCGCGGCCTTCGGCGCGGCGCTGGAGATACAGACGCGGGATCGGGTGCCGCTCGACTGGGCGATAACGCAGAACAACCTTGGCAATGTGCTGACGAGGCTTGGCGAGCGGGAGAATGGGACGGCGCATCTGACCGAGGCGGTCGCGGCGTACCGCGCGGCGCTGGAGGAACGGACGCGCGATCGGGCGCCGCTCGACTGGGCGGGGACGCAGAACAACCTCGGCCTCGCGCTGACGAAGCTTGGCGAGCGGGAGAGCGGGACGGCGCATCTGACCGAGGCGGTCGCGGCCTTGCGCGCGGCGCTGGAGGAATGGACGCGCGATCGGGTGCCGCTCGACTGGGCGGGGACGCAGAACAACCTCGGCAACGCGCTGGAGAGGCTTGGCGAGCGGGAGAATGGGACGGCGCATCTGACCGAGGCGGTCGCGGCGTACCGCGCGGCGCTGGCGGAATACACGCGGGATCGGGTGCCGCTCGACTGGGCGACGACGCAGAACAACCTCGGCCTCGCGCTGACGAGGCTTGGCGAGCGGGAGAGCGGGACGGCGCATCTGACCGAGGCGGTCGGGGCCTACCGCGCGGCGCTGGAGGAGTTGACGCGGAATCGGGTGCCGCTCGACTGGGCGGCGACGCAGAACAACCTCGGTAACGCGCTGGAGAGGCTTGGCGAGCGGGAGAGCGGGACGGCGCATCTGACCGACGCGGTCGGGGCCTACCGCGCGGCGCTGGAGGAACGGACGCGCGATCGGGTGCCGCTCGACTGGGCGATGACGCAGAACAACCTCGGCCTCGCGCTGACGAGGCTTGGCGAGCGGGAGAGCGGAACGGGGCAGCTGACCGAGGCGGTCGCTGCCTGGGAGGCATGCCTGACAGTTACAGCGTCTACTTGGCCGAAAGCGCGGGTGCAGGCGGTGCACTCCTACATCGACCAGGCGCGAGCCGAGGTCACGCGACGAACGGCGAAATAGATAGCCGGTTCGCTGCGCCCATCGCCGTGGTTGCAAAAGTAAAGATCAACAAAGGGCTTTTTTCGTGCATAAGATAGCCACAAAATCATCGGACGAATTAGCGACGTGCGCAGCGCCGCTCTGCGTCATCATGAGTGCGGCATGAGAGACGTGGGGCGGATGCAATCCGCCTCCTTCGCGCGTCTGCCGCGCAGATCTCCGCCAGCTTCTTGAAAGGCTCCGCGCTCCGCGCCTTTGCCCGTAAGCAACACGATTGTTACTGACGCACTACCCGTCTTTTTTTACCACTGCGGCTCGATCCGGGGCGGCGCACGCGAAATCAGCCCTGCGTCGGGGCAGCATCCAAGTCGTTGAGCCGTGCGTAACGGTAGAAGATCACCGAAGCGATCCAGGCGAAGATGAACACGCCGACAATGACGAAGCCGATGCCGTTGAAATTGTCGTTTAGCGCACCGATGCCGTCCCAGAAGCTGCCCTCAAGGCCAAGTTGGTCGCCGATCAGGCCAAGCCCCTCGATGCCGCCGATCACCACCGCCACGACGACCGACACGGCGGTGATGACCAGATTGTAGTAGAGCTTCCGGATCGGCTTGACGAACGCCCAATTGTAGGCGCCGAGCATCAGCACACCGTCGGTGGTGTCGATCAGCGCCATGCCCGCCGCGAACAGCGCCGGGAACACCATGATCAACCAGATCGACATGCCTTGCCCGGCTTGCGTCGCGGAAATGCCGAGCAGGCCGACTTCGGTTGCGGTGTCGAACCCGAGTCCGAACAGGAATCCGAGCGGCAGCATGTGCCAGCTGTGCGAGATCAGCCGGAACAGCGGCCGGAACAGCCGCGCCACCAGGCCACGGTTGTTCAGCAGCAAGTCGAAGTCCTGATCGGCGAACGCGCCGCCGGCGCGCACCTTGCGGAAGGCTTTCCAGACGCCCACCAAGATCACGACGTTCATTGCCGCGACCAGAAACAGGAACAATGTCGAGACCGATGTGCCGACGACGTTGCCAAAACCCTTCAACGCATCGAAATGCGCGGCGATTTCGGTCGTTGTCACTGCAATTGCCAGCGCCAGCAGGACCACGACGGTGGAATGGCCGAGCGCGAACCAGAAACCGACGCTAACCGGGCGCTTGCCTTCCTGCATCAGCTTGCGGGTGACGTTGTCGATGGCCGCGATATGGTCGGCGTCGACGGCGTGTCGCAGGCCGAAACTATAGGCCAGCAGCGCGGTGCCAAGCAGCACCGCATGATCACGGAAGGTCAGCAGCGCCCATGCCCAGACGGCGAGGTTGGCGAGGATCAGCACCGAATAGATGCCGATGAGCCGGCCGCGCAGCTCACCTGAGCGGTCGTCGAAGGTTCGTGTCAGCAAATTGACCATCACGACCTCTCCGCTGGTTGCGTCAGTTGATCCCCCTTCGGGAACCATGACGGTGACCGTATGGTCGGCATATGAACGCGGTCAATCAGCCTTTCCTTCAAGCAACCACACCTCTGGATACCGCTTGATGTGCAGAAATCTTGAAGATTAACCCACGGAAATTGGAGGCGTGATAACAAAGGGCCTTTTCCGTGCATGAGATAGCCGCAAAATCATCGGACGAATTGGCGACGTGCGCAGCGCCACCCCTCACCGTGGTAAGGGCGGCATGAGTGACATAAGGCGGACGCAATCCGCCGCCTTCGCGCGTCTGCCGCAGATCTCCGCCAGCTTCTCGAAAGGCTCCGCGATCCGCTCCTTCGCCCGTACGCAACACGATTGTTACTGACGCACTAGCCGTAACAATCGCGACCACGGGTAAGAAAAGCAGGAGTAAGACGAAGGCGATGGCATCGCTTATGGCTCGCCCCTGGCCCTTCAACCGGCCATTTCGAGCGGCGTGATAGCGGCGAGGTCGATGGTGGCCCGCGCCTTCTTGGCTTCATAGAGGCTGTTCAGGTTGAGCCAATATTGTTCGCTGGTGCCGAACACCCGGCCGAGCCGCAGCGCCATTTCTGCCGATATGCCGCGGGTGCCGTTCAGTATCCCGGTGACCGCATTCGGTGGAACGCCGATCCGATCGGCGAACTTGCGCGCGCTCATGCCGAGGGTGTCCAGCTCGTCGCGCAGGAATTCCCCGGGATGCACCGGCGGCAGGTTGTCAATCGCTGGGTAAGTCATCGCGGCCATCTTTCATCTGTAATGATTATTTATTTCAACGTCGTAGGGCTCGCCGTGAACCGTTCCGATGTCCTCGCCTTCCAACAAAGGTTCCAGGGTTGCCCATCGGAAACAGACACGCCATTGCCCATCGATCCGAATGCTATATTCGCCCGACCGGTCGCCTCCGAGGGCTTCGAACCGATTAGACGGCGGGTTGCGAAGGTCAAAGAGGCGTGTCGCCGCCTGCAGTTTGGTCAGAGCCCGTGTAGCCTTCTGAGAACACGCCTCGAACTGGCGAACCCGCTTGCCGGCGAGGAAATCGGCTGTCCGCCGATCGCGGCAGTTCCGTATCGTCACCTGGATGTTATGTGTTATGGCCCACGTAACAGTCAACCGGAAAAGTCCGGAACAGTCCCGGGAAAGTCCGGAAGTCCCCGGAAAAGTGTGGTGGTTCCCTAGAGAAGCGCCGCGTGGACCGACGTCGGTCACGGCGCCTCAATCAGAGCGTGGCCCTATTCCAGTGGCCTCGTCGGCTGATCTTCGGTGCCTGCGGCTGTTCGACCAGGCCGAGCTGCCGCTCGATGGTCTGTTGTGGTAATTGAGAGTACTTTTTGCGCCAGAGAGGGTCGGCGGAATGCGGTCGCGTTCTCTGCTACGCTTGTTATCGACTTGCTAAAATCAGGTATTATCTACACCTATTCTGTGCCGCCGGAGATATCAGCGGGATCGGTCGCGTCGGGGGCAACAGGGGCGGGGTCGGCGGTAGGCGGATCGTCCTCCGGGTCGTCGGATGGCGGGATCAGGCCTTGGGCGCGGGCGAGGCGCTCGAGTTTCGCGCGCACCTGGGCGATCGGGTCGTCGTCCGGCGGGGCGTCGGCGAGGTCGGTCGGGTCGGGGGCAGCGGGCGCGGGGTCGGCGGTAGGCGGTTCGTCCTCGGGGTCGTCGGATGGCGGGACCAGGCCTTGGGCGCGGGCGAGGCGCAGGAGCTTGGCGCGCACCTGGGCGATCGGGTCATCGGCCGGCACGAAGCCGGCGGGGTCGGCGGGCGTGGTGACCATGCGCGGATCGACCTTGCGCAGCAGTTCGAACAATAGCTTGGTCGCGGCCAGATCGGCCCCCGCCGATCGCTCGACGAGCCGCGCCACCACCAGCTCGCGCTTGGTCAGCCGGCCCTGCGTCTCGCTGGCATCGGCGTCGGCCGCCGCGTCGAGCGCGCGCTCCAGCAACGTCGCCAGATTTTTCGAGCCGCGCGGCCGGCCGCGTGGGTTGGCGCGATTGCCTTTCTTGAACCGGGTCGCGACCGGCGGCTTCTTGTAGCCGATCTGATAATCGCGCGGAGCGTCAGCCGGCAATCGCCCGTCTCATAACTCGTCCTCTTTTCAAACCGGGATGCACACCCCAAATCTGCGGCGGATGATAGCGAAAATACCACGAGTTGTCAATATGATAATTGTTGACAGAGAAATCCCGTCTGTTCCCGGTTCCGCGGGTTTATTTCCCGGTTAGCGGCAAAAAATTCCCGGTTCGGTCGCCACGGGAATTTGCCGCCAACCTGTTGATTTAGAAGCGTGTTTTTACCGTCGGCAAGCCGCTGGCGGCCTGCGCCGGCGAAATTCCCGGTTATTTTGCCGGTTCACGGGAATTTGCTCCGGCCTCCGCCGGGTCAGAACATCCCCAGCCCCAAGATGCCGTCATCCGGGTCGAGGCCGGCCAGCACGCGCTTGCCGATCAGGTCGCGCAGGGTTTCCGAGGTGCCGCCGCCCAAGGTGCCGTAGCGGGCGCCGCGGTAAAAGCGCGACACCGGGTACTCGTCGGTGAAGCCGTAGCCGCCATGCACCTGGATCGCCTCGCTGGTGACCTTGAGCGCCGTCTCGTTGCAGGTCACCTTGGCGACCGCGGCCAACAGCGGGTCGGGGAACGGGTCGGCGGTGGCGCAGGCGCGGTACAGCACGCTGCGCGCGGTCTCGATCTCGCGGTACATCTCGGCGATCTTCCAGCGGATGCCCTGGAAATCGGCGATGGCGCGGCCAAAAGCCTTGCGCTCCTTGACGTATTTGACCGCCTCTTCGAGGGCGCCCTCGGCGAGGCCGAGCGAGATGCTGGGGTTCAGGCAGCGCTGGGTGTTGAAGGCCGACAAGAGTTTGCGGAACCCATCCTCCAGGACCAGGTTCTCGGGCGGCAATTCGCAATCCTCAAAGCGGATCTCGTGCAGATTTTCGCCGCCCATCGTGTGGTAGGTGCCGGTCACCGAAAACCCCGGCGTCCCCTTCTCGACCAGCACGCAGCCGATCCCTTCCCGCCCAGGCTTCTTGTCGATGCGGGTGAAGACGACGAACATGCCGGCCTCCTCGGCGCGGCTGATCAGGGTCTTGACCCCATTCAGCCTGAGCCGGTTGCCGACATGGTCGACATTGGTCCGGTAATTGGCGACGTCGGTGCCGGCGTCGGGCTCGGTCATGCAGATCGCCAGAGGCACTCGCCGCTGACGACCGCAGGCAGGATGCGCTGCTTGATCGGTTCGGGCGCATAGGCGGCGATGATCCGGGTCTGCACCCCGACCTCGCCCAGGACCGCCATCGCGGTGACATAGCAGACCTTGGCGATTTCCTCGAGCACCAGCGCGGTATCCAAGACCGGGAGGCCGAGCCCGCCATATTCCTCCGGCACCGCCATGCCGAGGACGCCCAATTCGGCGAGCTGGCGCAGGTTCTCCCACGGAAAGGTGCCGTCCATGTATTTGAGCGCGCGGGCGCGGAACTCGCTCTGGGCGAGATCGCGGACGGTCTGCACGAACTGGCGCTGCTCGTCGGAGAGGCTCGTCAACACGGGATTCTCCCTTGGCTCGACTTGCTCAGATCAGCCCCAAATCGCGCAGGCTGGTGTGGCGGTTGCGGCCGATGATGACATGGTCGTGCAGCACGACGCCGAGCGGGGCGGCGGCTTTCTTGATGTCCTGGGTCACGGCGATGTCGGCCTTGGACGGGGTCGGGTCGCCCGAGGGGTGGTTGTGCACCAGGATCAGCGCCGAGGCGCCGAGTTCGAGCGCGCGCTTGACCACCTCGCGGGTATAGACCGGGGTATGGTCGACCGTGCCGCGCTGCTGGCGCTCGTGCTTGAGCAGCACGTTCTTGCGGTCGAGAAACAGGATGTGGAACTCCTCGACCTTGTTGTGGGCGATTTGGGCATTGCAATAATCGATCAGCTTGTCCCAGGAGTTGACCACCGGCTGCTCTTGCAATTCGGCACGCATCAGGCGCAAGGCCGCTTCGCGCACCGATTTGATCGCGGCGATCCCGGCGAGGCCGAGCCCGGCCGCGGCGAGCGTGTCGGGGGCGGCGCTCATTAGGGCGGCGAAACCGCCGAATTGCTCGAGCAGATCTTTCGCCAGCGGCTTTACATCCCCGCGCGGGTTGCTGACGAACAGCATCACTTCGAGCAATTCGTAATCGGGCAGGTTTTCCGCCCCGGCGTCGATCAGACGCTGGCGCAGCCGCTCGCGGTGACCGTAATAGTGCGGCGTGTCGTCCCCGGCTTCGCCGAGATGCGTGGGCTTGCGGCGACGGATCGTGTTCATCGGCCCTGGGCTCGATTTATCGCGGGAGCGCAGCCGAGCGAGCGCGGCGCCCGCCATGCGCGCCGGCTCGTCGCTGTCGAAGGCGCTGACGAAACAGTCGATGCCGCGCTCGATCGCCGCCCCGATCGGCAATTCTTCCCAATCGAGGATCAGCGATTTCTGCAGACGTACCGCGCGAGGGCCGGCGGCGAGGATCGGCCGCACAAAACGATCGACCGCATCGTCCAGCCCGTCGGCCGGCGCTACCGCATCGACGAGCCCCCACTCCAGCGCCTCGGCGGCGCCGATCGTCTCGCCGGTCAGCAGCAGCCGGCGGGCGCGCCCCGGCCCGATCAGTTTCGGCAATAATGCCGCCTCGACCACCGAAGGAATGCCGATCGCGACCTCGGGCATGCCAAAGACCGAGCCCTCGCTGGCGACCCGCAGATCGCAGGCGGCGGCAAGTTCGAGCCCGGCGCCAAGCGCATAGCCGTCGAGGCGCGCGACGACTGGCACCGGCAGCCGGCGAAACGCGTCGCAGCAGCGATGGACGAGGGTGATGAAGCTGCGCGCGCGCGGCGTGATCGAGGGCGGCGATCTCGGCTACATCGGCGCCGCCGACAAAGGCGCGGCCGCCGGCGCCGGTCAGGATGGCGAGCCGCAGCTCGGGGTCAAGGGCGAGCCCGGCCATGGTCTCGACGATCTCGCTCATCAGCGCCCGATTGAGACTATTCAGCTTGGCCCGATTGTCGATCGTCAGCCGCGCGATATGGCCGCCTTCGGGCCGCTCCTCGTATTCAACAATAAAGCGGTTCGTTCTCATCGGCCCAATCGGTTCGAATGCCCGCCCCCAGCCCGACGCCGGTCAGCTGAACAGCGGGCCTCCTCGCACCGCCTGCCGACTGATACTCGCGCCGGCGGGCAAAGCCAATGGAGCTTTCGCTGCGTCTCGTGCATAGTGGCGCCGCATTCGGTGAGGAGAGAGCCGGTGGATACGATCGAGGACCCCCAGCGTTTACGCGAAATTTACGGGGAGCCGAACGAGCGGGCGGTAAAAAAGCAGCTGAGCCGGTTCGACCGGTACAGCCGCGATTTCATCGCACGCTCGCCGTTTCTGGTCATCGCCTCCTCGGACCCGTCGGGCCGCTGCGACGCTTCGCCCAAGGGCGATGCGCCGGGCTTTGTGCAGATCGTCGATGATACGACGCTGCTGATCCCCGACCGGATCGGCAACAACCGGGTCGATACGCTCGGCAATCTGATCGCGCGGCCGGGGGTCGGGCTGATTTTCTTCGTGCCGGGCATCACCGAGACCCTGCGCGTCAACGGCCAGGCCAGCGTCACGACCGACCCGGCGCTGCTCGAACCGCTCGCAGTCAACGGCAAGGTGCCGCGCAGCGGGATATTGGTCATGGCCGAAGAGGTTTATTTTCACTGCGGCAAGGCGCTAATCCGCTCCGACCTGTGGAACCCGGAGAAACAACTTCGACGCAGCGATTTCCCGTCGATCGGCCGGATCATCGCCAACCAAATCGGCGGCATGAGCCCCGATGAAGCGGAACGCGCTACCGCCGATAGTTACAAGAACCGGCTTTATTGACCGACGGCCGCGCGCGCCGCGTGCCCGGATCGGCGACGACTAGGCCCGGCGTTGGCGCTCTCGTTCTTCGTCTTCGGCCGTATTGAGGATATGCCGCGCGTCGCGGAACAAGGACTGGGCCTTGTCCTCGTGCCCCAGGGTGTGTTCGGCACGGGCGAGATCGAGTTCGATGTAGGCGAGAGCAGGCTTCCTGCGGCCAGCGCCACGGTCGAGGACGCCAATCGCGGTGTGAAACGCCTTTTTGGCGTCGGCCGGGCGATCGATCGCGAGATAGATCAGGCCGAGGTCGTGAAAGTCTTCGGCGATCAGCGGATGGCTGGCGCCAAGCCGCTGCTGATCAATCGCGGTCGCCTCCTCGACCAAGGGCAACGCCTGGGTGAAGCGCTTTTGGCGCATGTAGGCATTGGCGAGCTGCGCCAAGCTGCGCGCGGTCGCGAGCTGGTCGCCGCCGGAGCGGTCGAGCGCGACCGCCTGGAGCAGGATGCGCTCGCTTTCGTCGAACCTCCCCTCGGCGGCCAGCACCGCGCCGAGTGCGCGCAACCGGTCGGTGCGCGGCCCCCCGCCAACCTTGGCATCGATCGCGATCGCCTCCTCGGCCCATTTCCGGGCATGGCCCCTGTCGCCTTGAGCCAGCGCGATACGCGACCGGTCCGCAAGCACCGCCGCTATCGCGGGATCCTCGGCGCCGACCCGGGCTGACAGAACGTTGTCGGCGGCGATCACCAGCGGTTCGGCGTCGAGGTACCGGCGCAAATCGATATAAAGGCGAGCGAGCGACGCCATCGCCTCTGCCG
Source organism: uncultured Alphaproteobacteria bacterium (assembly GCA_963845735.1). Lineage (GTDB taxonomy): Bacteria > Pseudomonadota > Alphaproteobacteria > ATCC43930 > CGMCC-115725 > AP-15. The sequence continues at coordinate 83,707 of CAWJTR010000038.1, read as the reverse complement.
CCGGCACAGAAAAGCTGCCATAGGCGGCGATAGCGATCTTCAGCGCGCGCCGCCGCAGCGCCGTCGCCTCGATGATGTCGGCACTCTCAAACCGCAATTGTGCGAGAGGAGCCAGGATCGGCAGCAGGTTCGGATTTCCCGGGCCGAGCCGCTGTTCGGCCGCCGCCAAGGATCGCGCCAGCACGGCGCTTTTGTCGGGCTGTGCGGAGGCCGGTGGATCTGCCTTCAGGTGCGGCGCCAGAAGCAGATAAATCGCGCCGGCGACCACCCAGGGGGAGCGAGGCATCGACAACTCTCAGCAGACCGTATTCGGTTCGTCGCCGACCTTTCGCCGCCGGCCGACAACTCGCGCCGGTTTGCGTCTACGCGACCCTCGCCGGACTGACTGCGGCGCGTTCGGGAATCAGCTTGTCGTGAAGATCGGCGAGCACCGGCATCATCTCCGCCAAGCCGGTCGTGATCGCCGCACCGGCGAACGGCGTCAGCGAGACGGCCTTGTGCTTTTTTATCGTTTCCTCGGCGAAAAAGCCCCATCGGATCAGGTTGCCGACGCGTTCCTTGATCGCCAGATGCCCGAGCCGCAGGGTATCCCACATCCTGCTGATGATCTCGTCGACGACGAGAGCCGACGGGCCGCCGCGATCGTTGCCGAACGAGCTCGCCGACCACAGCAGCATGACAATCGCCCAGTATTGGTAAGTTACCAGATGGTCCATGGCGTCGTCGAGATGCGCCGGGGTCAGCCCTTTTTTTCTGACGACTTGCTCGCTGGTCTCGCGCCACTTCTGGTCGCAGGCGCCAAAAAAGCGATAGATTTGAGAAATTGCGGCCTCATCGCAAGGTGTCAGCGTTCCAGATGGGCAGATCGCGTCGCCGGCCACGGCGCAGATCTCGTCGATCGTCTCTCGGCAATGAGCTTCGAAGCTTTCGCACAGTTTGTCGGTAGCGCCGATCAGGCATCCCGGCGACGCCGCGCAGTCGCGGTTCGACGTATCGAAAACTCTGACGAAGCCCTCTGTCTCACAGTCCTTGATCCGCTCGATGCAGGTGCGGATATCGGTGCCATAAGATCCATACAGCGTGCGGTGGATCGCTCTGCTCGAAACTCCGGCCTCGCTATTGGTTTTCGCCAGAAAGATGACATGCCAATGCGCACGCTTGTTCAATCCCGGGAAGTATTTTTGCCAGATACGGTAATATTCCAGCAAGAAGCGGGCGACGATGCGGTCGGGGGATTTGAGCTCGCTGTAGCCGGGTTGCATATCGCGTCACCGTGACAGTAGCCGGGACGACGACAGGATAGCCGATTTTCGCGTCGCGCAATAGAGAACGTCTAGGGAATTTGTCGAAACTCGCATAGGCCCGTTGCCACAATCTTCCCGCGCTTTCGTGCCGGCAAATCGCTGCCTTGACGACACTTGCCGATCATAGGAGGGTTTTGACCCGAGGCGGGCGATCGACCATCAGCAGGGAGCAATCCGATGAACGTGGCGGAACAGGCTCGTCAGGCCGAGAAATTCCGCAACATGCATCGCGGACCGGGGCTGCTGTTGCTGCCCAACGCCTGGGACGCGATCAGCGCGCGGATCTTTGCGGCCGCCGGCTTTCCCGCGATCGCGACGACCAGCGGCGGCGTTTCGTGGGCGCTGGGCTATGCCGACGGCGAAGCGGCTCCCTGGCCAGAGGTCGTGGCGGCGACCGCGCGCATCGTGCGGGTCGTGGCGGTCCCGGTGACCGCCGATATCGAGGCTGGTTTTGGCGACACACCGGAGGCGGTCGGAAAGTCGATTTCCGAAATCATTCAGGCTGGGGCGGTCGGGGTTAATCTCGAGGACGGGACGCCGCGAGGCACCGCCCCGATCCGAACCATTGCCGACGCCGCCCGGCGCATCGCCGCGGCCCGCGAGGCCGCCCGCGCCGCGGCGGTTCCGATCGTCATCAATGCGCGCACCGATCTTTACCTGCGCAACATCGGCGATCCGGCGACGCGCTTCGACGAAACGGTCGAGCGCGGCAAAGCGTATCTCGCGGCCGGCGCCGATTGCTTTTATCCGATCGGGCTGCGCGACCCGGCGACGATCGCTCGGCTGGTGAAGGCCTTGGCCGCGCCGATCAACATCAATGTCCGTGCCGGCTCACCGAGTGTGGCGGAACTCGAAGCACTCGGCGTCATCCGCGCCAGCACAGCGAGTGCGGTGGCGCTGATGGCGGCGTCGACGATCCGGCAGGTTGCGGAAGAATTGAAGGCGACCGGCCGGTTTGATGCGCTGAACCCGGCGATGGCGCAGGCCGACGCGCAGCGCCTGTTCCCCGACAGCTGAGCAGCGAGAGCGGTCCGGAGCCTTCTTCTACCTGAGAGGGGCGGTCCCGGCGAAGGGCCTATCCGCATTTCGAATAATCGCAACTGGTGCACTGATCGCAGCCTTCGATGCGGATCAGCGCCGCCTCGCCGCATTTCGGGCATTGCGCCATACGCGATGGCAGCGACCGCTGATCGGAGGATCAGAGCGCCGCCAGCCCGCCGCCTGCTGTTCGACCAATGCCGGTCTTCGGCTCCGAGCTCGGCGCCGGCAGAAAGCCGATCTCGATCATGTGGCGTTCGATGACGTCGCCGATCGCGGCCAATAGCGAGGGCACGTATTTGCCGTCCATCCAGGCGCCGCCGCGCGGATCGAAAACTGCCTTCATCTCCTCGACGACAAAGGACACGTCGCCGCCGCGGCGAAACACGGCGCTGATCATCCGCGTCAACGCCACGGTCCAGGCGTAGTGCTCCATGTTCTTCGAGTTGATGAACACCTCAAAGGGACGCCGCCTGCCGTCCTGAACGATGTCGTTCAGGGTGATGTAGAGCGCGTGCTCGCTGTCGGGCCAGCGCAGCTTGTAGGTTTGGCCGGGCAAGGCCTCGGGCCGGCTCAAGGGCTGCGTCATATAGACGACGCCGCCCGCCTCGAATATGTCCGCGGGCTTTGGCGACAACGCCGGTGCGGGCGGCGGCAAAGGCAATTCGGGTTGCTGCGAGGCGATGCGCGCGTCGGTCCCGGCAGCTGCCTCGGGCCTGGCCGCCAGCACGGCGCCGGTCACCTCGTTCGGGCGGTAGGTGGTGCACCCCTTGCAGCCCAGTTCATAGGCTTGCAGATAGATGTCCTTGAACCGCTCGAACGGGATCTCGGCCGGGACGTTGATCGTCTTCGAGATCGAGCTGTCGATGTGCTTTTGCACCGCGGCCTGCATGACGAGGTGGTCGGCCGGGGTCAACACCTGCGCATCGACGAAATAATCGGGCAACGGCGCGGTCTCGCCCTTGAGCCGCCGGAACAGGCGATAGGCGTAGTCGGCGACCTCCTCCTCGCGCCGCGTGCCGTCGGGCATCAGCACGTTGCGGGTGTGGCGAAAGCTGAACACCGGCTCGATCCCGGAGGAGACGTTATCGGCGAACAGCGAGATCGTGCCGGTCGGCGCGACCGAGGTCAAAAGCGCGTTGCGGACGCCGTGCCTGGCGATCTCGGCGCGGACATCCTGCGTCGAGAGCGGCGATTGTTTCGCCCGCGAGATAGCGATCGCGATCGAACAGCGGAAACGGGCCTTTTTCAGCCGCGAGCGCCGCCGAGGCGAGATAGGCCTCGCGCTCGATCACACCGAGCCATTCCTCGGTCGCCGCGACCGCCGCGGCCGAACCGTAGCGCAGCCCGCACAGGATCAGCGCGTCGGCGAGGCCGGTGACCCCGAGGCCGATGCGGCGCTTCTGCAACGCCTCTTCCTGTTGCTGCGGCAGTGGAAACTGCGAGATGTCGATAACGTCGTCCATCATGCGGACGCAGTCGGGGACCAAACGGCGCAGCCGATCGAGATCGATCCCCGCCTCGGCAGTGAACGGCCGTTCGACCAGGCTCGCCAGGTTGATCGAGCCCAACAGGCAGGCGCCATAAGGCGGCAATGGCTGTTCGCCGCAAGGATTAGTCGCCGTTATTGTTTCGCAATACCATAGGGTGTTTCGGCGATTGATGCGGTCGATAAAGATCACGCCAGGCTCGGCATAGGCGTAGGTCGCCCGCATGATCTTGTCCCACAACTCGCGCGCCGGCAGCACCTTGGCGACCGTGCCGTCAAAGGACAATTCCCACGGCGCATTTTCCTCGACCGCCTTCATCAATGCGTCGGTGACCAGGACCGAAAGGTTGAACATGCGCAGCCGACCGGGCTCGCGCTTAGCCTCGATGAAGGCCTCGATGTCGGGATGATCGCAGCGCAAAGTCGCCATCATCGCGCCGCGGCGGTAACCGGCGCTCATGATCGTGCGGCACATCGCGTCCCACACATCCATGAACGACAGCGGCCCCGACGCGTCGGCGCCGACACCCTTCACCGGCGCGCCGCGCGGTCTAAGCGTCGAAAAATCGTAGCCGATGCCGCCCCCTTGCTGCATCGTCAGCGCCGCCTCGCGCAGATGGGCGAATATCCCACCCATGTCATCGGGGATCGTCCCCATCACAAAGCAATTGAACAGGGTGACCGAACGGCTGCTGCCGGCGCCGGCGACGACCCGCCCGGCCGGCAGAAACTTGAAATCGGTCATCGCCTGATAGAACCGCTCCGCCCACAGCGTGGGGTCGCGTTCCGGGGCGGCAAGTGCGGTCGCAACCCGGCGCCAGGTGTCCTCGATCGTCTTGTCGAGCGGCTCGCCCGGCACATCGCCGTTGGCGGGCGCCCGCAAGCGATATTTCATGTCCCAGATCCGCTGCGAGATCGCACCGACGAGAGCCATGGCTGAGATTTCCTCCTCGGACGATCTATATCACAGCAGGCATCGTTCCGCATTCGTTCAAAAGCATGCGGGTTCTACGCCGGCGCGGCTCAGGCCCTCTTGGCGCGGCCCGGCAAACCAAGATCGCGCACCGCCGCCTCTGCCTCCCGTTCGAGCGCCGTGGTAGCGGTCTCGATCCGCTGTTCGAGCTCGGCCATCAGCCGGCGGCGCGGCCAGCCCGGCGGGATCGGTTCGAGAAATTCGAGGACGATGCGTCCGCGGCGCTTGACGAACGCTCGCCGCCCCCAGAACAGGCCGGAATTGACCGCCGCCGGAACCAGCGGCACGCCCAGCGCCTGGTAGAGCGCGGCAACGCCCGGCTGATAGGGTATCGAGGCTCCCGGCGCCACCCGGGTTCCTTGCGGAAAGATCACAATCGGGCGCCCCTCGGCCGCAACGGGCCGGGCCGCGGCGACCAGATGACGCAGGGCCGCCGCGCCGGCCTTGCGGTCGATGACGATCGAGCCGGCGCGCGCTGCGTACCAGCCATAAAACGGCAGCAGCAGCAGCTCGCGCTTGACCACGATCGCGGGGTCGCCCAGCACGATCGGCAGGATCAGAGCGTCCCAAGCGGATTGATGCTTCATCGCGATGATGCAGCCGCCTGGGGGGATGCGGTTAAGCCCGACGATGCGGTGATCGAGGCCGACGATGAGCCTAAGCAGAGCGAGCACCCCGCGCGCCCAGAACCGGCCAAAAGCCATTGCCGCCGCGCGCGGCGCCAGCAGGAACGGCAGCCCGAGTGTGCCGAGGACAAGCGTCCAGGCGATGAGGGCAAAATTGAACGCGAGCGCCCTCGCCCAGCTCATTGGGGCGAATTCGGAAAATACATGGCGGTCTCGATCTGTCAGCGCCGCGTGGTGGGATGGCGCCGGCAATCGCCGACCGGCGCAGGGCGCGCTCGAGTGGCGTCAAGCGCTGGATTGCTCCGGTCAAGATCCGTGACTCGCCACATCCTCAGCAGGCGGCGGGCGCGGCGATGCTCCCGTCAGCTGACAGCGCCGGTCAGCAGCGGGCCGAACAGCCGCCAGCGCTCGCCGTCGAAGCGTCCCATCTGGACCTGCTTGACCGGCGCGAAATCGGTCGGGCTGGTGTTGATCGTGATCCCGGGCAACAGCATCGGCACCCGGAAATCATGCAGATTGGCGGCCTGCTTCATCACGTTTTCGCGGGTCAATTCGTCGCCGCACATGCTTCAGCACCTGCACTACCGTCGCCGCGTTGGAGGGGCCATAGACGTTGCCGGCGTCAGTCTTGTCGCCGCCCGGATAATATTTGTCCATGAAGCCGACCCACCACTTGTAGCCGGCATCGTTCTTCCACTCGGGGTCGGTCGGGTCCTTCAAGTAAAAGTCGGACACGATGCCCTTGGAGATTTCCAATCCGGCCGGCTTCAGGGTGGCGGCGACCGAATTGCCGATGCTGCTCAAGATGTGCAAGCGGCTTCCACTCGATCTCCGCCGCCTTCTTGATCGACTGGGCGGCGAATTTGGGGATTGCGGTATTGACGATGACGTCGCAACCCGCAGCCTTCATGCCGATGATCTGCAAGTCGACGGTCGGATCGGTGGTTTCGTAGGACGCCTTGACGGTGATCATCGCAGCCGCTTTTGCGCCCAGCCCGTCGGTCACGCCCTTCAGATAATCCTTGCCGAAATCGTCGTCCTGATAGAGCACGCCGATTTTGCCGTCGGGCTTGTGCTTCAGAATGTAGGCGGCGTAGATGCGGCCCTTCGCTCTGGTAGTTCGGCTGCCAGCCGATGGTCCAGGGATGGCCCTTCGGATCGTCCCATTTGGTGGCGCCGGTGCTGACGAACAGCTGCGGCACCTTGTGCTGGTTCATGTAATGCCAGATCGCGCTGTTGGTTGGAGTCCCGAGCGGACCGGCATCGAGGAAGACCTGGTCCTGCTCGACCAGCTTGCGCGTCATCTCGACGGTCTTCGGCGGCGAATAGGCGTCGTCATAGGAGATGAAATTGATCTTCCGGCCGTTCACCCCGCCCTGGTCGTTGACCATCTTGTAATAGGCGGCCATCGCCTGCCCGATCGTGCCGTAGGACGAGGCTGGGCCGCTGTAGAAGCAGGTATTGCCGATCTTGATCTCGGTATCGGTGACGCCCGGGCCGTATTGCTTGGCCGCGTGGGCCGGCCGCGCCGCTAGGAAGCGGACCTGCCGAACGCCAGCGCGGCGGGCGCGGCGGCGAGAATGCGTGCGACGTGTGAGCTGCTTCATCATGATCTCCCCAGCCCGATGTTCGTGCGTTTATTGCGAAGCCGAGCGCCTCGGCGTGCTTTGCATGGTATCAGGCGCGGCCGCGCCCATCGCCACAAATTTGCGTGGTGCGAGCGCGCCGATGCTTTTTCAGCCGATCGCGCCGGTCAGGACCGGACCGAATGGAACGTAACGCTCGCCGTCGAAACGCCTCATCTGGGCCTGCCTGATCGGCGCGAAATCAGTCGGGCTGGTATTGATCGCGATGCCGGGCAACAGCATCGGCAGTTCGAGATCGTGCAGATTTGCCGCCTGCTTCATCACGTTCTCGCGGGTCAGTCGTTGCCGCATTGCTTTAGCATCTGGACGGTCGTCGCGGCAATCGACGCGCCGTAGACATTCTGGTTATCAGTCTGGTCGCCGCTCGGGTAATACTTGTCCATGAACGAGACGAACCATTTGTAGCCTGCATCGTTTTGCCATTGAGGATCGGTGGCGTCCTTGAAGGAAGTGTCACTAATGATGCCCTTGGCGTTTTCGAGGCCCGCCGGCTTCAAGGTCACGCCGACGGACGAGGCGATGCCGTTCAGGATGTGGAGCGGTTTCCATTCGATTTCGGCCACCTTCCTGATCGCCTGGGCGCCGAATTTGGGGATCGCGATGGTGACGAGGACATCGCAGCCCGCCGCCTTGAGGTCGACGATTTGCGAGTTGACGGTCGGGTCTGTGGTCTCATAGGAATCCTTGGCCTTGATCATCGACGCCGCCTTGTCGCCGAGCCCGTCGACCAGCCCCTTCAGATAGTCCTTGCCGAAATCGTCGTTCTGATAGAGCACGCCGATCTTGCCGTCGGGCTTGTTCTTCAGGATGTAGGCGGCGTAGATGCGCCCCTCCGCCTGGTAGCTGATGAAAAAGCCCATGGTCCAGGGATGGCCCTTCGGGTCGTCCCACTTGGTGGCGCCGGTGCTGACGAACAATTGCGGCACCTTCTTCTCGTTCATGTAGTGCCAGATCGCGCTGTTGGTCGGGGTCCCGACCTCGCCCGATAGTGAAGAGAACCTGGTCGCTCTCGACCAGCTTGCGCGTCATCTCGACGGTCTTGGGCGGCGAATAGGCATCGTCGTAGGAGATGAAGGTGATCTTGCGGCCGTTCACTGCCGCCCTGGTCGTTGATCATCTTGAAATAAGCGGCCATCGATATCGGAATCGGGCTGGCGTTCGACAGCGGGCCGCTATAGGGACCGGTGTTGCCGATCTTGATCTCGCTGTCGGTGACCCCGGGGCCGTATTGCTCGGCGGCACGGGCCGGCCGGGCGGTCAGCAGCGGGCCGCCGAAGGCCAGCGCGGCCGGGGCGGCGGCGAGAATGGTGCGACGCGTCAGATGTTTCATGGTGATCTCCCTGCAAAAGTATGCGGCCGACTTACGGCCCGGCCGTTACCGATTGCGCCATCGCGACACATACGCCAATGCCAACCGCGTGAAGCCGGCGGCGCCGGACGGCATCACGAAAATCACCAGCAGCATGATGACGCCATAGATGACGCCCGCCAACCCGCGCGACACGGATTCGGCGATGTTCGGCACGTAGAGCACGAACAAGCCGCCGAACAGGCAGCCCGGCAGCGAGCCCATGCCGCCGAGTATCAGACCGACGAGAAAATAGATCGAGAGGAACAGAGTGAAACTGTCGGGGGCGACGAACTGCACCGCAAGCGCGCCCAAGCCACCGGCGACGCCGGTGAAAAGTGCGCTGACGCCGAAGGTCAATGTCTTGTAGAGCGGCGCGTTGATGCCCATCGCGGCGGCGGCGATCGGATGGTCGCGGATCGCCATGATGGCGCGGCCGGTGCGGCTCTTCACGAGGTTGGCGGCACCGGCGAACATGACCAGCACGACCGCCAGGGTGAAATAATAGAGCCATTGATCGGCGTCGATCGGCAGGAATCCGGGTACATCCGGCTGATCGACGACGATGCCCTGCACGCCGCCGGTCCAGCCTTCGAGACCATGAAATTTGAGGAGCTGCGGCAGCGCCACCGCCGCCGCAAAAGTGACGAGCGCGAGATAGAGGCCCTGCAGCCGCAGCGCCGGCAACCCGAACAGGGCGCCGACAACAAAGCAGACGCCGCCGGCGGCCGGCAAGGTCCAGTAATAGGCAATGCCGTATTGATGCATCAGGATCGCGGTGACATAGGCGCCGAGGCCGTAAAACGCGCCGTGCCCCACCGAGAATTGGCCGTTGAAGCCGGTCAGCAGGTTGAGGCCAAGGATCGCCAGCCCGTAGATCATCACCTCGGTCAACTGGAAGACGACAAAGCCCTGGAACACGAAGGGCAGCACCAGCCGCGATCGCCAAAACGCCCGCCAGCACCCAATGGCGGGTCGCGGGCCAAGCCGTCCGCCGCGCGTCGTGCTCCGCGACGGCGGGTGCGAACGGCACGGTATCCTGCTGCGGTGTCGTCATACCCGGCTCACCACGCTGCGGCCAAAAATTCCGGCGGGCCGTACCATCAGCACCGCGACGATCACCAACAGCGCGATCGTCAGCTTCAGGTCGCGGCCGAAATAGGGGATGAACGTGCCCGCCAGGTTTTCGATGATGCCGACGGCGAAGCCGCCCAGCACGGCGCCGCCCGGACTCGTCAACCCGCCGAGCACGGCGCCGGCGAAACCGTAAAGCAGGACGCCGAACATCATGTTCGGATCGAGAAACACGACCGGTGCGATCAGCATGCCGGCGACCGCGCCGATCGCCGCCGCAATGCCCCAGCCGAGCGCCGTCATCCAGCCCACCCGGATGCCGACCAAGCGGGCCGATTCCGGATTGGCGGCGGCGGCCCGCATCGCCAGGCCGAGCCGCGTGCCGCGGAAGAATAGATAAAGGAGCCCCAGCAGCACTGCGGTAACCACGATCATTCCGGCTTCGTGGGCGTCGATCAGGACGCTGCCGAACAAGGGCTTGGTGCCGAACGGGCTCGGGAAGGTCTTGATCGTGTAATCCCAAAGATAGCCGTCGGCGCTGTTCAGGATGCTGAACAAGGCGAAGAAGGCGACGAGATTGGCGAAGATCGATGCGTGGTGCAACGGCTTGAACAAGATCCGTTCGATCGCGACGCCGCCGATGAACGACAGGATCACAACCGCCACGAAGGCCACCCAATACGGCAAACCCCAGTGGATCAGCTGCCAGGCGACAAAAGCCGAAAATGTGGCCATCTCGCCTTGCGCGAAGTTGAGATGGTCGATCGCCAGAAAGATCATGACCACCGCCAGCGCCATGCCGGCATAGATCGCGCCGTTGGCGAGGCCGGCCATCACTTGCTGCAGCAACAATTGCATCCGCGGCCTCCGCTTCAATAGCCCAGATAGGCGCGGCGCACGCCCTCATCGGCGCCGATTGCTTCGGCCGGCCCATCCATGACGATGCGGCCGGTTTCCAGCAGATAGGCATGCTCCGCCAGTTCGAGCGCGAGCGCGGCGTTCTGCTCGACGATCAGCATCGCGACGCCAGTGTCGCGGTTGACCTGGCGCAGGATGGCGAACAGTTCCTCGACGATCAGCGGCGCCAGCCCGAACGAGGGTTCGTCCAGCAGCATCAGACGCGGCCGCAGCATCAGCGCCCGTCCAACGGCGAGCATCTGCTGCTCGCCGCCGGAGAGCAGGCCGGCCTGCTGCGCCCGCCGCTCCTTGAGGCGTGGGAAATGGTGATAGATTTGCTCGATATCCGCCGCGATGCCGACGCGGTCGCGGCGGGTGATCGCGCCGAGCTGCAGGTTCTCCTCGACCGTGACGCGCAGGAACGTGCCGCGCCCGTCCGGCACGTGGGCAACGCCGAGCCGCACGATGTCCTCGGTCGCCCAGCCAGTGATGCGCTTGCCCTCGAAGCGGATGTCGCCGCCGGTTCGGATCATGCCGCAGAGCGCGCGCAGTACCGTCGTCTTACCGGCGCCGTTGGCCCCGAGCAGGGTGCGCACCCGGCCCTCGTCGAGGCCAAACGCGATCCCGAACAGCGCCTGCTGCTCGCCGTAGAACGCCTCGAGGCCGTTGACCTCGAGCATCATCGGGCCGGACTCCCGCCGGAAGCCGCATCGACGGTCTTGTGGCCGGTGCCGAGATAGGCCTCGATGACCGCCGCGTTCTGCTGCACCTCGGCCGGCGTGCCCTCGGCGATCTTGCGGCCGAAATCGAGGGCCACGACCTTGTCGGAAACCGACATGACCAAATTCATGTGATGCTCGACCACCAGCACTGTGACCTGGCGCTCGTCGCGTACCCGGCGAATGAGAGCGCCGAGCTCGCCGACTTCCTCATGATTGAGCCCGCTTGCCGGCTCGTCGAGCAGCAGCAGCTTGGGCCGGCCGGCGAGCGCCCGCGCCAGTTCGACCCGCTTGCGGGTGCCGAGCGGCAAGCCGCCGGCCGGCCGCAGCGCCACGTCTTCGAGATCGAGCATATGCAGCAGCGACCAGACCGTCGCATTGGTCGTCGCCTCCTGCCGGCGCACCCAGGGTAGGCGCAGCGTGTCGCTGACAAAGTCGCTGCGGCTGTGCGCGTGCGCGCCGAGACGTACATTGTCGAGCACCGATTGCGGCGCGAACAGCGCGATATTCTGGAAGGTTCGCCCGATGCCGATCTCGGCGATGCGGTACGACGGACGATCGAGGAGCGAGCGGCCCTCGAAGCGGATATCGCCGCTGACCGGCGTGTAGAGCCGGCTCAGGCAATTGAACAGCGTTGTCTTGCCGGCGCCGTTGGGCCCGATCAGCCCCAGGATCTGCCCTTCTTCGAGATCGAACGAAACGCCGTCGAGCGCCACGATGCCGCCAAACCGCACCACGACGTCGCTGACTTCGAGCAGCTTGGCGTGAGGTGCGCCGCCGGTCATCGGCGGAAGGCAGGGAAACGGGCGGCCTCGCCCGACATGCAGCCCAGGCCGTACACGCTCACCGTGCCTCCCCCGCAAATTTCGATATCTCCTATGCGAACCTGCCGACCTATGGGGCTCGCGTCAAGCGGACAATCCGAGGAACGATTCGGGGCGTCCCTCCCTTATTCCGCCAGCTTTTTCTTCAGCAGTTCGTTAACTAATGCGGGGTTGGCTTTGCCTTGGGTGGCGCGCATGACCTGGCCGACGAAAAAGCCGTAGAGCTTGTCGCGGCCAGCGCGATATTCGGCGACCTTCTCGGCCTGGGCGGCAAGCACTGCGTCGATGGCGGCGGCGATGGCGCCCTCGTCGGTGACCTGGCGCAGGCCTTTGTTTTCGACGATCGCGGCGGGATCGGCTCCCGTCGCAACCATCTCGGCGAACACGTCCTTGGCGAGGCGGCCGGAGATCGTGCCGTCGGCGATCAGATCGATCAACGCACCGAGTTGGCGCGGGCGAAACCGGCGATCGCTCGATGCCGATCCCCAGCCGGTTCAGCGCGGCGAACAAATCGCCGGTGACCCAGTTCGCCGCCACCTTGGGATCGCGCCCTTCGGCGACACGCTCGAAGAACAGCGCACTCGCCTGCTCGGCGACCAGCACCTCGGCGTCCTCGGGCGAAAGACGAAGGTCCGACACGAACCGCGCCTTCTTGGCGTCGGGCAACTCCGGCAATTGGGCGCGCAACCCCTCGACCCAGTCGGGATCGAGCACCAATGGCAACAGATCGGGGTCGGGAAAATACCGATAGTCGTGCGCTTCCTCCTTCGAGCGCATCGGCCGGGTGATCCCGCGCGCGACATCGAACAGACGGGTCTGCTGCGCGACCTTGCCGCCTTCCTCGATCAGCTCGACCTGACGTCGCGCCTCGTACTCGATCGCTTGCATCACATAGCGCACCGAGTTGACATTCTTGATCTCGCACCGGGTGCCATAGGGCTCGCCCGGCCGGCGCACCGACACGTTGGCGTCGCAGCGCATCGAGCCCTCGTCCATGTTGCCGTCGCAAGTGCCCAGATAGCGCAGGATCGAGCGCAGTTTGCGCAGATAGATCCCCGCCTCCTCCGCACTCCTCAAATCAGGCTCGGAAACGATCTCCATCAGCCCGACGCCGGCGCGATTCAGATCGACATAGGTCAGGCTCGGATGCTGATCGTGCAGGCTTTTGCCGGCATCCTGCTCGAGATGGAGCCGGGTGATGCCGATCTCGCGCGTCGAGCCATCGGGCATGTCGAGGACGACCCGGCCATGCCCGACCACCGGCTGCAAATATTGCGAGATCTGATAGCCGGCCGGCAGGTCGGGATAGAAATAATTCTTGCGATCGAACACGCTCTTAAGATTGATCTGGGCCTCGAGACCGAGCCCGGTCTTGACGGCCTGCTCGACGCAAACGCGGTTGATCACCGGCAGCATCCCTGGGAACGCGGCGTCGACCGGCGAGACCTGGGTATTGGGCTCGGCCCCGAAATCGGTCGCCGCGCCCGAAAACAATTTTGCCTTCGACACCACCTGGGCATGCACTTCGAGCCCGATCACGGTTTCCCACTTGCCGGTGCGGCCCTCGATCAGTCCCGTTGGCGCTCATCGGCGGCCCTCCCGCGATAAAGCCCGGCAAATGGTGGAATTGCGCAGCGCGTTCCAGCACTTCGGCGACGCGCAACACGCCCTTCCTCGTCAAAGGCACGGCCGATGATTTGCAGGCCGAGCGGCAGGCCGTCGGCGGACAGCCCGGCCGGGACCGAGATCGCCGGCAATCCGGCGAGGTTCGCCGGTACGGTAAACACATCGTTTAGATACATCGCGATCGGGTCGTCGCTGTTCTCGCCTATAGCAAAGGCGGCCGAGGGCGCAGTCGGCGCCAGGATGCAGTCGACCCGCTCGAACGCTCGTGGTAAAATCCTGGGCGATCAGGGCGCGCACCCGCTGCGCCTTCAGGTAATAGGCGTCGTAATAGCCGGCCGACAGGACATAGGTGCCGATCAGCACACGGCGGCGTACCTCGGCGCCAAAGCCCGCAGCGCGTGTCAGCTCGTACATTTCGTCGAGGCTCGCCCCGTCGACCCGAAGTCCAAAGCGCACGCCGTCGTAACGGGCGAGGTTCGAGGAGGCCTCCGCCGGGGCGATGATGTAATAGGCCGGCAATGCGTACTTGGTGTGCGGCAGTGACACCTCGACCGGTTCGGCGCCAGCTTCGCGCAGCCGATCTGCGCCCTGACGCCACAACGCCTCGATCTCCTGCGGCATGCTGTCGGCGCGGTATTCGCGCGGGATACCGATCCGCAGGCCCCGAATGTCGCCGGTCATCGCGGCCTCGTAATCCGGCACGGGCAGCAGTGCCGAGGTCGAGTCCCGAGGGTCGTGCCCCGCCATGGCCCGCAGCATGATCGCCGCATCGCGCACCGTGCGGGTCATCGGTCCCGGATGGTCGAGCGAGGAGGCATAGGCGACGACCCCCCAGCGCGAGCAACGGCCATAGGTCGGCTTCAAACCGACGATGCCGCAGAAGCTCGCCGGCTGACGGATCGAGCCGCCGGTATCGGTGCCGGTCGCCGCCACCGCCGCGTGCGCCGCGACCGCCGCCGCCGAGCCGCCCGATGAGCCGCCCGCCACCAGGGGCAGATTATCCCCTAGATGGCGCTTAGAGCTCCGACGCCACGGGTTCTCGACCGGCCCGTAATAGCTCGTCGTGCTCGACGAGCCCATCGCGAACTCGTCGAGATTGGCCTTGCCGAGCATGACCGCGCCGGCCCGCCACAACTTTTCCGTCACGGTCAATTCGTAGGGCGGGCGAAACCCGTCGAGGATGTGCGACCCCGCGGTCGTCAGCACGCCCTTTGTGCAATAGAGGTCCTTGACCGCGATCGGGATGCCGTCAAGCGGCCGGGCCTCACCGCGCGCCAAGCGCTGGTCCGAGGCTTCGGCCATGGCCAGGGCCTGCTCCGGCGTCTCAGTGATAAAGGCGTTCAACGGTCGCGCCGCCTCGACCGCGGCAATATAGCTTTCGGTCAATTCACGCGCAGAGAAGGCCTTTCGCGCGAGGCCGTCGCGTGCCTCGGCGAGGGTCAGAGAGGTCAAGGAGCCGGTCACTCGATCACCTTCGGCACGGCGAAAAATCCCCGTGCAGCCCCGCCCGGTGCGTTGCCGAGGATCGCCTCGCGGCAATCGCCGTCGGTCACCCGATCCTCGCGCATCGGCAGGCCGCTTGCAGCGACGCTCGCCATCGGGGCGACATCGGTCGTGTCGACCTCGTTCAACTGCTCGACCCAGGTCAGGATCTGCGACAGCTCACTCGCAAGCGGTTCAAGCTCGGCTTCGGAAAGCCTGATCCGCGCCAGCGCGGCGATATGGGCCACCGTGGCCTTATCCAACGCCATGATTCGATCGTCTCCGCAACCCGCGCCCGGCACGCGTAAAATAGGGTACTGTCCGTCATGATTCTAGCCGACCCCGCGGCGCTGCGCGAGGCCGTGCCGGCCGGTGCACGGCTGATGGGCCTCGATGTCGGCACCAAGACGATCGGCTTCGCGCTCTCCGACACGCGCCTGCATCATCGCCACCCCGCTCGACACGATCCGGCGGCGGCGCTTTCGCGACGACATGGCGCGGCTGTTCGCATTGATCGACACCCACAGGGTCGGCGGCCTTGTCGTCGGCCTGCCGCTGACCCTCGCCGGCGGTGACGGGCCGCGCACCCAGTCGGTGCGCCAGTTCGCCCGCAACCTCTTGGCCCTGCGCGATCTGCCGGTGGCATTCTGGGACGAGCGGCTGTCTACCGCAGCCGTTGAGCGCGAGATGATCGCTGCCGACATGACTCGCACGACGGCGATCCGAAATCGTCGACCGCGTCGCCGCCGCCTATATCCTGCAAGGCTGCCTCGATTTCCTCGGCTTTGGGAGCATCCGAGGCTCGCGCTAGGGGTCGAAGCGGTGGGCGGCGACCACGGCCCTGGTGGGGTCTCGGGACCCTCATGCGGTGCCGTAACTTTCTTCGCCTGCGCCAGCGCAGTAATGCCGGCGACGCCGCCAAGGTTCATGCTGTCGATGGCGCTGCTGGGCACGATAATCGTGCTGCCGCGTTCCTTGACGCTCTCATAAAGCATGTTCATGCCGCGTAGATGGAGCGCGACAGGGTTGTCCGTATAGGTCCGAGAAGCCTCGACAAAACTGTGGGCAATCTCCGCCTCGGCAGTGCCGAGAATGACGCGAGCCTGGCGCTCCCGCTCGGCCTGAGCCTGGCGGCTCATTGCATCCTGCAGGGCAACCGGGATCTTGACATCGCGGATCTCAACCGATCTGACCTCTATTCCCCAATCTCCGGCTTTCGCATGGATGGTGTCGCGGAGGTCTTCGTCCATGGCTTTGCGGTTCGACAGCAGCGTGGCGAGGTCGGCAGCGCCGATCCTCTCGCGCAACGAGGTCTGTGCGGTCCAGGCGATCGCCTCGCTGTAACTGACGACTTCGAGCGCGGCGCGTTTCGCATCGACGACGATCCAGAAGATAATCGCATCGACATCGACCGGCACGGTATCCCTGGTCAGCGTCCGCTCGGCGATGAACTGGGTGGTGCGCAGGCGGGTGTCGATGACCGCGGCGATGTTGTCGAGAATCGGGACGATCCCGAACAGCCCCGGACCTCTGACCGCGAGGAATTTCCCGGCTCGCAAGATGACGGCCCGCTCCCATTGCTGCGCCATCTTGAGTGCCGTGAACACGATCACGGCCGCGGCGATCAATACTGCCCCCGGCACGACGTATCCGGCCAGGATCGCAAGCGCGCCGAGGCCGGCGAGAATGACGACTAGGGCCAGTGAAATCGGGTTGGGGCTCATAACACGGCCGAATCTATGTCCAATTCGGCAACCCGGCTGGCGGGGTCTTGATCACATAGATGCAGATGTCGGTGTCGAGCATGAAGCGCAGCATCAGAGCGGCACTCATCCCTCCGCCGGCGGCTAGCAGCACAACGCTGGTCAAGCCGCCGCGATTTTGCGCAGCGCGTGGAAGCCGCGGTCGAGGTCTTCGATCAGGTCTTGTGGGTCTTCGAGGCCGATATGAAGCCGCAGGGTCGGACCTTCGGGCTCCCAGCGCGTCGCGCTGCGGATGCGCGCGGGCGTGGTCGGCTGGATCAGGCTCTCGAACCCGCCCCAACTGGCGCCGATGCCGAACAGGTCGAGGGCGTCGATCAGTGCATAGACCGCTTCTTTGGGCGCCGGCTTCAGCACCACGCCGAACAGCCCGCTGGCGCCCAGGAAATCGCGTTTCCACAAGGCATGGCCGGGGTCTTCAGGCAGGGCCGGGTAGAGCACGCGCGACACCTCGGGCCGGGTCTGCAGCCAGCGCGCGACTTTGAGCGCGTTCTTCTGGTGCCGTTCGAGCCGCACGCTCAAGGTGCGCAGGCCGCGCAACGCGTAATAGGCGTCGTCCGGCCCGGCGCAATGGCCGAGATCGGCCGCCATCGTGCGCACCGGCAGGTACATCTCCTCGGTGGTGATGACCGCGCCCAGCATCACGTCGGAATGGCCGACGATGTATTTGGTCGCGGCATGGATCGACACGTCGACGCCGCGTTCGAACGACGGGAACAGCCACGGCGAGGCCCAGGTGTTGTCCATCAGCACCTTGGCGCCGGCGGCGTGCGCCGCCTCGGCGATCGCCGGCACATCCTGCACCTCGAAGGTCAGCGAACCCGGCGATTCGACATAGACGACCTTGGTGTTGGGACGCATCAGCCGAGCGATGCCCTCGCCGATCAGCGGATCGTAATAGGTCGTGGCGACGCCGCAGCGGGTCAGCACCTTCTCGCAGAAATTGCGCGCTGGCCCGTAGACCGAATCGACCATCAGCACATGGTCGCCGCATTTGAGGCAGGCCTGCAGCGGTGCGGTGACCGCAGCGAGGCCCGAGGACATCAGCATTGCGCGATAGCCGCCTTCGATCGCGGCCACAGCCTCTTCGAGGGCAAAGGTGGTCGGCGTGCCGAGCAGGCCGTAGCGGACCACATCGAAGCGCTGCCCTGGCGCACGCTTGGCCTCCCACTCCGCCATATTCGCCGAGAGAATCGTCGAGGCGTGATAGACCGGCGGATTGACCGCGCCATTATGCGCCTCGGGATGGCGCCCGAGATGGGTCAGCAACGTATCCTTGCGATAATTTCGCGGCCTGTTGTCGTTCTTCATAAGGCTCCACTCCGCCAACTCAGCCGGCCTCGGGACAGATGGGTCACTCTACATCGCCTGACCGGCCGTCACAAAAGCGTCCCTTTCGGAAGGATGGCGTGTGGGGATCGACTGCCTTGAAATTGCCGCACCGCCGACCAAAAGTTTGTGCCGCTGCCGCGGGCGTGGACCAGGCGGAACGCGGCGTCCCTGGTCGGTCTGGTCTTGATGTGTCGGAGGCGCGCCGATGAGGTTGGCAATCGCGGCTCTGATCGCCGTTCTTCTGAGCGCATGCTCCGACTCGACTTCGGTCGCGCCGGCGGATACTACCGAATCTGCCGCGATGGTCCAGAAGAACTGCGCGGATCCGCACTGGAAGGATCAGAATCTCGGTCTGTGGTATTCGGTTTGTCGCACGCCGATGCGCTGGTGAACTGGCCGGCGGCGCTCAAAACTTCTTGAAACATTCCTTTCCGGTGCCGTTCAGCACGCTGCATTCGGCTACGATCATCGGACTTTTGACGTTGGGCGGGATCTGGACGACGTAGCTCTTCCCGCTCTTGCAGCGAACACTCCAATAGGCATAGCCCTTCGCACGGCCGCTCGCGGTAACGCCCATCGGGAAAGCCTCAACCCCAACGCAGCCTCGGTGGAAGCTGTTGCCGAGCGCCTGCGCCCGCTGCGCCTCCGGAGCCGCCAACAGACGATCGTTTCTTAAGTTGCCGGAACCCGCCGCCTGGAGCCCGCTCCACCCCGCGCCGACGATGAGCAGCGCCGCCGCCAACAACAGCACTATTCGGCCCTGCATCGCCCGCCTCTCAAATTCTATCCGGCGAGAGTATCGCGATCAGGTCGCATTCGATGATTAAATCGTAGCCTGCCGGCATCTCCATCCCGCACCCTTTCCCGTGGAACCGCGCCCGCGCTTGCCTCGATCCAGCATTTTCGCTACACACCCGCCTCCCGGATACAGCGAGGGCGCGTAGCTCAGCGGGAGAGCACTACGTTGACATCGTAGGGGTCACTGGTTCAATCCCAGTCGCGCCCACCATAACTTTCAAGGGATTAGAGGGAAGCGTCCCATAGGTCGCCGGCGCCTAGGTATCTCCAAGGTATCCCTGGACCCGAATTCGCGCGGGATCGTGAAGCGGCGCATGGCCGGGACGGAGAGGCTTCGAACCCAGCGCGGCATGGCGAGCTGCCGGCGGGCTTTGACGGGTCCGACGGCGCCCGGCGCGTTGCAATCGCTGGGATATTGGGCAGAAATAATGGCCGAGTGCTCCGTGGCCTATGACGTGGGCGACCAGCCGCTCGGTCGGCAGGCCACCTTCGATCAGCCGCGCCGGCGCCGCTGCCTGCACCACCGCTTCCTGGCAGGCGCGGCAGGCGTATTTCGGCCGGCGGGTGACGATCACCTGGTATTGCGCGGGGATGACGTCGAGCCGCTGCGAGCGATCTTCGCCGATCACATGCATCGTGCCGCCGCAGCACGGGCAGGCGGTGTCTTCCGGTTCGATGACGATTTCGACCCGCGGCAGGTGCTCCGGCAGCGCCCCGCGGCCGGCGCGCCGCTTCTCCGAACGGGCCTGGCGCAGCGCCGGATTGGCCTTCTCCTGTTCGGCTTCGCCGGCAGCGACCGCCACCCCGACGCGCGGTTCATCATCGACCATATGGGCATCCAGCAGCCGAGCGTACCGCCGGCGCCGCCGCTGCCCTGGGTCGATCTTCCGAAAGTCGTGGAACTCGCCAAGCGCAAGAATGCGGTGATCAAGATCACCGGCGCCTGCACGCTGTCGAAGGAGCCCTATCCGTTCCCGGACATCTGGGACCCGCTGGCCCGCATATTCGACGCCTGGGGGTTCGAGCGCTGCTTGTGGGGCACGGACTGGACGCGCGCGTTTGCGGTCGTCAACTACGAGCAGGGCGTGGAGCCCTTCCTGAAGACTGACCGCCTCAGCGACACCGAGCGGGCGGTACTGATGGGCGCCGCCTGCGCCAAGGCGTATGGCTGGTCGCCGAAAAAAGCCTAGTGCCAGATCCCCTTTGTCCGACAGCACGGAAGCCCGAGAGTTTTTCGAGGTGTCCCTGCCCGCATGGCGCGATCACGCCGATCGCACCGATACGCCTGGGGCGGACCAGCGCCGATTCCCAGAAGAGGCAACATCGGTTGGATCCAAACGGGCAGGGCAGAGGCTTTTTCGAATGTTTAGCGGTGCTCGGTTGACCACGATGCGCCGATGTCTTGCTTAGCGGGGCGGTCGGGGCAAGCTAGAGGCGCATGGATTTCTCGGATGTAGATCGTGCTGCGCTGACGGCGGCGATAAAGCGGCTTGAGGAGCCGGGGTTCGCCGGCAAGATGACGACGCTCGCCGGTCGGCCAGCAGAATGGGTGGCGCGGGCATTGCCGGGCCCAGCCGCGTCGATTGTCGCCAAAGCGGCGGAGGCTGCCCTGACGCGGGCGCTCGACATCGCTCTGTTCAGCCTGCGCGACCAGCGGTTCATCACCGGACGGCTCGTGCATTCGGCACTGGCCTCGGCTTCGGGAGCGGTGGGCGGCGCCCTTGGCCTCGCCGCGCTGCCCGTCGAGTTGCCGGTATCAACCGCGATCATGCTGCGCACGATCGCCGTCATCGCCCGCGAAGAAGGCGAAGACCTTGCCGATCCTCGCACCCGGCTCGCCTGTCTCGAAGTCTTCGCGCTGGGGCACACCGGGATCGCTGCGCCGGACGGTGCCGAGGGCGGCTATTTCGCGTTGCGGGTATTGCTCGCCCGCGGTTTGGCGCTGGCCGCCGATACGCTTGTACGCAAAGGCGCCGCGCACAGCAATTCCGCGCTGATGCATCGCGCTCTGGCGCCGATTGTTGCCCGGTTTACCGCCGTCGTCTCTCAGAAGCTCACGTTCCAGAGAGTGGCAGTTATCGGCGCCGTCGGCGGGGCCGCGGTCAACCTTGCCTTTATCGAGCAGTACCACGGCCTAGCGCGCGGCCATTTCACGGTGCGCCGGCTGGAACGCGTTTACGGCGCCGAAGCAGTGCGTGCCGAATACGACCAGCTCAAGGCCGCAGAGCTGCTCCAACCGGTGCAGATAGCTGACATTGGAAATAGTGCCCCATAACGTCGAAGTCGCTGCTGGCGCCCTGCCCCGCCGACGACAAGATTTGCTGGCCGATTAGCCCGCGCGTCGGCAACGTCAAAACAAAGATCCGTCTCTGATTGAAGCCGATCACGGCGGCCGACTAATCAACACAAGATCACGAGAACCGGAGGAAACATGTCCCCACCGCGCGCCGCCGACGATTTTCCGGTGATCCGCTCCCGCATGGAGGAGCTGCACCGCGAGCGCATCCGGCCGCGCGCCGCCGACGACTTTCGAGCGATCCGGGCCCGCATGGAGGAACTTCGGCGCGAGCGCGCTCAGCTATCGGCCGAAAGAAGGAGCCGCTCGGCGACCCACCCGAGGCCTTGTCATCGCGCACCGAGTGAAAGATAGGGCTGAAAGGCGGAGCCGCGAGAGCCCCGCCCGTCATGCATCAGCGACCGCGAGGCGCGCGCCGATCGTCAGAGCCGCCAGCTGATAGACCGCATTGCGGCCCGCGCGCCAATCCGCAAGCTCCTCATCGTCGAGGCGTTCCGGGATGCGCGGGTGCCACTCGCCGGGTGCCGGCCGGATCACCGCGCCGGGGTCGAGCTGGCCGCAATCGACCCGCATCGTACAGCGGAAGCGGCTACCGACCTCGAAGGTTGACTAGATGACGGTGTTACGCGGGAGGCGCGGCGGAACCGGTTCGAAATACGTGACTTTGCGGGGCGGATTGCGGCGGGCCATTCCGTTCCTCCTCGTTGGTCAGTCGGGTCTGTGGGGTAAGCTCTATATGGGAGAAAACGGCGCGATCTGGTAGGTGTCTTGCCCGGCAAAACGCGATCTCGCCCGCCCCCTTCGCGATGTCGATCGAACGGAGCGGCAGCCTGATCAGGCCTTCCTCCGGCGCTGCGCCGGCCGCGGTGATCCCGTGTTTGCGTCCGCAAGTTCGATCCAGACCGGCGCGTGATTGCTCGACCTTTCGCGGGCCCGCACATCGCGGTCGACCCCGGCGGCAATCAGGTGGCCGGTAAGGGATGGGCTCAGCAGCAGATGATCGATGCGCAAACCGGCGTTGCGGGCAAAGGCATTCCGGAAATATTTCCAAAATGTGTAGATCCGCTCATCGGGATGCAGCGCCCGCAGCGCGTCGGTCCAATACAGAGGCGTTCGAGGCGCCGCGGCGCCGGAACGGCGATCCGCCGCCAGCGACATTCCTCCATAACCAGCTCGGCCAGGTGGAAGAGGCAGTCGTTCTCGAGGGCTTGCGGATGAAGGGTGTCGGCGAGTTCCGCCGCGGCGTATTTTCCGAAGGGGTGGAGCCGGAGCCGCTCCTGCAATTCGGCGGCATTCCGGCGGCTGGGGATCATCGGTTGATGGCGCGTCCGTCGGCCTGAAAGGGCGATGACTATCGCGCCTCCTGACTTGATGGAGTCTTTGATGGCGTTCATCTGGCGTCGATGCCTCCCACAGTAGCTTTAGCGCCGGTTCAACCGACCGGCGGAGACGGGCCCCCCTGGCGCGCATTATCACACATCGGCGGGAAGTCGCCGCGCCGCATGGCTGTCATTTTGAAAATTATCTGGCGCAGGATTTGAGAATTATCTGGCGCGCCGCTCCTTCAAAATGACAAACAGGCCGTACGATCTGCCAAACTTTCCTTTGGTAATCGGGGGGAGCGGACATGGCACGCTTCGACAACAAGGTGGTGCTCGTGAGCGGCGGGGCGCGCGGCCAGGGTGCCGCGGAGGCCCGCCTGCTGGTAGCGCAGGGTGCGAAGGTGGTGATCGGCGACGTGCTGGACAATCAGGGCCAGTCGTTGGCTGTCGAGCTTGGGCCGGCTGCGTCCTTCGTCCGGCACGATGTGACCTCGGAAGCCGATTGGGCCCGCGCCGTCGAAGCCGCCGAGAAGCTCGGCGGCTTGCACGGCCTGGTCAACAACGCCGGAATCTACCAGCCGGCCGCGCTGATGGAGACCGACGACGCCCTGTGGCAGCGCCACATTCAGATCAACCAGTACGGCTGCTTCCTCGGCATGAAGGCGGTAGTGCCGGCGATGGAGCGCTCGGGCGGAGGGTCCATCGTGAATATCTCGTCAGTCGCCGGTCTCAAGGGCTCGCCCGGGTCCTTCGCCTATGCCGCGACCAAATGGGCGCTGCGGGGCATGACCAAGTCGGCAGCGATCGACCTCGGCAGCCGCAAAATCCGGGTGAACTCGGTTCATCCCGGTCCAATCGACACCGACATGATCGCGTTCCGCACGCCCGAGCAGCGCGAGGAGCGGATGAAGCAGGTGCCGATGCACCGCTACGGAACGCCGGAGGAGGTCGCACAGCTGGTGGCATTCCTGCTCTCCGACGAGAGCAGCTACATCACCGGGGCGGAGATCGCCATCGACGGCGCTTCATCGGCCTAGCCCCCAGTGATGGGCTACCACGCGCAAATTCGGCGGGTTGCGGCCCCTTACCGGCCATTCGGGTCGGCCGTCACAGCGGCACTATCGATAGAGTATGTTATCTCGGCCCAATGGCGAGTTGCGCGACGGTCATACCGCCCACCAATCCCGCCCACTATACCGATGAGTTAGAGGGTCCTGCCGCCGCGCCCCTCCTCTGGCCCATCTGGGTGCGTTCCGATGATGTCGGCCGGGCATTCCGATTGATGTCGGATTGAAGTCAGCCGGTCTGTTCCGTCCAGCTGTGGAGCCGTCGATGCCGTTCGATTTTCAGCAGCTCGCCAATTTTCGCCTGGCGCGCGGATCGCACAAGCAGCCGAACAAGGGCGGAAATATCTGCGTAAACGAGGCCGCCGTGATTGCCGCCGGTTTCCAATACCGGGAGATCAGGAATGTCTCGTGCCTTCCGGATTGCTTTTCCCGTCCGGTGTCAGAATATGCTATTTACCTCAACGATTTCATGATGCACCGGGTGCGCAACGAGCTTCTCGTGCCGTTCATCACCCGCCTTCCCGGCACATCGGATGCTCCCTGGGTCGAGGAGGAGCGGGCCCGGTTCATCGTCGTCGAAACCGTTCGCCGTATCGTCGCGGCCGAGTATGACGAAGTCTGGGGCAAGCCGAAGCTCGCCGCGAGGTGCCGGGCGGTGCAGCTTTTCGAACAGGTTTCTCCGGCGCTGGCGAAAGCGCAGGCCGTGCTGCCCCTGGAATGTGCGAAACAGGCGCTCAAAGGGCTTCGCGGTTGTCTGCATCCCGATCTCCGCGTCGGTTCCCCCTGCGCCGCCGCGGCTCAGGCGGCCGCGCGTTCCTTCCGAAAGAGGTTCGGCCCGGGTGCCGACCGTAAAATCTGGGAGATGGCCGCCCTCATCCTCGAGGAAGCCATCCTGTTTGGGCGAAATGACGGGATCGACGATCCCGTGGCGGCAGCTGAGCGGCTGGACCGGGCGAAGGTCCTGACAGCACCCGTTTGAGACATTCGGCGGGTCATCGGCGCATGCCGATTTGCTGCCGGTCCGCGCCGGCTAAGGAGCTTTAAAATATGTCATCAAGAATAACCGGCGGGCAGATCGCTGATCTCGCGCTGAAGGGTCGCCATGGAGTTCCGACTTACCTATGCAGGCCCACTATTGGGTGCGCAGGCTTGCTATTCGCTTTTAACGCAGCCACCGCGGTTTCCCGCGGTGGCGGGAATGGGCCTGGCGGACGCAAGTGCCGAGTACGACCGCCGATCCAGCGCTACGGGAGGAACGATGCTGTCACAACAGAATATTTCTGCCGCAACGCCAACAGGTGCTAGCTTAATAGATGGCGGTGCGGCGTTTCGCGTATGGGCACCGCGAGCAACCGCGGTCTACCTCCACGGCACGTTCGGTGGAACAACATACACTGGCGTCACCGCCGATCGGTTGCTCGAAAAAAGCGACCCTCGCGGTTACTGGACGGGCTTCCAGGCAGGCGCGGCGGATGGCGACACCTATCGGTTCTGGGTCGTAGGTACCGGCTCGAGCGGCTACAAGCGCGATCCCTACGCGAGGGAGCTCGGCCCGGCCACCGACTTCCCGAACTGCGCCAGCATCCTGCACGCTGCGAGCTCATATCCCTGGCATGACAGCGGATTCCGGACGCCCGATTTCTCGGACATGGTCGTCTACCAGGCCCATATCGGCACCTACCTGGCCTCCCTGACAGGGTCCGTCTCCACCTTCCTGGATTTGGCCGCCAAGGTTCCCTACTTGGCTCGCCTGGGCATCAATGTCCTGCAACCCCTGCCGGTAGATGAAATGGAGGCCAATCCCAACATAGGCTACAGCGGGGCGGATCTGTTCTCTCCCGACTTTCCCTTCATCGCGCAGGAGGCGGATCTGCCAGCACACTTGTCCGCCGTGAACGCGATCTTAACCGGCAAGGGTCTTGCGGCCTTAACGCTGGCCGACATCCTGCCCGCGCCGAACCAGCTCAAGGTGCTGGTCGACCTCTGCCATGTCCACGGCATCGCTGTCACCTTCGACGTCGTCTACAACCACGCGGGCGGCTTCACAGTGGCTGGCGCGCTCGACGATAACTGCGTCTATTACTTTGACCGCGTGCCGGACGTCGGCAATAACAACGACAGCCTATACTTCACCGACCAGGACCGCGGCACAGGAGGCTTGGCCTTCGCGATGTGGAATGGCGATGTCTGCCAGTTGTTGCTCGACAATGCCGCCCACTACGTCACGGAGTTCCACGCTGACGGCTTCCGCTACGACCAAGTCAGCATCCTGCTTTCAACCAACCAGGCAAACGGATGGGCGTTCTGCCGCAACCTGACCGGCATGCTGCGCACCCTTCAACCGCGCATTCTGCAAAATGCCGAGTTCTGGCCTGGAGAGTTTCCGGATATCCCTACAGGCTGGGGACCGGTGCTGGAGCCAGCCGTCCAGGGCGGGGCAGGTTTCGACGTGGTGCAGCATGACGCCCTGCGACTTGCCATTCGCGGCGCCATTGGCGCAGCCTCCGCGGGAGCGTCGGCTTCCGTCTCGATGTCCGGCATCTCGGACTCGCTCTATCCGTCTGGCTTTAGCCATGGATGGCAGGCCGTGACCTGTATCGAGAACCATGATCGCGTCTACGTGGGGAACGATCCAAGGATTCCCTGGCTGGCGGATTCGGAGAACCGCCGGACCTGGTACGCCCGCAGCCGAAGCAGGTTCGCCACCGCAATCCTGCTGACAGCTCCCGGAATCCCGCAACTCTTCATGGGACAGGAGTTCCTCGAAGACAAGCAATGGTATGACGATCCGGCCGATACGTCGCACCTAATCTGGTGGGCGGGTGTCCAAGGCGCGGATTCCGCCATGGTGAACCATCTGCGCTTCTCCCAGGATGCCCTGGCGTTGCGGATGAGCCAGCCTGCAATACGAGGCGACAACGTCCACCCGTACTACGTATCAGACTACGACCGAGTCATCGCCTTCCACCGATGGATCGAAGGTTCGGGCCAGGATGTAATCGTTGTTGGTTCACTCGGTAAGTCTACCCAATGGGGCTATGAGCTAGGCTTCCCCATTCCCGGATTCTGGCGTGAGGTGTTCAACAGCGACTTCTACGACAACTTCCCGAACCCCCAGGTTGCCGGGAACGGCGGCGGCATCTGGGCGAACGGTGGACCCATGCATGACTTTGCCGCATCGGCCTCAATTGTCATTCCTGCCAATGGGGTCGTCGTCTTCGCGGTGGGCACGGCCTGATCTGGCGACGGCGATGCCATAAGCCCGAAGGCTATGTCCTCAAATTCCGTTCCGGCCCGGCCCCGTTTCATCGGCAAGCCCGGTTGGGTGCGGTCCAGCGCCTGGATTTGCGATTTCTCGCAGGACCCGGCGTTTGCCGCCAAATTGCGCGATGTGGTCGGGCTCTATCTTGCACCGCACTCTCAGTGGCCTCGGCCAGAGCGCGCCTGAGCCGGTCGCGCTGGGTGCCGGCGGTCCCGATTAGGCGATCGGTGCAGCACGACCATGTCGTCTGCCTCGAATGCGGTTTCGTGGCCTGATGTTGCGCCGGCATCTCCGCGACGCTCATGGGCTCGAACCGGCGGCGTATCGGGCCCACTGGAAACTGGCGACGGATCATCCGCTGACCGCACCGGCTTATTCGGACCGGCGTTCGACGATGGCAAAGCAGCTGGGCCTCGGGAGACCGCGGCAGGCCGTCGCGCCGCCGCCGGCTCCCGAAGCGGTCGTACCCGCCATGCCGCGGCGTGGCCGCAAACCGCAATCGGCAGCCGCCGAATAGCTCGGCCCTCGGCCGCCCGAACGATCGGCGAGAGCCCTTGTAACTCCGAGCTCTACCTTGCGTTTATATGTGATAATGTCGTTTATCGGATACCCTAAGAGGGTGCTGCACGCGCGCGGGGAGGGGGAGCTTGAGGATACCGTCAACCGATCACCCACGAGCCGCTTCGGCGTCCGGGGTCATCATCGAAACCGCGCGGCTGCGACTCCGATCGCTGCGCGATGATGATCTTGCCGACCTAATCGCGTTGATCGACAACTGGGAGGTCGCTCGCTGGGTCTCGTCCGTGCCGCATCCCTACATCGAAGCCGACGGACGAAACTGGATCGCCCTCGTGCGGCAAGACCATGCAACCGGTCGTCCGCGGCGCTTTGCCATTGCATTGAAGGTGACCGACCGCCTCATCGGCGGCGCGGGCCTCGATGGCAGCACCGGCGACGAAAGTGACGAACCCTCGCTCGGCTATTGGTTGGGCCAGCCTCATTGGGGCAACGGGTATGGGCGTGAAGCGGTCGCGGCCGTCGTCGACTACGGGTTCCGCACCCTCGGCATGGAAACGATCCGTGCCTATACCGATCCAAGGAATGCAGCCTCGCAAAAGGTTCTCCTGCACTGCGGCCTGAAAAACGTCGGCGAAATCGAACTCCTCAAACCGACACGCCACGGTGCACGGCACGCGCCGCTGTTCCGCATCTCGCAGCAGGGGCCCACGTCATGAACGCTAGCATGCTGCAGGCGATCTCGGCGCAAAGCCGGCTGCCCGAACTCGTTGCTGCCGCCGGCGAGCGCGCGGGCATGCGCTTCCTCGAATTTTTCGCGGCCAATATCCGCAACCCGCACACGCGCCGGGCTTACGCCCGTGCCGCAGAGGAATTTCTGGCCTGGTGCGCCGCTGCCGGGGTGCCGTCAATCGTGGCCGTGCAGCCGGTGCACGTCGCCACCTGGATCGAGGCGAGTACGCGCGAGCTGGCCGCGCCCTCCGTCAAGCAACGGCTCGCGGCGCTGCGGCACCTGTTCGATTGGCTGGTCAACGGCCAGGTCGTGCCGATCAACCCGGCTCACACGGTACGCGGGCCACGGCACGTCGTGACCTGCGGGCAAACGCCGGTGCTCGATCCCGCCGAGGCGCGGGCGCTCCTCGACAGCATCGATGTCTCGACCCATGCCGGCCTGCGCGATCGCGCGCTGATCGGGCTGATGGTCTATTCCTTCGCTCGCATTGGTGCTGCGCTCGGCATGACGGTCGAGGATGTGTACACGCAGAACCGTCGCCTCTGGGTGCGATTGCGCGAAAAGGGCGGCAAGCGGCACGCGATGCCCTGTCACCACAACCTCGAGGAATATCTGACTGGCTATCTCGACGGCGCAGGCCTCCGCGACGATCCCAAGGGGCCGCTGTTCCGCACGATCGGGCGCGGTACCGGCAAGCTCACGCGCACCGTGCTGCCGCAGGCGAACGCTTATGCGATGATCCGCCGGCGCGCGGCCGCCGCCGGCATTAAAACTAAACTCGGCAATCACAGCTTCCGGGCAACCGGCATCACCGCTTATCTCAAGAACGGCGGCACGCTCGAAAAGGCGGCGGCGATGGCGAACCATGCCTCGACGCGTACGACGCAGCTCTACGATCGCCGGCGTGACGAGGTTAGCCTCGATGAGGTCGAGCGGATTGTGATCTAACGGCCGTCACTTTTGCGCCCGTCAACGGCCGTTCACGAGATCACTATGTAGCGGCTGGAGTCGACCCAAACCCGACCTTCACGACCTCGCCAGTGGGTGATCGGATCGGCCAGAAAGCAGCCATTCGCGCCGGACTCACTCCATGCGGCCAATTTCCGATGTCCACGGCCGAGAGCCTCCCAGTATCGTCAGAGCGAATTCAGAAACGCAACCAAATCGGCCTTCTCCTCGTCCGTCAGCCCGATTGTGAAGCGCTGATCGTAGAACTCTACGACGTCCTGCAAGGTGGCGGCTGAACCGTTGTGAAAGTATGGTGCGCGCGCCGCTAGCCCGCGCAAGATCGGCCCTTTCAGCTTGCCGATATCAGCACATTGACCGGTGATCAGGGCGCGCCCGGGGTCGGTGACCTCGAAAATCTGTCCGGCCAACGGTCCCGACGTGCACCAGAGGGTGAAGACTGGCAGCCCCGAGATGTCCAAGGCGGGAGGGCTGTTCGCACCGGCGTTGGCGATGCCGATGTTCAGCGGCGCCTTTACCGAGTGATCGCCGGCGAAGGGTGTATCGTGGCAGGTCCCGCAGAACCCGGCTATGCTGGGTTGCTTGAGCACGTCGTTCAGCCCTGCCACTCCCGTGATATTGATCTTCGCTGTGTTGAAGACCTGCTCGCCGCGTGCGATCGCCTCGCGAGCAGCGGTTTTGGGGGAATCCCCGCCGAGGCTACTCCATGCGTCATAGAGGCCAAATACATCCGGGGTGAAGGGCGCTCCTGTCGGATTGTTGCCAAGCGGATCATTGATCCCAATAAAGAAGTTCGCCAGTTGTTGAGACAGAGTTGCCGGGCCGCCGCTCGCACCGTCCGCGTCCAGGTAGAAGGCATCGTTGTCAAAGATTTGCGCGGTGAATACTCCGGAGCCGACAGGAATATTGGCGCACAAGGACGGGGTATCGGCCTGCGTGCAGCCTTCGAAGGTCACGATCTGCTGTTGCTGCGCCGCCCCGGGAGCTGCGTCGGCTTGCGCGTGGGTAAGGGTCGCGTCGACGGCCTGGCTAAAAAGGTTCGGCTCGCGCCCGTCCCACATGATCGTGCTCAAAAACCCCAGATTAGTTGCCGGCAACGGTCGGCGGTACACCGACACGATTCCGGTCGTAGCGCTGGTTAGCCCGGTCAACGGGTCGGTGTTGCAGCCATAAGGATCGCTGACGCTCAGGATCTGAAACTGCGCTGCCGATGGCAGGGGTAGCCCGATCCGGATCAGGCCCTTGTCCAGCAGCAGGCCGTACGCCGTCCGCATCGCCTGCGGCGTCGAGACATCGTCCGACGGACAGGTGGCACCGTCGACCAAGCGAAAGAGCGGGTCGTTGTTGTCCGCTGCAAAACGATCGCGCACGTGCTTTGCGCTGATCGTCCACCCGTCCTGCGGCTGATGACAGGTGAAGCAGGTGCGCCCGTTGGTTCCGAGGTTTTGGAAAAAGGCGTTACTCGCAGTAAGGGTCGGCCCGCTCGGTTGCAAGGTCGCAACCGCTCCTCTTGGGTCTAGGTCTATCTCCAGTTTCGGAATCAGGCTCGGTGCTGCTTGACTGCTCCGGGCACCGTCCGGGAACAGCTTAAGCATTTCCTGAGCGTTGGCATTAGCCCCCGTGAGTGTGGGCGGGGCGCTCTGGGCAAGTACCGAGGTAGAGGGGCCGGCCATCAATGTCACTAACGCGAGGCCCGAAAGGGAAAGGCTTAGCCGCATCGAACATGTCCCTTTATTGCGCTCGGACGAGGGTGAACCCCGTGCTCGATTGGCGAGACACACGTGCCGGGTCGTCGGCGGGAGCCTCGTCGACCGGCTGCATCAGCTGCGGATCGCCACTCAACGCATCGCGCAGCGCCTGCGTAAAGATCGCACCGTCCCATATCGGTGCGATGGCGAGCGTCACGAGGAAGACGACGGTGGCGATCGTCGTCACCGTCCAGGCCCGCGCCAGCGCGGCCAAGGCCTCTGGCATGTCCGGCCACGGTCCCGGGCCGCGGAAAAGCCGCCGCCGCTGGCGCGATGCCGCCGTCGATGTTTTGTTCCTTTGACGCTTGGCCATCACCGCATCCGGCGCATTGTGATGCAGAGATGATGGCGCGTCGGGCGGCGTCCGCCTGTGACCCAGCTCACACTCGTTTGATAAATTTGCTGCAGCGGTCGGTCGGGGCGATCCGTCACATCCATGTCAATGGAATCGTCGGTGAAGATTTGGGAAGCGGAGTCGATCGAACCTTGCGCGACCGGACGTGCGCTATGGGGCGGCGCTAAAAAGTTCTAAATTGCGCGCAATTCTTGGCAAGAAGCGACTATCGGTGACAGATTCCGGCGTGGCGATGGCCGACCGCGACGACGTCTTCCTATTTGAAGGGTTTCGCCTCGACCGGCGCGCCGGCAGCCTGTTGCGATGCGGCGAAGACGGCGTCCTTACCCCAGTGCCGATCGGTCCGCGGGCGCTCGATGTTCTCGGCGTGCTGATCGCGCGTGCAGGGGATCTCGTTTCGCGGGACGAGATTATCGCCGCGGCCTGGCCGGAGGCGGTCGTCAGCGACAACAATCTGAACATGCAGATTGCCGCGATTCGCCGGGTTCTCGACGACGGCGAGGCGATGCCCAGCTGCATCCAAACAATTCCTCGGCGCGGTTATCGTTTCGTCGCGCCGGTCACTCGGGCAGGGCCCCCAGCACAACTGATACCTGTCCAACCATTGCATCCTTGCGATCAGGATTATGCGGCTCACCCCGCCCTGAAATCGCGATCGCGCTACCGGACCCGCCGTGCCATCATGGCAGGGGTCGTCGGAGCTCTAGTGCTCGCCGCCGCCGTGACCGCCGCCTGGAACCTGCTGCCGCTGTGGTTCGTAGTCGCTCGCCCGGTGCCGCACTTATCAATCGTCGTCCTGCCGTTTACCAATCTCGGCGGCGACCCCGGCCAGCAATATTTTGCCGACGGCATCACCGAGGATTTGACAACCGACCTGTCGCGACTCGCCGACATGCTGGTGATCTCGCGCGATACGGCCTTCACCTATAAGGAAAAACCGGTCAATGCAAAACGGATTGGTCACGAGCTCGCCGTACGCTATGTGCTCGAAGGCAGCGTTCAGCGCTCCAGCAATCGAGTGCGCATCAACGCTCAGCTGATCGATGCCGAGACCGATACGCATCTCTGGGCCGAACGGTTCGACCGCGACATCGGCGATCTGTTCACCTTGCAGAATGAGATCACTGGGCGCATCGCGATCGCTCTCAACCTGGCGCTGATCGCATCGGAAGCGGCCCGGCCAACTCAGCACCCTGACGCACTCGACCACGTTTTCCGGGGACGCGCCGCGATATACAAGCCGGCGTCGCGTCAGAGTTTTGCAGAGGCGATTGCCGAGTTCGAGCAGGCGCTGACGCTCGATCCCGGCTCTGTCGAGGCGCAGAGCCGACTGGCTATCGCGCTTGCCAGCCGGGTGCTCGACGACATGAGCGGGGTGGCTAAAGCCGACATCGCACGGGGAAACGGGCTGGTCGAGCAAGCCTTGGCGGAGGATCCCGCGAGCCCGCTTGCGCATTTTGCCAAAGCTCAGCTGCTACGCGCGCAGCACCATTGCGAAGCGGCGATCCCCGAATACGAGACCGTGCTCGCCGACAATCCCAACGCGCTCTCCTCGATCGGCAATATTGGTCGGTGCAAGATCTATCTTGGGCTGATGGACGACGGAGTGGCGCTCGAAGAGCAGGCTATCCGTCTGAGCCCGCGCGACCCCTTCCTCGGCGTTTGGTATTTCCGGATCGGTCAGGCGAGGCTGCTGCAGTCGCGGATCGACGAGGCGATCCAGTGGCTCGAAAAAGCGCACAACGCTAATTCGGCATATCCGTTCGTTCCCGCCTGGCTCGCCGCCGCCTATGGCCTCAAAGGTGATTTGCCGCGCGCCGCCGCCGAACTCGCTGAAGCCCGCAGATTAAGTGGGAACGGGTCGCCCACGAGCATCGCCGCGGAGCGGACCGGTAGTGCCAAGGATTTTACCGTGCCGGTAACCCGGGTCCTGCTCGAAACCACCTATTTTACCGGTCTGCGCCAAGCCGGGGTGACGGAGAAATGACGTGTGGCGCGGACATCGTTGGTCTGCGCTGCCTCGATCTTGATCACCAGCGTCATTGGATCGGCTATTCACCCCGAACACCGCCGTCCGGCTTCGCCCTTTATCTCCCCAGCACTGGCCGGTTTTCCCGTACCCGGCTGGGCCAGCGCTTGCCGCCGGGCGGCGAGGTTCCGCATCTCCCCGACGACCCCGCGCTCCTGTGCGGCACCCGCGCCGTTCGGCGGCGCGAGCCGCCCGACCGGGTCGATGACGGCGAGTTCCGGCCCAGACCGCCGCCGGTATCTTGCTCGTTCGCCTTCGGATAGCCGAAATAGATCAGCGCTCTTGGCGACAAACCCGGCGTACCGCGCGACTGTGTCGGCGACACAGCTTCAGGCGGTAAATGACCACTTTCAAGTCATGGCACCACGGGGCGGATGAATGAGGAATGCCTCTTTTCCACCCTACCCGGCGGTTCGCACCGGCTGCCGCTGACATCGGGTTTGCGCTCGATTGCGGCCGTTCGGATGCCTACAGGTGAAGGAGTCAAGCCGACCCACAACGGGCGTTCACGCTTGAGAGTGTGAACTGGTCTTCTTGCCCCATTCCGGCAATTGACCGACACGTTCCGGATCGGCTCAGGAGGGGCCTTCCCGCGTTGCCGCTAGCAGGTGTCCCGCTCGTAACCCATGCGCTAATAGTCTAATTCCCACAAGCCGCCTGACCAGGGCGTGGGAGGTTCCAGAGAGCCTTGCTCGAAAGCGGCGTTTTATACATCAGCCAGTGCTAGCCTTGACGGGCCTGGGCAGACCTATTCGAGCGCAAACAGCCAGACCGCGCCGCCCTGAGGTACGTCGGGGAATTGGTACGGACGCTGGAGGTTCAATCGAGCCTCCATGCGCGCCGAATCGACACCCCAGCCGGATTGCACCGCGATGTACTGCTTGCCGCCCAGCTGAAACGACATCGGGACGCCGATCACCCCCGAGCCGGTGCGGAACTGCCACAACACTCTGCCGGTCGAGGCATCGAAAGCGCGGAAATACCGATCGTTGGTGCCGCCCATAAAGACGAGCCCGCCGCCGGTTGCCAGTACCGGCCCCCAGAGTTGGGAATTGGCGAAAGGATGGCTCCAGACCTTCTTCCCGGTATCGAGATTCCACGCCTGCAATTCGCCGATGTGATCGGCATTCGGCGCGATATAGAGCGTCGTTGTCGCACCGACGAAACGTTCGCCTGGTGAATAAATCGCCTTTTCGCCGATCGAGGTGCCACACAGGTTTTCGTTTGCCGGGATATAAAGCAGCCGTGTTTTGGGGCTGTAGGCGACCGGCGGCCAGTCCTTGCCGCCCCACAAGGACGGGCAGAAATCGGCCTTTTTGCCGGTCCCGGGTTGGCGCACCGGGTCGACGTTCGGCCGTCCGGTCTTTGGATCGAGGCTCTTGAACACGTTCTGTTTCACAAACGGTTCGCCCGCGACGAAATCGATCGTGCCGTCGGGTGTGCGGGCGAGTTCCCACAGATAGCCGTCGCGAGCGACGTCGACGAGCCCCTTCACGGTTTTGCCGGCGTGCCTGTAGTCGACTAGAATCGGCGGCGAAACCTCGTCCCAATCCCAGGAATTCGTTCGGGTGGTATTGGTGATAACCCCTGATGGCGCCGGTGGCGACGTCGAGTGCGAGAACCGACGAGGTATAGAGGTTGTCGCCCGGCCGCTGATCGCCCATCCACGGCCCGCCATTGCCGGTGCCCCAATAGGCGATGTTGGTCGCGGGATCGTAATTGCCCATGATCCACACCGGGCCGCCGCCCGTCTTCCACTGGTCGCCTTTGGGCCAGGTTTCGCTGCCCGGCTCGCCGGGCGCCGGCACGGTATATGTTTTCCACAGCGGCTTCCCGGTCCCGGCGTCGAAGGCCGCGACGAAGCCGCGAATCCCGAGTTCGCCACCCGAACAGCCGACCATGACCTTACCGTCGGCGACCAGCGGCGACAGTGTCATGTAGTAGCCGTGGGTGTAGTCCTCGACCTTGGTCTTCCACGCCTCCTTGCCGGTCTTCGCGTCGAGCGCCACCAGCACGGCGTCCGCCGCCGCGAAATAGACTTTGTCGCCAAAGAGACCGACCCCGCGGCTCGTCGGATGGAGCAGCAGCATGTCGTCTGGGATCGGCCGTTTGTAGCGCCACAGAAGGGTGCCGTCTTTGGCGTCAATCGCCAGCACCTGATTTCCGGGTGTCGCGACAAACATGACTCCGCTGTTGAAGATCGGAGGCGCCTCATGGCCTTCGACCTGGCCGGTCTGCAATGTCCAGGCCATCTTCAACCGCCTGACATTGGCCGGCGTGATCTGCACCAACGGGCTGTAGCCCCAGCCGTCATAGGTCCGGCGATACATCAGCCAATCGCCCTTCGCCGGCTGCGTCAACCGTTGCGCAGTCACGGGCTCGTAATTCTGCAGGATGGGCGGAACCGGCGCTGGCGTTTCCGGTTGCGGCAGCGGCGGCAGCGGCTTCTGCGCCACAGCGGCCCCCGCCAACAGCAGTCCCAGCGCGACGGAGGCGAGTGAGAGCACAAGACGGTATCGGTTGGACATGGCAGATTTCTCCCCCGGTTCTGTTGGTCACTCGCGTTGTTGGTGTCAGGTCTGCTGGAAACCGACGCGCCCAGTGAACGGCTTGGCGACAACAAGCCGCCCGTCGACAGCCTTGAGCGGCAATGCCGGTAATGGCCGCGGCGACGGCCCGCTCACCACCACGGCTTCCGCTTTCGGATCATATTGCGAAAAATGACACGGACATTCGAGCCGCTGCGTCTCGGCGAGCCACTTGGCCACCTCGCACCCGGTGTGAGGACAAATCGCCGAATACGCGACGACGCCGTCAGCGGCTCTAGCTTGGGTCGTCGCATCGAATCCTGCGGGATCGAGCCTCAGCAGCAGCACCCTGTTAAGCCGCGAGCCGTCGCGCACCGTGCTGGTCGCCGGTTGCATTGGCCAAGCCAAGATCTGCGGTCCGCCGCGTGGAAGATCAGCCGGTTTCAACGGCGCGGGATCGGCGGCGCCGATCTTTACGAGCACATCGCCTTCCTGCGGCCGCTCGCGTTTTGGATCGTCCTCGGCCAACACCAGACGCGGCGCCGCCAGCAGACCGAGGCCCGCTGCTATTGTTGAACGCCGGCTCGGCTCGCATCGGTAGCGCCGATTGTCATGCCCGTCACGTTTCACAATTGCGCACCCTGCAGGTGAAGCGGCACGCCTTGCTGAAATGGTCCGTCATCGACTGACCAACGATGGCGGCGGACGATACGCCTCGGGCTCAGCTCGCGAGCTGATCGCCGATCGGCAGCTGCCGAATGCGCTTGCCGGTCGCGGCAAAGATCGCATTGCACAGTGCCGGTGAGAAGGGCGGCAATCCCGGCTCGCCGACCCCGCTCGACGGCACGTCGATTGTCGCCGGGATAATGTGCACATGCGTGATCGCCGGCAACTCGTCGATGCGGGCAACCTGGAAGCTGTCGAAATTGTTCTGCTGCGCGCGGCCGTTCTTGAACGTGATCTCGCCGTATTTGGCTATGCTGAGCCCCATCACCGCCGCACCTTCGATCTGCGAGCGGATGCGCTCGGGGTTGGCAGCAAAACCGCAGTCGATCGCGGTATCGACGCGCGGCACTGTGAGTTTGCCCTTGTTGTCTACCGCGACCTCGACGACGGTCGCGACGTAGCTGACAAACGAGCGATGGGCGGCGATCCCCAGACCGTGCCCGGGCGGCAATTGCCTGCCCCAGCCTGCCTGCTCAGCAACCACCTCGACGACGCGCCGCAGCCGCCCGGTGTCGATCGGATAGCTCTCGAACGGCTCGCCGTAATTGGTCCAGTCGGCAGCTCCTTGCGATTTGCGCGGGTCGAAGATGCGCGCCGGCCCGATCAGCTCGATCAGCATGTCCTTGGGGTCGCGGCCCAGGGCATGGGCGATCTCGGCGACAAAGGACTGGATTGCAAAACCGTGCGGGATGTTGCGGACCGATCGAAACCAGCCGAGACGGGAATGCGCTTCGGCTTCGCCGGTTTCGCAGCGCAGGTTGGGGATCGCAAACGGAACGTCGATGACGCCCATGCTGAGCTCACCCGCCTGCTCGCGCTTTGGGTCGGCGACAAAGATCGACCGGATCGTCGGTGCGACGACGCGATGCCGCCAGGCGACGACCTTGCCCTGGCCGTCGATCCCAGCATCAAGACTCTCGAACGAGGCCGCGTGAAAATAGTCGTTGTGCAGATCGTCGTCGCGGGTCCACAGCAGCTTGACCGGGGCGCCCCCCATCGCGCGCGACACCAACGCGGCTTCGAGCACAAAATCGCATTTCGACTTGCGCCCAAACCCGCCGCCCAAGAGCGAGACGTTGACGATCACGTCCTCGCGCTTGAGCCCGAATTTTTGCACGAGCTCATCCTGGACTTCGCCCGGGCT
Source organism: uncultured Alphaproteobacteria bacterium (assembly GCA_963845735.1). Taxonomy (GTDB): domain Bacteria; phylum Pseudomonadota; class Alphaproteobacteria; order ATCC43930; family CGMCC-115725; genus AP-15. The sequence goes on along the minus strand of CAWJTR010000038.1, from coordinate 46,079 downwards.
CTGCACCGGCGCCCAGACCTCGGCCTTCCCGTCGGCGACGCGGGCAGTGGCGGTCGGCGGCTCCATCGGCGCGTGCGCCAGGACCGGAACGTAGTACTCGGCGGAAATTGTCTTTGCCGCCGTGGCGAGCGCCTGGTCGGCGTCGCCGTCGTTGCGGGCCATCTTGCCCGGCTTGCCGGCGGTCTCTTGGAGTTGCCCCTTGTAGGCGGCGGAATCGTAGGTGCCGTGCGCTCCGTCGTCCCAGTGCACGACGAGCGCCTCGCGGCCCTTGATCGCCGCCCAGGTATTAGCGGCGACGACCGCAACCCCACCGACCGGCTGGAATTTCGCTGGTGGGGGCGTGCCGTCGATGACGACGATCTTCTCGACCCCCGGCACTTTCATTGTCGCGGTCGCATCGTAGGAGGTGAGTTTGGCACCCAGTACCGGTGCCCGCGCAACGACCGCATATTTCATGCCCGGCAGCCTGGCGTCTATGCCGTAGGTGGCGCGGCCAGTCGTGATGTCGAACAGATCGACGATCGGTACATTGCCCTTGCCGATATAGCGAAAGGCCGCCTGGTCCTTCAGTTTGATCTGGTCGGGCGGGGGCGTCGGCAAAGCGCTCGCCGCCGCGGCAAGATCGCCATAGCCGAGCTTACGGCCGCTTGGCTTGTGGACGACTTCGTGGTTTTGCGCCTGAACCTCGGCGACATCGACGCTCCATTGCGCCGCCGCCGCCATTTCCAGCATACGCCGCGCCGCGGCACCGCATTGCCGCATCGGCTGGATGAAATGGCGCAGGCTGCGTGAGCCGTCGGTGTTCTGATTGCCATATTTCTTTTCGTCGCCCGGCGATTGCTTGACGCGAACGCGCGCCCAATCGGCGTCAAGCTCGTCGGCGACCACCATCGGCAGGCTGGTGCGCGAGCCGGTTCCCATTTCGGCGCGGTGAGCGATGATCGTGACGATGCCGCTCGGATCAATCGAGACAAAGACATGCGGATCAGAAACGACGCCGCCGGAGAACTTGGCCGCACCGGTGGCATAGGCGAGAGCGGCCCGCGTCGGCAGGAACTCGGCTGCGACGACGAGCCCGCCGGTGGCCAGCATGCCGCGCAGAAAGCCGCGGCGGCTGACGTTTTCGATGGCGAGGTGTAGGGCGGTCATCGTCATGCTCCCGTCGCCGCCGCCTTAATCGCGGCGGTGATGCGCTGATAGCAGCCGCAGCGGCAGATATTGCCGCTCATGACGCTGAGGATTTCGTTCTCGGACGGGTCCTTGCTGGTCGCCAGCAAGGCTGCCGCCTGCATGATCTGCCCCGCCTGACAGTAGCCGCATTGCGGTACGTTAAAGATGCGCCAAGCCCGCTGCACCGGATGATTACCATCTGGATCGAGGCCTTCGATCGTCACCACGGCGCGGCCGTCGGTGTCGCTGATTGCGGTGACGCAAGCGCGCGTAGCCTGGCCGTCGACGTGGACTGTGCAGGCACCGCACAGCGCCATCCCGCAGCCGAACTTTGTCCCAGTCAGACCGAGTTCGTCGCGCAAATACCACAGGAGCGGCATCGAGGGGTCGCCGTCGAAGCTGTGCTCCTGGCCGTTGACGCGCAATTTGACCATGGATGTATTCCCTCCCGAGGCGCGGGCCAATTACGGGCTTCGCCCGCCGCGTTCTCGTTTAACTCTATTCCGGAGATTTCCCCGGCGCAATCGGGGTACGGGCTTGTTGTCTAATTGCGCGACCGAGCTGGAGCAGGTCAGGCAGGCGCGGATGGCCACTTCGGCTTAAGCCGTTTGGTATCAATTCGGTCCGACTGAAGTTGTGTCCGTTTTCCTGGCCCCCAAGGTCAGCTTGCGGTTAGGGTTCCGGATGCCGGCGCAGCGCGAGCAGTCGACCCGGGCAAGGGCCGAGGGCCGGCGTCCGAAAGCCTCCGAAAAACGAACCCGCGGGACAGCGGCGAGCAGTTGGCCGTCTATGGGGAATTGGTCGGGCAGCGGCGTTGGTAGGGGATGATTTTGCGCAGGTTGATGAGAGCTGAGAGCAGCCGATGATTGCGGCCCGGGCCCTGCCAACGTGGTCGAGGGCCTGATTGGGGACTGATCAACGATGTCGTGCCAGCGCTTGCCGGTACCGGGACAAAACCGGCGCGGCGCCGGGAACGAGATGTTCCGGCGAACGGGTTCTGCCGGGCGAGGACCAGGATAATCATCGCCTCACATTCTGATCCGTGCATCGGAGGACGGTGGCCCGCGCGGTGCGCCGCCGCGCCCAAAGACCTCGACGATAATCATGCGGCCGCCGCAGCACGGGCATGGCGGGCGATGATCGGTGGTGGCGTGCGGTTCGGCTGTGTCGCGCGTCTGCGGTGGATTGGCGGGCGGCAGAGCCGCGGCGATCAGCTCCCTGGCCCGCGCAATGTTGGCTTTGCTGCCGGGGCTGGCGAGCAGCCCGTAGTGGCGGATGCGGTGAAATCTCTTTGGCAGAACGTGGAGCAGGAAGCGCCGGATGAACTCGCCGGCGGCGAGCGTCATGGTGCGGTACCGCGCCTGGCCGTTGCGGCGGTAATCCTTGTACCCGAAGGTCACGCCGCGCTCGTCGAGCGTCATGAGCCGGCTGTTGGCGATGGCGACGCGATGGGTGTAGTGGGCGAGATAGGCGAGCACCGCTTGCGGCCCGGCGAAGGGCGGCTTGGCGTAGACGAACCAGTTCTTTCGCCGCAGCGGCGCGAGATACGCGGCGAAGGCCTCGTGACGACAGAGGTCCGCGATCGCGCCGAAGAACCGCAGCCGGCCTGCCGCTTGGGCGTCGGCCAGCGCGGTCAGGAAGAGCCGGCGGAACAGGCGGGACAACACCCGCACCGGCAGCAGAAAGGCGGGCCTGCAGCGCACCCAGCGCACACCGTCGAGCGATATCCCGCCGCCTGGTACAATCATGTGGACGTGCGGGTGGTGTGTCATCGCCGAGCCCCAGCTGTGGAGCACGGCGGTGGCGCCGATGCGCGCGCCGAGGTGCTTGGGATCGGCGGCGATCGTCAGCAATGTCTCGGCGGCGGTGCGGAACAAAAGGTCGTAGACGACCGCCTTGTTCTGGTAGGCGATCGGGGCGATCTCGGCCGGCAGCGTGAAGACGACATGGAAATAGCCGACCGGCAGCAGATCAGCCTCGCGGGCTGCGAGCCAATCCTGCGCTGCCGCCCCCTGACACTTGGGGCAGTGGCGATTGCGGCACGCTCCAGCAGGCGGCCGATTGTGGCCCACAGCGAGGCGATTGCGCTCGGCGGCTTTGCGGAACAGCGTCTTCAGCTTGGCGAAGAGCATCTCGATCGGGTTGAAGTCGGGCGAATAGGGCGGCAGGTAGAGCCTGGCGCCGGCCGCCTCGATCGCATCGCGCACCCCGGCGACTTTGTGGGCAGGCAGATTATCCATGATGACAATGTCGCCGGGTGAAAGCGCAGGGACCAGGCAGCGCTCGACGTAGGTGCGGAAGATCTCACCATCCATCGCCCGGTCGATGACAAACGGCGCGGTCACCGTATCGACGCGCAGACCCGTCACAAACGTGGTTGTTTTCCAGTGTCCGTGCGGCACCCGCCCGATCAAACGGAAACCGCGTCGGCCTCGTGAACGACGTCGATGGAGTAATTCTCAACAATGGTGTACGGGGTGGTGGTCACCGTACCTGAGCTGGTGGTCTGATCGTAATTACCGCATTTGAAATAGAACTCTTTAGAAAGAATGTTCGCACTTGGTGTCTGACTATAGACTTGTGTGCCATTGATCGAAACCGTTAGCACACCGTTGGTCAGCGAGAGTTGGAAGCTATACGGGGTGTTCAGAGCCGCAGGGGTTTGTAGGTCGACCGTCGTTCCCGCGCCCTTGGCTTCTTCATACAGCAAGACAAACCCACCAACACTGGCTGAATACATCAATTCGCACAAGGGAATGGAATCGTTGCTATTGAACACTTGGCCTACCGTAACCGCACCACTCAATCCACCGCCCACAAGCATCACTTGACCGGTGACGTCCATAGTGTTGGTACCGCTCGGAGCCCAGGCGGCTTGCGCTCCACTCGAAGTCACTTCGCGCAGTTCGGTTCGACAATGTATCGACCCCGAGGTGGTGATACCGGTTTGGGTATCCATGAAAGCCTGCCCGCCATCAGCCGCTATATAGAAGTACGCGTCGGAATAGCCGGCTACCAATTGGCTGGGGGAAATGGTGGTCGGAGAAGTGCCTGAACCACTGGGCTCTTGCAAGGACCAGATCGAGTAGTCAATTGATGTGATTGGTATCTCGGTTACACAACCTGGCGAGAACGACATACCGAGGTTCTGAACCAGCGTGTCTTCGCCCCAGTTAGTGCCATCGGGGGAATAAGTGTACGAAAGCTGACCGTCGCCGTTTCCCTGGTGGAAGACAGTAATGCCACCGGCCCAGGCGACGGCCGCGGGTGAGCCGGCCATATTCACGTTCTGAACTAGCGTATCTTCGGCCCAGTTTGCGCCGTCGAACGCCGAATACCAAAGCTGTCCGTTGTCACCCGAGCCCTGGTGGAAGACATAAAGCAAGCCGTTGTAGACGACTGCCGAGGGCGATTCCGACATACCTAGGTTCTGAACCAGCGTATCTCCGCCCCAGTTCGTGCCGTCGGGGGAATAAGTGTACCACAATTGTCCGTCACCGGTCCCCTGGTGAAAGACGGTAACGCCACCGGCCCACGCGACGGCGGCGGGCGAGCCCGACATGTTCACGGTCGGAATTAGCGTATCTTCGCCCCAGTTTGAGCCGTCGAAAACCGAATACGAAAGCTGTCCGTTGTCACCGAACCCCTGGTGGAAGACATAAAGATTGCCGTTGTAGACGAGCGCCGAGGGTGACTCCGACATGCCGAGGTTCGGAACCAGCGTATCGGTGTCCCAGTTGGTGCCGCCGGGGGAATACGAATACCAAAGCTGTCCGTTGTTGTCAGAGCCTTGGTGAAAGACGGTAACGCCGCCGGCCCAGTCGACTGCTGCGGGTGAGCCCGACATACCCAGGGGCTGAATTCGCGTATCCGTCGCCCAGTTCGAGCCGTCGAACACTGAGTACCAGAGCTGTCCGTCGTTATCCTGCCCCTGGTGGAAGACATAAAGATTAGCCATGACAACTCCTCTCCGGCTTTCGGCCGAGTGGTGATTTGGGTCCGCCGGCAGTTGCAGCGCGGCGGCTAGCGGCCAGGTTGCCGGCGCCGACAAGGCTACCCAGCCCCGGATGCCGCGTCTGCTTTGAAAATCTGTGATTTTCTTCGAAAATATCGATCGCGATCATGTAATTGGCCTCCGCGACCCGCCCCGCGATGGCAGAGTTCGGCCGCTTTGGGGTCTTGCCCGACGGCCGGCCGATAAGGCTCGGCGGCGGCGCCTTCGACGGGCTGACAGCGCTGACTGAGGGGTCGCGGGCGGTGTCAGCGAGGACGGGCTCTTGAGGGGCGCCTGGCGATAACAGGATCGTCGTTGAGACCGGCAGTGAGCTACAAGACTGCCGCGCTGCGCAAAGGATTTAGCACCGACCGCGAGCTTGTTGCCGCCGCTGTAACTCTGACCCAGGCCGCCGACTGAAAGCTGATCCAGGGTTAGCGTGGTCCTCTCGCAACCGGAGGGGGCCGTATGGTCGGGAAGGAGGGGGCAATGGAGATCCGGGGTATTGCATCGAGCTCGCGAGCGCCTACTCGCGGAATTCACCGACGAGGTGTGGTCGCCGGCAGCCCGCAGCCGCCCTCACGGACCGGCAAAAAGATCGCCCTGGCTCTCAGCGCCGGCCCCGCCCGCCGTGCGTGGCGAGCAAAGGGCGGCGGTCTACGTCCTGGACGCGTCCGGCTGCGTCAAGGTCCAGGACTGGTGCAAGAACCAAAGCTTGCACCAGTACAGACATCAGGCCTTAACTGCCCAGCGGGCGCTAGGTCGCCTTCCCTGAAGGGTTGCGGCGAACGAGGCAGGATGGCGCGGTCTCTGATCAATGTGCTCTGGGCGGCGCGGTGGGTTGAGATTGCCCGGCGAAGTTGTTGAGTTGTCCATGCCTATCGCGCAACTCCGCCGGGTTCTGGGCTAAAGAACTACACAACTTGGTGAGCCCGTCATACCTACACCCATAACTTGCACATTTGTTTGCGTTGTGCCCCAGTTGTTGCCATCGGGGGAAAACGTGCGCCAAAGCTGTCCGTCGTTATTGGCCCCCTGGAAGAAAACCTCAATACCACCCTGCCAGAGTACTGCCGAGGGTGAGCCCGACATACCTAGATTTGGGATTGGTCCATATTGGGTCCAGTTTATGCTGTCGCTGGAAACCGCGTACCAAAGCCCTCCGCTGGTATTGAGCCCCTGGTAGAAGACATAAAGGCTGCCGTTGTAGACCACCGCCGAGGGTGAGCCCGTCATACCTACACCCATAACTTGCACATTTGTTTGCGTTGTGCCCCAGTTGTTGCCATCGGGGGAAAACGTGCGCCAAAGCTGTCCGTCGTTATTGGCCCCCTGGAAGAAAACCTCAATACCACCCTGCCAGAGTACTGCGGAGGGTGAGCCCGACATACCTAGGTTCGGAACTGGCGGTTGTTGGCCCCAGTTTATGCTGTCGCTGGAAACCGTGTACCAAAGCCCTCCACTGTTATTGAGCCCCTGGTAGAAGACATAAAGGCTGCCGTTGTAGACGACGGCCGAGGGTGAGCCCGACATACCCACACCCTGAACTTGCACATTTGTTTGCGTTGTGCCCCAGTTGTTGCCATCGGGGGAAAACGTGCGCCAAAGCTGTCCGTCGTTATTGGCCCCCTGGAAGAACACCTCAATACCATCCTGCCAACGTACTGCCGAGGGTGATGCCGACATGCCTAGGTTAGGAACTGGCGGTTGTTGATTCCAGTTTATGCTATCGCCGGAAACCGTGTACCAAAGCGTTCCGCTGCCACCCTTCCCCTGGTAGAAGACAAAAAGATCAGCGACTGCGTTTCCGATTCCGTTCGCCCAAGCGCCAGACGTACCGTACGTTGGCGGGCCATCTTGTGCAAACTCCCAACCCATGACGCCACCAAATTGAGAGCCGTATTGGGCTTTCAGTGGCGCGACAACATAGTTGATCATATCGTCAAGTGTAATGTACCCTGTGTCCGTATCGTTCGTATAATCCGCTGGATCGCCAACGAGAGCGCCAAGGAGCTGTGTTTGTGGCCCTGTAATGCCAGCAATAGCCTGATACTCAGCTACCTTGGCATCGGGGTCATCAACACCGTTGTCGTAGAATTGGTTGTTGAACCACGCAATCTGATTACCTGCTTGCTGCCATATCTGGGTATATGCGGCGATCTGGGTGTTTGCTGCGTAATAACCTCCTTGTGGATCCCAAAAGGGTGTTGCTGGGGCATGGGTGATGATGTTTTGCCCCGCTGGCAGTGCTTGGTAAAGCCCGTTCGTCAGTGCAACTAGAAATCCGGCGCCATCGTAACTAGCCGATTGCCCGGGCTGGTCAAATCCACTATCGTCTTCGTAGTCGATGTCAACTCCGTTGAAGCCATAGGTGGTCACAACGTTGTATATCTGTTGCACCAGTCCTCCCAAATTCTGGGCATAATATTGGTAGGCTGAGGATGCAAAGTTTGATCCCCCAAACGAGATCAGAACATTCTTGCCGTCGTTTTTTAGCGCCTGGATGTCGCTTGCGTAACCATCGTAGAACCCATCTGCATCTTTGTACAGATTGTAATTATCATCCGGAACTAGAAAGCCAATGATGACATCGGTGTACGGTAGACCCACAATGTCTGTCAAGGGATAAGTAGCGTCATTGCGGTAGATGACATTGCGTAGTGACATCTTAATCTCCTGTTCAGTAGAACGCCCAGATCACAAACTGCGAAAGTCGGTTCTGCTCCCGCGGTTACTTGGGCGCGGCGGCCGGGTTGGCCGCATTGACAACGTATGCGGCCCCAGATGCGGGGGGTAATCCGAAAATCTGTGATTTTCTTTGAAAATCTAGATTGCAATCATCGCCGTAGTCCCCTTTCCAACCCCCCGCGATGCGGAGTTCGACCGTTTCGCAATCTTGGCCGACGGCCGGCCGATAAGACTCAGCGGCCGCGCCCGCGCCCCGCGAAAATTTATGATTTCCTCCGGAAATATGGTTTACGATGACCAATCATGATTTGCCTGTCTGACCAGCCGGCGAGCATCGAATTTGGCCACTTCAGCATTTTGCCGCATCGCCGCCAATTGCTGACCGAGGGCCGGCCGGTAAGGCTTGGCGGCCGCGCATTCGACCTGTTGTTGGCGCTGATCGAGACGCCGGGGGCCGTGGTCGGCAAAGACGAGCTGTTGAGCCGGATCTGGCCGGGCCGGATCGTCGAGGAAAGCCGGCTGGCGAGCGAGATTTCGGCGCTACGCAAGGCCCTCGGGGCGGACCGCGAGCTGATCCAGACGGTTTCCGGCCGAGGCTACCAATTCACCGGCGAGATCCGCGAGGTCGGATCAGGCGTCGGCGCGCGACAGGTTCTTGCACCCTCGGCCGTTCCCACTCCGGCCCGCCCTGCAACGAACCTCTCCGAGAGTGTATCGGAACCGATCGGCCCACGGGCCGCGCCCTCCGAGGTGGCGGACCAAGTGGCGACCGATTGGGTGGTCACGCCGATCGCTGACTCAGGGATCGGCGAAACTCGTCTTGGCCTCCAAGTCGCGGCGCAGATTCAACCGGCATTTGCCGGCGAGGTGCGTGGCGCGAAGCACGATGAAGCCGAACGTCGGCAAATCACCGCCATGTCGTGCGAAGCTATCGGCGTCGCGGCGCGAGCCGACGGAAGCGGTCTCGAGGATTTGCTCGAGGCGATCGGCGCCTTTCAGCATTGCGTCTCGGAGATTGTCGGTCGCCACGGCGGGTTCATCGCCAACCGTCTCGGAAACACCGTTCTCGTCCTTTTCGGCTATCCCGCGGCGCACGAGCACGACGCCGAGCGGGCGATCCGGGCAGGGCTCGAATTGGGTGCGGCGGTCAGGGGTCTGAGGCCCGGTGCCAACGCGCCGATGGGGTGCCGGGTCGGCGTAGCGACGGGAATGGTCATCGTTGGCGATCTCGCCGCTGTCGGTGAGGTCGGGAACCACCGAATTGTCGGCGACGCCCCGGACTTGGCGGTGCGGTTGCAGCTATCGGCGCAACCGGACACCGTGACGATCGAGCCGACCACCTGGCGTCTGATCGGCAATCTGTTTGATTGCAGCGACCTCGCCGCAGTCGACACAGGCAGCGGTACCGAGCCAATACGCCGTTGGCGAGTGCTGGGTGAGAGTGTCGTGGCGAGCCGCTTCGAGGCATTGCACGGATCGAAATTGACTCCGCTGGTCGGCCGCGACGAAGAGATCGACCTGCTGCTGCGCCGGTGGACGCGCGCCAAGGCGGGCGACGGCCAGATCATCTTGGTCTCGGGCGAGGCGGGCCTCGGCAAGTCGCGCATCACCGCGGCATTGGAAGAACGCTTGCACGCCGAGCCGCATCTGCGCCTGCGCTATTTTTGCTCGCCTTATCACCAGAACAGCGCGCTGTTCCCGATCATCGACCAACTCGGCCGGGCAGCTGGGTTCGCGGGCGACGACCCTCCCGCGTCAAAGTTGGAGAAACTCGAGGCCTTGCTGGCCCGCGACGCATCGCCGGACGAGGATGTGGCGTTCCTCGCCGATCTGATGTCATTGCCGGCGTCGGAGCGGCACCCTCTGCCAAATCTCAGCCCGCAGCGGAAAAAGGAAAGGACGCTGGAGGCGTTGATCCGCCGGCTCGGGGGTCTGGCGCGCGAGAAGCCGGTGGTTACGGTTTGGGAGGATGCGCATTGGCTCGACCCCACCTCGCAGGAGCTGCTCGACCTGACCGTCGAGCATGTCCGCAGCCTGCCGGTGCTGCTGATCGTGACGTTCCGCCCCGAGTTTCAGCCGCCCTGGCCCGGCCAGCCGCAGGTCGGCGTACTGGCTCTCAACCGTCTGGACCGGCGAGACCGCGCCGCTCTGATAACGCAGATCGCCGGCGGCAAGACCTTGCCCGACGATGTCGTCGCCCAGATTGCCGACCGCACCGACGGCGTGCCGCTGTTTCTCGAGGAACTGACCAAGAGCGTCTTAGAGAGAGGTTTGTTGCGCGAGGAGAACGATCGCTTCGTGCTCGATCGCCCGTTGCAGCCGCTTGCGATTCCTGCAACCTTGCATGCCTCGCTGTTGGCCCGGCTGGACCGCCTGGGGTCAGCGCGGATGGTGGCGCATTTCGGCGCGGCGATCGGGCGCCAGTTTTCCTACGCGCTGATGCGCGCGGTATCCCGCCTTCCCGAGGACGAGCTGCAAGCGGCTCTTGGCCAGTTCGTCGCTTCCGAGCTGGTCTTCCAGCGCGGCACGCCGCCCGACGCGATCTACAGCTTCAAACACGCGCTGGTGCAGGACGCGGCGCACGGTAGCCTGTTGCGCAATGCCCGGCAGCAATTGCATGCGCGGATCGCGGAAGCGCTCGAGACCCATTCTCCAGAAATCACAGAAAGCCAGCCCGAGCTTCTCGCGCAGCATTACGCCGAGGCCGGTCTGGTCGAAAAGGCTGTCGTCCTTTGGGGCAAGGCCGGTCACCGGTCCGTCGCCCGCTCGGCGATGGCGGAAGCGGCTGCGCAATTTCAAAAGGGGCTGGACCAGCTGGCGCTGTTGCCCGACATCCCCGAACGCCGGCAAAAGGATCTCGAGTTTTCCAGCGCTTTGGGCGCGGTGTTGAATGTCGTCAAAGGCTCGGCCGCGCCGGAGACGGGCCAGGCCTACGCTCGCGCGCGGGAGTTGTGGGAACAGCTCGGTTCCCCCATGGAGTTCGTTGAGGTTCCCTGCGGGCAGTCCCGCTATCACGCGCATCGCGGCGAATTGGATCGGGCGCAGTCTATCGCCGAGGACTTGCTGCATCTGAGCCGTCGACGGAGCGATTCCGCCGGGCTCGTAATGGGTCATTACTCCTCCGGTCGAAACCTGATGTTTGCCGGCAGCTTTGCTTCGTCCCGATCGCACCTCGAAACGGTGCTGGCACTTTACGATCCGAACTCCCATCACTCGCTCGTGCGTCAGACCGGAATCCACCCGCAGTTGGCAGCACAGGCGGCTTTGGCAGTCGTCCTCTTTTGTCTCGGCTTTCCCGACCAGGCATTGGCTCAGAGCAACAAGGCAATTGCCGATGCGCGGAGACTGCCTCATCCGCCGACTTTGGCCATGAGCTTGGGGATGGACGCCCTTCTGCTATCGATCATCGGCGACGACATAGGCTTGGAGCAGCGGGCGGAGGGTTTGATTGCAGTCGCGACCGATCAGGGTTTCCCTTTCTATCGTGCAACGGGAGCGATCTTTCTTGGGTGGGTCAAGGCCAAGAATGCCGATGTGACAGAGGGCCTGTCCCTTCTGCGTGCCGGTTCGACCGCTTACTGTGTCACTGGGGCCACGGCGTGGATGCCCTTGTATATAGCCCTCCTGGCCGGGGCATGTGAGATCGCAGGTCAAATCGAAGAAGGCGCGGCCCGGTTGGATCAGGCGTTGCAGCTCGTCGAAAGGACGGGGGAGCGCTGGTTCGCCGCGGAGCTCGATCGGCAGAGAGGCCGGCTGCTGCTGCGGCAAGGCCATCCCGAAGCCGCCGAGGAGCTGTATCGCAAAGCCCTCGGCATCGCCCGAGAGCAGGAAGCCAAGCTGTGGGAGTTGCGCGCCGCCGCGAGCCTTGCCCGACTGTGGCGCGACAAGGGTCGCCGCGCCGAATCCCGCGACCTGCTCGCCCCGGTCTATAGCTGGTTCACCGAGGGCTTCGCCACCCCCGATCTCACAGCGGCAAAGGCGCTGGTCGACGAGTTGATCTGAGCCGGCCGTCGGTGCGGATGAACGTTTCATCCGCAACTCGACGATCCTTTGCGCGGTCACAAAATGTCTCTTGAATGTCGGACCTCGTGGTTTGGTTTGCGGGTCCGGTGAACGACCGAAATCGGCGCATCTTCCTTGTTGCCGCGCGTTCCAGCGAAGGTCTTTCTACTGAACCCACAGCGGGCGCTTGGCCTGGGCGACGGGAACTGGTCTTCATGCCCGATACCGTTGAAGAAGTCTGGTTTGAAATAATCGCGGCGGGGGGATCGGGGGGTGGCGGCCTCGCCGGTGAGCGCCGCGGCGCCTCAGGTCGCGGCGATCGGCGACGGCGTCGGGATCAGCTTGGCGAGCTTGCGGAGGTTTTGGGCGGTAGCAGCGAGGTGGAATTCGTCACGGGCGCCATTCGGCCCGCGTAATCGGAGCCGATCCAGTTTCAGAACGCGTTTGAGGTGGGCGAACAGCATCTCGACCTTTTTTCGCTGGCAGCGCGAGGCCTGGTAGGCCTTGGTTTTTGCAATGTCGCGGGCCAGGTCACGCGCCCCCTCGTAGATTGATCGGGGCACGTTGCGGGCTGGAGTGTTCGGGCAGCAGCGCGGTTTGAAGGGGCACGCGTCGCAGTCATGCTTGCTGGCACGATAGCGAACCGCGTTGTTCTTGATCGGGCCGCTTCGCGGCACCGTGAACGGTCGGCGATAGCGCCGGAGGGTCTTTGCGGCCGGACAACGGTAGGTGTCACTGGCCTGATCGTAGCTGAAATCATCGCGCGAGAAGGTGCCGTCGCTGCGCTGCGATTTGTCGTAAACCGGGATGTGCGGCTCGATCCCGCGATCATGCACGAGCCAGTCCAGCATCTCGGCCGAGCCGTAGGCGGTGTCGCCGATCAGGCGCTCGGGATATAGATCGAAGTGCTCCATCGAGCGCTCGACCATACGCTTGGCCGCCAGCACCTCGGCCTGACGGATCGCCGTCGTCGCTTCGACATCGACGATGATCGCGTTGTCGACATCGACCAGGTAGTTGGTCGAATAGGCGAAGAAGGCCGGTCCGCGATGCGCCGCAGTCCACCGCGCCGCCGGGTCAGCCGGGGCAATGAACTTCGGCGTCACCTCGCTCGCCGCACCGAACGCGGCATCGTCGAGGACGGCGAGGTATTCCTTGACCGCACGGCTCGCCACCTCCGGCGGCAGACCCGCGGCACCCTCGACCCGGGTGCGGTCGCCGGCGTCGGCCGCGATCAAGCTGGCATCGACGGCAAAGCCTTCGCCGCCGACCAGGCCCTCGTCGATACAGCGCTGCAGCACCGTCTCGAACAGCCGGCGCAGCAGGTCGCTGTCGCGAAAGCGGCCATGCCGGTTCTTCGAGAAGGTCGAATGATCGGGCACCGCGCCGTCGAGGCCCAATCCACAAAACCAGCGGTACGCCAGGTTGAGGTGAACCTCCTCGCACAGCCGCCGCTCAGAGCGGATGCCGAAGCAGTAGCCGACGATCAGCATCCGGATCAGCAGCTCCGGATCGATCGAAGGCCGCCCCATCTCGCTGTAGAACGGCGCCAGCTCCCGCCTCAGCCCGTCGAGTTCGACAAACCGATCAATCGACCGCAGCAGGTGTGTTTCCGGCACATGCCGTTCCAGCGAAAACTCGTAAAACAGCGCGTCCTGCTGGACTTGCCGCTCCCCATCATCGACTGCCCCCCAGCCGTCGTGATGTGAGATTATACCGCAGCCGCCACGCCGTTCTTCAACACAATCGCCCCACAGCAGACCTCTGCCAGTGGCAGGGAGGATAGGTCGATACCAGACCTTGGCTGCGGCGAACTAGCCCGGAATGCCTGGGACCAGGCGCCACCGGTTTCCGATCTTGGTCGTCGAGCTGGCAAAGTCAGCGCCGACCGTTGCACCCTTGCCATCAGACGCGATAGGCCAGGTCTCCTCAGCGAGGAACGCGCAGGCTTAGGATGTAGGCGATCACATCCTCCGTCTCTTCCGGTGTCAGGATTAGGTTCGGCATTTTCGGGTGCGAGGTCCTTAGGAAGACGCGGATAGCGGTTGCCGTGATTCCCGAGGTGTTTGCGACATCGCGAAACGCCGGCCCGATCACGATCCTCCTTGGCGTGCGCTGCTCGGCCTCGACAGCATGGCAAGGTTGGCATGCGTTGCGTGCGAAGGCATGCCCGGCCGCCACATCGCTCTCCTGTGCGCGTACGCCGGCGGACGTCACGACCAGAGCAGCTGCGAGCGCTGCCATACGCTTTACTCGTTTCATGGCGGCCCCTGCCTGCCCACAGCCCAATCGGTATGCGGTTGATGCACATCAAAGCACACGCGATCGTTGCCCGGCAGTTTTATATCAGGCTACTTCGTCAGAGATGGCGCATAGGTCGCTGAAGCGCCGCGCTGCTTTCAGCGCCTTCACCATCTGCTTGGTCTCGGCGTGGACGACGGGGGTCGCGAGACACTCCGAGGTGGTCATGCAACGGCTTGGTGTATGATCACGCCATGCCTCTTCTGATCATCGCCGCCCTGATATGGATCGCTATTCATCTCGGCCTCGCCGGAACAAGGTTGCGCGATGCGGTGGTGCAGCGTATCGGCGAAGGGCCGTTCCGTGGCGTCTTTTCACTGCTGTCGATCGCGGCGCTGGTGTTTCTTGTGTGGGCGTGGCATGCGGCGCCGAGCACTTTGTTGTGGGTTGCGCCCGATTGGCTGCGTTGGTTGCTGGTTCTCGCCATGCTCCCGGCGTTCGTCTTGTTTGTCGCTTCTGTCAGCGGGCCGAACCCGACGATGATCGGCCCGAGCGAGGGCGGCGCTCAGTCGCCACGCGGCGTCATTAGGGTGACACGGCATCCGATGCTGTGGTCGTTCGCAATCTGGGCTGCCGTGCACGTCATTGGCAACGGTGATACCGCGGCAATCGTCTTCTTTGGGGCTTTTCTCGTGACTGCGCTGGCTGGTATGCCGTCGATCGACGCCAAGCTGGCGCGCCGCGACGTGGAGACCTGGCAGGCGGTGTCGGGCGCGACATCGATTGTGCCGTTCGTCGCAATCGCGCAAGGGCGCAACCGATTCGTAGCCGGCGAACTCGGTTGGCTGATGCCGGCCATTGCGGTGGTTGCCTGGATCGTGATCTTGCTGGCTCATCCGTGGTTGTTCGGCGTGGCGCCGGCGGTTCCGTGATCTTGAGCGATAAGTCTACTGGCCGGGTGTCGCGACTCCGCGGTTCGCGACGCGGTGCGCGCACTCGGACCGCCAACGGATCGCATGATAAGCGATGGTTGAAAGCGGCGCCTTGCTTTGCCCAGTCAGTCGAGTATAATGTTGTCGCTGTGATCCACGAAGTGAGTGAACGCGGTAGAGAGCCATATAACTCTTTACCGTTGCACGAACAGTCACGCTTTTAGTTAAGTCGATTTATTTGTTGAAGCCGCCTTCTCTACTGCACACCAGAGATCGTTGAGATCGGGCATGGAGCAGCCCGTACTGCGCAGCTGCGGCTGGATTTGGAGAACTAGTTCCCGCATCTCACCAGCGGCAGAGCGGACATGTTGTGCGAAAATCAGCTCCGCCTCTTGCTGCGCGAGGTAGCGCCGCCAGTAGATGACGGGGACCGCAAATGGTAACCAGAGGAACAAGATGGCAAGCTTGCGCGGCTCGATGAACACGCCCGCGGCGCGCAGAGCGTGGAAGCCCTGTCGCACTGCACGGACCAAGCGCGGCACCCCGTCCACTCCCGAGGCGACGTTCGCGCAGGTGCCCTCTGCAAGATAAATCGCCCCAGCAATCGCGGTGACGAACACGGCATGGGTTTTCAGCCACGCGTCCATGCGACGGCTAAGCGCCACCGGGAACTCCGCCGCCTGAAGAGCTGAAGCGATCCGATGAAGGCGGGGGGTGACACGCCCGCTGACTTCGCCTAACGTTGTTTTCTGCTGCGGAATTAGCCGGTATTGCACCCGTGCGTCCTCACGCGCACCGCCCGCGCCAGGGAATCCCAAAACCACGCGTTCGCGTCCTAACGCCGCTATCAGGTTGGCCGGACGATGCGCAGTTCTGCAGGAATATGACGCAAGAAACGCGCCGGTTCGCTGCAAGCATGGGCAGGACTTCCGCTATTTGATCCGCACGCGTCGCGACGATGACCAGGTCGTAGATGTCGTCCGGCAGGTACTCTTCTACAATCCGCAGCCGCGGGCTTGTTTCCTCGCCCGAAGCCTCGTCGACGAGCGTCAATCCCTCCCGCCGAAGTTGCGCTAGTCGGGCTCCGCGGGCCAGCAGCGCGACGTCCTGCCCCGCTGCCGCGAGGCGGCCAGCGTAAAGACTGCCAACGGTGCCTGCACTGAACACTAGAATGTTCACGGCTCACTTATAACGACGAGAGAGAAAGCGCGACATGTTGGCGTTCCAATTCCTCATCATCCGGGCGGCAGACTTTCCCGCGTGATGAAGATCGACAACAGCCTTGCCGGTTACGTCAGACGCACAGACGACCGCTAGTCCCCGAACGACCGCTTGCGCGCAGACCTGCCGCCACTCGCGCGATCAACGAATGCGAAAAAATGCCCCGTTTGCGTCATTCGCCGACCGCTGCGCGTCCGTCTCAGATAAAGAGTACTTTCCGTATGAGTTGCAGTGCGGCCGCCGGGAGCCACACTGCCGGGCATGCCCCCGGAGGTGTGCTGGCCGTTGTGTACCTGGGCAATCCGCGCGACAATAGCGGGGCAAGGCCCTGTGGACTTCGCTGCCTTCACTGGGACCCCAGGAGGAATGCCCATGGCGTTTGTCAGATGTCATACCGGCACGGATGGTCAGTCACACTTTGAGGACCTGGACCTGCTCCCACCTGACATGGAGAGGTCAATCGAGCAGGCCGCCAGCAGCATCACCTTCACGCGTTCGCCCAACGGCCGTTTCAGCGATTGGCACAATGCGCCGCGCCGCCAGTACGCCATTTTCCTCTCCGGAGGCCAGATGGAGGTCGTGATCGGCGATGGGACCACCCGGCGGTTCGGCCCTGGAGACGCCGTCCTGTTCGAAGACCTTACGGGACAAGGGCACACCAGCCGGAGCGTCGGTGGGGACCGCCTGACCGCTATCGTGCCGTTAGCGGATTAGCCTCCTCCCGTGGGTCGTGTACCCGATGGCGGCGGATAATGATTTCATCCCGAAAACCGGGACGCTCATGCTCGTTGGAAGCGATTGATAGGCCAAGGTGTGCATCACACCAGCAAGGGCCTACGGCAGGGAGAGCGAAGGGTAGAGGGAGAGGCCAGCAGCCAAGCCGAAAACTGGAAGGGGAAAAACATGGCCGAGAAGATGCGCTACAACAAGATCATCGACCTCCTCGAGCACGGCAAGCCGGTTTTCAGCACCAGCACGGTCCCTAACGGCAGTCTGGAGGACCTGACCTACATTGCTGATGCCGACTACGACGCGGTCATCATTGAAATGGAACACGAGGGTTTTAGCTTCACCACCCTGCGTACCTCCCTGCAAGTGCTGCTGAACCGTAAAAGGATTGCCGAGAAGGGCAACCTGCAACCCGACGTGGTGCCGATGGTCCGGATTCCTCCGAACGCCCGCGAGCGCAACCAGTGGGTGATCAAGCAGGCGCTGGACACCGGCGTGTATGGTCTGGTGTTGCCCCACCTGAGCACAGTGGAGGACGCCCAAGCCGCAGTCGCGGCGGCACGGTATCCCCAGGTGCCGGGGGTGCAAGACTTTGCACCGGCTGGGGAGCGCGGTTGGGGCAATCGCATCGCCTCCCGATACTGGGGCCTGACCCCGCAGGAATACTATGACGCCGCCGACCTCTGGCCCCTGGATCCTGAGGGCAATATCTTACTGATGGGCATCATCGAAGAAGCAGAAGGGGTGCAGAACATACGCGACATTTTGCGTCAGGTGAGGGGCATCGGCGCCATCTGGGCAGGTCCCGGGGACATGTCGGTGTCGATGGGATTGCGGGGCCAAGCCAGCCATCCAGCCGTGCAAGAAAATCTGCTGCGCGTCCTGGCCGCCTGCAAAGAGTTCGGCGTCCCCTGTGCGACGGGAGCCACGGCTGATGACGTGGCGATGCGCCTTGAGCAAGGCTTTCGCATCATCATGACCGCTCCGGTGAGAAGCACGCCAGGGCTGGTCGAGGGGCGCCGCCTCGCCGCCCGTTAATGCCCTGTCTCTTGTGCACCGCGGGAGGGTGGCAATGACGGCGTCACTCAGAGGTCTTCCTGCCTGTAACACAGAGGCTTGTGGGTTATCGTGACTTAAGAACCATTCTGCTCTACTGATCAGGTCCGCACCGTGCGGCCAGCATTTGGCGCACAAGACGCGCCGGCGGGATAGCGGCTTTGGCCCGGGTTGAGGCAACGATCTACATTCGCTGCCGCCGGCGACCTTGCCCGCCTGGAGATCGAAGAGGGCCCATGGCGAAATAGGGATACATAAATACTCGTGCTGAAATGAGTGAATATCCAATAATTCATAACTTGCCTATACTCCTAAAATGAAGGCGTTCTGGAGCAGGATCGCGCGTGAGCTTTCGCCATATGTGCCCGGCGAGCAGCCGCGCATCGCCAATCTGGTGAAGCTCAACACCAACGAAAGCCCGTTCGGCCCTTCGCCGCTCGCGCTGGAAGCGATGCGAGCCGCAGCGGTGGACACCCTGCGGCTTTATCCCGATCCTGAGGCGCAGGAGCTGCGCGAGGCGCTCGCCGACCGTCACGGCGTGAAGCCCGAACAGATCTTCGTCGGCAATGGTTCGGACGAAGTGCTCGCGCATACATTCGTCGCGCTCTTGAAACAGCCGAAGCCGCTGCTTTTTCCGGACGTCACCTACAACTTTTATCCCGTGTGGGCGCAATTGTTCGGCCTCGCCTGCGAGACTGTGCCGTTGGACGACGAAATGCGCGTCAGGGTCGAGGATTATCGGCGCGAGGCGGGCTCGATCGTGATCGCCAATCCCAACGCGCCGACCGGCGTCGCGCTGCCGCGCGCGGAAATCGCCCGACTGCTCGAAGATCATCCCGATATCCCGGTGGTGATCGACGAGGCCTATGTCGATTTCGGTGGCGAGAGCGCGGTTCCACTCATCGCCGATCATCCGAACCTGCTGGTCGTGCAGACCATGTCGAAGTCGCGCGCTCTGGCCGGGTTGCGCGTCGGCTACGCTCTCGGCGGCGTGGGGCTGATCGAGGCGCTGCGCCGTGTGAAAGACAGCTTCAATTCCTACCCGCTCGGCCGCGTCGCCCAGGCGGGCGCGACGGCTTCGGTTCACGACGACGCCTACTTCCGCGAGAGCTGCGCGAGGGTCGTCGCAGGACGCGAGGCGATGACGCGGGAGCTGATCGGGCTTGGCTTTGTTGTTCTGCCCTCGAGCGCGAATTTCGTCTTCGCCAGGCATCCGGCGCGGGGCGGGCCGGAATTCGCAGCGGCGTTGCGCGAACATGCGGTGCTGGTGCGGCACTTCAACAAGCCGCGCACGGCGCCCTATCTGCGTATCACCGCCGGGTCGGAGGACGACGTGCGACGGCTAATCGCGGCGGCGGTGCTTATCCTCGGGCATGAATAGCGGCTGGCGAGAGCCCCGGGGTCAGTGGGCACGGCTACGGCCTAAGCAGCCTGACGGACCAGTTCGAGGCGAAGCGGGCCGAAACAAACTCCTTCGTGCGCGGCGGTCCCGCCTCCCGCACGCGGCTTAACGCGCCAGATGCTCCAGGTATCTGTCGCAGATTTTCACAGTGCTCGGTATTGGAGCTGGCGATCACCGGTTCGTTTAGCCGCACGCAGATCCGAAGGCAGAAAGGGAAGGATGCAAACTGCGGGACGGGCGGACTCGGATGGGCTCTTCGGGTCGAGCATCGCGATTTTGAAGCGCTGAACCACAGGTGAGAACCGGACGTCGATCACTGCCTCTTGGGGTGCGCCCGAAACTTAGGCTCCGAGTTGTTTTGATGAACCTCAACGAACGTGCAGGACCGCCTTGCCAGTGAACTCGCGATCGATCAGCCGACGGGCGACCGTGCCGATCTCGCTCCATGGCGCCTCGACCGCAATTTGCGGCCGCAACTTCTTTGCTGCGATCAGATCCGCGAGCAGTGCCAAGCCGATGCCGGCCCGCTCGACACTCATCAATTCGTGAAACAGGGTGAGCCCATAGAGCCGCGACCCGCCAGTCGCAAAAAAATCACGGCTTTCGAAGGTCGCCTGAGCAGCGTCGGATACCCCGAATGTCACGCAAGTGCCGCCCGGCTGGAGCATGCCGAGTGCCGCAGCAAGGGCGGAGCCGCCAAGCGAGTCCAAGATCAGCCAGAACGGCCCATATGGCTTGGCGGCGGCGAGTTCTCGACTGAGTACCACCCGCTCGCCGCACCATTCTGCAACAGCGGCGCGATATTCCTCCCGGCGCACATGGCCCCAGACCTGGGCGCCGGCCGCCACGGCGAGCTGGCAGGCAAGATGCCCGACCCCACCCGAGGCGCCGTCGACCAGCACCTTGCGCCCGAGCAACAGTCCACCTTGGCGCAGCGCGTGTAATGCGGTGAGGCCCGCTACCGGCAACGTCGCCGCTTCGGCATCCCCGACCGCATCGGGCAATGCGGCGACCGCATGGGTGCGGCAATTGACCCGCTCGGCCCATGCGCCTGATGGCAGAATGCCGACCACGCGCGTTTCGGGTTTGGGCCCGCTGCCATCCGCCGCCGCAGTCTCCGTCACGCCGACAAAATCCCAGCCGGGCCGCCATCCCAGCTGAGCCTGCTGCACGGCGCGCCGCGTCTCACCGCGGTTGAGCGAGATTGCGCTCACTCGCACCACCGTCTCGTCACGATCGGGATCGCGCAATTCAACCGGCTTGATTGCAAGCCTCCCCGGCGCGGCGGGATCGACGACAACAGCACGAACCTGTCGAGGCATGGGCATTCTCCCTGTAAGCCAGGATATATTAGGTGCTCGCCTCCAAGCGAGTCGCCAACAGCTGCATCGCTGGCATACCCGCCTGCATGATGGGTTGCGCGCAGTCTGAGGGGTAGTTCTGACCCGAGAACTTGGCGAAATTCCGGTACAGCAGACAACATTCTCTCGGGCCCGGTCACTCGATCCCGAGCCGGCGTCCGTGCCGCGCCTTCCGTGTTGGCCCGCCAGCCATAGGTAGTTTCCGAACCTATCCGTGCTCGCCGACCACTCGTAACCTAACCGTGCGGGCCCGCCGACCGAGCAGAGTTGATCGCGCCCTCGGCTAAGGGGAGCATCGCATGGTTACAATAACAAACGACAAGGCCGCGACGATGATAGAACAGGCCCTGATCTGCGCGGCAAAGTATCGCGTCCTTGCGTTAAGTGATTCGAATCCACTGATGATCCGATTATTCGAAGAAAATGCTTTTTGGCTCGAAGGCATGGTGGCGCGCTTGAAACATTCGAGCAATATATTCAACGGCGCGCCAGCTTAGGACGTGCCTACCGAGGGTCTGTTTTCTGCGATGCGGGCCCCTGACCGTAAAGAAAGGTTGCTTTGATGTATATCTCCCTGAAAGATAGCTGCTCCAAGGGCGATTATATACTTGACAAAAGCTAGAGAAGGAATACAACCTTGGCTTGCGAACGCGACGACACGACTGAGCTACGATCTCTGATTGAGACACCAAGTTTCATGAGGGGTATCACGTCAGAAATGATGAAGGCCGGAGCCAGGGTTTTGCTTACCGAAGAAGGAATGGAAACAGGTCCATACTCGGCTCAGCGCATAGCCTGTGAAATTTTCTCGGCTATGATAAAGACATTTAAGGAGGGAACACCACAAGACTAAATTTATATATCTCGTTTTGCAATTTCCCAAATTCGAACATGAAATATGTTATTTCCTTAATCGTATAACGAAATGGCTGACGTTTCTGATCGTAAGAGGACGGAACAAGGAAGAATTGTGGTGGACCGGAGGCTGGCCATACCGCCTCAATGATACTATGCGCCAAATCATTACGGCGGTCGGCAAATTTCGTGACTCGGCAAATCAGCTTACGGAATTCGCTCTCCAGATATTGATGTGGCTTGCGCTTAAAATGACGACATGCAGCCCGTTCTAATTCCTGTTCGCGACGCTGTTTGAAAGTGCTCCCGCGACCATATTCGTGCGTGGGCTCGCTGCGGCGGTTCCCGTTAAATAATTCGCAAAGCTGGGAAAGCTCATGCTCAATTCGCTCAAATTCCTCAAGCGCCCCGGCCTTTACGGTATTGATTCCTTCATATGAAGGCTCCCCTTGCATCGCGAAAGGCGGGATATCCCATGGATCAGACATAGTGTAAACTCCACAGCATGACCGGGAAAAAGGCCCCGCCGCATGCCAAGCCATCAGCCTCCGATCCAATGGAGCGTGCCAAGGAGATCATGCGGCGATTGGCTGAGACACCGCACAAGCCGCATGCGCCGATCGGGAAGCCGAGAGGGAAGGGCCAAGGCAAGCCGAAAGAGTGAGATGTCGCATAATCAAGTCAATGTTTGGGACAGGGAAACGCTTTCCCGAATGCCGTTGTCAGAGCAAATTGAGCCTCCATTCCCAGGCGGTCGAGATTGGTTTGTGCCCATTTCAGAAATATTAACTCTAACTGACCGAGCTGAATTGGTTCCGTCTGCGGGCATATAAATGGATATCCAGCAACCACCAATCCGTCCCACAATCCCTGAATGTATCTTATACATGCGGTTTCATCAAAGGTGTCTCCTTGATCACCTTTTAGGCATGTCTGATAGAGTTCATATCCCGTTCCTGCATAAGCTGGCGCGACCCAAATCATACAAACAAATCCAAGGGCGAAACGGATACGCAAAGTGGGGCATATCATGAGTGGGGGTCGTATCCTGGTCCGGTTTGCGCCAAGGCTTTACCCAATTCAGATATCGTGGCTTGGGCCATATCGCGCGGCATGGAAAGCATCACCGGAATGCCCTCCGTTGTCCGAAAAGAGAGGACGACCGACTTCCCATCAATCGTTGTCGCTGATCGAGGCGGCTCCGTCACCCGATAAGGATCAAGAGCATCAAGTGAGCCAGGAATCATCCCGGCCGGGACTTCTCGGCGATCTGCCCGAACGCTCGCAGGCCCTGCATCAGCTTCGCATAGCGATCATAGCGGCAGTGGAAACGCTCCTGTTTCCCATCAGAAAGCTCGAAGCCGAAGCCTACAGCTTGCCCGTACTGAACGGGACCGCCAGCCGTGACGCGAATCACCTCTCTGCCGTCATCAGCTTTTGCGCTCACGGCGCTTCCCCTTGTTCTTCGTCAGTCCGCCGATAGGTCAGCCGCTTCCCGGCGATGCCGGCCATCGCCTTGTCTGTGCGCTGACGGTCGGTAAAGCCAAGGGCTGAGCGGTGGTTGTGCCGGAAGTCGAACTCAGAAGCGTAGCGATGCAGATGCGTCTCGCTAACGTGGAAGTAGCAGCCAAACACACCGCGCTTGAAAATCGAGAAGAAGTTCTCGACCGTGTTGGTGTGCCAAAACGCGGCGCGAACATACTCTTCCGCCGAATGATTGACGGTGCCGTGGCCGGCGAACGAAGCGCCAATGCCGGGATAAACCGGACTGTCGTCGGTCATCAGGTAGCTAGACTTGTGGACGGCATCGGCGATGATCGGCTTCAGGGTCTGTGCAGTTACATTCGGGACATGGAACGAGCGAACCGAACCGTCTCGCTCAACCAACGACAGGACGGCAGCCTTTGGCGGTATCTTACCCTTGCGATTGCGAGCCTTGCCGCCAACGAAAGTTTCGTCAGCCTCGACAACCTTGTTATCGCCGCCGATCGGGCCCAGGAAGCCGTCGCGCATAGCCTCGCGGATGCGATGGCTCATGAACCACGCGGTCTTGTAGGTAACGCCGAGCGAACGGTGCAATTGATGGCTGCTGATACCCTTTTTGGAAGAGCACAGCAGGAATGTCGCCAGCCACCATTTGGTCAGCGGTATTTTGGAGCGTTCGAAGACGCTGCCGACTTTGACGGTGAATTGCCCTTCGCAGCCATTGCAGTAGTAGAGGCCGGGGCGGTGCGATCGTTTCTCTCCGCCGATCAGGGCGATTCGGTCAACTGCGCCGCAATGTGGACAAATAGGACCATTCGGCCATCGCACAGCTTCGAGCGCCTCGCGAGCCACATCTTCATCGGTAAAGATCGCGTCTTGGAGATCAGCAAGCATCAGGGTGGCTCCGTCACTACCCTTGGATGTGGTGATCTAGCCAGCTTTTGTCAAGTATATAATCGCCGCTCCAAGGGCTTTAACAAATGGTCGGACGCTCACCAGCGAGAAATCAAGAAAGATGTTCTGGTAGATGGGGGCGACGAAGTGGTGGCCGCCGGTGCTGGTCTGGATAATAGGTCGATGATCTCGCCCAAAAGGCCTCATCAGACACTGCTCGTGCCCGGCCCGGGTATGCTCTGAAAATAAGACATCGCATCCATTTTCCGCGGGTTACGAGCGTCCCGTCGCGTACTCTGCCTCTCGAAGTGCTTTGAACCCGTAACGGATAATTTCATGGCTATTGCGGAGCGAAATATCCGTATGCCTCTCCGCGCAGTGATGGTAGTGGGTCGCGTCGCCCATCTCTGAAGAGCGATCCCACGAATATTTTCTACCCGACGCCTTATGCGTGACCGTGCGCGTGTCGGTGTCGATCTCGAAATCGGAAGGCAGATAGTGGGGCATTCACTTCAACTCCTGTGAAAGCGAACCGCAGATAAATAGAATAATCTGATAAAATCAGGGACATAGAGCAACTACACATTGTACGATCTCTGAGGTGCAGGACGGGTGTGGTGGACTTTCGGTCCTTGACTTCAATCGGACGCGGCTGGGCTCCAGAAGCATGTGATGATCCGGCGGCGCTACATAGATACGTCCAGCTTCGATTGGGGCCCCGTCGTAAGCAAATGCCGAATGAAGTCCAGCGGTACGGGCCAGAAGGGAAGGCAGCACTCTGGGGTAACTGCCAATGTGGATGACGATGAAAAACGACGCCGTGTACCGGGTCGGCAGCGCCGCAACAAAGCGACGCAGGGCCTGAAAGCCACCGGCGGAACCTGCGATTACCACGATTGCGTCCATGACTCTGGGCAGGACGAAGAGTTGGCCACAATGCGGTCGACCTCGTCGAGACTAACCTCGTCGCGCCGGCGATCGTAGAGTTGCGTGGTGCGCGTCGACGTGTGGTTCGCCATCACCGCGGCCTTTTCCAGCGTGCCGCCGTTTTTGAGGTAAGCCGTGATTCCCGTCGCCCGGAAGCTGTGGTTCCCGAGTTTGGTGGCGACGCCAGCCGCCGCCGGGGCGCCGGCGGATCATCGCATAGGCGTTTGCCTGCGGCAGCACTGTGCGGGTGAGCTTGCCGGTGCTGCGGGCATCCGACAGCGAACGGTCAAGCCGCGTTCTGGTCAGCGAATAAACTGTCTGGTGGCTCGGCATCGAGCGGTGCCAATCGCGGATCGAAGCGGAACCCCGTCCCGCAGTAGGGACAGAGGATCGTGTCCGCCTCGCCCATGTTGATGTAGATGTGCGGGTGGTCCTGCGGCGGGGACTCCCCGATGCACTTGAATTCCCTCACCCCGATGCGGATGTCGCGGACGCCGCGGTCGTTCCTGAACTTGAGATAGCCGCCGGCGAGCATCGGCTAGGAGCCGCCGCCGGCGCGCACCGGTTCTCGTTGACCCCTCTTGGAAGAATGGGTCCGTCTAGCGTCCGCGCCATCTCGGTCGGAGCTTAACGCGGAGAGCCGCGCGTCAAAGGTTGCGAACAGATTTGGAGACGACCATAAGCTCTCCCGCGGACGATATCCTCGTCATCAAAAACGGCACGCTGATCGACGGCACGGGCGGCCGGCCACGGCCGACGTCCGGATAGTTATCCGCGGCGGGGAGCTCACCGAGGTCGGCGCGGAATCGCCGTCCAATCACGGTGGCGGGGGCGGATTTATCGACGCCGCCGGCAGATTCATCCTCCCTGGGCTCATCGACGGGGCATGTCCATCTGTCGATGTTCCATGGCGCGCCGCAGGGGATCGGCTTTCCGACGAGCGCCGAATTCTGCACGCTGTGGGCGGCCCAGAACCTGATGCCGATCCTCCCGGCGGGGTTCACCAGCGTCGCGAGTGGTTCGTCGATGTGACGCTGCGGGCCGCTGTGAACAGCGGGACGCTGCAGGGCCCGCGAATATTCTGCGCGGGCCGGCGCTGACGCCCCCGGTGGCATCATCGCGCCTTAGGCCCGTCCCCTGAGCAGGTGGGTCCACACGAGGCCCAATCCGGCCAGCCCGAAGCCGGCCATGATCAGCACTGCCAATGCGGGTCCGCGCCATTCGGACAGCAGTCCGGCTGCCAAAACGCCGAGCGGTCCGGTGCCGATGCACATCGTCACTATCCCCATCACCCGCGAGCGCATCGCCGCCGGGGCTTCGACCAGGATTAACGTAGTCTGCATGTTCGAGAAGGCTGCGGTGCCGAGACCGCCCATTAGCAACAGCACGAAGGCCAGCCCGTACTACGGCGACAGCGCCATTCCCACGACGCCGACGAGGAACAGCAACGAACCCCTCAGCAGCGCGCGACTGCCATCGAGCCGCAGCCAACCGGCCGATAGCGCGGTACCGATCGCGATCGCACCGATTGGTTCGGCCGCGGCCAGAGCCCCAACGAGAGTCGGCGATACCCGAAAACCATCGAGACCGATCGGCGCGATCAATGCCGAGTAGGAGAAGCCGAACACGTTCATCACGATCGACACCAGCACGACGCCAAAGATCGCCGGATGAGAGCGTGCGACGGCGAGCCCCTCGGCGAGGTCAGCGGCGAGGCGGTGCAGCCGCAGCGGTCTCGGCTGTTGCTGGAACTTGAGACCGCCAATGACAAAGCAGGCCGCAAGGTAGAATATTGCGGAAAGAAAATAGGCCCCGCCGAGCCCCAGACGCTCGAAAGCGACGCCGCCGGCGATCGGCCCCACGACGCGGGCGACGCTGTTGGTCAACGAGTTGAAGGCCACCGCCCGCACTACCTGGTCGCTCGGCACGGCTTCGCCGATCATGCGCCGGCGTACCGCCATCTCCGCGGTCCACACGATGCCGGTGACGATGCCGGCCACCGCGACATGCCAAACCCGCAACCGCCCGGACAGCGCCAGCCCGCAGAGAACGGTGGAACTGCCTGCCAAGACGGCGAGTTGCGTCAAAAGTATTCGCTTGCGGTTGAGCGCCTCGCCAACCAATCCCGCGATTGCTCCGATAAACAGCATCGGCAGCGTGCGGGCGATAGTGACGACGGCAACCAGAAAGGCGGAGTGCGTGGCATTGTAAGTGAAGATCCCGGCGACCAGCAGTTCGAGCCAACGCATCGCATTCCCAACCCCGCCGGCAAACCACAAGCGAAGGTAACTCGGATTGGCGAGCAGGCCACGCCGTTCGCTCAGCGCGATAATCGACGGGGAGAGCATCACACCGGTTTCCCGCCAATCGCCGGAGTCGGAATATTCTGGGATAAAGCGATCTATTCTTCTTCAATTAAGCGCATCGGCAAGCCGAGGCGCCGCCAGCCGATCGCGCCTTCGCGTCGGGCCGCCCGCCAGGATCTGGACCACGCCGGCACCGAAACCGACGAGCACGCCGATCTGCCAAGCGCGGTCGTAAGAGCCGAACCTGTCGAAGATCACACCGCCGCCCCAGGCGCCGAGCGAGGATCCGACCTGGTGCATGACAAAGGCGATGCCGAGCAAGGTCGCCATATAGCGGGTGCCGAACATATCGGCCACGAGACCGCTGACAAGCGGCGCCACGCTCAGCCACAGCATGCCCATCGCGGCGGCGAACAGGAGCGTACTCGTCGGCGTTGGTGGCATCACGAAATAAGCGGTGAAGACGAAAGCTCGCAGAATGTAGAGGAGGCCTAACAGAATATGCTTCGGGTATTTCGCGCCGAGCCAGCCGGCGGTGATTGAGCCGATCGAATTCATGCCGCCGATCACGGCAATGGCTTCGGCGCTCAGCAGCGGATCCTGTCCGCAGATCGCCAGATAGGTCGGCAAGTGTGTCGTCAGGAAAACCAAATTGAGCCCGCATACAAAGTATGCGCCCGACATCACCAAGAAGGGACGATTCCGTGCCGCTTGCCAGAGAACCGCGCGCATCGTTGTCCGAGTTGTGGCACTGCGGGGCATTCGATCAGCGCCGCCGGCGAGGAAGCCGGCTGGCAACATCACCACCGCCAGGACGACGAAAAACAATGCACCGAGTTGCCAAGGATGGCGTGCCAGGATCGATTGCGTAGCTATCGGGATCATCAATGTGCCGAGCGATCCCGCCGCCGAGACAAGTCCCAGGACCTTGCTGCGGCGTTCTTCCGAGACCGCGCGCGCACAAGCGGTCATCGCCAATGAGGAGGCGGTGCACGACAAGGCCACACCGATCATCGCGCCCGATAAGATCAACGATGTCGCTCCGCCCGCCGTCGCCATGACGACGAGCCCCACTGCGTAGATCGCCGCGCCGCCCAAAAGCGTGACGCGGAGCCCGAAGCGGTCGGCGAGCGCGCCGATTGGGGCTTGCGATAGGCCCCAAACGATATTCTGTATCGCGATGGTGAAGGTGAAGGTCGTCGCGGTCAGCCCGAGATCGCGGGTAACCGGAGTCAGAAACAGGCCCAGACTTTGACGCAGCCCCATGCCGACGCTGAGGAGCACCGCCGCTCCGATCAAGATCCGCCGGGCATGAGCGCCGCCCACGCCGAATGTTACCGACATGTTCAAAACTGTTTCGCGTATTCAGGTGTACCGGGTCACTCTGCCCGATCCTTGCCGCCAAACCGAGCAATTTGTGGCTAACATTTAGGCATAGGTGATCGGCATCGGCGACAGATTGAAAGGGGGCGAATTTGCCGGTCGACCGCTATCATGCATCGCGCCGGGGGCAGGGCGGAGCGAGCATGACTGAAAGCACACTGGCTTCTACAGTTGGCGTTGCCGGCCGATTGCGTGAGCATCGAGCAATTGCGCTCGTTTCGTCAGCCCACTTCGTCAATCACTTTCAAAATCTTGTATTGCCGCCGCTGTTTCCGTTTCTGAAAGGCGCTCTCGGTATCGGCTTTCTCGAGCTCGGCTTCGCGCTGACCATTGCCAACATTTTGTCGGTGGTGGCGCAATTGCCTGTCGGATATCTCGTCGATCGCATCGGCTCCCGGCGAATGCTGGTGCTGGGACTCGGCGTCAGCGCAACCGCCCTTATTACCTTTGGGCTAGCGCCTTCCTATTCGCGGCTGCTTTTGGCAACAGCGCTGCTCGGCCTGGCCAACAGTGTCTTTCATCCTGCCGACTACGCGCTTCTCTCGGCCCAGATCCCCTCTGCCCGGGTCGGCCGAGCCTTTTCGATCCACACTTTTTCGGGCTTTCTTGGGAGCGCGATCGCGCCGGTAACGGTGCTTGCGATAGCGGCAAAGGCCGGGCTGTCCGTCGCGGTGATTGCCGCCGGCGGTCTTGCTCTGGTGGCGATCGTCCCGCTCGCCGCGATTCGCGGCGTCGACAACCTGCCGGCGGCGGATTATCCCGGTGCAACGTTCGTCCGCGGACGCCTTGGTCTAACATCGATACTCACTCCGACGATCATTGGTCTGACCGGGTTTTTCGCTCTGCTCAGCCTATCGGGCAGCGGCATCAGCAATTTCTCGGTAGCCGCGCTGACCAGCAGCTTCTTCGGCACACCGCTCTCGGTCGCCAGTCCAAGATCCGCCGGGCATGAGCGCCGCCCACGCCGAATGTTACCGACATGTTCAAAACTGTTTCGCGTATTCAGGTGTACCGGGTCACTCTGCCCGATCCTTGCCGCCAAACCGAGCAATTTGTGGCTAACATTTAGGCATAGGTGATCGGCATCGGCGACAGATTGAAAGGGGGCGAATTCTGCCGGTCGACCGCTATCATGCATCGCGCCGGGGGCAGGGCGGAGCGAGCATGACTGAAAGCACACTGGCTTCTACAGTTGGCGTTGCCGGCCGATTGCGTGAGCATCGAGCAATTGCGCTCGTTTCGTCAGCCCACTTCGTCAATCACTTTCAAAATCTTGTATTGCCGCCGCTGTTTCCGTTTCTGAAAGGCGCTCTCGGTATCGGCTTTCTCGAGCTCGGCTTCGCGCTGACCATTGCCAACATTTTGTCGGTGGTGGCGCAATTGCCTGTCGGATATCTCGTCGATCGCATCGGCTCCCGGCGAATGCTGGTGCTGGGACTCGGCGTCAGCGCAACCGCCCTTATTACCTTTGGGCTAGCGCCTTCCTATTCGCGGCTGCTTTTGGCAACAGCGCTGCTCGGCCTGGCCAACAGTGTCTTTCATCCTGCCGACTACGCGCTTCTCTCGGCCCAGATCCCCTCTGCCCGGGTCGGCCGAGCCTTTTCGATCCACACTTTTTCGGGCTTTCTTGGGAGCGCGATCGCGCCGGTAACGGTGCTTGCGATAGCGGCAAAGGCCGGGCTGTCCGTCGCGGTGATTGCCGCCGGCGGTCTTGCTCTGGTGGCGATCGTCCCGCTCGCCGCGATTCGCGGCGTCGACAACCTGCCGGCGGCGGATTATC
Organism: uncultured Alphaproteobacteria bacterium; assembly: GCA_963845735.1. Lineage (GTDB taxonomy): Bacteria > Pseudomonadota > Alphaproteobacteria > ATCC43930 > CGMCC-115725 > AP-15. The sequence goes on along the minus strand of CAWJTR010000038.1, from coordinate 15,653 downwards.
CCGGTGCAACGTTCGTCCGCGGACGCCTTGGTCTAACATCGATACTCACTCCGACGATCATTGGTCTGACCGGGTTTTTCGCTCTGCTCAGCCTATCGGGCAGCGGCATCAGCAATTTCTCGGTAGCCGCGCTGACCAGCAGCTTCTTCGGCACACCGCTCTCGGTCGCCAGTCTGGCGCTGACCCTCTATCTGGCGATGCAGGCGCTCGGCGTGCTTGCCGGCGGCGTTATCGCCGATAAGACACGCCGGCATGCCGAAGTTGCCGCCCTTGGCTATGGCCTCAACGCCTGTATCGTTCTGGCGATCGCCACACGCGGGCTCACGGCCGCGCCGCTGCTCGCGGCGATGGGCTGCGCCGGACTGCTCGGCGGGCTGATCATGCCGTCGCGCGACATGCTGGTGCGCGCCGCCGCACCGGCAGGCGCCATGGGCCGCACCTTCGGCGTTGTCACCAGCGGCTTCAACATCGGCGGGATGGTCGGACCGCTGATGTTCGGCTTCATCATGGACCGCGGTGCACCGCAATGGGTTTTCAGCACCAGCGCCGCCGTCATGGTCCTGGTAGCGGCAACAGCCTTCTTCGGCGATCGCCGAGCGGCAAGGCGTCGCCTCGCTGTCGCCGCGACCGAGGCCACGTGAATTGGGCAGCGCGTAACGCTTTGGGCGAACGGCATAGCGGGGGTTGAAAAGTTGGGGCACCGCTTGAAGAAGCGCTCGATCGGCTCCTGAGGCATTGCTCGCCGGCGCCTGCGCTGTGAGCGAGGCCGACTCCACCATCGAGAAAGGCTTCACCGGCGCGCGACGGCAGAACGCCAAAGTGCCGGTTACACTGCTCGCGCCGATCCGCGGCTGGTTCGCCGAGGGGGCGACCCGCCCGCTCCCAAAGAGCCAAAGGCTCTGCTCGACAAGCTGAATGAGCCGGAGATTGCCGCGAAAACTATTAAGCCCGGGGCCCCGTGCGAACGTCCAATTCCTGCCGATCCGACCATCCGCGGATGGTGGTCAGGAATGGCTCCTAGTCTAAGTGGTCGACTTGAGTGGGACGAGCGAAGTCCGACGAACGGCCGGTTACGGCGCTTCTGACCCGTTGCCGAGCGCCCCGGCCAGGGTCGGCTTACTGAACCGGCAGCCGACGCTCGGCATTGGCGGCGGGAACTACTCTTCGTGCCCCTGAGCCGACCTCCGCCGCTCGTTCGCGAGCGGGCCATTTACCAGTACGCGACCTAGGCCGGGAGCGATGGAAGAGTGTCCGCGTCATCTGCGCGGCAAACTCTTTGAACACCCGCACCGAGCGCGGAGATGTGCCGGTTGGCCGCATGGACCGTTGACAAATCGAAAGTGCAAAACCGCCATCCGGGCATGATCTCGAGCACGTCTTCGACTACAGCATCCCGGATTTCCATCTCGGAATGATGCAACCAGGCATTCTCGGCGACAACATGCTGGGCGAATTCCGTACAAAACCAGGCGTTCACTCGTCCGGCATTCCGGCGTTGCGCAGGCCGACGAGATAAGTGGTTTCGTACAGGGCACGGACCTTCGGCGCTCCGAAATATTCAACGGCTCTCTGATCGGCGATGCTGGAAAAGCGACCGTCGCCGCTCAGCCTCCGCGCTTCGGCGAGTTCCGCGGTGCCGCGTTCGGTCTCACCGTTGAGGCCATAGGCAGAGGCGAGGTGGGCGCGGATGAGCGGGTGTGCTGGATTAGCGCTCCGCGCCTTTTCGAGCCAAAAGATCGCCTCGTCAATCTGCGATTGCAGCAAGTGCACGTCCCCAACCCATCGATACCAAATGGAGACGGCGCGATCGCGGGGGCTGAGGCGGATGGCTTGCTCGACGAGCGGGATCACCTCCCCTCCCGACCCGCTCAACCATTTGCACCAGCCGAGAGCCGCTATTGGAAACACCAAGTTGCGGTCAAGCGCGATTGCCGTCTCATATTCAGGAATCGCATCCTCGCATCGGCCTTGCTGTCGCAACACCTGGGCCTGCGCACGCAGCACCTGAGCTCTCATGTAATGCGCAAATGGGCTGCGGGGCGATGCCGCCAGGGCTTGCGCGGCCAGACTTTCGGCGCGTGCGATGTCGGCAGCCGCAGAGTGAGCCATTCCATCCATCGCGCGGCCCGCGAGCGTGCCCGCCAACCGGCTCTGTGCCTCGACGGACCGAGGATCGAGCACCAAGGCGCGCTGGTACAATTCAATCGCCTCGGTATAGTTGTCGCGCGCGGGTCCATTGTAGAACGCGGCACGTGCCCGGAAAATGTAGTCCAGCGCATCGGGATGTTCGGTTGGCCGGGCGGCCTCCGTATCAACCAGCGCGAAGTTCAGCGTGACCGCGATCCGGCTCGTGATCTCGTTTTGCAGACTGAACAGGTCGCTAGTGTCGCGGTCGAACCGCTCCGCCCACAGATGTGCGTCGGCCTCGGCATCGATGAGCTGGGCGGTAACCCGGACCTGGTTGCCGGAGCGCTGGACGCTCCCTTCCAGTACGTAGCGCACGCCCAATTCACGGCCGATCTGCTTCGTGTCGACTTGCTTGCTCCGGTAGGTAAACGCAGTATTGCGCGAAATCACCAGCATCCCAGAGATCCGCGACATATCCGTCGTCAGATCGTCAGTGATCCCGTCAGCAAAATACTGCTGCTCGCGGTCATCGCTCAGATTTGCGAAGGGCAGAACCACGATCGACAGGCGCGGCCGCGCGCTTACGTCGCTTTGCGCAAGTGCAGTGGCACCAGAGGGCGCGGCTGCCTCGACCCGTATCACCGCCGCCGTAAAGCGGTAGCCGCGGCCGGCGACGGTCTGGATGCAGCTCCCGCCCGCGCGGCTTTGATCGAGGACCCGGCGAAGCGTGGCGATCTGCATGTTCAGATTGTTGTCCCCGACCACCGTCGAGGGCCAGACCGCAGCGATGATCGCGTCCCTCGAGATGAGATCGCCAGGCCGCTCGACCAGCATGCCGAGAAGGTCGAGCGCGCGCGAGCCGATTGCCATGGGCACGAAAACACCGCGCTCATCGCGCCGGAACAGTCCGCCGCCGCGCCGGTCGAGCCGGAAGCCTTCGAACAGAAAAACGTCCCCTGTGGTGAGCGCGTCCATGCGGGTGTCTCCCACGCGCCTCGAAACTTCGGACAATTTAGCACAATTTAGTATTTTTTATCGCGGCCCTATAGCGCGCGCTCCGTTTAGGAGGGTTCTATCCCATGTTCGAGCCGTACCCGGCTAAGCCAGTCGGCGTTGCTCATAACCGACGAGGGGTGCTGTCATGAACCGCATAGGATTGTGTGCGATGGGGATAGGTCTGATCAGTTGTGTCGGCGTCGGCACGGTAGAATTTGCTTATGCAGACGAAAAAGAACGCGCAACGACTTGCTCCCTGACTACCGTGAAAGGTCGGTATCTGTTCGCCACAAGCGGAACGAATTTCCCGCCGGCGGCAAAACAGCAGCAGTTATTCGCTCGTGCCGGGTATCGCATCTTTAATGGCGACGGCACTGGAACAATTATAACAACGACTAGTGAAAACGGCGTGATCGTGCTCGCCGATCTTCTAAGCGATCTGAGCTACACGGTCAACAAGGACTGTACGGGAACCTACGAAGTACTAAGCACAGGGGCAACTGCCGAGTTTTTCGTCGCCCCAAATGGCGAAGAGATGGCCGTTATCGTGACCGGTAAGGGCACCTCAGACGCGTTTTCCAGCCGGCGGGTGGGCCCCGAGTAGATTTCCGGGGCAGTGGGCCGGTCACCAGTGGCAAGGCCGAGAGTACACAGCGCATCCCGAGGCGAGGTGGTCGCGGCGTTCACAGTTGAGTTGGCGGGGTGCTCGGGACGGATTGTCAGGCGCTTTGATCGGCCTAGATGACCGTCCCTCTCCGAGCCGCCGACCGTGAAGGCGTCTTTCTGTACGCCGCCGACATAGTCGTACTGTATGTTTGAACGACATTTCGACCTCGCTGCTCGCGACGGCTGCGATCCGCTTCACTCGTCCGGCATTCCGGCCTTACGCAGGCCGACGAGATAGGTGCCTAGTGCGGGATCGAACTCGGGAACGACCGCTATCGGTTAGGGTTTCGGATGCCGGCGCAGCGTGAGCAGTCGACCCGGGCAAGGGCCGAGGGCCGGCGTCCGAAAGCCTCCGAAAAACGAACCCGCGGGACAGCGGCGAGCAGTTGGCCGTCTATGGGGAATTGGTCGGGCAGCGGCGTTGGTAGGGGATGATTTTGCGCAGGTTGATGAGAGCTGAGAGCAGCTGATGATTGCGGCCCGGGCCCTGCCAACGTGGTCGAGGGCCTGATTGGGGACTGATCAATGATGTCGTGCCGGCGCTTGCCGGTACCGGGACAAAACCGGCGCGGCGCCGGGAACGAGATGTTCCGGCGAACGGGTTGCTGCCGGGCGAGACGACCAGGGATAATCATCGCCTCACATTCTGCTCCGTGCATCGGAGGGCGGTGGCCCGCGCGGTGCGCCGCCGCGCCCAAAGACCTCGACGATCATCATGCGGCCGCCGCAGCACGGGCATGGCGGGCGATGATCGGTGGCGGCGTCCGGTTCGGCTGTGTCGTGCGCCTGCGGTGGATTGGCGGGCGGCATCGAGCCGCGGCGATCAGCTCCCTGGCGCGCGCAATGTTGGCTTTGCTGCCGGGGCTGGCGAGCAGCCCGTAGTGGCGGATGCGGTGAAATCTCTTTGGCAGAACGTGGAGCAGGAAGCGCCGGATGAACTCGCCGGCGGCGAGCGTCATGGTGCGGTACCGCGCCTGGCCGTTGCGGCGGTAATCCTTGTACCCGAAGGTCACGCCGCGCTCGTCGAGCGTCATGAGCCGGCTGTTGGCGATGGCGACGCGATGGGTGTAGTGGGCGAGATAGGCGAGCACCGCTTGCGGCCCGGCGAAGGGCGGCTTGGCGTAGACGAACCAGTTCTTTCGCCGCAGCGGCGCGAGATACGCGGCGAAGGCCTCGTGACGACAGCAGGTCCGCGATCGCGCCGAAGAACGCGCAGCCGGCCTGCCGCTTGGGCGTCGGCCAGCGCGGTCAGGAAGAGCCGCCGGAACAGGCGGGACAGCACCCGCACCGGCAGCAGAAAGCCGGGCCTGCAGCGCACCCAGCGCATACCGTCGAGCGATATCCCGCCGCCCGGTACAATCATGTGGACGTGCGGGTGGTGTGTCATTGCCGAGCCCCAGCTGTGGAGCACGGCGGTGGCGCCGATGCGCGCGCCGAGGTGCTTGGGATCGGCGGCGATCGTCAGCAATGTCTCGGCGGCGGTGCGGAACAAAAGGTCGTAGACGACCGCCTTGTTCTGGTAGGCGATCGGGGCGATCTCGGCCGGCAGCGTGAAGACGACATGGAAATAGCCGACCGGCAGCAGATCAGCCTCGCGGGCTGCGAGCCAATCCTGCGCCGCCGCCCCCTGACACTTGGGGCAGTGGCGATTGCGGCACGAGTTGTAGGCGATGCGGCTGTGGCCGCAATCTTCGCAACGCTCGACATGCCCGCCGAGCGCGGCCGAACGGCACTGCTCGATCGCCGCCATGACCTGGAGCTGCTCCAGGCTTACATGTCCGGCATTGGCCCGATGCCAGTCGGCCCCATGGCGATGAAAGATATCTGCGACCTCCAGCCTCGGGCGGCGCACGGCCGCCGGCTAGGCCTCGGGTCGCGGCCTCTCGTCGATCAAGGGGGCGAGCCGGTCGAGCGGGCTGGTGACGGCCCGGATCGTCGTACTGGCGACGCGGGTGTAAAGCGCCGTGGTGTCGAGCTTGGCGTGGCCGAGAAGCGTCTGGATCACGCGGACATCGACGCCTTGCTCGAGCAGGTGGGTGGCAAAGCTGTGCCGCAGCGTGTGCGGCGACACGCGCTTGTTGATCCCTGCCGCCTGGGCGGCGGCGCGGACAACGCGGCCAAGCTGGCGCGCCGACAGCGGCTCGACCGGGTTGCGGCCGGGAAACAGCCAGCCTCCCGGCAGCAGCAGGCTGCGCCGCCGCCCTTCGCGCCACCAGGCACGCAACAGTTCGAGCAGCTGCGGCGACAGCATCGCGTGGCGGTCCTTGCCTCCCTTGCCGCGCTCGACGCGCAGCAGCATGCGCTCGGAATCGACATCGCCGACCTTCAACGCGACGACTTCCGAGACGCGCAGCCCGGCGCCGTAGGCGGTGGCGAACGCCGCCTTGTACTTCGGCGCCGATGCCGCCTGCAGCAGCAGCCTCACCTCCTCGACGCTGAGCACCACCGGGATCCGCCGCGGCTGCGGCACGACGGTGAGCCGCCGCGCCAGATCCGGCCGGTCGAGCGTCACCGTGAAGAAAAAGCGCAGGGCCGAGACCGCGCTGTTGATGCTCGGCGGCTGCATGCCGCTCTGCGTCTGGTGCAGTTGGTAGAGACGCAGATCCTCCGCTGTCGCCGTGTCGGGCGACCGGCCAATAAAGGCCGCGAATGCTCGGACGTTTCGCACATAGTCGCGGCGGGTGTCCTCCTTGAAGCCGCGCACGGTCATGTCTTCGATCATACGAGCCCGAAGTGGGCTGACGGGCCGAGGGAGTCATCGGGGTCATCGGGCTCTCCTGAGCTGAAGGTTGTTGGCCCTTCGATGCTCGGGATCGGGTTCCCCGACCGTCACGCCCTGCCGGTCACTACCCCCTCGAAAACGCGCCGCCGATCACGCCAATCCCTCCCGCGAAAGCGGGTTCGTTCATCGGCGCTACCTCGTCATTGCCGCGCGCTCCGGCCAAGGTCTGCTACTGAACCAACAACCGGCGCTCAGGTTGGGCGTCGGGAACTGGCATTCTGCCCCAAGAACGAACCCGCTCTCGCGGGAGGGCGCGTCGGATCGTCGACTAAATGGGAGCTGACCATACAACGTTCGCAGGTGCCGCGAGCGCCGGCGTAGAACTCTTGGAACACCGATCGTAAGCTAGGCCTTTTTCAACCGGCCGCCGTGGCTACTGCGGTTTCCTCCCTCGAGGCTTTTCGGACGCCTGCCTCCGTGCCAGCGACTGGCAGGCTCCGAAAATCCTTAACGACAGCAGTCATTTGCTCAATCGCCCGATCCGGATGTTCGCGGATTTCCACGCGGTCTATACGCCCGGTCGAGTATGTGGCCCGATCCCGACGGCCGCCCTATGGCGTAAGGTGAGCGGATTTGAGGATCTCGAGCGGATATTGCCATATTATCAGGTCAACAACCACTAACGCAGTTGCGACGCCTTCCGCACATCGGCTCCCGTCACCCTTCCGCTGTTCGCCGACAACTTCGCGATTTCGGTATAGAAGTGGTCCGCGCGCTCGCGAACCCCAGTCGGCCCGACAACCTGGTGAGATGGCGGTCCGGCTTAGCCACGTCTAACCCAAGGTTTCTTCTCAAGATGCCAAACGGAATAGGAGCCGTGCTATGGCCCTATCGACGGAAGATTTCTACAGAAGCTCGAACGGTGACAGCTGGCAGCTTATTCGCGATCCTGCGTCTGGCCGCTCCTTCGTGAGACATGACCCCAATCTCGCGTCTGGTGGCCGGGTGACAGATACTGATGTCGAGGAGTTTTCAAATAGAACCGGCTCCAGTCCTGAGAACCTCGCATTGCCGGCGCTTTTGAAATTGAGGCGGTGACCGGCCGGCATGTCTGGGCCAAGCGCCATTACTACGGCCTCTTTCTCGGCGCACGTTTGTACAGCTCGTGCGCAATGAGGACGTCGGCGGCCGGCAATTCAAGCGCTCGCGACATGTCCACCGGGATATTCTCCTTCGGGCGGACCCGCGAGTTCGGCGTCCGACCCAACGCGGCTGCCTCGATGTCCATGTCGCGACAGCCGCCGGTTAGCCACTGCGATGTCCCGCGCCGCGGAACCTCAGCACCTGGCGCGACGAGCGTCCCGACATTGCATCGTCAACGGCTTGCCTGAGGTGGGATTGGAGAAACGGCTTGGCGAGCCGTGGCTGCAAGGGATCGGTCTCCTTCGGCAACTCGGCGTAGCCCGTGGCCAAAATCACCGGCAAATCCGGCCACCCGGTCTTAATCTCCGCCGATCAGCTGTACCCCAGTCATCTGGGGCATGGCCTGATCGGTAATGACCAGCTCAATCGCAGCCTCCCGCCGAAGTATGGCAAGCGCTTGTCGTGCGGAATTCGCCTCGAACACCTGGTGCCCGAGATCCTCGAGCATCGCCGCCATATTGGTGAGGACGAGACTGTCGTCGTCGACCACGAGTACGGTGAGCGGTCGGCTTGGCGGCGATGCATCATCGGCCAGTACGGTAGTGCCAGTGGTCCCCGTCTTCGGCGCCACCGGTAGCCAAACCTCGGCAGCCGTACCCTTGCCTTTTCGACTCTTCAAAACGAGCTGTCCGCCCGATTGCTCGGCCACCCCGAGCACCATCGGCAGGCCCAAACCAGTACCCTTGCCCACCTCCTTGGTCGTGAAGAAAGGATCAGTTGCGCGCTCGAGCGTGGTCTCGTCCATCCCTTCGCCGTTATCTACCACCGAAAGGCAAACATAAGCACCGGGCGCCAGCTTGCCGCCCGCTGACACGGTTTCGGGCCGCGCAGACAAGATGATGGGGCCGCCTTCGGGCATTGCATCGCGGGCGTTGACCACCAGATTGAGCAGCGCCATTTCGAGCTGATTGGGGTCCGCCGTCACCCATTGGAGAGAAAGTGGAAAGCGGGTCTCGAGCATTACCGAAGGCCCAAGGGATCGTTCCAGGAGCTCGGTCATTCCGCGGATCAGAGCCGGGATATCAACCGCCTGGAGGTACAGCTCTTGACGGCGCGCATAGGCCAGCATGCGCTGGGTCAGGGTCGCGCCGCGTTGGGCGCCCCGAATGGCGTTATCGATCAGGCGTGTAACCGAAGGGTCCCCGATACGCCTGCGCGCGATCTCGAGACTACCGAGAATCGCCGTTAGCAAATTGTTGAAATCATGGGCAATGCCGCCGGTAAGCTGCCCGACGGCTTCCATCTTTTGCGCATGGTACAGGGTCTGGCGGGCCTGTTCCAAGGCGAGCTGGGCTTCCCGCCGCTCGGTGAGGTCCCGGGTGATTTTTGCGTAGCCCACCAGGTTTTGCGAAGGGTCGCGGACAGGATCGATGATGACGCTGGCCCAAAAGCGGGTTCCGTCCTTGCGTACCCGCCAGCCCTCGGCCTCGAACTTGCCTTCGCGCGCCGCCGTCGCGAGGGCTTTCGCCGGCAGCCCCGCCTGCCGGTCTTCCTCGGTGTAGAACCGCGAGAAGTGCTGCCCGAGGATTTCAGCCTCCTCATATCCCTTGAAGCGTCGAGCGCCCGGATTCCAGCTTGTAACTATGCCATTAACGTCAAGCATGTAGATGGCGTAGTCGGTCACCGCCTCGACCAGCAGCCGATAGCGCCCCTCATCGGTCAGAGACGCGGCGTATAGGCCGGAAGGTTCCTTATCGTCGAGACATTCCATTCTGGGATTCCCGTCCTCCACAGCAGGTGGCCATCCGTACGATGACGTTAGGGGCGCGAACTGCTGCGGGCCGCGCTATTTCCGCGATCCGCTCGCACGAAGGCTCTTCCGCATCAGTGTTCGGTGCCCGGGAGCCATGGGTGACGATCACGCCGCCGCGCGGAGCGCGCTCGCAGCCCTCTTGCGCGCGATATCGGCAACTTCGTCCTTCATATCCATCAGCTCGCGCAGCATGTCGCGGCCGCGCGACAGACGCGAGCGGACGGTGCCGATCGGAATGCCGAGGACCGTGGCGGCCTCCTCATAGGGCATGCCTTCCAGACCGACCAGCAGGATCACCTGTCGCTGCTCGTCAGGCAGGCGGGCGATGCGCCCGTTCGAGGTCGCGCAGCTGCAAAGACGCCTCGGCATCAGCGGCCGCGGTCAGCGCGGGTGCCATGTCCTCGACCGGGATCGAAACGCCCTCTCGCGCCGAGCGCCGCACGTCGTTGACGTGCTGATTATGGAGGATCGTAAAGAGCCAGGCGCGCAGATCGGTCCCTGGCTCCCACAGATGCTGCTTGGCGACGGCGCGACAGAGGCAGCTCTGCACCAGATCGTCGGCCCGCGATTGGTCCCGGGTCAACGCTCGCGCGTAGCGCCGCAGGCGGGGAATTTCGGTTTCGAGGAGCCGCGCGAAATCGCTCATTGGATCCACCACTGACCGTTTCGGTCCCGAGCGTTCCCGGGACGTCGGATGAGCGATATATAAAGGTGGGTTGTAACTCCTTGATGTACCGTGATGGCTCGCCGGTAAAATGTTGTTTTGTTAGGTAATCGAATGCGTCCGACCGGTAATCCCGGTCACGTTCTCGTAAACAGCAGGCCCAGCGGGACAACTAACGTGCCACTTTGGCCATTTAAGACAGCTTCTCTTCGAGAAGTTCGATAGGTCCAGGAAATGGTAAACGAACTCTATGGCAGCGGCGCGTGTTTTAGGTCGGCGACACACGGGGACAGCCGTTGATGCCTGACGAACAGCAAATCGCGACGATTGGTGGAAACGCCGCGGCAACCGCCGAGAGTGATAGCTCCACAGTCGGTCCGACCAAGCCCCGTCTTCTTGGGGCCTTGGGGCCAGGCCTGATTACTGGCGCCTCCGATGACGACCCGTCGGGCATCGGCACGTATAGCCAGGCCGGTGCACAACTCGGCTTTGGCATCTCCTGGACCATGGTCTTTACCTATCCCCTGATGGTCGCGATCCAGGAGATCAGCGCCCGAGTGGGGCGGGTGACCGGTCGTGGCCTCGCCGGCAACATCTGTCGGCACTATCCCGGCTGGTTGCTGCAAAGCATCGTCGTGCTTCTGTTCGCCGCCAACGCGATCAACATCGGGGCCGATCTCGGCGCGATGGCCGATGCCATGAAATTGCTGATCGGCGGTCCGGTAACGGCGTATGTCCTCGTTTTCGGACTGATCTGCGTTATCGCCCAGATCTTTGTGGAGTATGCCCGCTATGTGCGGGTGCTGAAGTGGCTGAGCCTGAGCCTCTTTGCCTATGTGGCGGCGCTGGCGGCGGTGCGGGTGCCATGGGGAGAGGCGCTCAAAGGAATACTTGTCCCGACAATCGGGTGGAATGCGGCCTATTTGACCACCCTCGTCGCCATCGCCGGAACAACGATCTCGCCATACCTCTTCTTCTGGCAAGCCTCGGAGGAAGCGGAGGACGTAAGAGTGAAGCCGCAACGCGCACCGCTGATCAGGGCGTGGCGGCAGGCGCCGGTGGCGTTCGCGCGGATCCGCGCCGACACCCTTGCCGGCATGGCGTTCTCGAACGTCATCGCAGTGTCGATCATGATCACGACTGCGGCAACCTTGCATGCCAAGGGAGTGACCAACATCGAGACTTCGGCGCAGGCCGCCGAAGCCCTGAGGCCGATCGCCGGCGAATTCGCCTCGTTGATCTTCACCCTGGGGATCATCGGCACGGGCCTTCTTGCGATCCCGGTTCTTGCCGGCTCCGCCGCCTACGCACTCGCCGAGGGTCGGCGTTGGCCGGTGGGATTGGCGCGTCAGCCGAAGGAAGCCTGGGCGTTCTATCTTAGCCTGGCGGTGGCAACTCTGATCGGCGTCGGCCTCAATTTTACCCCGATCAATCCGATCAAGGCACTCTATTGGAGCGCCGTGATCAACGGTGTCGTTGCTGTCCCAGTGATGGTCATCCTGATGATGATGACGGCCGAACGGCGGATCATGGGCGAATTCACGGTCAAGGGATGGCTGCGCGCCCTAGGCTGGCTTTCTACAGCGGCAATGACGGCATGCGTCAGCGGGATGGTCGCGACCTGGCTCGTATAATCGACCTCATATTTCTGCTGACCGACGCGGCTGCTTTGGAGCACCGTCAAGAACATGGCGAACCTTCGCGGCCAGTTGTTGGCGGCCGTAGGGTTTGCTGAGAAGCTCCACGCCGGGATCGAGGCGGCCGTTGTGGACGATCGCGTTCTCGGTGTATCCGGAAGTGAACAGAATTCTAAGCGTCGGCACGCGCTCGATGGCACGCTCGGCCAGTTGCCGGCCGCTTATCGCCCCCGGCATGACAACATCGGTGAACAGAAGATCGACCTTGACCCCCTTTTCCAGAATCGCGAGAGCTTCGACGCCGCTCAGTGCGGAAAGCACGGTATAGCCAAGATCTTCCAACATCGAGGACACGGTGGCCTGGACGATCTCGTCATCATCGACGAGAAGCACGGTCTCGGTGCCCGTCTCGGCGAGTTCGGCAACGCGCGTCGGTTGAGCGGTTTCCTGTCCAAGACTACGTGGTAAATAAAGTTTGACCGTCGTGCCGTCGCCCACCTCGCTGTAGATTTTCAAGTGTCCTCCGGACTGCTTGACGAAGCCGTAAACCTGAGGAAGACCGAGGCCGGTACCTTCACCGGATGGCTTGGTCGTGAAGAACGGGTCAAGCGCCCGCATCATCGTCGTCGCATCCATCCCCTTGCCGGTATCGGTAATGGCGAACAGCACGTACTGGCCCGGCTCGACCTCGGCATGCCCTGCGGCGTAGGCGTCATCGAGCGCAGCATTGACCACCTCGATGGTGAGCTTGCCGCCCTCCGGCATTGCATCGCGGGCATTGATCGAGAGGTTGAGGACGGCCGATTGAAATTCCGAGGCGTCGAGGAGTGTGTTCCAGAGGCCCCCCGCAGTAACGCACTCGACCGTGACGGCTTCGCCCATTGCACGGCGGATCAGCGGCAGGACTTCCCGCATCAGGTGCCCCGAAGTAGGTACGACGACATCGGGAGCCATCGCGGGCGCGAACCAAGCGGCGGCTGGCGTAAATCCATCCGCCTATTACGTCGACATGCTGTTCCGCTCGAACCATCCGACCACGAATGCAGCCGCTCCGGAGGTGCGGGCCGAGGCTGCGCGCATTTTTACGATTGGGGTGAGGAAGGACTACGTTCCGGCTGACAGGGCCTATCTTGCTGAGCTCGTTTTGGCGCGAACCGGTCTGTCACAAGCCGAGGCCGAGAAGCGGGTCGACGAGGTGACGGCACGTGCCAAGATTGACGCCGACACAGCCCGCAAGGCAGCTGCTTACTTTCGATCTTCACTGCCTTGTCGATGTTGATCGGGGCATTTATCGCGGGAACCGCGGCAGCGCTCGGGGGTCAGCATCGAGACGAGCCCTGGCGCACAGATATTCGACGAGTCGAATACCGATGAAAAATTGCCGAGCAACTCGCTCGCAACCAACGGTTTGGGATGTCGGCGGTCGTCTGACACAGAACAGGATTTCTGACGCCGGGAGGTCGTCGTGAACTGTTCCTCATAATCATATTGCTGATAATCCTGTTTGGCGGAGGCTTCGGATATTATCGCGGCAGCTATTATAGCCGCGGTGGCGGTTACGGCATCGGTGGGATACTCGGGGTTATCGTTATCGTTATACTTATTGTCTGGCTGCTTCGCGGCGGGGGGTATGTCGCTTTCTGAGGCGTGGTGTAGGTGGCGGCAAATTGAGTTCTACGAATGGCTTGCCGCTTCGGACAGCAGCAAAGTGCCTCAGGGCCCGCCGATTTGGATTTGCGGGGATTGCCATGTCGGAAATCTGGGCCCCCTGGCCGATACCGACGGCCAGATCGACATCGAGATCCGCGATCTCGACCAAACGGTGATCGGCAACCCCGCGCACGATCTGATCCGTCTCGGATTGTCGCTGGCGACGGCCGCCCGCGGCTCGGACCTGCCGGGGGTAACCACGGCCAAAATGATCGAGCAGATGGTGGAGGGGTACGAGCAAGCGCTCGCCGACAAAGACCCGGACCTGCGCAGCCGACGTCCGGAATGCGTCCGCGTGGTGATGCGTCAGGCGGTCGGGCGAACCTGGGATCACCTGGCAAAAGAGCGCCTCGATGATACGAGCCCGACGATCCCGCTGGGCAGGCGATTTTGGCCGATCAGCGGGGAGGAAAGGCGCGAGATCGGCCGTATTTTTGCGACCGAGGACGTGCGCCTGCTGGTTACGGCCCTGCGCTCGCGCGAAAACGACGCGCGCGTCGAAGTGCTCGATGCCGCCTATTGGATGAAAGGGTGCAGCTCTCTCGGACGGCTGCGCTTTGCGGTATTGCTCGGAGTGGGCAAAAGCCACGCAAAAGAAGGCGGCCTGTGCCTGATCGACATCAAGGAAGCCGTGCCGCCGGCCGCGCCGCGCCACTCCGAGGCAACGATGCCGCCGGACCATGCCGTGCGTGTCGTCGAAGGGGCTCGGCACTTGTCGCCGGCGCTCGGCGACCGCATGCTGGCCGCGACGTTTCTCGACCGCGCTGTCTTCATGCGCGAGCTCCTTCCCGAGGACCTCAAGCTCGAGGTGGACAAGATCAGCCGCGAGGAGGCAATGACGGCGGCCCGCTATCTGGCAATGGTGGTCGGGAAGGCGCATGCCCGTCAGATGACTGTGGCGGCGCGCGCGAAATGGCGCGACGAGCTCAGCCGCAACCGCTCTGCAAATTTGGATGCGCCCAATTGGTTGTGGTTGAGCATCGTCGATCTGGTTGCCAGTCACGAGGCCGCCTATCTCGAACATTGTCGCAAATACGCAATGGGCCGGAGCTGACCACATAAGATGCGCAACGAGACGATCGCTGAGTTTTGTCCTTTAAGGAATAGATAGATGTCGGGTGTTATTGAGAACTATGTGTTTCCGGTGATCTGTCCGAAATGCGGCGCACAGATGCAAAAGTCTATGGCATGGCTCAGGGAGAATAACGAGATCGCCTGTCCGTGCGGAACAACGATCTACCTCGAAACCGACGAGCTGATTTCGATTATCGACCAGCTCGAAGGTGCAATCGGGCGCCTAATACGGCCGGCTGCCGAAGGGTAGGGGCTTTCAGGATGGAGGCTCCTCCGGTCGAGAGACGTCTCGCTGCGATCCTCGCCGCCGATGTCGAGGGGTACAGCCGCCTGATGCACGGCGATGAAGAGGCGACGATGACGACGTTGTCCGCTCGTCGCGCGGTCGTCGACCAGCTCATCGGCCGGCATCGAGGTCGGATCGCGAACACCGCCGGGGATAGCGTGCTCGCCGAATTCACCAGCGTGCTCGATGCGGTTCACTGCGCGGTCGAGATCCAAGCGGCGCTTTCACGGGCGAACGAGGGTGAGCCGGAATTGCGACGGATGCGCTTCCGAATCGGTGTCAATGTCGGCGATGTCATGGTCAAGGAGGGCGACATCTTCGGCGACGGCGTCAACGTCGCTGCTCGGCTCGAGGGGCTGGTCAAAGGCGGCGAGATCTGCGTTTCCAGGGCGTCCGCGATCACCTGCGTCATCGCGGCGGCATGGTCTTTGAGGATCTCGGCGAGCAGCTGGTCAAGAACATCGCCCACCCGATCCGAGCGTTTCGGCTCTCCGTCGGCGAGGATACGTCGGACCAGGAGGTCGCGGACGCCGAAGAGGCTGCCGAGCAATTCGAAGTGTTTGCAGCGCCGGCATCAACCTCCGAGCTCTCCGCCGACAACGAGGTCGCCCTCGAGCTCGCGCTTTGGGATAGCGTCAAGGACGGTGGTCCGGCCGAGCTCGAAACCTACCTCGAGCAGTATCCCGAGGGTACCTTTGCCTCGCTCGCACGAGCCCGGCTGGATGCAGCTGCGCTCTCGCCTCCGGCCCGCACCGCCGACACCCGAGGAAGTCGCCGCCGAGGCTCTCGATCTTGCTTTCTGGAATTCCGTCAAG
>CAWJTR010000037.1:0-57188 GCA_963845735.1 uncultured Alphaproteobacteria bacterium | reverse complement strand
CAGGCCCTCGTATTTGGTAAAGTCGAGGCGTCCTTCGACTCGGAGCACATCATTTTCGATACTTACATCAACATCCTTTTTTTCGACTCCCGGGATTTCCATCACAACGGTCAGGGCGTCGTCGGTTTCGTAGATGTCGGTATTCTGGACATAGTAGCGGGCAGGAACTGTCTTTTCCTCCTTGGTGACCAGTTCTTTTTTTTCCTGTACCGCTAGGTCTTGGGACTCTGCCATTTTACCCTCCGTCCTTTAAATCGATGCGGGCTATGCCACGGTGATCGCTTTTGGCTTGTCCCGCTCTGCGCGCGGGAGATAAAGCGCAAGAATCCCCTCGTGGTATTCGGCCCTGACCCGGTCCGCATCGATTTCGACCGGGAGGGTCACCGCCCGATCGAAACTCCCGGCCAACCGTTCGCGGCGATGGACACCGGCCTTTTCGCCATACTCGACCGGTTTGGTGCCGGCAAGGCGGATCGTCCTGCCTTTGACCTGGATCTGCAGGTCAGCCTTTCGGATGCCGGGCAACTCGGTGATGATGACGACGTCATCGCCCTTGCGAAAGACATTGAGTGGCGGAAAAGCGCCGCCGCCGCTGATACTCGGCTCCAGCCAGCTACTGGCGCGCAACGCATCGAGAGCCTGCTGGAACTGGAGAAAAGTGCCGAACTGGTCGGGGAATACCATGGCCATGGTTCACCCTCCTGGGCGTGGCTATCGATAAATTCGACAAGGCGGAGCTCGACTTTTTAGCGCTGGAGTGGACCCTGGGAGCAATAAGGTCATCCCGGGAAATTCAGTCTAAGTTAGGCCTCATCATCGTTAACATTTTAGGACTGTCGAGCGAACGCGCATTGATCTAAATCAAAACACGCGAACCGGGCTGAAAAATCTTTAGCCGATCCGGTTATCCGACAATACCCCAATCGGACCTGTCTCGATCGAGACCCGGGTCTGTGGCATGCCCTTGCAAAAGACAACACCGCTCCCGATCTTAGTAGCACTCTTGCACACAGAGTGCTAATCCTCGTGATTAGAGACATTCCAGAATTAGTATCGCTTTCCTTGCGAGAGCGGTCGGATCTTAACCCGAAACTTTAGGAAGACTTTGATGAAATTCAGGCCTTTGCACGACCGCGTGCTGGTGCGGCGCGTCGAGCAGGAAGCGAAGACGACAGGTGGGGTCATCATTCCCGATACCGCCCAGGAGAAGCCGATGGAGGGCGAGGTCATCGCAGCCGGGCCCGGGGCCCGCGGCGACGACGGGAAGGTGCACCCGCTCGACGTCAAGACCGGCGATCGCGTGCTGTTCGGCAAATGGTCGGGCACTGAGATCAAAATCGACGGCGAGGAGCTGATGATCATGAAGGAATCCGACGTCATGGGCATCGTCGACGGCGGCGTCGCTGCTGCAAAATCAAGCTGAAAGGGAAGCGATCATGGCTGCTAAAGACATTCGGCTAGGCACCGATGCGCGCGAGCGGATGCTCCACGGCATCGACACACTCGCCAACGCGGTCAGGGTGACCTTGGGGCCTAAGGGCCGTAACGTCGTCCTCGACAAGAGCTACGGGGCGCCGCGGATTACCAAGGACGGCGTCACCGTCGCCAAGGAGATCGAGCTCTCCGACAAGTTCGAAAACATGGGCGCGCAGATGGTGCGCGAGGTCGCCAGCAAGACGAGTACGGAGGCCGGCGACGGCACGACGACGGCCACCATTCTGGCCCATGCCATGGTGCGCGAAGGGGTCAAGGCGGTGGCCGCCGGCATGAACCCGATGGATCTGAAGCGCGGCGTCGACATGGCGGTCGATGCTGTCGTCAAGGACATTCAAAAGCGTTCGAAGAAGGTCTCGACCAACGACGAGATCGCGCAGGTCGGCACAATCTCCGCCAATGGCGACGCCGAGATCGGCCGGATGCTGGCCGAGGCGATGAAGAAGGTCGGCAACGAAGGAGTCATCACCGTCGAGGAGGCCAAGTCGCTGGAGACCGAGCTCGACGTGGTCGAGGGCATGCAGTTCGACCGCGGCTATATCAGCCCGTATTTCGTCACCAATGCGGAGAAGATGCTCGCCGAACTAGACGATGCACACATCCTGTTGCACGAGAAGAAGCTCTCCAGCCTGCAGACGCTGCTGCCGATTCTCGAAGCCGTAGTCCAGAGCGGCAAGCCGTTGCTGATCGTCGCGGAGGACATCGAAGGCGAGGCGCTTGCCACCCTCGTCGTCAACAAGCTGCGGGGCGGTCTCAAGGTGGCGGCGGTGAAAGCCCCGGGGTTTGGCGATCGGCGCAAGGCCATGCTCGATGACATCGCGACCCTGACGGGTGGCCAGGTCATTTCGGAAGATCTCGGGATCAAGCTCGAAAACGTCACTCTCGACATGCTCGGCCACGCCAAGCGGGTGCTGATCGAGAAGGAGAATACGACGATCATCGACGGCGCCGGAAAGAAAGAAGACATCGTCGCGCGCACCACCCAGATTCGGGCGCAGATCGAGGAGACGACCTCCGATTACGACCGGGAGAAACTGCAGGAGCGCTTGGCCAAGCTTGCGGGCGGTGTCGCGGTCATCCGGGTCGGCGGCAGCACCGAGGTCGAGGTGAAGGAGCGCAAAGACCGGGTCGACGACGCGATGCACGCGACCAAGGCTGCGGTCGAGGAGGGTGTCGTGGCCGGCGGTGGTGTGGCCTTACTGTTTGCGAGCAAAGTTCTGGCAGCCCTCAATCCGGCGAACAATGACCAGAAGGTCGGCATCGACATCGTCCGCAAGGCGATCCAGTCGCCGGTCCGGCAGATCGCCGAGAATTCCGGCGTTGAGGGTTCGATCGTGGTCGGTAAGCTGAACGATAAGAACGACCCGAATTTCGGCTTTGACGCCCAATCGGGTGAATATGTCGACATGGTGAAGGGCGGAATTATCGATCCGACCAAGGTCGTGCGGGTGGCGCTGCAGGATGCCGCCTCGGTTGCCGGGCTGTTGATCACCACCGAAGCGATGATCGGCGACAAGCCGGAGCCCAAGGGTGCAGCTGGCATGCCCCCAGGCGGCATGGGTGGAATGGGCGGCATGGATTACTGAGCTTTCAGCTGTACTGGCGCATGTGGAAGGGGCTATCGCCTCTCTGAAGACAAGAGAGGCGATAGCCCCGCCCTCCTGTGACCTCCAGGTTCGCGTCAGGCAATGGCTGGAATGAAGCAAAGGCGTAAGCCACGGAGGACCCGCTCGCTCACATCGGTCGACGAGCGCGCGTAACGCGATTGTACCGGCCTTTTGTTTGGGAGCCGATCTGATACAGATGCGGCACCTAATACAAATAATAAACACTTTTATTAACTCAAACTAACTCAATATTCCCAGCCGATTTTGGAAGCGATCACCACGCGGTCGATCCGTGCCAATTCCTGATCGACCACAACTCCTCGCAATCCTCGTTCTTCTGTTGACGGCGGCATTCATCGCCTCAGGGTGGATCAAGCCGCCATTCGGCATCTGGTGGCGGCGAGCCGTGATCATCGGCTACCTGCTCGCAACCGGCCCAGCCCTCGGCCGGGTCGCAAAATGGCTGATCGGGCTCTGATCAGCGTCGTCGCGCCCTACAAGCCTATTTGCCGGCGAATGCTGGATAATGCGGGAACGAGTGGCTTCTTGCGCGGCGTGGGAGGGTTTGATTGGCCGCTTCCGAGTTCCCATGTCATCGCGGGTTGCCGGTGCGGCCGGCTGGGGGCTCTGAAGCCGTTCTGATTTCAGGCGCGCTCGTACCGACAAACTCTGGTCTGGAGCCCGTTGGGGTGGCGATCTTGGAATGGCGCAGGCCACGTCTCAGTGCGCGCCGAAACGCGACTATGTTTCAAGGTATTGGCAACCTGCTGCGACCCGCCCACTGTCTCTCTGCGGCATCTGCGATCCCTATCAGGGCTGCTGCCGCGAGCCAGTTTCCGTCGAGATGCGACGCGGAAGCTCTGAGATGAAGTTGCCAAATCACCCAGATGCCCTGTCGGTCCAGTAGCCTGCTTGCGATCGTCTCAAATATCACTGGTTGTCTCTCGGGAGTGATACAAATGGGTGTCGGATATCCGTTCCGATCATTTGACGGCCTTCTGCGCCCAGATTTCAGCCAGGCATCAGGGCCGGACAAAAGCATGTGAATTGGGCGAAGACAGGACCATATGCAGTGTCGCAGGCGGCCGCCAGGGAGTGTTGCGCAGCTTGATGCCGGGATTGGGCGAGCGCGCAGCCAGGGTGGAAGACGTGAATTGCGAATAATGATGGATTTGTATCGAGATGATGAAAGCAGCCGGTGTCCCTCTCTCACAAAACCACGATCCAGACCACGCTAAACCTGGCAACAAACCGGGACTCGATCTCCTCGACAAGGATGAGGTTAAGCCAAAACGCCCGAGCATGTGGAACATCGTCTTTTATAACGACGATTACACACCAATGGAGTTTGTCGAATTCGTCCTGATGACGGTATTTCATATACCGAAACTAGATGCTCTCGCCTTGACCTTGGCCGTCCATACAAAAGGCAAGGGCATCGCCGGAACCTATACCTTCGAGATCGCCGAACAAAAGCAGTGCGACGTCATATTGCTGGCAAAGATCGAGGAGCATCCATTACGGGTTGAAGTGGAGAGGGTTTGACTGAGGGTGAAATTGAAGTCGGAAATTACAGAGAAATCCGAGATCCAGTGCCCTCTGCCGGGGTTTTGATGAGACTTCAGAGGTTTCAAGGGCTCGTCCCTAATCTCGGAAAGATTGACCCCACCGATCCTCGTAGACGACATCAGAGAGAGCGACCCGGCGAACCGGGCCAAACCGTCCCATCGGATAGCCGATCGGCAGCAGGGCATAGGAGTGCACGCCAGGCGGCAAGCCAAGGGCGGCTTCCGCTTCCTTCTCGAAACTCAAATAGAGGGTCGTAAGGGTCGCGCCGAGGCCGAGGGCCCGAGCCGCCAACAGCATGTTCTGCACAGCCGGGTAGATCGAAGAACCTGACGTGCGGGTCGGCGTACCACCTTCAAGGCATGGGACAATCCAGACCGGTGCTTCATGGATATGCGCTGCCAGATACTCGGCCGCGTCCAGCAGCCGCAGAAATCGCTCGCGGCTCATCCCAGGGGCCGGTTCACCGGCCCGATAACGCGGTGCAACCTGCTCGTCCCAGGCACGCTTGTAATAGGCCCCGACCGTCAGCTTGATCTGGGGGTCCCTGACCACGAGAAACCGCCACCGCTGCATGTTACCACCGCTTGGCGCACAGACACCCGCCTCTAAGATCTTGCGGATCAGTTCATTCGGCACCGGGTCCGGCTTCAACCGCCGCATCGACCGGGCGGTTCGGATGATCTGAAATAGGTCGGTGGTGCTCGCGGTTTCCTCGGGCATCGCGTACTCTCCCGGTGGTTTGTAGGCGGTCTATGGACATCTGAACGCTGACTGGAGCGGCGATCATGCGAGAACCGCCGCCGATCGACTTCTGAAATTGACCGGAGACACTCAGCGATGCCAAGCATCGAGTTCGATCTGGCGGTATCCCATCAAGGGCTGACCCCCGAGCGAGGAACAGGGCCGATCCGGCTCAAACCAACCCGGCGACGAGCCCGAGTTCGAGCGCCTGCGTCGCCGAAAGGTACCAGCCGCCATAGGACCTGCTTCGGATGTCGTCGAGGCTCACCGCGCTGCCTGCGATCAGCTCGGCGAAGCCCTCGTCCTCGACCCGCAGACCGTTGTCGATGTCGGCGATAATCTCTTCCAGCACTCTACGGCAACTCCCCAGCGGGCCCTCGAGGTGCACGTTGCGCATCATGCGCCGGCCGTGGATCAGCAGCGTCGTGTCGCGGGTGAGCCAACGCCGATCGCGCGGAAAGCTGGCCATTATCGTCACCGCCGCCGAGGCGACGAGCGTCTTGCCGAGGAACCACATGTCCCGGCCATGAGCTTGCCGAAGAAGGCGAACTTCTTGAGCGAGGCGGCGTCCCATCTCGGCGTCCCCACCCGAGCTGAACAGCTCCACGACAATCGAGCCCGGTACCTCCAACACAGGCAGGACCTGACTGAGAAACGACGCCGCGGCCGCTTCGTCGATCGTTCCGGATAGGCGTACCGTCGGATGTGCCAAGCGCGCAAAAAGCTCCGGCGGGATCTCGGCGGTCAGGTCGGTCATCGGCAATCGGCTAATATGCTGTCGGGCGTCGCGCTCATGTGCGGACCTCGTCGGGACCGGCCTCCCAACGCGATCATACCGTAAACGACGCGGACCACCACAGGTTGTCGACGGGGACTGTCAGAGCAGCTCCGGCGGATATCCGCGTCTCCCGGTCGGCCGTGTCGGCAAGCCCGAGGACATCGTTTCGGCCGTTCAACGAGCTCAGACGCGCTCGAACGAGGCTTGACGTGTCGGGCTGAGCCGCGCGGGCAGGGCCAGCGCCAAAAACAAACTCACTACCGCGACGAGCCCGGCGATTACGTAAACGACGTGCACCGAGCTCGCGATCGCCTCGGTCAGCCTGATGAGCTCACCGGGATGGAGCATCTTGCGCGCCGCCGGCTGCATGAGCTGGTTGACCACGTCGCCGGCTTCCGGCAGCCGGCGATGGATGCCGAAATTGACGATCGCCCCGAATACCGACGCGCCTACCGACGACCCGATCATGCGCATGAACATTATCGAGCTGGTGGCCATTCCGCGCTCGTTCCAGCCGACGCTCGCCTGGGTCGAGACAATAAAGGCGGTGTTGCAAAATCCCATGCCGACCCCGTTCAGCGCCGCGCCGGTGCCGGCCCTCATCAGGCTGGCGGAGGGATCCAGCGTCATCAACACAACGCTGCCGGCAATCAGGAAGACACCACCCACGCCCGCCGCCAAGCGGTAGGAGGTGCGGATCATCAGCCGACCCGACGCAATACTGCCGAAAGTCCAGCTCACTGAAGACGCCGCGAGGGTGATGCCGGCGGCCGTCGGGCTCCTTCCCATAGCTCCTTGCAGATAGGTCGGCAAAAAGGCCGACACCGACATCATCAGCGCGCCGTTGGCAAACCCGGCGAGGCAGCCGACCGCGACCACCCGGTTGCTCCAAAGACTGAGCGGGAAAAGCGGCTCGGGCGCGCGCCTCTCATGGATCACGAGCGCGGTCAGCGCCACCGTGCCGACCACCGCGAGCCCCCCGATCGTCACCATCTCGCCCGAATTCCCGACCTGCATCAACGCCAGCATGACCCCGCCGGCGCCCAGCACCATCAAAACCGAGCCGAGATAGTCGATGCGACGGCTGTGCGGTCGCTGGTGTTCCTGCAGAAAGCGGCTAAACATCACAACGGTCGCCGCACCTATCGGCAGATTGATCCAAAAGACGAGCGACCAACTGAAGTGCTCGACGAGGAAGGCGCCGAGTGTGGGACCGATGACCGCCGCGACACCCCAGATGCCCGAGATGAAGCCCTGGATCCGGGCGCGCTCGGCCGGACTATAGAGGTCACCGACGATGGTCGTCGCGATCGGCAGAACGGCGCCGGCGCCCGCCCCCTGCAGCCCGCGAAACAGGATCAGCGGCACCATATCCCAAGCCAATCCGCACAGCCCTGAGCCGAGCACAAACAAGCTCACCCCGGCGAGGACGACCCGCTTGCGGCCGTAGAGGTCGGCAAGCCGCCCGTAAATCGGGATCGTGACCGCCTGAGCCAGGAGGTAGGCGGCAAAGGTCCAGCTGAACAGGTGAAAACCGCCGAGCTCGGCAACGATTGTCGGCATAGCGGTGGCGACGATCGAGATGTTGACCGCCGACATGAAGATCGCCATCGAAACGGCCGCCAGCACCAGTCGCCGCGCGGATTCGGCGTCGGCCGAGGGGTGCGCCTCCAGCTTATGTTGGACGGTAGGTTGATCGAGCAATGCACCTCCAGCGCAAAGCATAAAGCCTAACCGTCGATTCCCGCTCGACAAGCGGGCATTGAGCGCGCCAGGGATGCGTAGGAATTCGGCATCTGGTCGATGGCGGCGAAAAGCGCTTTGCTGGCAAAGCTAGGCGGGTTTGCATAAGCCTCGGTTGAGTTTGGTGGGAAGCGGTCATTCTTTCCGTGCAGACCGCGGTGGTTGATCTCGATAGCGCCGCACGCGAGGCGAGCGCCGAATTGGAGCTGAACCTTTTGAGCCTCAATATCGGTATCGACGCCGCCGTACCGGCACTAAAGCTGCCCGCGGTCGGCCGATTAGGATTCGGGCAGGAAACACTCGATAAAAATCACCGGCGAATGGTCCAGCAGTGCCGACCAGTAATCACGCCCATAGGCAGAAACACCCTCCGGCGACAGTATCGGCTGATGCCAGCTGATGTCTCGAAACCCGGCGGCGCGCAACGCCGCCTCGTGGATTTCGCTATCGAGAAAGTAGTTCTCGATAGAGAAAGGCCCGTCCTCCAGGTAGAATGTCCAGGTGATCGGCACGCCTTCGCGGAACGGGCCGACGACGGAGGCTTCGAAGCCATATTTGCGGTAGGACGGCGCGGCGGCAAAATCGCATGCCGGATTGCTGTTCACCGTCACGAACCGTCCGCCCGGCTTCAGACAACGCGCAATCCCGCTGCACATCGCATTCAGCTCGGCTCGGTTGTGCGCGTAATTCAGAAAATAGGCTGCGATCGCGAGATCGTACTCCGCCGCGAGCCCGGGGTCCCGCCCGTCCCCGACAACATAATCGATCCCCAGCTGCTGTTGCGCCTCGCTCGCGCGCGCCAACCCGATCATCTTTTCAGATAGGTCGACGCCGGTGACTTTCGCCGCGCCCCGCTGGCGGATCGCCCGGGTGTAGAAACCTTCCCCGCAGGCAATGTCGACCACCGCCTTGCTGGTCGGATCGCCGATCAGCCGCATCAAGGTGAAAGCCTCGATATGGGTGCGCCACGGCTGCTGCTTCGAGCGTTTGTATTGCTCCGCGATCGGATCGTAATTCGTCGTCATGCTTCGTCCCCGATCAACTGTTGAAACGACGCGGTTTAATTCGGGTTTGGCAACGCGCGCCGGACGATCGCAGCAATCTATCGACAGGGGAAAACAGCTAAGCCAAGTACTGGCGAGGTTCAACGATGGTCCGCAGCCAGTTGCCGATCTCGGTGGTGCGGCGAATGGGGTCCATGATCTCGCTCGCAATCCCATACCGCCAGATCAGGTCGCGGCGGGTAGGCTCTGCGTCCAGGGCGCGATAGTCGGCGGCGATCGCGACAATCTCGGACGGCTCGGCGCCAAAGCCCTCTTCGACAAGCTCCGTGGCTCTGATCTCGATGAGGGCGGCCGAGACCGCCAGAGTATGCTCGGGGTGATACTGGGTGCCGAGAAAGCTGCCCCCGCATGGGGTTTTTGTGGCTATCGCCTGAATGGAGGAGAGTTCGTTCGCCGCCAAAACCTGGGAGTTCGAAGGCAAGGTTTCGATCTCGTCGAGGTGCGAGCAAAGCGCATCGAAAACGGCAGGACGGGACGCGAGAAGCGGGTGGGCCCGGCCGACTTCCGTCACGGTGATCGCCCGAGCGATTGGGAGCTCGCGTCCCCGGGGGTTGCGCCGGACCGATCCGCCGAGCGCCACGGTGGCAAGCTGCAAACCCCAGCAGCTCCCCCAAACCGGCACGCGGGCGGCGAAGGCGGCCCGAGCGAAATCGATCTGTCGCGTCACGGAGGGGGTCGGGTCGTAGATATGGAGTGGCGAGCCGGGGATCATCACACCGTCGAAGTCCGAAAGCGTGGTGCCGAACGCCAAGGCCTCGCCATCGGCGATGTTGAGGAGCGTGCAGCGGATACCCGGGCGATGCAGCTGAACAGCCGCGGCAAACAGCGAAAAGTTGGAAGGGATGCCAAACCTCGTGCGCTCGGCCTGCCAGACCGCCGGCGTTCCCTCAGCAATCAAGATGTTCGGCATCAGACCCCCGTTGATTTCCACTCAGTATATTTAGCGGGGGTCCTGCCCGGGGCGCAGCCAACAGGATGCGCCACTGGATGCGCTGATCGTCGGGAGCAGGAGCAGGAGGTGAACTTCGTTCTTAGCCTCGCGTGGCCACTTGGAACTTGGCAGCGGGTGCGGGCGCGCCCGGCAAGACCGGAGGCTCCTCCGCAGCGGCCGCCGGCGGCGACTGCGTACACCGCACGGCGAAAACTGCAGCAGCCAGCCCGAGCGCGACAAAGCCGCCGTACAGCGCGATCATGCCGAACGCGTTCCGGTACGGCAGCAACGCGACGACGAAGCTGCCGAGAGCGGCGGCGGCCATCTGCAGAAAGCCCATCAGCCCCGACGCGGTGCCGGCGAGCCGCGGATGGATGCTGAGCGCCGCCGCCATGACTGCCGGCCCGCTCATGCCGTCGCCGATTTCGGCCAGCCCGATCGGCACGAACAAGAGCCAGACGCTGAGAGGGGCCGAGCCTGCCCACAGCGCCATCGCGAGCGCGGCGGCAAAGGCGAGCGCCCGGCCGGCGAGCAGCAGCTGCAAGCTCCCGAAGCGCGGCGCGAAACGCGCCGCCGCGGCATTGCCGAGCATGTAGGTCGCCATCGGCAGCAGGATCATCAGCCCATAGGTGCTCGGCGGCCGGCGCAGCGCTTCCGCCAGGATGTGCGGCGCGCTGGCGATGAACGTAAACCACGACGCGCTTGTGCAGGCGCCGCACACCGCAAAGCCGACAAAGGCGGGCGAGCGAAGCAGCGCCACGTTGGCCCCCGCCATGCCGGCGAGATCAAGCCGGACCCGCTGCCGGTTGGTCTCGCCGAGTCGGATGACGGTCGCAACAAGAACAACGCCGCCCAACCCGCCGAGCACCGCGAAGATCGCCCGCCAGCCAAACCATTCGGCGAGGTAGGCACCGAGTGCCGGCGAGATCGCCGGGGCCAGCGTCATCGCCATCATGACCAGCGCCAACCCGCGCGCCGCCGCCTCGCGCTCATAGACATCGCGGATCATCGCGCGGCTCAGCACAATGCCGGCGCAGGCGCCGAGCGCCTGCAGAACGCGTCCCGCGATCAGCGCCGGCAACGACCATGCGGCGCCGCACAGCGCCGTGCCGAGGAGAAATGCCGCGAGACCGGCGAGCAACACCGGACGCCGCCCGAAGCGGTCGGAAACCGGGCCGTAGACAAGCTGCCCGGCAGCAATCCCGGCGAGATAGAGGCTCACGACCAGCTGCACGTGCGCCGGCGTGTCGGCGAATACCGCGACGAGCAGCGGCAAGGCCGGCACGACCATATGCAAGCCGCAGAACGCGAGCGCGGTTACCGCCGACAGCAGCGCCAGCGACGGTGCCGGTCTGCCGCTCATCCGGAGCCGGATCGGAGATCCGCCAGGCGCCGGCGCTGGCTGCCGTCGGCCGCGAAATTACCCGGGTCGAGCCAGCGCTCGAAGGCGGCGCGCAGCGCCGGCCAGTCGCGGTCGATGACCGAGAACCAGGCGGTGTCGCGGTTGCGCCCGCGGGTGATCATCGCCTGCCGGAACAGGCCCTCATACTGAAAGCCGAGCCGGACCGCAGCGGCGCGCGACGGCAGGTTCAGCGAGTCGCATTTCCATTCATAGCGTCGGTAGCCGAGTTCGTCGAACACCCGGCGCATCGTCAGATACATCGCCTCGGTCGCCGCAGGCCGGCGCTGTAGCCGCGGGCTGAACACGAGGCCACCGATCTCGATCGTGCCCATCGCCGGCACCCAGTTCTGATAGACCGCGACGCCGACCGCCTGGCCTTGCGCATTGTCGCGGATCGCGTGATAGAGCCGGTCGGGATTGGCGCAGGCGGCGTCGAGCCAGGCGCGGTATTCCGGAAGCGTCGCGAACGGACCGAAATTGTAATAGGTCCAAAGCCGCCCCTCACGATCCTCGGAATTGGCGTCGAACAATTCGGCCGCATGGCGGTCGGGGTCGAGGGGCTCGACCGTGGCGAAGCGGCCGATCATCGGGGTTCTCGGCGGGCGCGGCCGCGGCGACCAGCCCTCGACCGGCCAACCGACCGGCTGGCCCCGCTCATTGCGCTGCGGTTTGTGTTCCATGACGCCGCAAAGCCAGCATACGCGTTCGGCGGC
The DNA here is from genome assembly GCA_963845735.1 of uncultured Alphaproteobacteria bacterium. GTDB lineage: Bacteria > Pseudomonadota > Alphaproteobacteria > ATCC43930 > CGMCC-115725 > AP-15. The sequence continues at coordinate 45,146 of CAWJTR010000037.1, read as the reverse complement.
GTCAACACGCTCGCCGCCCGCCAAGATCCGCTCAGCGGCATGAGGAGCGGTTCGCTCCGACATGGCTGAATGCCGGCAGCGGGTTCAGAAAGGAGACGTTCGCCAGAATACGCCGCAGGGCGAGATGCGACGAAACCGATCGTTTGCGTCCGATGATGGTCAGGTTGCGGTATTCAGCACCATGTCCGCGGCCTTTTCACCAATCATGATCGATGGCGCATTGGTATTGCCCGATGTCAGCGTCGGCATGATCGAGGCATCGGCGACCCGCAGACCCGCAATGCCATGAACATGAAGCTGGGCATCGACCACTGCCATCGGGTCCGAGCCCATCTTGCACGTCCCGACCGGGTGGTAGGTGGTTTCCGCCGCCTGCTTCACCCAGTCGAGGATTTCGTCATCGGTGGTCCGATCGGCGCCGGGCGCGACTTCACTCACCTGAAAGGGCGCCATGGCAGGAGCAGTCATGATCGCGCAGGCGATGCGGACCGCGCGCACCGTCAGCTCCGCATCGGGCGGCGACGACAGGAAATTGAAATTGATCGCCGGCGGTCGACGCGGATCGGCGGCGGTGATGTGAACGTGCCCCTTGCTCTCCGGACGCATCGGGTGGGCATAAAGGGTCAGACCCGACTGCCGCGATATCCTCGGCCCTCTCGGGCTGGGTTCGGTCAGCATCGGGATCCAGCCCAGCATCAGGTCCGGCGCCTCCAGGCCCTCGCGCGAGCACACGAACGCACGGATCGGCGCGCCCGCCATGGCCAGCATGCCCTGCCGGAACAGCGCGTAGCGCATCGCCTGATGCCGAGGCCGAGGCCGCGCCCCCGATCGTTGAAGGTGATCCCCTTTTTGCCGATCAGCCAGCGGGTGCGCGGCACGTAATGGTCGCGCAGGTTTTCGCCGACGCCGGGCAGGGCATGGCGCACCTCGATGCCCAGATTGCGCAGGCGTTCGGGCTGACCGATGCCGGATAGTTCCAGCAATTGCGGCGAGTTGAACGTGCCGGCGCTGACGACGACCTCGCGTGCCGCCCGGGCCTCGCGCACATCGCCGGCGATGGAGTAGCGGACGCCGGTGCAGCGCTTGCCATCGAGCACGAGCCGCTCGGTCAACGCCTCGGTCTCGATATGCAGGTTCCGGCGCTTGCGGATCGGGTCGAGATAGCAGCGGGCCGTGCTCATGCGGCGGCCGGCGGCGATCGTCGCCTGGCTCATCGCAATACCTTCCTGGCTGGCGCCGTTGTAATCCGGGTTGTGCCGGATGCCGACCTGCGCCGCCGCTTTGATGATCGTGGCGAAGAGCGGATCGCGCGGTTCCGGGTTGGTGACGCGCAGCGGGCCCTCGCGGCCGCGCAAGGCATCGTCGCCCTCGCCGGCATAGCTTTCCATGCGCCTGAAGAAAGGCAGGACCTCGGCATAGCTCCAGCCCCGGTTGCCCATCTGCGCCCAGGTATCGAAGTCCTGGGCCTGGCCGCGCACAAACACCATGCCGTTGATCGAGCTGGAGCCGCCGAGCAGCTTGCCGCGCGGCACCGGGAGCCGGCGGCCATTGGTGCTTGCCTCGGGCTCGGAGGAATAGAGCCAATTGGCCGCGGGATTGGTGATCAGCCGGGCCATTCCGATCGGAATGAAGGACCAGGGGTGGCTTGCCCGACCGGCTTCGAGCAACAGCACCTTGTTGCGCGGATCTGCCGACAGCCGGTTCGCAACGGCCGCGCCAGCTGACCCGGCGCCGACAACAATGTAATCGTAGGCTTCCATGTCCGCTTGCCCGCCCGCAGCCTCAACGCCTCTAATCAGGCACTATGCCAAGGGGCGATCAAGCCCCGCCGATGCCTGCCCCAACGCATGCCTCTTCCCGGCTCCGCTCCTGTAGGGAACGCGATCTGCCGTGCAGACCCGAGGCAGCTCCCCAGCTGAAGGTAGGCCGCCGTGCCAGGCAATGACCGGAAATGGGGGCAAAAGCGACGAGACACGCGACGCGCCACTGCCCTGGGTTCGACGCGGCTGTGAAAGAGCGTAACATCCCCACACTCGGCCGACGGCTCGGCCCGGACAAGCCTCGCCGAGGAGACGGGGAATGAGCGAAAGCAACCTCCAAGATCGTGCAGCGATCCACGATCTCTTCACGCGCTATTGCTGCGCGCTCGACAATGGCGAGGTCGAGGCCGTGGTCGATTGCTTTACGGTAGACGCGATCCTCAAGAGCCCGGTCATCGACATCAGCGGCCGCGACGAAATCTGCGCCTTCGCAGGCCGCTTCGCGGCGCAACGCGCCGCGGGCACGCAATTTCGTCATATGGTCAGCAACATCGCCGTGACGATCACCGGAAAACGGGGGGCCGCCAGTGCCTATCTGCTAGTGCTCATCTCGAAGGACGGCAACCACCGTAGCCTTCCACCCGGCCGCTATGCGTGCGAGCTGATCAAAGACGAGAGTGGTGAATGGCGCTTCTCGCGCCGCACCGTCTTTCATGACCACGACTACACGCTCGACGGGATCGGTCGCTAAAACCGCGGGGCAGCGAGCAGAGGAGCACCTCAGCCGCCGGTCCCGCCAGCAAGGTCTTCTAAGGTGGCACATCGCGCCGTAGAGCACCGGGATGCCGCTCGCCGAGCTCGGACGGCTTTGGCGACGGCTCGCGCCGCTTCCGTTGACCACACCCGCCCTCCGACCCGCTACGGGAGAGCCGCTTTGGGGCGCTGCTACAATTGTCGAAGGTTCACCGGGTGTGGCCGGAGATGGTCGTAGTAAGCGAGGCCGAATGGACGCCAAGTCGGCTCCTGCGGCATGTTGTTTACCTCGGGAACGCGAGGGAGAAGGCGGCGTCGACGTGCGCCGCGGCCCCCGACACGAGTAGTCGGCAATGCGCGGAGATCGGAGACCGTTGCAGAACCGGGTGACCCCGTTTGGCGATGTCGTCGCGATGTCACAGAGAGGCCTTTACATCGGCAACCGCGGGATCATTCACGACCCCGCAACCAAAACGCTGCTCAGGAGACGCTGGACGACCAAGGCGTGGCTCGTTTGTCTCCTGGACTACAAGGGGCGGCACCGGGAGGTGATGGTCGGCCGCAGCTGGACCGAGCTATTCTTTCTCGATGAAGCGGTGGCGCTCGCGGCCGGTCACCGCCCGTGCTTCTTCTGCCGCCGCGCCGATGCTGAAGCATTTCGTGCCGCCTGGGGCAAGGCGAAGGGAGGGGAGGCGCCTCGGGCGCCGGAGATCGATGCGGTCCTGCATGAAGAGCGGCTGGACCAAGGCCGCAAACGGGTCCATGCCGTACCTGGTCCTGTTGCAGAGCTGCCGGACGGTGCGGTGATTGTCGCGGCTGGCGAGGCCTACACCATCGCGCACGGCCGCGCGTTTTGCTGGAACGAGCAAGGCTACCAGGCGGCGCAACAAATCCCTCGCGCCGAGGGGCTGCTGACCCCGCCTTCCACGTTGCGCGCGATCCGCGCCGGCTACAGGCCGGTGTTGCACCCCGACCTTGAGGCAAATCCCCATTTCTGATCTTCGCTGCTGTCAGGTTTGCAAGAAGACCTTCACCGGCATGAACCTCGATGGACGAAACGCGCCGTGGGCGGACGTTGCTTGAAAAGTCGGATCGTTTTTGGACCGAATTTTGCCGCGACGGCCGACGGCTGCAACCATCGCGCGATTGTGCAGTCGTCGCGGTCTCGTCTGCAGCGGGTGTTCTCCAAGTCGCCTGCTGAAGGCGGAGGGCTAGCGCACACCCCGCGCATCGAAGCATTGCCGATCCCACTTGGTCGCGGCGAATTTTCGTGGTCCAGCCGGGGCCGACCGATCGCATCAAGTTGGCTCACTCGGCACTGACGCAAATCATAGCCTCCGGATGGGTGCGCCGCCCATTACTAAGAATATGTTGAGGGACCTATCGTGAAGTACATCGTGGAAGTGCGGTACCCCGGGATCGATTGGGCCGATCTAGTGGCTGACATGCGCTCATGGCTCGATCGGCGGCAAATCAAGGTTGATGAGTTTAGTCGCACCTTGCTCGGACGTGGCGTCGCCATACGAGTCGGCTTCTACAACGAGGATTATGCGGCGGCATTTGCGACTTCGTTTTCGGGCCAGTTGCAATTCGTTGAGCCGGACCAAGTCGGAGCGCAGGAGACGATGAGCCGCCCGGTTGAGAGCGATCCTGATCCCTGGTTCCCAAACGATTTGGTGTCTTTGGGCGATGCGTTGCAGGAGCACGCTGAGCCCATCTCGAAGGCACCTCTCGCCGGGTTTTCTCTGATGATTACGCGGCGTCAAAAGGCGGATTTGCGCGAACGGGGTTATACTGATGAGCAAATCCGGGACATGACGCCCCACGAAGCGCACAGGGTTCTCGGCCTGGTCGACTAGCGTGTGTCCCCAGGCAATCCAGCCTGCTGGACTTTATTGGGCCGAGAAAATGCCTGCCAGGATGCGGCCGAGTAAGTGCTTAGTCGCAATTCCCATGCCGTGCATGACAATCGAGTCGCGCTGTTTACCGGCGCCAGCGCATGAGATAATGACGGGCTTGGTCGTGACGCAGGCAAGCAAAGCACAGGAGCAAATAGATGGCCTATACGCTGGAGCAGTTGGGCGCCGATATCCGCAGCGCCCTCAAGGCGGATCCCGGGCCTGCCGGGAAACAGACAGTCTGCGCGCTCGTGTCCAAGGTGTCACTGGATAAGGAATTTATCGCCCAGCACCTGACCGCGGACCAGTGCCGGCCGCGCAAGGTGCTGTACGAGGATCCGGAGCTCGGCTTTTGCATCTGCGGGCATGTCTATGAAACCCCGGCGCATGGAACCCCGCACGATCACGGTTCGAGCTGGGCGATCTACGGGCTCGCGGTCGGCGACACCGAAATGACCGATTGGCGCATCGTTCAGCGGGGCGATGACAACAACGCGACGCTGGTCGCGCCGGAGCGGACCTATATGCTGCAGCCGGGCGACGCGCACTTTTATGATGTCGGTGTCGTGCACTCGCCGAAAAGGGACAGCCTCACCAAGCTGGTCCGCATCGAGGGCACCAATCTCGATCACGTCAAGCGCACCAACATTAAGGCAGCCTGACTCGGTAGCAGCCTCTCTCGCTGCCTCGTTGCCCTCACTCACGCCGGAGGCAAGAGCGCTTCGAGATTCGGTGCGAAGTCGAAGAACGCGACCGTATTCCGCGGCGCAGCCCTCTCGTTCTCTGGTCGGGCGACTGCGCTTTGCCGTTGCTCAACGCGTTCAAAGGCGCGATTTTGGCCTCGAAATCGTTGAAATTCGGTGGCTGCGAGCGGAAACCATGTCCGACGTTAACGCGATTCCGGTGATCGATCTCGGCCCCTATCTCGCCGGCGAGCCAGGGGCGCTCGACCGCGCCGCGGCCGAGTTGCACCACGCGCTGACCGAAATCGGCTTCTACTCGATCGTCAATCACGGCGTACCTTCGGCACTGCTGCACGAGGTCTACCGTCAGGTCGCCTGTTTCCACGCTCGGCCGCTCGACGAGAAGCTCAAAATCAAGCTCGACAAGCACAATGTCGGCTATCTGCCGCTGATGGGCGACACACTGCGCACCTCGGTCGTTGCAAACGTAACCAAGCCTAATGTGAACGAGGCGTTTTTCATGGCGCGCGATCTCGCGCCCGACCACCCCGACGTCGTCTCCGGCCGGCGTTTCCGGAGCGCCAATCAGTGGCCCGAGGGCCTGTCCGGCTTCCGCGAAGCGCTCGTCGAATACTGCGACGCGCTCGAGCAGCTGGTGCAACGCCTGGTGCGCGTTTATGCCCGCGCGCTCAACCTGCCCGCCACATACTTCGATGCGCCCTTCACCGACTTCCAGTACAAGCTGCGCGCGACCCACTACCCGTCACAGCCGAAGGCGCCTGACGACGAATTCGGCATCGCGCCACACACCGATACGAGTTTCCTGACGCTGCTCGCGCCCAACGACGTGCCCGGTCTCGCATTCCGCACCCAGGCTGGCGATTGGATCGACGTCCCAACCGTCCCCGATGCGTTCATCGTCAATGGCGGTCAGTTGTTGCTGCGCTGGACCAACGATTGTTTCCTCGCAACGTCGCACCGCGCGGTCAATCGCACCGGCGTCGAGCGCTACGCGTTGGCTTTTTTCTGCGACGCCCAGATCGATTGGCCGATCGCCGCCGTACCGACCTGCGTCGGCCCCGGCCGCCCGCCCCGGTACGAGACGACCTATTACACCGACTACATGATCCGCTATCAGGCGCGGACCTATAACGTATTCGGCGACCAGGCCAAGGGCGCGGCGGAATGACGGCGCTGCAGGGCAGCTGCCTGTGCGGCGAGGTGCGCTTCGAGATTGACGGCCCCTTGATGCGATCCTCGCATTGCCATTGCCGGCAGTGCCAAAAGGCGCATGGCGCGCCATTCCGTACGCGGGCGCGAGTTGCTGCCGCCGATTTCCGCTTTCTCGCCGGCGAGGAGCTTGTCTCGTTCTACGAGTCGACACCTGGCACGCATCGCGGCTTCTGCAAAGTGTGTGGCGCGCCGGTGCTGGTGAAATTCGACGAACGCTCGCGCAGCGCGCAGACCGACCCCGGCGCCGTGGCGCTCTATGGCGTTGCACTGGCGACGCTCGACGACGACCCCGGCGTCCGCCCCGACGCGCACGCATTTATCATCGACAAGGCGCCTTGGTTCGCTGTCACCGACCACCTGCCCCAATACCCGGCGCGTATCCCTGGCCAAAACACACCGCACAATTCCTGACCGGCGGACGACGCGATCGCCCGATAACCGTGGTCGCCGAGGGGGTCCAAGATACAAGCGCGAAGAGCGGTTTGCGCCGCCGCGGCTGAGCGCCCGCTCTCGGTTTACTAAAGGGACCTTCGCCAGGGCGCACGGGAATGTACGAGACGCGCCGAATCCTGCCGTTCGTGGAGCCACTATCCAGCCGTCGGAGTCGACCCAAACCGGCCCTGTCGATCTTGCCTTTCTTGTCCTTCATGCCGCCGGCCGCCGCCGTGCCGCTCAAAAACGCGATCGGTAGGGTCCAGAACAACGGCGCGATCGCGAACAGGCCGATCGCACAAATGCACAGGACGGCGATCTTTTGCACCGGATCGGGAAACCAGGTCGATGCGGCCAGCGCCGCCGCGGTCAGCAGAAACGCCAGCGCCGTATTCCACTTGCGCTCCTGCATTCGGTCCGAGAGCAGCGGCCACAGCACCATCGAGAACGCCCCGACAACGTAGGGGATCGCGGTAATGAACCCGGTTTGCAGATTGCTGACACCAAAGCCCTTGACGATTGTCGGCAACCAGAAGCCGAGACCGTAGTTGGCCGTGGCATTGCCGAAATAGACAAGGCCCAACAGCAACACCCGAGGGTGCTTCAGCGCCTACCATAAGCTGTGCCGGGCGTGCGATTCGCGAACCATCCGCTCGCGGCGGAAGCGGTCGCTCAGCCAAGCACGCTCGTTGGAGTCAAGCCAGCTTGCCTTCTCCGGGCCATCGGTCAGATAGAACAGCACGACGAGACCGAGCAGCACCGTGGGCACGCCCTCGCAGATGAAGAGCCACTGCCAGCCCTTGAGCCCTCACACCCCGTCGAGACCGAGGATCATGCCGGGAAGCGGGGCGACCCCGCATCAATGCTCCAGCCGCACATCGCCACGCCTGCGCACGACGAGACCTTCAGTGTTGCGAGGTCGCCCCCGGCTTGGCCCGGCGGACAAGGGCCGTGATGCCCGCTCATTCGCCACCTCCCGGAAAAGGGCGCCCATTTTCCGGCTGCCATCCCGTGCGGGCACACACCTGCCCCTCTGGACTCCGGCTCCGCCAGTCTAAGTTCGAATCCTATCTAGTCCCCCAGCCTGTCTCGACCAGTGTTTTTCATGATTTGATGGGGTCGTGGTGACAACCACGCTGTCAGACATTATCGTTTCTCCACACAACCTGACCCGTTTCAAAACGATCCCTGGTGCGCCTTGCGACGCACCGGCATCAGGGAGGTAGCCCGATGCAACGACGGGACTTCATCAAGAGCATAGTGGCCGCCGGCGCGAGCGCAGCGGCCGGGCGGCGCGCGCATGCCGTGCCGCAAGGCTGGCGGGAATTCGAGATCACCTACGTCATTACTTTGAAAGATGCGAGTGTGCCGGCGCAACTCTGGGTACCGGTGCCCCAGGATGCACTCGACTATCAGCGTCTCGTCGATCTCGGCTGGCGCTCGTCGGCCCCCGCCCAGGTGCTGTGGGAAGGGATTTCACGCGCGCCCATCGTCTCGGTGGAGTGGCTGGATCTGACGACCCCGCGCGACGTGAAAATCACCGCTCGGGTCATGACGCGCGACCGGTCCGGCTTCTATCCCGACGCCTCGCGCCAGGAGCTTGCCGAGTATCTGCGCCCGACGCCGAGCTCGCCGACCGATGGTATTGTGCTGACCAAGGCACGGGAAATCGTGGGGCGCGTACCGCACCCCTCGACAAGGCGCGGGCAATCTACGACTGGGTTGTCGACAACACGTTTCGCCGGGCTGAGACGAGAGGCTGTGGGCTCGGCAACGCTGCCTTCATGCTCAGATCCGGCGATCTCGGCGGCAAGTGTGCCGACATCAATTCGCTCTATGTCGCGCTCGCCCGAGCGGCGGGGCCACCGGCACGCGACTTCTTTGGCATCCGCGTCGCTGACTCGAAGGTGTCGAAATCGCTCGGCAAATCCGGCGACATCACCAAGGCGCAGCATTGCCGCGCCGAAGTCTTCATCGAGGGAAAGGGCTGGTTCCCAGTCGACCCCGCCGATGTGCGCAAGGTCGTGCTCGAAGAGCAGGTCGCGCTCGACAGTGACAAGGTTAGGGCTCTGCGAGAGCGCCTGTTCGGCAATTGGGAGATGAACTGGGTCGGGTTCAACTATGCCCGCGACTTCACCTTGGCCGGCATGAAGGACGGGCCGATCGGCTTTCTGATGTATCCCTACGCCGAAACCCCCGATGGCACCGAGGACTTGCTCGACCCGACGACCTTCGCCTACGTGATCTCGTCGAAGGAGATCGCCTAGCGAGGTTTAGCTCACCTCACTAGGCGACGAAGCCTCATTACGATTTCGATCTTCGCGTCCGTTAATCAACCTGTCCGGTTTGACGTGCTCATCCCAGCTAGCCGGACATTTCGCGCTAGATAACTCTCAAAGCCCCTCGCCAGATAATTGCTCAAATGACGGGGAGAACTGGACCTTATGCCACAAAGCTGCCGGGACATTGTGATCTTCGACCTTGGCGGCGTGCTGATCGACTGGAATCCGCGCCACCTCTATCGCAAACTGTTTGCGAGCGACGAGGCAGCGATGGAGGCGTTTCTCGCAACGGTCTGCACGCCTGACTGGAACCGTTGCCAGGACGCGGGGCGCAGCTTTGCTGAGGGGGCCAGACTGCTCAAAGCCGAGCATCCCGACAAGGCCGCACTGATCGATGCGTATGGCGCGCGCTTTGACGAGATGATGCCGGGCCCGATCGCCGGCAGCGTCGAGATCCTCGCCAATCTGCAACAGCGCGGCGTTCCGCTTTACGGGCTTACCAATTTCTCCGCCGAAACCTATCCGCCAACCGTCGCGCGGTTCGAATTTCTACGCTGGCTGCGCGGGGTTGTCGTGTCGGGCGAAGTCGGAGTGATCAAGCCCAACCCACGTATATACGAGATTGCGATCGAACGCTTTGCGATCGATCCGCATCGCGCGGTCTACATCGACGATGTGCCGATCAATGCTGCGGCCGCCGTTCGTTTCGGTATCCACGGCATCCATTTCACCTCGGCCGCATTGCTGCGCGTCGAACTCACCAGCCTCGGGCTTCTCTAGCCAAGGCGGCTATTGGGAGGGATCCGACGGTCGACCGTTCTGCCCAATATCCAATCCCGAGGGTGCGCATGAAATGCTGGACGTCGAGGCGGTAGGCGCGGCGGGTGCGGGCACTCTTCTGCTTTTGCAGCCAGATTTCTTCTTCGCGAATTACGGCGAGCTGGGCAATCGGTGACACACGGGCGGGGGCAGCCTCGGTGCCCATCGGCACCGGCTCTCGTTGTGCCGTTCCCCTCCATCATCTGCCCCGCACTCAGGCGATCACGTCGGATATCCCCGACCGGCATAATCAAACCCGCCTAACTCTTGGCGAGCCAGGTTCGAACTCCATCGGAGCCGCCGTGTAAGGGCACTTCCAGAATAGAAAGAGTTGCGGGGTCGAAGACAAACCAATCCACGCCACGGATGAGGCGGTCGCGTTCGCGGTTAAATCTTGTCCACTCCAGCACCGCGGCGCCGCGATCGGCATCGATGACTAATTGATCGACGGTCCAGCAGACGCCTTGTTGCTCGACGATCTTAGCGAAGTTGCTGCCGATCGTGGCCGCCCCGAGCCATTTTGTTCGGCGCGGATCACCCGCGGGAAAGTAATGGACCGCATCGGAGCGGAAGCACGCAGCAATCGCTTCGGCGTCGGCATCGTTGCAGGCCTGGATATAGGCGAGGATGATCTCTTCCATGCGCGCCGCCTTGGCCACAGCGCCAACTCTGTCTTCGCTCATGCCTGCCCCCGTGTTTCTCTCGCTTCTTTTATCACGTTCGACTTGCCGTCGGGCGAATCGAGAACTAAGACCCGATTATCACGTAGAGGTGTGGCCGTCTTCTAGACGCGGATGTCCGGCCCTTAGCTCGTGGAGTTGAGCCTCAGGCCGGGTTGATCGAAGATCTGGAGGTTTGTCGGGAACGGAGGTCGATCATGGCGAACGAGATTTCAGCGGTTCTTGAATTTGGCGTGCCCGAGCCCGGTGAAACCGCGACGATGATGGAAGACAAGCTGCGGTTTCACACCGATTCATGGGATTCGTCGGTCGATCTCAAGGCCGCCCTTGCTGACATAGTGGTGATCGACGCCCGCTCCCGCGATGAATACATCGCGGGCCACATCCCCGGCGCGATCAGCTTCCCACATCGCGACATGAACGCCGAAACCGTCGCACGCTTCGACCGCAACAAGGTCTATGTCGTCTACTGCGATGGGATTGGTTGCAATGCATCGACCAAGGGCGCGTACAAGCTGGCACGGCTGGGATTTCGCGTCGCGCCTAGCCGGCGTGACCAGCAAAGCGCGTGCTCGAATTTGGTAGCTAACTTGGACACCGAGATTGAAATTCGCCCGTTCGCGGACGATGACGCTCCCCAGGTCCGGGAGCTATTTATCGCTACAAACCGGCTTCTCAGCCCGCCGGACCTCCGCGATGCCTTTGAAGCCTATATCGAACGTGCGCTGGGCGAGGAGATTGATCGGATAACCGACTATTATCGCGAGCACGATGGCGGTTTCTGGGTGTCGATCCGCAGTAATAGGCTCGTCGGCACATTTGGTCTGGAGCGCGCCGCGCCTGACGCGATGGAGTTGCGGCGTATGTACGTCGATGCGGTGGCGCGACGAAACGGAATCGGTCGCCGCATGCTCCAGTACGCCGAAGATGAATGCCGACGGCGCAATATAGCGAGACTTGAGCTGAGCACCGCCGAAATACAAAGTGCCGCGATCGCTCTCTACAAGAACGCCGGGTATAAGCTACTCCGTGAGGACATAGCCGAGATAGAGAGCAACAAAACAGTCGGCTCTGGCCTTCGCCGACTTTATTTCCAAAAAGTTCTCTCAAGCGGGACGCCGTCTCGACATTTTCGTCAGGCGTCGCGAGAAAGCCGAAGCCGACGGCCGCCAACTCGGCGGCCTTCTCGCATGCCGACAATTCATGCCGCGGCAGGACGAGGGCGAGGTTTCCGCTCTACGGATGCGGCCCCCACGGCGCAGCCTGGAGCAGCTTCACTTCCTGCGTCATCAGCAGTGGGCGGAACTTCGAGGCAAAGCCCTCGACGAAATCCTTGTTCGCGAACACCGAGGCCCAATGCGCGCGGCGGTCGGCGTCGTCGTCGAACTCCCACAAATGCACAAGCTGATTGATGGTGCCGGTATCGCTTTGGAAGTATCCGACCAGCTTTTTGTCCTGGCCTCCCCTCTGGAGCGCCGGAAAGCCGAACTCCTGATAGAGCTTCACAGCCTCTGCCATCGCGCCGACACGGAGCGTGTAGGTTCTCAGTTCATAGAGCGACATCGGAACTTTCCTTTTTGATCAGGCCATCACGATCGCGCGCATATCCGGTGCTGTGCTGAAAGACGTTGGGCTTCCGGTAAACCGCGAGGATCACCGCACCCTCGTCAATCAATGCAACGAGCGGGGGTCATTTCTGCGACCGCTAAATCGGGGATGACCAGATAGCCAAGCACTGCGGATTTCGCCTCTCCCCGGCGGAACGTGCTGATAAAAGATAGAAGTGGGACCGCCCAGGTTCGATCGAGAGCGACTGCCCCCGTCCGGCATGGCCCGCGGCCCGGGCATACTACCCAAGGCTCGACCGGGCGGTGCCGGGCCACTCGTCGAGCACGGCGGTGTGGGTAACTAGGCCGCTATCTTGCTGCCACAGATGGAGCTGGTAGCCTGGCGGCTCGAAAATGAAGCTGATCGGCGCATCGGCGACGAGGTTGAGCCGGATCTGGTGCGCCGTGCTTGGTGCGGTGCCGGCGACCGTGCCGGCAAAGCGCCGGTCGATTGCACGGTGCAGGTGGCCGCACAGGATGCGTTCGACTTGGGGATGGCGTGCGACGATTTCGGCAAGTCCCGCGGCATTGTCGAGGCCGAAATTGTCCATGTAGGTAATGCCCGTCGCGAATGGCGGGTGATGCATCAGGATCACGGTCGGCCGATCAAGCTGCGCCGCGAGTGTTGTGTCGAGCCAATCCAGTCGCTCGTCGCACAGCATCCCGCCATGCTTACCGGAGACGAGCGTGTCGAGCGCGACAAGCCGTACTGGGTAATCTTCGATCGCGAATTGCAGGTAGCCCTCGGCCGGCAGGTAGCGGGCGCCCCGAAAAGCCTCGCGCAGCGGCGCTCGAGCATCATGATTGCCAGGAATCACGAAGACTGGCATCGACAACGGTGCCAGCAGATGGCGAAGCTGTTCGTATTCGTCAGGCTCGCCGTGGTCGACGAGATCGCCGGTCACGACGGTGACATCGGGCCTTGGCACCAGCGCGTCTAGACTTGCGACTGCGCGCGCCAGATATGGCGCAGTATCGAACTCGAGCCGGGCCCGCTCGGCATCCGGCGGGGTGCCCTGCATCGGGCAACGGAACAGCTTACCCGCCGCGACGATATGGGGGTCCGAGAGTTGGGCAAGGATCATGTTCCCTCCGCGACCAGGATCGCCTCTCGGCAAACCGACATTTCCCAGATGGACAACCCATCATCCGGCCTACGCTCGCCAGCATCGTTAGGGAATCGGTCGGGTAGTGTGAGGTAGTTCACACTGGGAAAAAATTCATCTGCCCGACATCCTCGGATTCCGGGACCGGAGAGCGCTATCGTCTAGTTACGCGCCTAGCAAAGGCGGGCCCTGGATCTAAGTAATGCAGGCCAAGACAGACGGTAAAATTCTTATGAACTCTTTTTACGAACGCTTCCTTCAACTGTCTGATGAGAGATCGCCTCTTTGTTTGGGGCTCGATCCATCGCGGGAACTGATGCGGGACTGGGGGCTAAGTGATGACGCCGAAGGCTTACATCGATTTTGTGGCGTTGTGATGGAGGCGGCCGGCGATCGTATCGCGGTGGTCAAACCGCAGTCGGGCTTCTTCGAGCGCCTTGGGCCGCCAGGCCTTTCGGAATTGGCGAAGGTGGTCGCGACGATTCGCGAACAGGGCGCTCTCAGCATCATCGACTGCAAGCGCGGTGACGTTATCGAAACGATGGAGGGATACGCAGAGGCGATGTTAGGTCCGGCACAGCGGCTTTGGCGGCGACGCCATGACGGTAACGGCCTACCTCGGGTTCGACGCGCTGCGCCCCGTCCTCGATCGGGCCGCTCAACTGCAATGGGGCGGCATTTGTTAGTTGTGCAGTCATCAAATTCCGAAGGGTGCTCAGTGCAAAACGCCCGGCTCGCCGATGGGCGCACCGTCGCAGACGCTTTGGCTGACGAAATCACAGCCTTCAATGCCGCCCTTGGAGATCACCGATCGGACCTGTCGGCGCGGTCGTGGGCGCAACCGTAAATGGGATCGCGGCAAATGTTCTCGCTCGTCTTCCACGCTCCTTGATTCTGGCCCCCGGCGTCGGCGCTCAGGGTGCCAGTTTGGATGATGTCAGGAACAATTTCGGCACCGGCGATAGCTCGCACGCTGCCCTCGGTGTCGCGCTCGATCCTAAGCCACGGCCCCTCGCTCGGCGGCCCTGCGCGACGCCATCGATCGCTATCGGGAACAAGCATGGCGGGCGGCTGAATCTCAGCCGTCGATATAATTTCGGGCATATCGCGAAGCACACGCCGGTCGCCGGCCCGTGCCGTTGCATTCCCGTCGACCCGGACGTAAAGCATCGGCCGGCGTTGTTAGTTGGTACGGATCACCGGGCGGGGAGGCAATGATGGACGGCACCCTGACTCTGATCGACCTTGCCGGATCGATCGCACTGCTGCTCTGGGGCGTGCATATGGTCCAGAGCGGGGTTCAGCGCGCGTTCGGACCGAACCTGAGGCGGGTTCTCGGAGCCGCACTCGGCAATCGCGTTCAAAGCGTTCCTCGCCGGCTTGGGGATCACGGCGGTGCTGCAGAGCAGCACCGCGACCGGGTTGATGGTCACCGGGTTTGCCGCCGGCGGGCTGGTCGATCTGGTGCCCGGGCTTGCCGCGATGCTCGGCGCCAATGTCGGCACGACATTGATCGTGCAGGTATTGTCGTTCGACATCTCGCGGGTGGCGCCGCTCTTCATCCTGATCGGCGTGATGATGTTTCGCCGCGGCGGCATTACCCGCACCCGCGATCTCGGGCGTGTCGGGATCGGCCTCGGGCTGATCTTGATCGCGCTCAGCTCAGCTTCTCGCTGATTCTGACGCCGTACGAGGATGTCCCGAGCCTACGGCTGCTGCTCGGCATGATCGCGACGGTGCCGATAATCGACGTGATCGTCGGCGCGGCCTTGACCTGGGCCGCGCATTCGAGCGTCGCGATGGTGTTGCTGACCATGTCCTTTGCGGCGCAAGGGGTAGTGCCGCCGCAGGCGGCCTTTGCCCTCGTCCTTGGCGCCAATCTCGGCACCGCCCTGAACCCGCTGTTCGAGGCCGGCTCGACCGGCGATCCCTCCGCCAGGCGGCTGCCGATCGGCAATCTGCTTAACCGGCTGGTCGGCTGCGCTCCTTGGATTGGCGCTGCTCGGCGTGATCGGTCGCTGGCTCGTCTCGTTTGAGCCCGACGCTTATCGCGCCGTCGCCGATTTCCATACGCTCTTCAACATCGTGATGGCGGTGCTGTTCTTCCCGGTGTTGGGGCCGCTTGCCCGGTTGCTGAGGTGGATGTTGCCGGCGCGCGCCGTTCCGACCGACCCGTCGCGCCCAGTTTATCTCGATCAATGCTGCCCTCGAGATTCCTGCGATCGCGCTTGCTGCCGCGTCGCGCGAAGCATTGCGGATGGCCGATGTTCTCGAAACCATGATCCGCGCCGCTCTGGAAGGGCTTGATCGCGGCGACCGCAAGAGCATTGCCGAAACCAAACGGCTCGACGACGTACTCGATCGGCTCAACAGCGCGATCAAAGCCTACCTGACCTCGCTCGATCACGAATCCATCGACGGCGAGGATGACCAGCGGCTATCGGAAGTCCTCGCCTTTATCACCAACCTCGAACATGCCGGCGACATCGTCGAACGGGGCGTGGCGGCAAACCTTGCCAAGCGGGCCAAACGCAACCTTGCCTTCTCGCGCGAGGGAACCAGCGAAATTCACGGGATGCTGCAGCGTCTCGCGACGAACGTGCGCACGGCTGCTGCCGTGTTCATGACCGACGATGCGCGTGCCGCGCGCGAACTGCTCGGCGAGAAGGAGGTATTCCGCGACCTCGAAACGCGGGCGACCGAGGCGCATTTCGCCCGCATCCGCGCCGGCCGGGTTGAGAGTGTCGAGACCAGCGCGCTGCACCTCGACCTGCTGCGCGACTTGAAGCGGATCAACGCGCATATCGCGGCCGCGGCCTACCCGGTCCTTGAAAAACGCGGCGAGCTGCTGTCGAGCCGGCTCAGGCAAGACACGTAGGCAGCAGGGCAAAAGATGGCACGTTCAAAGAAAAAGCGGTGAAAACCCCAGTTCCCCGTCAGATTGCCGAACTGGAAACCGCGATAGCCGGGGTACGCAACAACCGAAAACCTGGTCCGCGCACAGCCCGGCTGATCTCGTCGGGCCTGCCGCGCATGGCCAAAAAGGTCGCCGAAGAAGCGACCGAAGTTGTCATCGAGGCGGTTCGCGGACGGCGCACCGCGGTCGTCAAGGAGAGCGTCGACCTGCTCTACAATCTTGTCGTCCTGTGGAGCGAACTCGGGATCGCCGCTTCCGAGATCTGGGCTGAAATGGATCGTCGGCAAGCCCTGCTCGGCATGGCAGAGAAGCTACCAAAGGACGACGATGTCGACGACTCGATGTCCGTCGCTGGGAAGTAGTGCCGGCCTTGCGTTTGCGGCGAGAACAGGCAACCGGTGCCGATGAGCGACCGCCGTTTCGATTTGGTGATTTTCGACTGCGACGGCGTGCTGGTCGACAGCGAACCGATCATCAACAGAGCCCATGCCCGGGTGCTGACTGCCTGCGGCTATCCGATGACCGAAGACGAGTTGCTCGCGCGCTTTTGCGGCATGAGCGATGCGGAAATGCTCGACATTATCGAGCATGAGTGGGGCCGAACATTGCCGCCTTCCTATGCCGAGCGCGTCGGCGCGTTGATCGAGGAAGGATTCGGCCACTCGCTCGTGGCGATCGCAGGCGTTGCCGACGCGCTAGATTTGCTGCGACTGCCGGTTTGTGTTGCCTCGAGCAGCGTGCCGGAACAGATCCGCCGAAAGCTGGAGCTGACCGGCTTGCTGGCACGGTTTGGCGAAAACTTGTTCAGCGCGACGACGGTGATGCGCGGTAAGCCGGCGCCTGATCTGTTCCTCTATGCCGCGAAGCAGCTCGCAGCCGCCCCGGACCGATGTCTGGTCATCGAGGACAGCCCGCTCGGTATCGAGGCGGCAATCGCTGCCGGAATGACCGCGATCGGGTTCTGCGGCGGGAGCCATTGCGGGCCGGAGCACGGAGATCGCCTGCTGGCGCGCGGGGCGGCGCTGATAATCGCCGATATGCGCGAACTCTCGACCGCGATGGCAAAGCTGGTCCAGTAGGCATTCGACAGCAGCACCGGAAATACATCACCGTTCGTTGAAATGAGATCCTCACGGACGCTTCAGGCCGTTCGCGAGCAGTTGAGTTTGGAGAGAGAATGGGCGCCGAAATTTACCTGGTCCGGCACGGCGAAACCGAATGGAATGCCCAAGGCCGTTTTCAGGGGTGCCTAGACTCCCCTCTCACACCGAACGGGCGTGAGCAGGCGCGCCAATTTGGCATGCTGCTTGCCCGGGTATTGGATGGATATCGTGGCGTCACCATGCACGTCAGTCCTCTCGGTCGCGCATCCGAAACTGCGGAAATCGTCCGGAAATACTTTCCTATTGCCGGTCCAATCCAGGAGCCCCGCATCCGGGAAGTGACGATCGGTTCTTGGGACGGGCTTACGCATGACGATATCGACGCGGGCTGGCCCGGAATGCTGCACGGCTCCGATCGCTTCAACTGGTATTTTCGGGCGCCGAACGGAGAGGCCTATGATCAGGCTGTGAACCGCGTTGTGACATGGCTGGCCGAGGTGCAAGGCACTGTCGTCGCGGTTTCGCACGGTCTGACCGGGCGCTTGATCCGAGGAGCTTATCTCGGACTGCCTCGCCGGGAGGCCCTGTCATTGCCGGTGCCGCAAGACATCGTCTGGCGGCTTGCAGATGGTCGAATCGAAGCCTTGAGGGCGACGACAGACGATTGATAAAGGTATAAAGGCGGGCAAATGGGATCGAGGTGCGCGAACGAGCTACACGTCTCTCTGCGCCAGAACCAGAGCCTTGCGGACATCCTTGAAAGATTCGACGAGATCGCGCTGCCCGACGCTTGGTTGGTCGCCGGCTGCATCGCGCAGACAATCTGGAATTTGGCTTGCGGACAACCCGCAGAGCTGGGCATCAAGGATGTCGACCTCATCTACTTCGATGACCAAGATCTGTCGCTCGCCGCGGAAGCTAGTCATGAGAGACGTATTCGTGATTTATTTCGGCACCTGGCGATAAAGCTCGATGTCAAGAACGAGGCACGGGTCCACCTTTGGTACCAGGCGCGCTTCGGCTATGCGATAGAGCGCTATCTTTCAAGCGCTGATGCGATTGCAACTTTTCCGACGACTGCAACGGCGGTCGGGGTAAGCCGGATAGATGGCGCGTTCGAATGCTGCGCACCCTTTGGCCTCGACGATCTGTTCGGCCTCGTTGTCAGACCGAACAAAAGGCAGATAACCCGTGCGATCTACGAGGCGAAAACCGAGCGGTGGCGTTCAATTTGGCCTTCGCTAACGATCTTGCCGTGGGACGAGACGGTTACACCTGCGATCCTCCGATAATTCTTGCTAGCCGCGAACCGGTGATGGGTGCGGCCCGACACCGCGCGGGCGCAGCAGGAACAGCGAGCCGAACGCGGCGAGACAAAGCCCAGCCGACAATCCGACGGCCGCGATCCCGACCCGGTCGAGCAGCAGACCAAACAGGAATGGCGCTGCCGACTGAAGCACCCGGGCAGGCGCGGAGAGGAGCCCGCTCCGTTGCCCGTATCCCCGCGGCCCGAACAAGGCCAACGGCAAGGTACCCTTGGCAATCGTGATCATACCGTTGCCGGCGCCGTGCAGCAGCGCGAACGCGATGATCCCCGGAGCACCGAGCGCGACGAGAAACGCAGCGCCGATCGTATGCAACGCCGATGCTATCCGGGCCGACACGACGGGGTGGAACGAGCGTAACAATCCGAACTCGACGATACGGGCGCCGACCTGGGCCGGGCCGACCAGCGCCGCGGCGGCAATTGCGGCACTCGAGGAGGCCCCCGCCGCCCTAAGCAATCCCGGAAGATGTGCTGCCATCGCTCCCTGCACGAACCACGTCGCGGCAAAAAAGAACGCCAGGATCGGCATTGCCGCGAGCGGCGGCTCCATCGCCGGCAACTCCGTTGCCTCCGGCGGCAGCGCGGGTGGCGACGCGCCGTGGCGCGGAAGGATCAGCCAGTTTAACGGGGCGGCAAGCATCACATTCAATCCGGCCCAGATCAAGCAGGCAGCTCGCCAGCCCGATTCGTGCAGGAATATGGCGCTCAATGGCCAACCGATCGTGCTGGCAAAACCCGCGATCAAGGTGATTCCGGTGATCGCGCCGCGAGCCTCGCGGCCGTAGAGCCAGGTCAATGCGGCAAAGGCCGGATCATAAAGACCCATGCCGATGCCGATCCCGAGCACCGTCCAGGCAATGACGAGTCCCATGACGCCCTGGGCAGCAGCGAGGATTATCAAGCCGGCGGCAATGACGAACGTTCGAAGCGGCGAGAACGGCACGCCCGCCATGGTGGTCGATCAGCCGCCCGACCGATGGACCAATGACAGCGGACAGCAGCAGCGCTCCGGAAAACAAGCCGAAAAAGACGCTGCTCGTAAGGTGCAGTGCGGCGGCAATCGGCGCGGCGAGTATAGCCGGCATGTAATAGCTGGACGCCCAGGCGATCGTCTGGGTGGTACCGAGTGCCGCGACCACAGTAACGCGCCCGGTCATCAGCCGCCGCTCCTCACCGCAAAGTGCTCTCTGCGGCCCCGAGCGATCGCTACATCAGCACGGTATCGACCAGCGTCCAAATTTGCAGCCCGTTGAGCGGCTGAGCGCTCATTTGGGCTTCATTTCCGACCGGCGAACCGTTCCGCGCGCGTGCGATGCAGCAGCCGAGTGAACCGCCATGCCAAGGGCAGCGTTAAGAGCACGACCATCGCAACGAGCAACATCGCCGGCGTCAGACCGAGCGTGTCGCCGAAGAGGCCATACAGAGCGGGGGACAAGGCCCCGGCGCCGATCGTGCCGGTGTAAAAGACGCCAAAAGCCCTCTCGCGCTGCTGCACTGTCACGACGTCGGGCACGGTGCCGTAGAGAACGGATGACGTGCCATTGAGCGCCATGCCGATGATAGGGAGCAGTGCCAACGCCGCGCCGTAAGGCAGCGGCAGCAGCGCCACAATGCCCGCCGCCGTGGCCCCTTCGGTCAGAAGCACGGTCGGCAACATACCAAGCCGCGCCCCGAGGAATCCGCAGACAAGCTTGCCGGCAGCACCCCCAGCGAAAAGCAGGGTCAATGCGACACCGATTTCCGGCACTCCAGCGCCCTTTGCCCGCAGCAGAAATGGCAGAAAGGTCAGGAAACCCATTCGTGTGGCGCTGTCGATGACGCCGATCGCCAGCAAAAGAGGAAAGCCCTTATGGAGGAGGCCGCTGCGGTCGCGCGCTTCCCGCGCCTCGTTTTGAACAGCAGGTATATGCGCTGCCTGTTCCATCGGGCCCGAGCGCAGCAGCAGCAAGATGGCGGTCGCTCCACTAGACCGATCACGCCAACGATCGACGCAGCCGAATGCCAAGACATCACCGCGATCAAGCAAGCGGTGAGCGAAGGCAGCGCCATCTTCCCCAGGTCGCCGGCAAAGTTGTAGGTGCCAAGCGCGCCACGCGAGCGAGGCCCGTCGTAAGCCGCAGCTACGAGGCTGGAGGCAATCGGGTGCTGGGTGCTCGAGCCGATGCCGCCAAGAACAAGTGCTGTCGCCAGCATGGCGACACTTGAGCTTGCGCCGAGGAAGAAATAGGCCGCTGCCGCCGCAGCAGTGCCGGCCGCGAGTATTCTTGCGCCGCCAATCCGCTGCGTCGCCCCGGCGACCGGAACCTGCAACCCTGCCATCACGCCGGCATAAAGTGCGCGCAGGATGCCAATCGCGGCGTAGCTCAATGCGAATTGAGCTTGCCACAGTGGCAGCAGCACATAGAGCGTATCGGTAAAGCCGTCGTGCAGCGCGTGGGCGCCGCAGGCCACCCAGAGTACGCGGGCCTGGTTACGAGCAGGGTAGGTCGCAGTCGAGAGCGCCGTGATCGTCATAATTCGAGGCCATCTCCGCAAACGGTTCGGTGCGTCGGAGACGATTTGGCAGTGTGACGGTCTGATGACAAACGACTTGTTCTGACGACCGCTGTGAGAAAAACTCACGCTATGGATCGTCCTCGCCTACCGCCGTTAAATGCGATCAAAGCCTTTGAGGCCGCCGCCCGGCTCGGCAGCTTCACGCGCGCGGCTGAGGAGCTCAACGTCACCCACGGCGCGGTCAGCCGGCAGGTTCGCCTGCTCGAGGATTGGCTTGGCGCCCGCCTGTTCTTGCGCACCAGCCGCAACGCGGTGCCAACGCAGGTGGGGACGGATTTGCTCGCCGAGGCCGGACCTGCGCTCGATCGCCTCGCGGCCGTGTCCCAGCGCTTGCGCGAGCCCATGCCGGCCGCGCCGCTGCTCCGGGTATCGGCTTTGCCGACTTTCGCGATGCGCTGGCTGATCCCGCGACTTCCGGAATTCCAGCGCGATCATCCCGGTTTGGAATTGCGGATCGTTACGGCGAGCACCCCGGTCGAGCAATTTCGCACGGACGTCGACGCCGTGATCTCGGGACCGGGACGGCACTCCGGCTGGGTTGGAAAATGCTTTCTCGGCGAAGCGCGACTGCCGGTCCTAAGTCCCGGGTTGATGGCAAGTTGCCCACTGCGAACACCGGCCGATCTCGAGCGGCACACATTGCTGCACGCCGCGACATTGCGATCGGCGTGGCCGCGATGGCTTGCTGCCGCCAATGTTCCTGACCTAAAGCCGGCGCGCGAGCAGGTCTTCGAGCATTTCTATTTTGCCATCCAGGCGGCGCTGGAAGGGCTTGGGGTAATCATGGGGCCCGTGGCGTTGATCAGCGATGAGCTGCGCGCCGGCCGCCTTTTGGCACCAATTCGGGATCCGGTGCTAACAACCCGCGGATATTTCTTCTATGCGCCGGAAGCGAGCAGGGATGGCCCCGCACTGGCCGCCCTCGGGACTTGGCTGATCGCCGCGGGCCGCGTTGCCGAGCGTGAATTCCCGACTTACCTCTCGGCAAACCGGTCCTGACCGGCGGGCGGGACCGGCAAAGGGTTGATCGGGAAAAAATCTGTTATCACTCAACAGCAATTTCCTGAATATCAATGTGACAACCTTTCTCTTGCTTGGAGAGGTTGTCACCTCACTGGGTTCAGGCGCGAACAGTATCGTGATCGGCGGCAACCTCGCCCAATTCGTCAGTATGTTACTCCGGACAGGTATTTCGGCGGATGTCGATCAGGAGACCCCATGGCGCAGAAAACGCAGCGGTACGATCGGGTCGCCGAGAGTATCATCGCTACCGGCCGCTTTATCCCGATGCTCTGATTTCGCATGTTGCGAAGATCGTCGGCGAGGTTCCCGAGGCTGATGTGGTGGTCGATGTCGGGGCCGGTACCGGGATTTTTTCGCGTCAGCTGAGGGCCGCACTTCACGACACGATGACGATCATCGGCATCGAACCGAGCCCCTCGATGCGGGCGCAGGCGGTTGCCGAAGACCATCGATGTCACGGGTCTCGAATTCAGGGACGGCGTCGCGGAGCGCTTGCCTTTTGTCACCGGATCGGCGCGGGCGGTTGTCGCGGCGACCGCAGCGCATTGGTTCGAGCGTCGGATATCTTACGCCGAGGTGTACCGCATCCTGGCTCCGGGCGGCATTCTCGCGATCGTCGAATATGTCCGCGACCGGGAGGGCAGCCCGATCGCCGCCGCGCTGATCGAGTTCATGAGCCGGTACGGTTCGGAGAGGGCGTATGCGCCGCCTGATTACCGGCGCGAGCTTGCCGAGGCCGCCGGGTTCGGCGCTTCCGAGGCGGTTGTTCCGCCCCGCCAGCTTCGCCTCGACCTCTGCCTTTATTGGTCTTGCACTCTCGTCCTCGCACGCCGCCGGGGTTATCGAGCGGTTTGGGATCGACGGCGCACGATCGGCTGTGCGCGAGTTGGCGATGCCATACCGGGCCGATGACGAACACGTGCTATTTGGCTACCTGTTTCAGTGCTTTACCGCTCGCCGTGAGGCCTCACTTCGTTATTGATCGCCGAGTTGCAATGTTGAGCCTTTGATCGCCCGCCCTCGCGCGACGGGTTCGTCGAGGACGGCTTCAGCCCGGAGACTCCGCCAACTATAACTGCAGCCTGGTGAATTTCAGCCAGGGCTGCACCACGGGGCGGCATACGCACAATTGTGACCAGCTGCTGATCGTGACCTCAGCTCCGCTGGCAATCAAGCACGAACAGCACGAGATCTAGACCGGTGAACGCCATTGGCATGGCGCCAAGCCGATACGACCATGGGGCATACAATCACACTCGCCGGTTGCTGCGCTGCAACGATCACCACGCTGCGAGCAAATGGGCGTCAACTGAACGCCGGCGACGCTCGCAAGCGAGGCCTGCGCGAGTGGGCTCGGTGAACAGCGACAGAGGCGCCCCCGCTCAAGGCGCCGTAAGCGCCCTACTCGTCTCAAGAAGTGGTATCCTGCCGGTGAACCCGCGGGTCAGCAAACTCAAGAACAATGGCCCGAGCCCGATCGCTAAGCGGCGTGATCGGGCAATCACAAGAAAACGGAGGAAACGTGACCCGACCTTGCACCGCCGACGATTTTCCGATGATCCGCGCCCGCATGGAGGCGTTGCGCCGCGAGCGCGCCCGACCCCGCGCCGCCAGTACGAGGCCGGGCCTGAAGGCCGGCAGCGTCTCTCGCGCTCCGTTGCAGGATTTTCCTCAGTCCGCTCCAATCGCCTTTTCCATCCCCAGACCCAGCCGGCCCGAAGGATTTTCGGTCAAGAACTGAGCAGCGGTTGGACACCGCATCGCTCTGCCGGAAAGCCCCTCACCCCAACTCTCTCCCCGCGATCTTCCGATTATGCCCGGGGAGGCAGGGGAAGCCGCCAGCGGGGGAGGGATCGCCTTCCGGGATCGTGCCTTGGGAGGGCCCGTCGTGAAGGGGCAGGCGTTCGCCCCGGTGCCCAACCGCGGCATGATTACGATTTCGATCATGTTGGCGAACATTATGCAGGGCGTCGACAACACGATCCTCAATGTCGCCTTGCCGCACATCCAGGGGAGCCTGTCGGCCTCGCTCGACCAGATCGCCTGGGCGTTGACCTCCTATATCGTCTGCGCCGCGATCATGATGCCGCTGACCGGCTGGCTCGCCGGCCGCTTCGGCATCAAGCAGATTTTTCTGATCTCGGTCATCGGCTTCACGCTCGCCTCGGCGCTGTGCGGCGCCGCCACGAGCCTTTATCAGCTCGTCCTCTTTCGCGCGTTGCAGGGGGTGGCCGGGGCCGGGCTGATCCCGCTGTCACAGGCCACCCTGCTGCAGATCAATCCGCCGGAACGCCATGGACATGCCATGGCGGTGTTCGGCATCGGCACGATCCTCGGTCCGATCATAGGGCCGGCGCTCGGCGGCTGGTTGACCTACGACTACAGCTGGCGATGGGTCTTCTACATCAATCTGCCCGTCGGCGTGTTGTGCACGTTGGGCATCATCATTTTCATCCGCCAGACCCGCAACCTCCATCGCGAAGCATTCGATTTCGTCGGGTTCCTGACGCTGAGCCTAGGGATCGGCGCCTTGCAACTGATGCTCGACCGAGGCGAGCTGAAGGACTGGTTCCACTCGAGCGAAATTTGGGTCGAGGCGACGGTCGCCGGGCTCGGGTTCTACCTGTTCACGGTACACACGGTCACCACCGACGGCCGCTCGTTTTTGAACCGCGATTTGTTGAAGAGTGCCAATTTCGTCGCCGGCACCCTGCTGATGTTTTGTGGCGGGCTGATCATGACCGGCACCTTGGCGCTGCTACCAACGATGCTGCAAAACCTGATGAACTATCCGGCGCTGACCACCGGGCTGGTGACCATGCCGCGCGGCGTCGGGAGCATGGCGGCGATGTTCCTCGTCGCCCCGCTGATCAACCGTGTCGACAACCGGCTGCTGATCCTATTCGGCTTTCTGCTGACCGCCACGTCGATGTGGCAGATGAGCTGCTTCTCGCTGCAGATGGGCATGACGCCAGTGATTATCTCCGGGTTGTTGCAGGGTTTTGGCCTTGGCTGCACCCAGGTGCCACTGAACATCATCGCATTGTCGACCTTGCCGCTTCACATTCTGACCCAAGGGACGGCGATCCGCAGCCTGATGCGCAACCTCGGCGGCAGCATCGGTATCAGCATTTTGGTCGCGACCTTGGCCGAGAACACCCAGATCGTCCACGCACGGCTGATCGAAGGCTTGAGGCCAGACAATCCGCTCGCTCTGGCGCCTTATCTGGCGGCGCCGTTTAGTTTGAGCACGCCAGGCGGGATAGCGGCGCTCAACGCGGAGGTAACGCGGCAGGCCGCGATGGTTGCCTATATTGATGATTTCAAGCTGATCATGTTGATCGCGCTCGCTTCCTTGCCCCTGGTGCTGCTGTTACGTCCGGCGCACGGCCGGCCGGCGCCAGCCGCGGCTATCGCACCCGTGGCGGCCGACGACTAGCGCGCTCTTACCAGCACGGCGGCGATTTCGTGCTGCCGAATAAGGGACCCAAACATCCGCGGGTTGAGGTTATGCGCGAGCCGATCTCCCAACCAGAAGCCGACAATCACCAGCGGCAACCCAGCCGCCAGCAGCGTGATCGTCGAGCCCCCGTAAAACCCAAAATTTGCGTATCCGGCGATGCGGGCCGCTCCCGCAACCAACACGACAGTGCTCATGGTTACTCGGAAAACTTCTCTCTCCAATCGCAAGGAGTTGAAATAAATGACGTATATCGGTCCAGCCCCACCTCCGAACAGAGCTCCAAAGAAGCCTCCGGCAATGCCAGCGCCCAGCGCAAGAGCGACGCGCCATCGCGCCGGGGCCACAGGAGAAGTTCCACGGGCCCATAAAGCATAGATGGAATAGAGCACCAAAAAAGCACCCAAGCCACGCCGTAATGTCTTTTCGTTCGAAGTTTTCAGGAAATAAAATCCCAGTCCTATGCCAATTACTGTATAGAACGATACCAGAACAAATTGCTTCCACGCGATTTGACGCCAGTCGCGGCCTACCGGTCCGGCGGACGTGATGGTCGTGAAAATCGCTGCTATCGACACTGCCGTTGACACCGGCAGAACGAAGGCGAGCATCGGCACGGCGATTAACCCCGCTCCGAAACCCGCCGCGCTGCGAACGGCAAACGCGCCTGTCAGCACCACCGCATAGAATGCGAAGCCGAGAAACGATAGAGACAACATTCGGTAAATTTCCCGGCCCTGAGAATGATGCTCCATCGAATAGGGGCACTCCGCAATGAAATTTCCTGACTTGGCGTAGTCATAAGTCGTGCGGAGCGGCCACCGAAGAGCGTGCCGCCCACGCCTGCGCCTGAGGCGGATTACACCCGAACTCACCGTTGCTTCATTCGCGCGGCAGGGTCCATTCAGGGGCAAATTTGTCCAACCGTCATCGCGGGTTATCGGCAGCTGGGCGTCGAAAAACGGCCATTTCTGAGCATTAGCCACTGGCAGCGACGACCATCTGAGGGTGTTTGCAGGCGAGCACGGCATCGAGGTTCATACGCATGTGCCGACGACGAATCTGGCAATGCGAAGCCTTGCTCGGTGGCGAACATCCTTTCCGGTGATCACGATCCTGGGTGCGTTCGTGTCGCAGCTGATCAGATAGACGCTGACATCGGCGGAAAACGGTGCCGCGGCACTGAATTTTCGACATTCCTGTCGTCGCGTTTGGAGATATGCTTCTAGTGAAAAGGCATTTCGAAAAGGTAGGGAGAGGAACATGGTCGACTGCAAGTCGCTATCGATCGCGGTCGCCGTCGCTATTCTCCTCAAGACGAGCCTGGCGTATGCCCAGCAGCCCTCGGCTCAATCGAAGCCCCCCGGTCCATCGGCTATCGCTATCGACGACAAGTCAATCGGCGGCGTGGTGACGAGCCGCTTTAGGCCGGAGGCCGGCGTTTGGGTCATCGCCGAGACGAAGGATCTCGGTACGCGCTTTTCGAAAATTGTCGTCACGGACGAGCGCGGGCGCTACGTCATCCCCGACCTGCCGAAAGCGAATTACCGGCTGTGGGTGCGCGGTTACGGTCTTGTCGATTCGCAGAAGGTTCCGGCAGAGGTGGGCAAGACGCTGAACCTCACCGCCGTCGTCGCCCCGAGCCTAGCGGCCGCGGCGCAATATTACCCCGCGATCTACTGGGCTTCGATGATCAAAGTCCCGGACAAAAGCCGCTTCCCGGGCACCGGAGACAACGGCAACGGCATCCCAGAGAACTTCAAGACCCAGGAGCAGTGGCTCAACTTTGTCAAGACTAATGGCTGCGGCAATTGCCATCAGATCGGCAACTACGCGACGCGGACCATCCCCGAGGCGTTCGGACATTTCGCCTCGGTGCGCGACGCCTGGTCCCATCGGCTTTCGGTCGGGCCCGCCGGGCACGACATGCTGAATTTCATCACGCAAGTGATGACGCCCGACGGCGGGCATTTGGCGGCACTCGCCGACTGGACCGACCGCATTAAGGCGGGAGAGTTGCCGAGCCGCAGCCCGGCGCGGCCGGTCGGCATCGAGCGAAATCTCGTCGTCACGGTGCGCGATTGGCTCGACCCGAAGCATTACCTGCACGATT
The DNA here is from genome assembly GCA_963845735.1 of uncultured Alphaproteobacteria bacterium. Classification (GTDB taxonomy): domain Bacteria; phylum Pseudomonadota; class Alphaproteobacteria; order ATCC43930; family CGMCC-115725; genus AP-15. Next base: position 17,394 of record CAWJTR010000037.1, on the reverse strand, counting down.
TGACCACGACCGACCGGCGGCATCCGACGGTCAACGCCTACGGCCCGATCTACGGCGACACCGAGCTCTCAAGCAACGAGCAGCCGGTGCTCGACCCGGTGCACAACACCAAGACCACGATCCTGCCGCCGGTGCGTGACGGCACGCCGAGCTCGGCGCTGGCCAACCAGGTGGTCGTCGCCTCGGCCTATTGGGGGATGGAGCAGACCTGGGACAGCAAGGTCAATGCCCACACCTCGGTGATGGATCAGGACGGCCGGGTTTACTACGCGGCGCAGAACCGGTCGCCGAACGACATCCCGGACTATTGCAAGAAAGACTCATCGCTGCGCTCGGCCCAGCTCTATCCGCTTGACGTGCCGCACGACGGGTTCTTCCAGAACTCACGCCAGGTCACGGTCTACGATCCGAAGAATAAGCAATTCACGACGATCGACACTTGCTTCGGCACGCATCACCTGAACTTCGCCGAAGACGCCAACAACACGCTGTGGCTCAGCAACAATACCGGTCTCGGCGGCGCCCCCGTGCCGAAGGCAGCCGTTGTCGGCTGGGTCAACACCAAGCTGCTCTGGCAGACGCATGACGCGGCACAATCGCAAGGCTGGACGCCGTTCATCGTCGATACCGTCGGCAGCGGCAAGCGTACCCCGACCTGGAACGAGCCGGGCCAGCCGATCGACCCGACCAAGGATACACGCATCGCCTACGCCATGTACGCGATCTCCTGGTCGCCGGCCGATGGCTCGATCTGGGGTTCGAGCCTGGCCCATCCGGGGTACATCATGCGCGTGGCGCCGGGGCCGAACCCGCCCGAGACGGCCTTGACCGAGCTTTACAAGATCCCGCTGCCCGGCTTCGGTATCCGCGGCATGGATGTCGACCGCGACGGCGTCGCCTGGCTACCGCTCGACAGCGGCCACATCGCCAGCTTCGACCGCCGCAAGTGCAAGGGGCCGCTCAACGGGCCGGGCGCCGAGAAGGGCGAAAAATGCCCCGAGGGCTTCTCGTTCTACGCACTGCCGGGGCCGGGTTTCCAGGGCGACCCCGGCGCCGAGGAGAACCCGTATTTCGTCTGGGTCGACCAGCACAACATTCTCGGGCTCGGCGCGAATGTGCCGATCGCCACGGGTAACCAATCGGATTCGCTGCACGCGCTGGTGGGCGGCCAGATCATCGAACTGCGAGTGCCCTACCCGATGGGTCTCTTCACCAAGGGTCTGGAGGGCCGGATCGATGACCCGAACGCCGGATGGAAGGGCCGCGAACTGTGGGCGACCTCGGGCAACCGGACCCCCTTCCATATCGAGGGGATTGACGCACCGGCGCCGGGGGCTCCGGGTGCGACGCCCGAGACGCGATCGAGTCCCCTCGTTGTCGAGTTTCAATTGCGCCCTGACCCGCTCGCCGATTAAGACGCCGGCCCCCCGACTCGCGATCGGCCGCTTCCGATTATCCCGGGGGGTGGGGTCTCGGTGGTTTTGGCGCAACAACACCAGCTTGCGAATACCCCGCGATGCCGTAGGTCGGAGAATGGGTAGCGGGCGCGTACCGAACGACCAGGTTGCGCCGAAGAACCGAACCCGCTCCGGCGAGAGGAGCACGACATCGAGGGGATAGACATCGCCGTCATGTACGGCGCCCGGGGAACGCTGCCGCCGAGCGAATATTTCAAACGGCAGTGTTATTTGGCGCTCGACGCCGACGAGGAGCCCGCGGTCGATGTCGTCGAGAAGCTCGGGGCGGACTATTTCGTCGTGTCGACCGACTACCCGCATCCGGACGGGGCCTTTCCCGAGGCGATGAAAGAATTTCTCGGCTTGCCGCTGGATGACTCGGCCCCGGCGCAAGATCCTGTGGGACAACTGCGCCCGACCCTACGATATTCCTAAACCAGCTGCGCCGCTGACGCGCGCACCGCCCTCCGCCGCGGCCGCCCAGTAGACGCAGCCAGCGCACCCCCAGTCACAACGGTCTGCGGGCTTTTGGAGCGATGTACCATTAGGCGGCGCCGCAGACAGTCCTCTGCGATCCTGTGAAGAAAACCGCATAGGGAGATTTGGCTCGTCTCTTGCGGTGGGAAGGTCCGTTGCTCGATGCGGATTACCGGCGGCAGCGATTTAGGACTTGGGTCGCATCCTACCGAGGCCGTCCGCCTGCCTGGTTCTGTCGCCGGTCAGGAGAACAGCTCGTCGCAGCGCATTACAGGGGGCGCAAAGTGCGGCCTGATCCGATCAACGTCGGAGGTACCGACTCTTTGGTCGTTCGAGCCCCATATTCTCGCGCAACGTCGTGCCTTCGTACTCGACCCGAAACAGACTACGCGACTGTAGTTCCGGGATCACGAGCGCGACGAAATCGTCGAGTTCGCCCGGCAAATGCGAGGGATGAAAGAGAAAGCCGTCGACGCCGCGACCACGGAACCATTCCTCCATATCATCGGCGATGTCGCTCGGTGAGACGATCACCGTACGCTGCCCCCGAGCTGCGGCGAAGCGCTGGTAGATTTGTCGGATCGTCAGCCCTTCCTCCCGCGCCCAGCGAATGATGTTGCGGGTATTACCGAGGCCGCTGAGTGCGAATTCCCGTTCGGGTATGTCAGGAAGCGGACCATCGAGATCGTATTCCGACAGATCGAACCCGCCGAGCTGGTTCGAGAGCAATTCGAGTCCGACATCGGGGTGGATCTTCGACTGCAGGAAATGGTGCAGTTCTTCCGCCTCTTTGCGGGTCCGTCCGACGATCGCATTGAGCCCAGGCATTACTTTCAGCGCTTCGGGTGGGCGGTCGTACTTTCGCATGCGCTCCTTCAGGTCGCGGTAGAATCCCTGCGCGCCGGCAAGGGTGTGCTGCGGTGTGAATACCCCCTCGGCGAAGCGCGCCGCCACTTCGCGGCCAACGTCGGACGAGCCGCCTTGGAAGAGCACCGGGTGGCCTTGCGGCGGCCGCGCGACATTCAGCGGGCCACGAACCGAGAAATACTCGCCCTTATGGTTCAAGTAATGAAGCTTGGCCGGGTCGAAGTAACGTTCCGAGTTACGGTCTCGGACAAACGCGTCATCGTCCCAGCTGTCCCACAATCCCCTCACAACTTCGACAAACTCGATCGCCCGCTCATAGCGGGCATCGTGCTCATAGTGTCGCTCGCGTCCAAAGTTGAAGGCCTCGGAGACGTTCGATGATGTGACGATATTCCACCCGGCACGACCGCCACTTATGTGATCAAGCGAGGCGAATTTCCGGGCAATGTGGTAGGGCTCGTTATAGCTGGTCGTCGCGGTGGCGCAGAGACCGATATGCGCCGTCACCGCGGCGAGCGCCGGCAGCAGCGTCAGCGGATCGAAATAGGCCATGTATTGCGGCCAGCGGCTGAGCGCCTCGAGCTTGCCGTCGCGCGTCGCCACCGCGTCGGCGACGAACATCAGGTCGAACTTGCCGCGCTCGGCGGTCTGCGTGATTTCGGCGTAATGTCGAAAATTCGTGCCGGCGTCGATCTGCGCGTCAGGGTGCAGCCAGGCGGCCACGTGGTTCCCGGTCGGGTGAAAGAACGCACCGAGCTTCATCGTCTCGCCACTGCGCTCTTTGTCCATCCCAGATCTCCCCCAGAGGTGACCCGACCTTCAGCGTGCTTTGGTCAGCTCAGTAATATACCGACCGCCCGGCCCGCCGCTTGCCGCACCAGCTCCCCGGAAACCGCCCAAGCCTTATCGAAGCCAGGCCTGGTCAACAGCGGGTCCGCGCCCGGCCCGATGAACGCGGTATTTATTGCTCCACTACTCATTGTTCTCGCTGCGGGAACCTGGCGCAAGGCCTGCCGGATGCGGGGCGATGCATCGAACTGGACTACGGTCCTGCGGAAGAGCCGCCGCCCGGGATGAGCGCCCGCTATCGGTTAAGTGAAGGAACCTTCGCTGGGCGCCATGGCAAGGGGCAAAGGGCGCCGAGAGCAGTCGGTCAGCGAGGAGGAATTATGAAGCTCGCAGGCAAAAAGGCTCTCATTAGCGGAGGCAACAGCGGCATCGGCCTGGCCACAGCCCGCCTTTTCATCTCTGAAGGCGCGGAAGTCGCAATTTCGGGTCGCGATCAACAGACACTGGATGAAGCGGTCACCGAGCCGGGATCGAAAGCGCACGGCTATCGCACTGACATTACGGTTGCGGAGGACCGCAAGAAGCTTTTCGCTGAATTGCCAAAGACTTTGGCAAACTTGACATCGTTTTCGCTAATGCAGGCATTTCTGGCAGGACGCGGACTGGCACGACCGACGAGGCCATCTTCGAGAAGGTAGTCCACACCAACTTCAACGGTGCTTTCTTTATCGTCAATTCAGCCGCTCCCCTCATGAACGACAACGGCAGCATCATCTTCAGCGGATCGGTGCACAATTATCTCGGTCAACCAGACGTGGCTGCCTACGCTGCCACGAAAGGCGGACTTGTCTCGGTGGCGCGATCCATCGCCGCAGACCTTGCACCGCGCAAGATTCGCGTGAACGTGGTGGCCCCTGGAGCGACGAAGACTCCCATCTGGAAGCGCGGGGCGCGCGCCAACGCCACGGCAGAGGAAGCCGCAAAAGTTTCCGACTTCTTCTCTTCCACGGTTCCACTTGCCCGTTGGGGCGAGCCGGAAGATCTGGCCAAGGCTGTGCTTTTTCTTGCCTCGGGCGATTCGTCGTACATCAACGCGGTCGAGCTGATGGTGGATGGCGGACTGACGGGCGCTCCCTTCGGAGCCCCATTCTTCGCGGCCGACCGTAGAGAATAGTTACGAAGGACAAACCGCCGGACTATTGGATAAAGCGTGGGTATTCATGCTACGATGGAATCTGAAAGTCCGCCGCCTGAGAGTGCCAAATTATAAGGAGCGAATGGAACATCCGCATCAGTCGGTGCCAAATCGTCAAGTCACTTAGGGCAGGCTAATTGCCAATGCTTTTCAAGGAGATCCTGTATGTCACATCATTTCGATACCAAACTGGCGAGGGAAGATCCGAGCCTCAACCTCTGCGACTTTTATTTATTTGACGGTCCCTCGGGCAAGACGGTGATGGCGATGACCGTGAATCCGGATGTGGGATTATCGGCTCCGGATACGCTTCATCCAGAAGGGCTCTACGCGTTCCGGTTCGACCTGAACGGAGATGCGAGGGAAGAGGTTACGTTCAAGTTCAGGTTTGGTGAACCACGACACGGAGATGGTAGTGAGCATACTCACATTCAGCCGTTTGTGGTGCGCAAGGCGACGGGTGACGATGCTCTTCGTGGTGACGCCGGAGAGAGTTCGGTTGAGTGTGAAACCGGTTCAGTCGCGACTGATTCTGGATCTTCGTGCGTATGTTGGGATTGCTCCAGAGCTATTTGCGGCAAATGCTGGATTCGGTACATTTATGACTGCTTTCTATAAGGACCAGCGCTTCGATGGGGACGCCTTTCTGCATCAGCAGAATCCCTTTGCAAGGAGGAATGTTACGGCGATTGTGCTGGAAGTGCCGAGCGAACGGATTGGGAAGGGAAAAATCAACGCCTGGGCGACGATCTCCCTCTTTGGCCATGCGCCGGAGGTACAAGTCTCGCGTTGGGGTCTGCCTATGGTTACGCATCTCTTCCTGAACGACCCGAGCGATCAAGAGGTGAAAGAACAATTCAATGCGTCGGTTCCGTCTGAAGATCTAGAGCGCTTCGGGAAGTCAATCGCGGATTTTGCGGAGAAGATGACGACCTATGCCGGTTCGGCGGCGGACCCGGGTGAATACGGGAAGCTGATCGCCGCACGGCTTTGTCCCGACACATTGCCTTACGAGCTTGGAACATCCGCCGCATTTGAGGTGGCCAGCTTCAATGGACGCGCGCTCGGCGACGATGCGCTGGATGTGATGTTGACGCTGGCGACCAACACGCCACTTGTCGATGGACTTGCTCCCGACCGCGGGCGCATTCGCAAGGATTTTCCGTATTATGGAGCGCCGTATACGGCGAAGGAGCAGGTCGGGGTGAGGCCGATGCCGCGTCCGGCTAAGAAATAGGCGGGAAGCGACGCTTGAGAATGAAGTTGGGAATGACCTGAGCCCCGTCTTTCATCCATGGATGAGTAGAGACGGTTGGTCATTGAACTTGCCTCCAACCTTGGGCCACTTGCCGCGTTCGTTCGCCATTCTTCCATCTTATGCCGTTCCGGTCCGGCGACATATGCCCGGCTGTTGGCGCGGACATCCGGGGAGGTCATGCTTCCTCGTACGGCCGAGCCGCGATCGCAGATCATCTCGCGCTCATGTACGGACGAATGCAGCGCGTGCGCGAACTTATCGTGGAGGGGTCGTTTCCGCCTCAATACGCCGGATCCAATTCTTGAAAGGGAACCACCGTCGTCCGCTCTGGGGCGATTGTGTTGAAGAACGCCGTGGCGGCTGCGGTATAATCTCACATCACGACGGCTGGGGGGCAGTCGATGATGGGGGAGCGGCAAGTCCAGCAGGACGCGCTGTTTTACGAGTTTTCGCTCGAACGGCATGTGCCGGAAAGACACCTGCTGCGGTCGATTGATCGGTTTGTCGAACTCGACGGACTGAGGCGGGAGCTGGCGCCGTTCTACAGCGAGATGGGGCGGCCTTCGATCGATCCGGAGCTGCTGATCCGGATGCTGGTCGTCGGCTACTGCTTCGGCATCCGCTCTGAGCGGCGGCTGTGCGAGGAGGTTCACCTCAACCTGGCGTACCGCTGGTTTTGTGGATTAGGCCTCGACGGCGCGGTGCCGGACCACTCGACCTTCTCGAAGAACCGGCACGGCCGTTTCCGCGACAGCGACCTGCTGCGCCGGCTGTTCGAGACGGTGCTGCAGCGCTGTATCGACGAGGGCCTGGTCGGCGGCGAAGGCTTTGCCGTCGATGCCAGCTTGATCGCGGCCGACGCCGGCGACCGCACCCGGGTCGAGGGCGCCGCGGGTCTGCCGCCTGAGGTGGCGAGCCGTGCGGTCGAGGAATACCTCGCCGTCCTCGACGATGCCGCGTTCGGTGCGGCGAGCGAGGTGACACCGAAGTTCATTGCCCCGGCTGACCCGGCGGCGCGGTGGACTGCGGCGCATCGCGGACCGGCCTTCTTCGCCTATTCGACCAACTACCTGATCGATGTCGACAACGCGATCATCGTCGATGTCGAAGCGACAACGGCGATCAGTCAGGCCGAGGTGCTGGCGGCCAAGCGCATGGTCGAGCGCTCGATGGAGCACTTCGATCTATATCCCGAGCGCCTGATCGGCGACACCGCCTACGGCTCGGCCGAGATGCTGGACTGGCTCGTGCATGATCGCGGGATCGAGCCGCACATCCCGGTTTACGACAAATCGCAGCGCAGCGACGGCACCTTCTCGCGCGATGATTTCAGCTACGATCAGGCCAGTGACACCTACCGCTGTCCGGCCGCAAAGACCCTCCGGCGCTATCGCCGACCGTTCACGGTGCCGCGAAGCGGCCCGATCAAGAACAACGCGGTTCGCTATCGTGCCAGCAAGCATGCCTGCGACGCGTGCCCCTTCAAACCGCGCTGCTGCCCGAACACTCCAGCCCGCAACGTGCCCCGATCAATCTACGAGAGGGCGCGTGACCTGGCCCGCGACATTGCAAAAACCAAGGCCTACCAGGCCTCGCGCTGCCAGCGAAAAAAGGTCGAGATGCTGTTCGCCCACCTCAAACGCGTTCTGAAACTGGATCGGCTCCGATTACGCGGGCCGAATGGCGCCCGTGACGAATTCCACCTCGCCGCCACCGCCCAGAACCTCCGCAAGCTCGCCATGCTGCTTCCGGTGCCGTCGCCGATCGCCGCGACCTGAGGCGACGCGGCGCTCACCGGCGAGGCCGCCAGCCCCGATCCCCCCGCCGCGATTACTTCAAACCAGACTTCTTCAACGGTATCGGGCATAAAGGGCGGTGCCAGCCGCCAAGGCTGGCCAGCCCAACATGACCGATCGAGTCGCGGCGAGGGTTTTCGATCGGCGCCTGCATCCTCGCCTCCGGAGCGGAAATGACAGTAACACTCGCCTCCGGTGGCTAGTGTGAGGTTGACGCTTGTGCCCAGGCTCACGAGCATCTGAGATGCTTCTAGTAGCAAGCTGTGTTCTTCTTTTGGAACCTCGCCTCCGTCGGCGCGTCGATGAAATCCTTGGTTAGCGTCCGCGGTGGTGGTGGAAATTCGGTGGTAAGCGCGCGTCGGGCGGAATGCCCCAGAACTTGGAGCCCGGCGCGCGCGTGAGCGAAAGGTGGTCACCGGGAAGGGCGGTTAAGGTGGAGTTGCCAAGACTTCACCCCGAACTTACCGAGGACCCGATGACCGACGATAGAATGACGCTGGTCGAGCTGCTGCAGAAGAGCGGCGACGGCGATTTCCTGCGAACCGTAGCGGAGGCGGTGCTGCAGATCCTGATGGAAGCCGATGTTGAGGGTCTGATCGGCGCCGGCCGGCACGAGCGCACCGGCGACCGGCTCAATTACCGTAATGGCTATCGCGACCGCAGCCTCGACACGCGGCTCGGCTCGCTCCAGCTGCGCATCCCCAAGCTGCGCCAGGGGTCGTACTTCCCGCCGTTCCTCGAGCCGCGCAAGACCGCCGAGAAGGCGCTGGTCACGGTGATCCAGGAGGCCTGGATCGGCGGCGTTTCAACCAGACGCGTCGACGAGCTGGTGCAAGCGATGGGTCTCGCCGGCATCTCGAAAAGCCAAGTCTCCAAGCTGTGCAAGGACATCGACGAGCGGGTCAATGCCTTCCTCGACCGGCCGATTGAGGGCGATTGGCCGTATCTCTGGCTCGACGCCACCTACCTCAAGGTCCGCGATGGCGGTCGCATCGTCTCGGTCGCGGCAATAATCGCTGTGGCGGTGAATACTGACGGCCGGCGCGAGATCATCGGGCTCGGCATCGGCCCGTCGGAGGCCGAACCGTTCTGGTCGGCTTTTTTGAAGGGCTTGGTCAAGCGCGGCCTCAAGGGCGTCAAGCTGGTGATCTCGGATGCCCACGATGGCTTGCGCCACGCGATCACCCGCGTGCTGGGCGCGACATGGCAAAGGTGTCGCGTGCATTGGATGCGCAATGCCCTGGCGCACGTGCCGAAAGGCCAGCACACGATGGTGGCCGCCGCGATCCGCCAGGCCTTCCTGCAACCCGACGCCGAAGCAGCGCGTCAGACTTGGCGGCATGTCGCCGATCAGCTGCGCCCTCGTTGGCCCAAGCTCGCCGCGCTGATGGACGACAGTGAGCACGACGTGCTGGCCTACATGGCTTTCCCGGCTCAGCACCGTACCAAGCTCCACTCAACCAACCCGCTGGAGCGGTTGAATAAGGAGGTCAAGCGGCGGGCCGACGTCGTCGGCATCTTCCCCAATGAGGCCAGCATCACCCGGCTGATCGGCGCCGTCCTGCTCGAACAGAACGATGAGTGGTTGCTCCAGCACCGCTACATGCAGATCGAGGGAATGGCCGAACTTACACCGCCGCTGATCGATGCTGATCCAGCGAAACTTCCACCCATGGCGGCCTGACCTTTGGCCACCTCTTCGCTAACCCGTTTTTCCACCACCTTGACGGACGTGACCAATCCTGCTCTGGCTCTGGCGTACGCCGATCGTGTTGAAGTAAATGATTCGCTTGCTCGCTTTTATTCTCGTCGGGTGCGCGGTCTGTGCAGGGCTGATCCTTATCGAATTCGGTTCCATCACTAGCCACCGCCCTTCACCCGGGGCCCGCTCGCCACTGGCGGAAATCGAACCCGTAGCGCCGGAAACTCGGAAGCTCGCCGATCCGCTGTTCGGCCCGACACAGCGCCGTCCGGAAACCGTGTCCTCGGCTGATGATGCTGCTTCACCATTGCGCGATGTGAGGCTGGCCGGCGTCGTGATCGGACCGGATTTGCGCATCGCAATCTTCGCTGTGACCGGCACTAACTCGCGCGCGCTGTCGGAGGGCGAAGCGCTGAAAGGCTGGCGACTCGAGGGCATCTCACGGGAGAGGGTCGTGCTCAGCGGTCCGGCCGGTAGCATAGTGCTCAAGCCTCAGCCGGATGCGAATCTGGTTCGACCGCCTCCGCCTGCCGTCCAGTCCGGCCAACCCCGCGCCGCGATGGCTGACGCGCCGGCGCAACCAACGGCTGTGACGCCTATTGCTGTCGTCAATTTATCGGCAGCTACCCCCGTTCAGACGCAAGGCTATCCTTATTATTCTCCAGAGTATTACCCCTGGTATGACCCGTATGATCCATGGAGCTGGGGCTGGGGTAACCCATGGGGCTGGGGATGGCCTGTCGGAGTTTCCGTCGGATTTGGCGGATGCTGGAACTGCGGGTTCCGCGGCGGCTCTTTCCGTCCAGGCTTCCGACGCCTCGGCTTTGCCCATGCGAGTTTTGGTGGAGGTTTCCGCGGCGGCGGTCGCAGATAGCATGATCAAGTCGGCCGCTTAGTCTAGAGCGTGCCCCGAAAGCTTTGTTGTGAGAGGTGCGGCACCGTGATGCCCGGTACCGGGACCAACCGTGATGCCGAATAACGACGTGGACGCGCCCGGTGGCGTCCATCCCATCACCCAACATCGCCGGTTGGTTCCGGCCAACGTCAAGGTCGGGAATGGGGCATGAAGACGCCTTGCCGCGGACAAGGCCGAACGGCCGGTGTCGGGTTCGAAAGCGGTCCGCGGCTGTCGATAATTGACGAAGGGGGCTTTTGAGGCAGGCTCTTTGGCGATGAGCAACTTCCTACAATTTAAAAACGCCTCGCTTGGCTCGCGATACGCAAATGCGCCAGCGACTCCATCGCGCTGCAGGTAATGGCCGGATCGGATCCTACCCCAGCGTAGCGCCCTGCCCTGCTCCCGTATCGCGGCAAAAAACTGTTTTCAATAATAAACCGGAGCGCAAGGGGGGAGGGGCCGCCGGACCGGTCGATCTGGCTGCGGAACGAGATTCCAGGTGGTCAGTGGAGCCGGCCCGACGGCGTCGTGTTGGCGAGCTGGCCGACGGCGTCGATGCAATTCAAGTGTCAGATAGTCGAACAGAGCCCGCTCATGGAACGCGATCACGACCTGGCGATCGCGGAGCAGAGCAGCAAACTGGGCGATATGCACCGTGAGCGCCGGTTGAATATTCCTCACAGCGCCGTCATACCGCCGTCCACGAACAGCAGAGCGCCGGTAACGTAAGAGGCATCGTCGGAGGCCAAAAACAGGATCGCGGCGGCGACCTCGTCTGCTCTGCCCGGGCGCTTCAGCATGGTGCCTTGTGCGGCCTTGGCGTTGTACTGCTCGACAGTCTCGCCAGCCGCTGCGATGCGGCGCTGATGGAATGGCGTGAAGATCGGGCCAGGGCCGACGGCGTTCACACGAATGCCCTCCGGCGAGTGGTCGGCGGCGAGCGCCCGCGTCAAACCCGCGACCGCGGCCTTGGTGGTGTCGTACTGCAAGTTGCCGCCGCCTGCGACGACGGAACGTACGGAGGCGACATTAACGATGGCGCCGCCCTTGTTGCTGCGCATCAGCGGAACCGCCGCCTTGGCACAGAAGACGTAGCTCATCAGGTTGACGCTGAGGATCTCGTTCCAGCTCGCGGCACTCGCCTCGTCTACCTTCTCGTATTTGCGGATGCCGGCATTGTTGATGAGAATGTCGAGGCGTCCGAACTTCTGCGCGGCAGCGTTGACGAAGGCGAGGCATGCCGCCTCGGTACCAACGTCAGCGTGCGTGAAGGCGACCTTGGCGCCGGCGGTCTCGAGCTCGTCCGCCACGCGCTGGCCGCGCTCACCGTCCCGGTCGCAGAATGCCACGCTCGCGCCCTCGGCAACGAAACGCCTGACCGCGGCCTCACCGATCCCCGATGCCCCGCCCGTCACCGCTGCAACCTTGTCGTCGAGCCTGCCCATGTTTGCCATCTTTCACTGCAATGCGAAACGCGCATCCACGATACGTCGTATCCATCCGGCGGGCACCGCCTTGTAGGTCCGTGACGAGTGGTCGTCGCTGACCGCCGGCCGGTCCGGCAGCCGGCGCGCGACATCGAACAGCAGCGCCGCCAGGTTGGTCAGAGCAGCTGCGGCGGATGTCCGCGTCTCCCGGTCGGCCGTGTCGGCTAGCCCGAGGACATCGTTTCGGCCGTTCAACGAGCTCAGACGCGCTCGAACGAGGCTTGACGTGTCGGGCTGAGCCGCGCGGGCAGGGCCAGCGCCAAAAACAGACTCACTACCGCGACGAGCCCGGCGATTACGTAAACGACGTGCACTGAGCTCGCGATCGCCTCGGTCAGCCTGATGAGCTCACCGGGATGGAGCATCTTGCGCGCCGCCGGCTGCATGAGCTGGTTGACCACGTCGCCGGCTTCTGGCAGCCGGCGATGTATGCCGAAATTGACGATTGCCCCGAAAACCGACGCGCCTACCGACGACCCGATCATGCGCATGAACATTATCGAGCTGGTGGCCATTCCGCGCTCGTTCCAGCCGACGCTCGCCTGGATCGAGACAATAAAGGCGGTGTTGCAAAATCCCATGCCGACCCCGTTCAGCGCCGCGCCGGTGCCGGCCCTCATCAGGCTAGCGGAGGGATCCAGCGTCATCAGCCGATCGGTGGATCAAGCCGGGCGCGACCGTAGAAGGCTCGCACCACGGTCGATCATCGCCTCGTCGATGCCGGTACGCGCGACGATATTCGCGATGATCAAATCACGGCTGGGTGCGCCAGGTCACGAGGCCACGCTTATCCTCACCTTCATCCTAAGCACCTGAGGCGTGGTGCCCCATTGCCCATTCAATTACAGAATCATATGATATGAATGTTATCTGATCAAGCCGTGTGGCCGCCCGAGTGCCGGAGGGAAAGAGGCAATGCGCCTTACCTTGTGGACCGACTATGCGTTGCGCACGCTGATTTATGTCGGCGCCAAAGGTGGCCGGCTCGCGACGATCGCTGAGATCGCCGAGAGCTTCGATATTTCAAAAACCCACCTGATGAAGGTCGTGAACAGGCTCAGGCAGCAAGGGTATCTCGATACGATCCGCGGCAAGGGCGGCGGGATAAGGCTGGCGCGCCCGCCCGCGGAGATCCGTGTTGGGGCGGTCGTGCGCGAGACCGAAGAAGACCTCGCCGTGATGGGATGCCTTGCCAAGGCCGGATTCTGCCGAATCGAAGGATGCTGTGTCCTGCGTCACGCGCTCCGCGAGGCGACGCTCGCGTTCTTACACACGCTGGACGGCTACACTCTGGCTGATCTTTTGGCGCCGGGTGCGCGGCTCGTCCGCAGCTTGGGCCTCGTATCCGAGATGCCCCTCGGGGATGAACCAAGCTCGCATCAGCCGATAAGTCCAGGCGAGCACCGCCATGGATGATGTAGCTACCGCCCGGGCGCTGCATGTCCTCGCCGTCGTGATCTGGATCGGCGGGGTTGCAATGGTGACTACGGTAGTGCTGCCGGCTGTGCGGCGCGGGGATATCGGGCTGCAGGCCTTCGAGGCCATCGAGCGACGGTTCGGGTGGCATGCTCGCATCGCCACAGTCATTGTCGCGCTAACCGGCTTCTACATGACCGACCGCCTTGACTTGTGGGGCCGGTTCCGTTCAGGGGAATTCTGGTGGATGCACGCTATGGTGTGCCTCTGGCTGCTGTTCACCCTCGTCTTGTTCGTAGCCGAGCCGCTAGTCCTTCACCGTTGGTTCCACGCGCGGGCTATAGCGTCGCCGGACCCTGCATTCGCCTTGCTGCATTGGGCTCACTGGCTTCTGCTCGCGTTGAGCCTCGTCACGATCCTCGGGGCAGTCGCGGGGAGCCAGGGGATGTCTTTCTTGTGACCGGTCATTGGACCCGGAGGCTCAGGAATTGATGTGAAGCTGGCCTCATTGTGGGATCCGCCGGCGCCGATGCCCGTGCGACGTCCGAGCCAGCCTAACAGTCGGAGGGCGAGCACATGACGATGGAAAGAGAAAGGATCGATCAGCACGCCGAGGATCCCGTCAGCAACGTTCTCAAATGGGTCCTGCTGGTCATAGCAATCGCCAGTTTCGCGATCCTCGGCTGGACGACCAAGCTGACCTACGAATCGGCGCCTCCCTTCCCCGACCGGTTCGTTACCGCCGACGGCGCCGTCCTCATGTCAGCCGCCGACATCGTAAGCGGCAAGGCAGGCTTTCAGAAGGCCGACCTCATGGATTACGGCAGCCTTTACGGCATGGGGTCGTATTTCGGTGAGGATTACACGGCGGCCAACCTCGTCCGGCTCGCTGCGCTGACCGAGGCTGACATCGCCAAGACCAGGACCGGCAAAGCGCTGTCCGATCTGATGACGGAGGAACAAGCCTCGGTCAAGGCGGCGATGCAAGCCGAGCTTCAAGGCGTCGATCTGACCAAACAAGTCGCTGTCATTCCCGATCATTTGGCCGCGGCGATCGCCAGGCTTCGGGGCGAGATCGTCCAGACCCTACTCCATCACGATTTCGCCAAGGGCTGGACTTAGGCTTACAGCCTCGATCAGCGGAGTGCGGAGCAGACTGCAGACTTCCTCATCTACTCGTCGCTGACGACCGTTGCGCGGCGACCGGGCGTTGCTTGGTCCTGGACCCAGAACTGGCCGTTTGAGCCGCTGGTTGGCAATACGCCGACCACCAGCACCTTCCGTTGGACCTGGATCAGCTTCTGCTTCACCTTTTTCGCCTTCGGCGCCGTGTTGTTCATCTATCAGCGGTTTCTAAACGATCCTGACCAAGCGCCGATGGACCCGGTCCTCGCCCGCTTTCGCCCATTGACCGCGAGCCAGCGGCGGGTCGGCAAGTACTTTCTCGTCGTGGCCGGGGTGCTGCTGTTGCAGATTCTCGTCGGTTCGATCATGGCTCACTACTACTCGGACCGGGCGAGCTTCTACGGCATCGCGGTCGATCGCTTCCTCCCCTTTAACTTCCTGCGGGATGTCCATATTCAGTCGCCGATTGTCTGGATCGGCCTGTCCTGGATCGGCGCGGCCCTGTTTCTCGCCCCGGCGATCAGCGGCGGGGAGCCGAAGGGGCAGGGCTTCCTCGTGGATGTGCTCTTCTGGGTCACCCTGCTCATCGTCGTCGGCGCGCTCGTCGGCAACTATCTCGGCATTATGGGGTACATCGGCGAAGGCTGGTTCTGGTTCGGCAATCAGGGGCTTTCTTACATCCAGCTCGGCCGGGCGTGGCAGATCGGCTTTTTCGCCGGGCTGGCGATCTGGAGTATCCTGGTCTTCCGGGCGCTTTGGCCGACCCGTACCACCTTAATTCAAGCAACCCGCCAATTCTGGTCTGGACGGATCCGCCTTGAGCATCTGATCTGGGCGTCGACCGTCAACATCGCGCTGCTATACGTCTTCGGCATGATCCCGCTCACCGGGATCGAGAAGTCTTTTACGATCTCCGACTTCTGGCGTTGGTGGGTGGTCCATCTCTGGGTCGAGCAGTCCTTCGAGTTCTTCGCGGCGGCGATGAGCGCCTACTTGCTGATGGCGGTTGGGCTTGTCTCGCGGCAGCTCGCCGAGCGGTCAGTTTATTTGGCGCTGATCCTGATCTTCCTCGGCGGCGTGCTTGGCACCGGTCATCATCTCTATTGGGCGGGTGAGCCGGGCCTGTGGGTGCCGATGGGCACGATGTTCTCGTTCATCGAGGTGCTGCCCTTGGTGTTGTTGATCTTGGAGGCGATCCAGCAGCGGCAGCTGATCAAAGACGATCGGGAGTTCAAATATGGTCTCGCTTATACTTACATAATTGGCGCGGCGTTCTGGAATTTTGTCGGCGCCGGGGTCTTTGGCGGCGGCACGCTAAATGCTCCGCTGATCAATTATTACGAGCACGGCACGTTTCTGACCCTGAACCACGCCCATACGGCGCTGTTCGGCGCCTTCGGCCTACTGGGTATCGGACTGATCTATTTCTGCCTACGCTACGCCGCCGCCGACCGGTATCCCTTTGGCGAGAAACTCGGGCGGTGGGCCTTCTGGCTCTATAATAGCAGCCTCGTCCTGTGGATCGTCTTTAACTTCTTCCCAATCGGCTGGCCGCAGCTCGACGCCGTCTTCGGGCACGGGCTCGCCTATGCGCGTAGCCAGGACTTCTACAACACAACGCTGTTCTGGCAGTGGATGCGGATGCCCGGCGACATCGTCTTCGCGCTCGGCGCCTTGTTTATGACCTGGGATTTTATCGTCAAGCTGCGCCCGCTGTTTCCGCGCTTCGTCGCGCGCTTCATCCCCGGCGCACGACCGATGCCGGAGGTGATCGGCGGCGCGCAATGAGTAGCGCTGTCAGTGGCGTCGCCGGTCGGGGGACGCCGGTATTCCTGACCCAGGGCTTTCGGCCGTTCTTTCTCGCAGCCGGACTCTGGGCGGCGGCAGCGCTGACGCTCTGGATGGTCATGTTGGCGACGGGGACGGCGTTGCCAAGTCGGTTTGATCCGCTCAGCTGGCATATCCACGAAATGCTCTTCGGCTTCGTGATGGCAGCGGTCGCCGGCTTCCTGCTCACCGCGATCCCGAACTGGACCAAGCGGCTCCCCATCCGTGGTTTCCCGCTCGCCTTGCTTGCGGGGTTGTGGCTGCTCGGACGCATAGGCTGTCTGATCTCGGCACTGGTGCCGGCATGGCTTGCCGTCGCAGCCGATCTGGCATTTCCCGTGGTGCTTGCCACCGTCGTCGCCCGCGAGATTATCACGAGCAAGAACTGGCGCAACCTGCCGATCGTTGCGTCGGTGACTGTTCTCGGCATTGCCAATCTGCTGATGCACCTGGAGGCCGACGGCGTAACCGTGCCGCCGGGGCTCGGCTGGCGTCTCGGGCTTGCCGCCGTGATCGTGCTGATCTCGGTGATGGCGGGGCGGATCGTGCCGAGCTTCACCCGGAATTGGCTGGCGAAGCGGCAGATTGTAAATCTTCCCGCGGTTCCCGGCGCGATCGACCGGGCGGCGCTTGCAGTCCTGCATGTCGGGTTGTTCACCTGGGTTTTCCTTCCCGAGTTCCGGCCGGTTGGCATAATCCTGCTTCTCGGCGCAGCCCTCAACCTATGGCGCCTGTTGCGCTGGCGTGGTGCGGCAACGGCGGCAGAGCCGCTGCTTCTGGTGCTTCATGTCGGCTATGGCTGGCTCGTGCTGGGCGCGGCCTTGCTCGGCCTCGCGGTGACCGATGCCCACCTCCCGCAAAGCGCCGCGATCCATGCCTTGACCGCCGGCACGATCGGCACGATGACCTTGGCCGTGATGACCCGCGCCACGCTTGGCCATACCGGCCGTGCCTTGGCGGCGGATTGCTCCACGGTCGCAATCTACCTCCTGGTCAACGTCGCCGCGATCGTCCGGGTCGCCGCCGCCATCGCCGAGCCTTCGACGATGCCGCTGCTTGTCGCTTCGGGTATCCTGTGGATCGGCGCCTTTGCGCTGTTC
>CAWJTR010000036.1:0-18152 GCA_963845735.1 uncultured Alphaproteobacteria bacterium | reverse complement strand
GTGAAGGCGGCGATGCAAGCCGAGCTTCAAGGCGTCGATCTGACCAAACAAGTCGCTGTCATTCCCGATCATTTGGCCGCGGCGATCGCCAGGCTTCGGGGCGAGATCGTCCAGACCCTACTCCATCACGATTTCGCCAAGGGCTGGACTCAGGCTTACAGCCTCGATCAGCGGAGTGCGGAGCAGACTGCAGACTTCCTCATCTACTCGTCGCTGACGACCGTTGCGCGGCGACCGGGCGTTGCTTGGTCCTGGACCCAGAACTGGCCGTTTGAGCCGCTGGTTGGCAATACGCCGACCACCAGCACCTTCCGTTGGACCTGGATCAGCTTCTGCTTCACCTTTTTCGCCTTCGGCGCCGTGTTGTTCATCTATCAGCGGTTTCTAAACGATCCTGACCAAGCGCCGATGGACCCGGTCCTCGCCCGCTTTCGCCCATTGACCGCGAGCCAGCGGCGGGTCGGCAAGTACTTTCTCGTCGTGGCCGGGGTGCTGCTGTTGCAGATTCTCGTCGGTTCGATCATGGCTCACTACTACTCGGACCGGGCGAGCTTCTACGGCATCGCGGTCGATCGCTTCCTCCCCTTTAACTTCCTGCGGGATGTCCATATTCAGTCGCCGATTGTCTGGATCGGCCTGTCCTGGATCGGCGCGGCCCTGTTTCTCGCCCCGGCGATCAGCGGCGGGGAGCCGAAGGGGCAGGGCTTCCTCGTGGATGTGCTCTTCTGGGTCACCCTGCTCATCGTCGTCGGCGCGCTCGTCGGCAACTATCTCGGCATTATGGGGTACATCGGCGAAGGCTGGTTCTGGTTCGGCAATCAGGGGCTTTCTTACATCCAGCTCGGCCGGGCGTGGCAGATCGGCTTTTTCGCCGGGCTGGCGATCTGGAGTATCCTGGTCTTCCGGGCGCTTTGGCCGACCCGTACCACCTTAATTCAAGCAACCCGCCAATTCTGGTCTGGACGGATCCGCCTTGAGCATCTGATCTGGGCGTCGACCGTCAACATCGCGCTGCTATACGTCTTCGGCATGATCCCGCTCACCGGGATCGAGAAGTCTTTTACGATCTCCGACTTCTGGCGTTGGTGGGTGGTCCATCTCTGGGTCGAGCAGTCCTTCGAGTTCTTCGCGGCGGCGATGAGCGCCTACTTGCTGATGGCGGTTGGGCTTGTCTCGCGGCAGCTCGCCGAGCGGTCAGTTTATTTGGCGCTGATCCTGATCTTCCTCGGCGGCGTGCTTGGCACCGGTCATCATCTCTATTGGGCGGGTGAGCCGGGCCTGTGGGTGCCGATGGGCACGATGTTCTCGTTCATCGAGGTGCTGCCCTTGGTGTTGTTGATCTTGGAGGCGATCCAGCAGCGGCAGCTGATCAAAGACGATCGGGAGTTCAAATATGGTCTCGCTTATACTTACATAATTGGCGCGGCGTTCTGGAATTTTGTCGGCGCCGGGGTCTTTGGCGGCGGCACGCTAAATGCTCCGCTGATCAATTATTACGAGCACGGCACGTTTCTGACCCTGAACCACGCCCATACGGCGCTGTTCGGCGCCTTCGGCCTACTGGGTATCGGACTGATCTATTTCTGCCTACGCTACGCCGCCGCCGACCGGTATCCCTTTGGCGAGAAACTCGGGCGGTGGGCCTTCTGGCTCTATAATAGCAGCCTCGTCCTGTGGATCGTCTTTAACTTCTTCCCAATCGGCTGGCCGCAGCTCGACGCCGTCTTCGAGCACGGGCTCGCCTATGCGCGTAGCCAGGACTTCTACAACACAACGCTGTTCTGGCAGTGGATGCGGATGCCCGGCGACATCGTCTTCGCGCTCGGCGCCTTGTTTATGACCTGGGATTTTATCGTCAAGCTGCGCCCGCTGTTTCCGCGCTTCGTCGCGCGCTTCATCCCCGGCGCACGACCGATGCCGGAGGTGATCGGCGGCGCGCAATGAGTAGCGCTGTCAGTGGCGTCGCCGGTCGGGGGACGCCGGTATTCCTGACCCAGGGCTTTCGGCCGTTCTTTCTCGCAGCCGGACTCTGGGCGGCGGCAGCGCTGACGCTCTGGATGGTCATGTTGGCGACGGGGACGGCGTTGCCAAGTCGGTTTGATCCGCTCAGCTGGCATATCCACGAAATGCTCTTCGGCTTCGTGATGGCAGCGGTCGCCGGCTTCCTGCTCACCGCGATCCCGAACTGGACCAAGCGGCTCCCCATCCGTGGTTTCCCGCTCGCCTTGCTTGCGGGGTTGTGGCTGCTCGGACGCATAGGCTGTCTGATCTCGGCACTGGTGCCGGCATGGCTTGCCGTCGCAGCCGATCTGGCATTTCCCGTGGTGCTTGCCACCGTCGTCGCCCGCGAGATTATCACGAGCAAGAACTGGCGCAACCTGCCGATCGTTGCGTCGGTGACTGTTCTCGGCATTGCCAATCTGCTGATGCACCTGGAGGCCGACGGCGTAACCGTGCCGCCGGGGCTCGGCTGGCGTCTCGGGCTTGCCGCCGTGATCGTGCTGATCTCGGTGATGGCGGGGCGGATCGTGCCGAGCTTCACCCGGAATTGGCTGGCGAAGCGGCAGATTGTAAATCTTCCCGCGGTTCCCGGCGCGATCGACCGGGCGGCGCTTGCAGTCCTGCATGTCGGGTTGTTCACCTGGGTTTTCCTTCCCGAGTTCCGGCCGGTTGGCATAATCCTGCTTCTCGGCGCAGCCCTCAACCTATGGCGCCTGTTGCGCTGGCGTGGTGCGGCAACGGCGGCAGAGCCGCTGCTTCTGGTGCTTCATGTCGGCTATGGCTGGCTCGTGCTGGGCGCGGCCTTGCTCGGCCTCGCGGTGACCGATGCCCACCTCCCGCAAAGCGCCGCGATCCATGCCTTGACCGCCGGCACGATCGGCACGATGACCTTGGCCGTGATGACCCGCGCCACGCTTGGCCATACCGGCCGTGCCTTGGCGGCGGATTGCTCCACGGTCGCAATCTACCTCCTGGTCAACGTCGCCGCGATCGTCCGGGTCGCCGCCGCCATCGCCGAGCCTTCGACGATGCCGCTGCTTGTCGCTTCGGGTATCCTGTGGATCGGCGCCTTTGCGCTGTTCGTCTTGTGTTACGGACCGATGCTGCTTCTCCCCGAAAGCGCGGACCAGTCGCGCTAGGCTTGGGTGGCAGCCGATAGGCTCGCAGGACAATTTAGCGATCATATCGCCAGCGGTTGAGGCGCATGAAGATTATGTGTTTTCGATTAAAAGCGGCTTGCCGCAGACGGATCGCCTGGACCTGAGTTGAGCTGATCGGGGAAGCAATGTGCATTTTCGTCGCCAATACTGCCGATCTAATGAGGATCCACGGGGTGGCGAGGTTTCCTCAAGTTAGCCTAATAAGGCCTTCGCTTCATCCCATAGCCGCCGCACAACGTCGGCGGCCGGTTCCGCGCGGGCCAAGGCCGCCGACTGCCCGGCCCAGGCCTGTATCCGATGCACGTCGTGGACCCGCCCGCCGGCGAGGCGCATCGCCGCCGTCAGTCCGCGCTGCACGGGATAGGGCGCCGGCGGCGGTGCATCGGGAGCGGCGAGCGCGCGAACATAGTCAGTCGCTATGCTGCGGCCGAGCCGGCCGGAAAAGCCGCGGGTCGGCATCGTCGCCTCGGGCTCCAGTTCGACCAGCGCATCGGCCCAGGCGGGATTGGTGTTAGCCTCCGGGCAGCGCAGAAATGCGGTGCCGATCTGCACCGCACTCGCCCCGAGGGTCAGAGCGGCGGCGATGCCGCGGCCATCAGCGATTCCGCCGGTCGCGATAATCGGCACCGACAATTTGTCGGCGAGTCGCGGCACCAAGGCGAACAGCCCGATTGCTTGGTGCTCCGCCATGGCGGCATCGAACGCGCCGCGGTGGCCGCCCGCTTCCAGGCCCTGCGCGACGATCGCGTCAGCCCCGGCGGTTTCGGCCGCACGTGCTTCCGCCAGCGTCGTCGCGCAGGCGAACCAGGAAATCCCGCGCGATTTGAGGGCGGCGACAAATTTGTCCGGAAACAGTCCCATTATCGATGACACAACCTGCGGCGCTGCCGCCAGCAATGCCTCGCACTGGCGCTCGAAATCGAGTGGAGCGGCGTCTCCTGCTTCAGCCGGCACCGGCGGGCCCCATTGGCCAAGAAAGCTGCGGACCCGTGCTTCGGCGTCGATGTCGCGTAGCGGCGGCGGGTCGGGCACCCATAGGTTGATCTGAAACGTGCCGTTGCTTCCGCTACGGAATTCGGTGGCCCAGGCGGCGATGCCGTCGGGCATCGTCATCAGCGCTCCCAATCCACCCATGCCACCGGCGTTCGCCACGGAGGCCGCGAGACCTGCCGGGCAGGCGCCAGCCATCGGCGCTTGCAGGATCGGAGTGCGCAAGCCGAAGCGCCGGCAAAACTTCTCGGCCCGGCCTCTTGCGCCGCCCTCTGGCGAAACGACACCGTGGTCAGACGTTTGTTGCGGCATAGTCCTTACTGATTGATTGAAGCAAGTTCGCGTCGGCGCCCATACTATCCTCGGACGATGACCTATTCCATTCTCTGCTAACTAGCCTGGCCACCGATCAAAAATCGGAACAACCCGGCGAGCCGCCGCATCATCCCGAAAAACGTGAGGCACCAGGCGACGATCGCCGCCCAGAAGAAAAAACCTGGAACGGCAGTCAAGAATTCGGCGCCGATAGTCTGCGTAAAGCTCAAAGTCGCCGCCGCGTACATGCCAAGTGGAAATACCAGCGACCAATAATCGAATTGGTAAACCAGTGGAACTCGGCGGATGAGGTGCCGCCACACCATAAGCCCAGCCAATAACGGAATCCACCAACTTGCAACCGACCAAAAAAGCAAGGTCTCGCCGATGATGTAGCCGCGCGTGATCGCCAGAACTGGGTTGGAGACGACCGCAGATGAGAGCCTTGCTCCCGCGAGCGTAGTGATCGCGGCTGCGCCCATATTGATCCAATAAGAAGGTGTAAGCTGCTCGGCCGCCATCGGCTCGAAGATCCAGCGATATAGAATGAGGGTAATGATCACCAAGTAGAATGCGCCGCCTAGCAGATACAACGACAAGCTTGCGAAAATGGCGATCTCCGGCGATGAAAATCCGCCGGCGATCTGGGCTCCGAGGATCGCGGATGATTGAGGGGCAACGACGATCAACAGCCATGTGCCGTCCAATCCGGTGGTGAGTGGCGGCTTTGTGGCCCCGGTCGTCGCTGCCGCGAAGAAACAATAGAGGAGGCCCACCCACAAAGAGCAGCCGAGAAGCCAGAGGGTGATAGCGATGTTCGGATACGGTGTCAGTAGCGAGATCTGGTCCCCCAGGACATTCGTCCCGGCGACGACTGTCAGAACGGCTGGTCCCCGTCGATGATCGCAGAGATCGGCAATCACAGCCGAAGGGAAGTATATCAGCCGGAGAAATGTCAAAATCCACAGCGCTAAAAACCCGGCCAAGTTGACCGCCAGTAGAAGCGACGCGGTTCGTCGAAAGCCCAGCAAATCAGCGGCAATCGATACGATGCCGGTTGCCATGACGAAGGCGAAGCTGCCGCTCGGGAGATCCGAAACAAGCCGAACCATTGCGCGTTGATTGGGTTTGTCGCGGGACGGCTTGGCTGGCATCGCCGCTCGGTTGGTACTGACTGATCGCGGATCGTGTTGGCCCGGTCCGGCCCCGCAAGCCCGCGTCGGGGACGATCCTAAGCGGGCTTATCCGGCAGTCCCCAGGCGGACGCCTTAACCTAGATCATACGAATAGATTAAAGACGCTCGGGCCTGCAACGGTTAGTGCGCTGATGGATATGAGGCCAAAAGCGGCGGCGGAGCGGTTAATTCGAATTTCGTGCCGCTGCGTCGCTCCAAACCAACCCGGTTGCGTCGCCGCAGCGGAGGAAAACCGTGACGATAAACCCCATCACCGGCATCTCGACACTGCCCAGCCACGTTCTCGGGCTCAAGTTGGACAGCATCCCGTTCAGCGCCTATCACGTCGTCATAATCCTGGTGCTAGGATTTGTCGGCTTTATCGAGGGCTACGATCTGGCGTTAACCGGCTCGCTGTTGGTGCTCGCCAAGGGACCGCTGCATATGGATGCCGACGCGGTTCGCGCGCTGGCCACGTGGCCCACTTTCCTCGTCGTAATCGGCGGCTTTGCGGCGGCGGGGATGTCCGATCGTATCAGCCGCGTGGCGGTGATGCAGGTCGGGGTCATATTTAGTACTCTGTGCACCCTCTTGATCCTGTTCGCGCACAGTTTCGAACAGCTGTTCATCCTCCGGCTGATCACCGGCTTTTTTCTCGGCTTTACGATCTCGGCGCCGTTTCCGATCGCCGCCGAGCTGATGCCGGCGCAGCATCGACGTACCTATGCCGCAATTTACGAAACCATGCTGGCCATGGCGTTCACGCTGTTGCCCTTTGTTGGCTTCGTCCTGGCCGATCACCCAAGAGGCTTTCAGCTGGTCGGGTTGCCGGGCGGGGTCACTTTGTTCATCGCCCCGGTGCTGATCTATTTCCTGATCCCGGAGAGTCCGCGCTGGCTCCTGCGCCGGGGCCGCGCCCAGGACGCGGTCGACAGGGTGAACCTGATTATCAGGCGATGTGGCAGCCGAGTGCCACTGATGACAGTCCGAGACCTCGGAAGCGAACACGAAAGATTGCGAGAGCAGTTGCCGCCGTTCTGGAAGTTGTTCGCGCCTGGTCAGTTCCGCTGGACCGCGACCGGCATTCTGTGTGGCATCTGCGCCGGCACCGTCTATTACCTGATCGCGATCCTATTGCCGAAAGCGCTGGTCAATCAGGGCGCCGCCGTCGCGTTGAGCTTTGGACTGAGCTCGCTGGTCTTCGCGGCCAGCATCCCCGGAAAGCTGTTCAACGGCTTCATCATGGAAATTATTGGCCGGCGATGGACCATTACCGGTGCGTTCCTGTTGTCGATACCCGGTCTGTTGCTGATGGTGTTAGCGCATCGTGCTGGGCCGGCCGCGACAATCGTGTTCAGTATCGGAGCGCTGATTACCGGGTTCACCACTCTGTCGATCTTCCCCGCCGTGCGCATGTACCTGTCCGAGCAGTTCCCGACTGCATTACGTGGACGGGGGCACTTTTTCGGCGAATCGTTCGGCCGGATCTTCGCCGGCGTGCTCGTGCCCTACGTGATGGTCTCGCACACCGCCTCGCCGACAATCTTCTTTGGCACGATGATCGTCATGGTCCTGATCGGCGCCTGCATTCCGTTTGCGCTGGGCAGAGAGACCCTTGGTAATCTCGAAACCTTCACCGAGGTGCTGCCTGAGCTCGCCTGATGCCTGCTACCATGAGACCATAAGAAAAGTTGTTGAAAGCCATGAGGCGGCGATTCCTTGCGAGCATTCACCATTCCGGGACGCGATTGCTTCGTCGTGTCGATAGTGCAGCCTATCGAATCATCCCCTATCTTTTGGCGCTCGCGGCTGGGCTAATCATACTGAACGTGACCTTCTTTATCGGGATGAAGGTGTCTCCGCCAAGATCGGCGGGCTCGGTTCAACTCACCACTACCCCATAGCTCCAAGGTGAGCGGACCGAAACGTTAAAGTGAGACCGCCCGAGCGATGCCGGCGGCTAACGGATCGGGCATCCTGAACCGGCTCAGATACGATTTCTCAAAGTCGCCTAGCGCCGAGAGCGCTTCTACGTCTTTTATGAGCACTTGGTGCGCTTCGATGCTGACCAGCCCGTCCTCGCGCAGCTGCCGCAGCGTTCGGTTAACATGCGGGAGGCTAAGGCTGAGCGCATCGCCGAGCAGTTCCTGTGTCAGCGGCATCGGAAACGAACACTCGTCCGCCAGGCCAATGAGTTGGAACCGGGTCAGAAGTTCAAGCAGGAAATGAGCAACGCGTTCCAGCGCCGTTCGCCTTCCGATATCGGTTAGACGTTCGGAATAGATCGCGGCCTCGGAGGAGAACGACCAAAATATAGCGGCCGCAAGATGGGGGTGCTTTTCGAACAGGTTGATCAGCACCGCAAATGATATCGGCGCCACAACAACATCGGTCAACGCACTGATCGGGTAGAGCGCGCGTTCAAAAAAACAAGCCGGGAAACCAACGAAATCTCCGGGAAGCGCGATGTTCAAGATCTGGCGCCGGCCGTCGCGCAGGATACGATATCGAATTGAGATTCCATCGATCATCACGAAGAGGGCATCATATTTTCGGCCTTGTGTGACGATTTCCCGATTGCGGCGAACCAGTCGGGTCATTGATTGCAAACCCTGCAGGAGCGTAACCTCGTCCGGCGAGAGGTCGACCAGCTGTACAAGCTTCCGCGTAAGCGGCGTATTGATCAACGAAGCGCTCGGCGGTTTCATGTCTACGCCCTTGGGTTGGACGGGCTCTCGCCGGTATACAAAGAATTCCAGCGGTGTCGCCAGACCGGTGTGGCTAAGGGTTGCTGGAGGTGGGCGCCGTTATGCGATGCGAGCTTCATCTGACTCCCTGCCCGCTCGAGGGGAGGACATTTCGGGGCCGCTTGCTACGAAATCACTGCCGCGCTCGGCAGCACGAACAGCACAGGCGGGGATGAAGAGCATTTCAGTAGCCGACGGAAGCCGAGCAATCCGATGCCTCCGCACACTCACCTCCCGGCGCCTCTATTGCTTTAGATTATTAGTCTAGAGGAAAGACGCCGCCCTCGGCATCGGATTATTCGCATTGGGGCCGGTATGGGATTTTCCAGCGTCGGGCCAGCAAACGAGCCTGCGCGGAAACACAATAGAGGTTTGACGCAGCGGTTAGCCGGACACCGGACCGGCCGAAGAGGGAGAATGCGCCATGACGGCAACTTCTGCCATCGGCATGTCGCCAGCCGCCGCCAACTATGTCCCCGGGCACAGCGCGGAAGACTGACCAGAATGGCAATACAGCCGATCTCGCCTCGAGGTCATCATCGGCCAAGGCGGTTGATGCGTCGGCTCGACCGTGCGACCGGTCAAATCAATCCGTACCTGTTCGCCGTCGCGATCGGGTTGGTTGTGTTGTACGTCACCTGCCTAACCGCGCTGGTAGTAAGGATGCCAGCCAGCATTCATCTGAGAGCTTGCGTAGCAGCTTCAAGCGCCGGCGGCCACGAGTGAAGCCCCGCCGAGGTACGTCACGCTGCACGCGTTTGCGCAAGCGGACGAGTGGCTGACCCCCGCCATGTTGACACGCTGGGTGTGGGAGGAAGCGTGATGCTGGAGGAACTGGAGCAACAAACGAATTTGACGAAAAATCAATGGCTGATCGCCGGCGCCGCGACGATTGGCGACATGCTCGATTTTTTCGACTTTGGGCTGATCGCCTTTGTCCTGGCGTTCATCGTGAAGGACTGGTGCCTGACTTTTGGGGAAGCCGGGCTGATTCTCTTGGCGTCGGGTATCAGCGCGCCGTTCGGCTCGCTGCTTTGGGGCTGGGCGGCCGACAAGCTCGGCCGGCGTAAGGCGATGATCGGCACGGTGCTGAACACCTCGATCGCAACCGGGGCGATGGCGTTGACCCCCGAGCACGCCTGGATCTACCTGGTCTTCTGCCGGCTCTTCGTCGGCTTCGGCGTGACCGGCATGTATTCGGTCGACATCACGGTAATTCAGGAATTTGTGCCCACCGCCAAGCGCGGCTGGCTGACCGGACTGACGACGACGATGCTCCCGGCGGGTTTTCTGCTCGGCGCGCTACTCTCCGCCTTTGCCACACCCGATATCGGCTGGCGCGGTCTGTTTGCCGTCGGCCTGCTGCCGGCGTTCCTGACCCTTTACATCCGTGCGTGGGTCCCCGAATCGCCGTACTGGCTGATTGCGGATGGGACGCTTCGAGGAAGCGCGCCAGTCGCTCGCCTGGGCACTGCAAATCGACCCCAAAGACATCGCCCTCCCTACGGTGAGGCCTACGGTCGAATATACGCGCTGGACCGAGCTATTCAAATATCCGCGCAGCATCTTCGCCGGCGCGCTGACCGGCCTCAGCCAGACGGGCGGCGTCGCTCTGGCGCTGTGGCAGGTGACCTTGCCCGTGATGGTCCTGAAGATCACCCCGCCCGAGGCATCCAAACTCGGGATCTGGGTCGCGCTCTTGGCGATTGCCGGGCGTTTTCTGTGCTCGTGGATCTCGGATGCGTGGGGTCGGCGTCCCGCGGGGGTGTTCAGCTGCCTCACCGCGGCATTATTCATGTCGCTTGCCGGCTATATGCACAGCGTCTTTATCGGCGGCGTATCGATGTTCTATGTGATGATCCTGCTGCAGAGCTTCTTCGGCAGCGGCAACTACTCGATCGTCGGCCCTTATATGGGCGAGTTATGGCCGGCTCGGTTGCGCGGTAGCGGCATGGGATTCGTCTACGGCATCGGCAATCTCGGCAAGTTCATCGGGCCGGCCGGGCTCGCGGTGATCGCCGGCTCGTCCAACTACGTCAAACCGGCGGCGACGCTCGATGCGCTGATCCCAGGCTTCAACTACTTTGCCTTCTGGTATGTTCTCGGCGCCTTCGCCTTCTGGTTCATCGGCTTCGAAACAAGCCGCCGCTCGATCGAGCAGATCGACGCCGAGCTGACGGCGCCGGCATCCTCGTCGCGAAAGATACCGGCGGTCTAGCCACCGCTCGCTGCCCCCGACCGCGATGCCATCGGCAGTGCCTTGTGTCCCCACCGCGTTCGGCTGCTGACAACCTCTCCGAAGGTCTGCTCGGCGCACGGAAGGTCCGGTTCGGCCGATGCTATCCCCAACTCGGTCTCGCGTACGACCGGAATCGGCGCGACCTCCCCGTTCGCCGTGGGTTCGGCGAAGGTCGGCTCACCACCACCTGAGACGGACGCGCGGCGGTCGGCGAATGACGCAAATGGGGGCAACTCCGGGCTTATCGTGGTTCGCGGAGGAACCCATCGGGTGCGGCCCGCTCCGTGGCCCTCGCAGACGGACTGCGAGCGCTCCAGAACGCAATTCACCGGTGAGGCATCCAGGCCTGTCCTTCTCCTCTACTCCGCAGGAGCTGCCCGATGAGCTTCACCATCCTGCTGCTATCCCCAGATGCCGACCCGTCGTGGCCGGAGAAAATCAAGCAGGTCGTCCCGGGTGCTATCGCAAAGGCATTCGCCGATCCCAAAGACGCCCTCGCCGAGATCGAGACCGCTGATGCGGCCTACGGGACGGTGCCGCCTGAACTGTTTGCCCGCGCGAAGAAACTGCGCTGGATTTGCGCGTCGCGTGCCGGACTGGGCGGCGCGTATTTCTACGATGCGCTGGTCAACAGCGATGTCGTCGTCACCGGCATGCACGGCAGCTATAACGAACATCTCTCCACTCACGCGGTGGCGTTTTTGCTCGCTTTCGCCCGGCGCTTCGAGCACTACCTGCCGCAAAAGCGGTGGCAGAGAGGTCCGGGGATGATCGATCTGCCGACGCAGACGGTGCTGATCGTCGGCGTGGGCGGCGCCGGCAGCGAGGCCAGCAAACAATGTGCTGCCTTCGGAATGCGGGTACTCGGCATCGATCCGCGGGTGACGGAACGACCGGCCGGCATGGCCGACCTCAGTGGTCCTGACCGGCTGGAGGAGCGCCTCGGTGAAGCCGACTTCGTCATTGTAACGACCCCGGAGACGCCGGACACCCTGGGGATGTTCAACGCGAGGCTGTTCTCACGAATGAAGCGCGGCGCCTACTTCATCAACATCGCCCGGGGCCGCTGTGTCGTCACCCAAGACCTGATTGCAGCCCTGCAGTCAGGCCAGCTCGCGGGCGCCGGGCTCGATGTTGCCGACCCGGAGCCGTTGCCGGCCGACAGCCCGCTATGGGGAATGCCGAACGTGCTGATCACGCCGCATGTCGCGATCCTCGGCACCCCTTATCGCCAGAAATGGGAAGCACTTCTGCTCGAAAACTGCCGGCGGTTCGCCGCGGGTCAGACGTTGATCAACGTCGTCGACAAGGAAAAATGGTACTGACTGCAGGGAATATGATCTCAGGGGCGAGACGCTTTTTCGGAAGCGCACTTGGCCCGATCACGTGATGACGCCGCCCCAACTCAAAAACGAGAGGAATGTCGATGGGTCACGTGCATGATCATTGTTGCGACCAAGGCCCGTCTCGGCGTCAGCTCCTTGGCGGCATGGCGGCGGTGGGGAGCGCGCTGGCCTTGCTGCGACCGGCCCTGGCCGAAGATCTCGACCCGGCGCCGCGCCGCATCGACGTGCACCATCATTTCTTCCCACCGGCATGGCTTGCGTATGCCGAAACGAAAAAGCCGCGGCCGGCGCCGATCATGAAGGAATGGTCGGCCGCTCGCGTGCTGGAGCACATGGACAGGAGCGGCGTCGCGACCGCGATCGCCTCGCTGTCGCCGTGGGGCATCGCCTTCGCCGAGACGCCGCAGCTGCCGAAGCTGGCGCGCGACTGCAACGACTACGCCGCGACGATGATCAACGACCATCCCGGCCGCTTCGGCCTGTTTGCGGCGATGCCTCTGCCCGATGTCGATGCGAGCTTGAAGGAGATCGCCTACGCGCTCGACACGCTGAAGGCCGACGGCATCGGGCTGATGACCAGCTACGGCGACAAGTGGCCGGGCGACCCGGCGTTCCAGCCGATCTTAGAGGAGCTGAACCGGCGCAAGGCGGTTGTCTATTTCCACCCGACGACGGCCAATTGCTGTGGCAACCTGATCCCCGGCGTTGCTCCGGCAACGATCGAGTGGCCGGTTGATACGGCAAGAGCGATCTTGAGCATGTTCTACAGCGGCAGCCTCCTGCGCTACCCCGACATCCGCTTCATCTTCTCGCATGCCGGCGGCGCGTTGCCGGCGCTCTCCGGGCGCATCGCCAATTTCGTCGACCGCGACAAGCACGCTGCCAAATACGCGCCGCACGGCGCCGTAGCCGAGTTCAACAAGCTCTATTACGACACCGCCAACGCCTCGGCGGCCCCGTCAATGGCGGCGCTGATGGCGATGGCGCCGACGAGCCAGATCGTGTTCGGCAGCGACTACCCGTATTTCTCGCTGGAGGAAAATGTCGAGGGCCTCGCCAAGATCAGCATGACCGCCGCCGACCGCCAGGCGATCAACCGCGGCAACGTAGCCCGCCTGCTGCCGCAATACTCGATCTGAACAATTGCCTGAACCGGGGATTCGGTGCTCGACGCGCTGATCGAGCGCGGCCTAACCAAGCGCCGGTTTGCCGTCACGATTTTCGGCACACGGCAGCTTCGTGCCAACTCCAGCCGTTGGCGACACCGCCAAGTAACCGAATGGCTCGACCGTAAGCCGACCTTCGTCACTGCGCCACCGGGTGAGCGACCCCTGGGCATTCGAACAATCAGATCCTTGCTAATTCGCAGCGGCGGATTCCGGAGCGGATGCAAGCAGATCCCAGCGGCGGGCCGATTGCGCGAGGATGCGTTCCAGATCCTCTGGCAACAGGTCTCCGGCATCGATCAGGCGCTGCGCGGCATGGCTTACCTCATTGAGGTAAGCAGCCTTACCGGAATAGCGCGCCTCGATCGACCGGCGCGGGTCGCCTTTCGCGTTGCGTTCGCCTTCGGTCGCCGGGAACGGGATCGTCGACCCCATAAGGCTCATCAACCGGTCGGGCGCGCCAATCTGCGGATGGCGCAGGTTCCACCCGGTATAGGTCGCCAGCGGCACCGTCACGTCGGGCAGACGAATGCCGCTCAGGTCGTTGCCGTCCGGATCGACCAACGGAACGAAGTGCGGGTAAGGCTCGCCCTCCGTCGGCGGCAGCGTTGTGGCGATCCCGCGCGCCGCCTCCGGGCCGAAATCGAGTCGCGTGACCCGCGGCGGATGCGCCGGGAACCTTACCCCCGGAATGGCCGTGAAAACGCCCTTCACCGTCTCCGGCGCGACAGCGTTGCCGTCGGCAAGGCGTGGGTAACGGCTCGGCGGCGGCTCCTCGCCTTGGCTGACCCAGCGATCCATCCGCACCAGCAGAGCGCGCAAAAGCGGGTTGTAGTCGACCGAATTGAGTGCTTGCTGACCGCGCTCGCCATTTTGCGGGTTGGTGTCGGTCAGCGGCAAGGTGCCGGCGGAGTGTTGCGCGCCGGCGAAGTGGTAGAAGCGCGACGAAGCAGTCGCGTCGACGTCGCGCGCGCCGGTCGCATCGGTGTGGATCAGCGAGGCGTCGCCCCGCCAATATTCGCACGAGGTGTTGGTGAAGAAGATTTTCGGCACCCGATGGCGCGCGGCGAGGCGTTCGAGGAGGCCGTCGCGCCGACCGTTGACCGGATCGGTGACGGCCATCTCGTTGAATGGGAATGGGTCACTCGGCAGCGACGCTGATGGCTGCCCGAAGCGCATGTTGAAATCGCCGCCGCGCTTGCCGCCGGCGATGTGCACCAGCACGCCGTCGAACACCATCCGCGCCGCCTCGTCCTCGTTGAGGCCGAGATAAAGGAGCTGGCGCAGAAAACGCCCGCTTTGTGACGCGCCGAAGGCGTAGGC
This sequence comes from uncultured Alphaproteobacteria bacterium, assembly GCA_963845735.1. Lineage (GTDB taxonomy): Bacteria > Pseudomonadota > Alphaproteobacteria > ATCC43930 > CGMCC-115725 > AP-15. Next base: position 3,690 of record CAWJTR010000036.1, on the reverse strand, counting down.
GTACCGGATGTTGCCGGCGCAGGGGTTATCAGCCGTGCTGCCGTGCCGCAGGAAGGATACGATATCCCGCGCTGCCAACAGACCCAGCCCGATCACCGGTGCGCCGGTTGTCGTGTAGATCACCTCATAGATCTTGCCGGGTTCGAAGCCGGCGGCGAGATAGACGTGGTTCGGCTCGGCGACGACGCGCCCCGCTTCCAGCCGGGCGAATGACCAACTTTCGCGGGGGATCGTACGCGGCGGCGCTTCCTCGCCGTCACGCACCAGCAACACAGCGTTTATATCGTCCGGATCGTTGCTTGGGTAAGGGCGGTGCCCGCGGTCGGACAGCTGCTGGACCCGGCTTGGCTTGCTCGGCTGGAAGCCGACCAGCAGCCGCCCCGAGACCGGCAGTCCGTCGATCTGCGCCTCGGGGACCTTGATGCGCATCAGCCCGTCGGCTTCCGGCACGTCATGCTGCCAGCCGCACCAGACAACCGTATAACCTTGGCGCATCAGAAAGCCGTTGCCTGCGTCGGTCGGACCAGCGGGATTGATTGGCCGCGGCACGCCGTTGAACGTCGCCAGTGCCAGCCGGTTGCCGCGGTTCGGTACGTCGAACAGCAGGCGATGGTTCCCGCGCGCCTGGTCTAGTGGCGCCAGGATGCGGATATCGGACGTGAAATGCACTAAGCCGTCGCGTCCGCGCTCGGCCAGGTCGATATCGGTGATGGCGCAGTTCGACGGATGCCCCGGATCAACGGCGAAATGTGCCGTGCCGTCGAGCTGCTGATAGCGCCCGACATCGCCGAATTCTCGACCGTCGGGCGAGCGGCTTGCGGGTTTTGATCTCGAGCCTGACAACAGCCATCGCACTCCTCCCCTTCGATGCACTGGGCATCTTTATCATCAATTCGCTGGTCCGGCTCGCCGCCCGGAAAGTGAGCAAGCGATCCTCCGCATCCATAGCTTGCACCATGGCGCTATGATGAATTTCAGTCGATGAGGGAGGGCGAGAAATGGAGCTTTACACCGCCGGCACCGGCAATGGGCAGCGCGCTGCGATCGCGGTCAATGAATGCGGCGTTTCGTGCAAGATCCATGTGCTCAATCTGGGTCAAGGCGACCAAAAGGCCGCTGACTACTTGAAGATCAACCCGACTGCGCGCATCCCGACCCTGATCGATCCCGAAGGCCCGGGGGGAAAGCCCCTGACCGTGACCCAGTCCTGGGCGATCTTGCTGTATCTGTGCGAGAAGACCGGGAAATTCCTGCCGGCGGACCCGGTCGCGCGGGTCCGGATGTTCCAGTGGATGGCCGAGGGCGCGGCCGATTACGCGTCGGTCAACCAGACCATCTTCTTCCTCGGCGCGCGCATGCCGGAAAAGGTGCCGGACTCGGCGATCAAGTTCTACGAGGATCGCTTCGTCAATCTGTGGCGCTTTGCCGAGGAGCAGCTTGCCAAGACGCAATATCTGGCCGGCGATGAAATCACCGCCGCCGATCTGGCGGTCTACCCAATCTATGCCGGCCGCAAGGCGCTCCCCGACAATGCCGGTCTGAACCATCTGCGAGCCTGGGGCGAGCGGATTGGTTCGCGGGCCGGCGTGCAGAAGGGTATGAAGCTCGAAAACTGACGGCGCACCAGGCGGCGCGAGTTCTCGGCTCGCGAGCCCGAATGGTATGATAGCGCAGCCACCCCGAGGAGGGCCGGCAATGAACCGACTGGACGGCAAGGTGGCGCTGATCTCCGGGGCAGCGCGCGGCATCGGCGGCGAGACCGCGCGGCTGATGGTCGAGGCCGGCGCCATGGTGGCAATCGCCGACGTGCTCGACGAACGCGGCCGCGAGACCGCTCGCACGCTCGGCGGCGCGGTTCTCTACGTCCATCTCGACGTGACTCGCGAGGAGGATTGGAACGCCGCGGTCGCCGCCGTTCTAGGCCGTTTCGGCAAGCTCGACATCCTGGTCAATAACGCCGGGCTGTTTCTCGGCAAAGATATCGAAGCCGCCAGCCTCGCCGAATGGGAGCGGCTATGCGCGGTCAACCTGACCGGCGTGTTCCTCGGCACCAAGCTGTGCCTGCCGGCGCTGCGCGAGGCGGCGCAGCAGAGCCCTCACGGGAGCGCCATCGTCAACCTCGCCTCGACCGCCGGCCTTGTCGGTTCGACGCAAGACCCGCTCTACTCGATGACCAAAGGCGGGTGACCCTGTTTACAAAATCTGCCGCGCTGGAATTTGCCCGCAAGGGATACCGTATTCGGGTCAACTCAATGCATCCCGGCACGATCGACACCGATATGGGCGACCAAGTGTTGGTGACGCGGGCGCGCAATCTCGGCACCAATGACATCGAGGCGGCGCGTCGCCAGGTCATCGAGCGTCTGCCGATCGGCCGCATGGGCACCCCCAACGATATCGCCAAGGGGATCGTGTTTCTAGCGTCGGACGATGCCGCTTTCATGACCGGCGCGGGGCTCGTCATTGACGGAGGCATCACCGCGCAATGATCTGGAGGGTCAAATAACATTGTGCCAGTAATGTCACGGCAGCGGAGTTCAGCGCGCGCGGGGAGAAGCTGAATCTCGCTGAGACACCGTTGCTTGAGCATCAAATGATGCGGAGCGCCGTACCGCAAAGACCGAGGTAGGTAATGGGCATGCTGGTCGATGGAACATGGTTTGATGACGATCCGCTCCCGGCGGATCGCGGCGGCGCCTTTCTGCGTCCCGATTCGAGTTTCCGCGACCGCGTGAGCCGCGACAACGACTCTAAATTCAAGGCCGAGCGCGGCCGCTACCAACTCGTCACGGCACCGTCCTGCCCGTGGGCCCATCGCACCGTCCTGATGCGGGCGTTAAAGGGCCTCGACGGCGCGGTTCCGCTGCTCGAATCCGATCTGCCGAAGGGGCAGGGCTGGGCCTATTCGCGCGGCTTTGACGATCTGGCGCCAAAGAATGGCGTCTTCCATGTCCACCAAGTCTATACCGCCGCCCGGCCCGATTATACCGGCCGCGCCACGGTGCCGGTGTTGTGGGACCGCAAGACAAAGACGATCGTCAACAACGAGTCGTCCGAGATCATCCGCATGCTGAACTCGGAATTCGATGAGTTCGGCGACCCGACCCTCGATCTCTACCCAGCCTCGCTGCGGGGCGAAATCGACGAGATCAATCGTTTTGTCTACGACAACGTCAATAATGGGGTCTATCGCGCCGGCCTGGCCAAGAGCCAGGAGGCGTACGAGCAAGCCTTCCGCAATCTGTTCACGGCGTTCGACGAACTGGAAACGCGCCTCTCCCGCCAGCGCTGGCTGGTCGGCGACCGTTTCACCGAAGCCGATCTGCGGCTGTTCCCGACACTGGTGCGCTTCGACACCGTCTATTACGTGCTGTTCAAGTGTAATTTGCGCCGCCTCGCCGACTATCACAATCTGTCGAACTACACCCGCGAGATCTACCAGATGCCAGGGGTGGCTGCGACCGTCGACTTCCATAAGATCAAGCTCGGCTATTACGGTGGCATGCGCCACCTCAACCCGAGGGGCATATTGCCGCTGGGTCCCGCGCTCGACTTCTCGCGGCCGCACGACCGTTCCGCGGCTTGCTGCCGGATGACCGAGCCTGAGTTCCTCGGCTCCGTAATCGGCTGCGAGAAAACGGCCTCGGTTACGGTGCTGCTACGTTCAACTGGCGTCTCGCCGTCAACGAG
>CAWJTR010000035.1:0-25982 GCA_963845735.1 uncultured Alphaproteobacteria bacterium | reverse complement strand
ACCGCAACATCCTGAAGCAGATCGGCATCAACTGGTCAAAACTCAACGGTAATGTCACAGTTCCAGACCAAGCCTTCCCCGGCAATGTCACTAACACCTTTCTCCTCGGGAAGTTTCTGCCAGGTTCCGAGCAGATCACCGCCACTCTCGATGCGCTGGCGACCGAGGGATTCCTGACAGTCTTGGCCGAGCCCAACTTGACCGCGGTGTCGGGCCAGACCGCGAGTTTTCTTGCCGGCGGCGAATACCCGTACCCGGTGGCCCAACCGGGTCGGCCAGGAACACTGCGATAATCACGATCCAGTTTCAGCAATATGGCGTCCAGCTGGCCTTCACGCCGACGATCATCGACGCCGATCATCTAAGTCTTAAGGTCCGGCCCGAGGTCAGCCAGTTGGACTACGCCAACGCGGTGACCATAGCGCCGGTGCTCCTCCCGTTCCCGCTTTGACCGTGCGCCGCGCCGAAACGACGATCGATCTCGCCAGCGGACAAAGCTTCGCACTCGCCGGGCTGCTGTATGCACAACACCTCGCAGAACATCTCCAAGGTCCCTTGGCTCGGCGACATTCCGATCCTCGGCGCGCTGTTCCGCTCGAACAAGTTCCAGAACAACGAGACCGAACTCGTCGTCATCGTCACCCCGTACCTGGTCAGCCATCGGTGACCGCGCTCGCGTCCCCGACCGACGGCTTTCAGATTCCGCACGACGCTCAGCAGGTGCTGTGGGGCGACACTTGGCGGCGGAGCCTGCCTGCGCCGGCGCGCGGGCCGCTCGACGCCGGCGGCCAAGGGCTGATCGGGCCCGCCGGCTTCCGGCTCGATTGAAAGGAGGGACACGTGATGACGCAGCATTTCTATCCGCTCGCATTCGCGCTGGCGCTCGCCGCCTGCGCTCCCGGGGCCGCCGAATACACCAAGAGCGAAGCGCCGAACCGGCTGCAGGTCGATGGCGCCACCAGCCAGCTGGCGCTCGCTTTCGCCCCAGGCTCGGCCCGGCTCGGCGCGGGCGAAGCCGCACATCTCGACCGGCTCGTCGCCAGTGGGGCCATACGGCCAGCCGACCGGGTGGCGATCGCAGCCTCGGGCGTGCCGGCGCTGGCCGATGCGCGCGTTGCAGCGATCTCAAGTCGGCTGCTGCGCTGGGGCATCGTCGCCGACGCCCGCCCGATTGCCGGGGTCCCGCCCAATCGCGCCATCGTCATGGTCGGCCGCTACGCCGTCACCCTGCCGCCCTGCCCGAATTGGAGCATGCCGCGCGCCAACGATTTCACCAATGCGCCGCCGAGCAATTTCGGCTGCGCCACCGCGGTCAATCTCGGCCTGATGGTGGCGAGCCCGGGCGATCTGGCCCAGGGCCGCACCCTGGCGGCGGCGGACGGCAAACCGGCAGCCGCCGCCGTCGACCGCTACCTCGACGACAAAGTCGTGCTGCCGGCGGAGGCCCAGTTGGGGCCAATTGCGGTGTCGTCGAGCAGCGCGCCGCCGACCGACTCATCGACCACAGGGACGGGATACCAGTGAAGTCTCAGGCCCAGGCTGCCGCGACCAAACCTGTGCGCGAGGGCGTCCTCGCCGTCACCCGCGACGAGGCGACGCTCGATCGCCTGGAAGGGGTGATCCGCGAATTGCAACTGGATGACGAGCTCTCGATCGCGGATACACCCGACCTCGCATTGCACCGCATCCGCTCGGGTCTGGCGCCGCGGATCGTGCTTCTCGACCTCACCGATCTGCCGGCGCCGATCGCCGAGATCGGGGCGGTGCGGGCAATGGGCGGGGCCGATCTGGCGCTGGTCGGGCTCGGCACCGTCAACGATGTCACGCTCTACCGCGACCTGCTGGCCGCCGGCGCCAACGACTACCTGGTCAAGCCGCCGAGCCGTGATGCCCTGGCGGTTGTCCTGCAAAATCAAACCGGCGGCCCGGCGGCGGCAGGCGATGGCGGGCTCGGCCAGGTGATCGTGTTCGTCGGCAGCCGCGGTGGCGTCGGCGCGACGACCACCGCTGTCGGCTGCGCCTGGCTGCTCGCCGAGGATCGCGCGGAATCGACCGCCCTTCTCGATCTCGATCTGCATTTCGGCACGGTTGCGCTCAAGCTCGATACCGACCCCGGCAGTGGGTTGTACGAAGCGCTGGAGCAGCCCTCGCGCATCGACAGCCTGTTCATCGATCGGGCGATGGTCAAGGTCACCGACAATCTGCGGGTGCTGGCGACCGAGGCGTCGGCGGCACAGCATCTGATGATCGACGCCGGCGCCATCGACATGCTGCTCTACGAGCTGCGGCGCAAATTTTCGCGGGTCGTGGTCGATCTGCCGCGCGCCGCCACCCCGGTGCAGCGGGTCATGCTCGCCGCGGCGGCCCATGTGGTGGTGATCTGCGAGCGCAGTCTCGCCGGGTTGCGCGACACGATCCGGTTGCAAACCCTGATGCGCGAGCAGGCGCCGCAGGTTCGCCTCTGGCTGGTCGAGGCCGGCGCCAGCGGAAGCCGGGCGCTGATCGGCAAGGGCGAATTTGAAAAGGGGGTCGGCAAGGCGTTCGACATGACCATTTCCTTCGACCCGAAATCGGCCGGCGCGGCGGCCAATACCGGCCAGCCGCTTCCGGTCGCCGCCCCGCGCAGCCCGGTCGTGCGCGAATTCCGTCGCCTCGCCGAACTCGTCGCCGGCCCCGCCACGAGCGCTCCCAAGCGCCGTCGGTTCGCGTTGCGCTCGCTGTGGTAGGGTATTTCAAACGGCCCGAAGGCGAGAACGCGCTCGACGCGCGCATCGCCGGATTGTCTCAGCGCCGCGCCCCGAATGCGGCGGTGGCCGCGCCTCCGGTCGCCGCGGCTGCAGCGCCCATCGCCGAGCCGGCGGCCCGCACTTCCCAGGAAGACCGTCTGGCGAGGGCACGCGCCGAAGTGCTGGCTCGTCTAAACAGCGAAATCCGCCCCGAGCGACGCCTGATCTTGAGCCGGGGCGAGCTTGCCAAGGTCGTCGAGACCGCGGTGCAAGCCTATCTCCCGCGGAACGGGATCGAGGTCAACGCGCTCGAGCGCCGCGATCTGATCACGGCGCTGATGCAGGCGCTGCTGAGCCCGCCGATCCCGGAGGCGGAACCCGAAAAGCCCACCGGGCAGCGCCACTCCAACCGCTCCGCGATCGAGGCCGCAAAGACGCAAATCCAGCCGCTCGTCCTCGAACACATGGACGTCGCCGCCGCGGCCGCGATGCCGCGCGCCACCTTCGAGGCGCAGCTCGACGGCTGGGTCAAGGAATTGCTCGGCGAGACCAAGATCCAGCTCAATTTCGTCGAGCAGCGCGAGCTGGTCCAATCCCTGGTCGCGGACATGCTCGGCCTCGGCCCGCTCGAACCGCTGATCGAGGACGAGACCGTCACCGACATCATGGTCAACGGGGCAAAGCAGGTCTATGTCGAGCGGCGCGGCAAGCTCGAACCCACCGACGTGTCGTTCCGCGATGATCAGCACGTCATGAATGTGGCGACCAAGATCGTCACCCGGATCGGCCGCCGCATCGACGAGTCGCGCCCGCTCGTCGACGCCCGCCTGCCCGACGGCAGCCGCGTCAACATCATCATCCCGCCATTGGCGATCGACGGGCCCTCGATCTCGATCCGTAAATTTTCGAAAAAGACCATCACCCTCGACACGATGGCGCAGCAGGCGAACATCTCGCCGGAAATGTCCACTTTGCTGAAGATCGCCGCGCGCTGCCGGCTCAACATTCTGATTTCAGGCGGCACGGGATCGGGCAAGACGACTTTGCTGAACGCGCTGTCGCGGCTGATCGACCCGACCGAGCGCACGGTGACGATCGAGGATGCCGCCGAGCTGCAATTGCAGCAACCCCATGTCGTGCGGTTGGAAACCCGCCCGCCCAACCTCGAAGGCAGCGGCGAGATCACGATGCGCGATCTGTTGCGCAACGCCCTGCGCATGCGCCCGGACCGCATCATCCTCGGCGAGATCCGCGGCGCCGAGGCGCTCGACGTGCTGCAGGCGATGAACACCGGGCATGACGGCTCGATGAGCACGATCCATGCCAATCGCCCGCGCGAGGCTCTGACCCGGCTCGAAAACATGGTCGGAATGACCGGCATCAATCTGCCCTCGCACGCGGTGCGGACCCAGATCGCCGCGGCGGTCAATCTGATCTTGCAAGTCAACCGGATGCGCGACGGCATGCGGCGCGTGACCGACGTCATCGAGGTCGTCGGGATGGAGGGCGACATCATCACCACTCAAGAATTGTTCAGCTATCACTTCCAAGGTGAAAGCACAGACGGCCGGCTGCGCGGGATCTTCAAGTCGAGCGGCGTGCGTCCACACTTCCTGCCGCGCGCCGAATATTTTGGTCTCGACCGGCCATTGCTCGAAATCATTTGAAGAATAACTCCCGTGATCGCCGACACCTTTCGATACCTCGACAATGACGGGCCTATCGCTGGCGGAGAGCTGGGGGCAAATCGGCTGGCGCATCGATACTCGGAGTGAGCCGCGCGGTGAATGAGTGCCCTTTGTTCGAGATGGCCCGCTCCTCGATCGTGTGGTGAAGCATGGTTTTCGCGTTAGATCAGGCCGACGGGCTGGCGATCCTGTCCGCCCTCGCCGCCGCGCTGAGCTTTCTGATGATAGCCCTGGCGATCGGCGGCGGCGGGGCATATCGGCGCTACAAGCGGCGCCTCAACGCCGTGCGCGATCGTGCCAGAGGCGTTCCTGCGCCTGCCGCGGCCCAGTCTTTGGCGCGGATGCAGAGCGCGACCCCCAAGATGGACCGCGTTGCCCGCCGCTGGTTGCCGCGACGCCACCTGCTGGCCTCCCGCCTGGCCCGCACCGGCCGGTCGATCACCATCGGCCATTATGGGCTCATGGTGGTCGGCGTGGCGGCGCTGGCGATTTTCGGCCTCGTCTGCGTCGCACCGCTCGGCCTTGTCCCCGACGTGCTGATCGGCCTCTTCCTCGGGATGGCGCTCCCCCACCTGGTCATCGGCCGTCTGGGGAAGCGCCGGGTTGCTGCCTTCATCGCGCTGTTTCCCGATGCCATCGACTTGATCGTGCGCGCATTGCGCTCCGGCATGCCGATCAGCGAAGCGATCATCGGAGCCGGTCGTGAGATCGCCGACCCGGTCGGCTGCGAGTTGCGCCTGGTCGAGAGCGGGATGCGAATGGGGCGCGACCTCGAAGCGCTGCTCTGGGACATCGCCAAGCGCATCGACATGCCGGAATTCCGGTTTTTTATTATCGCCCTCAGCGTCCAGCGCGAGACCGGCGGCAACCTCGCCGAAACGCTCGCCAATCTCGCCGACGCCCTGCGCAAGCGCCGCCAGATGCGCGCCAAGGTCCGCGCGATGTCGAGCGAAACGCGCGCGACGACGATGATCCTAGGCGGGCTGCCGTTGGTGGTGATCGGGCTGCTGATGCTGACTTCGCCGACCTATCTGGCGCCGCTGTTCCACGATGCGCGCGGCTACATCCTCGACGGAATAGCGGTGGCGATGCTCGTTACCGGGGTCACGATCATGAACAAGATGGCGCGGTTCGAAATATGATCAGCCTGAGGCCGCAAGATTTGAACGTCGCCAATTGGCTGCCGGCCGGCATCGGCCTCGACGACGCCATCGCGGGGCTCGCCGCGTTGGCGGTTCTGACCATGCTTGCGGCGACCTGGCACGCGCTGCGGCCGAAGAACGCGTTCGAGCGGCGCCTCGAGCAAGTCGTCGAGCGCAAAGAGACATTGCGCCGGCAGGCGCTCTCCGCACGAACCCGCCGCCAGCACCGCAGGCCGATCGGATGGATGCGCGCGGCGGTAACGAGCCTCAATCTGCTGCGCAGCCGGCACGCCGCGGAAGCCCGGCAGAGGCTTGCCCGCGCCGGGATCAGATCGCCGGATGCAATGATCGGCTATCTGTTCGCGCGGCTCAGCCTGCCGTCGCTTTTCGGTTGCGCTGCGCTGCTGGACAGTTCTGTGCTGCGGATGCTGCCGCTCCCGCCCGATTTACGATTTATGCCGGCAATCGCCGCGGCTCTGCTCGGGTTCTATGCACCCAACATTTATCTGAAGAATGTCGCGGCCAAACGCGCCAAACAGCTGCAGCTCGCCTTGCCCGACGGGCTCGACCTGATGGTCATTTGCGCCGAGGCCGGGCTCAGCCTGGACGCAACCCTGCTGCGCGTAGCACGCGAACTCGCGCGCCAGCTGGCCCGAACTCGCCGAGGAGTTTGCGCTAACCGCCGCCGAACTGACCTTTATGCCAGACCGCCGGTTGGCGTTCGAAAATCTCAACAACCGGACCGATTCGGATGCAATTCGATCGTTGGTCAACACCTTGCAGCAGACCGCAAAATTCGGCACCCCTCTGGCGCATTCATTGCGAATATTGGCGAACGAGTTGCGGGCGGCGCGCATGACCCGGGCTGAGGAAAAGGCGGCGCGGTTACCGGCGATGCTGACCGTGCCAATGATCCTGTTCATCCTGCCGACGCTGTTTATCGTTCTGCTCGGGCCCGCCGCGATCAATATAATGGATACATTCAGCAAGCATTAACCAGCACGAGCCTCAGATCAAGACGGACCGGTAGCGCTGCGGTTGCTTCCAACCGACAGTATCGCGTGGTCGCGGGCTTCGGGCGACAGCGCGCGCAAGGTCTGGTAATAGGCGAGATTATGTTCGACCGCAGCTTCGTCGAGGTCGATCCGGCCGAGCCGGGCGGCTTCGGTGACAGTTCCCTGCAAACCATAGATCAGCGCCAGGGTCTGCCGCTCCTGGGCTGATCCGCCCGGGGCCATCGCGACCGGTTGCAGCACGGCGATTGCGTTCGGATAATTGCCGCTGAGTGCCAGCGACAGCGCCAGATCGACCGTCAATGCCGGATCGCCCGGAGCGCCCTGCAGACCGTGCCGATAATACGCTTGCGCCTGCTGATGCCGCCCCTCGACATCCTGGGTCAGGCCAAGCAGCACCAGCAGCTTGGGATCATTGGGGTTGTTTGCAAGCGCTCGGGAGAGCGGCACCTGCGCAAGCTCGGGCCGGCCGGTTTGGAGGTAGGCCCTGGCCAGCCCAAGCTCCGCCGGCAGATTGCCGCCGTCACGGGCCAGCGCCGAATTATAGGCGAGGATCGCTTCGTCGACGGCGCCGGTGGCGATCAATGTATCGCCGAGCCCAACAAACGGCGCCGCAGCACGCGGCTCGATCTCCGCGGCCCGGCGGAAGATCGCAACAGCGTTGGCGTAATCCCCGCCCGAGCGGGCCGCTGCTGCGATCCGCATCAGCGCCTCATAGCTTGGCGGGCTGCCGCCGCCATCGCGGCCGTTGACGCTGAGGGGATCGAGATGGAACGGCACCGGCTGACACCCCGCAGCTGCCAGCAACACCACAGTAATGGCGAGAAATCGTCCGGATAGAGGGCTTCCTATGCACCGCTTACGCCCACCCTTTATCTTGATCATTTCTGTCTCGCCGATACACCCCACCCCCGGTCGAATAAGTTCGCCAACGTCAAAAATGCGTCAATGCTTTCCGGCTAGGCTGGAACTTCAATCATTTACGAAGAGCGTTACGGTCCGCGAGGGAGACCGACGGAGAGCGAATCGGGGCTAACCGGCTGCCGACACCGAACTTGTCTCTTGCGTCTTGGCGACAACCGCGCGCTCGACCGCCGCGAGCGCCGCTTCAGCATGCCCCGCATCGGGACCGCCGGCCTGGGCCAAGTCGGCGCGACCGCCGCCGCCTTTGCCGCCGAGCGCCGCGGCGCCGAACCGGACCAGCTCGACCGCATCGAAGCGGCCTGCCAGGTCGGGGGTGACGCCGACGACGATCGCCGCTTTGCCGTCGGCGCGCGACACGACGGCCACGATGCCGGACCCGATCCGCTGCTTCAGCTCGTCGGCCAGAGATTTCAGTTCGCGCCCGGAAACATCGTCGACGACCCGGCCGTCGAACGCGATCTCGCCGATGCGCTTTGCAGCAGCTTTCGTCGCCGGACCGGCGCTGGCCAAAGCCCGCCGCGCCTCAGCCAGCTCGCGTTCGAGCCGCCGCCGTTCGTCGACGAGGCTGATGATCCGCGCCGGCAATTCGGCCGGGCTCGTCCGCAACGCGGCGGCCGCCTGGCGCAGCAACCCCTCCTCCTCGGCCAGATACGCCTCGGCGGCGGCGCCGGTCAGCGCCTCGATCCGGCGTACGCCCGAGGCGATCGCGGTCTCGCCGATAATCTTGAACAGCCCGATATCGCCGGTGCTGCGGACATGCGTGCCGCCGCACAGCTCTACCGAATAGGCCCGATCCTCGCCGTCGATGGCCCCGCCCATCGAGACGACCCGCACCTCGTCGCCATATTTCTCGCCGAAGAGGGCCAACGCCCCCTCGGCCACGGCGCGGTCCGGGGTCAGCAATCGTGTGCCCACCTCGGCATTGGTCCGGATGCGCTCGTTGACCTCGGACTCGATCGTCAGGATGTCTTCGGGGCCCAGCGCTCTCGGGTGGCTGAAATCGAAGCGCAACCGGTCGGGCGCGACCAGCGATCCCTTTTGCGTCACATGGGCGCCGAGGCGTCGGCGCAGCGCCTGGTGCAACAGGTGGGTCACCGAATGGTTGGCGCGCAACCGGCGGCGGCGAGCGCCGTCGACGCGCAGTTCGACCGCGTCGCCTTCCTTCAGCGAGCCGTGGACTAGGCGGCCGAGATGAACGTGCAAGTCACCGGCCTTCTTGACCGTGTCATGCACCGCCAGCTCGGCGCCGGACGCAGAGAAAATGACGCCGGTATCGCCGACCTGGCCGCCCAATTCGCCGTAGAACGGCGTCTGGTTGACGATTACCGCGATCTCGTCGCCGGCGGCGGCCTCGCCGACCCGCTTGCCGTCGCGCAGGATGGCCAGCACCACGCCTTCGGCGGTTTCGGTCTCATAACCGAGAAATTCGGTTGCGCCGAGATCCTCGCGCAAGCCCAGCCAGACCGCCTCGGTCGCCGCCTCGCCCGAACCAACCCAGCTGCGGCGCGCCTCCGCGCGCTGGCGCGCCATCGCCGCCTCGAATCCGTCGACCGCTACCCGGCGGCCCTGCCCGCGCAGCACGTCTTCGGTCAGATCGAGCGGAAAGCCATAGGTATCGTAGAGTTTGAAAGCGGTCTCGCCGGGGAACGGTTCGGCGGGACCGAGTCGGGCGGTCTCCTCTTCGAGCAGGCGCAGCCCGCGCTCCAAGGTCTGCTTGAAATTCGTTTCCTCGAGCAGCGAGCGTCTCGGCGATCAGCGGCTGGGCGCGGACCAGCTCGGGATAGGCCGCACCCATCTGGTGCACCAGGGCCGGCACCAGCCGCCATACCATCGGCTCGGTGCAGCCAAGCATATGGGCGTGGCGCATCGCCCGGCGCATGATCCGGCGCAGCACATAGCCGCGCCCCTCCTTGCTCGGCAACACGCCGTCGGCGATCAGAAACGCCGAGGCGCGCAGATGGTCGGCGATCACCCGGTGCGAAACCGCATGCTCACCGTCGGCCGCCACGCCCGACGCATCGGCCGAGGCCAGGATCAGCGCGCGGAACAGGTCGATGTCGTAATTGTCGTGCTTGCCTTGCAGGACCGCGGCGATGCGTTCGAGCCCCATGCCGGTATCGATCGACGGGTGCGGCAACAGCACGCGCTCACCGGGCGCGAGCTGATCGTATTGCGTAAAGACGAGGTTCCAGATCTCGACAAACCGGTCGCCGTCGGCGTCGGGGCTGCCCGGCGGGCCGCCGGGGATCGCAGGCCCGTGATCCCAAAAGATCTCCGAACACGGCCCGCATGGGCCGACATCGCCCATCGACCAGAAATTGTCGGAGGTTGCGATGCGGATGATACGGTCTTCAGGCAATCCGGCGATCTTCGCCCACAATTCAGCCGCCTCGTTATCCTCCGAGTAGACCGTGACGAGCAGCCGATCGCGCGGCAGGCCGAAATCGCGGGTGATCAGCTCCCAGGCGAACGCGATCGCACGGTCTTTGAAATAATCGCCAAACGAAAAATTGCCGAGCATCTCGAAGAAAGTATGGTGCCGGGTGGTGTAGCCGACATTTTCGAGATCGTTGTGCTTGCCTCCGGCGCGTACGCATTTCTGCGCGGTGGCGGCCCGCGAATAAGGACGTTTCTCCAGTCCGGTAAAGACGTTCTTGAACTGCACCATCCCGGCGTTGGTGAACAACAGAGTCGGGTCGTTGCGCGGCACCAGCGGGCTCGACGGCACGATTTCATGGCCGTTGCGCGCGAAATAGTCGAGGAACGCGGTGCGGATGTCGTTGGTCGTCTGCATCAGACAGATTGTGGCCTCGCGCGACCGCAGTGCAAGAGGGTGAATTCGACGAGGCGCGCCGATTTGCGGTTTACCGGCCGCAACAACAGCATCTGGCAGAGATCGGCTGCACCTCGATCATCGCTCTCACAGCGCGGCTCGCCCCACCCCATGGACCCGCGTTGCCCCCTCGTCGATTTTCGGGCGAAGGCCAGATAGGGTACGGTCCGTGCGATCTGACCCCCTCTGTGCTCGGTTCAGTCAGCCAACCCAACCGGGTGTCGTCTCGTCCAACCGGTGGCATCCTCGTAGAATTGGGCGACGCGGTAGAGCATCGGCTCCGTGAATGGACGGCCGACGAGCTGAAGCGACAGCGGCAGGCCGGTTGTGGAGATCCCAGCCGGGATGACCAGCCCCGGCTGGCCGGTGACGTTGAACGGCATCCGCGCCTGGCGCGAGTAATTGGCGGCGAGTGCTGCCTCGTCGTCGATGCGGCAGGCGGGGTCCAGGCTCGACGCGGTGACCGCGATGTCAATGTCGGCAAAGGCCGCCGCCACCGCATCACGGAGCTGGAGCCGCCAGCGCACCGCCTGGAGGTAGTCAACGGCTCGCAGCGTCGCCCCGGCGAGCAGCCGCTCGCGCGCCCGGGCCCCGTAATCCTGAGGTTTTTCTTTCAGCCATGGCTCATGCACGGCATAGGCCTCGGCAGTGAGGATGATCTGACCGCAGGCGCTGAAATCCTGCAACCGCGGCAAGGCGACCTCGCTGATCTCCGCACCCGCCTCGGCGAAGAGGCTGACCGCGGCCTCGATTGCCTCGACCTGCTCGGGATCGCCGGCGACATCGGTCGTGTAGAAATGCCGGATGACGCCGATTTGCAGGCCTTTGACGCCGTGACCGAGCACGGACGTGTAGTCGGAGACCGGCTCGTCGGCGCTTGCGGGATCGCCCGGATCATGCCCAGCGATCACTTGGAGCATGAGGGCGTTGTCGCGCACTGTGCGGGTCATCGGGCCGACATGGTCGAGCGAGTACGCGAGCGGCGCGACCCCGCGGCGGCTGACCCGGCCATAGGTCGGCTTCATCCCGGTGATGCCGCACATCGAGGCGGGGTTGCGGATCGAGCCGCCCGTATCGGTGCCGAGCGCGGCCGGGAAGAATCCGGCGGCAAGACCGGCGCCGCTGCCGCTCGACGAGCCGCCGCAGAAATGGTCGCGGTTCCACGGGTTGCGCGCGGGGGGCCATGGCAGGTCGAAGGACGGCCCGCCGATCGCGAATTCATGCGTCGAGAGCTTGCCGAGCAAGACCCCGCCGGCAGCTTCGAGCCGTTCGGTGACCACGGCATGCCGGCGCGCGGCGTTACCGGTCATTACCTTCGAATGCGCCGTGGTCGCGATGCCCTCGACATCGATGATGTCCTTTAGCGCATAGGGCATCCCGTGAAACGGCCCCCGCCAGTTTCCGGTGGTGATCGCGGCCTCGGCGGCGCGCGCCGCGGTCAGGGCTCGCTCGGGCGTCAGCGCGATGAAAGCGTTGAACTTGCTGTCGTGCCGCTCGATCTGACCCAACAGCGCCTTCGTGTATTCGACCGGCGACAATTTCTTGGCGCGGATCAACTCGGCGGCCTCGGCGATGCCGAGGAAGGCGAATTCGCCGCTCATTTCGTCTCACCCTTGGCGCGATAGATATGAGCCGGTTCCTGCTCCACCGGCATATTATGCGGCAGCCGCTTCAGGTGTTGCTCCATGCTGCGCGTGGCGCGGTCGAATTGAGCCAGATGCTCGTCGGTCAAACGATCTAGTCCCAGCGTCCGGGCCTTGTCGCGGATCTGCTCGCTCATCGCCTGCCTCCCTTACCCGATGGAACAGGTTTTATACCCTCGCCCGGGCTCGATCGCGTATTGGCGGTGATCGTGGCGTCGAACATCTCGACATACCAATTCGCCGAGGCTTCCGGATCTTGGCTGATGATGTGAACATGGTCGAATTTGAAGGCCGGATTGCTCATGGTTCCTCCCTCGTCTGCGAGATCGGCCAGGTTGATCGGCTCGCCGGCTGCGCAAGTCCGCTTCAGTGAGAGTAATGCGCCATGATCCCTCCTGCCGATAAAATCGGCATTTGCTTCGCTCACGTCGCCTATCGACTTCAAGAGCGGTTCTCGTCGCTCGAGACCGGCATCAACAGCTTTTCGGTCCGCGACCCTGAGACCTTGGAGAAGCGCGTGGGCGAGGCCGACGTGCTGGTGATTTCCGGGCTGTGGAGAATCATCTCGTCGATCAGGCCAAACGGCTCCGCTTCATTCAATCGATCGGCGCCGGCACCGACCAATTCCCGCGCGAAGAGCTGGCCAAGCGCGGGATCCGGCTCGCCAGCGCCCGCGGCGTCAATGCTCGCGCGGTTGCCGAGCACGCGATGGCGCTGATGCTTGCATTGAGCCGCCGTCTTCCCGAGGCCCGTGACAACCAACAAAAGCGCGTGTGGCGCGGGATGATCGGCGATCTTTCCCAACGCGAGGACGAGCTTGGCGGCAAGACGCTCCTTGTCGTCGGCCTGGAAGATATTGGCGGACGGCTGGCCCAACTGGCCAAGGCCTTCGATATGCGCGTCGTCGCGCTGCGGCGCCATCCAGCCTTCGGTCGAGGTGCTGCGGATGCGGTACACGCCATGGACGAGCTCAACACGCTGTTGCCCGATGCCGATTTCGTGGCCCTTACCTGCCCGCTGACCGCGGAGACGGAAAACCTGGTCGATGCCGAGGCGTTCGGCCGGATGAAGCCCACCGCCCACCTCGTGAACGTCGCTCGCGGCCGGGTGGTCGATGAGACCGCGCTAATCGAGGCGCTGGCGACGCATCGCATCTCGGGCGCCGGCATCGACGTGACGGCAGAGGAACCGCTGGCGCCGAATTCGCCGCTTTGGGCAATAGAGCATGTCCTGATCACGCCCCACACCGCCGGCGAGACCCGGCATTACGAGGATAACGTCATCGAGATCCTGCGCGATAATCTCGGGCGTCTGTGGCGCGGCGAAACGCAATTAAAGAACCAAATTATGTGAAATTTCTGTGCCGACAGAGCCGTGCCCTTCTTCGCCGCGGATAAGGTAGCTTCGCATTCACCAGCCTTGCAGCTGGTTCGAGGGCGCTGCGGCCGGCGTCAGCGACAGGACCATCCAAAGCCCGTTCGGACAAGCTCGACCCGGTCGATTATCGTCTTGAGCAAATCTCTTCGTCCGGCATCGGCCAGCAGGCTCTGCCGCAAGCGCTCGGCTTAAGCCATGATGCGGGAATATCGGCCGATGGCAGCCCCGTTCGCAGAGCGTGGGCTTGCCGACCCGACGGACCACGTTGCCCCCACCCTGCCCTCCCACGCAAGCGGCAGGGCTGTCCGGGGAAAATGTTGGTATAATTCCTCGGCGTTTCGCCGATATTGGATACGACTTCGAGATCGTCTTGCCCGGCCTTGTGCCGGGTATCCACGGCTTCATTTCCGGCGCCAAAAGACGTGGATGGCCGAGCCAAGCGCGGGCAAGACGAAATTCAACCTTCGCGGTGACCGCCTGCTTTCCCCGGACAGCCCTGCGCAAGCGGGGGAGGGTTCGGGGGGGGCTCTTTTCAGGGGGTGTCATGGAGTTCTGGACAGAACCGCAGATGGCGTCGATCCACAAAATGCTCAACCCGCGCTCCATTGCGATCGTCGGCGCGACGCCGCGGATGCAGTATGGCGGGCGGTTTCTGGCTGCGGCGCTCAAGGCCAAAGACCGGGTGCGGGTTTATGCCGTGAACCCGCGTTATGACGAAATCATGGGGGTGAAGTCCTACCCGAGCGTGACGGACCTGCCGGAGGCCCCCGATGTGGTGGGCATCGTGGTGCCCTACGACCAGGTGCTCGATGTCCTCGAGGAGAGCCACCGCAAGGGGGCGGGATCGGCGATCGTGATCTCGGCGGGCTTTGCCGAGCGCGGCGTCGACGACCGGCGCGATTTGCAGGGGGAATTGGGCGCCTTTGCCCGCACCTCGGGCATGCGGATCAGCGGCCCCAACTGCCTGGGGCTGGCGAATGTCAAAGACGACATCTGGGCCACCGCTTCCTCGCGCGGGGCGGAGGGTCTGACCGGGCCGATCGGCCTCGTATGCCAAAGCGGCGCGACGGCGTTCGGGCCGTTCCTGGTGCGGGCGGTCGAGAACGGCATCGGCTTCAGCTATATCATCTCGACCGGGAACGAGGCAGACCTCGACTTTACCGATTTCGCCCGCTATCTGCTGGACGATCCGGATACTCGGGTCATTGCCGGCTTTGTCGAAGGCTTCAAGCGGGCCGACAAGTTTCTCGAAGTGGCAAAGCTCGCAGCCGAGCGCGGCAAGCCGATCGTCCTCATCAAAATCGGGCGTTCGGAACTGGGAGCCCAGGCGGCACGCTCGCATACGGCAGCGCTGACGGGTGCGGATGCCCGGTACGATGCGATCTTTGCCCAATACGGGGTGATCCGGGTCCAGGATTACGACGAACTCCTGGAGGTGGCGCACCTCCTGGCCCACACCCCCAAGCCCGGCGTGCCCGGCATCGCGGTGGTATCCCACTCGGGCGGCATCAGCTCGCTCACCGCCGACATGTGCGGTCAGGCCGGTCTCGATCTGCCGCCGCTCGGGCAGGAGGCGCGTGACGGCATCAACGGGATCCTGAAGGGCTTCGGGTGGGCGGCCAATCCTGCCGATGTGACAGGCTTTGCCAACAGCGAGTCCTTCCCGCAAATCATGGAGCATATGGTCAACGATCCCCGGATGGGGACGCTCGTCGTGGCGAGCGCCGGGGCGGACGCCCAAGCTCAGCAGGTCATCAGCCAGCGTGATCGGACCGACAAGGGTGTGGTGTTCCTGTGGACCGGAAGCCGGGACGCCAAGGCTGGCCTGGCACAGCTCAAACACGCCCGGATACCGATCTTCTACACGCCGGACAAATTGGCCCGAGGCCTGCAGAGCCGCCTCGCGTATCACACCTGGCGCGAGCGTCGCCTGGCCGATGGCTTTGCCACGGCCCCGCCGCGCACGGCGCCGCAGGATGCAGGCCATCGCCCAGGCGCTTGGCTTGGGGCGTCCGACACTCTCGGAGTCCGAGAGCAAAGAGCTGTTGGCGGCCTGGGGCGTGGCGAGCGCGCGCGAGCACCGGGCAAATTCCGCCGAGGCCGCCGTCGCGGCCGCAGAGCAGCTCGGGTTTCCGGTGGCTCTCAAGGTCGACTCGCCGGATATCCTGCACAAGACAGAGGCCGGGGTCGTTCGGCTGAACCTCGGCGATGCGGCACAAGTGCGAACCGCCTACGCCGAGATCTTGGCCAATGCCAAGGCCTATTTGAGTGCCCTCCCCCTCGATGGGGGAGGGTTGGGAGGCCGGCCGAGCGTGACGCGGGGGCGGGAGGGGGTGACCGTGCCGGTGAGCAATCCATGCTCAGGCCCTCCCCCATCAAGGGGGAGGGCCAGGGTGGAGGTGAGTGGCCGCCGGCAAATGCGATAGCCTTGCAGGCCCGGATCACCGGCGTGTCGGTGCAGGAGATGGTGGGAGACGGTGTCGAAGTCATCATCGGCGTCTCTTGCGACCCGCAATTGGGCCCGGTGCTGCTGTTCGGCAGCGGCGGCGTGATGGTCGAGGTCTACAACGATGTGGCCCTGCGCCGCTGCCCGATCACGCGCTCGGAAGCCCAGGCGATGATCGCCGAGGTCAAAGGCGCCCGGTTGCTCCAGGGCTTTCGCGGACGGCCGGCGGCGGACCTCGCCGCACTCGAGGATACCCTGGTGCGCGTGTCGCACCTCGCCATGCACCTTGAAGGACACTTGGCGGAGCTGGACATCAATCCGCTGATGGTGCTGCCGTCAGGCCAGGGAGTGAAGGCGGTAGACGCCCTCGTCGTGTTTCGCGGCACATAGTGGTGAAAATCCGACACTTGGGGCCCGGTTTAGAGGGCGGCTCGCGACCCTGACCGGTCGCTCGTTGCAGGCAACCGCGACGGGGAGAAATGCTCCAGAGCCGTCATCGAGCCGGGCACGCCGTCCGACGGTATTCGTGGGAAGCTGTCGTTCGTTGGCGCGCTTTGGCTGCCAGAGGCGTGCCAAAAGAGACGTCACCGGCCACATCATCATGGCGGACGGCAGCTACCGAACCGTCTGACTGTCTCGGGCGTCCCGAGCCAAGGTGATGGCCAGGAGAAAGCCAGCGTTCGAACCTCGATGCTCTCGCGCTCTGTCGAGATGTGCTCCATCCGCGCTCCACCCGTCACCGCGCTCGTCACTCTGTGCAAACCGGTGACGATGGCGGACAATTGGTCGAACAAGCGGGAGGACGGCCATGCCGGTCATCGACGTTCAGGTTCATCCCTTTGATCGAAATCATGCCCTTCGGCCGTGGGCCAGTCCCTCGCACGGACTCGACTCCGCCACCGGCGAAGAGATGGTCGCTGCGATGAACAGTGTCGGCGTCGACGGCGCGATCATGGTCTCGTCGTTCAGCGCCTATGAATACGATCCGAGCTACGCGCTCGAAGTTTACAACACCTATCCGGATAAGTTTCGGGTTGTGACGCCGGTCGACGCCACCGATCCGGCGATTGACGATGTGGTGGCGAAATGGGCGGCGACGCCGGGCGCGCGCGGCATTCGCATACGAATGCGCGACGGCCTGCCGATGGACGCGGACCATCCCGGTTTGAACCGCGCTTTCGCTGCCGCCGCCAAACATGGCTTGCCGGTCAATTTGCTGTGCTGGGGCATCCTGGACAAAGGGCTGCCGCACATCCGGCGGCACCGCGATACGGTCATCGTTATCGACCATCTCGGCCTGCTGCAGCCTGCTCGCCCGCCGGTCCCCGCCGATGTTTGGGCCGATCTTCCCAAGCTGCTCGCCTTAGCTCGATACGAGAACGTAAGGGTGAAGATCAGCGGCGCCTGCACGATGTCGCACCAACCGTTCCCATACGACGATATCTGGGAGCCGGTACTGCGGGTCATCGATGCGTTCGGGCTGGATCGTTGCATGTGGGGCACCGACTGGACGCGGACGATTGGCATGCTGACCTATGAGCAGGGCGTCACGCCGTTCCGCGACACCAAACGCCTGTCCGAGAACGACAAGGCAGCGCTCATGGGAGGAACATTGCAGAAAGTCTACAAGTGGTAGCGCGACCGTACCCACTCGGCCGCGCCACAATCTGACGGAATAGCTCAGGAACCAGCCACGGCGCTGCTCATCATTGATCTCGACAAGCAAATCGGCAACGCCAGGGCGTGGCACGACACGTTCGGTGAACAGCTCCTGATCTGGAGATCCGAATTTGGGCTGATGCCGGAAACCTAGCGGATGACGGACTAATATGAAGGAGGCCTGGAACGGGTCATGAAAGAAAACAGCATACGGCGGGCGGTGCGCGAAGGACGGGCGGCGCTGGGCACCGGGCTCAAGGAGTTCGCCTCGCGCGGCGTTCCGTGGATCATCGAGGCGGCAGGCTTCGATTACTGCGCGATCGACCACGAGCATGGGGCGTTCGACTTGGAGACGATCGCCAAACTGGCGAGCTGGTTCCAGGCCACGAACGTCTCGGCCATCGTTCGGCTCCACAAATCATTCGCGCATCTCATCCCCGGCATTCTGGATCAGGGCATCATGGGCATCCAGGTGTCCGAGGTGGAAAACGCCGAAGAGGCGCGCGCGATCGTCCGCCTGGCGAAGTATCCGCCGATCGGAAACCGGGGCATCTCCGGCCAGGGGCCGCACACGGGATACAAGAGCTATGGCGCCCGCCACGCCACCGAATACGCGCCGTGGGCCAACGAGAACATCATCATATGCCCGTCGATCGAGTCGCTCGAGGGCCTGGAGAATGTCGAGGAGATTGCGGCGGTCGAGGGGATCGACATGATCGCCTATGGGCATTCCGACCTGAGCGCGCAGCTCGGGGTTCACCTCGACCTCGAGCACCCGACTTTCAAAGCGGCGGTGCGGCGGATCGCGGCGGCATGCAATGCACACGGCAAGCTCGCTCGGGGATCGGCGGAGACCGAGGCGCAGATCGAGGAATATTGGCAGCTCGGGTGCAAGGTGCTGAACCTGCCGGGGAACGATGTGAGCACGTATCTCGACGGGATGAAGGCGCGCGCGGCCCGTGCGCATGCGCGGTTGAAGTCGATCGGGGTGCCGACCCCATGAGGGGACGGCCCGAAGATCATCCTTCCGCCACGAACACGCTGAACGGAGGAAACCCCATGACTAAATATTTGCACACCATGATCCGCGTAAGTTCGCTGGAGGACACTATCGCCTTCTTCGAGGTGCTCGGCCTGCGCGAGATCCGCCGCCGTCCGGACGAGAAAGGCCGCTACACCAACGTGTTCCTCGCCGCCCCCGGCGATGAGGCGGCTGCCGTGGAACTCACCTACAACTGGGATCCCGAGCCCTATACCGGCGGCCGCAATTTCGGCCATCTCGCCTATGCGGTGGACAACATCTACGACACCTGCAACGCCTTTATCGCCCGTGGCGTGACGATCAACCGCCCGCCGCGTGACGGCCGCATGGCCTTCGTCCGCACGCCTGACGGCATCTCCCTCGAGCTACTGCAGGCCGGCGAAGCGCTGCCGCCCGCCGAACCCTGGACCAGCATGGCCAACACCGGTTCATGGTAGAGCGCGACGCCGCTGGCGTGATTGCCCGATCACGCCAGCGGCGGCACAGGCGATGATCGTCAAGGTGCTCGGTTGCTCCAAGGCTTCGCGGACGCCCAGCGGCAGACCTCGCGGCGCTCGCGAATACCCTGGTACGCGTGTCGCACCTCGCCATGCACATCGAAGGACACTTGGCGGAGGTGCACATCAATCCGCTGATGGTGCTGCCGTCAGGTCAGGGAGTGAAGGCGGTAGACGCCCTCTTCGTCAAAAGTCAGGCTGGATCCATTGGTGCAACTCTGCTACAATGAACCGCTAAACTCGGAGGCAGCGCTCGTGAGCGAAATAATCGTAAAAGACGCGTTGCGTTTCTTAGCGGCTCGGGAAAGCGCATCAGTCGATCTTGTCATATCCTCTCCGCCGTATTTCATGGGTAAGGAGTACGACACCTCCTGCAGCGTTTCTGATTTCATTGCAATTCACGGGAAGCTGTTGGAGCAGCTTGTTCGGATCACCAAGCCGGGTGGTAGCATTTGCTGGCAGGTTGGACATCATGTCTCGAAGAATGTCGAAATCCCCCTAGATGCGCTGGTTTATGGAGTTTTCGCGAAGTCGGAATCCCTAAAGCTGCGCAATAGGATAATCTGGACGTTCGGGCACGGCGAGCACTCTCGAAGGCGCTTTAGCGGTCGGCACGAGGCAGTGCTTTGGTTCACAAAAGGAGATGGATACCACTTCGACTTAGATGCTGTGCGGGTCCCGCAGAAGTACCCGGGCAAAACCCACTATAAGGGGCCAAACCACGGTAAACCGTCCGGTAATCCACTCGGGAAAAATCCGGGTGACGTTTGGGAGATACCCCACGTCAAATCCGCTCACGTGGAAAAGACTGAGCATCCCTGTCAGTTTCCGGTCGCGCTGGCGCAACGCCTCGTGCGTGCGCTGTGCCCGGCATCTGGTCTCGTGATTGATCCCTATGTCGGATCCGGTTCAACCGCGGTGGCGGCAATCATAGAAGATCGCCAATTTGTCGGCTCCGATCATAATGCAAAATACGCGAAGATAGCTCGCCGCCGTCTGACGGACCTCAGAGCTGGTAGATTGCGCATTCGGCCGCTCGACGTGCCAATCTTAATGCCCTCGGCAAATCAATCCGTAGCGAGACCGCCGGCGGATTGGCTTCGAGCCTCAGACATGGGGGCCGCAGATGGTGGATAAAATACTTGCAGATGCGAGTCCGCAACAACGACTGTTCATCTCCCTAATTACGAGAGATATATCGCTTACCGATGCAATTCTCGACTTAATAGACAATTCAATTAATGCTTCTCTAGTGCCGTTGGCAGATCACCTAAAGACCGCGGACGATTATCAACGCCTATTGGCTGATGCAATGGTAACTCCAAATGTTAAAATCGATCTGGTGATAGGATCCGCTCGGATTTTTATTCGGGATACGGCGTCAGGGATATCGACAGACACGGCAGAACAACATGCGTTTCGGTTTGGCCCGGACGAGGGGCGCGCGCATGACTTTGATCGCCTAAGCGTCTATGGTATCGGACTCAAGCGCGCTATGTTCAAATGCGGCAACAAAATCAACATGGTCTCCGACCATCGAGATGGCGGCTTCGAACTAAATCTCAACGCTCGGCGATGGGCTAGAGAGAACGAAGCAGATCGAGACAAGCCATGGCGCTTCGAGATTACTGCGCGACCGCCAGCAACCGGCGAAACCGGCACTCGCGTCACCATAACGGAATTGCATGATGATGTCGTGCGTCGCCTGGAGGATGGTGTTGTTTCTCCAGCAGCTAAAGGAGAGAGTAGCGAGCACATATTCATTCTTTATCGGTCGCGTTGTGCAAATCACCGTTAACGACTCTGGGGTAGAGAAGGAATTGTTTGAAATTGGCGGTAATTATGCTAGCGAGAAATTCCAATCCAATGGCGTGTCGTGCAATATAACGGCCGGCATCGCCGTAGCGAAAGGAGATACATTCCGAGATCGGAATTCAGGCTGGTTCATATTCTGTAATGGGCGGGCGGTTTTAGCGGCAGATAAGTCGCCTCGCACAGGATGGGGTGCGGGTGGCGCATTGCCAATTTTTCAACCTAAACATCGTCCATTTCTCGGAACTGTCTTTTTCGTCTCGGCAGACCCCGAGGCGTTGCCTTGGACGACAACCAAGGCCGGTATCAATCGAGGAACTTGCGGTTGGCAAGAGGCGCGGCGCCATATGGTAACGGTCGGGCGGGTAATCACGGGCTTTCTCGATAGCCGTTATACCGAAGAGGGTGCTGGAGCCGGCATAGCGCCTACCGAACTTCAAGATGCCTCGGGGAAAGCGATGAGCGTCCTTAATGCCGCCGTCTCGCAGGCGCGCACTTTTACGAGGCCGAGGGTTGTCCGCCCGAGAACGATAAAGATTTAATATGATGCTCCCTTCGCCAATGTGCAGAAGATCGAGACATATCTTCGCCGCCCTGGTATGGGCGGCTCGGAGGTCGGCCGATACACGTTCAATTGGTTCTTGAAGAACGAGGTTGGGGAAGATAAATGAAGGCGTCATCTACTGCGGCCTTCATAGCATACAATCTCAGACCCGCGAAGCAAACTGAACGTCGTCTCTTATTAGATTTTTTGAAATGCGCGAATGAGGTAAGTATTGCTATTTCCGACTGTAGATATGTCGGTATGGGTGGCGCGATGTTCTATGATTTTCATCTACTCCATCGTTTTTGGGAGTTAATCGAATGATCAGTCTAGAACGAGATCCCGATATGCATCCACGCTCACGGTTTAATTGTCCATTTGATTTTATCACCGTTAAGAACGAAACTGTTGCAAGCTTTCTAGCAAACGATATGGACGACACCGTTACAATCTATTGGTTAGACGGGGCTTCCTGCTTTAACCACGATCAAGCGATTGATACTGCTTGATGGTTCGGTCGGATTGCTCGCGTTGTAGCCATGTAATATGGGGATTTTGGGTTGTCTTGAGGGTGATCTGCGGCTATGGTCTGCCATGTTGCATCGAAGCTGTCCCCAATCGGGTTCGCCCCGGCTATCCTGTGCGCGAGAGCTACCGCGAGGCTGGTCGGATCAAAAAGCGGACGCTGTTGAACCTGCCGACTGGCCGCACGAGCGGATCGCCGGCTTCAAGGCGCTGCTCAACGGCGGCACCGTTATTGCCCAGGGCCAGGACGCCATCGCCATCATCCGCGCCTTGCCGCACGGTCATGTCGAGGCGGCGCTGGGCACGGCGCGCCGGATCGGCCTCGACCGGCTCATCGGTCCCGCGGGCAACCGCTGTCGCGACCTCGTCCTGGCACTCGTCGTCAGCCGCCTGATCGAGCCCGGCTCCAAGCTGGCCACCGCCCGCGCGCTGTCGCCGGAGACCGGCATCGAGCCTGGGCGAACAGCTCAGCCTGGGCATGGTCAACGAAGACAGACTCTACAGCGCGCTCGACTGGCTGGCGGGCGCCAGCCGCGATCGAGGCGGCGCTGGCCAAGCGCCATCTCAGCGGCGGCACGCTGGGCTCTACAACGTCTCGTCCAGCTATGTGGAAGGGCGCTGCTGCCCGCTTGCCCAATTCGGCTACAGCCGGGACGGCAAGCGCGGCAAACGGCAGATCGTCTACGGCCTGCTGGCGCCCGCGACGGTTGTCCGGTGGCGATCGAGGTGTCGCCGGCAGCACCGCCGATCCGACCACGCTGACCTGCCAGGTGAAAAAGCTGAAAGAGCGCTTCGGCCTCGACCATGTCGTCTTGGTTGGTGACCGCGGCATGATTACCCAGGCGCGCATCGCCGCGGACCTCAAAACTGCCGGGCTCGACTGGATCACCGCCTTGCGCGCCCCGGCGATCCGAGCGCTGCGCGACGGCGGCGCCTTGCAGATGTCGCTGTTCGACGAGCGCGATATGGCGGCCATCACCGCATCGGAGTTTCCGGGCGAGCGCCTGATCGTCTGCCGCAACCGGGCGCTGGCCGGAGCGCGCGCGCAAGCGCGAGGATCTCCTGGCCGCGACCGAGCGCGACCTCGCCGAATCGCCGCTGCCGTCGCCGGCAGCGCGAGCCGCTGCGCGGCAAGGCCGAGATCGGCATGGCGATCAGTGCCGTCATCGACCGGCACAAGATGGCCAAGCACTTCACCCTGACGTCACAGAGACCAGCTTCGATTCGCCCGCAAGAGCGCTGAGATCCGCCAGAGGCTGCGCTCGATGGCGTCTACGTCGTGCGCACCAGCCTCCCCGCGGCCGCGCTTGACGACGGCGCCACGGTCAAGGCTACAAATCCCTCGCCCTCGTCGAGCGCGCCATCCGCTGGCTGAAGACTGTCGATCTCCAGATCCGGCCGGTCTACCACTGGCTGGACAGTCGTGTGCGCGCCCATGTCTTCCTGCGTTGCTCGCCTACTATCTCGAATGGCACATGCGCCAGCGCCTGGCGCCGATGCTCTACGACGATACCGACGAGGGGGCGGCCGAGGCGCGGCGCGCCAGCGTCGTCGCCAAGGCCGAGCGATCCCCCGCCGCCGTCGCCAAGCAAGACCACCGGGCGAACCGAGGATGGCCTTCGAGTCCATAGCTTCCAGACCCTGCTCGCCGACCTCGCCACGCTTACCCGAAACACTCTCGTCACGGCCATCGCCCCAGAAGAGCCCTTCGTCCTGACCGCCCGGCCCACACCCCTGCAGCACAAAGCCCGCGACCTCCTGGGCCTCGCCCGTACCCAGTAGACGCCCGCGTAAGCGCATCATCATCACGTAAGATCAATAGCTTGCGCATTCGCACAGACGGAAGCTCCGGTAGATATGATGGCGAGATTGGCCCCGACATCGTAGCTGACATAACGTCCTTGGGCACGAAGGTCAAAGTCGGCGGGTTTGCATTTGTTACGGTTTATGCGCAGACACCTGGTTTCCTTTAAAGGTGGGCGGTGAGGAGAGGCTTGCATATTTCCAGGAGTATCTAGGCGATTTTTCTGCGGGTCTGACGCTTGCGGATATGGAAAATGGCGCGTTTCCGACAACGGTTTATCGTATCTTGATGGCCGCATTTCAGAATGCGTTTGCAACTCGACTGATGGGGTGTTTCGACCGCTCTTTCGTGTACGGTACAGAGATACGAGCCAATGGTTACGGTTGGGGGATGTCTCTGCTCGAAGCCCACTGCGTCGGGATTTGCACGACGGGTCCGAGCGGAGTTACCATTTCTTTGGAAGGGATACCCATATCAGATACGGAACTTGAACCTTACCGAACGCGAAAGAGCGCTTTTCGACATTGCAGTAACAAAGCGCCGAATGACCTCTGGCCAAGCGAAATCTCTCAGATCACTCGGGTTTAAGAAGCCAGATTTTGATGCATATCGCGACCTGATTCGTTTCCTGCCTCGATATCACGAAAGCCTCATCTAATAGGACAAACCGATCGCCGCGAGCCGGCGATCTCCAGTGTCACAGGCCGTCAGCTCGGGGATTTGCCGAACATGATCCAGCCGCCGCTGCTTGGCGTGGTGAATGCCGCCAGCGCCGTCTCTGCCCGAACCTTGACCTGGCGGGCGCCGGCGGTGCCGCGGAGCTGCTCGATGCTGTCGGTGTACATGGCGGTACGGCAGGCGCCCGGTCCCCAGATTGCCGCCGCTCGAGCAGAACGGGTGCGGCCCCTCGACCCGGATGTCGCCGGCGTAGAACGCGAAGGCGTCGCCGCGTTTGACGCCGTGCCACTGGAAGCCCTCGAGGAAGAACTGCGCCATCGGGGCATAGCCGTCGTAAGGATTG
Source organism: uncultured Alphaproteobacteria bacterium (assembly GCA_963845735.1). GTDB lineage: Bacteria > Pseudomonadota > Alphaproteobacteria > ATCC43930 > CGMCC-115725 > AP-15. Next base: position 1,286 of record CAWJTR010000035.1, on the reverse strand, counting down.
AATATATCGACGTCCTTGGGCCCGAGCCCGGCGCCCTCGTACATCCGCTTGGCGGCGCGGTCGGTCCAGTCCTCGATCTCGTCCAGATCTTCCTGTGTGCTGCGCTTCCTGAAATTGTGCTGCGAGTGATTGAGCACATAGACCGGCGGCTGCCGCATGTCGCGGGCGCGCTCGGCCGTCGTGAACAGATACGCGGTCGAGGCATTGACCGGCCGGTCGCAGTCCCACAGCCTCAGCGGGTTCAGGATGTAGCGCGAATTGACGTAATCCTCGATCGTCAGCTGCGGCACATTGTGGGTGGCATTGTACCCCCACGGCGTCAGCAGCCCGTTCCTGTGCTGGTTGACGACGAAGGGGGCGAGGTCGTCGTGCTTGCCGCCGTATTTCAGGCAGTACTGATTGTGCGGGAAGATGTTGATGAAATCGTTGCCGCCGTGATTGCCCCAGGGTGCGGTCCATTGGCGCGCACCGCGGGCGTAGTCGTCGGCGTTCTCGCCACCGCGGCGATAGCGGCCTTCGAGATTGCCGGTCGGGTAGATGACGAGACAGGTGTGGCACTGGCCGTCACCCACGGCCTGTGCCGCCATGCCGACCATTTCGCTGATGGTCGGCACGCCGGTCGGCGCGAATTTGACGTTGGGCAGGCGCATCTGCTCGATCAGCCACTGCGCGTTGACCAGGGTGAGCCCCTGCTCCAAATCGTAGGGCGGGGCGAAGTAGGGCCGCGGCGCCCATTGCGACGCGGAGCCGCCGCTGCCGCCGGCAATATGGCTGTCGCAGCAGATGACGCCCTCGATCTGATCCGGCGTCACGCCTGCCTCGTCCATCGCCTTTTGGCAGGCCAGGATCGAATAGGCGCCGAGCGTCTTGTCCATCGAGACTTCGTCCCAGCGACGGTCGACCGGCGAATGTCCGACACCCGCCACCGCGACCTTGCCGCGGTGCTCCCATACGCCGAGCCCGTCCTTGTCTCGCCGCCACTGATACCCGGCTGATGCGGCCATGGCTCCACCTTTCCTCTATGCTCTGGCTGTGAAGGTATGGCAGGGACGAACTGGGGTCAAAGATTCCACCTTTGATGCCCGGCTGCCGTGGCTAGAGTTGGCCCCATAGCGGACCTCCAGCCTTCGCGTCGAAAGCCGCGCTTCATGCCCCAGAGCGGACCCTGGTATGCCGTTCAAGAACAAGCGTCGCCTCCCGCCTATTTCTTGGCCGGGCGCCGCATCGGCGTCACCCCGACCTGTTCCTCTGCCGTATACGGCGCCCCATAATACGGGAAATCCTTG
>CAWJTR010000034.1:0-53362 GCA_963845735.1 uncultured Alphaproteobacteria bacterium | reverse complement strand
CGGTTGGGAGTAGTCAAGAAGTGCGCTCTCTATCATCGTGCTCCGGAGTGGCCATACTTTTCGGGGCGATCATAGTTGTATCTTTCGTCGCCAATGCGGACAAAGCGGCCGAAACGCCAATCAAATTTCAGGCAAAAGCCGCCGATGTATCTGCCACCGACGAAATCCGCGTATCGAATATATCCGACAAAGAAGATATGGTGGTTGAGGCGCTCGGGATTTCCGTAGAGGGTCTGGATGGCACTCTCCTCCACAGATCGGTTGCCTCGCGATACGGCAAGCGATTTGTGGCGGCACATCCTGCCGGAAACGGCAGGCCCGGCTGCGTTATGGATCAATCGCGCTAGGCATCCTTTCCCCGGCCTCGACCCGCCATGCGGTCAATCGATCGATCAAAATGGCCGGAGTTCGGCCATGATTGACGATTTGCCAACTCGCGATACCGGTGGAGAAGACAAACCCGTCTTTCGTCTGATCTCCCACTTGGATAGCCGGGTCGGTGACCTCGACGATCACATAGGGGCGCTCCAATTGCGTCAGGGCTCGTTCGGCAACGAGAGCGGATCGGCGGGCGGCATCGGCCGCAATTCTGGTGAGGTCGGCTTGGCGGCGGGTGATTACGGCAAGAACGACAGTAAAAATAGCGATGAATATGGTACCCGTAGCCGCAACGGTCCCGTTGTGCTGATCGAAGAACGCGGCCGCATCCGAAATCCAGTGCCAAAGCCCACTGAGCAAAGCAATTTCCTGGCTGGGTTGGGGTTTGTTATCGCCGCATTTATAGCGATCGGTTGGGGTCTTTGGCTAACTCTTATGCCTCGGCGTTGAGTTACCTCGTATCGATGCCTAGTTTCCGAGAATCTCACTCGACGCATGAGGCGATAGGAGCGACTCGACACAAGCCGGCAATTTTGGCGGCCGGCTAATTTTGGCGCGACAGGAAATCGAGTAGCAATTCGCTCACTCGTTCGGGCTGCTCCTGCTGCACCCAATGGCCGGCGCCGTCGAGCAGGTGAGCGCCGAGCATCCGCGTGCAGGCGGTGCCCTGCATGCGCTCGAAACTGCCGGGCCGCTGGTATGTTCCCCAATCGCTCTTGCCGGCGATGAACAGCGACGGCACGTCGATTGTGCGGCCGGAAAATAATTGCAGTTCGGACTCGTAAAGCCCCGACGTGCGGGAGCGATACCAGTTCAACCCGCCCTGAAACCCGTTCCTTTCGTATTCGGCGCTGTAGACCGCGAGTTCCTTGTCGGGCAGCCAGCGGCAAGCCGCGATCTCGTCAGCCGACGGCATGACCGCCGCTACGGTCTCGGCCATGTTCTTGTCGAGATCCATGATGTAGTAGGTCGGCATCTTGGCCAACTCGCCGGCGCTCCAGGATTGCAGCTTGTGCGGCCGGTTGCCCAACCAATCCGCGCTCTTGTAATGGAAATAGCCGCGCAGAAAGGCGTGAACCCCTTGCGGGCAGCGCCACATATCGTCATTGGCCGGCCGCGTCGAATAATACCATTGATAATGCTTGCGCGGCCGATCGAGCTTTGCCAGCGCGGCGTGGATGTCGTCGCCCGGCGCAGTATCCTTCGGCGGCTGGTCGGCGGTGTCGAACGGCAATGCCGGCGGACCGGCGAACGGCGCGCTCATCAACGCCACCGAGCGGAACACGTCGGGCCGCACCAGCGCGCACCACGCCGCGACCGAAGCGCCGAAATCGTGGCCGACGACCGCTGCGACCGAGCGATGGCCGAATGCCGAGACCAGCCCCAGCGCATCCCGCACGGCGTTCAGAATGCGGAACGGGCGCAAATCGCCATCGTAATCGGCGTCCCAGCCTGACGTGCGGCCATAGCCGCGCTGATCGGGCGCGATGACATGAAACCCGGCGGCGGCGAGCGGCGGCATCACCTTGCGCCAGGAATAGGCGATTTCCGGAAAACCGTGCAGCATCAGCACGCAGGGTCGCCCCCGCGGTTCGAAGCCGGCCTCGAGCACGTGCATCCGCAAGCCGTTGATGTCGGGCACAAAGCGCGAGCGCAAGCCCGCGGGCAGTGCCGCGTTGTCGAGTGGCGCCAGTTCGCTCATGCCTCGTCTCCCATGGGCCGGCTTACCTGTGGCCAGGCTCGGCAACCCAGACCGCCGCCTCGTCGTAGCGAAGCACGGCGCTCAAATCTACATTTTTCGAGACGCGCGAAGCCTGCTCGATCCGGCGCGATCGGGTGTCGAGGATGTGACGTTCGCGCAGACCTCGGCGAGGGCGGAACTCGATCGCCGTTGCCTGTTTGCGAGGTGACCGCCGGACGGGAAGACGATGGCAGGTCGTTGCCGTCGTGGGAACTTGGCGGCATCGTCTTCGACCGTCCCGGAGCCGCGCCCGCTGATTGCCAAGGCTTTTGCCCGGGCGAAGGTCCGGCCAAGCTGATAGGTGATCAGTCCTGCGGGGCGGATTTGATTAGCTCGGCGACCTGCTGCACCGCATTGCGCGAGCCACGGTCGCTCGGCGCCGCCGCCTCGATCACCCGTGGTGCGTTCGGCTGAACCGTCGGCATTGGCGGAGCGATCGCCGGATTGCTCCCGCCGCCAACGGAGCCAAACGGCGAGCCGGCCGGGCAGTCGCCCGATTTGCTGACCGACACCTTTGGCGGGGCTCCGTTGCCCGAATAAGAATAGATCATGCGCTCGCTGCACATACCCGCGCCGGACGCCATCGACGTGACCACGACGCCCGAGACCTCGCCAGGTCCGGAGCGGGGCATCGACGCCATCGCAGACTCGATCGCCGGGTTTGGGCCGACGAGCCAAATCGGTGCGTCCGCCATCGCCTGCGCCTGGGCGATCAGGCGATCGAAAGTGGCCTCGCGATCGGCGGCGAGCTGATAAATCTCGCTTGGCGGCGGGGTCACGACATCAAATCCTTGCGCCGCCCACAATGCCGGATCGGCGGTCAAAACGTCGCCTGGGCTAGGCAACATCACCAGTATCGCGGCGGGTCCGCCCGGTCCGGCCGCATAGACCCGCTCCCCGCTGGGAACGGCTGCGACAGGGGCGGCGGCCGGATAGGCCTGCGATTGCGGTCCAACGCCGTTGGCGCAGCTGATCAGCGGCAACGCGGCAAGACAGCAGAAGAGGGTCAGAGCACTCGGCTTCGACATCGAAGAATCTCCTCTGAAGATCGTTCGCAGCCTCAGAATCGTATCCAATTTTGGCAATTTCTTGGCTTGCAGCAACCGCCGTAACCGCCGGCTCGGCTGCCGACCGTGGCGAGCCGGGCAACACTCCGCTCGATCCCCTCAAAGACGATGTAAGATCGAGCAGTCATGCGCCGATCGCTCGCTCGCATCTTGTGGAGCAACCCCGGGAACCCACCGGCTTCAGTCGCACGGGCACTCGGAACGGAGCCGCGGCGTTTCAGCCGCGCACTCGATAAAATCGAGGCGGGCTGGCACATTCAGATGGTGCAGTCCCACTGCACTCGTCATGCCCGGCCTTGTGCCGGGCATCCACGGAAATCGGCAAAGCTTGCGTCGCTTCTCGTGGATGGCCGGGCCGAGCCCGGCCATGACGGCTTGTTTGAATCCTGTGTCTGCGTCTGAGCACTAGCGACCTTTCCGGAACCCCCTCCCTAACCCTCCCCCGCCTGCGGGGAAGGGAGGGGTGGGGGCGATGGATCGGTCACCGATGAGCAGGGCGAGCCGCTTGGAAACCTCCATGACGAAGACTGAGGTCGGTGCCGACAGCAAAGCATTCGTGACCTTGCGGTTCGCCGGCGACGATCTCGACCCAAACGAAATCTCCGCGGTGCTGCCGGTCAAACCGACCTGCGCCATCGCAAGGGCGAGGCGTTCTTTGCCGGGCCACATGCCGGAAATCTGCACGGCCACACCGGAATGTGGCTCCTCGCCACCGACAAACTCGTGTCCAGCGACAACCTGCAGGACCATCTGGCTTTCGTTCAAGAGCTGCTTTGTCCGACGCCTGGCGATACCAGCCGGATCGCCAAAATCCGCGCTGTCCTCGAGCGCACGCACTCCCGAGCCCACGTCACTTGCTTCTGGCACGGCGACCCGGGCGAACCCGCCCCGCAAATTCCCGGCCGGTTCAAGTCCGCCATCGAACCCTTGGCCGCCGACATCGAAACTGATTTCGGGGGCCTCACGAAATCGTAGGGTGGGTTGAGCCTAAAGGCGAAACCCGCCATTAGCGCGGCGATTGCGATTGTTCGATGGGTTTCGCTCCGCTCAACCCATCCTACGCGCTACTTACTACTCAAGACTGTATTTTTTCGCAAATAATCTTCGGAGAGGATCCTCATGGATCATGCCGATAGGCTGAGGAATGGCTCTCGTGCTCCGTCACGCCGGCAGGCTCGGACCAGTCGAAAGCTATCGACCGACCAGTTCTAATCAGCCTCCTCCGCTGTTCCGGATCGCCACGGGGCAGGCAGTTGCCGTGCCGTAAATCAGTTCGAGCGAAAGACAGATACGAAATCAAAATCGTCGGTGTGGTCGGATAATCCTAAACTGATCGCTATTCATGACACAGCCAATGAAACCAGAATCCATTCCTCCGGCAATGATCAATAGATATATCGTTGTGACCGCATTTTCACTTATAGCCGTGACGGCACCTTGAGGAAGGACATACCCTGTTTGGAATTTTGCTCCTAGCTTCCTTGGGATAAGCGTCATCCACCGCTCTACAGTTCCGTCCTCCTCCCGCCGATATAGGCGATCTCTAGCTCACGGTTAACGCCTTGCGCCGGGAAAGCCAAGGCGAAGCTCCATGAATTGGCACGTGGACTGTCCGACATTGCGCGAGATCAATGCCATACGCCGAACTCATTATCTTCACGGCGCGAACAGATCGGTCGTAAATCCGTATATGTTATTAGCGCATTGCAGCGGATCTGCATGCGGGTGGGTTAAATGCGGAGCTTCCACAGACGAATGTGTTGCGCCGCTATCGCGGCATTGGCTTGACCGGTACAGGGGGCTCAGCACGACTTGAACGCCATTGGCTTGGCCCAGAATAGCAAGATTCGCATCTAAATTGCAGCCACTAGAAGATTTCAGACCGACGAAACCCACGGTGCCCCTTTGCCGTGATAGTTCAGGCCATGGGTGAGAGACTCCTAATTCGTCCCGACCAGAAATCCTGTTCGGCGCGCGCTGATGTTCCGTCTCGAGGTTATCTCTCTCAGCGTTGCCGCAAACTCGGCTTTAGTTGTTTATTGCCGTGGTATTTTAATTGTTACCATGATGTTTTACTATAGTGATCATGCATGCGGTGGATATTACCATTGTTTCGCAGTCGAGTCGCACGCAGACTTGACACCAGCCAGGTAAAATTGCCGTCTATAGAGTTAGCATCGCAGACCGTTGCTAGAAAATACCCGAATTGTTGTGCGGGTCGCTTGCAAGACGTCGTAATTGAGCGCCTCATCGGCCAGATTCCGCGAGCCGCGGCAGTACCTCCTTCGAAAACATCGTCAGGTTGTCGACGGTGTCTTCGTGGCTGATCAGGCCGCCCTGGCCCATCATCAACAGATGGCCGAAGCCGCCGACATGGTCGTAGAACGCCTTCAGCTGGTCGAACACGTCGTCGGGCGTGCCGGCGAAGGAGAGGCCGGCGTCGATCGCCTCGTCGACCGTCATCGTGCGCGGGTTGATCGGGCGGCCGTCCTTGGTCTGGACCCGGGTCGCGCGCGCCGCCATGGCCCCGCCTGATTTCAGCATCTGCGCCGCCGCGCGCGATGAGACATAGCCGGGCGGGTTGGCGAATTGCGGTGCCACGATGCCCGAGGTGCGGCTGTAACCGAGGATCTGGTCGGCGCGGCGGTGGCCCTCCTCGCGCGTATGTCCGACCCCGATCAGCGCCATGTAGGCGAGGCGGTCGGGCGCCGGCTCGCGGCCGGCCTCGCGCGCCTTGCTGCGATAGGCCTCGAAGATCGCCGGCGTGCGCACCCAGCCGGTGTTGAGGACGCCGATCACCATGCCGCGCGCCGCCGCCTCGGTCGCGCTTTCCGTGCTGCCGACCGGCGTCCACACCGGCGGGTGGGGCTGCTGGTACGGGCGCGGCCAGACATTGACCGAGCGGTATTGGAAATGCGTGCCCTCCCAGTTGAACGGGCCGTCATGGCTGGTCATCGCCTTCAGGATCAGGTCGTGCGCTTCCCAGAACCGCTCGGTCAGATCGGCCGGGTTGGTGTTGGCCGGCGAGATCTCGAACGGCACGCCCTTGACAAAGCCCATCTCGAGCCGGCCGCGCGAGATCACGTCGATCATCGAATATTCCTCGGCGACGCGGATCGGGTCGTTGCGGTTGCCGATCGGCATGCCGAGCGCCAGCAGGCGCACCTTCTTGGTCTCGCGCGCGAGGATCGCCATCGGGATCGTGCACACCGAGTCGGCGCAGGTCGCGGTCGCGTGGTGCTCGTTGGTCATGATGTTGATGCCGAGCTCGTCGCACAGCGCCCACTCGTCGAGATAGCGGTGGTAGAGGTCGGCGCCGATTTTCGGGTCGAAGAGCCGGCTCGGAATGATCACGCGGTACGAGTCGCCGAGCTCCGGCCACGCCGGGTGATAGGCCATCTCGCTGAAATGCCAGACCTTCATCCTTGCACCTCCGAGCCCGCGAAGCGTTCGATCGCGTCGGCGACCGCGTCGGGGCGTTCGATCTGCGGATAGTGTCCGGCCTGCGCCACCATCTCGAACCGGGCGTTCGGGCAGCGAGGCGCGGAGCTTTTCACCGTAATCGGGCGAGACGATGCCGTCGCTGTCGCCCCACAAGACCAATGCCGGCGCCCGCACCCGGTGCAGCCATTGGCGCAAGCCGGGATCGTGCATATAGGGGCGCCAGCCATAGAGCGCGGTGGCCGACCGGTCGCGGGCGATCGCCGTCAGTTCGTCGTCGCCGAGTGCCGCGTAGTCGGGCAGGGCGCGCGCGGGATCGAAAAAGGTGCGCCGGTGCCGCTCGTCATCGGGCAAGGCGTAAATATCGGCGATGTCGCGCTCCTCGCGCCCGCCGAATTTGAGCCCGAGCGAGTTGATCAGCACCAGACGGCGGATCCGTGCGACCGAGCGCACGCACATTTCGAGCGCGATCCACCCGCCGAAGGATGAACCGACGAGCACGACATCGCTCGGCTGCCGGTCGAGCCAGTCGAGATAGAGATAGGCCAGATCGTGGATCGTGCGAAACCCGTCGGGCCGCTCGGAATGGCCAAAGCCGGGATGGCGCGGCGCGGTGACCCGCCAGCGGCGCGCCAGCCGATCGAGAAAGGGGGCGTTCTGGGCGACGTAGTCTCCGCCGTGCAGGAACAGCAGCGGCGGACCGGCCCCCGCGACCGACCCGTCGAGCGAATATCGACCGATTTCGATCCCCGCCATTCGATCCCTCCCGCTCGCCGCGGCGCTGTCGGCGCGGCGTTCTCGGCCGCGCAGTATCGCGATCATTGGCGCCGCGGTCCACCCGGGCTGCGCTCCACCTGCCGAGGCTTGCTTTCCAGCGCGCGGTGGAACGAGGTTGAATTGCCGGCCGGTCGCCGGCGGCCGGCCCAGGCGCTAAGGAGGCGACGATGCAGGCAGAGCAAACGGCGGGCTCGGGCGCCGCTCCGGTGCTCGGTCGACGAGATGGCGCAAGCGCTGGCGCTAAATCCGACCTTCACCCAGTTCGATCGGGCAGCGTTGCGCGCGCTCGCCGCACGCTGCGGCGTCGCCACGTTTCGCAGCCGGCGATCTGATCATGGGCCAAGGCGACCCCGGCAGCTCCGCCTATCTGATCCTCGAAGGCGAGGTCGAGGTGTTCGTCGAAATTCCGGCCGGGCGGATCCATCTGGCGACCCTCGGACGCCATAACACGATCGGCGAGCTCGGCGCCTTCACCGACATGCCGCGTACCGCCACCGTCATCGCCCGCACCGATCTGGTGGCGTTGCGGATCGAGCGCGATACGCTGATGGGCCTCGCCGCGGATTATCCGGTAATCGCGGTCGCCGTCATCGGCGAGCTCGGCCGCCGGCTGCACAGCATGAACCGGCCGCTCGCTTACCTGACTTACGCGGCAGGCGCGCTCGCCCGCGACGAATACGACGATGCGATGCTGACCGAGCTGACCAACCAGCAGGGAGAGCTCGCCAATTTCGCCCGGGTGTTCGCCAATATGGCGGCGGAGATCCGCGACAAGCAGCAGCGCCGCCGCGAGATGGAGGCCGCCGCCGATATCCAGAAATCGATCCTGCCGGAGCCGCTCGCGCATGACGGGGCGGCCGCCGCCGTCGACCTCCACGCCGAAATGCATCCGGCGCGCGACATCGGCGGCGATTTCTACGACTACTATTTGATCGACGACCGGCGGCTTGCCGTCACCGTCGCCGACGTCTCCGGCAAAGGCATCCCGGCGGCTTTGTTCATGGCCGTGTCGCGGACGGTGCTGCGCTCGGTCGCCGGGCACGGCGACATGGCCTCGGCCATCGGCGACGCCAATCGCTCTGCTCGCGGCACAGAAACGACGCCTGCATGTTCGTGACGATGTTTCACGGCGTGCTCGATCTGCCGACCGGGATCTTGCGCTGGTGCAACGCCGGGCATGACCCGCCCTATCTGCTGCGCGCCGGCGGCGAACAGGAAAGGTTGCATGCGACCGGCATCCCGCTCGGCATCGACCTGGCAGTTTCGCATCGGATCGGCGAGACCGTGCTGATGCCCGGCGATGGGCTCTTTCTCTATAGCGACGGCATCACCGAGGCCTTCAACCCGCAAGGCGAGGCCTATGGCGGGGCGCGGCTCGAACGCGCGCTCGACCGGGCGCGCGGCCGCAGCGCCGCCGAGACCATCGCCGACATCCTCGCCGACACCGCGCGCTTTGCCGGCGATGCCGAGCAGGCCGACGACATCACCTGCCTGGCGCTCCATTATCGGCCGTAAATCGCCGCCCAGGACGCGACACCGACGCCGCCGCCGCGGCGGGATTGCCCGCATAAGAATTCCTGTGCCAGGTGCGGCATTTTGTCCTATTCTGGATTGGGCAGCGGCCGGTTCGGGCCGCGTCCAGTGCGGCGAGGGCATCATGAATGTCGAAGCAATCCTGCGCGGCAAGGGGCGGGCGGTGGCGACGATCCGTCCCGATCAGACCATCGCGGCGGCACTGGCCGCGCTGCGCGACCGCAATATCGGCGCTCTCGTCGTCAGCGAAGACGGCGAGAGCGTCGACGGCATCATCTCCGAGCGCGACATCGTCCATGGGCTTGCCGATCACGGCAGCGCACTGCTTGTCGCTGAACGTCGCCGAGGTGATGACCCGGCGGGTCACCACCTGCGATCCCGCCGACAGCGTCGCCGATCTGATGGCCGAGATGACCAACCGCCGCATCCGCCATTTGCCGGTGGTCAGTGACGGGCGGCTCGTCGGCATCGTCAGCATCGGCGATCTGGTCAAGAACCGGCTCGACGAGATCGAATACGAGGCGCGCTCGTTGCGCTCGTTCATCGCCGGCGCCTGAGCCGCGCACCCCTCGGTCGTCTTCCCGGCGGAGGCCGGGATCCATCGCGACACCGGCGCCGGCCCCTCGCCGGTGTGACCCACACGCACCCCACCATCCATATGCCAACAACATTCCGATTGATCCTGATCGTTGCCGGCACCGCCGCCTATCTCGGCCTGGCCATCCTCGGCTGGGGCGGGTTTGCCGCGTTCTTCTCACACTCGGCGCTGATCGCGCTCGCGATCGTATTCTTCGCGGTGTCCGGCGCAGCGCTGTTCGCCGGCGGCAATCTAAGCCCCGGCGAGCGCGAGGATCGGGGCAACCGCTGGGTTATCGCCGCCTTCGCGGTGATCGGACTGCTGGCGGCCTACTTGCCGGCCTACACCGACCGGAGGGAGTTCTGGACCATCGACGGCGATGCCGTTCGCTGGCTCGGCGTCGTTCTGTTCGCCGCCGGGGGCGCGCTGCGGCTGTGGCCGGTCTTTGTCCTCGGCAACCGGTTCAGCGGGCTGGTGGCCATCCAGCCGGGACATACCCTGGTCACGACAGGCATCTATGCGGTCATCCGCCACCCCAGCTATCTGGGACTGCTGGTCAATTCGCTGGGCTGGGCACTGGCTTTTCGTTCCGGGGTCGGCGTGCTGCTGAGCGCGCTGCTGATCCCGCCGCTCCTCGCCCGCATCCACGCCGAAGAGCGGCTGCTGCGCGCGCAGTTCGGCGAGGCCTACGACGCCTACCGCGCCCGGACCTCGCGGATGATCCCGGGCCTCTATTAAGGCGCGCAAGAAAGATTGGTGCCGGCGAGGAACGGTTCCGTAACCGAAGCCCCAGATGGCAGGCACATCACCCAATGCGGTGCACTGCTGGAGGCTGCCGCGGATGACGCCGCCGCTGCGGACGCGCCGCCGCCCGCTGCCGCCGTGGATCTCGCCGATATGCCCGACGAGGTCGATGTCCCTCCGCTCGCCGCCGACGTCGTGGTCGTCGCCGATGTTGTCGTCGCCGACGTTGTTGCCGAGGAAGGCGTCGCCGCCGCGATCGCCGGCAGCCCTACCGCGCCGGATGATCCGCTCGCAAGCGCGGTGCCGGCGATGCCGGAGGCCGTCGAGGCGGTCTGCGCTGCGCCGGGACCGGCCAGCGCGACCAGCAGCGGAAGGACAATTAGGACAATCCGGAATAGCTGCGCCAATGGCTCCGTCCGATCCGAACCTGACGCCTTTTATGCGGCCCGGCGCGCGTCGATCATCCCCCGCAGTTCCCGTCGCTAACCCATACCGGGCCTTTATATCCGTCCGGTCGCTCGCTACCCTGCAATCATGGATGACAAGCTCGAACAACCATTCCCGCGCCCGCTCTCGGGCCGGCTCATTGCAAATCCGCCGAACGGCCTGATACCGGCGCGAACCCCGCTGCTCGGCCGGCACATCGACCTGGAGCCGCTCGACCCTGCGATCCATGCCGCGGAGCTCTACAAGGCGGGACACGGTTCCGGCGAAGCGCTGCGAATTTGGGATTATCTTCCCTGGGGGCCATGGCTGGATGAGGCAGCCTTCACGGCATCATTGCGCGGTTGGGCCGCCACCTTCGATTATGTCTGGTTCGCGCTGCGGCCAAAGAACACCGGCACGGCAGGCGGAATGGCAGCCTATCTCGACATCCATCCCTTGGATGGGGTCATCGAGATCGGTGGCATCTGGTTCAGCCCGGAACTGCAACGGACGCGTGCTGCGACCGAGGCGCTGTTCATGCTTCTCGCGTTATGCCATGGACGACCTCGGTTATCGCCGCATGCAGTGGCGCTGCAATGCGCTGAATGTCAAATCCCGCAACGCGGCAAGGCGGCTCGGCTTCCGTTTCGAGGGGGTGTTCTATAACCACATGATTTTCAAGGGCAGGAACCGCGACACGGCGTGGTACTCGATCCTCGATGATGAATGGCCGGAGGTCCGAGAGATCATCAAGGCTCTGGCTCGATGACGGCAATTTCGACCCTGCCGGGGTGGCGCGCCGCTCACTCTCCGCGATGATGGAACAGCGCAGCCCAAGCCGCCGTGCTCTGGCCTGAGACAGCGGATCGTGCTCCGGCCAATGCACCCAATGTTCAAAAGGCGACGCAGTCTTTCTGTGTTGTATCAGGGATCGACGAATTCATGCCATTTTTGCATTGCTTGCACGAAGGGTCCGCTGGGGAACTGAGACCACTGAAATTGAGAGCACGCGCTTGGATTACCGGGAAGTCACAGTGTCGAAATCCGCGCTTGACGTCAGTTGGCCGGTCGCAAAGGCAAGCGCTGCCGCGTTTATCAGCGACTGTGCGTGGGCCCGGGTCACCGCGGCGCGCGCCGTGGCAAGCCCCGTTTGCGCCGAGGTCGCATCGGTCAACGTGCCGACGCCGTGCGCATAGGAATCGCTGGCGCTGTGAAAGGCCGCCTCGGATGCGGTCTGCAGTGCAATGGCAGCATCGTATTGCTGTAGCCCGGTATCGACCTGGTCGTAGGCGAGCGCCACCTCGCGCAAAGCCTGGTCGGTGCGTTCCTTCAGCGCGGCCGAGGCCTCCTCGCGCTTTGACTGGGCGATGCTCAACTTGTTCTGCAGCAATCCGCCTTCGTAGAGCGGCCATTCGAACTTCAGCAACGCCGCGCCCTGCGGCTTGGTGACCCCTAAGTAGGGCGAATTGTCGACGCTGAGCTGACCGATATTCCCCTGCACGTTGGCGCTCAGCGAAATTTTCGGAAGTAGAGCGGAGCGTGCGGCCGCGATTTCAGCATCGGTCGCGCGCAGCTGCGCCACCCCAGCCAGCAGGTCGGGCCGCCGCCGCAGCGCCTCACTGAGCATGTCGTCGACGGTGCGCGCGGTACGCGGCGGCAGTGGGCGCTCTGAGGCGCCCGCCACCCTCAGCTTCGTGATCGGCGGCAGGTCCATCGCCGCAAGCAAGGTGTACATCGCGTCGTGCTGAGCGGCGTCGGCCTGCGCGAGATCGTACTGCGCCTGGGCCGTCCCGCGGCGGGCGAGCTGCACGTCAACGATTGTGTCGAGGCCGCGCCCGAACAGCGCCTCGGCGGATTGCTGCACCACCTTGGCATCGGCCAAGCCTTGCCGCGCCGCGCGCAATGCGGCATCGGCGCCGTCCAACGTGAAATATGCGCGGGCCACGTTAAAGATCAGTTGCTGATGCGCCGCTGTAAACGCCACGTTCCCGGCGATCGAGAGTTGGCCCGCCGCTTCGACCGCGGCGGCGCGGCCGCCGAAATCAAGCAGTAGATAATTTACCGTGAGCTGCGGGAATGCTTCCTGGGCATTGGCAGTGATGAAGCCTTGGGGAACGAGGTTGCTGGGGAAGGGGAATACGGCGTGCTCCCAGCCAACGATCGCGCTCGCCGTCAGGGCCGGAAGATAAGCGGCGCGCGCGATGCCGACATTGATCGCCGCCTGTCGCGCCTGCTCCCACGCGACGCGCGTTGCCGGGTTGCGGCGCTGGGCGATATCGATCAGTTCGACGAGCGAATACAGATGGTTGGGGTCGATGTCGGCGGGCGACGGCAACTGGACTGCCGTGTTCGGTGGCACCGTGAATCGCCGGGGTCCGCCGCTGGCGGATGTGGGCGCCGCCGGCGCCTCTTCGGATAACTGGACATGCCAGGGGGTGTCGGGCGACGCCGGCGCGAGGTCGCTCGTATCGTTGCAGGCGCCAAGCATCGCGCACCCGGCCAAGGCAATGCGCCGGAACCTAGCCGGCAGCATGGAATGCATCTCCGACCGCCGGCGCGATCACCGGCTGCGGTTGCGGACCCACCTCGTCGAGAATTTTGCGGATGTCCTGGTGCAGCACGCCGTACCATGTCGCGAGCGCCGCAAGGTGATCACCCGGGCCGGATAGGGCCGGCGGTTCGGGCAGGCCGCCTACCACCGCGCCCGCTCCCGCGCCGCTGCGCACCCATGACGCCGCCGCCTGGAACCATGCTGCGAGCGCCCTGTGATGCGTGGAGATCGCGTCGCGCATCGCATCCGGCAGTTCGCGCCAATCCAGATCTGCGCTCAGGTCGAGAACCGCCGAGACGGGGATGAACAGCCAACCCACCTGCTCCACAATGGTCGCGTCGATCCGCCGCCCGGCGACGCGCCGCACCTCGCTCGTTTCGAACCGATCCTTGACCAGAACCGCGCGGGCCTGACCGATAGCCTGCCCGAACGCCATGTCGGCCGCGGACCGAGCGGCCTGCGAAACCTCGCCATCGGCGCGGGCAGCCAATCCCACCAGCGCCGCCAGTTGCTCCAATGCGTTGGCGAGGTTCGTGCGCACCACATTGGCCACGCTCACCGGCCAAATCGTCGTGAATATTACGAAGACCACGATATTGCCGAACAGGATGCCGATGGTGCGGTCCCTTGCGGTATACATGTCGATCGTCGGGCCGTAGCCCTGCAGCACGACAAGATAAAAGGCGAGGCTGATCTGCAGGCCGGCATAGGAGATGCGCTCGCTGCCGCTGGCGACCCAGGCGGCGAGCAAGGTCACCGGCGCCAGCAGCAGCAGCAGGTCGCCAAGATCGGTCATGTCAGGCATCAGCAGCAGGATCGCACCGAGGCCGAGCCCGGCGCCGATTAGGCAGCCGGTGAAGCGCAGCGTCGCCTTGTGCAGCGTCTCGCCGACGGTGCCGAGCGCGACGAAGAAGGCAGGTGATCACAGAGGTGTGAATGCCCGGCCAGTCGGCGAGGCTCATGGCGAAATAGCTGATCATCACCGCCAGCGTGACCTTGAGGGCGAAGCGGGCGTATTCCGGGTTGGTGAACGCATCCGCCGCCAGCAGCCGTCGCGGCGATCGCGCGGCGTCTTCGGCTTCCTTGCTCGCCGCCGTTCCAGCCAGTGTCTCGCGGATCTCTCGCAGCGTGCGCGAGATCCGGTCGGCCACCGGTTGGGCGGCGCCGGTCGCGGTGATGGTGACCGGTTCGGGGATCGGGGCCGCTCGGTCCTGCAGCGCACGTTCCGCCGCACGGCAGACGCTCGCCGCCGAGACCAGGGGCTTGCGCGCATCGCCCGCGACGCGCAGCCAGGCGAGCAGCAGCAGGCCGAGCCGGCCGATCTCGTCGATCAGCGACGCGCCCCAGACCGGGCGGCGTCGGCCGCGGTTCAGCATGCCGGCGAGATGGTGCAACTTGCGCAGCTCCGCCGTGCCTTCGAAGGCTTGGGCTTCGAGGCGGCTCTCCGCTCCGCTCTCGCCCGCGCAAAAGCGCGCTGCCGTCGCCAACCGATCGCCGAGCCCGCGCCGGAGGAGGAGCGCCGGGTCTCGCCCGGTCAGCAGGTTGGCGGCGATCAACAGCGCGATCGGCAGCGCGACGGCCAGGCTCAGCCACAGGAGAAAACGCACCAGCGCTTCTTCCGGCGGGACGAAGACGATCTCCGGCAACGCGAACTGCTCCGCATTGCCCGCGGTCGCCGGCTGCAGCGCGAGGCCGAGCACCTGGTCGCCCAAGGTCAGGCCGTAGGCAACGATGAAACCGGCGACGAAGAACACCGGCCCGGCGTCGCGGTCCGCGACAGAAACATCGCGACGAAGGTCATTGCCGCCATCAGCGGAATCCGCAGCGCCGGTTCCGACAGGCTGAGCATGAAGACGGCGATCGTCACGAAAATCGCCAGGATGACGGCGATACCTGCGAGCAGCGCCGTCAGGATCGTCGTGACCGCCTCGCGACCCGATAGGAACAGAACGATATAGCCCGAGAGGGCAATCTCGGGAATGCGAAACGTCTCCGCGATGGCGACGACTACCAGCAGCACGATGACGATGCGCAGACAGTCGCCGAGCCGGCCGGGGGTCGGACGCAGCTCGCGGCGCAGCACTGCAACGAGGTCGCGCGCGTCACCCTCGTCGACATCCGGCGCCCGGCCTCGACTCGCGGCGGGCGCGTTCATTTTTCGATCACGATCACCGCCGAGGCGCCAAAGCGCATCAGGTTGTCGGGTGGCGCGTCGAGCAGGATGCGAACCGGAAAGCGGGCGGCGATCCGCACCCAGTTGAGCGTGCGCTCGACATGCGGGAGTCCGCCGAACGTGGCGCTCACATCCGACGCCACGCCCCAGCCGAGGCTGTCGATCTCGCCGCGCAGCGGACGGCGCGGTTGCGCCATCACGTAGACGGTCGCCCGCTGCCCCGGCCTCATTCCCGCGAGGTCGGTCTCGCGAAAATTACCGATCGCATACCAGTGCTCGGTGTCGATGATCGTGAACAGCGGGACGCCGACGGCCGCGAACTCCCCGGCGGCAATGTCGAGCGCGGTGATCCGGCCATCGCAAGGCGCCCGCACGACCGTCTTGTTCAGGTCGCGCTCGGCAAGGGCGAGCGTGGCGCGCGCGCCTTCCAGCTCCGCCTCGGTGGGCTTGGTGTTGGTGATGGCCTGGCGCGCCTCGTCCGCCTGCAGCTGCGCTTGTTGCAGCGCGATTTGCGCGGTGCGCTGCGCGGTGCGCGCCTGGTCGACCTGCTGTGCGGTGACGAAGCCGCGCCCGAGCAGAGGCTCTATCCGCGCCAGCGTGCTCGAAGCGAGCACCCGCTGCGCTTCGGCGCTGCCGACGCCGCGCGCGGCGGCGCCCGCCCCGGAGGTCTGCGCCGCGACCTGGTCAGCGGTCAGGGCGACCTTGGCCTCCAGGCCGAGAACCGCCGCGCGCGCCTGGTCGGCGCGGAATCGGTAAGGCTCCGCGTCGATCCGGAACAGCACCTCGCCCTTGTGCACTGCCTGGTTGTCGCGCACGTCGAGCTCGACGATCCGGCCGCTGACATCCGGCGCCATGTGGACGAGGTCGGCCTGCAGATAGGCGTCGTCGGTACGCGGCCGTTGGTCGATCCGGCGGATTGCGAGCGCCCCGGTCACCAGGACGCCGGCCAGCGCGACGAGGCTGACCAGGACGCCGAGCGCCTTGCGGAGCGGCGCCATCCCTCAGTGACCGAACCAGATCAGCCAGGCGAGCAACGTAGCAGACACCGCGAGGCCGGCGTAGGTCAGCAGCGGAGCGACAACGTAGTCGTTGATGCCGGCCACCGCGAGGATTTGCCGGATGATGACGGTGGCGACGATGCCGGCTGCCGCGCACAGCATCCAGGCCGGAAAGTAGGAGCCGAACAGATCCATCGTCGGCGAGTAATTGCATGCGGCCGACCGGCAGCGCGATCGCGACCCGCCTCAATCCCCGTACGGCGCAATAACTTCGGCCAGCCCGAACGCGTCCGGCGCCGCCGACAGCGAACGAATTCCGACGCCCGAGACCTGAAATACGTTCAACCGCACACTGCCGGCATCTCCGACACAATCCTGAACCAGGAGTTCCGTCTTAACATTCGCGACGGCTTGCCGCCACCGGCCGCCGGCATAACCCCTCAATCTTGACTTCTGCGTGTGAGTGCCGCCGGCGAGCAGGATAGAAACTTCTGGGGGTATAGCTCTTTGAAAGGCTCCCGATCGACCTTACCATTTGTCGGAAGGGTACAGGGGGGAAGCGAATGAGAGCGGTCGCCGGTGCACAGGACGGGGAGCGCCGGCTTGGTATCTGGCTCGCCTTTGCCTTTGGTTGCGTCTTCGTGGCGGTGGTTCTGGTGCTGGCCTTCATGGGTAACGGCTTAGACGACCGGCGCTTCGAATTCTGCGTATCGTGCTGGCACTCGCGGGCGGCGGAGTAGGCGGGGTAATCCCGGGCTTCCTTGACCTGAACATGAAAGCCGGGACCAAGTGGGCGTTGCGGGCGGGCGGCGGCTTAGCTGTGTTCATCGTTCTGTATTTTTGGTCTCCCGCGCATTGGCAACCAGCGCATCATTCGTCGAATTATCAGCATACTGAAGGACCCGGATCACCTATCCAGAGCGGCAGCGGCAACAAAGCAATCTACAATGGTCCGGTGGGGCGATGAGACGCAGCGTCGTGTGGGTAATCATGATGTTCGCTGGAACGGCGCCGGCTGCCGCCGCCGAGCAGTCAACCGCCGGGTGGTGCAGTCCAATTCAGAGTGGCAACAACAACACCTTCATCTGCAACGGCGTCGATCCACGAGCTATGAAGCGGCTCAACGACGACCTTGATCGGATGGACCTTAACCTTCAGCAGAAGACCGCTGAGGCCAATGAATGGGCACGGAAATATAACGAACTGAACGGGCAACTCACCGAAGCGCGGCGGCAGCTAGCGGCAACCGGCGAGGACGCAACACTCGTTCGAACCGCACAAGACCTGTTGCATGAGGGCAAGCTGGACGAAGCACGCAAGATTTATGATCGGCTGATCGCTTCCGATGAAGCGAACGTGGACCGCGCTGCGCAGGATCATTTCGCTCGCGCGATCATCTTCGCCTTGCAGTTCCGCATGGTCGATGCGCTGCCGGACTATGCGCAGGCGTATCAGTTGCGGCCACACAATATGCAGTACACGAGCGAATATGCCCGGGCGGCCTATAGCGAGCGGCAATACGCCGAAGCAGAGAGAGGCTGGATTGCTGCTTTGCAAATGTCCCGCGACCTCGCCGCTCATGACCCCGCCGCCTACCGCCCCGTTGTCGCCTTGACGCTCAACAATCTCGAAGTCCTCTACAGCGACACCGGCCGCCTCGCCGAGGCCGACAAGGCCTTCAGCGAGGCGCTGACCATCCGTCGCGATCTCGCCGCCCACGACCCCGGCGCCTACCGGCCCGTTGTCGCCTTGACGATCAACAATCTCGGAATCCTCTACAGCGACACCGGCCGCCTCGCCGAGGCCGACAAGGCCTACAGCGAGGCGCTGACCATCCGTCGCGATCTCGCCGCCCACGACCCCGGCGCCTACCGGCCCGATGTCGCCTTGACGCTCAACAATCTCGGAGTCCTCTACAGCGACACCGGCCACCTGGCCGAGGCCGACAAGGCCTACAGCGAGGCGCTAACCATCTATCGCGATCTCGCCGCCCACGACCCCGGCGCCTACCGGCCCGATGTCGCCTTGACGCTCAACAATCTCGGAACCCTCTACAGCGACACCGGCCACCTGGCCGAGGCCGACAAGGCCTTCAGCGAGGCGCTAACCATCTATCGCGATCTCGCCGCCCACGACCCCGGCGCCTACCGGCCCGATGTCGCCTGGACGCTCAGCAATCTCGGAACCCTCTACAGCGACACCGGCCACCTGGCCGAGGCCGACAAGGCCTACAGCGAGGGGCTGACCATCCGTCGCGATCTCGCCGCCCACGACCCCGGCGCCTACCGGCCCGTTGTCGCCTTGACGCTCAACAATCTCGGAACCCTCTACCGGACCACCGGCCGCCTCGCCGAGGCCGACAAGGCCTACAGCGAGGCGCTGACCATCCGTCGCGATCTCGCCGCCCACGACCCCGGCGCCTACCGGCCCGATGTCGCCTTGACGCTCAACAATCTCGAAGTCCTCTACAGCGACACCGGCCACCTGGCCGAGGCCGACAAGGCCTACAGCGAGGCGCTAACCATCTATCGCGATCTCGCCGCCCACGACCCCGGCGCCTACCGGCCCGATGTCGCCTGGACGCTCAACAATCTCGGAGTCCTCTACTGGAACACCGGCCGCCTGGCCGAGGCCGACAAGGCCTTCAGCGAGGCCTTGACCATTTATCGCGAGCTCGCATCCAGCAACTACAAGGTATATGCTGGTAGGATCGCGACGCTTACTCAGCTTCTGGCGAACTCTCCGAAATAAATCTCCGGCGTCATCACCCCCCGATCCTGTATCTCCTTCAGCGTCGTCTTCGCATAAATCTTGATCGCCAACGCCAGACCTGACGCCAGTAAATTTGCCGAATCAGCGAACGGTCACCGATTCATCGGCATCTATGCCGGGCAGAGGCTGCCCTTCGTGACAACCGCGGCGTACGACCGCCGCCGCATGCTGAATTTTACGTCAGCTTCGCACAAACCCGTTCAAAATCGCCCCCTCACCCGGGAAATGCGGTTCAAATCCCTTGTGCCCCCGCGGGCAGCTCAAAGGTTGGGAGCCTCGCTAGCCTCTTAGGCTTGGGCCTTGGGAGCTGGCATTGAGGCATTCGCGGTTGAGCCGGAGGGGAATATGTTGCGGATCATGTTATCGAGAAAGCCAAAGAAACTCTGGCTCGCATATCCAGCGAGGAAGCCCAAGCCGCTGGCGGTCAGGGTCAGCTGGCCGGAAAGGCCGCCTGCCCCTTGCACCGGAACTGAGGACGGGCCGAGGAACAGCCCGACAGCAATGCCGGCGACCAATCCGGTCGGGATACCGATCTGCATCCGTACCAGATCGCGTGGCGACAGTTCGTTGGCCCCGATGCGATTGAGGATCGCGCGGAATGCGCCGATCAGCGTGCCGAGCAGCGCAAACATTATCGGCAGAATGTAAGCAGTAAAGACCGATAATATCGCGGTAGCAGTCTGCCAGTATGCCACGTTCGCCTTGGCATATTGTGAAACTTGAATTCCGATACCCGCTGGTGCCTGACCGAGCGTCTGACCTGCTGTTTCCGCCGTCGCTAGTGCTGGAGCTTGCACTTGGCGTGCGTTCCCTGGCGCAGATTCGGAATTATTAACGTATGTGTTCCGATTTACCGCGTTACCGGACAACAACCAGTTCCAACACCAGACGTGTGGTAGCCGGGCGAGCCCCATGTTTCCACAGTGGAACACGGCGTTTACTTCCTGGCCGGCCGCCTGCGCTACCACTCTCAGGTAATTATACTTCCGGCATGCGAACTGTCCTCGGAGCGCATTATCATCTGACGGCAAATCCTCAGCCCGTTCGGCAAATTCAGTCCTTCCTACCTCGCAGCGTATCAGCGCGGGATTGTTGTTCAATTCCTCTACAACTAACTTCCAATCCAGATCGAGCCGCTCCAATGCGGTCCGCCCCAGGCCGGCATCCCAATACGCTAGAGCGGTCAGGGCAAGCCAAAACAGCGAGAGGAGGGCCAGCCAGTCGCGCCACCGACGAAACTTGGAGGCATGGGCTTGAAGGGCGGGAAAGCTTCGTTGTGCCAGATCGATCCGAATATCGCGATCCCGCGCGCGGTTTTGCCCCGGCGCAGCCCGTCGGCGACGGTCAGACCATGGCACACCCGCCTCCTCTCCTATGAACAGCCGAGTATAAGCAATGGTCAGGCCCGTCGCGGGTGTCGCCAAGGCACTTAGTTGGTCTTTTGCAACCAACAGAATGGCGGCATTCCGAGCATTGACCGCATCTGTGCCTTTCGGAGGGTAGCGCATCTCGGCGATCGCTTTGATGATCTCTACGGAGGTCATTGTCTTTGCCGGATCCCCTGGGTCTCGCATCGACAAGGTGCTTAGCGAACGGTCCGCCCGACCCGAGACAAAATCGATCAGCAAGTGAACTTCGTTGAGGTCTTGCTTGAAAATCAATTCCTCCAGAACATCCTCGGCGGGAATCGCTTCCGGTGCTTGATCGCTAACTTCCTCCGCTGCGCTCATCGTCGCGTCTCCTCCCGTGCCATATTCTATATTTTTACCTTGAGTTTGGCGGCGATGCACCGACTGCATCAGTAGCGCGTAAGATGGGCTGAGCATCGCGAAGCCCATCATCCCGGTGTTTCGAGGAATGATGGGCTTCCCTTCGGTTAACCCATCCTACGACCTGATTGTTTGCGCCAGCCAGACCGTCGGCCGCCAGCGATCAGAACAGGTCACAAATCACGCCGAGCGCAGGACCGCCTCCCGTGTTGAAATCAATGCGAGACGCGGCCGAATCGCTGCTCAGTAATATACCGACCGCCCGGCCCCGCCGCCTGCCGACACCAGCTCGCCGGAGACCGCCCAGGCCTTTTCCGAGGCCAGGAAGACCGCGACGAACGCGACCTCCGAGGCGTCCACCATGCGGCAGATGGCATTGCCGCGCGGCGAGTCCGGAGCGAAGTCCCGCCGCTCCGCCTCTTCCGGGGATACGCCCAGCTGGGCGGCGCGGGCGGCGAGCAGGCTCGGCGTGCGCTCGGTGCGGGTCGTGCCGGGATGGATGCAATTGACCGTGATCCCATGACGGCCCATTTGGACCGCCAGCGTTTTTGTCATGTGCACCAGGCCGGCATTGCGGGCGCCGCCGCTGAGATTGCCGGCGTTGCGGGCGTTGCCGCCGCTGATGTTGATGATGCGGCCCCAGCCCGCCGTCTTCATGAACGGGATGACCGCGCGGGAACAGCGCAGCGCGCCGACATATTTCACGTTGAAATCCTCGATCAAATCCTCGTCGACGACGGTTTCGATCGGGCCGGTCGCGGTGGCCGAGCCCCCCGGCGCCGACCCGCTGTTGACCAGGATGTGCAGGCCGCCCAGTTGCCGCGCCGCCTCGGCGACCATGTGGTCCACCTGCTCCTTGCTGGTGACATCGGCTGCGAGGGGAATGATGCGCCGGTTCGTCTGCGGCAGCCAGCTCCCGCGCCGTCGCCTCCAGATCCCCCTGGTTGCGCGCCACGATCGCCACATCGACCCCTTCGCGAGCCAATTCCCGCGCAATGGCTTTGCCGATGCCCCGGCTGCCGCCGGTCACGATCGCATGCTTGCCTTGCAATCCGAGGTCCATGGCACTCTCTCCCCTTGGCGGCGTGACCGCGATTTTATCGGTTCACGGCTCATTGTTCTCGCTGAGGAAACCTGGCGCAAGGGTGTTGCCGGACGCCGGAGATGCTATGGAACGTGCCGACATGCCTCCGGCAGAGCCGCGACACCCCCGAGCCCGGCTGCCCGGACCAACGGCGTTCTCGCCACAATCCTGCGCTACGATGCCCGCCGGGTCCGAGCTGGCGATTTCGCGAGCATTCTGACGAGGAGGTGGCGGATCGGCGTGGCACGAGATTTATCAGACGCCCTGCGGCGGTGGCGCTTGCCTGTCTCCGCTGCGCCAATTCCCGTCAATTCCCGGTTCGGGCAAAATAATTCCCGGTTAGGCCGAAAAAATTCCCGGTTACTCGGCGACGGGAATTCGCTCGTAACCGATTGATTTATCGCACTGTTTTGGTGGTCGACTGGGTCCAGAACGGCGAAAATCGACAAACTTCCCGGTTATTTTCCCGGTTCTACGGGAATTTACCGTTGCGAGGCCGCTGCCGCCTTTACGCCTTGCCGGGGCACCCGCGCCTCGACAGGATGGGGCATGAACCGGCTGCTTCACGATCTGCGCATCGTCGAGATCTCGGCTTTTGTCGCCGCTCCGCTGGGCGGGATGACGATGGCGCAGATGGGCGCCGACGTGATCCGCATCGACCCGATCGGCGGCGGCATCGATTTTCGCCGCTGGCCGGTGACCAAGGACGGCGCGAGCCTCTATTGGGCCGGGCTCAACAAGGCCAAGCGCTCGCTTGGCGCTTGGCGCTCGACAAGCCCGAGGGCCGCGAGATCGCCCGCGCCCTGGTCACCGCGCCCGGCCCCGGCGCCGGCATCCTGCTGAGCAATCTGCCGCCATTGCGCGGTCTCGATTTTGCCAGCCTCAAGGCCGGGCGCGCCGATGTGATCGTGCTGCGCCTGACAGGCAACCGCGACGGCTCGGCCGCGGTCGACTACACGGTCAACGCGGCGAGCGGGTTTCCGCTGGTCACCGGGGCGGGCGGCGGCCTGCCGGTCAACCATGTGCTGCCGGCCTGGGACATCGCCGCCGGGCTCTATCTCGCGACCGGCCTGCTGGCGGCGGAGCGGCATCGCGCGCGCACCGGCGAGGGGCAGGAGGTGGTGGCGGCGTTGTCGGACGTGATGCTCGCGACCGTCGGCAACCTCGGCTATATCGGCGACGTCCAGGTCAACGGTCATGCAAGGCCGGCGATCGGCAACGATCTTTACGGCAGCTTTGGCCGCGATTTTGCCACCGCAGACGGGCGGCGGGTCATGATCATCGCGCTGACCCCGCGGCAATGGCGCGCGTTGGGCCAGGCGACCGGGCTGACCGAGCGGCTGGCGATGATCGGAACGATGATGGAGGTCGATCTCGACACCGAAGCCGGGCGCTACGAGGCGCGCGACATGATCGCCGCCCTGCTCGGCCGATGGTGCGCCGGCCGCAGCCTCGACGAGATCCGCCAAGCCTTTGCCGGGACCGGGGTTCTGTGGGGGCAGTTCCAGGACTTTCTTCAGCTGGTGCAGGACGACCCGCGCTGCTCGGCGGCGAATCCGCTCTTTGCCGAGGTCGAGCAGCCCGGGATCGGGCCTTACCTGATGCCGGGCCTGCCGCTCGACTTTGCGGCTGCGCCACGCCTGCCGCCGCGCCCGGCGCCTGTTCTCGGCGAACATACCGACCTCGTTCTCGCTGAAGTGCTTGGCCTGTCGCCGGGCCGAGATCGGCCGGCTGCACGATCACCGGATCGTCGCCGGCCCGGACGGACGTTAGCGAGCGCCTCCGCCCTCGGAGCCGCCATCTTCGCTGTCGTGCTGCCGCAACTCCTGCAGCAGCTGGCGCACGCGGCGCGCCGTGCGCAATTTCCGGGCGATGTCGGGCGCCAGCCTGAGATCGCCCTGGGCGTCGAGCCAGCCGGCCTCGATATCGGGCGGCAGTTCGCGCATGGCCTCGGCGAAGGCGAGAAAGATCTCCTCGACCTGACGCGCTCCGAGACGCCGTTCTCTGGCCACGCGCGGCACCTCCTCTCGCTTTGACCGCCAGAGACTAGATCCCGCCGGCGTGATCGTCGAGGGCTCCGCGGTTCGCGGCGACCGATCGCGCCTTCACGCCCGTCCCGAGCGCGGTTAAGATGCTGCCGGCTTCACCTTTACCAACCCGAGGAGGACCGCGACATGGCCATCAGCATGTACCACGCATCGGTGCCGGTGTTTCTGCAGCTGCTCACCGGCTTGAAAGGAACGCTCGACAAGGCCCAGAAGCACGCGACCGAGAAGAAATGGGATGAGGCCACCGTGCTGAATTTGCGGCTGTACCCCGACATGTTCACCTTGGCCCGCCAAGTCCGCCAAGCGAGCGAGCATGCTTTCGGAGCCGGGCGCGCCGCCGGCGTCGAGGTGCCGCAGCTACCGGCGATCGACAACAGCTGGGCCGAGATGCAGTCGCGGCTCGACAAGACCATCGATTTCTTGAAAGGCCTGCGTCCCGACCAGCTCGACGGCAAGGAAGATTCGCAGGTCACGATCGTCCAGGGCGGCCAGCCGCGCCATTTTCGCGCCCAGGTCTATCTTTATCACTTGGCGATGCCGAATTTTTATTTCCACACGACGACGGCCTACAACATCCTGCGCTCGCTCGGCATCGAGATCGGCAAGCGCGACTTCATGGGCCCGATGCCGTCGTAACTGCTGCTATTCGGATTGACCACGACAAGTTCATTTTTGTCATGCCCGGGCTTGTCGCGGCCATCCACGACTTCCACTCCACAGCACCATTCGGTGGCGCGTGGATGCCCGGAACAAGCCCGGGCATGACGAGTTGTAACGTTGTGGATTAACCCGGGCGGACGAGGACATGGCGCTTACGGCCGGCGCTGAGCTTTAGCGCCCCGTCGGGGCCCGAGATCGCCGAGCCCGACGACGCGGGTTTCGTCCTCGACGATGGCGTCGTTGATGCGCGCGCCGCCGCCGCGGATCAGCCGCCGGCCTCGCCGTTAGACGCTGCGAGCCCGGCGCGGCTGAACAATTCGAAGACCGCAATCCCGCGCTCGAAGCAGATCGCGCGGCAATTTCGTCTGCGGCAGTGCCGTCATACCCCCAACCACAGCCGTGGCGTCGAGCTCGAAATTGGGCATGCTGCTGCTCAACCGACCGAATACGGCCTGAGCCGTCCTTACCGCCGCCTCGGCGGCCTCGCGGCCGTGACACAATGCCGTCGCCTCCGTGGCGAGGATCTTTTTCGCCTCGTTGATTTCGCCGCCTTCGAGGGCTTCCAGCCGGGCGAGCTCATCGATCGGCAATTCGGTGAAAAGGCGCAGAAAACGGCCGACATCGGCATCCTCGGCATTGCGCCAGAACTGCCAGTATTCGTAGGGCGACAGCCGCTCGGGGTTGAGCCATACCGCCCCTTGCGCGGTCTTGCCCATCTTGTCGCCCGATGCGCTCGTCAGCAGCGGCGTCGTAAGCCCGAACAGGGTGCGCCCGTCCATGCGCCGGCCCAGCTCGACCCCGCCGACGATGTTGCCCCATTGGTCGGAGCCGCCGATCTGCACCTCGCAATTGAAGCGCCTCGCCAGCTCGACGAAATCGTAGGCCTGCAGGATCGGGTAGTTGAATTCGAGAAAGCTCAGCGGCTGCTCGCGCTCGAGCCGCAATCGCACGCTGTCCTGGGTCAGCATGCGATTGACCGAGAAATGTCGCCCGACGTCGCGCAACAGCGGGATATAGCGCAATTCGTCTAGCCAATCGGCGTTGTTGACCATCACTGCGTCATTCGAGACCGTCACCGAAATCGATAAACCTGGTAAAAACCTTGCGGATACCCGCCATGTTGCGGGCAATCTCGGCATCGTCGAGCAATGGCCGCGCCGCATCCCGGAACGAGGGGTCGCCGATCCGCGTGGTGCCGCCGCCCATCAGCACGATCGGCTTGTGCCCGTTCTTCTGCAGCAGCCGCAGCAGCATGATCGACAACAGGCTGCCGACATGCAGACTGTCGGCGGTGCAGTCGTAACCGACATAGGCGGTGACGCGGCCGGCGCTCATCCGGTCGTCGAGCGCGTCGATATCGGTGCATTGATGGACAAAACCGCGTTCGAGCGCGGTGGCGAGAAAGGCGGAGCGGGGTTTTGACATGGCGCCGTCATCTAACATAGGCACGCCCCCCGAACCACAACACTCCCGCCCCCACCCTGACCCTCCCCCGCGTGCGGGGGAGGAAAGGGAGGGGGTGCGGCGCGCGATCGGGCTGATGAGCGGCACCTCGCTCGACGGCATCGATGTCGCGATGATCGAAACAGATGGCCGCGAGCGCGTGATCAGCGGCCCGGCTCTGACGATCCCCTATCCTGATGTATTTCGTGAAAGGCTGCGCTCGGTACTCGGCGGCGTTGGCCCGGCCGGCGAGGTCGAAGCCGAGCTCACCGGACTGCATGCCGAAGCAGTCGAGCAGTTTCTCGCGCGCCATCCGGGTACGACGGCCGACATCGTCGGGCTGCACGGCCACACGATCCTGCATCGCCCGGCCGAGCGGCGCACCTGGCAGCTGGGGGCCGGCGCTCAACTGGCGCTCCGGATCGGGATCGATGTCGTGGGGGATTTCCGCTCGGCCGATGTCGCCGCCGGCGGCGAGGGCGCGCCGTTGGCGCCGCTGTTTCACGCCGCTCTCGCCGCGGCGCTGCCAAAGCCGCTCGCGGTGCTCAATCTGGGCGGCGTCGCCAATGTGACTTGGATCGGCAGCGGGGGGATCGGCAGCGGGGGGATCGCCGGGGCGGCAGACATCCTCGCTTTCGACACCGGCCCCGGCAATGCGCTGATCGACGACTGGGTGCGGCGTCATACCGGCGCTGCAGCCGATCTCGGTGGCGTGCTCGCCGGCGCCGGACGCGCTTCCGAGGCGCATGTCGCGCGCTTTCTGCAGCGGCCTTTCTTCGCCCGCAAGCCGCCGAAATCGCTCGACCGCGACGATTTCCGCGATGCCATGCCCGAGGGTCTTTCGCTGGAAGACGGCGCCGCCACCCTGACCGAGATGACGGCCGCCGCGGTCGTGGCGGGTTGCAGGCATTTCCCGGCCCCGGCCCGCGAGTGGCTGGTCTGCGGCGGCGGGCGACACAACCCGACACTGATCGATGGCACTGGCTCGCCGGCTCGGCGTCCCCGTGCGCCCGGTCGAAGCGGTCGGCTGGAATGGCGACGCGCTCGAAGCGCAAGCCTTCGCCTATCTCGCAGTCCGCTCGATAGCGGGGCTGCCGCTCAGCCTGCCCTCGACGACCGGGGTTCCCCGCCCCACGACCGGCGGCCGACTGTTTCGCGGCCGCTGATCGCGGATCGCGAGCGTTACTGAGCCGGCACCAGCTCCGGTGTCTTTGCCTGGGCGAAGGCCGGCATGACCTCCTTGCCGAAGCGCTCGAGCTGTTCGAGGGCGACGGCTTTGGGCACGCCGACGCTGAGGCTGACTGATACCCGGTCGAGCCCCGGATAGCGCCGTTCGAGCGCCTTCAAATGCTCGATGATCTGCTCCGGCGACCCGCACAGCACGCCGCCGGCGGCGATCGCGTCCTCGATCCGCGGCAGCTTGGCATGGGGTGCGCGCTTCGGATCGCGCATGATCTCGATCTGCTCGTCGCTGAGCGCCCGCACCAGCCGCAGCTCGCCAAACATCTTCATGTTTTCTTCGTAGTATTTCCCGGCCTCGCGGATGCCTTGCTCGCGGTTGTCGGCGATATAGAAGTGGAAGCCGAAACACAGCCGCTCGCCCAGTTCGAGGTGCTTGCCGATGCGGGCATGCGCCGCTTGCCAGTCGACCACGACCTTGTGCATCGCCCCGCCCTCGGCCGAGCCGCCGCCGATCAGGCCTTGGATGCCGTGCTTGGCCATGAAATCGAGCGCCCGCTCGGTCCCGCCCTGAACCGGCTGCCAGCATTCGACCGGCAGCCGCAACGGCCGCGGCACGACGGTCAGCTCTTCGAGGGTGTAGCCGCGATAGGGCACCTGCGGCGGGAGGGTGTAATGCTTTCCCTTGTGCGAAAACGTCTCGTTGTTGAACGCCTTGAAGATGATGTCGACCTGTTCTTCGAAGAGTTCGCGATTGGCCGGCTGGTCGAGCAGCGGCGAGCCGAAGGTCTCGACCTCGCGGGTATGGTAGCCGCGCCCGACGCCAAAGGTGATGCGTCCGCCGCTGAGGATGTCGGCGGTGGCGTAATCCTCGGCCAGCCGCAGCGGATGCCACATCGGGGTGATGTTGAAGCCGCAGCCGATCCGTAACCGCCGGGTCAGGTGCGCCAGATGCAGCGCCATCATCAGCACGTTGGGGATGCATTCGTAGCCCTCGTGCTGGAAATGATGCTCGGCCATCCAGAAAGTGTTGTAGCCCAAGCGATCCATCAGCTGCGCCATCGCCTGCGCCTTGTCGAAGACGGTGGCGAGATGCTCGTTGGGATAGCGCCGGTCGTTCACCGGGACGCCGCCATAGCCCACATTTTCGATATCGACGTGCCCGGCGAACAGACTGTCGAATTTTGTAATCATGCCATGACCTCCACGGGAGAACCGCCGATCGATTTCCGGGCGATTGTACGCCGTGGTTCGGGGCTGGCAACCCGCTCGCCGGGCTCACCAGCCTTGCAGCACCACGACTAAACCATGCCGTTGCCGATTGTCCGGGATCGAGGTCGCGGCTATTGTCTCAAGCCGCGAGGACGCGCTCGCGCCATACCGACCGAACAAGAAGAGATGCGCTCCTCGGCTCTACTGGCGACGATTGCCGCTGCATTTCTGATCGGCGGCCCCGCCGTCGCCGAGCAGGCGAGAGAGCGTATCACCGCCGAGCAACCCGATATCGGCCGAGTCGAAACGCGCATCCAGAAATACGATCAGGCGCTGGGCGTCGTCAGCCAACTCACCCGCTCGTTCGGGGCCGATACCGACTGTCAGGGCGTTTGCTATTTCCCGAGCAGCACCCACCCGATTTCTTGGCGCTGCGCGCCGAAGCAACGATGCGCTTTGCATTGCGCGGTCAATCCGCCGGTCGGCGGGTGCGACTGAGCGGCCAGGCACTCAGGGCCGCAGGAGCGCCGCAACCGAGTTGCCAATCTCGCCGGACCGGCGTTCTCGCGCGAGGCTGTCGGATTTCGGCGTTACGATTGCTGGCAAATTCGCTACGCCAGCGCTCCGGGATGGGCAATGACGCGCCCGCTTTTTGGACCTGTGACGGCGTCGGGTGCGTCCCGCGAACCATCTCGGACGGCCCGCGTCATTTGCTTAAATTAAGCACTCGCGTCCCGGGCGATTTTTTGGAACAATCGAGTTCCGCGGTCTCAATCGGGCCGCGTTTCGACTCGACAGGAAACCGACTTGATCAGAGACAGGAACTTCCGTCAGCCGCGCCGCCGCGACTTCGACGATGATAGTTACGATCCGCACTTGCGCGAGTTCGGCAGCTCGCCACGCTTCAGTCCGCCCCGGTTCGATGCGGCGCCCTCCGGACCGCCGGTCCGCGCCGTCGTCAAATGGTTCAAGCCCGAAAGGGGATTCGGGTTCGTCGAGCTGTCCGACGGTTCGGGCGACGCCTTTCTCCATGCCAGCGTCCTCGAGCGGAACGGGATCACCGCGGTCCAGCCTGGCGAAACCCTCGAGATTAGGGTCTCGCCGGGGCAGAAGGGACCGCAGGTCACCGAGGTCCTCAGCGTCGACAGCAGCACGGCGACACCGGCGGCTGCACGACGTTCGGGGTTCCCGGCCGCCGGCCGGCCGTCTTATGAGACCTCCGAGGTGGCGGTCGAGGAGGCGGGCACGGTGAAGTGGTTCAACGCCCAAAAGGGCTTTGGCTTCATTGTTCGCGAGGGCGGCGGCAAGGACGCCTTTGTCCATGCCTCGGTGCTCGAGCGCTCCGGCATCGGCACCCTCAATGAAGGCCAACGGGTGCTGGTCGACATCGCCGAGGGCCGCAAGGGGCCTGAAGCGGTAAGGGTGCGCCTCGCCTAGATCGGAACGGCGGCGCCGGCGCCGGCGCTTTTTGGGGGGAAGTGATGGATTTCGGCGCGGCGATGTTCTTTACCGATTATTCGATGGGTCCGGCCGAGCTAGGCCGGGCGCTTGAGGAGCGCGGCTTCGAATCCGTCTGGGCGCCCGAGCACTCGCACATCCCGAGCTCGCGGACGACGCCGTTCCCGCAAGGCGGCGAGCTTCCCAAAAAATATTACGACGCGATGGACCCTTTCGTCACCTTGACTGCGGCGGCGGTGGCGACGAAGACCCTGAAGATCGGCACAGGAGTATGTCTCGTCGCCCAGCGCGATCCGATCCAGACCGCTAAGCTGGTTGCCTCGATCGATCAGATCTCGCGCGGGCGGTTTCTGTTCGGTGTCGGCGGCGGCTGGAACGCCGAGGAAATGGCGGATCACGGTACGGTGTTTAAGACGCGCTTCAAGCTGATGCGCGAGCGGGTCGCGGCAATGAAGGCGATCTGGACCGAGGCCGAGCCCGAATATCACGGCGAACTCGTCGACTTCCCGAAGATGCGGACCTGGCCGAAGCCGGTGCAGCGCCCGCACCCGCCGGTCATCGTCGGCGGCGCTTTTCCGTATGCGGCGCGGCGCGCTCTCGCCTATGGCGACGGCTGGGTCCCGCATGCCGGACGCCCGCAATATGCCGATGTGACCGATTTCCTGCCGCAGTTCAAAGAGATGGCGGCAGCGGCCGGGCGCAGCCTCGACAAGGTTCCGGTGACGGTATTCGGGGTCGCCGAAGATCTCGATCGCCTCACGCTATACTGCGATCGCGGCATCGACCGCGTGGTGGTCAGCCTGCCCTCGGCCAAGGCCGACGAAATTCTCCCCGTCCTCGACCGCTGGGCTGAGCTGATCCGCCGCATGCAATAGCTCACAGCCATTTTGAAGGTGGAAGAAGGACCTACGCTTTGTAGGACCACACCGGAGGCACTTTAATAACCTTCTCGAAGACCCTGGCCCTCGTCGCTGGCGTGTTATGCCTGGAGAAGCGGGTCAGCTATCGCCGGCTGACGAAGGAATTCGGGCTCGACGACGAAACCCTCGGGGATGTCCGCCACGAGCTGATCGTCAAGCGGCTGGCGGTGGACGAGGGCGGACAGGGGCTCGCCTTTGTCGGCGCGGCCCTATTCGAGACCAGCGACATCCCGCCTCCGGCATTTGCGCCGGCCGCCGCGCCAATTACCTTGCCCGCCGGTTTCGTCCGCGCCGGCCGCAATCGCTGCGGCGCCAGAGGCCGAACGTCGCCAGCTGACCGTGATGTTGCGGGTCCGGAAGCTCTGTCGGCAGCTCGCGGACCACTCCCGGGAGCTCACAGCGCTCGCCGGCCTGCAGCTCTACCATCAGAACCTACTCGAGGTGGAGAAGGCGCAGCATCTTGCTGAGGAGGCGTTGCGTGTCGCCGAACGGCTTGGCGACGCGGCCCGCCCCGTCGGCGGGCACATGGCACTCGGTGCGTCGCTGTTCCACCAGGGGAAGATCGAGCCGGCGCTTGCGCACTATCGGCAGGGCTTCGAGCTGTTCGATCCGAACATGCAGCCGGGCCGGCCGCAAGAGGCGGCCGCCTTGCTCGCCCCAATCCTCGGCTGGTTTACCGAAGGCCTCGACACCGCGGATCTGCAAGCCGCGAAGACGCTGCTCGA
This sequence comes from uncultured Alphaproteobacteria bacterium, assembly GCA_963845735.1. GTDB lineage: Bacteria > Pseudomonadota > Alphaproteobacteria > ATCC43930 > CGMCC-115725 > AP-15. Next base: position 21,686 of record CAWJTR010000034.1, on the reverse strand, counting down.
CAACCTCGAAAACGAGGTTGCCCTCTCCGCCCTTCGGGGGGGAGAGGGAGGGGACCGTCGCGCAGCGGTGGGAGGGTGAGGTAGGCGCTGTCGGCGCTCTGCAATCCCCACCTCTCCCCTGCCCTCTCCGCCCCTAAGGGGCAGAGAGGGCCGGGCTGGTCAGGTCAGGCGGCGTCGCGGTCGAGCAGCTCGATATGCACGTTTTGCGGGCCGCGCAGAAAGGCGATGCGCACGCCGGGCCGGATCGTCTTTGGCTCGACCGTGAATTCGGCGCCCTTTTGCTTCAGCTCGGCGACGACCGCATCGATCCCCTCGACCCGCAGCCCGAGATGTTCGAGCCCGAGATAGGGCGGCTCCGGCGGCGGGGCGATGGCCTGTTCGTCAGGAACTTGCGCGATGAAGACCGCTACGCCGCCGAGATTGAGGTCGAGGCGCGGCCGGCCGTCGGACTGCACCGAACGGATGATCTCGGCGCCGAACATCCGCTCGTACCAGCGGGCAGTCTCCTCGGCGTTGGGGCTGCGCAGATGGATGTGGTCATAGGTGAAGGCGGTCATCGCGTTTCTCCCTTGTTTGTCGCGAGGTGCAACTCTAGGCCGGGCTAGGACCTGGTTCCAGCCCGATCACTTGCCGCGTACCTCAGGGCGGCGCCGCTCCCGCCAGGCGCTATGGCTTTGCTTGGCGTCCTCGGTCATCGAATCCTCGCCGGCCGATCTTGCCTGCAGGCAGCGGCGAATTGCATCCGCAATCTCGCGAGTGCTGCTAAATTGGGCAAAGGACCACGGAGGAGGGAGAAAAGCGGCATGGCCGACGCGGCCGAGATCGACGCGCATCAGCGAGGCGCGACCACACGTCCCGGCCGCTTTCCGGACAGCATCGAGAGCCGCGCGTCCTGGGCTCGCGGCATTGCTCGCCATCTGCATCCTGTCGATCTCGTACGGCGCGCCGCTGATCGTCGTCGTCGGGCTGAAGCCGATCGCGATTGCGCTCGGCAGCGACCGCTCGGTGGTGGCGCTGGCCGCTGCCCTCGTCTGGGTCGGGACCGGCAGCGGCGGCATGCTGATGGGGTGGGTCGCGGATCGCGTCGGAATGCGCCGGATGGTAATCTTCGGCGCGGTGATGACGGCGCTCGGGCTCGCGGTCTCGGCGACCGGCAAGGTCTGGGCGCTCTATCTCGGGCATGCGGTTCTGATCGGCTTTCTCGGCGGCGGCGCGCTCTACCCGCCGATGCTGATCTATATCAGCCGCTGGTTCGACCGCCGTCGCGGCACGGCGCTGGCGCTGATCTCGTCCGGGCAATACGTCGCCGGCATGATCTGGCCATCGATCTTTCAGCACGCGCTGATCTGGGTCGGCTGGCAGGCGACGATGCTGGGTTTTGCCGCGGCCATCGCGGCGATCGTGCCCTTGGCGTTGATGCTGCGCCCGGCGCCGCACCCGGGGCGTGCCCTCGGCTCGGCGCCATTCCTCGTTCGTGGTACGCAGGCGCTCGGCTTGCGGCCAAATACCGTGCAGGCGCTGCTGTGCGCGGCGGGGTTCCTGTGCTGCGTGCCGATGGCGATGCCGTCGAGCCATCTCGTCGCCTTTTGCAGCGATCTCGGCATTTCGCCGGCGCAGGGCGCCGCGATGCTGTCGGTATTGCTCGGTTGCGCCTTTGCCAGCCGGGTGTTCTGGGGCTGGCTTGCCGACCGGATCGGCGGGCTTGGCACGGTATTGGTCGGCTCGGCCTGTCAGGCGCTGGCGATCGCCGCGTTCTCGGTGACCAGGAACGAAGCCGGGCTGTTCGCGGTTTCGGCCGCCTACGGTCTCGGCTTTAGCGGCATCATTCCGGCTTATGTCGTGGCGATCCGCGAGCTGTTTCCGTCGTCCGAAGCGTCATGGCGGGTGCCGATCGCTGCTGTTTACCAGCATGCTGGGGATGGCGTTCGGCAGCTGGTTTGCCGGCGCGCTCTATGACAGTTTTGGCTTCTACGCCCCGGCCTTCGCCGCCGGCGCCTTGTTCAACCTCGGCAACCTGCTGGTGATCGGGTTCCTCGTCGTCCGCCAGATGCGCGGCGCGCGCCTGCCACAGCTGTCGCAAGCGTAGTGCGAGGATCACCGGGGTCGGCTGCGCGATGAAGCGCCGGCGAGCTCGAAAATGAACTCATTTGAGGGTGGCGACCGCCTCGATCTCGACGAGGTAGTCGGGTCCTGCCGACAGCTTCGGCACGGTGGCGACACTGCTGCCCGGCGCTTGCGGCCCAAGATCGCGCGCAACCACATCGGCGTTCTTTTTGAAGGCGTCGGGATTGGCAACAAAGACCCGTGTCAGGAGTATGTCGGACGCCTTTGCCCCGGCCGCCGCGAGGCAGGCCTCGACATTCCTGTCGGCTTGCTCGATCTGCGCCCGCATGTCGCCTTTGCCCACGACATTTCCGTTCTTGTCGACGGCGACCTGGCCGCCGACGAGGAGGCGCCGTCCGCCGTCCTTGAACGAAATTATAACCGAAGGTGGACGATCGCGGCATGGAGGCCCGACGATCACGGGTTCTGCCTGATGCTCGACGGTTGACCAGTTCCGGTCGGCCCGTTTGATGTTTTCCGCTTCGTTGTGGCGCCAAGTGTCCAGCGCACGAGCGGTGTGGGTCAGGTAGAGCTTACCGTCGACGATCGCCCAGGCCAGGGGATCGATCGTATCCTTATGCGGCTCCTTGAACGCCACGCCCAGCGCGCAATAGCCGTCGAATTGCGGCGCGTAATGCCCGGGATCCTTGACGAAGAGATCGCGATGGGCGGCGCTGGCAAAACGCCAGCGCGCATTGTGCCACACATATTCGAACTCGCTCACGCCGGGGACGGGTTTCCCGTCGGTGAAATATGCGACAGGGTCGTAGCCGCTGATGGCGAGCCGCGTCTCATCGCCCCAGGCCGCAGGCCCGAGCAGGGACACCAGCAGCCCGAGAAGCGCGGCGGACCGTTTAAGCGAAAAAAACGAGCCTGCCGCATCCCTTCCTCCTCCGGCGACGCCCGACCGTCGTCCGTTTTCATCGCGGGCTAGTTTCGCAGTCGAGTATACTGCTCGTCATCTGCGGCGAGGTCAAACGCATCCACGATGCGCACCGTACTCGATCACCCGCCTTATCCTGCGGGGCAATCTCCCCCCGAAAGCGAAAACTCGCCGCCATCCTGCATGCGGATGTGGTCGGGTTCAGCCGGCTGATGGGCGAGGATGAGGCCGGCACGCATCGCGCGCTCGGTGAGCTCCGCAGCGCCGTCGACCCGCTGATCGCGGCGCATGGCGGGCGGATCGTCGGCACTGCCGGCGACAGCCTGCTGGCGGACTTTGCGAGCGTCGTCGATGCGCTGAGCTGCGCCGTCGAGATGCAACGGGCGGCGCGCGCCATCAACGACCCGATCCCGCCCGAGCGTCGTCTCGAACTGCGGATCGGCGTCAATCTCGGCGACGTGATCGTCGACGGCGACGACATCTTCGGCGACGGGGTCAACATCGCCGCCCGCCTCGAAGCGCTGGCCCAGCCCGGCACCGTCTGCATCTCGCAGACCGTCTACGACCAGGTCAGGAACAAGCTCGATCTCGATTACCGCCCGCTCGGCAGCTCATCGCGTCAAGAACATCGCCGAGCCGGTTCGCGCCTATGCGGTGGGTCCGACGGTCGCTTCAACTCGTCGGAAGCGAAGCTGGCGGCCACTTGTGGTCGGCCGCGGGAGCCGCTGCGCTGATCCTGGCCGGGGTTGGCACGTGGGCGCTTTACGCGGGCGCTGGCCACGAGTTTTTCGGGCTCGGCGCCGCGCCATAGCCGGTCGAGGTCGGCAGTCTCACAGCCCCTGCGCGTCTTGCCGGGCGCCCGTCGGTGGCGGTATTGCCTTTCGAGAACCTCTCCGGCGACGCCGAGCCAGGATTTCTTCAGCGACGGGATCGCCGAGGACGTCATCACCGCGCTCGGCCATTTTTCGAACCTGCTCGTCGTCGCCAAGCCGGCGAGCTTTCAATTCAAGGGACGCAAGCTGGCTCCGGCCGAGATCGGACGCCGGCTCGACGTGCGCTATCTGCTCGACGGCAGCGTCCGCCGCGCCGGCGATCGTGTTCGCGTTACCGCCGAGTTGACCGAGGCCGCGACCGGGCGGAGCATCTGGTCTCAGGCCTACGATGGCGAGATAAAAGACATTTTCGGCGTGCAGGAGGACATCGCGCGGCGCGTCGTCGGCGCCGCGGCGGTAAAGCTCACCCGCTTCGAGCGCGAGCGCGCCCTCGGCAAGCCTACCGGGAACCTTGACGCCTATGAATATGTGCTGCGCGGGCGTGAGGTCTTTTCGCACGCGACGCGCGAAAGCAATCACGAAGCGCGGGAGATGTTCCAGCATGCGATAGACCTTGACCCGAGCTACGCCGCCGCCTATTCGGAGCTCGGCCTGTCGCTCGTCGAGGCGATATCGTCGGGATGGACGGAGTTTGTCGCGGATGATCTCGGCCGCGCCGAGACATTGGCGCAGAAGGCGCTGTCCCTCGACCCCGCGTCGACGACCGCCTATCGTTTGCTCGCCGAGATAGACATGATGAAGGGACGCTGTCGATCTGGCCCTCGACAACAGCGAGCGCGCCCTCGAGATCAACCCGAACGATGCCGATAGCTTCAGAGAACGCGGCGCGATGCTGATATGGGCTGGTAAGGCCGCCGAGGCTGCGCCGTGGCTCCAGGGCGCGCTTCGGCTCGATCCTACCAATGCCAGAGCGGCCTTCCTGCTCGGCATGGCCGACTACTTCCTCGACCGATATGGCGAGGCCGTCGAAGCCATGAACCGAGGTCTTGCCGGTAATCTCGGACGTAACAACCCAGCTGATAGGGCGGCCGGTCCTAGCGGCGACCTATGCCGAATTGAACAGGTCGCAGGACGCCGAGCGAGAGCGGACGGCAGTGATGCGTACGGCGCCGTTCTTCGATGCCGAGCGGTTCGCCTCGCAATTCGCCACGACGGAGGCCCACGACCAAGTACTGGAAGGTCTGAAAAAGGCGGGCTTTCGCTGACCCGATCGCGTTGCGCCGGACGCGTCGGAGGAACCGCCTGTTTCGACGGGATTGCTTTATCGCCGGTGGCGCGCCGTCGTCAGGCTGGCAATTTTTTCCAACTTGTGCAGGACGCGGATGCGCTTTGGCGGCGGGCCTTTCGAGAACCGCCCCCAGCTGCGGCCGGACAGCTCGCCGACAAAGATGTTGCCGTGCTGGTCGACGGCGATGCCGTGCGGCGAGGTGAAATGGCCCGGCTCCAGCCCGGCATGCATCTTGCCGAGCCGAGCCAGCACCTGGCCTTTGGAGGTATGGACGCTGACGCGCGGCCCGATATTCGGCCAATCCCGGTTGATCTCGCCCGACGGGCCGCCTTCACCGATATAGATCAGCGGGTCGCGGCCGGCCGCCATGCACATGCCATTTGGCCGGTGCAGGTTGTTCCACTGGGTCTCGAACTTGCCGTTGCCGTCGAACACCTGGACCCGGTGGTTCTCGCGGTCGGCGACATAGACCCAGCCGTCGGGATCGCAGCAGATATTGTGCGGGACGTTGAACTGGCCGGGATCGGTCCCAGGCTCGCCCCACGACATCAACAGTCTGCCGTCCAAAGTGAATTTGTGAATGCGCGCATTGCCGTAGCCGTCCGAGATATAGAGCTCGCCCTTTGGCGAGATCGCGGTATGGGTGCAGCGATGGAACGGCTCGCCGCTCATATAGGGTTTGGGCTCGCCGGGGACGCCGATGGTCATCAATACCTTGCCGTCGAGGGTGCAGTGGCGAACCGTATGGTCGCCGTCATCGGTCAGCCAGATCGTGTCGTCCGGCCCCATATGAACGCCATGCGCTCGGGTAAACACACCCTCGCCCCATGAGCGCAGGAAATTGCCTTCCGCGTCGAACACCGCGATCGGGTGCTCGCCGCGATTGAACGCGTAGACCCGGTCCTGCCGGTCGACCCCGACCGCCGCCACGTCGCCCAGGACGATCTCATCCGGCACCTTCGCCCAATCCTGTCGGACGGCGAACGTGAACTGGCCGCTGCCGAGTTGAACCGCCATGCGTCCTCTCCCTTCTGCATTGATGCTTGTCGAGGTCGATCATAGCCCCTGGTATGCACGTCACGCGAGGGGCGTATGCCGCATTTCTGTGGCGCGGCCGGCGCGCTGCACGTACGATACACTAGCCAATACCGACGACATCTTTGCGTAAGGCAACAGGAGCGCGTCATGCCGGAAAAACTGATCTCGGGCGACAATCACATCGACCTGACCTACCTGCCGCCCGATCTGTGGTCGTCGGAGGCGCCGCAGAAATGGAAGCAGCTGGCGCCGCGCGTCGTGGAGAAGGACGATGGGCTGCACTGGTTTGTCGACGACCAGGACAGGGGCATGTGGAACGGCATCGGCCCGGGATTCCTGCCGTACCAGAAGGGGATGTTCGGTCATATCGACGAGATGAAGGATTTCGGCTTCGAGTGGAGCTCCAAACCCGGCGCCAAGCCGCGGCCGACCACGCCCGAATTGCGGATCGCCGATCTCGACCGCGACGGCCAGGATGCCGAAATCATCTATGGCTGCCTGATGGTCAACGATTTGATCGACGACGCATCGCTGCGCGCCTGGACCGACAAGACCTATAACGACTGGGTCGCCGATTTCGCCAAGCGCGCCGATCCGAACCGGGTTTATCCGCTGGCGATAATCCCCAACACCGACCCGGCCGAGGCGGCGGCCGAGGTGCGGCGCTGCGCCAAGATGGGATTGCGCGGCGGCGATCTCGCCTTCAAGCGGATGACCCCGCCGCTCTATACCGATCTGTGGTTTCCGTTGTGGGAGGCCGCGGCCGAATGCCGGTTCCCGATCTCGTTCCACTCGACCGGGTTCAAGGCGTTGCGCGCCCCCGACACGCCCGAGCAGGAGCGGAAATACTTCACCCAGTGGCGGCTGGTGCGCTCGGCCTTGTTCCAGCTCGACACGATGGAAGTGCTGGTGTCGGTGCTGGCCTCGGGCGCCTGCGAGAAATACCCCGATTTCAATTTCGTGCTTGGCGAATCCGGCGTGACCTGGCTGCCCTACGTCTTCGACCGGCTCGACACCGAGTATGCCGATCGGGCGAAAAGCCTCAATTTCAAGCTGAAGCCGAGCGATTATTTCCGCCGCCAAGGCTACGTCACCTATCAGCAGGACCAGTTTCTCGAACCGATCATCCCGCTGATCGGCGAGGACAACATCATCTGGGGCGCCGACTATCCGCATCCCGACTGCATTTGGCCGGGCTCGCGCGCCACGCTCGACCGAAACATGGCCAACATCTCGCCCGCGGTGCGGCGCAAGATCACCAGCGAAAACGTGACTCGCCTCTACCAACTGCACCAATAGCCTGAGTCGCCGCCTCTTTGCCCTCCCTTTGCGGGGAGGGTTGGCGGTAACGTCTCACTACGCTGCAGCGGTCCATTCTTTGACGCCGCCAGCCCACAGGCTGACCCATTCTTCGTCGCTGGTTTGGCGCCCCAGCAACGTAGCCGGATCGGCTGAAATTCAGACGCAATCGAAAAAAGCGAAGCGCTCGCCGGCGCCGAGACCCTCGTAATAGGTCTTGCGCAATTTTGCGGTCTTGCCGTGTGCGGCGCAGGCGGTTTTGGCGAGCTCGGTCGCCTGGTCGAGGCCGTTCATGACGCCATCGTAGCGGACCGAGACATGGGTGTCCGAGCCCTCGATAACCTGCACGGGATCGCACTTGGTTAAGGTCAGGAGGGCCGCAACAGCAACCAGCCAGCGGTATTTCACCGGTGCGCGCAACGGACCCCCGACGCCAACGCGCTTCTGGGTGATCTCGGTACGCGGTATACTTTGTCTATGATATGCACTGACCATAATTCGTCGGGTGCCTTCTGCAGGATAGAGCTGACGGCCGACGACCGGAATGCCGCTAACAGCTTTTACGAGTCTCCGACCGGCCTGCAAGACGTTGCGGATCGGCTGGCGACCGCGTTGACGGCCATTTCCATCGGCTGCCGCCGAGCGGCGGCGGAGACGCTGCATGCGCGTGACCTTGTCCAGCCGGATCCTGGTGCCGCTGGTCGTCGCCTGCGCGATGTTCATGCAGAGCCTCGATTCGACGGTGATCGCGACGGCATTGCCGACGATCGCGCGTTCGCTCGGCGAAAGCCCGCTGCGTCTCAACGTTGCGATCACCTGTTATCTGTTGAGCCTCGCCGTCTTCATCCCGATCAGCGGCTGGACCGCGGACCGCTTCGGGGCGCGCCGCGTGTTCGGCTCGGCGATCGTCGTCTTCACCCTGGGCTCGATCGCCTGCGGCATCTCGAATTCCCTGTCGGCTCTCGTCGCGGCCCGCATTCTCCAGGGCATGGGTGGAGCGCTGATGGTGCCGGTCGGGCGCCTCGTCCTACTGCGGACCGTGCCCAAATCCGATCTGGTGCGGGCGATGTCCTATGTCAGCGTGCCGGCGTTGATCGGGCCGGTCATGGGACCGCCGGTCGGCGGTTTCATCGTCACTTATGCGTCGTGGCGCTGGATCTTCTTCATCAACATTCCGATCGGGGTCCTGGGCATCATCCTGGTCAATCTGCTGGTCGGCGACCTCAAGGAAACCGGACGCCGGCCGTTCGACCTCGCCGGTTTCGCGCTGACCGGGATCGGGCTGGCCTCTCTGGCATTCGGCTTCGAGAATGTCGGACGCGGCGCATTACCTAATGTCCTCGTCATCGCATTGCTGGCCGTCGGCGCGGTGTGCCTCGCCTTTTATGTCCGCCACGCCTACCGCGTCTCGCATCCGATCATCGATCTCGCGCTGCTGAAGATCCCGACCTACGCGATGGCCTCGATCGGCGGCTTTCTGTTTCGCATGGGACTCGGCGCCTTGCCGTTCCTGATGCCATTGATGCTGCAGGTCGGGTTTGGCCTCAGCGCGCTGAACTCCGGGCATGTTGACCTTCGCCAGCGCCGCCGGGGCGATGCTGATGAAGACCACGGCGGTTCGCGTGCTGCGCACGCTGGGCTTTCGCGATCGTGCTCGTCGGCGACGCGGTGATCAGCGCCGCGTTCCTGTTCGGCTACAGCTTGTTTCGGCCCTCGACGCCGCATCTGGTGATTTTTCTGGCACTGCTGGCCGGCGGGTTTTTCCGCTCGTTGCAGATGACCAGCATCAACACCCTGAGCTATGCCGATGTGCCGCCCGCGATGCTGAGCCGCGCCACCAGCCTGACCAGCATGGCTCAGCAATTGTCGCAGACTGCCGGCGTCGCCACGGCGGCGCTGCTGCTGCACATCATTGCTAACCCTGCGCGGCGGCACCGCCCTCGCCGCAGCCGATTTCTACCCGGTCTTTGTCGGGGTCGCGATGATCTCGCTGCTGTCGGTGCCATTCTTTCTGCGGATGTCGCCCGACGCCGGCGCCGAAGTCAGCGGCCGCGCCCAGGTGCGCTAGGCGGCGGCGATAGCGAGCCGGGGCGCGTAGGAAACTACGGCAATGTCTCCGAGTGCGTGTAGCGGCGCCAGGCGCTCATTTGGATGGCCGAGGTCAGGCAGTGGACGACGACGGGCTTGGTCTTGACGGCGAAGGCGCGGGCGATGCCGTCGGCGATCTCGGCCTTCGGTGCGGATGGTGATGCCTTCGGCGCCGAACGAGCGGGCCCATTGGGCGAAGTCGGGGTTGGTTAGCCGCACGCCGTCCATGAACGGGCGTTCGGGGTAGCGCACATAGGAATGCATGCCGATCGTGCCGTACATGTTGTTGTCGGAGATGATCATGATCGGATTGGCGCCGTATTGGAGCGCGGTGGCGATCTCGTTCCCGGTCATCAGCGCGCCGCCGTCGCCGACGAAGGCAACGACCTGCGTGTTCGGCCGGCGCAAGGCCGCCGCCACCGCCATCGGCATGCCCGAGCCCATCGCCCCGACCACCGAGGCCAGGAACACCTGGCCCTGGCGGAAGCCGATATACCGGTGCACGAAGCTGCCGAAATTGCCGGCATCGGTGGTGACCGTGGCGTCGGGGGCGAGATGTTTGTCGACCTCGCAGACGATCGCGGCAAAGTTGATCCCGTCCGAGGTCGGCTCCCATTCCTTGGCCAACAATTTGCGGTGGATTGCGTGCAGCCCGTCGACCCAGCCGCGGCGCTTCCTGGCGTCGGATGGCACGGCCCGGCGCAACAACCCCTTGATCACCTCATAAGGACTGCACGGCATGCCGAGATCCGGACGCCAGACGCGGCCGACCTCGTTGGGGTCCGGCCAGATATGGACAAACGGCAATTGCGGCTGCGGCGCCGACGGGAAACTGTAGGACTGGCTGACCGAGTCGGTCATCCGCTCGCCGAGCGCCACCATCAGATCGGCGCGCTTCATCTCGCCGATCAAGGCCGGCGGCACCCGGATGCCCATATAGCCGCCGTAATGCGGATGGGTCGCGTCGAACAATTGCGGCCGGCGATGGGTCGGGTTGATCGGCAACACCCATTCCTCGGCCAGCCGGTTTAGATCTCCGAAGACGGCATTGTCGTGCACCGCGTCGGCCAATAGCGCGCCGCCGACCAGCACCAGCGGCCGCTCGGCCGCTTCGAGCATCACGGCGAGGCGGTCGAGATCGTTGGGCCGCGGCCCGGCGACGACGCGCGGCCGCGCCGGGTCGAGGGTGGCGTCGGTCTCCTCGTCGAAGATGTCCTCGGGCAGGATCACCGCGACCGGGCCGGGGGTGCCGCTTTCCGCGAGATGGAAGGCGCGGGCGATCGCCTCCGATGCCTGCTCGGGCTCGTTGACCTCGATGACCTGTTTGGTCACGTCCGATAAGAGGCGCGAATAATTCTGCTCCTGCAGGGCGAGCCGGCCGAAATCCTTGCGCTCGACCTGGCCGACCAGCATCACCACCGGGGTCGCGTCGTGATAGGCCGAGTGCAATGAGACCATCGCGTTCGACAGCCCCGGCCCGCGCGACACCATCGCCACCCCGGCGCGGTCGCGCAATCTGCCGTCGGCGACCGCCATATAGCCGGCCCCGCCCTCGTGGCGGCAGACGATGACCCGGATCGAGTTCTTCTCGATCAAGGCGCTGGTCAGCCCGACATAGCTCTCGCCGGGCACGCAATAGACCTGGTCGACATCGTGCGCTTCGAGGCTTTCGGCCAGCAGCCGGGCAACGGTCTGGGTCATCGGTGGCTCGTCCTTTTCTATGCGGCGGCGCGAGGCATACAGAAACTTACCGTGGCCCGGAAGCGCCAATCGCTATTTGAGCTGATCGGCGACCTTGTCGAGCCCGGCCTTGGCGCAGACCTCGTCCTTGTCGCCGCCGGGAGAACCCGAGACGCCGACCCCGCCGATGACCTCGTTGCCGAGCTTGATCGGCAAGCCGCCCTGGTTGGCGACGATCCAGGCAAGATGCACCGCGCCATTGGTCGGGTTGTTTTTGACGCGCTCGGTGAACTCTCCGGAGGAGATCCGGAAGGTGCGCGAGGTGTAGGCCTTGCGCTGGCTGTTCTCGATCGTATGCGGCGAGGAATCATCGCCGCGCAGCTGCACGATTACCTGGCCCTCGCGACCGACGACGGTCACCGACACCCGGTTGCCCTGCGCCTTGCAGGTATCGGCGGCGGTTGTCGCGATGGCCAAGGCCGTGGCCAGGGACAGATCCTTGTGGTCGAGCAGTTGCGCGCTCGCGGGTGCGGCGAGCGAAACCGCGAGCGCAGCCCATGCGAAACGATAGACGGGCATGGCAATTCCTCCCTTGTTTCGATGTTTCCCGATCGGCGAGGCGACTATAGTCCCGTCCTTGGCAAGAACAGAGGGACGATGAGATGGCCGCACAACAGGATGTGATCGAGGCCGATTTCGTCGTGATCGGCGCCGGCTCGGCCGGATGCGCGATCGCCGCGCGGTTGAGCGAGGACCCGGCGACGCGGGTGGTTCTGCTTGAAGCCGGCGGCGAGGACAAAAACCGCTGGATCCATATCCCGCTCGGCTTTGGCAAGACCTTTGCCGACCCGTCGGTCAACTGGTGCTACGAGACCGAGCCTGATCCGGGCGCGGCCGATCGCCGTGTGTTCTGGCCGCGCGGCAAGGTGCTGGGCGGGTCGTCCTCGATCAACGGCATGGTCTATATCCGCGGCCAGGCCGAGGATTTCGACCATTGGCGCCAGCTCGGCAACACCGGCTGGGCGTTCGACGACGTGCTGCCCTATTTCAAGCGCTCCGAGCACCAGACGCGGGGCGCGGACGCATTTCACGGGACGGGCGGGCCGCTCTGCGTCTCCGATGTCCCGGACAAGCACCCGATCTGCGAGGCGTTCATCGAAAGCGCGATGAGCGTTGGGCTTTCCGCGCAACGACGATTTCAACGGCGCCGGGCAGGACGGCGTCGGCTATCACCAGACGACGACCCGCAACGGCAAGCGCTGCTCGACCGCGGTCGGCTATCTGCGCCCGGCGATGAACCGCGCCAATCTGCGCGTCGTCACCAATGCGCTGACCGAAAAGATCGTCTTTGACGGGCGGCGCGCCACCGGCGTCACGTTCCGCCAGGACGGGCAGATCCGCACCGCGCGGGCGGCGAGCGAAGTCATCCTGTGCGGTGGTGCGGTCAACTCGCCGCAATTGCTGATGCTGTCCGGGATCGGCAAAGCCGAGCATCTGGTGGCGACAGGGGTCCCGGTCGTGCACCATTTGGCAGGGGTCGGGCAGAGCCTGCAGGACCACTATTCGGCGCCGCTCAAATTCAAATGCGCATTGCCGATCACGGTCAACGACGTGATGCAGAGCAACCTGCGCAAGCTCAAAGCCGGGCTGCAATACTACGCGTTCAAAACCGGCCCGCTGGCGATGGGGACCTCGCCCGCGGCGCTGTTCGCGCGCACCCGGCCGGAGCTGGCCTCGGCCGACATCAAGTGCTCATGCTCGCCGTTCAGCGCCGACCGGCCGCAGGACGGGCTGCATCCATGGTCGGGGTTTACGACGATCGTCTATCAGTTGCGGCCGGAAAGCCGCGGCCGGATCGAGCTGCGAAGCGCCAACCCGGCCGATCCGCCGGCGGTCTATCCGAATTACCTCGCGACCCCGACCGACCAGCAAACCATCGTCGACGGGCTCAAACTGTTGCGCCGGATCATGGCGACCCCTGCCATGCAGCGCTTTATCGCGTCGGAATTTCAGCCCGGCCCGGCGATCGAGACCGACGAGCAGCTGCTCGATTACGCGCGGCGGCGCGGCGGCACCGTCTATCACCCGACCAGCACCTGCAAGATGGGGGTCGACGCGATGGCCGTGGTCGACCCCGAACTGCGGGTGCATGGGCTCGATGGGACTGCGCGTCGCCGACGCCTCGATCATGCCGACGGTCGTATCCGGCAACACCAACGCGGCGACGATCATGATCGGCGAGAAGGTGTCGGACATGGTGCGACAACGGATGCGCCTCGCGGCTTAGAAGTCGTCCGGTCCGCGCGGGGGTAAGGCTCGTCACCGCCAACCGCGGCTCAAACGGCCTCGCCGCGAGCGCAAAGAGCAGGACACGGATACGGGCAGATCGGCGCGGGCGGCGGCGAAGTCCACCCGCTGGCGGATGAGCGCGGCCTCGGCAGGCTCGCCGCGCCGCTGGAGGCAATCCAGCAACCCGCGCAGGGCCCACAAATTGTCCGGATGGATTTGGGCGCGGGGCAATACGCCGCCGAGGCCGAGGTCCTCGAGATAGACCGCCTCGGCTTCCGCCGTGCGGTCCTGCTCCAGTAGTAGCGCACCGAGCGCGTGGCGGACCGGCTGCATCCAGCCCCAAGGCTCGTCGTACGGCAGGCCGTCCTCTAGCCCGGAAAATTCATCAGGTGACGTGAAAGGGCTGGCGGGAGCGGACTAAACCGTTGGTTTCGCGTATGATTTGGTTGTCGAAGCCGGATCATCCGAAGCAACGGAGTTCGCGCGCGCCATGGATCAGAGTACGGGGATTTTGCCGGGTTTGCCAGCGGTCGGCGGCAAGCCGGTGCATGTCGGTTTCGACGGCGGCCGGCTGACCTCGGATGCCGGCATCTTGCTGCTGGCGGCGATCGAACAGCGGCTCAAGATCGCCGAGCGTTTGGCCGCCTGCATCGAAGACCCGCGCGACCCGGACCGGGTGCGGCACGAGTTTGCCGAGATGATCCGGTACCGCGCGCTGCTGATCGCGGCGGGTTATCCCGACGGCAACGACTGCGACGCGCTCAAATCCGACCCGGCGTTCAAGATGGCGGTCGGCCGCTTGCCTGAGAGCCGCGATGATTTGTGCTCGCAACCGACGATCAGCCGGCTGGAAAACCTGCCCGGCGCGACCGCGCTGAAGCGCATGATGGCGGCGATGGTCGATCTGTTCTTCGACAGCTTTGAGGCGGTACCGCGGCGCATCCTGCTCGACATCGATGACACCGAGACCAGGTGCACGGCGGCCAGCAACTGGCGCTGTGAACGCCCATTACGACAGCCGCTGCTTCCTGCCGATCCACATCTACGAGGCGACGAGCGGTAAGCCGGTCGCCATCATCCTGCGCCCCGGCAAGACCCCGGACGGGGCCGAGGTGGCGCTAGCGCTGCGCCATGTGATCGGCCATATCCGCGCCCGCTGGCCGGCGGTCGAGATCATCGTCCGTGGCGACAGCCATTACGGCCGGCCCGAGGCGATGGCGTGGTGCGAGCGCAAGGGCATCGGCTACATCTTCGGGCTGGCCGGCAACCCGGTGCTGCTGCGCCAGGTCAGCCTGCTGGCCGAGGACGCCGCCCTTGGCCGCCTCGCTGGCGAAGGCGAAAAGGTCCGCCGCTACGGCGATTTCCGCTACGCCGCCAAAAGCTGGAAGGTCGAGCGCCGCGTCGTCGCCCGCGTCGAGGCCGGACCCCAAGGGCGGACAGCCGGTTCATTGTCACCAACCTACCGGGCCTACCGGGATCGCTCTACGAAAAGGTCTATTGCGCCAGGGGGCAGGCCGAGAACCTGATCAAGGCGCACAAGCTGCACCTCGCCTCCGACCGCACCTCATGCCACAAAGCCACGGCCAACCAGTTCCGCCTCTTGATCCACACCGCCGCCTACTGGCTGATGCTCAGCCTGCGCGACCTGGCACCGCGCAATTCCTTCTGGCGCGACGCCCAGTTCGACACGATCCGCCTGTGCCTGATCAAGGTCGCCGGTCAGGTCACCGAGATGGTCACCCGCATCAAGATCGCCCTGCCGACGGCCTTCCCGTACCAGGCCGGCTTCGCCATGCTCACCGGCCAGATCCCCAAACTGCCGCCGTAACCGACGGGGCTGTTGCCCCAACCGAGCCCTCCGGCTTCACACTCAAACCCGAACTCCCGCGTTATCAACGCCACCGAAAACCGCGCCGCCGCCGCGCTGCCCAACTGCGGTTTCAAGCCCCCGGTGAATGAAGCGGGCTAGGCGATGGCGGCGCGGAGACAGGCAAAGGCAGCGTCGCGCTCGCCGCGGCGGTAGGCGATCTCACCCGCCAGCATCTCCTCGGCCACCGCCAGCAGCTGCATGCAGGGCACATTGTGGAGGTACCGGGACTTGGGCACCCGTTTCACGGCCTCCCGGAAGAGCGTCTGTTCGGCTTCCGCCGCCGGCACGTCGCCCAGCGCCGCGTGAGCGACGCCCTTGGCGTAGTGCATCATCGCCACGGTATTGCAGTAAAGCTCGCGATCGGTTGGCAGATCCTGCGCGATGATCTCGTGCCATTTGCCGAAGCGGATCAGGACGTGCTGCCTGATGGAGACGTAGCTCTCGAAGAAATCGGCCATGGGCGGCGAGGGGGTGCGTAGCACTTCCTCGGGCATCGTCTTAATCAGCTCGTCAGCGGCGGCGATGGCCGGCGCGTATTGGCCGAGGAACATCGCACCGTAAGCGGCGAAGTGATAGTTGTGCACCCGGTAACCCGAATAGAAGTTCATCGGTCCGGCGCGGTCGTAGAACTTGCGATCCGCGACGATCGCCTTTTGGTTCCAGTGCATCGCGTCGCGGTAGTGGCCGCATTGCACGTCAATATGCGTGGGCATATGCACCAGGTGCCCGATATCCGGGGTTAGCTCGCGCAGGCGGTCGCCGCTTACCAGCGCCACTTCCGGATGCGGTGACATCTCCATCAGATGGACGTGGAGGTGCAGAAGGCCGGGTGGTTCATCGCCCCGGGCAGATCGCGGAAGGCCCACTCGAGCACCTCGCGTGCCTCAACTGTACCGGCGCCGGGCGCGGGCTCACCGGTACGCAGATCCCACATGCGCCAGGGCGTACGGTTGAGAATCGCTTCTGCGAAAATGAAGCGTAGATCGAGGTCGTCGGGATGCGCCCGGTGCGCGAGCCGCATGGCGTCGGCAAAGGCATCGTTCCACGGGCGCTGGTCGTCGATCGGATCGCGCTGTGGATAGCGCGCCGGCAGCGCCTCGATCAGCGCGCGCTCCGGCGCGGTGACACGGCCGACCAATGCGAGGGCGGCGCGGGACGAGTCATGGCCGCGGGCAAGCGCGGCCGCCTTACCGGCGGGGTCCTGCAATTCCCAGGGGTAGTTGTAGTTCGGCCCGACTGAGTAGGCGACGCCCCAATGAGCCATGGCGCAGTTCGGGTCCGCCTCCAGCGCCTTCTCGAAGCAGCTGGCGGCCTCCTCATGGTGGTAGCCGAAGCACCAGTTCAGGCCGCGGTCGAACCAATCCTGGGCATCCACCGAACTGGTGGTCACCTTCCGGGAATAGGAGCCGAGATTGTAAGGATAATCCATGTCGCTTCCCCGTCCACCTCCGTATGGTCGCCCCGCTCGCCGATGCTCCTCGCATCCGTCAAGCGCAGCCGCGCTGATGGACGCAGAGGCCAATTCGGCGGCGTTGTTCATTACACCAATCTTACTCCGCTTGCGCACCAATTGAAAGCGCCCCTCCCAGCCGCACGAGAAGGCAAGGCCGGATTTCCATCAAACGCAGCTTCACTGGCCGCATCGACTTACGGGAATCGCTGTGCGAAAATGCCGCATGCGGTTGCAAGCCCAGGGAGCGCAGCGATGACCGAGAAGACCACGCAATCCGTCGCGAATTTGGGCTATCACGCCCACATCTATTACGACCAGGCAAAAACGCGCGCCGTCGCCGAGCGGGTGTGCGCCGCGCTCGGCGAGAAGTTCAAGGTCGAGATCGAAGAGTTTCGCGATACGCCGCGCGGACCGCATCCGATCAGCAATGCCCTGGTCATTTTCAAGCCCGAAGAGTTCGAGCGCGTCGTGCCTTATCTGATGCTGAACCGCGAGGGACTCGACGTGTTGGTCCACCCGCTGACGACAGACGCGGTCGAGGACCACAGCAGCTACGCGATCTGGCTCGGCAACCCGGTCGAACTGAAGCTGCACACTTTGCCGCACGGCCGCGGCGGGCAGCTGCCGAGCGGGGTAAGCGCGTAGGCGTCGGGGCGTCCCGCCCATCGGTGCAAGTGCGCCGGCGGAGGGTCTCGGGAGTGGCCGCGTGAGCTGGAGTCGGCCTCTGCTATGGCGCGCGTCTGATAGTTCCATTTTCTTAGATGGAGGCCAATGCCGATGCCTCTGAAATCTCGGACGAGGCTCTCGACTTTTCTGTTGGCCCGCGCCGGGCTCAGCCTCAGCGATGCGCAAAAGGCCGAGCTGAAAGGGGTTTATGCCGGCATCGCAGCGATGGCCGAGCGCGTGCGCAAGCCGCGCGGGCGTATGGCCGAGCCGGCACTGACCTATGGCTTTGCCGAGGAGGATCTGCCGTGACCGACGCAGATCCCGACGATCGCCGAGGCCGCCCGGCTGATCGCGGCGAAGCGCCTGTCGCCGGTCGAGCTGACCCGCGCCTGCCTCGACCGCGTGCACAGGCTCGACAATCAGCTGCATGCCTTCATCCATCTGACCGAAGAGCGCGCGCTGGCCGAGGCGCGCGCCGCCGAGCAGGCGATCATGGCCGACGGCCCGTCCGGGCCGTTGCACGGCATCCCGATCGGGCTCAAGGACATCGTCGACACCAAGGGCATCCCGACCACCTGCCAGTCGAAGATCCTTGCCGACAACATCCCCGGCGCCGACGCCACCTGCGCCGAAAAGCTCGCCGACGCCGGCACCGTGCTGATCGGCAAGACGACGACGCATGAATTCGCCGATGGCGGCCCGAGCTTCGATCTGCCCTGGCCGCCGGCGCGCAACCCGTGGGACACCGATCACTTCACCGCCGGCAGCAGCAGCGGCACCGGCGCCGGGGTCGCGGCCGGGCTGATCCTCGGCGGCATCGGCACCGACACCGGCGGCTCGATCCGCGGCCCCGCGGCGTTGTGCGGCATCGCCGGGATCAAGCCGACCTATGGCCTGGTCAGCCGCGCCGGCGTCGCCCCCGCCGCCTTCAGCCTCGACCATATCGGCCCGATGGCGTGGACCGCCGAGGATTGCGCGCTGATGCTGCAGGCGCTCGCCGGCCACGACCCGCGCGACCCCGCCAGCGCCTCGCGGCCGGTCCCCGACTACTCGGCGCTGATCGGCAGCGGCATCAAGGGGCTCAGGATCGGCGTGATCCACCATTTCCACGAGGTCGATTACCAGGTCAGCGCCGGAACCCGGCGCGGCATCGACGACGCGATCGCCACGTTCCGCGATCTCGGCGCCGAGGTGCGCGAGGTCAAGCTGTCGCCGTTGCAGGACTGGATGGCCTGCGGCTCGCTGATCTCGATGGTCGAGCGCGCGGCCGCCTATGAGGAATGGGCCCGCACCCGGCTCGGCGATTTCGGCGAGCGCGTGCGCAGCCGGCTGATGCTGGGCGCCCTGGTCTCGGGCGTCGACTATGTCCAGGCGGTGCGCCGGCGCCGCGAGTTGCGGGCCGAATTGCAGGCGGCGATGGCCGGGCTCGAGGTCGTGCTGACCGCCGCGCAGCCGGCCGAGGCGCCAAAGATCGACGCCCTGCCGAAATGGGATGTGTTCGAGACGCCGAGCTTTACGATGCCGTTCAATGTCGCCGGCTATCCGGCGATCTCGGTGTGCTCGGGGTTTGGCGCCGGCGGTCTGCCGGTCGCGATCCAGCTCGTCGGCAAGCCGTTTCAGGAGCCGACCGTGTTCCGCATCGCCGACGCCTTCGAAAAGGCGACCACCTTCCGCAGCAAGCGCCCGGCCATGACCGCCGAGGTCTCGCGCGTCTGATCCGCGGTGGCCTGAAAGGCTTCGCAAGGAACAGCCGCGCCGCGTCGTTCCGCTCACCGGTGGCCCCTGTTCACCGTGAATTGATTGGCGCGGCACCTTGGCATCGACACGATCCGCCGCAAATACATGATACGGCCTGCTCACGTTCGGCCGCCTGCAATGGGAGAACGACCGTGCGGCGATACCCTCTGACGATCCCCACGTTGCTTGGTTTGTGCTTTCTCGCGCTGATCGCGTGTGCGCAGACGGGTCCGACAGTCTCGCAAGCGCAGATTCCGCCGGGCAAACCGGGAACGGCGCGGGTCTGGTTTTTGCGGGGGTCGATTTCGCCACAATTCGGCGCTGTCCAAGCATTCGCGCCGATTATCTACGCAAACGGCGCTCCGATCGCCACTATCCCGCAGGGACCGGATTTTATCGCGACTTCGCGCCGGGAACCTACCGGTTCACGGTCCAGCCTCTTGGCCTGCCAACGCCACAGGCGACCACCCTCCAATTGGCGGCCGGTACCGAGACCTACCTCAATGTCGACTGGGTAGCCAGCTGGACGCAGGGCTATGCGCCGGCGAGCTATAGTTTCGCCCCCAACACCTTCGCCATCCTGGCGATGGCGCCGCAGGTCGCGCAAGCATATCTCCCAACCTTGGGCTATCTCGGCGAGCGATAGATCCGGCAGGCGGATGTCCGGCGCCGAGCCTGCCAATGCCGGGCTAGGCGGTCTTCGTCGCAATGAGGCCTAGTTCGGCGATCGTCTCTTCGCGCATCAGAAATTTCTGGATCTTGCCCGTTACCGTCATCGGAAAGGCGTCGACGAATTTGACGTAGCGCGGGATCTTGTAATGGGCGATCTGCCCCTGGCAGAAAGCGCGGATCTCTTCGGGGGTCGCGGCCACGCCGCCGCGCAGCCGGACCCAGGCGCACAACTCTTCGCCATAGCGCGGATCGGGGACGCCGATCACCTGCACGTCCTGGATTTTCGGGTGCCGATAGAGGAATTCCTCGATCTCGCGCGGATAGACGTTCTCGCCGCCACGGATCACCATGTCCTTGATGCGGCCGACGATGTTGCAATAGCCCTCGTCGTCGATCGTCGCGAGGTCGCCGGTGTGCATCCAGCCGGCCATATCGATCGCCTCGCGCGTCTTCTCCTCGTCGTTCCAATAGCCGAGCATGACGAGATAGCCGCGCGTCAGTAATTCGCCCGGCGTGCCGCGCGGCACGATACGCCCCTCGGCGTCGATCACTTTGGCTTCGACATGCGGAAGAATCCGGCTGATGGTCGATACCCGCCGCTCGATCGGATCATCGGCCGCCGAGGCGAAGCTCGCGGGGCTGGTCTCGGTCATGCCATAGCCGATGACGACCTCGGAGAGGTGCATCAGCGAGAAAGCGCGCTTCATGACCTCGATCGGGCATGGGCTGCCGGCCATCATGCCGGTGCGCAACGAGGAAAGATCGAATTTGGCGAAGTCGGAGTGGTCCATCTCGGCGATAAACATCGTCGGTACGCCATAGACGGCGGTGCAGCGCTCCGCCTCGATCGCCTCAAGGGTAGCGAGCGGGTCGAACCCTTCGCTCGGATAGACCATCGCCGCCCCGTGGGTCGAGGCAGCCGAGATTGCCGATCACCATACCAAAACAATGATAGAGCGGCACCGGGATGCACGCCCGGTCGTGTTCGGTGAACTTCATGGTTTCGGAGATGAAGAGGCCGTTGTTCAAGATATTGTGGTGGGTCAGGGTGGCGCCCTTGGGGAACCCGGTGGTGCCTGACGTGAATTGGATGTTGATCGGATCGTCGAACTGCAACTGGCCGGCGAGTGCAGCGAGCTTCTGGTATTCGGGGCGCGGCCGAGGCCGCAGACATCGCCGAAGCGCACCGCGCCGCCACGCTCTCGTCCCCGATCGTGATGACCAGGCGCAGATCGGGGAGCTTGGCTGCGCGCAGATTGCCCGGAGCGGCGGTGGCGAGTTCGGGCGCCAGCTCGCGCAGCATTCCGAGGTAGTCGCTGGTCTTGAACCGGGTGGCGGTGATCAGCGCCGTGCAGCCAGCCTTGTTCAGCGCGTATTCGAGTTCGGCCAGCCGATAGGCCGGGTTGATGTTGACGAGGATCAGCCCGGCCTTGGCGGTAGCGAACTGGGTGACGGCCCATTCGGCGTTGTTCGGCGACCAGATGCCGATGCGCGCGCCGCGTTCGAGGCCGAGCGCCATCAGCCCGGCGGCGAGGGCATCGACCCGCTGCTTTAGCTGATGCCAGCTCCAACGGATTCCCTGATGACGGACGATCAGCGCATCACGCTCGCCAAAGCGCTCGACCGCCTGGTCGAAATAGACCCCGATCGTCTCGCCGATCAGCGGCGTCTCGCTCGCGCCGTGGACATAGCTCGGACGGTTCATCGCCATTTGCACCCGAATTCAGGTCTGCATCAGCAACAGAGAATAGCACCCTGAAGTTGTATCGTCCAAACCCGGTTGCTGCACCTGCAGCTATTCTGCAGCGAACGTGCCCGCTTTGGTTGAACCATCTGCGCGCGCTTCG
>CAWJTR010000033.1:0-15964 GCA_963845735.1 uncultured Alphaproteobacteria bacterium | reverse complement strand
CATTTGACGAATTCCCGCGCCAGCCGTGCAATGTCGCGATTATCATGTCGCGAGAGATTTTGCGGGGATCGTTGTCATGGTCGATTTTGCCGGCAGTCACATCGTCGTTACCGGCGGCACGGGCGCTCTCGGTAGGGCGGTCATCGCCGCATTGCGTACCGCCGGCGCCATTTGCCACGTGCCCAATCTCGTTGCCGCTGAACTCGCCGACTTCCCCTTTGCGAGCGATGCAGGGGTGCACATTGCCACCGGCGTCGACGTCGCCGACGAGGCGGCAGTCCACCGATTTTACCAGGCGCTGCCGCCGCTTTGGGCCTCGATTCACCTCGCCGGCGGCTTTGCGATGGCCCCGGTTGCCGAAATCTCAGCGGTGGATTTTATCGCGCAGTTCCGCATGAACGCGCTGTCGTGCTTTTTGTGCTCGGCGGCAGCCATCGCCGCGTTCCGCAAGCGCCAGACGCCGGGCCCGGGCGGGGCGCGCGGCGGCCGGATCGTCAACGTCGCGGCGCGACCGGCGCTGGAGCCGCGTCTCGGCGCCGGCATGGTCGCCTATACCGCAGCCAAATCCGCGGTTGCGGCGCTGACCCAGGCGCTCGGACAAGAGACTGTCGACGAGGAGATCTGGGTCAACGCCGTGGCCCCCTCGATCCTCGACACCCCGGTGAACCGGGCGGCAATGGCGGACGCCGACCACAGCCGATGGGTGGCGCTCGCCGACCTCGCCGAGATCATCGCCTTTCTCGCTTCACCGGCAAACCGAGTGACGCGCGGCGCCGTGATCCCGGTTTACGGCGGGTCTTGAGCCCGCTCGGCGCCACCCGAGCGTGACCGCAGCGGGATCGGGATGCGAATTCTCGTCCCCGTCGATGGTTCGGCGCCCGCCAATCGAGCGGTTGCCTATGCGACGACGCTCGTCGCCGGCCGGGACGACGCGCTGCTCACCTTGGTCAATGTCCAAGGCCCCGAGACACTCGAAGTGTCCGACGTTTCCGCGGTCATGTCGCGCAAGGCCGATCGCCAGCTCGCGGCACAGCGGTCGAAGACGGCGCTGCGCAAGGCTGCCCGGATCTGCCAAGATGCCCAGGTCAAATTCGAAACGCGCGTCGAACTGGGTCCGATCGCCGAGACCATCGACCGGCTCGCACGCCAACTCGACGTCGATCAGATCGTGATCGGCAGCCGTGGGCTCGGCGCCATCCGCAGGCTGGTTCTCGGCTCAGTCGCCACCAAGGTCGCCCGCCTCGCTCGTGTCCCGGTGACCTTGGTCAAGTGAATCTTCCCGGATCAGTCCGGCCAGCATCGTTGCAGCAATCGCGATACAGCAATGCCTTAACCGCGGTTATAAGACCTATTCCAAAATATCATGTTGCATTGCAGCATAGCCCGCTGTAGGCTCGGTGCGTCCGTTTAAAGAGATAAAGTGCGAGGTTCCGGATGAAACAGCGCCTGATCCATCTCGACCGGATCGCCAGCCAGATGAACGCATGGCTGCTCGCGATCGCGATCGGGTTAGGCATGCTCGACCTGACCGTTTTGGTCGCGAAGTGCCTGCCTGCGCTGCCGCCGACGCCAGCCGCCTCTACCGACGAACCGTCATCCCCGACGCCGCCACCCGCATCTTCGGCGGCACGCAGCTGACCACAAGAAAGGGCGGTCCTATCCCTCAGCCGCCGAGCCGCCTGGGCAGGAAGGCATCGGCCCAATCCAGCCACTGAGATTTTTTAACACCACTAATAGATATCTGTTGGCATCGAGTCGCAGGGGTGATACCGTATTTTGTGGGGGTGGATCGGGGGATCCACAGAATGCGGGGGAATCGATGGAAATCACCTGAACTCTGGAGCGAAGTTCGAGCGCCTGAACCAGCTGTTCGAGGAGGGGCTGCCGACCGCCGAGATCGGCCGCCGCCTGGGCCTTACCAAAAATGCCGTCATCGGGCGGCTGCATCGCAGCGCGATGACGCGGCGCGACCCCGCGCCAAAGCCGGTGCGGCGCAATGTCTTCGAATTCACCGGGCCGAGCTGCATGTGGCCCTACGGTCATCCGAACGACATGAATTTCCGCTTCTGCGGCGCCCGCCCACTGCCCGGCAAGCCCTATTGCGCCGAGCACGCGGCACTCGCCTATGTCCGGCCGAAGGACCAGAAATCCGACGCCGCCTGATCACCCGCGGCGCTTGAGGCGGCGCATCGCGCGGTCGATGCCGTCGAGGGTCAGCGGAAACATGCGGTCTTCGGTGATCTCGCGGATCATGCCGATGCTGGAGGTGCCGTTCCAGTATTTCTCCGGCACCGGGTTCAGCCATACCGCTCGGGGATAGGCGCCGAACAATCGGCGCAGCCAGATTTCGCCCGAACTCGTCGTTCCAGCGCTCGACGCTGCCGCCCTCCTTTTCGATCTCGTAGGGGCTCATGCTGGCGTCGCCGACCAGCACGATCCGATAGCTGTGGTCGTAGGTGCGGATCAGTTCCATGACCGGCACCTGCTCGACATGGCGGCGGCGCAAGTCGCGCCACACGGTGTCGTAAAGGCAGTTGTGGAAATAGAAGTGGATCAGGTGCTTGAATTCGGAGCGGGCGGCCGAGAACAATTCCTCGCAGACCCGGACATGGTCTTCCATCGACCCGCCGACATCGAGGAACAGCAATAGCTTGAGCGCATTGTGCCGCTCCGGCACCAATTTCAGATCGAGCCAGCCGGCATTATGCGCGGTCGAGCGCACGGTGCCATCGAGATCGAGTTCGTCGTCGGCGCCCTCCCGCGCAAACTGACGCAAGCGGCGCAAGGCCAGTTTGATATTGCGGGTGCCGAGTTCGACGGTGTCGTCGAGGTTGCGAAACTCGCGCCGGTCCCACACCTTGACGGCGCTGCGGTGTTTGCCCTCCTGCTGGCCGATGCGCACGCCTTCGGGGTTGTAGCCGTGCGCGCCGAAAGGCGAGGTGCCGGCGGTGCCGATCCATTTGCTGCCGCCCTGATGCCGCGCCTTTTGCTCGGCCAAGCGCCGGCGCAAGGTTTCCATCAGCTTTTCCCAGCCGCCGAGCGCTTCGACGAGCTTTTTTTCCTCGTCGGTCAGCAGCCGCTCGGCGAGTTTCTTGAGCCACTCTTCGGGGATTTCGGCCTTGGGATCGGATAGGGTTTCAATTCCTTTGAAGCAATGTCCGAAAACCCGGTCGAACCGGTCGAGATGGCGCTCGTCTTTGACCAGCGAGGTGCGCGCGACGTAGTAGAAATCCTCGATCGCAAAGGCGGCGACGCGCTTGTCCATCGCCTCCATCAAAGTCAGGTACTCGCGCAGCGAGACCGGGATCTTGGCCGCGCGCAGCTCAGTAAAGAACGAGAAGAACATGTCAGGGCGTTTCCCGGTGAAGCCGACCCAAATGGAGTCTGGTTTAAGGCCGTGATCCCTGCCGGATCGCCCGCCACACCCGCTCGGGCGTCGCCGGCATCGACAGGTCATGGACGCCGAGCGGGGCGAGCGCGTCGAGGATCGCGTTCATGACCGTTGGTGTGCTGGCGACGGTGCCGCCTTCGCCGACGCCTTTGGCGCCGAGCGGATTGGTCGTGCTGGGGACGGGGCTGAAATCAATTGTGATCGACGGCATCGTATCGGCGCGCGGGATGCCGTAATCCATCAAGGTGCCGGTCAACAGCTGGCCGCTGTCATGGTCGTAGACGACATCTTCGAGCAACGCCTGGCCGGCGCCCTGGGCGATGCCGCCCATAATCTGGCCCTTGGCCAACAACGGATTGATCACGGTGCCGCAATCGTCGACGACGGTGTAGCGGTCGAGTTCGACCGCACCGGTCTCCGGGTCGATCTCAAGCTCGCAGATATGGCAGCCATTGGGGAAACTCGGCAGATCCGAGTTGAAGGCGCCCGCTCCCTGCAACCCGACCCCGAGCGCCGAGGGTAGGCCGACCGGGATGAACGACATCTGCGCCACCTGCCCGATCGGCATAGACCGGTCGGTGCCTGAAATCGTGAAGGCGCCATCGGCAAAGCTGATGTCGGCGGCATCGGCCTCCATGAAATGAGCGGCAAAGTGCTTGCCGCGCTCGATGACCTCGTCGGCGGCGGCGCGCAGGGCGCTGCCGCCGATCATCATGCTGCGCGAGGCATAGGTGCCGCGGCCGATCGCGACCTCGTCGGTGTCGGCCTGAGCCAGGTGGATCTTGTCTTCGGCTACACCGAGCCAGTCGCCCACCATCTGGGCGTAGGTCGTCTCGTGCCCCTGCCCGTGCGACAGGGTGCCGGCGAGGATCGTCAACTCGCCTGACGGGTCGAAGCGCACTTCCATGCGCTCATTAAAGACGCCGGTATTGTCGACATAGTAGGTGATGCCGCGGCCGCGCATTTTGCCCGCGGCTTTGCTGTCGGCGTGCCGCACGGCATAGCCGGCCCAATCGGCGAGGGCCTGGCACTTGGCCATCGCTGCGGCGTAGTTCCCGGTGTCGTAGGTCCAGCCGGTGCGCGTCTGATAGGGATAGGCGTCGGAACGGATCAGGTTCCTTTTGCGCAATTCCGCCGGATCGATGTGCATCTCGCGCGCCGCCTGATCGACGAGGCGCTCCATGATGTAAACGGCCTCGGGGCGGCCGGCGCCGCGATAGGGCACGGTCGGCGCGGTATTGGTGAAAACAAGGCTGCTGGTGACCGACACCGCCGGGATGTCGTAGACGGTCGAGGCGAGCTTTAGCGAAAAGATGATCGGGATGGCGCCGGCGCCCTCGATATAGGCGCCGATATTGTGCGAGCCGGTCCAGCGCAGGGCCAGGAACTTGCCGCCGGCGTCGAGCGCCAATTCGGCGGCGACGTTCTGGTCGCGCCCGGCATAATCGCCGAGCAAGGCCTCCGAACGCGTCGGGATCCATTTGACCGGCCGGCCGACGCGGCGTGCCGCCCAGACGAGGATCGCCTCTTCGGGATAGACGTTGCCCTTCATGCCAAAGCCGCCGCCGACATCGCGGGCGACGACGCGAATGCGGCTTTCCGGGACGTGCAGGATGTGATGCGCCAGGGTCTGGCGGACGCCGTGCACGTTCTGCGTGCTGGAGTAGAGCACGTAGCGGCGAGTGCCCGGATCGTAATCGGCGATGCAGCCGCGCGGCTCCATCGTGACCGCGGTGAGGCGGTTGTTGTAGAGCGAGAGTCGCGTGACGTGATGCGCTCTGGCGAAGGCCGCGTCGGCCGCATCGCGATTTCCCAGGCGCATCGTGAACGAGGTGTTGTCGGGGATGCCGTCATGGACCAACGGTGCACCCGGGCGGACCGCTGCTTCGACGGTCACCGCGGCGGGTAATATTTCGTAATCGACCGCGACCAGCTCCGCCGCATCGCGCGCGATCGCTTCGGTTGCCGCAATCACGACGGCGACGCGCTCGCCGACGTAGCGCACGCGGCCCTGCGCCAGCGGCGGACGCTTGGTTCGGTAGCCTTTGGGCCCACCCATATCCTCGGGCATCGCCTCGGGATCGAGGCTGCCAAGCCCGTCGGCCGCCCAGTCCTCGCCGGTAAGCACCGCGTAGACGCCGGGCACCTGCTCCGCCGCGGCCTTGTCGATGGAGCGAATCTGCGCATGGGCGTGCGGCGAGAACAGAAAGACCGCATAGACCTGGCGGACCAGATCGATGTCCGCGACGTAGCGCCCTTGCCCCGTGAGAAACCGGCCGTCCTCCTTGCGCGTGACGGGCTGTCCGATGCCGAAGCGCATGCTGCTCACCTGCCTGTTCCGGGCCGTATCGTTCACCGAGGTCAACGCAACTTGCGGACCCGCCTCAGCTTAGCCGCGTTCGCGCCGGTGCAGAAAGGCCAGGCGCTCGAACAGGTGCACATCTTCCTCGTTCTTTAGGAGGGCGCCGTGCAGCGGCGGGATCAGCTTTGCCGGATCGCGGGTGCGCAGGGTCTCGGGCGAGATGTCCTCGACCAGCAACAGCTTGATCCAATCGAGCAGCTCGGAGGTCGAGGGTTTCTTCTTCAATCCCGGCGCCTGGCGGATGTCGAAAAAGATTGTCAGCGCCTCGTGCAGCAATTCGTGCTTCAAATCGGGAAAGTGTACGTCGACGATTTGCAGCATCGTCTCGTGGTCGGGGAAGCGGATGTAATGAAAAAAGCAGCGGCGTAAAAACGCGTCCGGTAATTCCTTTTCGTTGTTCGAGGTGATGATGACAATCGGGCGTTGGCGCGCCTGGATCGTCCGCCGCGTCTCGTAAACGTAAAACTCCATACGGTCGAGTTCGAGCAAAAGGTCGTTGGGAAACTCGATATCCGCCTTGTCGATCTCGTCGATCAGCAGCACCGGAGCTTCATCGGCCTCGAACGCCTCCCACAGCTTGCCGGGCACGATGTAGTTGGCGATGTCGTGGACCCGCTCGTCGCCGAGCTGGCCGTCGCGCAGCCGCGAAACCGCGTCGTATTCGTAAAGCCCCTGCTGCGCCTTGGTCGTCGATTTGATGTGCCAGGTAATCAGATCCTTGCCGATGCCGCGGGCAATCTCGTGGGCGAGAATGGTCTTGCCGGTGCCGGGCTCGCCTTTGACCAGCAA
The DNA here is from genome assembly GCA_963845735.1 of uncultured Alphaproteobacteria bacterium. Classification (GTDB taxonomy): domain Bacteria; phylum Pseudomonadota; class Alphaproteobacteria; order ATCC43930; family CGMCC-115725; genus AP-15. The sequence continues at coordinate 9,422 of CAWJTR010000033.1, read as the reverse complement.
CGGGCGTTCGAGAGCGATCGCGGCATTGACCGCGACCTGCAGATCCGGCGTCGCCACATAACTTTCGGTGCCCTCGAAACGTCGCATGTTGTTTATGCCCCTTGTTATTCGCGCGATGACATAACCTGTGGCGGGGCATGACGCCAGTCCTGCCATGGTCGATCAGCCGGCCCGGCTAGTCGTGCGGCTCGAACCACAATTCGCAGCCATAGTCGATCGTGATCTCTTCGCCGGGTCCGATGTCGGTGATCGCGACCAGGTCGAGCGTATGCCGGGCAAAGTTGCGGTCGACCCGGGCGCGCGGGCGGCTCGCATGGTTGCACAGGCTGACCAGTCCCAGACCCAGTGCGCCGCGCCCCTCGCCATCGGGGTCGCCGTCCCAGTGAAAGTAATAGTTGTAGAGGATCGTGCGGTCCAAGAGGCGACATTCCGCCGCCGGCACAATGATCACCGGCGCTGCCTCGACCACGGTTCCGGCCACGATCGGTTCCCGCGCGAACACGCCTCGCCCGCGCTCAGGACCGGTGCAGACCTCCACCCGATGGTTTGGAATCGGCGAAAAGCGATCCGGCCTCGCCGCGGCCGACATTCTCCCGCCGTCCGCGGGGATCAGACGTGGTCGTGCGGCCGATCAGCGGTCCCGACCGGCGCCGCCGTGCTCGCCGCGGCAACAGGCGGCGAAACTTGTGCCGGCGCCGACGCGGCTTCGGGTTCGTCCTCCTCGCGCATGCCGGCCTTGAAGGCCTTAATGCCCTTGGCGAAGTCGCCCATGACTCGCGGCAGCTTCCCGGCGCCAAACAGAATGAGGATAATGGCCAGGACCACCATCCAGTGCATCAAGCTGAACGAACCCATATCGACGACCTCGGAACCCTGACGAGACACTTCTCTATAGAGCGCGTCCGCCGAATTGCAAGTTAATGGCGGCGCATCCCCGCGCCTCCCCCCTTACGAGGTCGTGCGAATTACCCGAAAATCAAGCCCGCTGAGCCATGGAGCGCCGCCGATGACCGACTTCCCGCCGCTTTATTCCGCTGATTGGCGAAGACGCGCGCCTGCCGAAGCGGGGCTCGATGCCGACGCGATTGCCGCCGCTGTTCGCCACGCCGCCGAACATGAGACGCCGTGGACGCGGGATCTGGCCGAGATGGTGATGAGCGACTTCAGCGAGCGACCGCCTTGGAACGAGACGCTCGGGCCGGTGCGTCCCCGCGGTGGACCGAACGGCCTGTTGCTGCGCGGCGGCGATATCGTCGCCGAATGGGGCGATACGACGCGGGCCGATATGACCTTCAGCGTCGCCAAGAGCTATCTCTCGATCCTCGCCGGGCTCGCCTGGGACCGCGGGCTGATCGCCGACCCGCACGATAAGGTCTCGCGCACCGTCGATGATGGCGGCTTCGACCCGCCGCATAACGATGCGATCACCTGGCACCATCTGCTGCAGCAGACCTCGGAGTGGGAGGGCGAGCTGTGGGGCAAGCCGGATCTGATCGACCGCAATCGCTCGTCAGCGGGTCGGCCAAGTCTGGCGCCAAAGGGAACTCACCGCGATCTCCAGCCGCCCGGCGGCTTCTGGGAATATAACGACGTCCGGGTCAACCGGCTCAGCCTCGCGCTGTTGCGGCTATGGCGGCGGCCATTACCCGAAGTTTTCCGCGAGCTGGTCATGGATCCGATCGGCGCCTCGCCCGATTGGGAGTGGCACGGTTACCGCAATTCCTATGTCGAGATCGACGGGCGCCGGGTGCAATCGGTCTCGGGCGGCGGTCACTGGGGCGGCGGGGTCTTCATCAACGCGCGCGACCAGGCCCGGATCGGCCTGATGCTATTGCGCCGGGGCAGGTGGGGCAGCCGCCGCATTCTCTCGGAAGCATGGATCGAGAGGATGCTCGAACCTTGCCCGCTCCATCCGCAATACGGTTATCTGTGGTGGCTCAACACCGGTCGCGGTCTTTATCCGAATGCCCCGGTCGGCAGCTATTACGCCCGCGGCGCCGGCGGCAACCTGACCTGGATCGATCCCGAGAACGATCTCGTCGCAGTCCTGCGCTGGACCGATCCCGCGGCGATGGACGGCTTCATGAAGATGGTCACGGCGGCGATCAAGCGCCGATCGGCGCGCCCCTCAACCCCGAACGACGGCAAGCGGCCTATCGACCGGCCAATTTCTTCGTCATCATGAAGCGGGTGTGGCCGGGCGGGTCGCAGTCGATCCGGCCGAGCACCTGCCAGCCCTGGCGCTTGTAAAAACCGGGCGCCTGAAAAGAAAGGGTGCTGAGGATCGCCCGGCTGCAGCCGCGCCGCGCGCCTTCGTCCTCCGCTGCCGCGAGGATCCGGCTGCCCAGCCCTTGCTTCCGCAGCCTTTCCGGCAGGAAAAAACGATCAATCCGCAGAAGCCCCATCGAGGTGCTGCCATACAGTCCGCCGGCGATCTCGCCTGTCGCCGGATCGGCAACCAGCACGGCAAGCGGGCGGTAGTCGCGATAACCGGCCTTTTCGAGATTGTAGGCGCCGAGCCCGTCGCGAATGATCAACTCGTCCTCCGAGGTGGCGGCGTCAGTCAGCACCAGCCTAGGACCACTCTCCGGCGCGGACATCAGCCGGTCTCCATTGGCAAAGAGGGGTCGACCGCCCACTCGCTCATCGACGCGTCGTAGAGCTTGACCGCGGGATGGCCGAGCATGACCAGCGCCAGCGCATCGGCGCTGGCGGCAATGCCGCCGCCGCAATAGGTGATGACCCGTTTGTCGAAGGCGCCGACCGCCTCAAACCGCCGGCGCAATTCGGCGGGTGACAAAAACTCGTTGGTCGCCGGGTCGAGCAGGTGTGCGGCGGGCAGATTGACGCTGCCCTTGATGCGGCCCGGTCTTCCGTAGCTGTTGCCGCCGGAGCCGGCGTGCTGCTCGGGCGCCAGCGCGTTCAGCGTGCAAACCCCGCCGTCGCCGATCGCACGCAGAACCTCATCCTTGCCGACCATCAGCGGGCGCAGCTCGCGGACCACGAAATGCCCCGGCGGGCGCTGTTTCGCCGGACCGGTCTCGACCGGACGACCCTCGCGGCTCCATTTCTGCCAGCCGCCGTTGAGCACTGCCGCGTTGTCGAAGCCGAACACCCGCAACAGCCACCATACCCGCGTCGCCCACCACGGATTGGCGGTGCTGTAGAGCACGACCCGCGTTCCGTTACTGACACCAAAGCGGCTCATCCCCGCGGCAAACGCCTCAGCCGACGGCAGCATGAAGCGCAACCGCTGACTGCTGTCGGAAAGATCGGCTTGAAGGTCGATGAACTGCGCGCCCGGAATATGACCCTTTTCGAAATCGGCGCGGGCCGGTACCGCCTGATAGGTCGTCTTCGGATCGGGAATCAGATTGGTCGTGCAGTCAAAAACGCGCAAATTGGGATCGTTGAGCTCGCGAGCGAGCGTTTCAGTATCGATCATAAATTCAGGATGGATAAAACCGGGATCGGCCATAGTGACCTCCTCAGCGCTGTGACGGCAGGGGGGCGGCAATCGTCGGACGCTGGCGGTGAAAGTCGGTCGCCTGCTCAAAGGCGTGGCCGACGCGCATGACGCCGGCTTCGTCGAACGGCTTGCCGGCAATCTGAAAGGCGAGCGGCAACCCGTCCTCGAAGCCGATCGGCACCGAGAGTGCGGGGCTGCCGGTCAGGTTGTACGGGCCTGTATAGGACGCCCGCTCAAAGGTCGAATAGGTCGGGACCGAGCTCGATCCGCGGCGCGGGGCCGGTCGCGTTCGCCGAGACCGCAACATCGACTCCGTCCAGCGCGCGGGCAAATTCGACGCACAGTTCGCGCCGCTGCCGCATTGCTTCGACATAATCAGCCGCGGTCAAAAACGCGCCGAGCCCGATCCGCGCAAACATGTGGTGGCCGAAATCCTGCGGCCGCTCCTGAAAATCCTTTTCGTGCAGCGCATAAGCCTCGGCCAGCATGATCAGCCGGTTGGCGTCGACATAGTCGATCAGCGGCGACAATTGCAGATCGACAAGGCGTGCGCCGAGGCTCTCCAAGGTCCGGCAGGCGGCGTCGAACGCGGCGGTATAGGCCACGCTCGGCGCGCTGTCGGGCCCGAAATCGGCGATTGCGTCATGCTCGTGGAAATGGCGGATCACCCCGATCCTCGCCCCGTCGAGGCGCGTCGTCAGCGCCGCCCGGTAGTCCGGGACCGGAACAGCGGCGGAGGCCGGGTCCTGCGGGTCGTAGCCGGCCAAGGCCTGCATCATGATCGCGCAATCCTCGACGGTGCGGGTCAGCGGCCCGCAATGATCGAGCGTATAGGACAGTGGAAAGACGCCGCGCCGGCTGACCCTTCCATAGGTGGGTTTGAGCCCGACGATGCCATTGAAGGCGGCGGGCCCACGGATCGAGCCGCCGGTATCCGAGCCCATCGCCGCGGCGCAAAGCCCGGCCGCGACGGCGACCGCCGAGCCGCTCGACGACCCTGCCGGATAATGCGCGGTGTTCCACGGGTTGCGCGCCGGCTCGAAGGGCAAGCTGAAATCAGGGCCGCCGATCGCGAATTCATGCGTCTCTTGCTTGCCGAGCAGGATCGCGCCGGCATCGCGCAGCCGCACCCAGGTTTCGGCGTCCTCGTCGGGCACATGGTCGAGATAGCGCCGCGAACCCGCCGTCGTCCGGATCCCCCGCGTCTTGTAGATGTCCTTGAGGCCGATCGGGATGCCGTGCAGCGGCCCGCGCGACCTGCCCGCGGCAAGATCGCGCGCGGCGGCGAGGGCTTGGTCGCGCAACACCAGGACATAGCTGTGCAACTCGCCGTCGAGTGCCGCGATGCGTTCGAGATAGGCCTCGGTCAGCGCGACGGGGGAAAGGCTGCCGTCGGCGATAACGCGGCTCGCCTCGGCGATAGTCAGTTGGGTCGGATCCATCGCCGCCGCTCACGCTCTCGGGTGGACGAAGATGTGGGCCGGCTCGGCCGCCCGATCGCGCGGCCGCCGCACCGAGCGTTGCATGCGCTCGACTTGGCGATAGGCCTGGCGCAATTCCTCGAACTGCTCCGGTGTGAGCTTCAACCCCGCGCGCTCGACCAGAACCGCGAAGCGCTCGGCTGAAATCGACTGCTCGGCCATGACGGTCCTCTACTCCGCTGCTTGCGCAGTCGGCAGCGCGTGGAAATTCTTCGGCAGACCGGCTTTGGCGATGGCGCCGTATTGGACGACGTTCGGCAACGCGCCATGCACCAGCTCGCGGACCTCGACCAGCCGGTCGAGATCGATCCCGGTCTCGAAGCCCATCGCCTCGAGCATGAACACCAAATCTTCGATGACGATGTTGCCGGTCGCGCCCGGCGCATAGGGGCAGCCGCCGAGCCCGCCCAGCGAGGCGTCGAAGGCGCGCGCGCCGGCATTGAGCGCCGCCAGCACATTGGCGAGGCCGAGCCCGCGCGTGTCGTGGAAATGGCCGCCGACCGGCAGCGGGGCGACATCGGCCATGACCCGGCGGAAAACGCGTTCGACCGCCGCCGGCTGGCCATAGCCGACCGTATCGGCGAGCATGATCGCATCCGCCCCGGCCTCGGCGACCTCGACCGCGATACGGCGCACCCGGTCTTCGTCGACCGCCCCCTCGATCGTGCAGCCAAAGGCGGTGGCGAGCCCGCAGGTCAGGCGCGGGCGCTTGCCCTCGGCGGCCGTGTGGCACAGCGCCACCACTCGCCGGAAATCCTCGACAGATTCCTCGGTGCCGCGGCGGACATTGGCGCGGTTGTGCCCCTCGCTGACCGACAGCACGAAATTCATCTCGTGCACGCCGAGCGCCAGGCCGCGCTCGGCACCCTTGAGGTTCGGGATCAGCGCCGACACGGTGAGCCCCGGCAAGGACAGTGCATGGCGCACCACCGCCTCGGCATCGGCGAGCTGCGGCAGCAATTTGGGCGGGACGAACGAGCTGACCTCGATTTCGCGCACGCCGGCGGCATGCTCGGCGTCGATCCAGGCGATCTTCTGCTCGGTCGGCATGATCTCGGCGAGGCTCTGCAGCCCGTCGCGCAAGCCCACTTCGCGGACAAAGGCACGTTCGCGCATTCTCTCCTCCCGATAATGCTCGCGGCGAAGCTAGTCCCGGTGCGCCATTCGGGCAACCGTCTCAGACGACGTGCTCCGGGGTCAGCGCGCAAATCTCGTCGGTGTCGGCGAGCTCGATCTGAAGCGTCGCATGGGCGATGCCGAAGCGGTCGTGAAGCTCGTGCGTCATCGCGTTGAGTGCTGCGTCGCCGGGATGGCCGCCCGGCATCACCAGATGGCAGGTCAGCGCTGTCTCGGTCGTGCTCATGCCCCAAATGTGCAGATCGTGCAACGCGGTCACCCCCGGCAGCGTCGCGAGGCATGCGCGCACGGCATCGGCGTCTAGCCCTTCCGGCACCGCGTCGAGGGCGAGGCCGATGGCGCTTTTCAACAATCCCCAGCTGCCGATGACGATGACCGCGGATACGACGAGGCTGCCCGCCGGATCGAGCCACAGCCAACCGGTCAACCCGATCGCGATCCCGGCCGCGACGACGCCGGCGGTGACCAGCGTATCGGCGGCCATGTGGACAAAGGCGCTCTTGACGTTGAGGTCGCGTGCTCGGCCCGAAGCGAACAGCAGCGCCGTCCCGCCGTTGACCACGATCCCGACCGCCGCGACCCCGATCATGATCCCACTTGCGACCGGAACCGGATCGGCAAAGCGCAACACCGCCTCCCAGGCGATGCCGCCGGTGACCACCAGCAAAATGACGGCGTTGGCGAGTGCGGCGAGGATCGAGGTCGAGCGCAGCCCATAGGTAAACCGGCCGCTCGGCTGACGCTGGCTCAGCATCGCGGCACCCCAGGCCAAGGCGAGGCTGAGCACGTCGCCGAGGTTGTGCCCGGCATCGGCGAGCAGCGCCAATGACCCGGAAACCACCCCGGCCGCCGCCTCGATCAACACGTAGGCGACATTGAGGGCGATCCCGATCGCGAAAGCCCGCCCGTAATCCGGCCGGCCGTGCCCGTGCGAGGAATGCCCGTGGGCGGAGTGATCGTGCTGCATGCGGGGCCACTCGTCCAATACCCGCTAACAGTATAATCGAAAATCACGGCTCGACGAAAAGTTGGAAGCGCTCGGGCGGGAAGGCCGATTGGGTAGCGCCTAGGATTGAGATTCCATAATGGGGGGCAAGCGGTAATTCGGCCACCGAGCCGACCGCGAGGTTTCGCCCGAAGCAGCCCCTTTGGATGTCCGAAGGAACCGGTGAAGGAGGCGCAGCCGCGTAGATCCGGCCCGGCCCGCGTCAGGGGCCTCGCCGAGCCACTCCTCGTGCCAGCTCTTGTTCGCAATTGATACACCGCCTCGCCGATCGAGCATGGCGCAGCTTGAATAGACCGCCCGGCGCTATTATAGTTAAGCAGTTAACATCCCGCACTTTGGCCCTGATCATCGAACGCGGAGGGTTGGCGCCTTGCAGGTCCCCCCCCAACGCTCTGTCGGACTACCTTACGCGCCGGGTTCGTCAGTCGATGCATCCACTATTATTGCACTGAACGTCGAACAGCATCATAGTGAGGAAGATACTTTCACCTTAACTAGGTACCGTCAATTTGCACGACATCTGGATAGAGCTGCGGTGGATATTCTAGATATTGGCTGCAATACTGGGCGTGGCGGCGCCGTACTCAAGTCCGCATTGCCGGCCTCGCGCCTAGTAGGCGTAGACTGCGTACCCGAACGGGTTAAACGCGTCGACCCTGCCATCTATGAGAAAGCAATATGCTCGTTCACCACCTCAATTGACCTTCCGAATAGCTCCTTCCATGCAATCGTTGCTGGAGAATTTATTGAGCATTTGCCTCCGATGGAGGTGTCTCCTTCGCTCAGTGAGTTCTTTCGGCTTTTGCGCCTCAACGGACAAATTGTGCTCACCACTCCGCATCCACGTTTTATTTTAAGGCGCTTCGGGGTCGGCAGCGTGCTGCTGGATCCCGCGCACCTATCACAGCATACCCCGAGAAGCTTGTGTCGTCGCCTGGAGGATATGGGATTTACACGCATTAAAGTCCGCGGTAGCGGCCGTGTCTGCCGACTTGTCGGCGAGCATTTTCCTGTTCGAGCTGTATACGGAAGCTATCTCGTAAAGGCCGTTAAGCTATAACCGATGATGGTTGTACGAAACCAGCGGTGCCCTTGACTTTCCGTTACTGGGAGCCTTGGCTCTCCGTGATTGTGCTCTCGACAATCGTGATCGATGGCTTGACGCGGCACTCCAGTCGCTTGTCGATCAGAATGACGCCGGAATCGAGGTTCTTGCAATCGACAGCAGCGCAGATGACACGTGTTGGCGCATTATCAATGCTTACAATAGTAAGCTAAGCATAAGAGCTGAACGACGTGTAGACCTTGTATCACAGGGACAGAAAGTCAACTTCGGTGTGACGCAGGCACAAGCGGATTACATCTGCATCTTACACGATGATGATCTTTGGGCTGCAGGGCGGTGTCAAGAACTGAAGAAGTGGATTTCGATTTTTACCAAAGTTGTGATGCACCTTCATCCGTCCTATATCATCGATGAATGGGGAAGAACGCTAGGAATTTGGCGATGTCCTCTCAGTTCCGACCAACCCATATCCCCAGAAAGCATGTTAGAATGCCTACTCGTTCAGAACTTCATTGCAGCACCGGCACCGACGTTTCGGCGCGACGCCTTTGTGAGCGCCGGCGGTATGGATAATCACCTTTGGTTCACGCCAGATTGGGACCTTTGGATAAAAATTGCAGCAACAGGAGACACTTTTTATCATCCTATTCCGCTGACATATTATCGAATTCACAACAGTTCGGTTACGGCGCTCGGAAGCAGGGATGTTAGTGAGTTCCAAAAGCAACATGAGATCGTTTTAGAACGTCATTTGCATAGACTTGACGAACCAAGGCGTAAGCGAGTCCTGTCCCTCGGGCAAACGTCCATGACCGTAAATACGGCACTTGCAGCGGCCGCTCAGGGAAACTACGGTTATTTAGGCAATGCCTTATCCGCTCTGTGGGGACTCGGACCAGGAGGCATACGAGATTATATAACTACTTCACGAAATCGTCAACAGGCTCATGCCCAGAGCCCAGTCTCTTGTGGCTGGAAAATTATCCAAGAAAGCAAAGTAACCGCGATTTTATTCAAGAAGGTTAGAAACCCATTTTACACTGATCGCGAGATGAGGCATCGGCACCTGAAATCACCTGACAGCACGAGCGACCGTAGAGGGTCGGGAACCGAAATTCACCTTAGTCACGGCTGCCGATTGCGGGGCTTGACAGCGGCCGGCCGGCGCGCGGAGATGCGGCGAGGAGGAACCCGCCATGCTCGACGCCTATATCTATAACGCCTTGCGCACCCCCTTTGGCCGCCATGCCGGCGCGCTCGCTC
>CAWJTR010000032.1:0-7691 GCA_963845735.1 uncultured Alphaproteobacteria bacterium | reverse complement strand
TGCGGCAAGGGTGAAGATCCCGGCTTGGCCGAACAGCCTTTCGACCCAGACCGTCGCCAATGAGATCACGACGAAGAGCGCCGCAAAGAGCAGCGCCGTACTCAGCTGCAACGGATTAGCAGCAGGAATTGCCAGATCGCGGGCGGCGCCGCGCTCGGCCCGGCGCCATTCGCGCCACGCCAAGAGCCCGGCTGCGGCGCACAGCAGAGCAAGGGCGGGCGCCAAGGCTGCCGCCAACGGCAGGCTGAACAGGGCGACGACGACCGCCAGCCGCAGGAACATTATTGCCGTCGCCGCGACGATCCCGGCCGACAATTCGGCACGAGGCGCCGCTGACTCCCGCTGCCTTTTGGCGAGGACGACGGTCGCCGCGGTCGACGAATAGGCGCCGCCCAACAGCGCCGGGAACAATTCCCCAGCCTTTACCGGAAGGTAACGCTGGACGAGGTAGGTCAGATAGGACAGGCCCGAGATCGCGACCACGGCGAGCCAAACCCGGTAGGGCGTCAGCGGCGCCGTCGCGACCAGCCGGGTGTCGGGAAGGAGCGGCAGGATGATGCCGGCCAGGATCAGAAACTTGCCCGCCGTCAGGATCTCGTCCTGCGGGACGAGGTGGACCAGACCGTGCATCCGCTCGCGCGCGCCGATCAGCAACACCGCGGCGACGGTAGCGCCGATGGCGACCCAGGGTGGTTGCGTCAGGGCGATCGGCCCGAGCGCGTAGGCGAGAAGGTTCGCCGCCGGGATGACCAAGGTCCTGCCGGGGCCGATTTGCGATTGCTCGACGCGGAGGAAGGCATAGACCCATGCCCCCAGAGCGAGGAGCCCGGCGACAAAGGCCAGGGCGCGATGCGGCTCAAGCAGGTAAAGTAACGTCCCGGCGAGGGCCACCAGCGGAAAGGTGCGGATGCCGCCCGGAATCTCGGGCTCGTCGCGTTTGTAGACCTCCTCGAAAGCGAGACCGAGGAACAAGGCCAAGGCGACGACCAGGGCGAACCGCTCGGCAAGCTCGATCGGTGGCATGGGCGTGTCTACCATGCGGTCAGCGTGATACAATCGGTTGATCGATCGCTGGCCGCACAGGAGGTGTGGATGCCAGATGCCCTGACCCTGATCCGCCATGCCGACCGGCCGACTGTGGCCTTCGTTGGCGGCGCCACCTATCAGCCGATCATCGGCGACGATACCGGCGAAGGCATGCCGATTCGCACCGGGATCCAGACCTCGCCGCCCGGCTACGCCACGCAGCCCCACTCGCATCCCTATGTCGAGCTGCTGACCGTGCTCGAAGGCACCGGAGAGGCGTGGCTCGACGGCGAGGATGGCGTCGTTGTGATGGAACCCGGAGTCACGATCGCCGTTCCGGCCAATCGGGTGCACGGCTTTCGCACAACCGGCGACCGGCCGCTCGTGACCTTCGGCATCCACACCTCAGGCAAGCGCATCGTCAATTACGCGACGCCATCCTACCAGCGGTGGCTGACGCTTATCATTCCTAGCAATTAGGGGGAATATTCATGGATATCCGCCGTATCGACTTGACCCAGCCGCCCGGCCCGCGCATGAGCCGCTGCGTCGTCCGCGGCGACACGGTCTATCTCGCCGGCCTGACCGCCGGCGACACCTCGCAGGACATCAAGGGGCAAACCAAACAGATCCTCGACAAGATCGATGGCTATCTCGCCCAGGCGGGGACGCAACAAATCGAACCTGCTCGCGGCGAATTTGTGGATCAAGGACATGGCCCTGTTCGCCGAGATGAATTCGGTGTGGAACGCTTGGGTCGATCCCGAGAACCCGCCGGCGCGGGCCTGCGTCAAAGCCGACATGGCGCGGCCAGAGGTACTGGTCGAAATCATGGTGACCGCCGCGAAATAGCGGCGGCGGGTAGGGAGCAGCTGATGAGCGCCGAAACCCTGGCGTTGGCGGCGCTGATAGCCTCGGTGCTGGCGTTGCTGGCCGGCGTTGTTCCTGCTGCTCCGCTTTAGCGCGCTCGCCCGCCGCAGCGAAGCACCAATCGAGCCAGCGATTTCCCGCCTCGATCAAGGCTGGCGAGACGAGCTGTCGCGCAGCCGCAATGAGAACGCTGCCGGCGCCAAACTGCTGCGTGAAGAAATCACCGGCGCGCTGAAGCAGCTCGGCGAGCTGCAATTGCAGGTTCTCAACTCGGCCCGCCGCACGATCGAGCAGCGGCTCGACGCGATGCGCGCCGACAATGCCGAAAAGCTCGAAGCGATGCGTGCTACCGTCGACGAAAAACTGCACCACACCCTCGAGGAGCGCCTCGGCGCCAGCTTCAAGCTCGTCAGCGATCAGCTCGAACAGGTGTTCAAAAGCGTCGGCGAGATGCAGAGCCTGGCAGCCGGCGTCGGCGATCTCAAGCGGGTGCTGACCAATGTGAAGGCGCGCGGTACCTGGGGCGAGGTCTCGCTCGGCGGCATCCTGGGCGAGGTGCTGACGGCAGAGCAATATGACCGCAATGTCGAGATCCGCCCGGGCAGCAACCAGCGGGTCGAGTTCGCGATCAGATTGCCGGGCACTGAGGAAGGCGGCCCGTTGTGGCTGCCGATCGACGCCAAATTCCCGACCGAAGATTACGAGCGGCTGGCGGAAGCGGCCGAACGCGCAGATGGCGCGGGGGTCGAGACCGCGGGCAAGGCGATCGAGACGCGCATCCGTCAGGCGGCGCGCGACATCTGCACGAAATACGTGGTGCCGCCTCACTCCACCGATTTTGCCTTGCTGTTTCTGCCGACCGAGGGGCTCTATGCCGAAATCGTGCGGCGCCCAGGGCTGGTCGACGCCTTACAGCGCGATTGGCGCGTGGTTGTCGCCGGGCCGACCACGTTGCTCGCCCTGCTCAATAGCTTGCGCATGGGGTTTCGCAGCCTGGCGATCCAACAGCGGTCGAGCGAAGTTTGGCAAGTGCTGCGCGCGGTCAAGACCGAGTTCGAGAAATACGGTGAGGTTCTCGACCGGGTGCAGAAGAAACTACAAGAAGCTTCGAATACGATCGAAGATGTGGCTGTGCGCCGGCGGCAGATTGGCCGCAAACTCGCTAGCGTCGAGACACTCACCGAGGTTGAGGCGAGGCTGCTTCTGCAGGTCGAAGGAGCGGGGGAACCGCCACCGCTCGACGCCTGAACCCGAAGACTGGTTACGAGATCCCGATTTCGCCGTCGATGACGTGCTCCAGCCCGATTTCCGGGATCGAGAGGGTAATCTTCGGCTTGAGAACGGTATTTTCTGCGAACGCCCCTTTGGCGAGTGCGGCGCGAACCGCCATTTCGATCTCGCGCTGCGAGGTCACGCCGACGACCTTTAGAAACTTGCGGATATCCATGTTGAAGCGGTCTTCGTTCATCGCCTTCCTCCTCTGCGCCGCGAGCGGGTTGCGCTGCGCCCTCGGCTGAAGTAGATCCGCCGGCCGCGCCCGGCAACGCCCGCCTGGTCCGAACCTTTATCCATCGCCATGATTCCCGATCGTTGCCAATCGCGATGACCCCGCCGGACGCCGCTGACCCGGATTCGCCGCGAGAACCGATGGCGCGCTATCGGGCATTGCGCCGACAAGGGGTGCTCGAACCCGATCCCGCACAGCAGCTGGCGATCGAACGGCTGCAGAGCCTCCATCGGGCATTGCTCGATTACCACCCCGAATCGGGGCTGCGCGGGTGGCTCGCCCGTTTTGGCCTGGCCGAGCACAACGGCGAGCACGCACCGATGGGTCTCTACTTATGCGGGCCGGTTGGGCGTGGCAAATCGATGCTGATGGATCTGTTCTTCGCCACCGCGCCGGGCCAGCGCAAGCGGCGGGTTCATTTCCACGCCTTTATGCTCGAAGTTCACGATCGCATCGAACAGGAGAGACGGGACCGAACCCGCGAGCCGATTGCCAAGGTCGCGGCGGACATTGCGGCGGAGGCCGCACTCCTCTGCTTTGACGAATTCCAGGTCGACAACATCGCCGACGCGATGATCCTCGATCGCCTGTTTACGGCGTTGTTCGATGCCGGGATCGTGGTCGTGGCGACCTCGAACCGCACCCCCGACGAGCTTTACGAACATGGCCTGCACCGCGAGCGGTTTTTGCCGTTCATCGCCCTGCTCAAGCGAAAGCTCTACATTCTCGCGCTCGACAGCGGCCGCGACTACCGGCTCGCGCGAATGCGGGGTAAGAGGGTCTATCATTTTCCGCTCGGGGAGGCGGCGCATCAGGCATTGAAGGCAACCTTCGCCGAGCTGACCGACGATGCCGCGGGCGAAGGCGCCAGCCTGATTGTCAAAGGACGGACGCTGACCGTCCCGCGCGCGGCGCGCAACGTCGCCTGGTTCGGCTTTGCCGATCTTTGCGCGCAGCCACTCGGCGCAGTCGACTACCTGGCGATCGCCGAGCGGTTTGCCGCGGTGATCGTCGAGGGCATTCCGCGTCTTGCCCGCGAGCAGCGCGACGAGGCCCGACGGTTCAACATCCTGATCGACGCGCTCTACGAGGCACGCACCCTGCTGATCGCCTCGGCCGAGGTGCCGCCTGAAGAAATCTATGTCGCCGGCGACGGCACCTTCGAGTTCCGGCGCACCGTCTCGCGACTGATCGAGATGCAGAGCGAGGACTACATCGCCAACCGTCCGCGGCGGTGTTGAAAGCCAGGACAGCCTTCAGCAATCCCCAATGAGCGCCGAGCAGCGGTGTGCCCTGACCTGCAGCCGATCTCAGTGGTAGCCGATGTCCCGGCTGGCCTTTCCGCGGAACACCCAATAGGACCAGCCCGAGTACATCAGGATGACCGGGATCAGGAACAGCGCGCCGACCAAGAGGAAGGCCTGGGTGCTCGGCGGCGACGCCGCCTGCCACAGCGTAAAATGGTAGGGCACGATCATCGGCCACAGGCTGATCGCAACGCCGAGATAGGCCAGCAGGAACAGCAGGATCGCGGCGATGAACGGCGCGGCGTCCACCGTGCCGGAGAGCGCCCGCCATTCCCAGACGACAACCGCCAGAGTGGCGATTGGCACCGGCCACAGAAACAGGATTTGGGGCAGCGAGAACCAGCGCTCGGCGATCCGCTGCTCCATCAGCGGCGTCCACAGGCTGACGAGCGGCGATGCCGATGACGACCCCGATCAGGCATATCCGGCCCTGGCGTCGCGCCCAATCCTGCAGCGCGCCCTCGGTCTTGATGATCAGCCACCCGGCGCCGAGCAGCCCGTAGCCGAAAAGCAGCGCCAAGCCCGTCAATATCGAGAACGGCGTCAGAAAATCGACGGAGGTGCCGCTGAACACCCGCCCCTCGACCCGGAACCCCTGAATAAAGGCGCCGAGCACCACGCCCTGCGCGAAAACCGCGACAAACGAACCGACCTGAAAGGCACGATCCCAAAAGGCGCGCCGGACGTGATCATCGAAGCGAAACTCGAAGGCGACGCCGCGGAAGACGAGCGCGATCAGCATCACCAGGATCGGAAAGTATACGGCCGGTATGATGATGGCAAAAGCCAGTGGAAACGCCGCGAGCAGGGCGACCCCGCAAAACACCAGCCAGGTCTCGTTGCCGTCCCAGATCGGCGCGATCGAGTTCATGATCACCTCCCGATCGGCCGCGTCATGAGCAAAGCCGTGCAGCATGCCGACTCCGAGGTCGAAACCGTCGAGCAGGACGTAGAGGAACACGCCCAACGCAATGAGCGCCGTCCACACACCGACGAAACTGAGGGCGGGCTCGGTCATCGGACTTCCTCGGATTGCGGCGGCGAGGGTAGTCTGCGCACCGGCATCTGCGGACGCCCCGCCTCGACCGGCGCGGGCGCCGCTTCTCCGGGGCCCTCTGCGCACCAGGCCGAGCATGAAGATCACGCCGGTCGGGTAGACGAAGAGATAGGCAATGGCGTAGCAGAGCAGCGACACGAGAACGTCGTGCCCGGTGAGCGACGGCGTGACCGACTTCGCCGTTCGCAGCAGGCCATAGACGGTCCAAGGCTGTCGGCCCACTTCCGTGGTCGTCCAGCCGGCGAGGACCGCGAGAAAGCCGATCGGGATCGCCAGCTGGCAGGCGCGAAGGTACCACCCGCGGTCGAACAGACCGCCGCGAAGGCGCAACCACCAGCCGACCGCCACCTGGATCAACATCAGGATCGCAAGCCCGACCATGATGCGGAAGGCAAAAAAGATGATCGCGACCGGCGGCCGCTGGTCGGCGGGAAACTCCTTGAGACCCCGCACGGTGCCATCGAGCGAATGCGTCAGGATCAGACTGCCGAGATAGGGCACCTCGATCGCATAATTGTTTCGCTCGCCGCTCTGATCGGGTAGCGCGAACAGAGTCAGCGGCAGTTCGGAACCGGTGTTCCAGATTGCCTCGATCCCGGCGAGCTTGGCCGGCTGATACTTGCGGGTATTGAGGCCATGCTGATCGCCGATAAACATCTGCAACGGCACGAGCACGATCAGCAGCGAGAGAGCTGTCGTCATCATAACTCGCCCCTCGTCCCGAAACAGGCCGCGCCTGATCGTATAGGCTCCGACGCCGAGCACGACGAACCCGGTGGTTACATAGAAGGCAACAACAGTGTGGGCGAATCTGTAGGGGAAGGACGGGCTGAAGATGATCTGCAGCCAATCTATCGGATAGAACCGGCCGTTGATGATGGTGTAGCCGACCGGCGTCTGCATCCAGCTGTTTGCCGCGAGGATCCAGAACGAGGAAAAGAGCGCGCCGAGCGCGACCATTGCAGCCGCGATAAAATGCGCCCAGGGCGGCACCAAGGTGCGGCCGAACAACAACACCCCGAGGAACGCCGCCTCGAGAAAGAAAGCCGTCAACCCCTCATAGGCCAAGCTCGGGCCGATGATGTTTCCCGCGGCATCGGACAGGCCGCTCCAGTTGGTGCCAAACTGGAACGGCATCACTATTCCGGTCACCACCCCCATGCCGAACGCGACCGCGAAGATCCGAATCCAGAAATTCGAGACCCGGAGGTACGCCGAGCGTGCGGTAGCGAGATGCAGTCCTTCGAGCAGGGCGATATAGGATGCGGCGCCGACGGTGAAGGCCGGCAATAGGATGTGCCACCCGATGACCCAAGCGAACTGGATTCGCGAAAGAAGGAGCGGATTGAGCGTCACTAGAACTTACCCTCCTCCTAATCAGCCAACATTCCCCAGATTCACTCGCAGGCGAACGCCATCGTCTGCGTTTTGGGCGTACATCGCAACAAGCTCCGCGCGCGACGGGGGCCGTTGGGGGGCGAAGCGATGGCTCCCGGCTTGGTAGGGTCTGCCGAGCCGATCAGGAAGAGAGATGTCCGCCAACTGTTCGAGATAATAACAGATGCTATGCCCTCAGATTGTCGACGCCACAGTGATCGAGGCGGGCCGGCCGCGGCTGACCCAGACCGAGAAGGGGACGATCAAAGGCCGCGGCATCCCGGCCAAGTGGAAACCGGCGCGCCGAGATCGACCGCGACGGACGCCGGACCATCAAGCGGCAAGAAGCGCTCGGCCGCGCCAGGCGAAGGTCACCAGCGCGAGGTCGAGATCGCGGTACGGGCGTTCGGCTACAAGAACCATTGGAGTGTTCGTCCATGGGTCCATCCTGAGTTGGATTGCGGCCCCACCGGGGAGACGCTCGGCCAATGCGCCCGTACGGCTCGCCGCCTTGCCCGTAGCCGGGATTCGCGGTAAGAGGCGAGCC
>CAWJTR010000031.1:0-9639 GCA_963845735.1 uncultured Alphaproteobacteria bacterium | reverse complement strand
CTGCGCGACCTCGGACTGATATAGTGGAAGCCATGACCGCCATGCTCACCAAAGTAGAGAATTTGCACCTGCAAATGGCCGATGACCTAGCGCATGCCTGCGGGCGCGAAGGCGACATCAACGTCAAGCCAGTGGCCGGACGTAAGCTGCCCAAACCGCACCCGTGATGCCATGCAGGTTGCCTTCGGGGAGGGGATCCTAATGAAGCAGGCAGCGTCGTAGGGCGAGCAGGGTGCAACGCAACCCGCAACCGGTTGACGCACCTGGTTCCCCTCAGGTCAACCGACTGACGATCGCAGCACTGGGCTTAGCGTTGAAGCCAAACATGCCAAGAGGGCAGCGCTTCGCTCAGACCCGTGCCATCTGCCGAAACAGGCCTGCATCGCCTTTGCTCGCGCGCGCAGCTGATCGTTATGCACCAGGTTCTCTATCGCTTGAGCAAGAACGACCGCATTAATCTCATCGGGAGCCAGCGAGACCGATGTCCCAATTGCGACACAGCGTTCGGCTACGTCGGGTTGCTCCCCCCCGCCGGGGATAAGAAGGCTAGGCACTCCATGAAGCAGGGCGCCGAGTACGGACGTGGTGTTGGCGGCAGATATTACTGCGGTTGCCTTGGGGAGAACGGCTCCCTGGGGTAGGTGGTCACGAACATACCACGTCTCCGGCACCCGGCCGACTGACCGTCCATTCGCCCAATGGCGGCAGCAACCCGGATCGGTTGGTGTTCCAAGGAGTTAACCAGGTGAGGCCAAAAACTCGGCAAATGGAAGAGCCGGCCATGTTGTACATACAACAACGGGGCATCGGACGGTCCGCTCGAATTCAGCCAGCGCGCCAAGGCGTCGTCCGCGTGCGGAGGCTCCCATCGCACGCCCCCACCAAGTGAACCCTCGCGGGAAGCCTGTCAATGTCTGGTTCGAACTCTGGAACACCCTGGAGCATGAAGAGGTCGCCGAGCATGCCGGTGCCGCGTACTCCCGGGGTCGGGCGGAAGGGCGCAGAGATCTCGTGCCTTGTTGTAGCTGTCCAGCATGTCGCCAAAGCGCCACACAAGCCGACTTTCTCGATCCGACTGGGCGGACTGACCAGGCGCTGACCGTCCGGCCAGAGGTATGTCGAGAATCCAAGGACCGCGACGGGTAAACCCTGACGCTCAGCGACAATAAGGGGACCCCGTGTCAGTTGATGGCCCACTAGTACGTCCGGTTCAAACAAGGCCAATGCATGCTCGATGTGCTTGACCTGAACGGCCACAGCGAGCGGTTCCCACCAAAGCTCTGCCTCGAAGCTGGGACCGTCGTGGTTGCCTCGCGGGATGCGCTTGATCTCCACGGCCCTAAGGGTCTTCTCAAAGCCTGGACCAGTCACGAAGGCGACGTCGTGACCGAGCCGGCGCAATGCCAGAGCAATGCCAACCATCGGATAGACGTATCCGTGGCTGGCAAGTGGGCAGAAGAGAAACCGCTTCGTCACTCGTGCGATCCGTCACCCCGGGAGTGCGCGAGGCTAACGTCCCCCTCGCGGGAAATGCCGCCCGGCAGGCTACGACACTCCGTGACCCTGGGATCTCGAGCTCATCCATACACTCGCGCCAGTCGCGGCGAGGTTAGGGGCCCTCATTCCCTAGGGTCAAGGAATGACGTTGCTGTCCGATTGCAATCGAGTGATTCCCGGGAAACTAATAAGTCTCCGACCTATTCCGCCGTTCTTCCTCTACCGCGCGCCTGACGCCATAGGTCCCGCAACTGAAGGTCCCACAGCCGCCACGAACGCTGGTCACTAGCCGCGCGATCAACATAGCCGACAAGTCGTCGGCCGATGCCTCTAGCAAGTTGAGGCTCCGCGCCGGCGCCGGCGGTGCTCCTCTGTGTTCGCTCATGGAACTTCTCCTTTCCTGTTAGCCGCTATTGTTGCCCCGTTCCTTCCACCAAGTGACAGCGGCGATAGGTACTCTCATTTCTCAGGCTAGGGGAACGACGTTACTGCCCCGATTACACTACGTGAATCGCGGAGACACCAAATCAAATAGGTCCCCGATCTACTGCTCCGTCCCTGCCTCTAGCACTGGCCGCCTGCCAAAGGTGCCGCAACTGAAGGTTCCACAGCCGCCACGAAAGCCGGTCACTAACCGCGCGATCAACATAGCCGACAGGTCGTCGGCCGATGCCTCTAGCAAGTTGAGGCTCCGTGCCGGTGCCGGCGGTGCTCCCCCTCGTTCGCTCATAACTTCACTCCTTTCATGTTAGCCGCTGTTGTTGCTCCGTTACCTTCCGGCATGTGACCAGATCAGTACACAAGGCGGTCTCCCCGCATCACCACGGCGTCCCCCGCCTCGTGCTCAAGGTACGCCTGGCCTACAATTGTGCGGAAACGAGCCTGAAAGCCATCACAGTGATTGCTGAAGAACTGCCCCTTTTGACCTAGGGCCAGTACTGCGCACCCCCCACCACAATAGAGGGCGAAACGGCACTGGCGACACACCGGATTGGATGTGACTGTTCGACTCCTCCACTTCTCGTTGTTCAACACCTTTAAATGAATCTCTCCAGCTTCTGTAACGCTGCCGATCCTAATGCGGGCGTCCCCCGTTTTCTCCCAACAGGCATAGATGTCCGCGAATGGGTCGAAGACATACATTCTGCCGTGCGCCGCGCAGAAACTTGCGCGGAAGTTCACAAAAGGATCTGACCGTTGCTCAAAAATGAGGCGTATTCGCGATTGCAGCCCGTCGTCGGGACGATCAATCAGGCGCATATAAGGAAAGTCTTCTCGAAGTTGCGTTATGCGGGTGTCGAGCTCCAACGATCCCAGCATGGTCTGCCGGCTTGCTGCATCAGTTCCACCGCTGATTGGGGCGGCATACGCAGAAAAGTTATGTATTGGTGCCAACCATGGGCGGCAAGTTCGGCAGCTAGGTCTGGGAGCTCGGTGACGTTGTTTGCGTCAACATTCGTTCGGACTTCTTATAGAACACCCCAATTCCAAAGCCATCGTAATGTGCCGGGCAATTCTATCGAAAGACCCGCTTCCATCGGCATAAACACGCCGCTTATCGTGTTCCTTAGAGGGACCATCGAGCGTGATCTGGAGCGCTGACAGACACCCGGACCTAAGAGGTCTTGATAGGCATGCAGATCTGTTCCGTTGGTAATGGCGGTAAAGTTCGCTCGACCCATCCTATTGGCTTTGATGATGATGTATTCGACGATGGGGCGGTTGGCTTCCAGCAAGGGCTCGCCGCCAAAGAAAATGATGTTCCTTGGTAGGTCGTGATTAGAGCCGAGGCCATGGTGCGCTTCAAGTCTCGGCATAGCCGCAAAAATTCGGTCGACGACGGACGGGGTCATCCGGGTGAGCAGATGACCAAATGCGGGGTTGGTGCGCATGTGATCCTGAAAGCAGTACCCACACCGTAGGTTGCAGTCATATGTCGTCATGAAGAGGTACAGAGGCACGCCAACAGACTCGGACTTATGAATTTCCGCAACGATGCCGGAGAAAAAACTCTCTTCCTCCTCTTCGGTCATGTCAGTGAGGTAGCCTCTGCGCTTCAAGAGCTCGATCGTGGACGGCTGAGGCCCTGGAGGGGCCACGATGGTCGGCCGAGACGCCAGTCTCCCTAGAGTGGTTTCGGAGGGCGGCGAGTTTCCCGGGAGCGGACGTAGTTCGCTGTACTGAACGTTACTGCATCGTAGGCTCCTGAATAACGATGAGCCAGAAGGAGCGTCGCGCCTCCCCAGGAAGATCCACATAAATGTTATAGCTGCTGGCCCGGAGCACATGTCCCTCCAGAAAATTGCCATTACGGCAACTCGGAACCCGCTAAGCTGCCTGGTCCTGGTTTGTCTGGATGACGATCTTGGGACTCTCTGCCCCCCGCTAAGGTAGCAGTCCGTTTACCATGATAGTCTAATTACGATATCCCAGCCTGTCAAGCGCCGCCGAGGCGCCCGTATCGCCCTAGCGTCAAGCGCCCGAGCCGTCGAGCCGTTTGACTGCGACCAGCGATGAGCCGGAGCCAGCAGACGGGACCGGAGTAATCGCGCCGGCGCGGTCTACGAAGGCTGACGCGTTGCGCCGGGCGGGCGGGAAAACATAAGATGCCGTCACCCTCGCGTCGCGAGCGGGGGTTAGGAGAGGCCGAGGCTATGCTGTCGAGAGCGAATACGGCGTTGTCGCAGATCCACATGCAGATCATGTGGAGCCGGCTGATCGCGGTGGTCGAAGAGCAGGCGCAGACCTTGGTGCGCACCGCGTTTTCGACGACGGTGCGCGAGGCCGGGGATCTGTCGGCGGGGGTGTTCGACCGCGACGGCAACATGCTGGCGCAGGCGGTGACCGGCACGCCGGGCCACGTCAACTCGATGGCGGCGGCGGTCAAGCATTTCCTCGACGCCTTTCCGCTGAAGACGATGCGGCCGGGCGACCACTACATCACCAACGACCCGTGGCTGACCTGCGGCCACCTGCACGATCTGACCGTGGTCAGCCCGACTTTTCTGAATGGCGAGGCGGTCGGCCTGTTCGCCAGCACCGTCCATGTCGTCGATATCGGCGGGCTCGGCATGGGGCCGGACGGGCGCCAGGTGTTCGAGGAGGGGCTGTCGATCCCGCTGATGGCGTTGGCCCGCGAAGGCCGGATGAACGAGGACCTGCTGCGGGTGATCCGCGCCAATGTGCGCGAGCCATTGCAGGTCGAGGGCGATGTCTACGCGCTCGCCGCGTGCAACGACGAAGGCAGCCGGCGGCTGGTCGAGATGATGGAGGAGTTCGGCATCGCCAATCTCGACCGATTGGGCGAGCACATCATCGAGACCTCGCGCGAGGCGACGATCGAGGCGATCGGCAAGCTGAAGCCCGGCCATTACCAGAACAGCCTGACGATGGACGGCTATGACCGCCCGCTGACCCTGGCCGCCGACATGACGATCGGCGATGGCGGCATCCATGTCGATTTTGCCGGGACCTCGCCGGCCAGCGCCTTTGGCATCAATGTCGTGCTGAACTACACGCTCGCCTACACCGCGTTCGGGGTCAAATGCCTGGTGGCGCCCGAGGTGCCGAACAACGCCGGCTCGCTGGCGCCGATCACGGTCAGCGCACCCGAGGGGTGCCTGCTGAACGCCAAGCGGCCGCGCGCGGTCGCCGCCCGGCACACGGTCGGCCACATGCTGCCCGATCTGGTGTTCGGCTGCCTGCATCAGGTTATCGACGGCGGGGTGCCGGCCGAGGGCGCCTCGTCGTTGTGGATCCCGCAGATCTATGGCGGCGCCGACGTGCTCGACGAGCTGGGGGCGGAGGAGGGGAGGGCGCCGCCCGAAATCAGGCCGTTCAGCACCGCGATCTTTCATTGCGGCGGGGCCGGGGCGCGGCCGGGCAAGGACGGGCTCGACGTGACCGCGTTCCCCTCCGGGGTGCGCACGATCCCGGTCGAGGCGACCGAGGCGGTGGCGCCGGTGCTGTTCCGGCGGCGCGAGTTTCGCGAGGGCTCGGGCGGGGCCGGGCATTTCCGCGGCGGGCTCGGCCAGATCATCGAATTGGGCGGCGCCGACGGCACGCCGATCGCGATGCTGTGCAATTTCGAGCGGATCGGCAACCCGGCGCGGGGCCGCGACGGCGGCGGCAAGGGCGCTCCGGGCCGGGTCACCCTGGTTTCCGGCAAGCCGATCGGCCCCAAAGGAAGGCAGAGCGTGCCCGGCGGCGATTTCATCCGCCTCGAACTGCCGGGCGGCGGCGGGTTTGGCGACCCGGCCGGGCGCGATCCCGAGCAGGTCGCGGTCGATGTCGCCGACGGGCTGATTTCGCGCGAGACGGCGCGCGATGACTACCGCGTCGCCCTCGCCGCCGACGGGACCCTCGACCGCAGGGCCACCGCGGAGCTGCGGGCGGGCTGACGCCGGCGGCGTCATTGCCGATGGCGACGGCGATACGCCCGGCCGCCCCGCTACCAATGGCCATAGCGGCAGACATACCAGGCCAAGCCGATCAGCTCGTGCAGCGCGTAATAGCTGTCGAGCAGCGCGGGGATTTGCGGCAGAAAGCTCGCCGGCCGACAGCCTCAGCCTCCGGCCGCTGGCGGTCGGCGCGGCGACCACCGGGTAGCCGACCGCGCGGAACGACCATAATGCCCGCGCCATATGCCAGCGGTTGGTCACGACCAAGGCCGCCGGGATGCCGGCCCGGCGCAGCATCTCGGCCGAATAGAGCGCGTTCTGGTAGGTCGTCGTCGAACGATCTTCGCGCCAGCGCGCCGACAAGCGAAAATCGGTCTCGAGCGCCTCGGCCATCATGTCGGCCAGCGGCGCGTCGGCATCTTCGACCCGGCCGCCGCTGACCAGGATCGGCAGACCTGACCGGCGCTGCTTCGCTCGCCGCTTCGGCCAGCCGCGCCAAGGTGACCGGTCCCACCATGTCCTTTGCGCCGGCAATATTGCTGTGCCGGAAATCGCCGGAGAGGACCACGATCGCGGCCGGCGGCGCCGGCGCCGGCAGGGTGGGGATTATGCCGGCCAGCGCCTCGGCGGAGCGGATCAGACCGAACGCCGCGAGCGGGGTCGCGGTGACGTAAAGACAGGCCATCGCCGCCGTCGCCAGCACGAGGCCGGTCCGCCGCCATCGCCAAGCGAGAATGACCCCGACCATCGCCAGCAGCACGAACAGGTTCGGCGGGATCAGCGAGGAATAGGAGATCCACTGCAGCATGGTGGATTGGGTGACAGATCGCCCGAGTTCGCGTCAGCCGAACGGGGCGACGCGCTCGCCGCGCAGGCGGTGATAGATTTTCGCCGCTTCGCGCTTGAGCCCGAGCCCGAGCCCGCGCCGCGTGCGCGGGTTGGCCGCGGTGATTCCCCAGCGTTCGCGGCGCCGCGGCAGCCACAATTTCTTATAGGGGTCGTCGCCGCGCCCGAAATTGATCTCGTAAGGGCGGTCCTCGGCGAGCACGCGCTCGATCATCTCCATGGTCAATAATGTGCCGAGCGAAAAATCGTCGAAGCGCTTGTCGTGAGCGAGTTTGTAGATGACGGCGCGGCCGTTCCATACGATCCAGAACTGCGCCGCGGCGGGGATGCCGTCGAGGGAAGAGATGGCGAGACGCAGCGCTCCCTCCGCGGCGGCCAGCCGGATCAGCGCCGGAATAAAGTCGGGGTACATCTCAGCCGGCTTCCAACTTTGCGCGTAGATCGCCGCGTAATCGGCGATTGCCGGCTCGATGCCGGCGGACTTGGCATAAAACACGGTTTTGAGCCGGCCGCCCGCGGCCAGCCGGCGGCGCTTGCGGCGCCAGGTGTTGCGCAATTCCGAGGGACGCTGTGCGAGGTAATCGGCAAAGCTCATCCCCGCGGTTTCCTCGTACCAGTTCCCGGAATTAAAGACGCATTCGACGAACAACCCGGCGCCTCGCAGAGCGGCAATTGCGGCGCGGAAGGACGGCGCGAGCGGATCGAGCTCCTCCAAGGCGATGGCGTCCCAGCGCGGAATTTCGTCGAGGATTGCGCTGACGATCGCGCCGATCCCGGCGGCGAGATCGGCCTCCGGCGCGGCGAGGATGCCGTGCTCGACGCTGTAGGCGTTGGTCAGGCTGGCGAGGCGCCGCCGCCCTTCGCCGTCCATGACCTGAAGCACGAGCGCCGACGCCGAGCCCGGCCGCTCGTCACTGTAGAGCCGGGTTTCGGTCGCCGGCGGTACGCCGTGGCATGCCATCAGATCGTACCAGCCGGGCAGCGCGAAAAAGAGTCGCGCGCGGCGGCCTCGAACAGGGCAGCCAGCCCGCTCGGCAGTCGCCGAAAATCGGGGTTGCGGTAAACTGGCATCAGCCGAGCGGTATCACGCGACGCCGGCCCCGCAGCCGCATTTGGTGTGGTCCCGCAGGTGCAGATCCTTACTTTTACGACGTTATATCCGAGTGCCGCGCGCCCCCAACACGGGATTTTTGTCGAGACGCGGCTGCGAAAGCTGGTCGAAAGCGGCGAGGTCCAGGCCCGGATCGTCGCTCCTTGTCCGTGGTTTCCGTTCACGGCGCCGCGCTTCGGCGGCTATTCGGTGCTGGCCCGGGTGCCGCCGGAGGAAATGTGGCACGGGCTGCACATCGATCACCCGCGCTATCCGCTGCTGCCCAAGATCGGCATGAGCACGGCGCCATTGGCCCTCTTCGCCGCGGTGTTGCCGCGGCTGCGCCGGCAGATTGGCGCGGGCGGCGACTTCGATCTGATCGACGCCCATTATTTCTACCCGGACGGGGTTGCCGCGGTGCTGCTCGGCCGCGCGCTCGGCCGGCCGGTGGTCGTCACCGCACGCGGCAGCGACCTCAATCTGATCGCCGACTACGCCGTACCGCGGCGCTGGATTCGCTGGGCGGCGGCGCATGCGGCCGGGCTCGTCACGGTGTCGAGCGGCCTGAGAGACCGGCTGGTGGCGCTCGGGACCGCGCCGGAGCGGATCCGGGTATTGCGCAACGGCGTCGATCTCGCGTGTTTCGCCCGGGCGACCGCGAAGCGGCGCGCGGCGTCTCGGCTTCATCCGGCCGACCCTGCTCGCGGTCGGCAATCTGGTGGCGCTGAAGCGGCACCCGCTGATGGTCGAGGCGCTGGCGCTGTTGCCCGACGCCGATCTGGTCATCGTCGGCGAGGGGCCCGAGCGCGCCGCGATCGAAGCGTTGGCGCGCGCCCGCGGCCTCGCCAATCGGGTCCGCCTGCTCGGCCAAATGCCGCAGCAGAAGCTGCCCGAGATCTACGGAGCGGCCGATCTGTTGCTGCTGGTCTCGACCCATGAGGGCTGGCCCAATGTGTTGCTCGAAAGCATGGCCTGCGGAACCCCGGCGGTGGTCTCGGATATTGCGGGCATCACCGACATCGTCGCCGCGCCGGCGGCCGGCCGCATCGTTCCCGGATCACGCCGGAGAACCTTGCCGGCGCAATCAGCGACCTCCTCGCCGCGCCGCCCGAGCGCGCCGCCACCCGCGCTTACGCCGAGCAGTTCGACTGGCAGAGCACGACTGACGGGCAAATCACCCTGTTTCGTGAGCTTCGCGCCCAGTTCCGCAGCGACGCGGCCATGGCGGGAACTCATCGCCGCAGCACCCGGGCATAGACTTCGGCATACCGGGCTACGCTGTGCGCCCAGCATCGCTCGCTGTCGATGACCGGTGGCGCACGCGTCTATGCGCGGCCACGACGCGGCGTCGTCGAGCGCCGCGAGCACGCCTTCGGCGAGCAGACCGGGATCATCGGGGGGAAGAGGTAGCCGGTCTCGCGGTCGCGGATCAGCTCGCGATCGCCGCCGCATTCGAGGCGGCAACCATTTGTTCCTGCGCCATTGCTTCGAGCGGCTTCAAGGGCGTCACCAGCTCGGTCAGGCGCAAGGACAGGCGCGGAAAAACCAGAAGATCGGCGAGATCGTAGTAGCGGCCGATTTCTTGATGCGGCACCCGCCCGGTGAAGATCGCGCTGCCGCCGAGGTCGAGGTCGCGGGCCAGCGTCCGCAATTTCTCCTCCTCTGGACCGCCGCCGACGAGGAGGATTGCGACATCCGGGCGGCGGCGCTGCATCAGGGGCAGCGCGCCCAGCAGCAGATGCAGGCCCTCATAGGAATAAAACGAGCCGAAAAAGCCGAGCACCCGCTTACCGGCAAGACCCAGCC
>CAWJTR010000030.1:0-58173 GCA_963845735.1 uncultured Alphaproteobacteria bacterium | reverse complement strand
TGCGACCAGTTCGTTCAAGCAGGGCAGCGCAGTCGCACTGATCAGGGCGTCGAGCAGCAGCGCCTGGTCGCGGTGCCCGGGGTCCGGTTCACGGCTTGCTGCGATCCGCGCCAAAGCGGCACCGGCTCGGGTCAGCACAACCGGAGTGTCAAGCTCTGCAAGCGGCGCCGGAACGAGATCGACGTGAAACATACGCTCGTCGGGCGACACCCGCCTGCCCAGCTCGACGCGGCGGAACCAGCAATCCTCGATCTCGGCGATGACCGAGTCCACCTCGTCGTAGACCACGATATCCGCCGACACGGACCTGACCCCGCTCCGCGTCAAGCGAAGCCGCGCTTGGCGCGCAACCCGCCCAAACGGCGCCGCCAGCCGCACTCTACCGAAGCGCCATGGCAAAAAGCCCGTACCCGGCAGCGCCCGACGATGCCCCTCCAGCAGGCCGAGAAGTCCCTGCAATGCACCATCGAGCAAAGCGGGATGGAGCAGATAAGCGTCGAGCGGCTCGCCGATCGGCGCAGGGTCGAGATGAACGATCGCGGCGTCGTTCGCAACGACCTCGACATGATCGACTGTTCTGAACCGGGGGCCGTAATCGAGCTCGGCGCGCTTTGCCAACCGATAAAGGGACCCGGCGTCAACGCGACGCCCGCCGGGCGCGCCGTCGGCCCAGCTCAGAACCGGCCGGGCGTCGCTTGCTGCCGAGACCCGGCCCACCGCATGAACTGTGAACGGCTCGCTCGACAGCCGCGGACGGCTCGCCAGGTCCCAGTCACCGTCTTCGGAGACAAGCGTCGTGCGCAGCTCCCGCATGCGCTCTTTGTCGAACGGCAGCGGGCGCCGGATTTCGACATCAAAGGCTTCCAACACTGCGGCCTCCGGCCACCGCCATCGTCCCACCGCAAGCGCGATTTCGAGGATCGCGGTAGCCGGGAAAACCGGGATTCCTTCGACCGCGTGGTCAGCGATCCAGGGCAGCACCTGCTGGTCCAGATGATTAAGCCAGTGCGGCGCCGGACCTTGCTGGCGAAAGCCAAGCAGCGGGTGGTCGAAGGGCGGATTTTCGGGATCGCTGGCTTCGACCGTCTTGTCGAGCCAGAAGCGCTGACGTTGCCACGGATACAGCGGAACGCTCCGCAAGTCGGCAGGGCCATCAAAAAACGGCGCCGCCGGCAGATCGTACCCAGCGACATAGCAGCGGGCGGCGATCCTCGGAAACGGATCGCCATCGCCGTCGCTTCGCGAAAGGCTGGAAAGGACGCGGCCTTCGACCTCCGCCGCGCGCAGCCCATCCGTCAAATAGGCGTGGAGGATCGCGCCGGGCCCGATTTCGGCAAAGATGCGAAAGCCGTCGCCGATCAGCGCGGCGGTCGCCTCGGCGAAGCGCACCGGATTCCTGATGTTTCGCCACCAATGATGGGTGTCGAGCACAGCGTCTTCGATAACGGCGCCGGTGACGCTCGATACCAGGCGCGCCGTCGGGGGAAGCGACGAGATGCCGGAGAGGCTTATCATCAGCTCGTCGCGGATTGGGTCCATCCATTCGGAATGAAAGGCGAAATCGAGATCGAGCGGGCGGCACCAAAGATTGCGCCTGCGCGCCTCGTCGGCCAGGCGCTCGATTTCCGCACCCGAACCCGAAATCGTCACTGAACGGGTGGCGTTGAGCGCCGCGATCTCCGCGGTGCTGTCGAGCTCGGAGATAAAGCTGCGCGCCGCATCGCCGTCGAGCGCCAGCGCCGCCATCCGCCCGGATCCTTGCGTTCGCTGCTGGCTACGGCTGCGGGCGACGACGATGCGCCCGGCATCTGCAAGTGAGAGCGCGCCGGCGCCCCAGGCAGCCGCGATCTCTCCGACGCTGTGCCCGAGATATCCGGAAGCGGTGATACCGATCTCGCGCAGCGCCTCGACGACACCGACCTGGATAGCGAAGAGCAGCGGTTGGGCAATGTCGGTGCGCGCCACCCGCTCGCTGTCGACGCCGCGGGCGATCAACTCTGCGACCGACCAGCCTAGCTGCGGACGCAATATGCCGTCGACGTTCTCGATCGCGCAGCGGAAGGTCGGGTTAGCACGCAAGGCGGCCCGTCCCATTTCGGGGAATTGCGCGCCATTGCCGGAGAAAACGAAGGCGAGCTTTGCGCCGCTAACGGCGGTCCCGGCAACAAGATCCGCCGCCGGTCGGTTGTCGAGAAAACTCTCGAGCAGGATGGCATTGGCGATCCGATCGCCGCCGAGGGCAACCAACCGATGGGGGTGGTGATCGCGCCCGCGGGCGGCAGCACGCACTGCCCCGGAAATCTCGTGGTCCGGCAGGGCGGCGAGGGTGCCGCACCAGCCGCGGACGAGCTCGCGCAGCGAGGCCTCTGCGACGGCCGAGACCAACAAGGGCGGGGTCGGTCCGGGACGCCGCGGGCTCTCCGTCCGGCGTGGTGGCCCGGCGAGGACGACATGCACGTTGGTCCCGCCAAAGCCGAAAGAGTTGACCCCGGCGTAGCGTTGGTGTTTGGCACTTGTCAGCTGCTCAGCCTTGTGCGACAGGCGCAGGTTGAGCGTGTCGAATGCAATATTCCGGTTCGGGCTGGCGCAGTGCAGGGTCGGCGGTATGACACCGCGATCGAGCGCGAGCGTTGCTTTCAGCAGCCCGGCCATGCCCGACGCCGGCTCCAGATGACCGATATTGGTCTTGACCGACCCGATCGGCAGCGGCTCGCGCCGCCTTTGCCCGAGAGCGTGTCCAACCGCTGCCGCTTCGACCGGATCGCCGGCCGGCGTCCCGGTACCGTGCATCTCGACAAACGCCAGCAAGTCCGGGTCAATCTCCGCCTGCGCGCATACCGAACGCAGAAGCAATGCCTGCGCCGCCTCGCTCGGCAATGACAATCCGATGGTTCGGCCGTCCGAATTGGTGCCGGTAGCGCGGATCACTCCGCGAATCGGATCACCGGAAAGGAGTGCGTCCGCGAGCGGCTTCAGGATCACCACGCCACCGCCTTCGCCGCGGACATATCCGTCGGCCCGGTCATCAAAGGCGAAGCAGCGGCCGCGCCTCGACAGCATCGAGGCGCGGCAGAAGCCGATAAAGGGATAAGGTGTCAACAGCAGATTGACGCCGCCGACGACGGCGCTGCCGATCCGCCCCGCGCGGATCGCCTCACAGGCCTGATGCAGAGCGACCAGCGACGACGAGCAAGCGGTGTCGACGGCGAGGCTCGGCCCGCGCAGATCAAAGACATAAGAAATGCGGTTGGCGAGGATGCTCAGCGCATTCCCAGTCATGAAATACGAGTCCGCCCCGGCCGGATCGCCGAGCCGCAAATCGGAATAGTCGGTGGCCGATGCGCCGATATAGACCCCGGCTTGGGCGCCGGCGAGCTGGCTCGGCGGAATTCCTGCATCTTCGAGCGCGTGCCAAACAAGTTCGAGCAACAGCCGCTGCTGCGGGTCCATCTGCACCGCCTCGCGCGGAGAGATCCCGAAAAACGACGGCTCGAATTGGTCGACGCCACTAATCAGGCCGGCCGACCAAGTGTAGCTTTTGCCTGGCTCACCACGATCTGGATGATAGAAAAATCGGGTCGACCATCGCTCCGGATCGACCTCTGAGACTGCATCTCCGCCGGAGGCGAGCAGCTGCCAAAACCCCTCCAGGCCGTCACCCCCGGGAAATCGGCAGGATGCTCCGACGATTGCGATCGATCCGTCACTCATGGCAGCCGGACGGTCGCCCCCGGAGCACCAGCTTTCCCCATTTGCCCCCTCGCGATCGAAGCCGTCGCCCAGGCCTCCGGCTTTCGACGACCTGTTAATCCTATCTTAATTGTCGTCGTCGATGGCGGCGTTAATGTCAACCGCCCCGAGGACAACCGAAAGCGCTGCCGACGTGACAATTTGGGCTCATCGGGCGCCGTCATCGAAGGTGAAGCTAGTCCGCACGGCGAGGTTCATTCCACCCCAAAGGATGGGTGCGGCGGGCTGAGGGGAGCCACGGTCCCGGCCGGCCGCCACGGGTTGCGGGCCAGCCGCAACCTCTCACAGAGGTCCATCACCGACCAATAAAGCGGTACGGCACGGCCCTTTACCAGAGGCAGACCGGACGCGTCCAGCCCCAGCCACGGCAAGAATGGATTGCGGCGGCCGTAAGCCCAAATCTCGCTGCGGACAGCCGGACGCGTCGAGATGCCGCGCGCGTGGAACCCCATCGTGTCGGCAACCACAAGCGTATTCTGTGGTACGGCGAACACCTTGGGCGCTGCGAACCCCAGGCGCCGCAGCATTGGCGCGCTGATTCGCAGCGAGCCGCGGGACGATTGAAAATCGGCGCTCTGCCCAGCGGTCAATGAAGCGCGCCGCTCCCATGCCAGGCGGCGCCGCGTCGGCTGGTGAGAGCCTGGGACATAGATCAAAGGCCCCTGGTCCTCACCAACATCGGTCAGGAAAAACCACGCCTTGACGGTCGGATGAAAGGTGTCGGCGTGCAGCCGGGTCTGAGGATCGGGCGCCGCCTCGCGCGCGTGGGCGAAGATCGTTTGAACGTAAAGAAATGGTTCGAGCCGATACGAGCCGATGTAGCGCACGAGGCCGAGCCATTCAGGGCTCTCGACCAAGGCGCGCACGGTCGGCAGGCGCATCATCGCCCGCCGGTCGAGGGCAATCCGCCGGGTGATCGCGTCACCCTGCGACTGCTGCCGCGCCGGCGCCACGAACGAAAGCACTTGCTGCTTGAGCGCATCGAAGGCGGCAGACGGCAAAAAGTCGCGTTTGATGACGAAGCCGTCGCGCGCAAAGGCGGCCCGATCTTCATTCGAGATCAGCGGCGCCAGCCTTTCGCGGCGCCGTTCGGCCATACGATAAGCCAGGCGCATGCGGGCGACGTGCAGTCCCGCCCGGTTGAGGGTTGGGCTGCCGATGATCGGATTGTCGCGGAACGACTTCGCTCCGGTCGCGAGCGCCGCGACATAAATGGGCGCCATCAGCCATGAGCGCCGCCGTGATCTCATGCCGCACCTTCGGTGCAATACTCAGGGCCCGGCCGCGGTCAAGCGTACAACGCGGCGAGCGCGTCGTAGACCAGGCGATCGATCTCGATGCCCTCGCGCAGTAGCCGCTCGCGACTGCGAAACGAGCGCTCGCCGGGGATGCGGATTTCTTCAACCCCCGGCTGGCGTGGAATGCTTTTGATGCGGTCGACCAGCCCGCTGACCTCGCGCTTGAACTGGTCGAGCGGAATCAGCAGGTCGGGCTTGAACACGACGAACAGATAGCCGTCATCCTTGTCGGGGTCCATGCCTGAGCCGGCGAGAACGCCCAGAGCCTGCACGATGAATCCGAGCCCATAACCTTTGTGCCCACCAAAGGGCAACAGCGCCCCGAGCCTCGCCGCTGTTGGGTCGCGGGTCGGCTGTCCTTGCGAATCGATCGCCACACCTTCCGGCAATAGTTGTCCGAGCCGCTCACGCAGCGCCAACTCGGTCCCCATGAACGCAGAGGTCCCCATATCGAGCACGACCGGGCCGTCCGAAGACGGCAAGCCAAAGGCGATCGGGTTGGTGCCGAGCGCCGCGCGCGCCCCGCCGAATGGTGCGACGCTGCGCGACGAGCTGGCGGTGTGGATGCCAACGAGGTCGGCGTTGGCGATCATCTCGACATAATAGGCGCTGCGCCCGCTCATCCAGCTGTTGGTGACGCCAACAACAGAAAATCCGTGCGCCGCGGCCTTGGCGATCGCGGCGCGGGCGCCGTGATACATCGCGAGCATGCCGACATTGTTGCCGCCGTCATACAGAACCGAAACTTCGGTCTCGCGCACCACCCGCATCGGCTGCCGCGGCCGCTTGAAACGGCGGTGCTCGGGGATGTTCAGGATTTTGGCCATCCCCGAATACTCGTAGCCGCACAACGCTGCATCGATCATGTGGTCGGCGAGGATGCGGGCTTCCTCGGCGTCGTAGCCGATGCCGCGGAGCGCGCGCTCGGCATGCTCGCGCGCCTCGGCGACGCTCAAATGAATGCGGTCGGCCATTCTCCGCCCTCCGCCAGCTGGTGGCTCAACCCTGTTCAACCTGGAACACGGCTTTGCCGGCGATGTGCCGGTCGCGCAATTTAGGACCAATGCGCGCGAGATCGCGCCAGCTGCTTTCGACGAGTGAGAGCTTCAACGAGCCCTCGGAGACTAGCGACGCCAGCAAGGCGAGATCAGGGGCGAACCGTTCCTCGGCCTCAGAGGTGAAATAGGAGAAGCTTTGGATGCGCGCGTTCGGATGCTCGGCAAATTCGCGGAAATTGATCGCGGTCGGCTCGCCCGACGAGTTGCCGAAAATCACGATGGTCCCCTTGGCCTCGATCCGCGCGATCGCGGCGGCGAGCGAGGCGCCGCCGGCGGCTTCGAGGATCAGGCCGAATCGTCCCTGCGTCTGGTCGATGCCAGTGACGACAGTCTCGGCGCCGCGTACATGCCGGCCGCGCTCGGGGCTACCGACGATGGCGGTGACATGAGCCCCCGAACGCGCCGCGATTTGCACCGCCATATGACCGACCCCGCCGGCGGCGCCGGTGACCAGCACACGCTTACCGAGCAGAGGGGCGCCGTGGCGCAAGGTGCGCAGCGCCGTAAGCCCGGCGACTGGCAAGGCCGCCGCCTCTTCGAAGCGGACATTGTCCGGCAATGGCGCAAGGCGGTGGGTCGGTGCCGCAACGCGTTGCGCCCAGCCGCCATTGTCGGTCAGCGCGACGACACGTGTGCCGGCTTTGGGCCCGCTGCCGTCGGCTGCCTGATGCAACACGACGCCGCTGATGTCCTGACCTGGCCGCCAACCCTCGGGGCGAACCTGCATGAGCCGCAATTCGCCGCGGTTCAGCGAGAAGGCGCGGACCTCGACCACCGCCTCGTTCGCTGCGGGGGCGGGCTCGGGCACCTCGCGCAGATCGACCGGCGCCGTGCCGTTTGGCGTGTTGACGAGAGCGAGCATCAGACGTTGTCCCTGCTTAGCGGCCTCAACACTACTGTCTTGGTCCGACTCTCCGGCCATCCACGTCCTCGGTTCGGCGAGGTTTCGTGGATGACCGGGCCAAGCCCGGTCATGACGATGATCGGTGGATGATCGTCAGTTCAGGCGTAGATCGACGATGTGCTTGGGGTCGGGCTTCAACTCGCCCTTTTCGACCCGGGAGACGATGTCGGTCAGGATGGCGTTGGTCGGGGTGGGAATGCCAACCTCTTCGCCCTTGCGCACGATAAACCCGTTCAGAAACTGGATCTCGGTGCGGCGCCCCTTGAACATGTCCTGACCGGTCGAGGGGCGATGCTCGCCGCCACCGGCCCGGTTGGCTTCGGCGAGGCGATGCTCGTTGATTTCCTTGGTCGCGGCTGCGTCGCCTTCGCCGGCACGAGCGATCGTCTCCGGGTCCATGTGGCTGACCTCGTCGAAGACATAGCCGAGCGCCTGGCCGACACGGATCGCCTCGCTGCCGAGTCGGGTCGAGAAATTCCGGATCGCGTCGTTCTTGATCATGTCGCGCGAAATCAGGCCGGTGCAGGCCGACAACCCGTTGCCCATTACGTTGGTGACGAGCTTCGACCAGCGCTCGCCCCACAGGTTCTCGGTCACCATGGCGCTGTCGGCATAGCTGACGAGCCGGCAGACTTCCTTGGCGCGGTCGGTGATGCGGCCGTGCACCTCGCCGACCCGGAACACGGTGTGGCGCGAGCCCGATTTGCCGGCGGCCCGCCGCACCTGGCCCGGCGCGTGAAGCTCGACGGTGATCGAGCTGGCGATCGAGCCCAGTGTCTTGCCCCAGCCGACGATGCTGGCAATGGTTTCTTCGTTCATGCAATTCTGCAATGAGACGACATAGCCCCCGGGCGCCAGGTACTGCTTGATCATGGTCGTCGCCCAGGCGGTGTCGTAGGATTTCATGCAGACGAAAGCTATGTCGATCGGCGCTTCTTTGCTCAGTTGCTGCGCCTCGGTCAGATGCAGCGCACGGGGCTTGACCGTGAACGGTTCGACGTCACGGATATGGGTGATCCTCAGACCGTCCTTGCGGATGGCTTCGACGTTTTCCGGCCACGGATCGATGTAGGTGACGTCTTCGCCGGCCTGCACCATATGGGCGCCGGCATAACCGCCGACCGCGCCCGCGCCGACGATCGCTATCTTGTTCTTCGGCATTCCGTCTTCCTCCGCCTCAGGTCGCGGCCCAGCGCGCCGCGTGCTCCGTCCGCGATCCTAGTACGGCGCGGGCGCTCTCGTCATCCTATCCCTTTGGTCGAACGGGCTTGCGCGGCCGCGGATCGCGGCGAGGTTGCGGGCCGGTGCGCCGTTTCCGGGTCCTGCCGCGCACTTTGCGCGGCCTTCGCGCCGATTTGGTCGCCAGCCGCCAGTCGACGATCATGCCGAGCGGGACCGCTGCCAAGCCCAACGCCATCAGGCTGCTGGCGACGCGGTCAAGCCAATCGATCTCGATCACGACGACCAGCAGCCCCAGCACGAGACCGGCGCCGAAGGTCAACAGGGCGATCTTGGTGTAGCGCATCGTTGCGGCGGCGGGAGCTCACTCCTAATCTGGCGCCCGAGACAAGACCCGCGCCAATGACGGGTGCAGCGCACATGCCAGAAAGGCGGAGAAGATGATAGAGGTCGAGCGGCCTGCGGATCTCGCCCAGTATATCGGCAAGGAGATCGGCGTCAGCGACTGGTTCGCCGTCGACCAGGCGATCATCGACAAGTTCGCCGAGGCGACCGGCGATCATCAATGGATCCATGTCGATGTCGAGCGCGCCAAGCGTGAGATGCCGGGGGGCAAGACGATCGCCCACGGCTATTTGACACTGTCCCTGGTGCCGCAGCTCGCCGCGACCCTCTTGCGGGTCAAAAAACGCTCGCGCGGCCTCAATTACGGATCAAACCGGGTGCGCTTCACCGGGCAGGTGCCGGCCGGCTCGCGCGTCCGGCTGCGCCAGAAGATCAAAGCGGTCGAGCCGGTCGAGGGCGGCGGCGTGCGCATCACCTCGGAAAGCACGATGGAGGTCGAGGGTGCGACGCGCCCGGCTCTCGTCGCCGAAACCATCAGCATGCAGTTCGAATAAGGAGTCATGATCGATGGCAGCGGTATTAGAGCGGCCGACGGTGATTGTGCGGCCGACCGGAGCGGCGCTCGGCGCCGACGTCGACGGCGTCGACCTGGGGCGACAGCTGTCGCCGCCAACAATCGATGCGATCAAGCAGGCTTGGTCCGACCACGTGGTGCTGCGCTTTCGCGACCAGCATCTCGACGACGATCAGCTGATGCGCTTCAGCGCGCTGTTCGGTGAACTCGACTTCGCGCCGGTCATCGCCGCATCGCGGGTCCAAATCCGCGGCGAGGACCGGTATGTCGATTCGGCCGAGGGAGGCCACCGCTACATCTCGATCATTTCCAACATCGTCGAGAACGGAGTCGCGATCGGCGCGCTCGGTGCCTATGAGGCGATCTGGCACACCGACATGTCGTACAACCCGGAGCCGCCGATTGGCAGCGCGCTTTACGCGCTCGAAGTTCCGCCCGCGGGTGGCGACACTGGCTTTGCCAATATGTACCTCGCATACGAGACCTTGCCCGAGGATCTGCGGCGCCAGGTAGAGGACCGCCTGTGCCGTCATGATTCGAGCCGTAACAGCGCCGGCGAGTTGCGCCGGGGCTATACCGACGTAACCGATCCGCGGCAGGCGCCCGGCGCCGACCACCCGATCGTCCGCACTCATCCGGTGACCCGGCGCAGGGCGTTGTTTCTCGGCCGCCGGCGCAACGCGTACATCCAGGGACTCGAGCTCGACGACAGCGAGCGATTGCTCGACGCGCTATGGGAGCATGCGACCAGGGCGCAACTGACCTGGTATCAGCAATGGCGAGTCGGCGATCTCGTGCTGTGGGACAATCGCTGTGTCATGCACCGCCGCGACGAGTTCGACCCGGCGAGCCGGCGACTGATGCACCGCTCGCAAATCAAGGGCGACCGGCCGTTTTGAGGATCACTCGACCTCGTTTTCC
This sequence comes from uncultured Alphaproteobacteria bacterium, assembly GCA_963845735.1. GTDB lineage: Bacteria > Pseudomonadota > Alphaproteobacteria > ATCC43930 > CGMCC-115725 > AP-15. Next base: position 48,144 of record CAWJTR010000030.1, on the reverse strand, counting down.
GCCACCGGGACGAGGCGGTCGGCAGCCGGTTCGTAATGCAGGACAAAGAGCGCCGTGTTGGGCGCCCTGGCCGGCGGGCTTCCCGGCGGCAGCGCGTGTTTGACCAGCTGGCGCACCATAGCGCCATGGGTCGACACGCCGATCCGCCGATAGGGGTGCACGACGGCGAATCGCCGCAATGCCGCCAGCCCGCGGGTCAGGGTGGCGAGGCCCGTCTCGCCGCCGGGGAAGGCCACATCGTTCTCGCTGTACCAGCGCTCGGTCAGCTCCTCGCCAAAGCGGGCTTTGGCGTCGGCCCAGATCATCCCTTCGGCAGCGCCGACATTGGTCTCGCGCAAACCCAGATCGGTCGCCAGCGGCACGCCCAAGGCGTCGGCGACGATCCGCGCGGTGGTCAGCGCCCGCGCCAGATCGCTGGACAAGATGGCGTCGAGGCGGTGCGCGCGTAACCGCGGGGCCAGCGCCTCGGCTTGAGCCAGGCCCGTTGCGTTGAGCGGGGTATCGGTGTGCCCTTGCAGCCGCCCCTCGCGGTTCCAATCGGTTTCGCCGTGACGGAATACGAACAGAATGCGCTGACCGCGACCTTGCTGCACAACGGCTCTCCGCGTTGTCCCACCCGGACTATTGCCGACCGGATTATTACCGATGAGTGGGGATCGACGACAATGACGTCGCCGACGCCGTCGTCCTCAGCCGTTGTTTCGTTGCTCGCTAAAGCACTGCGATCGGACGCTGTCGCGGGGCGGTCACACCCAGGGTCCAGGCTTCCTCGGTCTCGACACGATGGCGCTGCTCGGGATCGAGACCCGGATCGCCGGCGAACAGCGCCGCGAGTTCCCCCGCGCGGTCGCGCTCCGCAAGGAAGCGAGCGACGGTGCGAACCTGGGCTCGGTCCTTGGGTTCATCCGGCGCTGGTGAGACCGCCCACAACGACGGATAGACCTCGGCGAGTACGACTCGCGCGTCGGGGCTCGCACCAAGGCCGGTTTCGAACGGCCAGACCTTTGTCTGCCGGCACCAACGCGGGTCGTCACGCAAGGCGCGCGCCACCGGGATCCCAGTCAAGGCTTGGCCGCCCACCGATCCGACGCCCAACAGCTTCCAGCAAGGCTGCGCGCTCGGGATGTAGAGATCCACCAGGCGACGCTCGGCCAACCCTTCGCTATCGTGGCGGCGGTGATGCTTGCGGGCGAGACAGGTTCTGGCCGGCGCGGCAGGGCAGCCCCAGAATGGAAACCCGCCGCCAGAGACACGCCGGTTCAGCACATCGGCCACATCGAAGCGGTTGTTGCGGTTGCGCTCGTCGTCTGTGATCAGACCGGCGATTTCATCCCAGACCGCCCGCCAGGGCGGCCCCGACAGGCCAAGCCGGGCAGCGAAGCCGGCGGGATAGCCGAGCGGGAAATCGAAGCCCACCAGCACTCTTTCATCAGTCGCCTGCGCCGCTATCAGCAACTCAGCAAGCAACGTCTTGGCTGCCTGGCGAGTCAGCGGATTGACGAAGGTTTCATGATCGCCGCAGCGCCGGCAAATCCAGATGCTGTCGCGGCCGACCCGCGGCATGTTGGCGGCACTCCAATCGACAATCACAAAACTATCGAACATCAGACGCGATGATACCTCGGATTCGGCGACGGTCCGCCCGCAGCGCATTGGCGGCGGACATCGGTTGACCCTCTGGCGGCTGCAACGGAGACTGTCGCCGGGATGATGCCGGCCGTCGATGCCAATCCGCTGCTGCTGCTCGCGGCCGGGCTCGCCATCGACGCATGGTTCGGCGACATGCCCACGCTGTTCAGCCGGGTGCCCCACCCGGTCGTACTGGCCGGCCGCGCCGTCGCCTTTTTCGACCGCAAGCTCAACCGCGAGATCCGCAGCGAAGCCTCACGACGCATCCGCGGTATCGTCACTGTGATCGTGCTGGTCGGTCTCGCTGCGGCGATCGGGCTGGCGATCGAGAAGTTGTGTCGCGGCAGCCTTATTGGCGCGGCGGTCGAGGCCCTGCTGATCGCCGTACTGGTCGCCCAGCGCAGCCTTTACGAGCATGTCGCCGATGTAGCGGAAGCACTCGATCGGGGCGGGCTGACGGCCGGGCGCGACGCGGTACGGCACATCGTCGGCCGCGACCCGATGAGCCTCGACGCCACGGCGTCGCCCGCGCCGCGATCGAAAGTCTCGCAGAGAACTTTAAGCGACGGGGTCGTGGCGCCGGTGTTCTGGTACCTGCTGCTCGGCTTGCCGGGCCTCCTCGCCTACAAGATGGCGAACACGCTCGACAGCATGATCGGGCACCAGACCCCAGCACTATCGCAGCTTTGGCTGGGCGGCGGCGCGCTTCGACGATCTCGCCAATCTGATGCCCGCACGGATCAGCGGGCTGCTGATCGCAGGAGCGGCGCTGTTTGCTGAAAAGGGCCGGCCCGGCCGGGCGCTGGCGATCATGCTGCGCGACGCCCGCAAGCACCGCTCGCCGAATGCCGGCTGGCCCGAGGGGGCAATGGCGGGCGCGCTCGGTCTGGCATTGGCGGGCCCGCGACGATATCCCGAGGGCTTGGTCGCTGATCCGTGGGTCGGTGACGGTACGGCGCAGGCGACGACAGCCGACATCGTGCGGGCGCTGAGCCTCTACAAGCTCGCTTGTTTGCTCGAAGGCGGCCTGGTGTTGGGTGCCTGGCTCGCCGGCCATTTCAGCCTGCTGATGTAAAACCGGGCGGCCGCGCCGCGGCCAGCAGTGCCGAAAGATCGAGGTGGCGTTCGAGATGGTCCGCGAGGGCGTTGAGGGTGACCTCTACTTGATGCTCATAGGCGAAATCGCCGGAGACAGCACCGAGGCGTGCGAGAAAGCTGGCGCGAAACGGATCGCTGGCGAAGAGCCGGTGCAGATAGCAGCCGGCAACGAGGCCATCGGCGCTGACCGCACCGTCGCTTCGACCCGCCAGTTGCAATAGCGGCCGCTCCAGCCCCGGCCCGGTCGTCGTCCCGAGATGCATCTCGTAGCCGGTGACCGGCAGCCCGGTGGCCAGTTCGATCCCCGTCACCGATTGCAGCCGTTTTTCGATGCCCAGCACCGTGTCGACATCGAGCAGCCCGAGCCCGGGCACCGTCGCCGCGCGCCCCTCAATGCCCAACGGATCGGCGATCGTCCGCCCGAGCATCTGATAACCGCCGCAGAGGCCGAGGATACGCCCGCCGTGGCGTCGATGAGCGAGGATGTCGAGGTCCCATCCCTCGCGGCGCAGGAAGTCGAGATCCGCGAGCGTCGCCTTCGATCCCGGCAGGATTAACAGCGCCGCATCGCGCGGCAGCGGCCGGCCGGGCTGGACCATGACCAGCTCGACCCCCGGCTCGGCGCGAAGCGGATCGAGATCGTCGAAATTGGCGATGTGCGGCAGTACCGGCACCGCGATGCGGGTGACGCCTGACCGCTGGCTGCGCGCGCCCCCTCACCCTTCCCTCTCCCCGGCGGGGGAGAGGGTTCGGGATGAGGGGCGAGCGCCAGCGAATCTTCCGCGGGCAGCAGCGAGGCGGCCGGGAAGAACGGCACTGTGCCGAACGAGCGAAGCCCAGTGCGCTCGGCGAGCGCCGCAATCCCGCCGTCGAACAGTCGAATATCGCCGCGGAATTTGTTGACGATGTAGCCGGCGAGTAACGCTCGTTCGCTGTCGGAGAGGAGCGCGCAAGTACCCGACGAGTTGGGCGATGACGCCGCCGCGCTCGATATCGCCGATCAGCACGACCGGCAGGTCGACCGCTTCGGCAAAGCCCATATTGGCGATGTCGCCCGAGCGCAGATTGATTTCAGCCGGGCTGCCGGCTCCCTCGACGAGGACGAGATCGGCCGCACCGGCGAGCCGCGCGAACGCAGCGAGGACCGAGGGCAACAGGCTCGGTGCCAGTCGGCGATATTCCCCGGCCGAGGCGTTGCCCCAAACCCGGCCATCGAGCACGATCTGCGCGCCGCTCTCCGATTGCGGCTTCAGCAGCACCGGGTTCATGTCGGTCAAGGGCTCGACGCCACAAGCGCGCGCCTGCAATGCCTGCGCCCGACCGATCTCGCCGCCATCGGCGGTCACCGCAGCGTTGTTTGACATGTTCTGGGGCTTGAACGGCCGCACCTTTAATCCGCGCCGGGTGAAGGCGCGCGCCATCCCGGTCAGCAGCAGCGATTTGCCGACATCCGACCCTGTCCCTTGCAGCATGAGTGCAAGCGCGGTCAGAACTCGATGCCCTGTTGGGCTTTGACCCCAGCGCGGAACGGGTGCTTGACGAGGGTCATCTCGGTCACGAGATCGGCGGCGGCAATCAGCTCGGGCTTGGCGTTGCGGCCGGTGACGATGACGTGCAAATCGCGCGGCTTGGCCTTTAGCGCCGCCACCACCTCGTCCAGCGGCAAGTAGTTGTAGCGCAGCACGATGTTGAGCTCGTCGAGCAGCACCAGCCGGTAGGACGGATCGGCGATCATCGCCTTCGCGACTTCCCAGGCGGCGCGCGCAGCGGAGATGTCGCGGGCGCGGTCCTGGGTGTCCCAGGTAAAGCCTTCGCCCATCGCTCGGCAGGTCACGAGGTCGCCGAAGCGTTCGAGCGCCACCCGCTCGCCGGTCCCCCACACGCCCTTGACGAACTGGACGATGCCGACCCGCATGCCGTGGCCGAGACACCGCAATACCATGCCGAAGGCGGCGGTCGATTTGCCCTTGCCGGTGCCGGTATGGACGATCAGCAGCCCGCGCTCTTCGGTCTTGGTCGCCAGCATGCGGTCGCGCGCCGCCTTGCGCCGAGCCATCTTCTCGTTGTGGAGGCGGTTGACCTCCTCTTCGGTCTCGAAGGGACCGCTCACGGCGCGGCCCATCGCGTCAGCGCTTCGCGGGCGCTGTTGCGGCGCGGGCGCCACAACCCGCGGTCGATCGCTTCGAGAAAGCGGCGGCTGGTGTCGGCGAGGGCGGCCGGGTTGTGCTCGGCCATAAAGCCGCGCACGGCCTCGTCGGCGAGATAGGCGTCGTAAAGCGCCTCGAAATGTGCGTCGTCGACCGCCCGCGCGGTCGCGGCGAAGGCAAACAGGTAATCGACCGTGGCGGCGATCTCGGCCGCCCCCTTGTAGCCGTGGCGCATGACCCCGGCGATCCAGCGCGGGTTCGCCGCCCGGCCGCGGACGACCCGCCCGATCTCTTCGCGCAGGGTGCGGATGCGCGGGGTCTCGGGCCGCGAATGGTCGTTGTGATAGACCGCCGGCAAGCGCCCCGAGAGCTGGCGGACGACAAGGGCGAGCCCGCCTTCGAACTGGTAATAGTCGCCGCTGTCGAGCAAATCGTGCTCGCGGTTGTCCTGATTGTGCAGCACGGCGTCAGCGCCGGCGAGCCTGGCTTCGAGCATCGCTCGCTCCGGGCGCGCCTTGCCGCCCGCACCGTAGGCGTAGCAGCTGACGCCAAGCCAGGCCTCGGCAAGATCGGCGTCGTCGTCCCAGACACTTTCGTCGATCAAATGTTGCAACCCGGCTCCATAGCCGCCGGGCTTCGACCCGAAGATGCGGTAGCCGGCGCGCTGGGCCGCCTCGTCCGGATCGACACCCTGCGCTTCCAGGGCCTGTCGATCGGCGAAGACCCGGGCGGCTAGCGGATTGACCGCAGCCGGCTCGTCGAGGGCGGCAACGGCGCGCACCGCCGAAGTCGATCAGGTCGATCAGCCCGGGAAAAGCGTCGCGGAAAAACCCAGAGACGCGCAGGGTGACGTCGACCCGCGGCCGGTCGAGCACCGAGGCCGGCATGATCTCGAACCCGGTCACCCTTCCGCTCGCCCGCTCCCAAACCGGCTGGACGCCCATCAAAGCCAAGGCCTGGGCGACATCGTCGCCGCCGGTGCGCATGTTCGCCGTGCCCCAGGCCGACAAGGCCACCCGCGCCGGATAGCTGCCGTGTTCCTGGGCATAGCGCTCGACCAGCAATGCCGCCGATTTCCAGCCGAGCTGCCAGGCCGCCTGGGTCGGCACCGCGCGCGTGTCGACCGAATAGAAATTGCGCCCGGTCGGCAAGACCTCGGGGCGGCCGCGGCTCGGCGCGCCGGACGGGCCGGGCGTCACCAGACGCCCGTCGAGGCCGGCGAGAAGCCCCGCCATTTCGGCCGCGCCGCATTGCGTGACAGCCGGGCGCAAATGCTGCTCGACCCAGGCAAGAACGGCGCGGGTCCGCTGCCAGCCCTCCTCGGCGTGGACCTCGCCCGCGACGAGGCGCAGCGCCAGCGCCTCCAGGCGCTCGACCGTGTCGCCGGCATTGCGCCACGGCCCGGGACCGGCGCAGCACCGCCGGACGCGGGCCATGCCATGGCTCGGCCATGTCGAGAGCGAGCGGATCCTCGCCGAGTTCGAGATCGGCGGCCAAGGCGCGCAGCAGCGAGGCGTCCTCAGGCGCGGCGCCGCGGCCGGGGCGGGCGAACGCGACCAGCAATTCGTCGAGCCGCGGACCCTCGGGGCTCTGGCCGAACACGTGAAGCCCGTCGCGGATCTGCAATTCCTTGATCTCGCACAGCAACCCGTCGAGCTTGCGCAATGCCGTTGCCGTGTCCTCGCCGGCGGTGATGCCGCAATCGCCGTCGAGCCCGGCCGACCGCGCCTGTTCGAGGATCGCCGCCGCCAGCACCCCCACTCGCCGCGAATCGCCGTGGGCAGCCTCGTAATATTCGTCGATCAGGCGCTCGAGCTCGGCCATCAACCCATAGCTGCCGGCGCGGGTCAGCGGCGGGGTCAGATGGTCGACGATCACCGCCTGGGCGCGCCGCTTGGCCTGGGTGCCCTCGCCGGGATCGTTGACGATGAACGGATAGAGATGGGGCAATGGCGGCAGCACCGCCTCCGGGAAGCATTCGGCAGACAAGTGCCAGCGCCTTCCCCGGCAGCCATTCGAGGGTGCCGTGCTTACCAAGATGAATCACGGCATCGGCGCGGAAATCCTGCGCCAGCCAGGCATAGACCGCGAGATAGGCATGCGGCGGGACCAATGCCGGGTCGTGATAGGTCGATTTCGGATCGATGCCGTAACCGCGCGCCGGCTGGATCAGCACCGCGACATTGCCGGCGCGGAAGCCCGGGATCGCGAACCGGCCGCAATCGAGCCGTCCCTCGCGGAAAAACGGGTCGCGCTCGGCCGGACCCCACCGAGCGATGATCGCCTGCTGCACAGGCAACGGCAAGGTCGCGAAGAACGACGAATATTCGGCGAACGAGAATGTCTCCTCGGCACGCTGCAGTCGGGTTCGCGTTGGTCGGACCGGCGGTCAGGCGCCGGATCAGCGCCTCGGAATCGTCGGGAATGTCTTCGACCCGGTAGCCGGCTTCGGCCAGCGCGCGCAGGATTGCGAGCGCCGAGGCCGGCGTGTCGAGGCCGACACCGTTGCCGATGCGGCCGTCGCGGTTCGGATAGTTGGCGAGGATCAACGCGACGCGGCGCTCGGCCGCGGGGCGCTCGCGCAGCCGCGCCCAATTGCGCGCGAGATCGGCGACAAAGGCGACACGGTCGGCGACCGGCCGATAGCCGACGAGATCGATCTCGGTCTCGGGGTCGCGGCCGAGCGGCGCCTTGAACGAGACTGCACGCGACAGGATGCGGCCGTCGATTTCCGGCAACGCCACGCTCATCGCCAGGTCGCGCGGGTGCAGGCCGCGGCTTCCGGCACGCCAGCTTTCCTCGTCGCCGCCGGAGAAGACGACCTGCAACACCGGGCAGTCGGCCGCCGCCAGCGGATCGTCGCCGGCACCCGCCCGGACCGAAAACCCGGTGGCGTTGAGGATCACCGCGGGCGGATGGGCGCTGAACACCGCGCCGAGCAGCGCCGCGGCCTCACCGTCTTTGAGGCTCTGCACGAAGATCGGCAACGGGCGCAGCCGCCTTGCCGACAGCGCGCGCACCAGCGCATCGACCGGCGCCGTGTTACCGGATTGAACCAGCGCGCGGTAGAACACGATCGGCACGACGCCACCGGTCCCGCGCCAATCGGAGGCGATGTCGTCGAGGCTCGGCAATGCGCGGTCGGGCCAATAGAGACCGGCGCGCAGTAATGGCGCCGGCTCGGCCCAAGCCGCTGGATGCCCGATCAGCGAGGCGGCGTAGCGCAGCAAATTCTCGGCGTTGGCTGGGCCGCCCTCGGCGAGATAGCGCCACAGCCGGAGGGTGCTGTCGGGCGTCAAGGTCGAGAGGTCGGCCAGTTCCGGAGTCGGGCTTGTCGTCGCCGGGCAGCAGCGCCAGCGGGATGCGATTGGCGCGGCAGGTCTCGACCAAGCGCTCGATCCCATAGGGCCAATAGGCGCTGCCGCCAAGCACCCGCGCAATCACCAGGCGGGCGCGGGCGATCGTCTCCATGTAGAGGTCGACCGAGAAGTTATGGCCGAGGCGCAGGATCGGCGCGAGGCGCAAGCTTGGCGCGGTCGGGTCCTGGGCGCGTCGCCGCGCCGCTGCCGCTGCGAGCAACGCCAACTCGGTATCGGCGCTCGACAGCACGACGATGTCGCCGGGGGTCTGGGCGAGATCGACCGCGGCCGAGCCGTCGGCAATCACTCCCGGCAAGGTAGCGAGCAGGTGCATTCAGCCCGTCAGCGCCGCGGCGATGGCCGCTCGAGCGAGGCCTTTCTCGCCGATCACGACCAGCCGCGTGTCGCGCCGTTCTTCGCTCTGCCACGGCCGATCGAAATATTGCTGCAAGCGATCGCCGACCGCCTGGACGACGAGCCGCCGGTCGCGGCCGGGCAGATCGACGAAGCCTTTCAGCCGCAGCACGCCGTGCCGGCGGATCGACCGCCCGCAGGCGATCAAAAAACGCCTCGCTATCCGCCACCGCGCCCAAACTGACGACGAAGCTCTCGAAATCGTCGTGGTCATGCGCCGCTTCGAGATCATGCACGGATGGTCGTGCGGCGAGGTCGTCCTCGGCCGTCGCGGCAAGGCCGAGCGCCACCTCGGGCGCCACCGCGCCGTCGCGCGCGGCGACCAACTTCACCCCCGGGCGAAGTCGCTCGGCGATCTCGCCGCAGAGCGCGGCAAAGCGATCCGAGGCGACCAAGTCGGTCTTGTTCAGGATCGCGAGATCGGCGCAAGCGAGTTGGTCGCTGAACACTTCGTCGAGGGGATTGTCGTGGGCAAGCGCCGGGTCCGCCGCACGGGCACGCGCCACCGCCTCGGGATCGTCAGCGAACCGGCCGGCGGCGACAGCGGCGGCGTCGATCACCGTCAGCACCCCGTCGACGGTTGTGCGGGTGCGGATTTCGGGCCAGGCAAAGGCTTGCACCAGCGGCTTCGGCAAAGCCAGGCCCGAAGTCTCGATCAGGATGTGTTCGGGCGGCGCCGGGCGGTCGAGAAGCCGGGTCAGGGTCGGCAGAAATTCATCGGCGACGGTGCAGCACAGGCAGCCATTGGCCAGCTCGACGATGTCGTCCTCGGTGCAAGCTTCGTCGCCGCAGCCGAGCAGCAGCTCGCGATCGATGCCGAGTTCTCCGAATTCGTTGACGATTACGGCGAGCCGTCGCCCCTGTGCCCGCGCGAGCAGGTGGCGCACGAGGCTGGTCTTGCCAGCACCGAGAAAGCCGGTGATCACCGTGGCCGGAACCCGGCGCATCGGATCAGCCCCCCTTCAACACAAGAGGCAGGCCGGCGGCGACGAAGACGACCCGGTCGGCCAGGGCGGCGATCTGCTGATTGAGGCGGCCGGCGGCGTCGCGAAAGCGGCGGCCGAGCGGCGTCTCGGGAACAAGGCCCAGGCCGACCTCATTGGCGACCAGCACCACCGGCCCCGCAGCCAGGCGCAATGCCGCGCACAGCGCCGCGGCCTCGCCTTCGATCGGACGGTCGGCGAGCAGCAGGTTCGACAGCCACAAGGTCAGGCAATCGATCAGCAGCGGCCGGTCGAGCGACGACTCGGCAGCGATCACCGGGGCCAGAGCCAGCGGCTCCTCGATCGTGTGCCAAAAAGATCCGCGTCGGGCCCGGTGCGCGGCGATCCGCTGCGCCATCTCGGCGTCCCCAGCCTCAGCCGTCGCACAATAGGTGCCGCAGGCCGCAGCGCCTTCGACCAGGCATTCGGCATAACGACTCTTGCCCGAGCGGGCGCCGCCCAACACCAGGGTCACCGGGGCCAAACCGGCCCACGCCCGATCCGCATTCGCCAATGGCATTGGTCCCTCCTCCGCCCGAGGAATTGTCCCAGTTCGTGCGATGCGGAGGTCTCCTGGCTCGGGGTCGTCGCCCGCGGCGCCTTCCCGGCCGGGCTGTCGCCCGAGCCAGTGGCTGTTGCCGCGGTCTCGCCGCTTACAGTTGCGGGGGCAGCGCCGGTATCGCACCGGACTTCCCTGTCGCATCGCAAAGCCATGCTACCACGCCCATGGCGTGCGTTGTCACAGGTTCGTCTCGGGAGCTCGATTATATTGGGGGTTCGGCGTAATCAGCGCCGTCGAGAGCAGGAGGGGCGGATGAAGATCGAGGGCGGATGCCTGTGCGGCAAGGTGCGCTATTCGGCCGATGCCGAGCCGATTTTTGTCGGCATGTGCCACTGCACAAATTGCCAAAAGGCGTCGGGAAGCGCGTTCAACATCGTGGTCGCGCTACCAAAGCCGGCGGTGAGCGTGCAGGGCACGCTGGCAACATTCGAAGGCCGCGGCGACAGCGGCAAAGCGACGTACCGAAGGTTTTGCCCGATGTGCGCCTCGCCGATCGCATCGCGAGGCCGAGGTGATGCCGGACGTTGTCATGATCCCCGCGGGCACGCTCGATGATACGAGCTGGGTGAAGCCCACGATGCAAATCTACTGCGACAGCGCGCAGCCTTGGGTAAAGCTCGAAGGCGACATGCAGCGCTTCCCCGGGATGCCTACCGGAGGATAGCGGGTCACCGCGGCGGGCGGTTGACGGTCATCACCCGCCAGCCGTGACCCAGACCGGGGCCGTCGATCCGGTCGATGCGGGTGATCGAGCAGTTGTCGATCGAAATCGCGAGGGCCGCCTCGGGATCGAGACCGAGCGCCAGCCCCGGTTCCGGTGCAAGCCGCTCGTCACCCAGACCGCCGAGCGCGGCAATTGCCCGGCGAGCCCCGCGAACAGCGGCGTCTGCGAGCAGTCGCACGACAGATCGAGCTGACCGTAGATGCGCCCGCCATGCGGCACCGGGGCATGGCGCACCCACCAGAAGCGGGTCGTGGTCTCGCTCATCTCGCAGCCGCCGCGAGCAACATCACGATCTCGGCAATCTGCTGAAAGGCGCCCAGAACGTCACCCGTGTAGCCGCCGATCTGACGGCGGGCAAACGCCGCCGCTGCGTAAACCGCCGCCGCCGCGAGCGCGAGCGCGACCGCGCCGTGCAGCGGCCCGAGCGACGTCAATCCGATCACGACGGCTATCGCCGCCGCCGTAAACACCGCTGCCGGCCGTGGCATGCCGGCCGTGGCGCCGAGCCCGTCGGCGCGCGCCGGCGGCAGTACCGACATCGCAACGGGCAGCACGGCGCGCGAGGCCGCGTGCGCCGCGACCAGCGCCAGGCCGGCATGGACCGCTTCGCCAATCTGCGCCAAAGCCGCCGCCCGCAGGCCGACGCTGAGCACGATCGCCAGCACGCCGTAGGTGCCGTGCCGGCTGTCACGCATGATCGCGAGCCTGCTGTCACGATCATGACCGCCGAGAGCTCCGTCGGCGGTATCGGCGAGACCGTCCTCGTGAATCGCCCCGGTCAGCAGCAGGCCGGCTAGCACGGCCAACAACGCCGACAGCCAATCCCCGAGGCCGATCAGCTGGGCCACCAGAAGCACGAAGGCGGCGACGGCGCCAATCCCGGCGCCGACAAGCGGAAAGGCCCAAGCCGAATCCGCGAGCTGCCGATCGCCCTCGGAATGCTGCCCGACGGGGATCCGGGTCAAGAATGCGACAGCCTCGGCAAAGCCGCCTCGCCGGCGCGAGGAGCGATCGGGATCGGTCATCACGGCGACGATAACCGAAGCCGGCGCCGGTCGGCGCCCTTTTCACTTGGGTTCACGATCGGCTTCGATAACGATCTTCGGGAAAGGAGATTGCCCCATGCCTGAGCCGGTCACGAATTTGGACGAGATCCGCGCATTATTGGGCCGTCTGCCCGGCCCCGATCTCGAATCCAGGACCGCCGCCACCTTGCGCCAGAGGCAGCTGACCAAGCCCGCGGGGTCGCTGGGCCGGCTAGAGGAGCTGGCGATCTGGCTCGCGACCTGGCAGGCGCGGCACCCTCCCCGCTTCGATCATCCGCGCACCATCGTCTTCGCCGGGAACCACGGCGTCGCCGCGCGTGGCGTCTCGGCCTACCCCGCTTCGGTCACGGCGCAGATGGTGCAGAATTTTGTCGGCGGCGGCGCCGCGGTGAACCAGCTGTGCCGGGTCGTCGACGCCGACCTCAGGGTCTACGAGATGAACCTCGACACGCCGACCGGCGACATCGTCGTCGAGCCGGCGATGAACGAGGAAGAATGCGCCAAGGCGATCGCCTACGGGATGATGGCAGTCGAGCCCGGCATCGATGCGTTGGCGATCGGCGAGATGGGGATCGGCAACACGACTGCCGCGGCGGCCTTATGCGCGGGGCTGTTCGGGGGCGAGGCCGAGCTGTGGACCGGACCGGGGACCGGGGTCGCCGGGGCAGCGCTCGAGAGCAAGCGCCGCGCCGTCGCGGCGGCCGTGGCGCTGCACCGTCCGGTAGCCCGTGACCCGTTCGACCTGCTGCGCCGGCTGGGCGGTCTCGAGCTCGCCGCGATCACCGGCGCGGTCATGGCGGCGCGGCTCGGGCGGGTCCCGGTCGCGCTCGACGGCTTCACCTCGACCGCCGCCGCCGCGGTCTTGTTCGCCGCCGACCCGCACGCACTCGATCATTGCATCGTCGCGCACCGCTCGGCCGAGCCCGGCCATCGCATTCTGCTCGAGCGGTTGGACCACAGGCCGCTGTTCGATCTGAACATGCGGCTCGGCGAGGCCTCGGGGGCGACGCTCGCGCTCACCCTTCTAAAAGCGGCTGCCGCCTGCCACAATGGGATGGCGACATTTGCGGAAGCCGGGGTAAGCGGGCCTGCGTAAAACATCAAGACGGTTATCTCGATTGCTGCGGGGTTCGCCTCGCCGCGATTTGCCCATTAGCTCGCTGCCGAGGCGCGACGAGGCGACCAGGAGGCGACTTCGTGATCACCCACCCGTGGCTGGGCGGCGGCTGCGCGGCGCGGTCGGTAATTCACGACGGCTGCTCCGCGGACCGTACTACATAGAATGAGCTCCAATCCGGCTAACCCACCGGCTGCGGCCCCCAGGCTTGGCTGGCTCAGCGGAGCCGCGTTCCGATCTAGGTCCGCGATCCCGCAACGGCCGAGGCGCGGGCTGACCTGGCCGTTGCGCGGGCTTCTCGCGGCATCTCTGGCGGTCCCTCTGTTGCTGCTGGCGATCGCCGCCTGGCAAAATTATCGTCTCGTTCAGCGCCAAGCCGAAGAGCGGGTGGCGATCGAAGCCGGCGAGCTCGACGAGCACGACCTCACCGCATTCAAGACCTACCCGTTAGCGCTTGCATGGATCGACGAGCGGATTCGCGGGCAGGATTGGGATCGCATCGAGCACGATCAGGGACTTCACCAGCTCCTGTCTAATCTCGAGACATTGCCGCAGATCGATGCGGTATGGGTAGTCGACGCCGCCGGCCGGGTTCGCGCAAGCGGGCGGTTCTACCCCGCTCCGACCGCTCCCGACGGCTCTGTCGAAGAGAGTTTTGTCGCCCAAAAACAAACTGACAACGGGATATTGATTGGGCGCGAGGACATCGATCAGCTCACCCACAATCACGAATTCAATGTTTCACGGCGCCGGTCGACGGCGGACGGAAGCTTTGACGGGGTCATCATCGTCTCCGCCAAGGCCCGATATTTCAGCGATTTCTACAGCACGATTGCCGATGAAAGGGCGTTCGAGGTCTTCCTCGTGCGCACCGACGGGTCGATCCTGGCCAGTTATCCGGTACAGCCGAAGCCTGCCTCCGGACCAGACAGCGCGTTTCTAAAGACGATCGCGTCGGGATCGGAGAGCGGGATGTTCCGGGCCAAATCGGTGACGGACGGGATCGAGCGCATCTATGCCTTCCGCAGTATCTCGGGCTATCCGGCCGATGTCGTCTTCGGCGTGCCAACCAGCAACGTCATCCCCTCATGGCGCGCTAACCTAGTCAACTATCTGCTGTTTGCCGTACCGGCTTCACTCGCGCTGTTCGGCATGACCTTTCTCGCAGCGCGACAGATCCAGCGGCAAAAGATCGCGAGTTGGCGCTGGCACACCACCGCGCGGCGGCTGAGGCGCGAGATGGATCGGCGCGCGCAGGCCGAAGCCGAGTTGCTTCAGGCACAAAAGATCGAGGCGCTCGGTCAAATGACCGGGGGGATCGCGCACGATTTCAATAATCTCTTGGCGGTGTTGCAGGGCTGCCTGGAGATGCTGAGTGGGCGGCAATCGGACGACAGGTTGCAAGCCCGGGTGGCGCTGGCGCTGCAGACCGTCGAGCGCGGCGAAAAACTGACCGCGCAGCTTCTCGCTTTCGCGCGGCGGCAGCCGCCTGCGGTGGCCCGGGTCGACATCAACGTCCAGCTCCGCCGCATGACCGAACTGCTGGCCCGCACCGTCGGCAGCGGCATCACGATCGAAACCGACCTCGCACCCGATCTGTGGCCGGTCGATGTCGATCCGACCCAGCTCGAGCTTGCCGTCATCAACCTTGCGATCAACGCGCGCGACGCGATGCCCGGCGGCGGTCGGCTGCGCATCCGAACGGCAAAAAGCGCGCTATCGCAAAGCGCGGCTGGGGGCGAGGGGGGCGAGTTCGTCGTTCTCGAAATATCCGACACCGGGACCGGGATGCCGCCAGAGGTGGCCGCGCGCGCGTTCGAGCCGTTTTTTACGACAAAGAAGCCTGGCAAAGGGACCGGGCTCGGGCTCAGCATGATCTACGGATTTGCTCGGCAAGCAAACGGCACGGCGACGATCCGCAGCGAGCTCGGCCATGGCACCACCGTGACCTTGCGTCTGCGCCGTGCCGCGAGCAGCGCGCCACGGAAGACGCGACAGGCTTGCCCGCAGGTGGCCCGGCATGAAACTCTGCGGCCTCGGCGATCGTGTCGCCGCCCGAGGCCAGAGCGGTGCCACACGATCGAAGGATTGCAAGTCGGAGGGAGCGAGATGCGCATCGTCATTGTCGGCCAGCAGGCCTTTGGCAAGGCCGTGCTCGACGCCTTTATCGCGCGCGGCGACGAGGTCGCCGGCGTGTTCGCGGCGCCGGACAGGCCGGGCGCCAGACCCGATCCGCTCGTCGTCGCCGCCGAGGAGCGCAAGCTGACGGTCCACCGTTTTGCCCGATATTCGAGCGACGAGGCGCAAGCAGCGCTGGCTGATCTCAAGGCCGATCTCGGCGTCATGGCCTATGTGCTGCTGTTCGCGCCTCCCGAATTCTGCGCCATCCCCAAGCACGGCATGATCCAGTTCCATCCCTCGCTGCTGCCGTTGCATCGGGGGCCGTCCTCGATCCCTTGGGCAATCATTCGCGGGCGCAACGAGACCGGGCTGTCGATCTTCCGCCCGACCCCCGGCCTCGACGAAGGCCCGGTCATCCTGCAAAGGCGCATCCCGATCGGCCCCGACGACACCGCTGGCTCGCTCTATTTCGACAAAATTTTTCCGCTCGGGGTCGAGGCGCTGGTCGAGGCGGCGGATCTGGTCGTCAAGGGCCGGGCGACCGAAACCACCCAGGACGAGAGCCGCGCCACTTACGAGGGCTGGGTGCGCGACGCCGAGTCGAAGATCAACTGGGCGAACCATGTCGATTTCATCTACGACCTGATCCGTGGCTGCAATCCGGCGCCCGGCGCCTGGACCACCCTCGGCGAGCAGAAGCTCTATCTGTTCGACGCGAAGAAGATCACCGCCCCGACCTTTGGCGCGGTGCGCGGCAAAAAGATCGGCGAGGTCGTCTCGGCCGGTCCGGAGGGGCTGCGCATCCTGGCCCAAGGCGGCTGTGTCGAAGTCTCGCGGGTGCGCCTCGACGCCGGCCCCAAGATCGCCTCGAGCGAAGCCGGGATCGCCGCCGGAACTATTCTCGGCGGGTAGCACGCAACCGCTGGTCGTTAGCTGGCCAGCGGGTGGGGGCGCGGGTTCGAGCCGTCGGTGAAGCGGCTGAGGCGGAACGGCGCCGGATCGACCAGGGTCGGGTCGCCCGCGACCATGTCGGCCACGAGCCTTCCGGCGCCGGGGCCGATCCCGAACCCGTGACCGGAAAAGCCGGTCGCGATGAAGAATCCGGGCAGGCTCGCAACCGGCGAGATCACCGGGATCGCGTCGGGCATGACGTCGATCATCCCGCCCCAGCTCTCCGCCACGACCATGTCGCGGAATAGCGGAAAGGCCTGGGCCACGGCCGCCTTGGCGCGATCGAGGACGAACTGGTCGGGCTCGGGGTCGAGCGTGCGCACAGCCTCGAACGGCGTGGCGTCATCCAACGCCCAGCGCCGCGGCATCCGCCACTCTTCGACCCAGCGCCGGCCGGCCCGGAACCGCAATTTCTTCCAATGCAGCCGCGCTGCCGGCAGATATTCGCGAAACAGCCGAAAGTTGTCGGGGACGAGATCGATCGTGCGCACCCCCAGGGTCGCCACGGTGTAGCCGCCGTCCATCCGCTTGCGAAACCCGAACAAGCCGCCGGACGCCGAGATCTCCGGGCCGCCCGCGATGGGCGCGGTGCGCATCACCGAGGCCAGCACTTTGAGCTGCGGCAATTCGATGCCGAGATTGCCGCAGAACAGCCGCGACCAAGCCCCGCCGGCGAGCACCACCGAAGCACAGGCGATCCGCCCCTTTTCGGTGACCACGGCCGAGACCCGGCCGCCGGCGGTTTCGATGCCGCGCGCCGCGCATTGGGTCACGATTGCCGCACCGTGTCGCCGCGCCGCCTCGGCGATCGCCGGCGCCCCCCGCTGCGGCTCGGCCTTGCCGTCGCTGGCGGTGTAGAGCGCGCCGGCCCACTCGCCGGTCAGGCCCGGCATCAGCTCCCCAGCTTCGGTGCGGGTCAAGAGGCGGGTGTCGAGCTGGTATTGCCGAGCGTGATCGAGCCAACCTTCGAGCTGAGCCAGCTCGGCCGGCGTCTCGGCGAGATACATGATGCCGCACTGGCGAAAGCCGGTTTCGGCCTCGACCCGCTGGTTCATGCCCTGCCACAGCCGCAGGCTCTCGATGATCAGCGGGATTTCGCGGGGATCGCGGCCCATTTTGCGGCACCAGCCCCAATTACGGCTCGACTGTTCGCCGGCGATGTGCCCCTTCTCGCACAGCGCCACCGAGACCCCCTTTTCCGCGAGAAACAGGGCCGCGCTGGCGCCGATGATGCCGCCGCCGATGATTACAACATCAGCGCGCGCCGGTAGCGCCTGATCAGAACGAACCGGATCGACGCGCGGCGCCATTCCTCACTCTGAGGTCGGCCCCTCACCCCCACCCTCTCCTCGCATGCCGGGAGAGGGAGGGACCCGCGCAGCGGGAGGGTGAGGGGCAGCGGCGGGAACGTGCGCCATTTCAGTCGATCGCGGCGTGGACGAGATTGGCGACCCGGTCGAGCCGGGCCGAATGAAACGGGTCCGGAGCCACGAAGTTGGTGATGTAGGTGAACGACACCCCGCTCGTCGGGTCGGCCCACGAGTAAGAAGTCCCCGCGCCGCCATGGCCGAAGGTCTGCGGCGCCGCGATCGCGCCGAGGCCGCGGATGCGGTCGCTGTCGCCGCGCACATGGGGGCCGAGGCCGCGATGCATCGGGATGCCGCCCATCGCGTCGTCGCCGCGTTCGCCGGTGTGGCTGCGAGTGACATAGCTGATCAGCCGCGGCGAAAACATCCGCACATCGCCGAGACGGCCGCCGCCCAGCAGCATCTGGTAGAACGCCGCCATGCCGCGCGCCGTCGCATAGCCGCCGCCGCTCGGCATCCCGGCGGCCTTGAACTCTGGCGAGTTGTCGCGCGGTTCGGGGGCATAGGTGTCGGCGCAGCGCCCTTGCTCCTTCGCCGGCACGCCGACGAAGATGTCGTTGGCGAGGCCGAGCGGCGCCAACACCTTTTCCCGGATCACGTCGCGGTAGTCCTGGCCGGTGACCGCCTCGATCACCATCGCCTGGGTCAGATGCGCCGCGCGCGGGTGGTATTGCAGCCGCGTACCCGGTGTCCAGTCGAGCGAAAAGTCGCACACTTCGGCGCGCATCCGGGCATGGTCGGTCCAGGTCGCCTGCGTCACGTCGCCGGAGGGGAACCCACCTTGGTGCGTCATCACCTGGTGCAGGCTGATGTCGCCCTTGCCGCGCTTGGCGAATTCCGGCAGGTGGTCCGCGATCTTGTCCATGAAGGAGAGCCGTCCCTCCTCGATCAACGCCCATACCGCGGAACTGGTCAGCACCTTGGTCTGGCTGAACAGCAAGAACAAGGTCTCGCCGGTCGCCGGCTGCTTCTCCGGGTTCGGTCTTGGCATCGCCGTAGCTGCGGAACAGCGCCAATTGTCCGCGCCGGGCCAACGCGATCTGTGCGCCGGGATAGCGGCCTTCCTCGATATGCTGGCGGATAAGCCGGTCGAGATGCTGCAGCGGCTTGGCGGCAAAGCCGAGCTTGGCTGGATCGGCTTCGGTCAGCGGATAAGCGTCGGGCATCGCTGTTCCCTCCAAAGGGGTTGCGAGAAGCGATGCTACATGACACCGAAAGATTCTCACTATCTATCGCGAGGAGCGCTCGGGCACTGCCCAGGGAGGACAACATGCGCGAAGCCGTCATCGTCTCGACCGCCCGCACCCCGATCGGACGGGCCTATCGCGGCGCTTTCAACGACACCCAGGCCCAAGCGCTGGCCGGCCACGTCGTCGCCCAAGCGGTGCGGCGCGCCGCCGTTGATCCCTCTGAAATCGAGGATGTCGTGCTGGGCGCGGCATTGCAGCAGGGCTCGTCCGGCTACAACATCGCCCGCCAGGCGGCGATCCGCGCCGGATTGCCGGTCACGGTCGCCGGCATGACGGTCGACCGGCAATGCGCCTCGGGGCTGATGGCGATCGCGACCGCGGCGAAACAGATCGTTCATGACGGCATGACGATCGCGGTCGGCGGCGGCGTCGAGTCGATCTCGCTGGTGCAGAACGACAAGCGCAACGAATACCGCGCCCAGGACCCGTGGCTCGTCGAGCATCGGCCCGATCTCTACATGACCATGATCGAAACCGCGGAGATCGTCGCCGAGCGCTATCAGGTGACCCGCGAGGCGCAGGACGAATACGCGCTCTCTTCGCAACAGCGCACCGCGGCGGCGCAGGCCGAAGGCCGGCTCGACCAGGAGATCGCGCCCCTCCCCTCGACGATGCGGATCGACAACCGCGAGACCGGCGAGGCCAGTTCCGTCGCGGCGACGCTCGACAAGGACGAAGGCAACCGGCCGTCGACGACTCTCGCCGGACTAGCCGCGCTTAAACCGGTTTTCCGCGACGGGCAGACGGTCAAGGAGGGCCGCTTTATCACAGCCGGAAATGCCTCCCAACTCTCCGATGGCGCCTCTGCCTCGGTGTTGATGGAAGCGGCAGAGGCCGAGCGCCGCGGGCTACAGCCGCTCGGCGCCTATCGCGGAATCGCGGTTGCCGGCTGCGCCCCGGACGAGATGGGGATCGGGCCGGTCTTTGCCGTACCGAAGCTGTTGCAGCAGCACGGACTCAAGATCGAGGACATCGGTCTGTGGGAGTTGAACGAGGCGTTTGCGGTCCAGGCCCTCTATTGCCGCGACCGGCTCGGCATCGATCCCGCCCGCTACAATGTCGACGGCGGCGCCATCTCGATCGGCCATCCTTACGGCATGTCCGGAGCGCGCATGGTCGGCCACGCGCTGATCGAGGGCAAACGGCGCGGCGTCCGCTATGTCGTGGTCACCATGTGCATCGGCGGCGGGATGGGTGCGGCCGGACTGTTCGAGGTGCTCTGAAACGACGCTTCTCGGAGTTCAGCATTGTCGTGCTGGTTTCTCCTACTCTAAATATAGACGGAATCAATCCTATTTGACTACTATATATTGATCTCCGTTTCGTTAACCCAATATTATCACAAATTTACCGAATGTTGCGTTGACCATCTGCAGACGCAAGCTATCCTACTGCCGCCAAGCCTTTACGGAATCTCGACATGCGCTGTTCGCGAGCGGCGGCAATCCTCCTTTTGCTGAGCCAGTTCATCGCCGCATCGACCTTCGCGGGCGAGCGGAAGCCACCGCATGCCGCAAAACCAGCCCCGGGCAACCCGCTCGATCGTGTCGCCTTTGCGGTCGACGGCGCCGAGTTCGAGCCATGGCGCCGACGAGGGAATGTGGCGCGCAGACCCGATCGGGCCACAAGGACCGATGCAGGTCAGCTTGGCCGCAGCGATCGATGTCGGCGGCGGCGACCGGTTCGATACCGAGCAAAATCGCGCGATGGGTCGCGCCTACCTGGCGCTGCTCTACCACCGATACGGAGATTGGCCAGACGCAATCGCCGCCTATAATTGGGGTATCGGCAATCTCGAATCCTGGGTCAAGGCGGGTCGGCCCGCCAATGGATCCGTGTCGGGCGTTGCGTCCTATTTGGACCGCGTCTTGCACGACAGCGGCGTGTGCGCGGGCCTCTCGGCGCCGCCAACGCGACCGAGGGCGGCCGCACCTTCCGACTGCTCCGCTCTCGGGGCCTGGAAGGAAATCATCGGCGATCTTCCGATTCTGTCGACAGTTGCGACGAAGCGCTTTTACACCCGGCTCGACAATGCCATGGCGCTTGCTGTGCGGAATGCGCGAATCCAATAGACGTGGCGCCGATCAGCCCATCACAGCGATGTGCTCGCCCAGCTGCCGACGACTAGCGCCAAGCGCAGCGCCAGGTTCCACATCAGCAACACCAGCACGACGTTGGACAATATTGCCGTCGACAGCGGCAGCTTCTGCTCGGCTAGGGGGATCGCCTGCGGCATAAGGTTTTCTCCTGCGCCTCTCGTGCATAGCCGGCCGACGCCGACCAGCAGAAAATAACTTGAGCAAAACTTATGCCATCCACCTAATAGACTATAATTCCGTCGTTTTTTCTGACAACACCGACGCCGCTGTAAAGTTCTCCGACACATCGCATCGATCGCGCGAATGGCCTCGTCTCGGCCCCGATTAAACACTTCTGCAACATAGCCACGACAGAATCCGACGCGCGTACCTGCCAGCAGCCAGGTCGGGAGCCCGCGATGCCGGATATTTTGCCGACAGAAATCGTCACCCTACTGATCGGGACGGTCAGTATCGGCGCCGCGGATTTGGTCTATCACAACGGAATTATAAACCAGCGGCTTCACTCGCTGTGGGTGTCCGTTTCGATGACAGCGATGTGCCTGCCGATCCTGGATTGGGCCGCGACCGTGTTCGTCGGGGCCGGGAGGCTGGGCGATGGTTTGACTGGCATCATCGAAGTGGTAATGTTTTTGTCGCTCTACTGCAATCTGCGGAAGCTGCCGGCGGTTCGCAAGCTCGGGCATGGTCTTCCGCCCTTTCCTCCAGCCGAAGAACCCAGCCCGCCAACGGGCCACACCGGCTAGAGTAGTCCGCGCGCTATCCAGGCCCCGGCGACCCGCTTTCCGGCAATCAGAACCATGCGGGAGAGAGCGCCGCCGGCGGAGCCGATCGGACCGATTGAGGACGTCAGGCCGCGGCGTGATCCGCAGGCGCCGGCTCGTCCTTGTCGAAATCGAACTCGACCTTGGCGCCGTGCGGGTCGTTGAAGAATAGCTGCCAGATGCCACCGCCGGGAAGGCGGCGCAACTCGTACTCGATGCCCTCGCGCTTCAGGATCGCGACGGTCCCGGGCAGGTCCTTGGCGCTGTACGCCATGTGGTCGAGCACCCCCGCTCGCTCCATCGGCAGCGGATCGCGATGGATCACATGCAGGATTGGCGTGTCGCCGTCGGCATAGAGCCACCAACCGGGAAACTGGAAGGGTGGGCGCCACCCAACCCTGAACCCGAACAAATCGCAATAGAAGTGGCGAGTGGCTTCGAGGTCGTCGCTCAACACCGTAAAGTGGTTCATTGCAGCCACGCTCATGCGGGAACTCCCTTGCTGACACGGACGGCCGCGAGCGGAGGTCGGCCGCCGCAGCCCGCGCCGAAGATTTGGCGGAAGCGCGGCGCGCCGTCAACCGCGCCTCGCGCGATTGCGACATGCGAGCTTTTCGGGGAGCGCCGACAAGGAGGCCGGCCGAACGCCATGGTTTGTCAGCGGCGGCTTCGCGGGCGCCGCTCTTCCCCCAGTGGTGGGCGCGACTGGGATTGAACCAGTGACCCCTACGATGTCAACGTAGGATATTGGGGATCCGCTGGTTTCCGATAACAGCAGAGAGTATGATTTATCAATTTCATGGGCCGCATTCTGTTGCGGCCCGTTGCCGAGAGCTTGACATCCGGTGATACCTAGGTGATACCTAGACAAAGTTCGGGCGGAGCAAGGGCGGGGCTATGCGCGCCAGGATCACGAAGCGGTCGGTCGATGCTTTGCGGCCGACTGAGGATGGGCGCGAGGCGGTGCTATGGGATGCCGAGCTGAAGGGCTTTGGCGTGCGCGTCCAGCGGGGCAGCGTCAAGTCATACATTCTGCATTACCGACTTGGCGCCGGGCGGACCGCGCTGCTTCGCAAGCTGACAATTGGCAAACACGGCTCGCCGTGGACGCCGGAGACCGCGCGCGTGGAGGCGAAGCGGCTAATGGCGATCGTTGCGCAAGGCAAAGACCCGGCCGGCGCCAAAACCGAGACGCTGACGGTTGGGCAGCTCTGCGAGCACTACCTCGACGCGGCGCGGGCTGGGCTCGTCATGACCCGCTTCAAGCGACCGAAGCGGTTGACGACGGTTGCGATCGATGAGGGGCGCGTCAGCCGGCACATCAAGCCGTTGGTTGGCAAGATCCCGGCTCGCGATCTGAGGCGCGCCGACGTGCAGCGGATGGCCGATGCGATCGCCCAGCGCAAAACCGCCGGCATCTTCAAAGGCAAGCCGCGCGGAGGGGCTATCGCGGCCGCTGACGCCCCGCAGCCGTCTGTCACGATCGACCCGAGCGTGAAGTCGCGGGGCCGGGCGGTTGTCACAGGCGGCGCCGGCACGGCCGCCCGCGTCGTCGAACTGCTGGGCGGCATTTATTCGTGGGCCGAAAAGCGCGAGCTGGTCACCGGACCGAACCCGGCGCACGGGGTAGAGACGATGCGCGGCGAGGCGAAGGACCGTGTTCTGAGCGGCGATGAGCTGCAAGCTCTCGGCAAGGCGTTGGATGAAAACGAGGCGAGACTGCCGATGCCGGTGGCCGCGGTTCGGCTGATCGCGCTGACAGGCTTGCGGCGAGAGGAAGCGTGCGCGCTGCGATGGGGGGAAATCGACTTCACGGCCTCTTGCCTGCGGCTTGAAGCGACGAAAACGGGGCGTTCGACGCGACCGATTGCCAAGGCGGCGCGCGATCTTCTCCAATCGCTGCCGAGGCTGTCCGACGAATGGGTGTTCCCGAATCGCACCGCAACCGGGCGCGCCGAGCTGAAGGCTTCTATCGCCGAGCTGTTCGATGCGGCCGAGCTCAAGGACGCACGCTCGCACGATCTCCGCCGCACGTTCGGGTCGGTCGCCGCCGACGAAGGCTACAGCGACGCGACGATTGGCGAGTTGCTCGGCCATTCGCGCCGCGGCGTGACCCAGCGCCACTATATCCGGCGACCCGACGCGGCTCTCATCGCGGCAGCCGATCGCGTATCGGCTAGGATCGCCACAGCTCTCGTCACGCGTGTCGATCGCGCCGGGGTTGTGCCGCTGCGCTCCAGCGGGTAGACGAACCGGCGGGGATAGGCCGGCCAGCCGACAAGCGCGGACACCGCACCGCGCTTCCCCGCTGCCCTCTGCGGGCGCCAGCGGAGGGGCGGCATGATCGAATTCGCACGAAACACGCCTCCCGAAGTAACGAATTGGTTGCGCGCGCAACTCGGCGCGATGCCCAATCACCCCGCCTTGATAGCGCTCGCGACCGACGAGCGCATGTCGGTGCTCTGGGCCGAAATCAAGAAAGGACAGCTCGGGGCTCTGACTTTCGTCCAGCTGGCGGCGCATTTCAGCGCCCCAGCAATTCTATCGGTCTTACAGGAACCACCGGAAGAACGCGTTTCGCTTTCATGGCCAAGAATCTCTGCTTGGCATCGCAGCCGAAGACTTTGCGATTTTGCTGGAGTGCTGGCCCAGCGCCGCAACGGAGCTTTGGGGCGAACCCATCGACCCTCTCGTCGAGCGCCTCCGTGCCTTCGCGACGGCGGCGTTCGAACGAGCAAAGGCGAAGCAGAGTGCTTACGACTACGTCGCCGAGCCGAGACAGGGCGGACGTGGCAATCGAGAACAACTTGCCTTTCGCGAGGCGCTTTCCGCGGCGATGCAACGATTGTCCAACGACCACCCCCTTTCGAAGGAACGGCAAGACCGCGTCATCGCGATTATCGCCAGCGTCGTATTCCCCGAGTACCCAGTTGACGCTGAGACGATCCGACGCTATCGACAGCGACAACACCGCCGCCAAAAGATGGGCGACAATTAGAGCTCGGAATCGTCTCGAATTGTCCGGGGACAATTCCCGCCAATTAATTCGGAGAATTGTCTCTAGTCCCTGCCTGTAGCACTGAAGACCATTGCGCCATCGTCTCAAGGAGGACGTTGGCGAATGAACGATCTAGCACACCGGCGGCTGCGCACCCCCGCGGCGGCCGATTATCTCGGCTATTCGGAATCCACCCTGGAGAAGAAGCGCCTGACCGGCGACGGCCCGCCGTTCATTCGGCTGGGCCGGGCAATCGTCTACGACACGCGCGACTTGGACGATTGGCTCGCCGCGCGGCGCGCCCGCAGCACCAGCGATCAAGCCGCTACAAACTGACGGCAGGCCCGCAAGCCGAAGCGAAGCAGCGAATCATGACCGCGCTCGATGCCTTGGCTGGCGAGCGGCGCTGGGTGGCGTGGCGCAACGAACTGCGCGGCGGCAAACCGACCAAGATGCCCTATGCACCGAATGGCGGGAAAGCAAGGGCGGACCCTGCGACCTGGGGCACACGCGCCGAAGCCGAAGCGACAGCCAAAAGGATCGTCGATGGTAAGGGCGGTGGAATCGGCTTTCAGCTCGGTGATCTCGGAGTTGACTTGCATCTAGGCGGCTTGGACTTGGATAGCTGCATCGCCGACGACGGTGCACTCGCCCCTTGGGGCGCCGATATTCTTTCCGCGGTTCCGACCTACACCGAACGATCGCCGTCCGGTCGCGGTCTGAAGATGTTCTTTTACATAGCAAGCGAGGACGTGCGGCCGTTTCTCGACCGCATCGGCGTGCGGCCCGATGCCTGGGGCGCTCGCCGCAGCGTGCCGGGTCAAGACGGCCGCGACCACGGGCCTGCGATTGAAGTCTATCTGGCCGGCCGGTATTTCGCTGTCACAGAGGATGTATGGCCAGGAACCCCGGAGACGCTGTCAACGCTCGACGCCACGGCGCTCGATCGGCTCTCCCGGCTGATCCCGCCGCTAAATTCGGCCCGTGTCAACGGTCGGAACGGCACCGACAATTCTCGTAGCGCGACCGCCTTTCAGATCGCTCGGCAGATGCGCCGCACTGGGAAGACCTATGAGGAATTTCGGGAGGCCATCCGCACCGACCCAACAACGGCGGGTTGGTTCGTCGAAAAGGGGATCGTCAACGGCGAGCGCGAGCTGCACCGTGCCTTCGACAGGGCGGAGGTGGATGGGGACGCTAACCTGCCGACGATCGAGGTGCAAGCTGGCCTACGCCATGTTGCCGCCGATGCCGGTCTCGCCGCACTTCATGCCGCCGGGGTCCCGTTCTATCAACGCGATCGATCCATAGTCCGCGTTTGCATGGTGCCGGCGAAGAGCGCTGGGGGGTATATCACTTTTACGCCCGGAATTGTGGAGGTCGGGTATGCCTTTCTGAGCCGCGCGCTCGGCCGGGTCGCGCGGTGGGAGAAGTATGACCGCCGCGGGGATCTCATCCGCATCGATCCGCCTCGGCCGGTGGTCGAGCAGATCAGCGACATGGCCGGCGAGTGGCCGTTCCCCGTTCTCGCCGGAGTCATCGGCACTCCGACGATGCGCCCTGATGGCACGCTGGTACTCGCCGAAGGCTACGATGCATCCACTGGGCTCGTATTAGTGGGTGCACCGAATATACCGCCCATCCTTGAGCGGCCGACGGTGGCAGAAGCGGAGGTCGCGATGGGCCTTCTCGATGGTTTGCTCGACGAGTTTCCGTTCCGCGACGGCGGCGGCATAGAATCGGTCGACCGCGCCGTCGCCTTGTCCGAGCTGATGACGCCAGTGCTGCGCGGCGCGATGCCGGCGGTGCCGATGCACCTTGCTAATGCACCCCAACCTGGAACCGGCAAGTCCTATCTTGCCGATCTCGCATCCGAGATCGCGACGGGCGAGCGATGCGCTGTTGTGGCCTTCTCGCCCAACTCCGAGGAGACGGAAAAGCGCCTCAATGGTTCTGCGCTTGAAGGGCACCCCATCATCGCCCTCGACAACGCCTCGGGCACCATCGAGGGCGATCTGCTTTGTCAGCTTACCGAGCGCCCCCTGCTGCAGCTGCGCCCGCTCGGCACCAGCAAAATGACCCGTGCCGCGAACGCCTTCACCGTTCTAGCCAACGGCAACAACACGGTGGTCGCCGCCGACATGGTACGGCGGACGGTCGAATGCCGGCTCGACGCCAACATGGAATCGCCCGAAACCCGGGTCTTCAGCGGTGATCCGCTCGCCAAAATCAGGGACAACCGCGGTGCCTACGTTGCCGCCGTCCTAACCATAGCCCGGGCTTATATCTGTGCCGGCAAGCCCGGGCGACTGGCGCCGCTGGCGAGCTACGAAGCCTGGTCCGATTTCGTGCGCTCGCCCCTGGTATGGCTCGGTCGCGCCGATCCCGTCGCATCGATGGCGTCCCTGCGCTCCCTCGATCCGACCCGCCAGGCTCGGACCGCCGTCTTTACGGCATGGGCCGACGAATTGGGTGTCGGCCGCGCTTGCCTGACCCCGGACCTTATCGAGCGGGCAAACGACCAGGGGCCGTCCGGCGACTATCTGCGACCGCGTTTGCGCGACGCGCTGCTCGAGATTGCTCGCTCGCGCGTCGGCACTATCGACGCCAAACGGCTCGGCCGATGGCTCGCCAAGACCGAGAGCAACATTGCGGCCGGCCTCAAATTGACCAGCGACCGGGGCGACGCCGCCCGCCCCAGATGGGTGCTGATCGAGGCCTGAACATGTGGGTGTTGTTGGTTTTGTGGGTCTGTGCGACCAACTTCTTTCGTTCTCACATGCGTACGCGTGCGCGTTCCCACGGGTGCGCGCGAAGCGAGGGAAAATGACCCACAAAACCAACATAACCCATCGCCCTGCCTTCGCACTCG
Source organism: uncultured Alphaproteobacteria bacterium (assembly GCA_963845735.1). Classification (GTDB taxonomy): domain Bacteria; phylum Pseudomonadota; class Alphaproteobacteria; order ATCC43930; family CGMCC-115725; genus AP-15. The sequence continues at coordinate 20,643 of CAWJTR010000030.1, read as the reverse complement.
ATGGGGCGGCGCCCGCGACTGGCAGACCCGATCACAGCGTGATGCCAAGACCGCTATGACAAGATCGATTTCCTGCGCCTGGTGTGGGCGTTCTTTCCGGACGCGGCAGAGCGGCGGACGCGCGCAGCGTTTTTGTCGTCCCGCGTGCCGGCGGAATTTTCATGCTGCGGTGCGCCGATGGGCGCTCGACGTCATCGGCAGCGGTGCCCTGACCACAGCCGACATCCAAACCGGCCCCCCAGCAACGCGCACGTTGCCGCTGTGCGGGGAAATGCAAACGCGCAGGGAAGGCACGGCTCCGTTGATTTGAGCTTCAGGGTCCTGCCAAATGTGATCGAGGATCTCAGCCAGCTAGGCTGGGTCGTCGGGTGAGGCTTGCCCTGCGCTGTCGGCGGTCGCGGCGTCCCGATGCCGCCGCGCCGCTGCGGTCCGTGCGAGCGATGCCACACCTTCGGCTCCAGCGCGGCGCGCTCGTCTAGCCACGCCTCGATCTCCTCGATGCTCATCTGGTCGAACTCGTCCACGATCTTGTTCTCACGCCGCTCGATGATCCAGCCGAACAGCTTGGCGATGTCCATCAGCGCCTGACGCTTGTCCCCAAGCTTGAACTTGACCCGGCGCACATCGCGCGCGTTCTCGCCGCGGCCGTCGACGTAGTCGTCGACCGTAACCTCGGTCAGCGCCGCCGCCTGCGCCCGCGTCAGTTGCGAGAAGTCGAGCCGTGGATCGCCAGTCGCCGGGTCGACGTGCATGTAGTCCATCATGTTCGCGAACCCGATGCGACCAAGCTCGACCGCGACGCGCTCCATGGTGATGGCGGTGCGCTCGATGGCAAGTTTGGTGGCCTCGGCGTGGATCTGCTGGCGTTCCTGTAAGATATCGGCGACGCGCTCACGGATACCGGCACCCTGACTTTTGAGCAGTCGGGACGCGCTCTGAGCAGCGCCCGCCTTAGCAAATCCCGCGTCAATGTAAGCCTGATAAGCCGGCTTGCCTTCAGCTAGCCCATAGGCAAACCGTTCATATCTCGGGTTTCGCAGCGACATGGTACGCAAATGTTAGCACAAAATGAGCGGTTCGGGGCTCACTAAAAAAGCTCCAATTTCCACTGCGCCGGCCGGTTTTTATGAAAAGCGTAACCGGAACCCCTGCGGACCCATCGAGCCCGCCCCTTGTGGTCGTGCCCTTCGGCAGGTGAGGGCATACATTCGAGGGTGGCGAGCTCGTCGACCCGGTCAGTTTCTTGCGATCCCGCTGGGATCGCGATGCGAGGGGCGTCCTGAAAGAAGTGATCGGGCTAAACGTACCCGAGCAGCAACAGAACATGGATATTATGAGCACGGGCCCAATCCCGCCGCTCGGGTAGTACCCCCGGTCGCTGCTGTAGCCCCACCGTGGAAGCGCGCCGATCAGCAGCAGGATCAAGATCACAAGAAGGATTGTCTCAGTACCGTTCCTCTCCCTTTGGCACTGTGGACCGTTTCGGCCGGCGGGCCGTTTATAGCCAAGAACCAGCTCTCACACGGTGGAGACAACTATGGACGACAATCGGAATGCCGATCAGCTGAGCAAGGCTGCGGACGAAGCGAAAGGCCGCCTCGCAGCCGCCACGGAGACGGTCAGCGATCTGGCCGGAAAAGCAGGGGCAGCAGCGGCCGACGCAGCCAGCACGATCCAGGGGGCAGCGAGCGAAACCGCCAAGCAAGTCAGCGATGCCGCGGCAAAGACTTATAAACAGGGCGCTCAGGCTGCGGAGTACCTGAGCCAGAAGACCGCCGAGCAACCGTTGGTTGCGCTCCTGATCGCCGGCGCGATCGGGTTTTCGATCGCATACATGTTGTTTCGCACCGACGCCGTCTAGATCCGCGCGATCTATCGCGGGCGGGCCCCCGCTTAGACGCTCACGAAGCAGGAGGGTAAGGCGGCATCGCGTCGGCCTCGAAGAGAAGCACGAGTTCCGGGGAGGCAGACACGCGACGGTCGGGTGGCGAATGGGTATCACCCTACCGAGACGCGAAGATGAGACGCCGCAACTCGTTTTTTTGCATTGAACAAGAATAAGATATAAGATGGCATCCGGCCTAATTAGAACTCGAATGACCATTCAAATGATCGGCGTGCCAGATATCTTTTGGCGTAATTCACCGTGTCATGAATAACTACGGTTAGTTAGCAGACAAAGATTGGCGGAATCAGTTACGAGGCGTTGGGTTCGCAGTAGTAAGCGGCTCACATGATCGCTCTCGCTCCCGCAAATGCGGCGGCACCGCGGTTGCTGCACGGAAGCGACCATGGACGAGAAAATTACGTCGATTGGCGGCGATGATAGGGGACCGGTGCAGGCTGCCACCGGTACGTCGTGTGATCGTCCCCCCTCATGGGTCATCTTGTTGAGCGCGTTGCTGGTTGCTGTTGGTGTTCTCGGGCGGCAGCATCCCGCACCGATTCTTGCCGACGGCGATCGTACGACCGGCGTAGTTGAGCGCAGCGAGCAAATCCGGACGGCGTCGCAGTTCCCCGGCCGGGGATGGAAAGACATTCTTCAGGGCGTCTACCACGGTATTTCAGAAGACCGCATCTTCTTGGTCGCAGCCGGCGTCACCTTTTACGCGATCCTCGCACTGTTCCCGGGCATTGCAGCGATTGTTTCCATATACGGCCTATTTGCTGATCCGAGCCGGATCGTCACTCATCTCGATACTTTATCGGGCTTTGCGCCGAGCGGCGCCGTCGACGTTTTGCGGGAGGAGCTAACCCGTCTCGCCCACCAAGATCGAGCGGCGCTCGGTTTCAGCTTCGCCATCAGCATGGGGATTTCGCTGTGGAGCGCCAATGCCGGCGTCTCGGGGCTCTTCGCTGCCATTACCGCTGTCTATGAAGAGAAAGAAAAGCGCAGCTCCGTCAAATATTATGCCATTACGCTGGCGTTTACAGTCGGGGCGGTCGTCCTCGTGCTACTGTCGCTCGCCATCCTGATCGCGCTGCCGCTTGTCCTCGACCATATCGCGGATCCTGGCGTACCGCCACTGCTGCTCAAGATCATCAGATGGCCGATCCTGTTCGTGCTCATCGTGTTGGTGTTCTCCGTCATCTACAGATTCGGTCCCAGCCGCAGCGCTCCTCGATGGCGCTGGATCACCTGGGGCAGCGCTTTTGCGGCCATCGGATGGCTCGCCGCTTCCGGCCTCTTCTCCTGGTACGTTGCGAATTTCGGCAGCTACAACAAGACCTACGGCTCGCTCGGCGCGATCATCGGCTTCATGACCTGGATGTGGGTGTCAATCATCGTCGTTCTTGTCGGAGCCAAGCTCAACGCCGAGCTCGAGCGGCGCACGGCCCCGACCAGCCCTCTACTATAGATTTGCCTTCGAACTGATTTACGAGACGCCTTATCCGGTCAGCGTTCGCGACCGGTGGCTTTATCCGCACCAAAACCGGCCGGCCTACACTTCGGTCGAGTTCGTGGTCAGGCCGGACCCGGGATCGGTTTGTCTCGCCGGTCTTCTGATCTTCAACAACGTGATCACGGCGTCTATGGGGTGTGCGGCACGGTTGCGCTGGCCGGGCTGGTGTCTATCGTCTACTGCCGAACGCCCGAACGCCCGGTATCGTCGAGAGCCAGAGCTGCTTAGATGCGGCAGCTGCCGGGACATGTAACGTCGTAAATCCGAGTGTCATTTCGATCTGGCAGGCCGGTGACGATGACGATAACAATCACCGCCCGTTCTTTTGGCGGCCTACTTCCGCAGCATCGGCCGGCCCTCGTGGGCGACGAGCAAATTGTGCATGTCGTCCGCGTGCTCCTCCTCGACAGACAAAATCCATTCCAGCATACGTTTCGTGCTCGGATCATCCTCGCCGAAGAAGCGGATCAGCTCACGGTAGTGATCAACGGCGATGCGTTCGGCAATCAGGTTTTCCCGGATCATGTCGATCAGGCTCGGTCCCGTGGAATATTGCGAGGCCGAGCGATCGGCAAGCCCTTCAGGATTGAAGTTCGGCTCGCCACCGAGCTGGGTGATCCGCTCGGCTACCGCCATCATGTGCGCTTGCTCCTCCTTGGCGTGCTTGGCAAACTCCGCTTTGATGCTGTCGCTTGAAATGCCCGTACCGCTGACGGCGTGCATAGTATAGCGCAGTACGCAGACGATTTCGGTGGCCAGCACCGATTGAAGAATCTCGATCGACCGTTTGGGATCGCCATTGTAGGTCCAGGTCATCGCACCCTCGGCGATGTTTTTTCGTGCCCGATCCCTGAGCGTCTTCACGTCGGTGAGGAACGGCTTGTCAGTCTTGACGGCGGCGCCGGGCATCGAATCTCCAGTGCTGGGTTGGGTTGGGAAGGCGCTCCGGGTCGGCGGTCGGTCATCAGCGTCTGCCGCCGGACAAATCATTTTCGTCGAGAAATTTTCTCATACCGAAACCCGCGGCCGGCCTGGAAGTTCCCAAAAATCGGCCGCAGAGCCGGGGCAGCGCGGCCCCCGGAAGATTGTGCGACGGCTATTTCGCGTCGGCGCGCTTTGTGCAAGCCTCGGTTGAGTGCCAAGCCTCGGTTGAGTGGCGGTGAGCTACCAGCGTCCTCGCGAGCGAGAAAGCCACTTTCCACCGCCCACCGGCAACTTGGATGCGTCGTTGGCGCAGAACTCAAAGATTCCCGTGACGCGCATAAGACTTCAGACGCTGGGCCGCGGCTCGTGTCCGGATTTCGTTGCGTGTGTGTGACTAAGTAAAGATCTTTCACAAATTGTAAATCGTCGGAACGTGCTCGACGATCCGTATGTTACCATCAACAACTATGGTGCATATGAGGCGTCTGAATGCACGTTATAAATATCAATACGTCTATGAATGAATTTGCAAGTGTGATGGCAGACATGAGAATTTGGCTGGATGATCGAAGGATAAGTCCCGATCATTTCAATCACAGCAGCCCCCCGAATGGGATGATTACTATCACGGTGTATTTCGGTTCGCCCGCTGATGCCGCCGCTTTCGCCGAAAGGTTCGGCGGTACTTAGCGGACTTCCAGCTCTTTTGAGCCGCTAAGGCTGCGCCGGTGCCATTATAGTGCGACAGAGGTCGCGCCATGGTCTTGGCGCAGGTCTCGCGCGCACCGGTGACGGTCCTGCATTTTGAAACTGGACAACCTACGCGCCGCTCCTGGCAGCGTCAGTTCGGCGTCGCGGTAGCGCCGATGAGCGGCGGGGATGCAGTTATTCGTGAGATCGTGCGCCTCGGCGAACCCTATGGCGTCGATGTCAAACGCGCCGCCAGCCGTGTCGGCACGTCACAGGAGGCCATTTTCCAGCATATCAAAAGAGGGGAACACAATCTCGTGGTCATGGGCGTCAGCCCGCGCCCCGGCGATCGGCCGTCATTCGGCGCGGTGGACGCGGCCCTGCTCGAACACGCGGAATGTTCGTTGTTGTTTGTGGCAGACGAGCATTCGATCGAGGCCTAATCAATAACTACGTGGAACTGGGCCACCTTCCCCTTGAACGCCGAATAGAAATCCTGTTCGAGAGGTTCGACCCTGCCTTGGGCGCGACCAATAAACAGCGTCGGCCAACAGATTAACCGTGCAATCTTCTATCTGGCGTGCAAGGGGAAGGTGGACGACGATCTACTCGATGAAGGTCTGGTTGAGCATGATGACGCGGGGTTTTGATTTCAGAGATCGAGGTCGGAAGCCCCCGCCGACGAATTCCACGACAGCGAGTCAAGGTTCTTTTCGAGCAGATCGAACACCATGTCGGCTAGGAGGAGCCGCCGCTGAAGGGGATTTTTTCTCAGGCGCGGGTCTCCGGCATCGACATGGATGTCCTTGGCACTCGCCTCGCCGCGGGCAGAAGGAACTAATAGCGCAATTCGCCACCAAGGGCGCACCCGCCCCCGAAACCCGCACCTTCACCGGACATGGGTTGGAGACAAGCGCACCAGTCAAATAAAGCGCGCGCCGTGTTTAAGCCGGGGTCGGCTCCTGCCGGATAGCCGGCGCCCGCTTTCACTCAACCGAGGCGGCCTATGGCCAAGGAAGTGCACCCGAGGACCCGAATATCTCGGCCGGTCATTGATGCAGTAACGGAACTCACTCGACGCGCGTCTGCCGAACATTACGATTGCCGAGATCCCAGCTGCAGCAATGCGAACGGTCCTCAGCGAAGCGTGACGGTGAAATCGGATCGTGACCCCGGGTTGAGCGAAGCCGAGTGCCGTTCGCTGCGCCGGCCAGCTCAGCGCAGCAGGTGGGGGTGCCCGATCAGCACCGTCGCGGATTCCCGAACCACGAGAAACTGCATCTTACCGTCGCCGGGTGCGCAGACGCTTCCAGGATCCCGCGAGGATGAGTTCGTTCGGCACTGATCCTGCTTCAGCCGCCATACCGAGCGGATATTGCGCCTATCTCGAACAGATCGACCGCTCTTTCCATTTTCTCTGGCATTCTGGCGATGTCCGCAAATTTGCGCGCGGGGAAGCTCTCTCAGAGCGATAAATTTATTCAACGAAGCACTGCCGCTGGAATGGGGCAATGGATGGCGATGTTCAATGGTGTAATCACTTTACGAAAGAAGCCGCAGCACACTATGACGAGGTGGTGTCCCTGAGGGTGGTGTAGGAGCGCGGGGTCGGCCCAGGTCTCCGGCGGGTCTGGCCGGTTACGTCAGGCGGCCACGGCGGGCAGCTTGACGAACGGATCGTCGCTCAAAGGCGCCATGGTTTCCAGCGTCATATAGCGGGCGCGTTGCACGGCCCACTCGTCATTCTGCTCGAGGAGGATGGCGCCGACGAGCCGGATGATGGCCTCCTCGTTGGGGAAGATGCCGACGACCTCGGTGCGGCGCTTGATTTCGCCGTTCACACGCTCGATCGGGTTCGTCGAGTGCAACTTCGGGCGGTGCGCTGGCGGGAAGCTCATGTAGGCGAGGACGTCGCTCTCCGCCTCGTCCATCAATTCGGCGAGCTTCTTGACCCTCGGGCGCAGTTGGTCGGCGATCTGCCGCCACTGGGCCCTGGCGGCGTCGGCATCGTCCTGGGCAAAGGCGGTGCCGATGAAGGCCGAGACGACGCGGCGGCCCTGCTTGCCGGCATGCGCCAGCACGTTGCGCATGAAGTGGACGCGGCAACGCTGCCAGGTCGCGTTCAGGACCTTGGCGATGGCAGCCTTGAGTCCCTCGTGGGCATCCGAGACAACGAGCTTAACGCCCCGCAAACCGCGCCGCGCGAGCTTGCGCAGGAAGTTAGTCCAGAAGGTCTCCGCCTCCGACGCGCCGATCGCCAGGCCCAGCACCTCGCGCCTGCCGTCACCGTTAACGCCGACCGCGATGATCACTGCGACCGAGACAATGCGACCGTCGCGGCGCGCCTTCACATAGGTCGCGTCCAGCCAGATATACGGCCACTCGCCTTCGAGAGGCCGATCGAGGAAGGCCGCGATCTTGCCGTCGATCTCAGAACACAGTCGGCTGACCTGACTCTTGGAGATGCCGGTCATGCCCATCGCCTTGACCAGCTCGTCGACCGAGCGGGTCGAGACGCCCTGGACGTAGGCTTCCTGGATCACCGCTGTCAGCGCCTTCTCGGCCATCCGGCGCGGCTCCAGGAAGCCGGGGAAGTAGCTGCCCTTGCGCAGCTTGGGGATTCGCAGCTCCACCGTTCCGGCGCGGGTCTCCCAATCGCGGTCGCGATACCCGTTGCGGTGCGTGATCCGATCGGCGCTGCGTGCGCCGTGCGCCGCACCAGCCAGGTTCTCGACCTCCAGCTCCATCAGCCGATACGCGGCAAACCCGATCATTTCGCGTAGCAGATCGGTATCCGAACTCTTCTCCAAAAGCGCCTGAAGGCTCATCATCTCGTCGGTCATTGTCGGGTCCTCGGTTCGGTAGAAGGGGTTCTGCCGAAACCTACCGAGGACCTGCGATGACCACCGCTGTGGATAAGTAGCCCGCCGCCGCCAAACTCTCGGCGGTCGCTGCGGCGGGCTACTTACCCACAGCTCCTACACCACTCGGCGGGACACGACCCCTATGACGACGCCCAGCCCCTCTATTCTGATACCTTCGATCTCCACCGCAGTGGAGCCCGTGCGGCGTCTACAGATCGGCGCCGAGCCGCTGTCCGACGGTGGTGTCCCACTTCCGCGCCTGCGCGCCCGAGGGGCGCATGAGCCGCGGCGATGCCGAGCAACGCGCCGAACGCGGCGTGGCGAGGGCGGCGTCGGTTGAAACGGAAGGCGAATTCGTCGAGGTAGGATTGCAAATGCCGGCGGCGCAGGCCGTGGTAGACGCCCAAGGCCCAGAGGTTCTCGCGCGCGGCGGCAAGGGATGTGAGTTAGCGACAGAGCCGGCGATACGAGTGATTATACCGCCATCGCGTTAGGCATCGCTCAGCTCATCGCACTTTCGTTCAATTTGTAGATGCAAGTCGACGGTGCCACGTCAGGGCCTGACAGTTACGATCACGTTACCGGTCGAGAATTCTATCAAATTGAGCTGCATTTATTGCTTTTGCCGGTCAGTTTCATCTCGGAGCGTGCTTCTCTTGAGCATTGGATTATCGACGGCTGATTTGGCAACGTATGTAAAGTCCTGGCAGCCGATCATGAACCATGACCAGGCCTTCTCGCGGCTCTTCAGCCAACCTTGCCGTCGGTACGACGTTATATGTCCGGCAGCTCCCGCACCTAATCAACATTTGGCTATCGACGACCAGGTGTCTCGCGGTAGACGATAGAGACCAGCCTCGCAGAGCGATTGCCCCGCATGCCCCGCAGACAAGGTCTTCGTTATCTTTCCCGATCGGCAATTCGAAGGGGTGGCGCGCGCTCAAATCGATGATTGACGCCGCCGGATGGGGAATGCCGATCGTCAGCAGTCCGGTCCGCGTTCGCGTCACGGCCGAGGGGCGCAATTTGCCGCGATCGCAAAACTCCTAATGGATTAAGGACAGGAGTTCGGTTTTTCGGCAACCACCCGGACATGGAGCAAGCCGCCGTGGGCCTGGCCGAGGGCGCCGAGTTGCTCGGCCAGCTGCGCCAGGGTGGCCTCACGTGCCAAGTCGAACGAGAGCACGGCACCCTGGAACACTGCCGTCACCCAGCTCAGCTGGGGTGCTGCTTTCTCACGCATTACGCTCCCCTACAGTGTTGTCTTGTAAACCCTCGGCAGCTAATTCCGTTCGGTAAAATTTTGTATCAGCTAACTACGATACGCGGACGCTCTTATTGGGGAGCTGCAAGCATTAGAGAACTGAAGTCGGGGTTGTTCCCGTCACATGGGCGTGTCGCCGCGTGGTGCGTCCGGCAGTCGGCGCTCCAGCGCGTCAACCAGGTGCTCGACCGCAATATGTCTCCCCAACTCGCGGCTGTCGGCGTCGGGGTGCTGATCGATCCCGACATGGAGGCTCAGCCGATCCAGCATCTGAATGATCTGAGTTGCCTTTCGCTGGGTCAACAGGTTGACTTGCAGGTCAAGATGATCCCGGCGATCGGCGATGACGCTCATTCGATTCTGCTTCATCAGCACGAACGCCGCCAGCAATACCGCTTCCAGTGACGTAATCGACGATAACAGCGGGTAGGGGAAGGCGTCGAAAGGCTCGATCCCAGGGATCTTTCCCGCATTCACAACGATCCAGCCGATACAGGCAACGAGTTGCCATACGACAAAGGTAACTGTTCCGACGAAGCCACCGATCGCATCAGTGACGGCCTCGCGACCGGTACGTCGCTCAAGGGCGTTGTTTTCGACGCGGATAATTTTGTCGATGTTCTCAGCGACCGATGCGGGTGCGCTATCGTTTGAGGCTTCGTTCATGCACAGGTGTTCAAAGCGGAAGTCGGTAGCTTTAGCCGGCCGTCAGCAGCGGCTCATGACGGCAAACGGTTGGGCCAGATCAGCGATAATGAAGGGTGCGCTCGAGTTCGATCTTACTCATCTTTGAGCGGCCGCGGATGCCGTTGCGCGTGGCCTCGGCGTAAAGGTCGGCGCGCGTCTGACCGCTCGCATTCTTGCGGCCCCGCTGGCGTCCCGTAGCGCGGGCATAGGTTCTCTGGGTCGAGCAGTGGCCTTCGGTCTCATCCTGGTAGGTTTCGTGGCGTCGTTCCTTTGACTTGGTGAGGCGCAGGTTGCGCACGTTGGTCTGGCTGCTTTCCTGGTTGGAAGCGCCGGCCTCATGCAGCGCGATCGCGATCGCCTGTTTTGGATTCTTGACCTTCCTCGCCCCGCGCGCGGTCTTCAGCTCGCCGTGCTTGAACTCGTGCATTACGCGTTCGACCGTACGCTTTTGGCCAGGTGACTGGTGGATTGCCATGGAGGCCTCAGGGGAGATTGATGCGGATAACCGCCGGGATGCCCGGTCGGGCTACTTGATGCGAGACACCCCGACGCCCGACTTGGTTCCGACTTCCTCCCAATCGAAATACTGGAACCAGTTGCTCTGTTGCGCTGCGGACCGGATTGGGATGCACGCGACACCAACCAGCAGCAAAAGAGTGCGACCCGAATGGGACGCCCCCGTCTGCGCGACGGGGGCTTTAAAGACTTGTTTCGCTTACGCGGGCCTCAGCCACCCGGCGGCACGTAAACCGGAGGTGCCGCAGCGCTCGGAGGAGCAGGCGCATAGGCCTGCGGCGGCGGAGGCGGTGGCGCGTAAGCCTGCGGAGGCGGCGGAGGCGTCGTCGTTGAGGCGAGGCCCCCGGCAGCGCCTACGCCGCCCCCAATTGCTGCCCCAACCGCCGCGCCCGGGGCGCAACCGATGGGTATCGTGGCAACACACCCGATCGCGGCGCCGGTTGCGGCGCCTCCGAGGCCGCCCTCCGTCGTGTTCGCAGCCGGGTTTGGACTGCACGCGGCCAGGCTCGAAAGGCCCGAAATGAGCACGAGCACACCGATCACTTTCATCACTACCTCCCATTGGCTTTCATGGCTGTCGTCAGCAGGGCCCGACCCGGATCCCGGGTCGATCACAAGCCCGCAAGATGCACGCGCTGATCACTAAAGATCTGACGTTTCGACCATTTGGCGATCGGCGCCAATATGATGGAAACACGCGTTTGATGATTTGGATCCCGGAGCGCCAGCCGGTGCTATGAACCGGTGCAGTGACAGAGAGGCTGTCATCGGCCAGATCACTGCTTCGATCGGTTTCGTCATTTACAGATGGCTATTGCGAAATTAGGTGTTCGTCGTCACCAATGTACTGACGCTGGGCACTACGCTTTTGGAGCAGTGTATTTACCTGCGCAACAAACGAGGACACGAGCCGGCGCAGTAGGCTATAGCCTAGCCTGAGCTCATCGTGCTTCCGAGTGACCGAAGTCCGAAACGATAGGGCTACTCCTCGGCTGGCCTTTGGTTTCGCTGAACCTTCGAGACGATCCAGCGTTAACGGTCACGCATCAAGGAGCACCTCATGGACAAAGACCGAGTCGTCGGCGCCGCTCATCGGGTCAAAGGCGCCGTCAAGGAAACGGTTGGCAAGGTGACCGGCGACGCCAAGACCCAGGCCGAAGGGGCCGCGGAGAAAGTGGCGGGGAAACTTCAAAACGCTGTGGGCGGCGCCAAGGACGCCATCCGCAACGCGGCGAAGAAGTAAGCCGCCGAAGGTTCGTAATCCAAGGCGGATACAACCGGGCGCCTTCGTGCGCCGTATTACGGGAGGAAATCATGGGCCGAGGTATTCTGCTTTGGTTATTGGGGGTACCCATTCCCATTATCATACTGCTTGCGCTGATCTGGCACTGAACCACGCGGGGGATAGGTAAATGGTAAGTGCACCTGTAGCCGGTCGCATCTTAGTCCCCGGCGCCGGAGAGTTGGGCGATACTTTGGAATCGTCAATTTCCGCGATTAGCTGGCCGGCGATCTTCGGCGGCGCTTTTGCCGCGGCCGCGTTTTCATTGATCCTCCTCGCCCTCGGCTCAGGTTTCGGCCTCGCTTCGGTGTCTCCGTGGTCCAACACCGGGGCTTCGGCAACGACCTTTACTGTGATGACCGCGATATGGCTGATCGTCGTTCAATGGGTATCTGCCGGCCTGGGGGGCTATCTGACCGGCCGCCTTCGGACTAAATGGGTCGGGGTACACACCCATGAGGTCTTCTTCCGCGACACGGCCAACGGCTTTTTAGCCTGGGCGGCTGCCGCGGTCATCGGAGCAGCTGTTCTTGCATCCGCAGTTTCGTCGCTGCTGGGCGGTGGCACTCACGTCGCGGCGACCATCGCGTCCGGAGCCGCCGCGGGCACCAGTCAGGGTGCTGCTCAGGCAAACCCATCCGCCTATTTGGTCGATAGCCTGTTCCGCTCGGATCATCCGAATGCCAATGCGGGCGATCAGGAGATCCGGGCCGAGACCGGACGCATTCTTGTGACTGGGATCAAGAACGGCGACGTGCCGGCGGGCGACAGGACCTATATTGCTCAGCTCGTGGCTGCCCGCACCGGGCTATCCCAAGCCGACGCCGAGAAGCGTGTCGACGACGTGATTGCTAAGGCGAAGGCGGCCGAGACCAAAGCTCGGCAAGCTGCCGATGCGGCCCGCAAGGCTGGCGCCTACCTGTCGATCTTCACCGCCGTGTCGATGTTGATCGGCGCGTTCGTCGCGGCGGCCGCGGCGGCACTCGGGGGTCAGCACCGCGACGAGGACTGGCGAGCGCTTCCGGGGCTGCACCAGCGTGCCTGACGCGGCCGGGTACGCTGATCCGAGTGAGGTTGCCGATCGTGGCAACTGACATTTCGCCTCGGATCGGCGGCGCTGATCGGGTGGACATCCGGACCTCCGGGACGCCCTCAACCAGCCTTGGGACCTTGGCGGTTGCAGTCGTCAATTTGGGCGAAGCTTTTGTTCCTGTGGCCCTCGCGATCCTGCTGAGTTTCGCGTTCGGCTTGGACCCGGCAGCTTTACAAACCCGCACTACCTCGTCCGGCGATTGAGGCGAAAATTGCCGAAGGCGATGATCTTCGGCGGATTCTGGACCCTGAAGGCGGATGAGGCCGATCAGCGCAATGCTATAGCCGAAACCGGGGCTGATCTCGTCGCAACGCTTTTGCACCAGGCAGTTGCGCAAGTTATCGCCGTCGCGAGAGAAGCCGTGGACACCCATCCATGAGGCCGAGCCGCAGCCGTCTGGGCTAGTGCCCGTAGCTGCAGCGTCCTGAGCCGCGGCGGCGCAAAGGCGTATTCGAAGCGGGCGAGGTTTGGCGGCTTCTTTGGGCTAGTCACCGTCAGGTGGCTCCTTTGAATAGGAATAATTTCAACGCGAACGCCTCAGCAGTAGATCACCGGTGAATCTAAACAAATAGTGATGCAGTATTTGTCCACGCAGCTTGCCGATTTCTCGGAACGAAATGTAGCCGAAAATGTTGAAGTCATGTAATCAGTTAATCAAGGAACTTGTTATGAAACGCTTTTTGGCTGCAACCGTCATCACCATGATGACGGGTGTTCTCGGGCATGGCGCTGTTGCACAAAGCACGCCGCCAGAGGCAAACCCTCACCCCAGCACCCCTGCAATTGCAACCACGGACAATCCCGGCGCCCCCGCCGTCGGCGCCAACAGCTTCACCGAGGCTCAGGCGAAATCTCGCATTGCAAAGGCCGGTTACACAAATATTTCCGGTCTGATCAAAGACAAAGACGGGATTTGGCGAGGCAAAGCGAACAACGGAAGCGCTAACGTCCCGGTGGCGCTCGATTATCAAGGGAACGTAGTCCCGAAGTAATCATGTCGTAAGAATGCTTGCAAATCTTATTTCATCGAACGAGGAATGTTATGACACAGATCGTCACCGCCCTTTACGACACCTATGACGCTGCGGTTTCTGCGGTGAATGACCTCGAGGCATTCGGCATCCCGCACGGCGACATCAGCATAGTCTCGAACAACGTCGACCACCGATATGATAAGGATCATCCGACCAACGCTGCCGCGGACGCCGGGACGGGCGCCGGCATCGGAGCCGCAGTAGGCGGGGTCGGCGGTCTGCTGACCGGTCTAGGCCTGTTGGCAATTCCCGGCGTCGGACCGGTGGTAGCCGGTGGCTGGCTGGTTGCCACCGCGGTCGGTGCCGCGGGCGGAGCGGTCGTGGGCGGTGCGGCTGGCGGAATTGTCGGCTCGCTGACCAGGGCCGGCGTCCCCGACCATGACGCCAACTTTTATGCCGAAGGCGTGCGCCGCGGCGGGACCCTCGTCACCGCTCGGGTCGATGACGCCCGTGCCCCGGTAGCCCGAGAGATCCTGCAACGCTACAAATGGGTTGATCCAACCGTTCGTGGCGCCGTTTATCGCGAAAGCGGCTGGACCTCGTTCGACGAAAGCGCGCCGCCTTACACTCCCGAGCAGGTTGCCGCTGAACGCGACCGCTACGTCGGGAGCGATGTTTAGCTGAGCAGACAATCCAGGGTTGAGGTTTGAGATGCTGGCAGCGAACCTCAACCGTTGAGGCCTTCCAGGGCTGTTAGGGGATTGCATGGCAAAGGCCTCGCGGCAGATTAAATCCATTTCCGAGCGGGACGCCGCGCTTCGGCAGTCCCGCAATCTGAAGATGGCGGGCTCTGCGCATGCTTATGTCCGGGGAAATACCCATAAGTTCTACGAGTGGCTCGCCGCCTCGGACAGCAGCAAAGTGCCGCAAGGCCCGCCGATTTGGATTTGCGGAGATTGCCATGTCGGTAATCTGGGTCCCCTGGCCGATACCGACGGCCAGATCGATATCGAGATCCGCGACCTCGACCAGACGGTCATCGGCAATCCCGCGCACGATCTGATCCGCCTCGGGTTGTCGCTGGCGACGGCGGCGCGCGGCTCGGACCTGCCGGGGGTGACCACCGCCAAGATGATCGAGCAGATGGTGGAGGGATACGACGAAGCGCTCGCCGATAAAGACCCGGACCTGCGCAGCCGGCGTCCGGAATGCGTCCGTGTTGTGATGCGTCAGGCAGTCGAACGAACCTGGGACCACCTGGCGAAAGAGCGTCTCGAGGATACCAGCCCGAAAATCCCGCTGGGCAAGCGGTTCTGGCCGATCAGCGAGGACGAGAGGCGCGAGATAGAACGCATTTTTGCGACCGAGGACGTGCGTCTGCTGGTTACGGCATTGCGTTCGCGTGAAAACGACGCGCGCGTCGAAGTGCTCGATGCCGCCTACTGGATGAAAGGGTGCAGCTCCCTCGGACGGCTGCGTTTTGCGGTATTGCTCGGAGTGGGCAAAAGCCACACAAAAGAAGGCGGCCTCTGTCTGATCGACATCAAGGAGGCGGTGCAGGCGGAGGCACCGCGCCATTCTGAGGCCGTTACGCCGGTGGACCATGGGATGCGCGTCGTCGAGGGCGCTCGGCACTTGTCGCCGGCGCTCGGCGACCGCATGCTGGGCGCGACTTTCCTCGACCGCGCCATCTTCATGCGCGAACTCCTCCCCGAGGACCTCAAGCTCGAGATCGACCAGATCAGTCGTGAAGAGGCGATGAAGGCCGCCCGGTACCTGGCGATGGTGGTCGGGAAGGCGCATGCCCGTCAGATGGACGTCGTGACGCGTACGAAATGGCGTGACGAGCTCGGCCGCAATCGCTCTGCGAATTTGGACGCGCCCAATTGGTTGTGGTCGAGCATCGTCGAGCTGGTTGCCAGTCACGAAGCGGCGTATCTCGAACATTGCCGTAAATACGCAATGGATTTAGAGCGGCCTGCGCAGCGATGTATGATGAGTTAAGTCTATTCATCCTGAAAGAATAATACGTGTCTAGTGTTATCGACAACTATGTGCTGCCGGTGATTTGTCCGAAATGTGCCGCACACATAGAGAAGCCCATTGCCTGGTTTAGAGAAAATCATGAGGCCACCTGTCCGTGCGGGACAACAATCTATCTCGCGACAGATGAACTGATCGCGATTATCGACCAGCTCGAAGTCGCAATTGGGCATCTGATACGGCCGGCTCCCGAAGGATAGGGGCTTGTCGAGGATGGAGGCTCCCCCGGTCGAGAGACGGCTTGTGGCGATCCTCGCCGCCGATGTCGAGGGATACAGCCGTCTGATGCACGGCGACGAAGAGGCGACGATGGCGACATTGTCCGTCCGTCGCGCCCTAGTCGACCAGCTCATCGGGCGGCATCGTGGGCGGATCGCGAACACTGCCGGGGATAGCGTGCTCGCGGAATTCATCAGCGTGCTCGATGCGATTCACTGCGCGGTCGAGATCCAAGGGGAACTCCAGAGGGCGAACGAAGGCGAGCCGGAAGACCGACAGATGCGCTTTCGGATCGGAGTCAATGTTGGCGACGTCATGGCCAAGGAGGGCGACATCTTCGGCGACGGCGTCAATGTCACGGCTCGGCTCGAGGGACTGGTCAGGGGCGGCGAGATTTGCGTGTCACGGGGCGTGCGCGATCATTTGCGACACCGTGGCGGCTTTCTTTTCGAGGATCTTGGCGAGCAGCTGGTTAAAAACATCGCCCATCCGATCCGAGCTTTTCGCCTCCGCATCGGCGAGGGGTCATCCGAACAACAGGCGCCGGCCTCGGATGAAGACTCCGAACCATCCGCACTGCCTGCAGCTGCGACGGCGACGTCTGAATTGTCGGCCGACAATGAAGTCGCCCTGGAGTTGGCACTTTGGGACAGCGTCAAGGATGGCAGTCCGGCCGAGCTCGAATCCTATCTCGAGCAGTATCCGGAGGGTACCTTCGCCTCGCTCGCCCAAACACGACTTGAGTCAGCGGCGCTTTCGCCGGCGCCCGCGCCGCCGACCGCCGAGGAAGTCGCCGCTGATGCTCTCGACCTTGCCTTCTGGAATTCCGTCAAGGACACCAACCGGCGCGAGGAGCTGGAAGCCTACCTCGAGCAACATCCGAATGGCCATTTCGCCCGACTCGCACGCGCACGTCTCTCTTCGCCAGAAGGTTCTTAGCGGTCGCGTCGCACGGGTGGTGGAAATTTGAAGGTGGCGTAATCTCCTCATTCGCAACGTAAAACCCGACGGTGGGCGCCGCCGGAGGAAATCACGCCATGACGAAGGATATCGCGATCGCGGACGAGGTTCCATTCCTGGGTGCGGATTGGTTTGATCCGTTGGAGGCTGGGATCCGCCAGAACATCCGGGGCTTTATTGAGAACCTGCTGGAAGAAGAGCTTGCCGCGACTTTGCGGCGAGGCCGGTATGACCGCAGCACTGCGGCGGCTGGGCATCGCAACGGCCACCGGGACCGCCAGTTGCTCGGCACATTCGGACCGATGACGGTGTCGGTTCCGCGGGCACGGGTGACGGGCAGCAACGGCAGGCAAGCGGAGTGGCGAAGCCAAACGCTGCCAGCCTACAAGCGTCTGACGGTGCAGGCCGAGCGGCTGATCGCTGGCGCTTATCTGGCTGGCACCAATACGCGACGGGTCCGGCGCGCCTTGGCGGCGCTGTTCGGCGGGGCGGTTGGCAAGGACACCGTCAGTCGGACTTGGCACAAGGTGCAGTGCGACTGGGAGGCGTGGCAAAAGCGCGATCTTGCCGGGGACGACGTCGTCCGCCTGATCCTCGATGGTACGGTCGTCCGTGTTCGCCTCGACCGGAAGGCGACCAGCCTCTCGGTGTTGGTGGCGCTGGGCGTTCGTCGTGACGGCCAGAAGGTGCTGCTCGCCTTGCGTAACATGGGCGGCGAAAGCGAGGCCGCCTGGCGGGTTCTCCTCGACGACTTGGTGGCCCGTGGGCTGGCAGTGCCCGAGCTGGTCATCGTCGACGGCGCGTCAGGTTTGGAAAAGGCCATCGCCGCCCTTTGGAACGACGTGCCACTCCAGCGCTGTACGGTGCACAAAGCACCGCAACCTGCTGGCCCATGCGCCGAAGTGTCCGGAGAAGCTTTACGACGAGATCAGCGCCGATTACGCCGACATGATCTACGCCAGGACACTCACCGAGGTGGATGCCAAGCGTAGGGCGTTCCGCGCAAATGGCGCCTGCGCTGCCGCCCGGTCGCCGCCAGCCTGGAAGAAGCGGGCGACGAGCTCTTCACCTTCCTGCGCTTCCCGAGCGACCAATGGAAGTCGATCCGCACCACCAACGCCATCGAGCGGCTGCACGAGGAGTTCAAGCGACGCATCAAGACCCAATGCATGCTGCCCTGCGCCGACACCGCTTGCATGCTGTTCTGGGCGTTATTGGCCAGCGACCAGATCACCCTACGCAAAGTTGACGGCTGGAAGACCCTGCATGTCGCCCCTGCCGAGCAAATTCTTGATCTGGTGGCATAAGCCAATAACATCACCGCTGGAGATGACCGCCATCGCCAATTTCCACCAAGTTCACGACGCGACCTTCTTAGCGAGGTCTAGCCAGTGTCAACCATTGATGGCCTGGTAAGGCCGAGGTTTCGCCGTCAATGACACCGTAGCGCAATCGATGAAGCTGGGGCTGGGCCCGAACGCCGGGGTTGATGAATTCTACACTGGAAACCCCGCGCGGCGCGGCGACAGGCGGATGCCGCATCGGGTGGCCTCGAGCATGTAGTTAGTTAGCGCGTCCTCTGGACGATGTCGGTGCGCCAATAAAGCTGCTGCTGTTCGTCTTCGAGAAAATCGGTACCGGCGAAAGCGTAGCAATAAGTCTCGACATAGTGCCGGCCGGCGATAGCGATGGCGCGATCGAGGCCTTTGTCCAGGCGCGCCACCAGCATCGTTTCCCGCGCCGCTCGATCGACAGCGTCCCTGCACAGTAAAAGCACCCGCCCGCGGCGCCGTAGACCGTCATGGTCCAAACCTTCGTCGCCGAAAGCCCGGGTTACCGCGGTTAGCTTGCGGGTGTTTTAGAAATGCCTGCCGAGACAACCTCACAACCAACGGAGTTCCACCCTACCCGGTGCCATTTGCGACACGTTATGCCAACGCGCAGCCAATGACTACGAAACCTCTAGCCGATTGGGGCGTTTACCCTTCGAAAACGTATTAGAGGAAGACGCCATGAAGAAAACCCTACTAGCAGCCGTCATTCTTCTCGGAGCGGCCGGCTTCGCTGTCGCCCAGACGATGCCCCTTATGTCTTCGCCGCCGCCAGGTAAAACGGTAACCAGATTCTACAAGCAGAGCGTCTATGACCCCGCGAAGGACAAGATCGGCACCGTCGACGACGTGATCGTCAACGACCGCGGCCAGATCAGCGGTCTGATCATCGGCGTCGGTGGCTTCCTCGGTGTAGGGGAGAAAGACGTCGCCGTGGTCTTCAACGCCGTGCATGCGGAAATGAAGGACGGCGCGTGGTACCTGACCCTCGATACGACCAAGGACGCGCTCAAGTCGGCGCCCGGCCTTACCTTCGACAAGCAAAAGACGGCCTGGGTTCCCGCGACCTGACGAGGGCTGAAATATCACGCGCGGACGACGATCGGGTCGATCCCGAGAAGCACATCTCCGGCGATGCTCGGGTCTGCTGCCGAACCGACCTGACGCAAGCCATTGAAGCTTCCCGAGAGGATGCCGATCCCCGGCAGGAGACGCTTGGTGATCTCGGCTGGCGGCAGGCAGTCCGGCAGCGGTTCCAACGGCAGGATGTCTCTTTCGCGCAGGGCGAGCAGCGGATAAAGTGCCGGGCTTCTCGATCGCGTAAAGCTTGCGGTCTTGCAGGTCCTTGATCCGGGGCGCGAAGCGGAAGCCCAGCAAATGGCAGAAGAGGGCCGGGAGCGCCGCCCAAAACCGGATGGGCCAAGCTGGTGCCAGAGTTGCTCGTAAGCGATACCGGCATGAGCGTCCAATTCTGGTGCGATCGCCTTGGGTTTGCGATCGCCTATCAGCGGCCTGAGGAAGCGTTTGCGTATCTTGAGCGGCCGGAAGGCGCGCAGATCTTGCTGTGCCAGCGTAGCGGGAAATGGGAGACCGCGCCGCTCGAGCGACTTTACGGCCGCGGTGCGATGTTCCAGATGTACGTCGCGAGCATCGGGCCGGTACAGCAGTCGCTCAAAGCGGCTGGCTGGCCGCTTTATGCCGGCCCGCGTGAGGTCTGGCGCAAGGTCGGCGACCGGCAGGCGGGGCAGCGCGAAATCTTCGTGCAGGACCCCGATGGGTTTTTGGTCATGGTGGCCCATGATCTCGGCGAAAGACCGCTGTTTTTTGACGAGGCAAGTTGATGATTGCGCTCGTCCCGATCAGCTCGCCAGCGCCACTGGCGCTCGTCACCGCCGCCGAAATGAAGCAGCTCGTGGCGCAGGGCTACGGTCGGATCGCCGATCGCTACCTGGAGAGGTATGGCACTTCGGCGGTCCGGTTGGTCCGGGCACGGTCACTTCTAGCCTCTTCAAAACATGCGCGTGAAAAGGGAAATCTCATCAAGTTGGTAATGTACCTTACCGACAGACTATCTCAACGAGGTTCAAATCGGGGGATAGTCTGGGTGTGGGTTAGACGAGGATGGGCCAGCCGAGGCATATTCGCGTCGTTGATGACAATGGCGATGTTCACGATAGTCATCCCGGTCCCGGAAATTATCGCGTCAGTAGCGCACCGGTTTCTCAAAACCGGCGATCCGGTCGATTGGTGCCATCCTCGATGGTCGCGCACCACCAAGCTTTATTACCGGACCAACGACCCGGTGCTCCACGAGGTGGAGCAGATCAGCTCTAAGGGAGCTGGGAAACCTAGGCGGCCGTGGGTGAGCGGCCCATTAAAGCGAACGGACCGC
>CAWJTR010000029.1:0-47246 GCA_963845735.1 uncultured Alphaproteobacteria bacterium | reverse complement strand
CGCGTCAAGTTGACCGGTATTTGTAGCGCATCAATTGACCGCTTCTGTGGTGGGTCGGGCCTGTGGATTGTGGGACGCCAGCGTTGTCGACAAATCCACAGGAAATGGCTGTCGAAGCGGCTCAGGCAGCCAGTTTCTGGTCATTGCGCAGCTTTCCTTCGGCATCGTAGTCGGCCAGACGGTGCGGGCCGTGGAAGACCGCCAGGCGGCTGCCCGGGTATTCGTGGATGCGTACCGTGGCGCGCACGAAGTGGGGCCACCGCGGGCTGGGCGGGATCTGCGAGGCGAGACCGCGCCACTTGACGGTGTTGTCGTTGCCGACCCGCCGCTCCTCCTGGATGCACAGGATCCCGCCGGCGTGGTTGGCGTGGTCGGGGACCAAGGCGCGGCCGGTCTCGGCCGGCGCGATCGCGAAGGCGGCGTTGTGCTCCGGCAGGTAATGCTCGGCGATAAACCGGTTGGCTGCCTCCAGATCGGCGATCCCGGCCAGCGCCAGCTCCTTGGGCAGGCGGTCCTGCAAGGTGCGGAAGGCCCGCTCTTGGAGCGGCCGCGCGCTTCGGGCGAATAGGCCGCGATATGGCGGATGCCGAGCGGCGCCAGCGCCCGGCCCACCTGCGTGTGCACCCGCTTCGAGACCGGCTCGCCAGCCTTGGGGATGTGGAAATAATGGCTGCCCCGGTCGGTGTCGAGTTCGCAGAGCAGGCCGTGCCGCGCAATGCCCTGGTGACAGCATCATGCCGACCATCGGCCGCCGCGGCCGCTTCTGGCGGTGCGCCGCGCGCCGGGCGCTGGCTTGACCAGCCCGGCACCCTGCAGCGACAGCCGGGTCACCGTGTAGCCGAGCTTGTAGTGGTGCCGCTTCACCAGCTGCTCGTGAAAATGCTTCACCGTAAACCCGCCGTAGCGCTCCTCGTACAGACCCAGCATGCGCTGCATCTCCTCCACCGCGCCGCGCCGGCTCGAACGGCTTGCCGATCCGCCGGTCGACCAGCCCCGCCGGACCCTCGTCGCGCCGCCGATCGCGCCAGCGGCGAAAGGTCCGCTCCGAGATCCCCAGCATCTCGGCCGCCTCCTCCTGGCTCAAATCACCTCGCTCATGCCGCTCCGGCAACCCCTCAAACCGCATCTGCCGTACCCCTTGCAACACCTCCGCCCGGACCATCCGCCGCCCCCGTTTCGAGCGGTTCTAAAACCGGGACAGACCACGCGATGCAAAAACCGGACAGATCACGAGTCAGCTACAGCCACGAGCGGTCCGCTTGCCTCGATGTCGAGAAATGCGGCATGCTCCGCCTAACAGAGCGGGCAGGAAGGGAGGCAGCAATGCCTGATTCAGTCGCAGTCGAAAACGCAGAGGCGTCGGCGAGCCAGGACGCGATCCGCATCGGCGGGCTCGACCATGTGGTGCTCAGAGTCGGCGACCTCGATCGCGCGATCGCTTTCTACGAGAATGTGTTGGGCATGCACATCGAGCGCCGGCTCGAACAGCCGAAGCTGGTCCAGCTGCGCGCCGGCGCTTCGCTGATCGATCTGGTCCCGGCGGCGGTCTCGCCGCAGGCGGCGCCCGACAAAGCCGGGCGCAACATGGATCACTTCGCGATGCGGGTCGTCGGCTTCGACGCGACGGCGCTCAAGGCGCATCTACAGCGGCACGGCGTCGATCCCGGCGAGGTCCGCGAGCGTTATGGCGCCGAGGGCTACGGCCCGTCGCTCTACATTTCCGACCCCGACGGCAACACCGTCGAGCTTAAGGGCGAAGCCACCCGCGGGCTTTAGGGCGCGCCGGCGAGGTGTGAAATCCGGCTTCTCTTCGAGGCCGAACCACCCTTCCGGTTGTTCCCTTCGGCCGCCCCCGCAACTATCCGCCCGCTTCTCACGCCGTCGCGGCGCCGTCTACCGGGAGCGCGGCGCCGGAGACGAAGGACGCCTCGTCCGAAATCAGGAACAGCGCGGCGTTGGCGATCTCCTCGGGCTTGCCGGTGCGGCCCATCGGGATCTGGCGGGCGCGCGCCTGAACCAACGCCTCCTTGTCCTGGCCGCCTGCTTGGCCAGGGGGCGCTGCTGGTCGGGCCGGGCGACAAAGACCCGCAGCATCGGCGTGTCGATCGGGCCGGGGCAGATCGCGTTGACCCGGATCTTGTCGGGTGCGAGGCGCTTGGCCAGCGAGCGGACAAAGCCGACGACGCCGAACTTGGCCATCGAATAGACCGGGCTGAAGGCCGAGCCGACCAGCCCCGAGGTCGAGGCGGTGTAGAGCAGCGCGCCGCCGCCGCGGGCGCGCAGTTCGGGGATTGCCGCCTCGGTCGTCAGCAGCACGGTGCGCAGGTTGAGCCCGATCGCGGTGTCGAAATCGGCCATGTCGATGCCCTCGATCGAGGCCGGGCCGGGATGGCCGACATGGTTCCACACGAAATCGAGCCCGCCGAAGGCGGCTAGCGGTGCGGCGCACGATCGCGCGGG
This sequence comes from uncultured Alphaproteobacteria bacterium, assembly GCA_963845735.1. Classification (GTDB taxonomy): domain Bacteria; phylum Pseudomonadota; class Alphaproteobacteria; order ATCC43930; family CGMCC-115725; genus AP-15. Next base: position 44,786 of record CAWJTR010000029.1, on the reverse strand, counting down.
CGAAATCGTCCTGGCGCAGATCCCCGACCAGGCCCTGCGCGCGCCCGCCGGCGGCGGTGATTTCGCCAACGACGGCATCGACCCCGGCCTGATCGATGTCGACGACGCCGACCGCCGCCCCTTCGCGGGCAAAGCGCACCGCACCGGCTCGTCCCATCCCGGAAGCCGCCGCGGTGACGATCCCGATCTTGCCTTCGAGCCGCATGGTTATCCTCCTTCCGCGTCTGGCCGCGTCGTCAGCCGGTCTCACGCGGCGATGCCTTTGCCGTCGTAGAGCGCGTCGAGGGCCTCGCCATAGACCTCGCGGACCGCGTGACGCTTGACCTTCAACGTCGGCGTCATCTGGCCGTTGGCGATCGTAAATGGCTCCGCGGCGATCACGAAGCGCCGCACCCGCTCGACCGGCGTCAGCCCACGATTGACCCGCGCTACCGCGGCGCCGATCGCCTTGATAAAAGAGGGGTCGGCGGCGAGCGCCGCGATCTCCGGCGGGCCGCCGTTCTTGCCGGCGAACCCGGCGGCGAATTCGTGATCGGGCACGACGATCGCGACGAGATAAGGCCGGCGGTCGCCGAACACCATCGCTTGGGCGATTTCCGGCTCCAACGTCAGATAGCCTTCGACGCGGGCCGGCGAAACCATCTCGCCGCCGGAATTCTTGATGAAGTCGCGCTTGCGGTCGGTGATGCGGATATAGCCGTCCTCGTCGACCTGGCCGACATCGCCGGTGTGCAGCCAGCCATCGACCAGGGTCTGCGCGGTGGCTTGCGGATCGTTCCAGTAACCCTTCATGACATTGTCGCCGGCGACCAGGATCTCGCCGTCATCGGCGACCCGGACCCGCACCCCGTCGAGCGGCGGCCCGACCGTGTCGATCTTGATCCGTGCCGGCGAATTGCAGCTGATCACCGGCCCGGCCTCGGTCTGGCCGTAGCCCTGCAACAGAGTGACCCCGAGCGCCAGGAAGAAGCTGCCGATTTCGGGGTTCAACGGCGCGCCGCCCGATACCATCGCCTTGAGTCGCCCGCCAAACCGTCGGCGTACCCCCGCGCGCACGAGACGGTCGAGCGCCGGGTCGATCAAGCGCTCGCCGAGGCTCGGAGTTGCGAAGGAAGCGCGCTTGCGCCCGATTGCGACCGTCTTGTCGAACATTTTTCGGGCCACGCGCCCTTTGCGCTCAACTCCGAGCAGGATGCGGCGGTGCAACGTCTCGTAGAGCCGGGGTACTGCGGTCATGATCGTCGGCCGCGCTTCGAGGAGATTGGCGGCCAAGGTCTCCGCACCTTCGGCGAAGTAGATCTGCGCCCCGATCGAGATCGGGAACATCATCCCCGCCGTATGCTCGTAGGCATGGGACAGCGGCAGAAAGCTCAAAAACACCTCATCGCCGAGACCGAGCAGTTCGAGCAGGCGATAGGCGCCCCGGCAGTTGGCGAGAATGTTGCGGTGGGTGGTCATCACCCCCTTGGGGACGCCGCCGGTGCCCGAGGTGAAAATCAGGCAAGCGACGTCGTCCGGCGCCAATTCGGCGATTTGCCCGGTAATGTCGTCCGGCTGGTCACCCCCGCGCGTCAGCACCTCGTCCCACGACAGGACGTCGACCGTGCTCGCCTGACCGGCGGCGGGCTCGATCGCGATCACCGTGTGCACGGTGTCGACCTGGTTGGCCGCCGCCAGCACTCGCCCGGACAAGGAGGACTTGGAGACGATCACGGCGCGGGCGCCGCTGGTCGCAAAGACATGGCGATGGTCTTCGACCGTGTTCGTCACATAGGCCGGGACCGTGATCGCGCCAGCGCTCATCACCGCGAGATCGGCGATGACCCATTCCGGCCGGTTCTCCGCCACCAGGGCGACCCGCTCCCCCGGGCCGATGCCAAGCGCTCCCAGACCTTGCGCCAGCCGGCGGACGTCGCGCGCAGCCGTGGCCCATGTCACCGGCTGATAGCGCCGGTCTCGTTTCATCCACAGAAAAGGCTTGTCGCCGAGCCGGTCGGCTTGTTCGAAGAACATCGCCGGAAGGCTGGCGCAATTGTCGTAATCCATCCTTCCGCGACCTCCCCACCGCCCTTTTACGGGTTTCGCGCCGATGGTGGAATAGCGCCTGCCGCCGGCTGGTGGTAATCGCGACCTGAGCTCGGCTCGAGCCGATCGCAATGATCGCAGCGGCGTCGTCCGGGATGCCGCTTGGTGCTTCCTGCCTAAACCCCATATCCTCGCATAGGTCCGGATCGGGGATTGAGTAATGCGGTTGCAGGCAGTTGCAGAGACGGCGGCAAGGCAAAAGAAGGCGGCGCTCGGTACGCTGCCGGAGTGGAATCTTTCTGATCTATACCCCGGTCCCGACAGCCCGGCACTGACCGGGGATCTGGCGCGGCTCGCCGATGATGCCGCAGCCTTTCACCAGCGTTACGAGGGGAAGCTCGCAGATCTCTCGGGCGCGGCATTGGGGGAGGCGGTCGAAGCTTATGAAGGTATGCAGGAGCTGAGCGGCCGGATCCTCAGCTATGCCTCGCTTGTCCATGCCGGCAATCTTGCCGACCCGGATATCGGCCGCTTCTATCAAACGATCCAAGAGCGGACCAACACCATCTCGACGAGTTTGCTGTTCTTTACGCTCGAACTGAACCGTCTCGACGACGCAGCACTCGAAGCGAAGGAAGCCGACCCGGCGCTCGCTCGCTATTGCCCGTGGCTGCGCGACATCCGCGCCTTTCGTCAGCACCAGCTGTCTGACGAGGTCGAAAAGCTGCTGCATGAGAAATACGTCGCCGGCCGCGCCGCCTGGACCCGGCTGTTCGACGAGACGATCGCCGATCTGAGGTTCCCGATCGGCGGCCAAGAACTGACCGAGGCCGAGGCGCTCGACCTGCTGTCGGACCGCGATCCGGAGGTGCGCCGCGAGGCCGCCGCCAGTGTCGGTGAGGTGTTGGGAAAAAATGCCCGCACCTTTGCCCTGATCACCAATACGCTCGCCAAGGACAAGGAGATCGAGGACCGCTGGCGCGGGTTTGCGCGGCCGATTTCGTCGCGCAATCTATCCAATTTCGTCGAGGACGAGGTCGTCGACGCGCTGATCGCGGCGGTGCGCGACAGCTATCCGCGTCTATCGCATCGATACTACCGGCTGAAGGCGCGCTGGTTCGGTGTCGAGGCGCTGCCTTTCTGGGACCGCAACGCGCCGTTACCCGAGGACGACGACCGGCTGATCCCGTGGCATGAGGCCGAGGAGACCGTGTTGTCGGCCTATGGCGCCTTTTCGCCGGAAATGGCCGCGGTCGGCCGGCGGTTTTTCGCCGCGCCCTGGATCGACGCGCCGGTGCGGCCGGGCAAAGCGTCGGGCGCCTTCGCCCATCCGACGGTGCCCGGCGTCCACCCCTATCTGTTGCTGAACTACCAGGGCCGGGTGCGCGACGTGATGACCCTGGCGCATGAGCTTGGTCATGGCGTGCATCAGGTGTTGGCAGGGCGGCAGGGTTATTTGATGGCCGACACGCCGTTGACCTTGGCCGAAACCGCCTCGGTCTTTGGCGAGATGCTGACCTTCCGCGCCTTGCTGACGGGCGAGACCGATCCGCGCCGGCGCAAGATCATGCTCGCCGGCAAGGTCGAGGACATGCTGAACACGGTCGTCCGCCAGATCGCCTTTGCCACGTTCGAGATCCGGGTGCACGACGAACGCCGCGAGGCCGAGCTGACGCCCGACCGGCTCGCCGAAATCTGGCTCGACGTGCAGCGCGAGAGCCTCGGGCCGGCGATCCGCCTCGACGGCGTCTATCGCCACTACTGGTCCTACATCCCGCATTTCATCCACACGCCGTTCTATGTCTATGCCTATGCGTTCGGGGACTGCCTGGTGAACTCGCTCTACGCGGTCTACCAGGATGCGCATCAGGGGTTTGCCGAGCGCTATCTCGATATGCTGCGCGCCGGCGGCACCTTGCGCCACCGGGAGCTGCTGGCGCCGTTCGGGCTCGACGCCGCCGACCCGTCCTTCTGGTCGAAAGGGCTGTCGGTCGTCTCCGGCTTTATCGACGAGCTGGAACAGCTCGGCTGACTTGCGTCGATTTCCAGTCTGATCGTGAGCTGACGACGACACCTTTACCGGGCGGGTGCGGCGCTATGCGCAGGTGTCGACCGCGATGGGCGGGCTTGCGGCGCGGCTGGCCGGCGAGCGCTATCTCGGCATATCGGTCGACCGGGCGCGCCATGCCGCCGATCTGAAGGCCGCACTCGGCGGGATCAAAGGCCCGCTGATGAAAGTGGCGCAGTTGCTCGCCACGATCCCCGACGCGTTGCCAAAGGAATATGTCGGCGAGCTGATCCAATTGCAGGCCAATGCGCCGGCGATGGGCTGGCCGTTTGTCCGCCGGCGGATGGAGGGGGAGCTCGGGCCCGATTGGCAGCGGCGGTTTCGCGATTTCGAGAGAACCGCGGCGCGCGCCGCCTCGCTCGGTCAGGTGCATCGGGCGACCGCACTCGACGGCACAGCGCTCGCCTGCAAACTGCAATATCCCGACATGGCTTCCGCGGTCGAAGCCGATCTGCGCCAGCTGAAGCTCGCAATGGGCCTCTACGAGCGCTATGACCGCGCCGTCACCACCGCCGAAATCCATGCCGAAATCGCCGACCGGCTGCGCGAGGAGCTCGATTACGAGCGCGAGGCCGCGCATATGCGCCTTTATGGCGAGATCCTGCGCGACGAGCCCGGGATTGCCGTGCCGCGGCCCCTACCCGAACTCTCGACCCGGCGGCTGTTGACGATGACCTGGCTCGACGGCGCGCCGATCCTCGAGACCGCGAAAGCGCCGATCGCACGGCGCAACGAGGTGGCGCTGCGGATGTTTCGGGTCTGGTACGTGCCGTTCTACCATTACGGCGTCATCCACGGCGACCCGCATCTCGGCAACTACACCGTGGCGCCGGATGGCGCCGTCAACCTGCTCGATTTCGGCTGTGTGCGGGTCTTTCGCGCCTCATTCGTGCGCGGGGTCATCGATCTTTACCACGCGCTGGAGCGCGGCGATCGCGACCTCGCCGTTCATGCCTACCGAAGCTGGGGATTTGGCGATCTGTCGCCCGAGATGATCGAGGTGCTGAACCGCTGGGCGCCATTCGTCTACGGCCCGCTGCTCGACGATCGCGCAAGGCTGATCCAGGAAAAGGCCAATGGGGCCGACGGCGCCGACGTGGTCGAGAGCGTGCACCGCGACATCCGCCGCCTGGGCGGGGTCCGGCCGCCGCGCGAATTCGTGTTCATGGACCGGGCCGCAGTCGGGCTCGGTTCGGTGTTCATGCACCTTAAGGCCGAGATCAACTGGCATCGCCTGTTCCACGAGCTGATCGAGGATTTCGACGAGACTGCCCTGACCGCCCGCCAGCGCGCCGCCCTCGAAAAGGCCGGGGTGCCGCTGCCCGCCGAGCAGGCGGATGCGTCGACGCGCGCCGCGAGACCCCGCAAGCTCACTCGGCGCAAAAGGCCGGAGGAACCCTCTGACCTGGCCCGGATCACATTACGGTACGGCGACCGCCTCGGCCCGGCCGGCTGATCGGGCCCGCGATCAAATGAAGCCGCAGGGTCAACAGGACGGCGACGACCGCGAGCCCGAGGGCAAGACCCCACCACAGGCCGACGGCGCCGTAGCCGAGCGGAAAGGCGAGCAGCCAGCCTCCGGCAAAACCGGCGCCCCAGTAGCCGAAGGCGGCGAGAAGCATCGGGACCATGGTGTCCCTGTAACCGCGCAACGCGCCAACGGCGATTACCTGCATCCCGTCGAACACTTGGAACAGCGCAGCAATCACGATGCAGCCGCCGCGCGATCTGGACGGTCTCGACGATTGGCCGGGTCGGCAATGTCAACATAGGCCCCGATGATGGTCTGCGGAAAGGTCCACAGCACGACCGCCGCGGCGCCCATGAACCCGATCCCGAGGGCGAGCGCCACAAAGCCGGCGCGGCGCGCCCCCAAGGCGCGGCCCGCGCCGAGCTCGTGGGCGACACGGACGGTGGCGGCCTGGCCGAGACCCAACGGCACCATAAAGCTGATGCTGGCGCAGTTAATGACGAGCTGGTGGGCCCCCAGCGCCGCCGCCCCCAAAAGGCCGATCAAGATGCTGGCGGCAAGGAAAACACCGGCCTCCAATCCCCTGATCCCGCCGATCGCCAAGCCGAGACGGAGGATGTTTCCGATCTCGGTCCGGCCGGCGGCAAAAGCGCCGCGCAGCATGTGCAGGCCGCCCAAGCCCGGCATGATGCGAATGCACAGCGCCAGACCAGCCAACATTAGCCACTGATTGATAGAGCTCGCATAGCCCGAACCCGCGACGCCGAGGGCGGGCGCCCCGAGATGGCCGAAGATCAACATCCAGTTCAGCACCGCGTTGCCGGCGACGCAGATCAGGACTACCGCCATAACGGGACGCGTACGCGATGTAGCGGCAAGCAGGCTTCGCAACACGCCGAAGCCGAGAAAGGCGGGCGCACCCCAGGCAAGCGCCCGCAAATAGCGGCCGATTTCGGCGGCGAGCGCGGCGTCGTAGCCCAGCGCCTGAAGCAAGCGGTCCAAACTCACCAGCGTGGCGACGAAGGGCAGCGCCAACATCACGGAGAGCACCAGCCCGGCGCCGGCAATCCGACCCGCCGCGGCGCGATCGCCGGCGCCGAGCGCATGCGCCGCGAGTGGCGCCACCGCGAAAAGGATGCCCTGGAGCATGACGCCGACGGTGAAATAAAACATCCCGCCGAGTCCTGCGGCAGCAAGCGGCATGGCGCCAAGCCGCCCGACCATCAACGTGTTGGTGACACCCATCGCCATCTGCGCCAGATTGGCCGCGGCGAGCGGCGCCGCCAGCGCCAGGGTCGCGCGAACCTCCGCGCGGATGCCGGAATCTGCGCTCCCCAGGCTGCGCCGATCGGCTGGATCGAACGGTTCCATCTGGTTCTCTCTATTCTCCGCCACGGCGCCACCACCGATGTCCGAGAGAGACCCCAAAAAGCAAAGGCCCCGACCGGTACCGGCGGGGCCCCGTATCGTCGCGTGTTGGTCGTGTTCAGCGCACGCGCATACCCTCAGGCCCCACGGCAATGCCGCGCGAGACGGCAGTATTCATTAGTCGAAGGGATGCGCTGACCATCGGTGGCTTGTAGTGCCCCGAGGGGCGCCGCGTCAACCATCTGGGCGAGCGTCCGTCGCCACTCTGGTTGACGAAGCGCGCCGCATCGATCACGCTGCCTCGTCTCCGCATTCAGGAGAAAATCGCGATGCGGCTCACCTCGCAGCAGCTCCAGCAATTCGCTGAAGAAGGCTATCTGTTTCTGCCCGGCTGCTTCTCGGAGGAGGAGGTCGCGGCTGTTGCGCGACGAGGCCGAGGAAATCTACGCCACCGACCGGCAGGAGGTCTGGCGCGAAAAGACCGGCGCGCCGCGCACCGCCTTTGCCGCGCACACCTATAACGAGGCGTTCCGCCTGCTCGGCAACCATCCCCGGCTGATCCGCCCGGTCGAGCAGGTGTTCGGCGAACAGCTCTACATGCACCAGTACAAGATCAACGCCAAGGCCGCCTTCGAGGGCGATGTCTGGCAGTGGCACCAGGATTACGGCACCTGGGCGCGCGACGACGGCATGCCGGAGCCGCGGGCGATGAACATCGCGGTGTTCATGGACGAGGTGATGCCGATCAACGGCCCGTTGATGCTGGTCCCGAGGAGCCACAAGCACGGGGTGCTGTCCGCCGGCCATGACGAGGCGACGACGTCCTACCCGTTGTGGACGCTCGACAAGGAGACGGTCACCAAGCTCGTCGACGAGGGCGGCATCGTCGCGCCGACCGGAAAGCCGGGTTCGGTGCTGATGTTCCACGGCAATCTGGTGCACGCCTCGGCGCCGAACATCACGCCCTACCCGCGGCGTATCGTCTACCTGACGCTGTGCGCGGTATCGAACTACATCCGCAAGCCGACCCGGCCGGAGTGGATCGCGCATCGCGACTTCACGCCGATCGAGCCAGTGGCGGACAGCGCGCTGCTCGATTACGCGCGCGCCTACAGGGTGGCGGCTGAATAGGAAGCGGGTCCATGAGCCTTTACCGCTTGTTGCAGCAGCGCGCCGCCGCCGGTCGGCCGGTGCGGGTCGCGCTGATCGGCGCCGGCAAGTTCGGCTCGATGTTCCTGAACCAGGCGCCGACGATGCCGGGCATCGAGATCGCGGTCATTGCCGATCTCGATCCGGAGCGGGCCCGCAACGCCTGCCGCACCGTTGGCTGGGATGCGGCGCGGATCGCACGAACCGCGTTCGTCGCATCGGGCGTCGAGGCCTGCGCCGATCCCGGCAGTCGAGGTCGTTGTCGAGGCGACCGGCAGTCCGCCGGCGGGCATCGCCCATGCGCGCGCGGCGATCGCCGCCGGCAAGCACATCGTCATGGTCAATGTCGAAGCCGATGTGCTGGCCGGGCCGCTGCTCGCCGAGGAGGCGCGGGCGCGGGGCGTCGTCTATTCCCTCGCCTATGGCGACCAGCCGGCGCTGACCTGCGAGATGGTCGATTGGGCGCGCGCCTGTGGCTTCGAGGTCGTCGCCGCCGGCAAGGGCACCAAGTATCTGCCGGCCTATCACGCCGTGACCCCGGACGATGTCTGGCGCATTACGGTCTGACGGCGGACGAGGCGCGACGCGGCGGGATGAACCCGCAGATGTTCAACTCTTTTCTCGACGGCACCAAATCGGCGATCGAGATGGCGGCGATCGCCAATGCCTGCGGCTTGGACGTGCCGAGAGACGGTCTGCGATTCCCGCCCTGCGGCGTCGACGATCTGCCCCAAATGCTGCGCGCGACGGCGGCAGGCGGCGTCCTCGAGCGGGACGGCATGGTCGAGGTCGTCTCGTCGCTGGAGCGCGACGGAAGGCCGGTGTTTCGCGACCTGCGCTGGGGCGTCTACGTCGTGCTGAAGGCGCCTAACGATTACGCCCGGACCTGCTTCAAGGAATACGGGCTCAAGACCGACCCGAGCGGCTGGTACGCCGCGATGTACAAGCCCTTCCATCTGATCGGGCTGGAACTCGGCATGTCGGTTTTGTCGGCAGCGCTGCGCGGCGAGCCGACCGGGCAACCTTGCGGGTTCGCGCGGCGATGTCGTCAGCGTCGCCAAGCGAGCGCTTGCGCGCCGGCGAAACGCTCGACGGCGAGGGCGGCTTTACGGTGTGGGGCAAGCTCGTGCCGGCGGAGCGCAGCCTCGCCGAAGGCGCCCTGCCGATCGGCCTGGCGCACAAGGTCGGCTTGCTGCGCGACATCGCAGCGGGAGAAATCGTGCGCTGGGCCGATGTCGAGATCCCGGACACCGAGGCGGTGCAGGCGCGGCGCGAGATGGAGCGGCGCTTTGCGGCGCCGCCCTCCGCCATCGCGGCGCAATAGGAGGTCCGATGGAATACCGGCAGTTCGGCAAGACCGACCTCAAGGTCTCGGCGATCGGGTTTGGCTGCTGGGAGATCGGCGGCACCTACGGCCGCATCGACGAGAGCGAGTTTCGGCGCGCCGTCCAAGCGGCGATCGACAACGGCATCACCTGCTTCGACACCGCAGAAGCCTATGGCATGGGCGTGTCGGAAGAGGCCCTGGCGCGGGCGCTCGGCGGCCGCCGCCGGGATGTCTCTATCGTTACTAAGTTCGGGGTTGGCTACAGCGAAATGCCAAACCGGCGCGACAGCAGCCGTTCCCGCGTGATGGCGTCTATCGAGAAGAGCCTACAGAGGCTGCAGAGCGATCATGTCGATGTTTTTCTCGTCCATTGGCCGGACCCGGATACCGGGTTCGACGAGACGATGCACGCCCTCGACGACATCGTGCGGCAAGGCAAGGCGCGCTATATCGGCGTCTCGAATTTCCGCCTGGCGCAGATCGAGAATGTATGCGGCTGCGCCCTGTCGATGTCGTGCAATACGGCTGGAACATGTTCGACCGGCGCATGCAGGCCGAAATATTTCCCTATTGCGAGACCAAAGAGATCGGCGTCATGGCCTACGGCTCGCTCGCCTACGGCATGCTGAGCGGCACGTTTCACGCTGGCATGCAATTCGAGGAGAGCGACTGGCGGTCTCGCGGCGGCATGGTCGGCAATCTCAACCTGTTCCGCACCTTGTTCGGCCCCGACCATTTTCCCGCGCAACCTCGATGCTGTCGAGGACCTGAAGCGCCTCGCGGCGAGATATGACAAGACCTTGCCGCAATTCGCATTGCGCTGGACCTTGAGCAACCCGGCTATCGGCACCGCGCTGGTCGGCTTTCGCGAGCCCGGCCGAGGTGACCGAAAACCTCGGGGCCCTGGGCTGGACCATCTCCGCCGCCGACATGACGGAGATCGACGACATTCTCTCCCGGCATGGCAGCGTAACCGTGCCGCCGGGCTGGCTCGAAGATTAGATGTTCCAGCGTCATTACGAGCGGAGCGAAGCAATCTCATGCGGGCGAGGGCGCATCCCTGGCTACGAGATTGCTTCGTTGCTTCGCTCCTCGCAATGACGCCGCACGCTTGAGGAGGAGGCACGGCATGCCGGTTCAACGCTTTGCGCCGATGACCAAGGATTTCGCGACCTTCGATTGCGACGCGCACGTCACCGAGCCGCCGCTGATCTGGGAGCGGGCCACGATTTCCTGACCCGCGATGAGCTCGACGCCTTGAAGCGGACGATCTGGTGGGACGCCGACGGCCGCCTGCTGATCGTCAACGGCCGCGCCGGGATCGGGCTCGGCTCGCCGCGTAAGGGCGGCATCCCCGGCACGATGCGGGTCATCACCAATGCCGGCCCGGGGGTCAAGCACGACATCCAGCGCGCCCTCAACGTGCGCAACCTCAACCCGAAGACGGCGCTGACGCAGGAGCAGGTGGCCTATCTCGACCATGCCGGCTCCTACGAGCCAAAGCCGCGGCTCAGAGACATGGATATCCAGGGCATCGATCAGGTCATGATCATCCCGACCGAGATCGACATTTATCCCTGGCTCGAGGACGCGCTCGGCGCCAAGGCGTTCTGCCGCGCCTACAACGAATGGGCCTACGAATACACGCGGGAAAATCCGGACCGGCTGTTCTTCGCGGCACTGATCCCGATGCAGCATCCGGATTATGCGGTGCAGGAGATTCGCCGGGTCGCGGCGCTGGGCTGCCGGGTGGCGCTGGTCCGCCCGATGGATGCAATGGGCAACTATCCGCTGCAGCCGAAATACGAGCCGGTGTGGGACGCGCTCGAAGAGACCGGCATGGTCTATGGCATGCACCCGTTCCCGGCCTTTGGCAGCGCGAAGCCCTCGGGCTACAGCGAGCAATATTCCAGCGCCGAACTGATCCGCAAGACCATAGCTACTGCCGGGTTGCCGCATACTTTCCTTACCAATGTGCAGAATTTTCAGGCCGAAGCGGCGCTTTGGGTCACGATCGTGCTGATGTCGGGATTTTTCGAGCGGCACCCGAAGATCAACGCCGCGGTGTTCGAGGCCTCATCGACCTGGCTCAGCTTCCTGATCGACGAATGCGACAAGGCCTATAGGCTCTACAAGAACGAGCGGCAGTTGCCGCCGTTGAAGCAGCCTGCCGAGCGAGACCTTCTTTGAGCATTGCATGACCGGCTTTGAGGGCGACGAGGCGCCGCCGGCACGGCTCCCGGAGTTCTATGGCGACATCCTGTGCTGGTCGTCGGACGTCTATCACCATGACGGCGACGACGCCTGGCGGGCGATCGAGACGATGCAGAAATACGGGCTGCCGAAGGAGGATCAGGCCAAGTTCTTGGGCGCCAACGCCCGCCGTCTCTATAAGGTGCAGGCCCCGGCCAACATCATCCGCGAGCGCATCACCGAGATCGAACGCCCGGACTGGTGGCCCACCGAGGAGGAAGTCGCGCGCCTCGCTGCGGCCGGAAGCGGCGGTCACGCTGATTAGCGCACCGTCATTGCCGGAGCGAGCAATCGCGACACGACTGTTACGTCGCTGGCAATGGGAGAGAGGAATGATGGCGACAAAAGACTTTGCGGTGTTCGACAGCGACTTGCATGTCGTCGAGCCGCCGGCGCTGTGGGAGAAATATCTCGACCCGGAGTACCGCACGCTCGGCAAGCATGCGCTGTGGCGCCAGGAAGGCCGGACGGGCTCGTATCTGAAGGTCAACGGCGAGATTTTTCGCGATCGCGAGAACCCCAATCTGCCGCGCCACGCGCTGTGGCGGCCCGGCATGAGTTGGGATGCGATCGGGGAGCTGGATCCACACTCCAGGCATCCGATCAACGAAGGCGCTTGGGATCCGCAGGCCCGGCTTGCCGATATGGACGCGATGGGGGTCGACCAGTCGCTTTTATACCCGACCTGGTTCGCCGAAGGGCTTCTTCCTGGTGCGCGACCCGGACGTGGCTTATGCGCTGGCCCGCGCCTACAACGACTGGATCGCCGATTTCTGCAAGGCGGCACCGGACCGGCTGTTCGCCGCGGCGATCCTGCCATTGCAGAACATGGATTTCGCGCTCGAGGAGTTGGATCGGGTGGCGCGGCATTCCGTCAGTCCGCGCCGTCTTCATTCGGCCGATCTTCCTCGAAGACCGCTATCTCAATCATCCCTACTACGACCCGCTGTGGGCGGAATTGGAGCGGCGCGGGATCACTGCGGCGGTGCATGCGACGCCGGGGCTGTGGAACCCGGAATGGACCTCGCACGGCCCATTTTTCGAGAAGATCAAAGACCGCCTGGCGCAACCGCCGGTCCCCGGCGGGCGGCGGCGGTCCGTTCGCCGGCGGCAGCGGCGGCGCCGGTCAGTCGATCACCTTTATCGGCGCCACGCCGCTCGGCCATCCGCTGGCGCCGATCCTGGCCCCTGGCTCGACAACCATATGTTTGTCGCCTCGACCCTGATCGGCTTTACGGTCATGGAGCGTTATCCGGCGATGAAGGTCGTCGTGGCTCATGGCAAGGCCTCCTGGATGCAGGAAGTCCTGGAAAAAATGGAGGCCTCGACCCGGGTGATCCCGTTACTGCACCATTATCCGGTCAGCACCGAGCCCGAAGAGATGTGGGAGCACGGCAATGTCATGCTCGGCTTTGACGCCGAGGAGAGGCTGATCCAGAAGCTGCCGCAGGACTTTGCCGGCAAGGTGGTTTGGGGTTCGCGCTACCCGCATCATGACGCGACGAGCGCCTGGGACGCCTTAGCCCTGTTGCGCAACGCCAATGTGCCGGAGCCGCTGATTGCCCGGATGATGGGGCAGAACGCGGCCGCTCAATTCGGCATCGAGGCGATTCACCAGACGGCCGCGTAGTTCACCGCGTGGGTACAGGCGCTGTCTTGTTTCTCCGGAGCTCGGACCCCTCGCAGATACTGCTCTTCGCCGGGCCGCCGGCATCTTATCTGAGCCAAGACGCAGCCACCGGGAGGGATCATGACTGTTCGGTTTTCATGCCGGTGCCCCAACGCCGATTACCTCGGATTTGAGGCGACGCCGGAGGCCATCATCGCTTCGGCGAAAAAGGCGGAGGCGTTGGGTTTCGACGCGGTATTCGTCAACGACCACATCATCGTCGACGGGTCGCCCCGATCGGCTCCCTGGACCAATACTTACGATCCGCTGGTTGCGCTGTCGTTCATCGCCGCGAATACGACCCGTATCGGTCTCGGCGTTTCGGTGCTGATCATGCCCTACCGCAACCCGATCGCCAGCGCCAAAAGTTTGGCGACGATCGATCGGATGTCGGGCGGCCGGCTGATTGCGGGCATCGGGGTGGGGTGGAACGAAGCCGAGTTCAACGCCCTCGGGGTGCCCTTTCATGAGCGCGGCGCGCGCACGACGGAGTATCTTCGGATCTGGCAGGCTTGCTGGGCGCCGGGCACGGTCTCGTTTGCCGGGAAGTTCTTCGCCTTCTCGGATATGTATGTCAGTCCCAAGCCGCTGCAGCAGCCGTCTCCGCCAATCTGGATCGGCGGTGCGAGTGACGCGGCGCTGCGACGGGCGGCGACATTTGCCGCGGTGTGGCAGCCGACCCCGATGCCGGTTGCCGACCTCGTCGACCGTCAGGCAGCTTTGCGCAAGGCCTGCGACCGGATCGGCCGTCAGCATCCCCCGGAAACGCGGATGAGCTTTCGGGTCGAGTTCGGCCCCAGCGTCGGGAATGCCCCGCCCTCGGGCACCGGGCGGCCGATCGGGCACGGCACGCCCGCCGAGGTTGCGGCGGATCTGCTTCGCTATCGAGAAGCCGCGGGCTTGAACGCCTTCCAGATCAACTTCCATGGCTGCCGCAATCTTGACCACCTTCTCGAACTCGATGGATTGCTTCATGCGGGAAGTCAAACCGCTGGTAACGTGATGAACTCGGCCTGATCGGTTTAGCGGCCTTATGGCTCCAGCGCGCCGGCCAATATCTCGCGCGCCGGCTGGGTGCCGTCCAGCGGGCGCAAGGTCCGGCGCTTGATCTTCCAGCCCTCGCCAGTGCGAACGAAATCCCAGCGATTGGCCGAAACGCGATGCACGTGGAAACCACGCGACGAGCCATGATTGGCGACCTCGAAATGCGGACCGACGCGGTCTGGCACGAGGATCTGCAAATAGGAGATCGCAAACGCCGTGTCGCCAGCAATTCGCACATAGGGCAAGCCGGCAAAATGCGCGATCCCTTGCTCGATCGCCCGGTGATGCTCGGGGTTCGAAGAACCGCTGGCGATCGCCGCCCGCCCGGTCGGCCGGGCGAACTCGACGCCGCGGTCGAACACGCCGTCCTCGGTCCACACCGATGCGGTATAATCTCCGGCACCGGTATCCGCGCTGGGCGGATGGCTGGCGATGAGGTTGTAGATTTCGAGGCGGTCCTCGATCAGGCGAAGCCGCTGTTCGAGCGTCTTGTTGTCGGTAGTATCGTTTGTCATTTGGCACTCCTTATGCGGGTAGAACGCCGATTTTTGTCCGAAATGAAGCACCGATGCCGCGTCAAGCGGAGAAGCTCCAGCGCCTGAAACCCGGCTGATTATAGTGTTTCGTCAGGTTGCGCACATGTTGTGGGAGGTAAGGCGATGTACAGTTTCAATTTGAAGGCCGAGCAGGTCTTCGACCCTAAAAAGCACATGGAGAAGGTCCTCGGCACCACCGGCGAAGGCGATGTTACGATCGCGTGCCGGGAGCCGGGGCAGACCAGCCCGTATCACTGCCACCCGGACGCAACCGAGATCTATTTCTGCTTCGAGGGCGGCGGCACGATGCGCACTCCGACACAGACCATCGCAATCGAGCCGGGGGCCTTCGTCGTCCACCCGCGCGGTGAATTGCACGAATACGTCAATGGCTCGCAGCGCACCTTGCTATTCCGGGTGCGCTATGGCGACGCAATGTCCGGCCGCACCAAAGAATGGCCGAGCAACCTCGGCTGGAAGCCGCGCCCCGAGGATCTCGAATACTTTCAGAAGAATATTGCGGATAAGGCGAGATAACCGAAGGCAACGGCCCAAGTGTCGCCCAGCGGCAGGTGAAGGCGGGCTAGCCGCCTCGACCGGCGGCCAACACTACCCTTGCCAACGCGTCGCGGTCGGCAAGCGTCTCCATCAAGGTGCGGGTCGCGGTAAACGGGAGGTCCAGGCTCTCCGTCGCCACGATATCCGCCTCGTCGATCACATAATGGTCGAGAATATCGCCATAATGCCGCGCCACCGCCGCAGCACCGACGGGCAGGCCGAGCTCTGCCATCATCTTGGCGGTGGGACCCTTGACAGCCTTGCCGCCGATGATCGGCGAAACCGCGACGACCGGCGCAGGACACGCGCGCAATGCTTCGCGCACCCCCGGCAGGCTCAGGATCGGATCGATGCTGATAAACGGGTTCGACGGGCAGATCACGACCATGCGCAGGTTTTGATCGGCGAGCGCCGCAAGGAAATCCGGGTGCGGGTGCGCCGTCTTCGCGCCGGCAAAGGCGATCTGTCGTACCGGTGGAGCGCATTGCCGGCGCACGAAATAATCCTGGAAGTCGAGCCACCCTTCGGGGGTCAGCAGCCGGGTGCGCACCCGGTCATTGGTCATCGGCAAAAGCCGCGCCGAAATCCCGAGACGGCGGCGGAAATCATCGGTGATCTGCGACAGGCTTTCGCCGGCGGCGAGGCGCCGGGTGCGCTCGATATGGGTGGCGAGATCGCCGTCGCCGAGCTTGAACCAGGTCTCGCCGCCGAGGCTCTCGAGGGCGGCCATAAACGTCCAGGTCTCGCCGCTCCGGCCCCAGCCGGTCGCGGGTTATCGATGCCGGCGAGGGTGTAAAGCAAAGTGTCGAGATCGGGCGAGACCGAGAGCCCCAAATGCTCGAAATCGTCGCCGGTATTGGCGATCACCGTCAGCGCCCCCGGCGGCAGGGTGCGATGAAGGCCGAGCGCCAGCTTGGCGCCGCCGATCCCACCCGACAGCGCCAAGACAAAACCCCGCTCCGCGCTCATCGAAACAAATCGTGTTCGGCAGGGCGGACCAAGGCGGCGGCCGGCGCCTCCGGGGCGGACCAACGGAGCCCGCGCACCAAGACCATTGGTAGGGCTTCGTCGGCCTGGCCCATCAACAATCCCGCAGCAGCGGCGATCTCGTCGGCAAAGCCGGTTTCGGTCACCAGCAATTCGCGCCCGAACAGATCGGGCTGGCCGCGCATATCGATCACCGCCGGCAGCCCGGCAGCGCCGAGCGCAATCCCGACGGTGCCCTTGCGCCACGGCCGGCCAAAGCTGTCGCTGATGACGACGCCGATCCGCACGCCGAAGGCGTCCGATAATGTGCTGCTGCAGGCCGGCGGCCGAGGCATCAGGGTCCTTCGGCAGCAGCAACACGCGATCTACCCCGTCTTCCGTGGGGATGTTCGAGTGGTCGATACCGGCATTGGCCATCACAAAACCGAGATGGTGCTCCACGATCAGCAGCCCCGGGCGATGGCGTACTACCCGTTTCGACTCGCCGAGAACCACCTCGACAAAGCGCGGATCCTTGTCGACTTCGGCAGCCAGAGCAGTCGCCCGTTCCGAGGGCGCGACAGTCGCTACGTCGACGTAGCGGCCCTCGGCTTTGGAAACGACCTTCTGCGCCACAACCAAGACGTCGCCGTCTTCCGGGACCAGCCCGTTTGCAGCGAACGCCTCCGTCGGTAATTGCGCCGAGATCGTCACCAGGCTCGACCAGCTTGATGCCGGTCAGCGCCTTGATCGTGACTTCAGGGATCATCCGCCGAACTTGGCCCGCAGCAGCGGCAACACGCGCTCGGCGTAGAGCTTCAGAAAGCGCGGCTGGTCGGGACCGGGGGCATGGAATACGAGATGGCTGAAGCCGAGTTCGACATAGGGACGGATCTGCTCGACCTGCGCCTCGGGATCGGACGAGACGATCCAGCGGCTGGCCGCGCGGTCGAGCGGCAAGGCAGCGGCAAGCCGCTCCATCTCGACCGGGTCCTCGACCCCGACCTTTTCCTCTGGCGACAAGGCGAGAGCAGCCCAGTGGCGCGTGTCCTCCTTGGCGCGCACCGCGTCGGTGTCGAATGACACCTTGACCTCGATCATCTTCTCGAGGCTCGCGCTCTCGCGGTGGGCCCTGACGAGGCCCTCACCGACCTTGCCGACCAGGTCGGTGTAAAGCTGGGGGTTCTTCCCGCTGGTGCAGATGAAGCCTTCGGCGACCTGGCCGGCCATCGCCGCGGCGAGCGGGCCCGAGGCGGCGACCCAGATCGGCACCTTCTCTTTGGGCTTGTCGTAAATCGTCGCGCTTTCGGTGCGATAGAACTGGCCGGCGAAGCTGACCCGGTCCTCGGTCCACAATTTGTTGATCAGCGCGATCGACTCGCGCAGCCGGTCGCGCCGTTCCTTGGGGCCCGGCCATTTGATGCCGCTCGACGGCACCTCATTCAGCGACTCGCCGGTGCCGACGCCGAGTACGACCCGTCCCGGAAACATCGTTCCGAGCGTGCCGAAAACCTGCGCGACGACGGAAGGGTGGTAGCGGAAGGTCGGGGTCAGCACGCTGGTGCCGATCACCACCCGCTGCGTGCGCGCGCCGAGCGCGCCGAGCCAAGCGAGTGCCGACGGGGCATGGCCGTCGGTATGCTTCCACGGCTGGAAGTGATCGCTGACAAAGACCGAGTTCGAACCCGACCGTTTCGGCCAAGCACGAGAAGTCGAGCAATTCGCGCGGTCCGAACTGCTCGGCCGACGCTTTGTATCCGAGCTTCAGCAACGGCTGCTCCTATATTCAGAGGCGTTTTCCCGCACCACCCGTTGGAGTGAAGGCACTTCGTTTGGTCTAGACTTTTGCCAGCACGTCTTCGCGAAAGCGGCGCATGTTGGCGATCATCGTGTCGGCAGTGACGCCGTCGAAATTGAAATCGACATGGCCGACACCGAATTCCTTGAAAGCCTTCAGATCGTCAATGAAGTCCGCGGTCTCGCCTGAGAACAGCCGCCGCTCGCCGTCATCGGCACGCGCTGGCAAGGATTTTCCCATGCCGGTGATGCGATAGGCGAGAGCGATTTTGGCCGGATCGCGCCCGGCCTCGCGGGTCAGTCGGCGCAACCGTTCGACCCCCGCTGCGAAGCGCTTCATCGAGTTCGAGCCGGTGCTGCGGATTGGTGCCGATGGGATACCAGCCGTCGCCGAGCTTGGCGGTGCGGCGCAGCGCCGGCCCGCTCTCGCCGCCGACCCAGATCGGCGGGTGCGGCTTTTGCACCGGCTTGGGCTCGAACAGCACGTTGGCGAACTTGACGTATTTGCCCTCGAAGCGAGGGTCGTCCTTGATCCACAGCTCTCGGCAGGCCATCAGATACTCGTCGGTTACGGCGCCCCGCTCGAGGAATGGCGGCACCCCCAACGCTTGGAATTCCTCTTTCATCCACCCGGCGCCGATGCCGAAGGTCAGCCTGCCATTCGACAACACGTCGATGGTGGCGAGCATCTTGGCCAACAGCACGGCCGGGCGGTGCGGGACGACGGTGACCGAGGTCACGAGGCGCAGCCGCGAGGTCTTGCCGGCGACGAATGCGACCGCGGTCAGCTGCTCATGCCGATCGCCGCGCGAGCGGCCGGGAAACTCGCCGGTATCGCTGTAGGGATAGCGGGCCTCGATGTCCCCGGGGATGACGACATGGTCGCTGATCGTGGCATAGTCGTAGCCCATCTTCTCGCCCTCGACGGCGATGCGGGCGAGATTCTCCGGCGTGGAGAGCGAACCGCTGACCGGCGCGCCGAACCCGTACTGCATCTATGCCTCCCGGCAACTGATTGGTGCTGAGCTCAGGGTAGCAGGCTCGGGGCGGTTTGGCTCGTCGGGAATCTCGATCTCCGATCTGCGATTCCGGGACGGGTTGGTCCGGGACGGATTGGCTTGATCGGCGCGCGACAGCACACGCGCGATCGAGATAGATTGGTGTGTGACGACGGTGTGGGCGGTGGTTGCTGACAAGCAAAAATGAGGCTCATCCCAACGATCGCTTAGGGTAAGGTTTGGTTTGTGACAAAATAAAGTCAACGTACGGTAATGATCTACGATCGCGTCGCGCAAGGTGTGTTGGGGATTGCCGGGGCTACTGGGACAAGTGTAACCTAAGAACTCATTTACGGACTGTTACGCGGATTTACAAAAATTTACGCTGGCGTTATGCCGGAAAGCGCATTCTGATCAGTGTAATCCTGGAGCGGGGAGAGCGGTTTGGAATATCTGCGTTCGCCAAGTTCGGCCCACGATGTTGCGGTAGGTTATCTGCAGGGCGTGGCGCTTGAGTTTGCCGAGCCGGCTCGGCGCCACCTCGCGATCATCGACCAAAGCCGGTTGCGGCGTGACTGCCTCAAACTGGCGCTCGGCCAACAACCCAGACGATGGCGGGTCACCGATGTGCCGTTGGCCGCAGATCTTGTGAGGCTTGTGCGGGACGGCGAGAGCTTCGCGGTAATCTTACTTGGTGCTGCGACTTGCGGGCACGTCGATCTGGTCGACCTTGCCCTTCTGGCGGCTGCGGTGCCCCACATCCCGATTCTGGTGACGGCGGACTGCGACGACCCGGCGCGCGCCCGCGCGATCCTGCGCTCGGGCGCCCGCGGTTTTCTGCCGATGAATCTGAGCCTCAAAGTACTGGTGGCCGCGCTCGAGCGTATCCGCGCCGGAGGAACCTATGTTCCCTTGGAGCTGACCGCGCCCGCGCCGCTGGATGTGCCGGGGAAGACGTCCGGCTTCCCGTGGCAAGAACTGACGCGACGCCAGCGCGATGTCCTGGCGCTGATCTCTGAGGGTAAGCCGAACAAGCTGATCGCCGACGCCCTGACGATGTCCGAAAGCACGGTCAAGGCCCATGTGAAGCAGATCATCAAGCGCCTTCACGTCGCGAACCGGACCCAGGCGGCATTGCTGGCGACCCGTCCCAACCACAGCGGTCTTGGAGCCATTGGGCAAGGAGCGGAACGGGTATTGTAAACCGTTCGACACGGCGGAATAATCCTCGGTAATCTTGCGCGGCGCGTTGACCGGCGCCGCCAGCCGACGAGGAAAGGGCGCCATGTCGAGCCGGAGAATGATCCCCATCTCGGCCCACCCCCAGATAGGCAGGATCAGCGAGACCGATTACTTTCGACAGTATCAGCATTCCCTCGACGATCCCGATGGGTTTTGGGGCGGGCACGGCAAAAGACTCGACTGGATTAAGCCGTACACCAAAGTAAAAGACGCCTCGTTCGACGGCGATGTGCGCATCGCCTGGTACGAGGACGGGACGCTCAACGCCTGCTATAACTGCATCGACCGCCATCTGGCGCGGCGTGGCGATCAGACTGCAATCCTGTGGGAGGGCGACGATCCGGGCGAGGATCGCCGCATAACCTATCGCGAACTGCACGATGCGGTATGCCGTTTTGCCAACGTCATGAAGGCGCGCGGCGTCAAAAAAGGCGATCGCGTAACGATCTACCTGCCGATGATCCCCGAGATTGCGGTGGCGGTCCTGGCTTGCGCACGGATCGGCGCGATCCACTCGGTCGTGTTCGGCGGGTTCTCCCCGGACAGCCTCGCCGGACGTATCCGAGACTGCCGGTCGACCTTTCTGGTGACCGCCGATGAGGGGCTGCGCGGCGGCCGCAAGGTGCCGCTAAAGCGCAATGCCGATGCCGCGCTCGAGAGCTGCCCGGACGTGCGCGACGTGATCGTGGTTCGCCGCACCGGCGGAGCCATCAACTGGGTCGAGGGCCGCGACATCTGGTATCACGAGGCGTGCGCAGCTGCCTCGCCCGACTGCCCGCCGGCCGAAATGTCCGCCGAAGATCCGCTTTTCATTCTTTACACTTCGGGCTCGACCGGCCAGCCGAAGGGGGTCTTGCATACGACCGGCGGCTATCTCGTCTATACGGCGATGACGCATGAATACATTTTCGACTACCGC
Organism: uncultured Alphaproteobacteria bacterium; assembly: GCA_963845735.1. GTDB lineage: Bacteria > Pseudomonadota > Alphaproteobacteria > ATCC43930 > CGMCC-115725 > AP-15. The sequence goes on along the minus strand of CAWJTR010000029.1, from coordinate 23,396 downwards.
GAGGGCGAGGTTTTCTGGTGCACCGCGGATGTCGGCTGGGTGACCGGGCACAGCTATATCCTCTATGGACCGCTGCGCCAATGGCGCCACCACCCTGATGTTCGAAGGGCGTCCCCAACTATCCCGACCCGTCGCGCTTTTGGCAGGTCGTCGACAAGCATCAGGTCTCGATCTTTTACACTGCGCCGACGGCGATCCGCGCGCTGATGCGCGAAGGCGAGGATTATGTGCGCCGCACCAGACCGGCGCTCGCTGCGCATCCTCGGCACCGTTGGCGAGCCGATCAACCCCGAGGCTTGGCTGTGGTATTACGACCATGTCGGCGATCGCCGCTGCCCGATTGTCGACACCTGGTGGCAGACCGAGACCGGCGGCATCCTGATCACCCCGATTGCCTGGGGCGACGCCACTAAAGCCGGGCTCGGCGACCCGCCCGTTCTTTGGCATCGAGCCGCTATTCGTCGACAATGACGGCAAGCGAATCGAAGGCCCGGGCGAAGGGAATCTATGCCTGGCGCGCTCCTGGCCCGGGCAGATGCGCACGGTCTATGGCGACCATCGCCGCTTTGTCGATACCTACTTTTCGACCTTTCACGATCTTTATTTCACCGGCGACGGCGCGCGCCGGGATGAGGATGGTTATTACTGGATTACCGGGCGGGTCGACGACGTGATCAACGTCGCCGGCCACCGGCTCGGCACCGCCGAGATCGAGAGTGCGCTGGTCGCGCACCCGAAGGTTGCCGAGGCAGCCGTCGTCGGCTATCCCCACGACATCAAAGGCCAAGGCATTTACGCGCTATGTGACGCTGAGGGTCGACGAGACGCCGAGCGAAGAGCTGCGGCATGAGCTTGTCGCCTGGGTGCGCCAGGAGATCAGCCCGATCGCGGCACCCGACCTGGTGCAATGGGCGCCCGGTCTGCCGAAGACCCGGTCAGGCAAGATCATGCGCCGCATCTTGCGCAAGATCGCCGCCGACGAGCACAACGCTCTCGGCGACACCTCGACCCTCGCCGATCCCGCCGTCGTCGACGATCTCGTCGGCAACCGGCTGAACCGCGCCACGTAGTCGACGGCCTGCTGTCAGCCCAGCATTTGGCGCAACTGGCGGGCGGCGACGACGAGCATCGCAAGATCGGAGGCGCCGGCGGCGCGCATATCGGTGGCGATCGCGTCAGCCGGGGCAAGTTCAGCGGCATGCGCCTGCACCCAGGCGGCGAGCGGGTCGGCCATGCTGTTGGCGCCCTTCAGGATCCGCTCGGCGAGATCGGCCTGCACCGCGTAGAAATCCTCGATCAAGGTCGCGGCGGCAGCCTTCTGCCAGGCGGTCTCCGCCGGCAGGCGGCGCGCCATATCGCGCAATTCGTCGAAGGCCAAGTCGTGCGCCGACCCGGTAAAAGGTTTGCGCGGCGCGAGCGATCGGCTGGGCCGCGCGTGCGGCCAATTCACCGATCTCGAGGGAAGTGGTCAGGAATATCACCCCACCGAGGCGCACAGCGAGCACCTGCGGCACGCCGGCGGCAGCAAATCGTGCAGTGCGCTCATCAAACAACGCCCGCTCGTCCGGCGGCAGCAGCTTCGCCACTATCGCAGCAAGGTCTCGGACTGCCGGCCCGAAACGGGCGATTTCGCCGCTAATATCGAGCCTGTTAGCTCGCAACAGCCACCCCGCGGCATGCTCAAGGACTGATCCGATCTCAAGCAGCGTCTCAGTCTGCAACGTGGCCGGTACCTTATTATCGAGCGCCTCGATCTCGGCCCAGCGGTTCCGCAGATCGAATATTTCGCGCGCGATCAAATAGGCCCGGGCGATCTCAGGCGCGGTCCGGCCGGTGCGCGCCCGCATTTCGCTGATAAAGGTGATGCCGGCACGATTGACGAGATCGTTGGTGACGACGGTGGCGGTAATCTCGCGGCGGAGCGGGTGTGTCGGGATCAGCGTCCCGAGCCGGTCGCGCAATGCCGCCGGGAAATAGCTCAGCAGCTGGTCGGCCAACTCAGGCGCGTCGGGCAGATCCGAGGCCATAATCTCGACGTCGAGCGCTAGCTTGGCATAGGCAAGCAATACCGCGAGCTCGGGTCGGACCAGTCCCTGGCGCTGCGCTGCGCGCAGGGCGAGGGTTTCGTCATCGGGAAGAAATTCGAGCGCGCGCTCGAGTTGACCCGACCGTTCGAGATCGCGGATCAACCGCGCCTGCCGGTCGAGAGCGCCGACGCCGCGCGCCTCGGCCACCGACAGTGCTTCGCCCTGCAAGTAATTGTCGCGCAATACCAAGGCGGCGACGTCCCCGGCCATACCGTGGAGCAGGGGCTCGCGTTCCTCAGCCGCCAGCGCTCCGGCGGCAATGGCGCGGTCGATCAGGATCTTGAGGTTGACCTCATGGTCGGAGGTGTCGACGCCGGCGGAATTGTCGATCGCGTCGGTGTCGATGCGGCCGCCTTTCAGGGCATAGGCAACGCGCCCGCGCTGGGTCACCGCCAGATTGGCGCCCTCGCCGATGACTTTCGCGCGAACTTCGTCGGCATTGATGCGCAGCGTATCGCTGGCGCGGTCGCCGACCTCGGCATGGGTTTCCTGCGGCGCCTTGATAAAGGTGCCGATCCCGCCGAACCACAACAAATCGACCGATGCCGCCAATAGCTTGCGGATTAGTTCAGCCGGGGTCAGCCGGTCTGCGTCGACGGTGAATAGGCGCTTCATCTGCCGGCTGATCGCGATCGATTTGGCGCTGCGCTCGAAGACGCCGCCGCCCTCGGAGATCAGTGTGCGGTCGTAATCGGCCCAGCTCGAACGCGGCAGGTGAAACAGACGTTCGCGTTCGGCGAAGCCCCCCGCGGGGTCAGGGTTGGGATCAACAAAGACATGACGGTGATCGAAGGCAGCGAGCAACCGCAGGCGCCGCGACATCAGCATGCCGTTGCCAAACACGTCGCCCGACATGTCGCCCACCCCGACCACGGTCAGATCGCTCGTTTCGAGGTCGCGCCCGAGTTCTCGGAAGTGGCGCTTGACGAGTTCCCAGGCGCCGCGTGCGGTGATGCCCATCGCCTTGTGGTCGTAGCCGACCGAGCCGCCAGAGGCAAAAGCGTCGCCGAGCCAGAACCCGTATTCTTCAGCGATCGCATTGGCATAGTCGGAGAATGTCGCGGTGCCCTTGTCGGCCGCGACAACAAGGTAGGGGTCGTCGGCGTCGTAGCGCACGACCCGGGCGGCGGCACTATGCGGTGACCATCGGCGCCTTCGGCGGCGATATTGTCGGTAAGATCGAGCAGGCCCCGTATCAAGATCTTGTAGCATTCGACTGCCTCGGTCGCGAGTTGATCGCGCAGATCGGGCGGCCGCTTGATGACAAAGCCGCCCTTCGATCCGACCGGCACGATGACCGCGTTCTTGACCGTCTGTGCCTTCATCAGGCCGAGGATCTCGGTGCGGAAATCCTCCTTTCGATCCGACCAGCGAATCCCGCCGCGAGCAACCCTGCCGGCGCGCATGTGCACGCCCTCCATCCGCGGGCTGTAGACGTAGATTTCGAAGAGCGGCCGCGGCAGCGGCAGCAGGTCGATCTCGCTGCTGGCGAGCTTGATCGCGAGATAAGGCTTTGGCTCTCCGGAAGGCAGTTGCTGAAAATAGTTCGTCCGCACGGTCTTCAGAATAAGCGCGAGGTAGCTGCGCAGGATGCGGTCCTCATCGAGGCTTGTGACCGCATCGAGGGCGTGATCGATCGCCTGGACTTCGCCCAGCGCCGCGAGCGAGGGGTCCGCGGCGGCCGGATCAAAGCGGATCTCGAACAGCCGCACGAGCCGGCCGGCGACGTCGGGATGGGCGCCCAGCGTGTCTTCCATATAGGCTTGACTGAACGTGGCCCCGGCTTGTCGCAGCAGCTTGGCGTAGAGGCGAAGCACTGTCACCTGGCGGAAGGAGAGTCCGCCGGCCAGCACGAGGCGGTTGAAGCCGTCGCTCTCGACTCGACCGGTCCATACCGCGACGAGCGCCTCCTCGAAACGCGCTCTAACCGCGGCGGAAATGGCGCGCCGTTGCGGCATCGCCGGCGAGCTCGAATTCGTGGACCCAGACAGCGCCGCGGTCGACACTGTCGATACGGAACGGCTCTTCGGCGACGACTCGAAGTCCGAGGTTTTCGAGCATCGGCAGCACGTCCGAAAGGATGACTTGCTGTTTGGCCCGATAGAGCCGTAGCCCGGGCCGCTCGTTCGCGGCCGGATGGAGGGAAACCTCCAATAGCGAGCCTGCCAGCGCATTCTCGATCCGCGGCAGGTCGGCGATCGCCTGGGCGGGCTGCGTCAGGGCTTGGTACGCGATCGGGAAAGGTTTCAGGCGACGCAGCCGGTCGCGTGCCTCAGCCTCGCCGAAAGCTTCGAGCGCGGCCTCTTCGAGGCGATCCGACCAGCTTCGTCCTGCCTCCGCCAACCGCCGCTCGAGTTCGGCGGCATCGACCGCCGGCACCGCACCACGGGTGGTGCGGATGATGAACTGGACGCGCGCCAGCACCGATTTGTCGAGATGCGTGTAAAATGCGGAAAGCTCACCGGCAAAGGCCTGTTCGAGAATCGCTGCGAAGCGCCGGCGCAGATTGCTGTCATACCGCTCGCGCGGCACATAAACGAGGCAGGACACAAAGCGTTCGAGCGGGTCGCAGCGGATGAACAGCGCGATGCGCTGCCGCTCCTGCAGATTGAGGATGCCGATGACCGTCTCGAATAGCTGGTCCTCGCCGCTCTGAAACAGCTCGTCGCGCGGCAAAGTGTCGAGGATGTGCAGCAGGGCCTTGCCGTCATGTCCGGTCGGTGACAGCCCGGCGCGCGCGACTATATGGCGGACTTTGCGCCGCAGTAGCGGGATCGCGCGTGGGCTGCAGCTGTAGGAGATCGAGGTGAACAGCCCGAGAAACAGCCGGACGCCGACGACATTCCCGTTTGCGTCGAACCGTCGCAGGCCGATCGCATCCATGTGCGCGGTGCGATGAACCGTGGCGCGGCGGTTCGATTTGGTGATGATCAGAAGCTCGCGGCGGCGGACGAAATCCTGCACGTCGGGCGGCAGCGAGGACAGGTCGCGCAGCCCGCCGAAGACCTGATAGTCGGGATTGGATAAAATTCCGAGCGCCGGTCGAGTTGGTTCGGCGGCACCGTTGAAGTCGTATTCGCGGTAGCCGAGGAAGGTAAAGTTGTCGTCGTCGAGCCAGCGCAGAAAGTCCTGGACTTCGGCGAGTTCGGCAGCCGGCACCGGGAGTCCGGGCGGGCCGGACAGTTCGTCGAGCAGTGCGCGCAGGGTCTGGCGCATCGGCTGCCAGTCGGCGACCGCGGCGCGGACGTCGGCGAGGACGCCCGCCAAGGTCTGCGTCACCGACGCCAGGTTTGCCGGATCGGGCTCACGAGTGATCTCGATATGCATCCACGATTCGCGCGAACCGGCGGCGTCGGACTTGCCGATCTCGTGCAGCCGGCCGCTCGGAAGGCGTTCGACGGTCAGGATCGGATGGATCACGAGATGGACGACGCGATCGCCGGCGTTTATCGCCCCGGTCACCGAATCGACGAGAAACGGCATGTCGTCATTGACGATCTCGACAATCGTGTGGGCTGAGGACCAGCCATCGGCCGCGATTTCGGGGTTGTAGACTCGGATCTTGGCCTGGCCCGGACGGCGGCGCTCCGCAAAATGCCACAGCGACAGCGCGGCCCCGCTCAGATCGCGCGGGCTGTGCTCGGCGACGTCAGCCGGCGGCACATGTTCGTAGTAGGCGCCGATGACCCGCTCTGCGGTGGCGTGGTCTGCCGGGTCGAGCACCTGTTTGGCGAGCGCCACCGCCTTGTGGACCAGCTTTGCCTTCTTCGCTTGAGCCGGCGGCTGGGCCTGGCTGGTCGCCTTGGTTTCGGCAGCGTCTTTGCGGTCGCCTGGCGGCGACAGTTCGATCGTGTCGGTCATCGAGCCTTAGAGACTGGCTACTCGCTTGCGTCCGGGCAAGGTGTTTAACGCGTCGAGGATTGTGGAAAGTGCCGCCGGACTGGGCGATGATGTAAGCGGCTCGTCTTCGCGACCGGCATATGCGCCTGTTCTCCAACCTTCGCCGCGGCGGTCTCTATCTGCTGCCGCTCGCGGTCCTGCTCATCGCGATCAGCGCCCGGATCGTTGCTCCGGATCTGCTCGACCGGCTGTCGCTGATCGCGTTCGACCTCTACCAGCGCGCTCTGCCGCGCGTGCCCGGGGATTCGCCGATTCGGATCGTCGACATCGACGACAAAAGCCTCGCCAAGATCGGCCAATGGCCGTGGCCGCGCACGATCGTGGCGCAATTGGTGGAGCGTCTGGCCACCGCGGGCGCCGCGGTCGTCGCCTTCGATATCGATTTTGCCGAACCGGACCGGACCTCACCCAAAATGCTGCTGCCGTTGATCACCCGTAACGGCGTCGACCCGGCGAACGCGGAAAAGCTGCTGTCGGCATTGCCCGATCCCGATCAGCGCCTGGCGATGGCGATGCGCAAGGTGCCGGTAGTGACCGGGTTCATCCTGACCGGTCAGGGTGAGAGGCGGCCCCCCGCGGCGAAAGCCGGCTTTGCCTTTACCGGCGATGACCCGCTCGGCCATGTCGACAATTTCACCAGGGTGGTTCCCACCCTTCCGGTGTTGGAAGCGGCGGCCGCCGGCGATGGGTTTCTCAACCAGCTTCCCGAGTGGGATAATGTCGTCCGCCGTGTGCCGCTGATCCTGACATTCGACGGCCAAGCCTATCCATCGCTTGCCGCCGAGGCGCTGCGCCTCGCGGTCGGCGCCACGACCTATATCTGCCGCGCCGCCGGCGCCAATGGCGAAAAGAATTTTGGTGAAGATACGGGACTGACCGCGATCCGCATCGGGCCGCTGACGGTGCCGACCGACGCCGCCGGACGGGTCTGGCTACATTACGCGCCATTCCAGAGCGACCGCATCGTCTCCGCCGCCGTCGTGCTCGGCGGGAAATTCGATCCGGCATTGTTTGCCGGCCATATCGTTCTGATCGGGACTTCGGCTGCCGGCGTCATCAACGATCTGCAGGCGACCCCGCTCGCGGGTGCGGTACCGGGGGTCGAGATCCACGCCCAGCTGCTCGACGAAATCCTCCAAGGGGATTATCTGAGGCGGCCCGATTGGGCGATCGGCGCCGAAATCCTGTTTGCGCTGCTGGTCGGTGCCGGTTTGATCTTTGTCTTGCCGCGGATCGGCGCGCTGCCGAGCGCCATGCTCGGCGGCGTCTCGGTCGCGGCGGCATTCGGCGGGTCGTGGTTTGCGTTCAAGTACGCGCATTGGCTGATCGACCCGGTCTATCCCTGGGCGGTCTTGACCCTCGTCTATCTGGTAGCGAGCCTGCTCGGCTACCTGCGCGCCGAGGCGCGCCAGCGCGAGATCCGCGGCGCCTTCTCGCACTACATGTCGCCGCAATATATCGAGGAACTGGCCGCGCACCCCGAAAAGCTCGTCCTCGGCGGCGAGATGCGGATCATGACGATCATGTTCTGCGACATCCGCGGGTTTACCAGCCGCGCCGAGGGTATGGACGCCCAGACCTTGACGCACTTCATGAATACTTTTCTGTCGCCGATGACCGAAATCATTACTGAGGAAAAGGGCACGATCGACAAATATATCGGCGACTGCATCATGGCGTTCTGGAACGCCCCACTCGACGATCCCGACCATGCCAAAAACGCGGTTCGTGCGGCCCAGATGATGCGGCGTAAGCTCGTCGATTTGAACCGGATGTGGGAGGGAGAGGCAGCGGCGGCTGGCAAGCCGTTTCGGCCCGTTCAGATGGGCATCGGCATCAATACCGGCGAATGCTGCGTTGGCAATTTCGGGTCGGAGCAGCACTTCGACTATTCGCTGTTGGGCGACCCGGTCAACCTGGCCTCGCGCCTAGAGGGGCTCGGCAAGGTCTACGGCATAGATCTGGTGATCGGCGAGGAAACGGTAACGCACCTCGACGACCCGGCGTTGATCGAGGTCGATCTGGTCGCGGTCAAAGGCAAGACCCAGGCCGGTCGCGTCTATACGTTGCCGCCGGAAAGGATCGAGGAGGGTGAGTTCGTAGACCGGCACTCGGAACTGCTCAGTGCCTATCGCCACCAAGAATGGGGAGCGGCGCTGCGCCTCCTCGACGACGGGCGTCTGGCCGCGGCGCGCCATCTCGCCCCGGTCTATGACCTCTATCGGCGGCGAATCGCCCACTTCCAATCGGAAGCCCCGCCGGCCAACTGGGACGGCGTGTTCACCGCCGAAGAGAAATGATCGCTGCGTAAGTAATGTTAAATTGCTGATTCGCCGGCGGCCGCCGTGGTAAATTTACCACGTTTGTGTCAGTCCGTAACAAAATTGACTTTATTTGCGTCGCCTTTTCGGCGATAATCGTCAATCGGGAGCATAGGGCATCGGGATGAAACCCGCCACGGCGGCTGTCGTCGCCTAAGGAGCGCGTACCAATGGGTGTCATGGAGTTTCAGGTGTGCCGGCGCGGACGCGAAGCGCGGTGGGTGGTCACGCTCGGAAATGCCGTCTACGGCGCGTATCTCGACAAAGAGCAGGCTTTGCTCGATGCGGTTGACGCCGCGCGCGACGCGCTCGCCGCCGGCCGCGAAGCTCAGGTATGGGTCAGGGACCGAACGAGCGCGGCTCGGGTGTTCTGAGGCGCCGCCTGAACTTCTCGCTGAACATTTCTCAGCATATCCTTGGCTCAAACACCGGATCGCATCGGCGCCGGCGGACAGCTCAGTCGAGCGCGGCCAGCATTTCGGCGGTAACAAGGGTGACGCCGGCGTCGGTTCGGTAGAAGCGGCTGGCATCGAGATCGGGGTCCTCGCCGATCACCAGCCCCTCCCTAATCCGGCAGCCGCGATCGATGACGACCTTGGTCAGCCGCGCATGGCGGCCGACCTCGACCTCGGGAAGCAGCACCGCCTCGCGAGTTTGGGCGTAGGAATTGACCCGGCAGTTCGAAAACATCAACGACCGCCTGACCGTGCCCCCGGAAACGATGCAACCGCCTGAAACCATCGAATCGACCGCCATGCCACGCCGGTCGTCATCGTCGAATACGAATTTGGCCGGCGGCAACTGCTGCTGATAGGTCCAGATCGGCCAGTTGGGATCATAGATGTCGAGCGAGGGGACCGGCATCACCAGATCGAGATTGGCCGCCCAATAGGACTCAATGGTGCCGACATCGCGCCAATACGAATCGGCCTCCGGCGTCGTCTTAACGCAGCTCTCGTCGAACGAATGCGCGACCGCGAGCCCGCGGCGCACCAGTTTCGGAATGATGTCCTTGCCGAAATCATGGCTCGATTCCGGGTCTTGGTGATCGCGTTCGAGCTCGGCATAGAGAAACTCGGCGGTGAAGACATAAACGCCCATGCTGGCGAGTACTCGGTCGGGCTTGCCGGAGATCGCCGGCGGATGGCGCGGCTTTTCCTGGAAATCGACGATCCGCATCGTCTCGTCGACCGCCATGACTCCGAAACCCGATGCTTCCGCCAACGGCACCTCGACGCAAGCGACCGTGCAGTCGGCGCCCCGGTCGACGTGATCGGCCAGCATGTTCGAGTAATCCATTTTGTAGATGTGGTCGCCGGCCAACACCAAAAAGTATGTCGGGTTGGCGGCGCGCAGGATATCATAGTTTTGATGGACGGCGTCGGCGGTGCCGCGATACCACGTCGCCTCGTCGAGCCGCTGCTGCGCCGGCAACAGATCGAGGAACTCGCCCATCTCCGGGCGCAGAAACGACCATCCCATCTGCAAGTGGCGCAATAAACTGTGCGCCTTGTATTGGGTCAAGACCGCGATGCGCCGGACTCCCGAATTGAGGCAGTTCGACAGGGTGAAGTCGATCAGGCGGAACTTGCCGCCGAAAAACACCGCCGGCTTGGCCCGCCTGTCGGTCAGCTGTTTCAGCCGGCTACCTCGGCCGCCGGCGAGAACGAGGGCGAGCGCCTGCCGCGCTAGCCGTTGTTGGATGCGCGCGCCCGACAGCATGTCCGCCTCCCTGTGCCTCGGCCGCGTTGCGGCGGCGGTTACACGATAACGCCGGACGTGAACGCTTGGGTATCCCGTTGACTGGGCCGCGCCCGCCGACGTCCGCGCCAGCTCTGCTCGTGGCTGCTCAGAGAATGAATTTGGACAAGTCGGCGTTTTGGGCCAGCGCGCCGACCTGCTCGCGGACATAAGCGCGGTCGATCTCGACCAGAGTCCCGTTGGGCCGGTCGGAGGCGGTGAAGCTGATCTCTTCCAACAGCCGCTCAAGGATCGTGTGTAGGCGTCGCGCGCCGATATTCTCGACCGCGGCGTTGATCTCCTCGGCCAGCGGCGCCAGCTCGTCGATCGCCGCCTCGTCGAAATCGAGCGTCACCCGCTCAGTCTGAGCAGCGGCTACCACGGCGAGCAGCCGGCCATCCCGGCGATCATGGAGCGCCCGAAAGCACAGAGTGGCATGCGAACCAACTCAGCGCAGAAGAGGCGGGCGCCTGATTGTAAACGGGCCGCGAGGTCACAACGCCCCCATTCCCCTGACGCAGCATCATTCGCGCGTCAGCGTTGCCCTGCCTCGCCGACTTGAGAAACCATTTTCGTGCCTCTGCATAATTCCGGGCGCCTCCCCATTCATAATAATACATAACGCCAAGCATTACTTCTACATTGGGTTGGTTTTGTTCGACTGCTTTCAGAAGCCATCTGCGCGCCTCGGGGTAATCTTTGGGGCCGCCCTCCCCGTAGATATACATACCTCCGAGCATTACTTCGGCTAGAATATGACCTTGCTTTGCCGCCTCCAAATACCATTTGCGGGCTTCCATATAGTTCTTCTTTACAGCCTCGCCCTTCTGATACATTTTACCGAGCACCGCTTGCGAGTCAACGTCCCCCTGGTTGGCGGCATCAAGGCACCACTTGCCGGCCTCCGCAAAATCCTGTGCTCCGCCTTCTCCTCGATAGTACATGCTACAGAGTACTGCAGAAACGGCGCGTTTGACCTCTGGCAACAACGGGCCGTTTGCGGATGCTAGAAACCATTTCCGGGCCTGAATAGGGTCTTGGGTCCGCCCTCACCCTGGTAAGACATGGCGCCAAGCATCCCCTGCGCTATCGCCTCGCCCTGCTCCGCCGCCTTGAGAAACCACTCGCGAACTCGGGTATAATCCTTTTTTTCATAATATTGCTCCCCCAGTTCGAACTCCGCGAACTTATAGCCTTTCTGCGCGTTTTGGAGTACTTCATCTGCCTTGGGTTGGATCTGCTGCGATAGGCAGAGGGCGAACACGGCCATAGCCGCAAGGAGATCGCGAGTCCAATTAGAAAGCTTTGCGCGCTCATTGTTGCTGGGCTCCAAAGATCGTCCCGCGCATAGCGGTAGATGACGCGCGCCTGCGCCTTAAGCTAAGGAAACGCTGCGATAAGCCGCGGCGGGGGCGCGCGCATCGGATGGAATCCGCGGGTCCGGGGGAGCAAGGGGCGGGCAATGCAGCGCCGGGGGAGCTTTTCGCAGGCGGAATACGCCGGGAAGAAAAGTCGGCCGCGACGGGACCGGTTTTTGGCCGAGAGGGAAGAGGTTGTGCCCTGGGCACGGCTGGTCGATCGTCTGTGAGCTTTCTACCCGAAGAGAGAGCGCGGCCGGCCGCCGGTTGGGCTGGAGCGGATGCTGCGGATCTACTTTTTGCAGCAGTGGTACGGGCTGGCCGACGAGGCCCTGGAGGACGCGCTGTACGACAGCCCGGCGTTGCGCGGCTTTGCCGGCATCGATCTGTCGGTGGCGACAGTTCCGGCCGCGACGACGGTGCTGAACTTCCGCCATTGGCTCTCGCTTCCAAGGATGAGACCATGATTCACGTATCGGATCGGAGCGCCGTGCGCTTCGATCCGATACAATCATGGTCTAGAGAGCACGACTTGACCCGGGTTGTGTTCGACGAGGTCGGCGCGATGCTGGAGGAGCGCGGGCTGTTGATGCGCCAGGGAACAATCCCCGCCTTCGACCAAGAACAAAAGCAAGGCGCGCGACCCGCAGATGCACCAGACCAAGACGGGCAACCAGTGGTACTTCGGGATCAAGGCGCATATCGGGGTCGATGTCGCCTCGGGGGTGGTGCACACGGTGATCGGCACCGCCGCCAACGAGGCCGATATAGATCAGGCAGCGGCCTTACGGCACGGTCAGCAAACGGATGTCTTCGTCGATGCCGGCGACACCGGGGCGGACAAGCGGCCCGAACATGCCGGGCGCAGGGTGTCGTAGAACATTGCCGTCAAGCGCAGCATCATCAAGGCCCTGCCGAAAGCGCTGCGGGATCTGGCCGAGCCGGCGGAGCGGGTGCTGGCGCAGGTGCGGGCCGGGGTCGAGCACCCCTTCCACATCGTCAAGAACCTCTTCATCATAAGAAGCTGCGCTATCGCGGTCTGGCCAAGAACACGGCGCAGCTACACACCCCGTTCGCGCTGGCCAATCTGATGATCGTCAAGAACCGCCTGCTCGTGCCGGCCAAGGGGTAGGGACCCGGATACCTACCCTGATAATAGAACAATACACGAGCATCGAGGCATTGCCTGGGATCGACCGTAAAATTCTGCCGACTAAACCCGTCGCCGCGCGACCTTCTATTGTCAAAAACACGCCCCGGCCGCCATGTCGCCCAGCAGCCGGCATTGTTCAGTGTTTCCCTAGAAGAAGACAAAGGACCGCACCACGACGTTCTTGCGGCATCGGGCGTCGATGGGCACGGTCGGGTCGATACAAGCAGTATGGAAAGACCAGCGCGAGACAGAGCCGTCGGTCACCGAGTCATAGCATTTGAGCATTGAGACCTCGGTAGGTTTCTGCCGGGGAAACCAGTACCACTCGTGGTTGGGACGGTAGGTAAAGCGGGTGGTCTCGCCGACGCGGTCGTCGTAGATCCGGTAGTTGTTGATGTACGGCTGGTCGGCGAAGGAGGGCCAGGCGCAGAGCACGAACGGGAACTGCTCGACAGTCTCTATCGGCTTGGCGAGGTTGATCGACATGAACCGCCCCGACATCTTCTCGTCGGCCTCTGCCTCGGTATAGTGCTGCGTGCGTCCGAAGTTCCGCAGGTTCCTGGTGAGCAGCTCGCGGCAGCGCACGCGGCCGCTGTTGTCGTTCAGGTCGTTATGCACAAGGTTGGCGTAATTGGCGTTTACACCTGGGTTGTTGCTGTCCTGGTCTTCGGTGCGGTCGCCCGTGTAGTCCTTGTCGAAGACGTCGTGGTTGTAGACAAGCGCATCGGTCGCGTCCGGGAAGAACTCGAGAAGCAGCTTCTCGATCTCCGGATAAAACACGCGCTCCACCTCCGCCGCATCGTAGATGTTCGAGCACTTGGACTCGAGGTGCGCCAGCGACAGGCCGAGCCGGTCCATGCATTCGGGGCTGGTGGGCGAGAGCCCGGGGTAATACTCGCCGATGCGCCGCGCGTCGCGCAGCACCTGCGGGAAATAGAGGTTCTGGCGTCGGTTGCCCTGCTCATTCGTGCGCAGGATCGCCGCCATGTCGGCGCGCGCTGGGTCCCGCCAGATCGCGTTGGACGGGACGACGGAGTAGGTCGGGCGCTCGTACACCGTATAGGGCAGCGGCAGCGCCACGCCGCCTTCGGGGGCCTTGAGGCTGTTCGACTGGCGGATGTACTTCACACACTCATCGTAGTCGCGGAACCCGAGGCCCCATTGGGTCTTGATCGGGCCCGGTGGCGCCTTGGCGACCATGTCGATAACGCGCTGGCCCTCGCCCTCGGCGATCTCCGCGAGCGCGTCCTGGATCGCCGCGGCGGTTCCCGCATCGCCGTCCCGGTCGAACGACATGTAGGACAGGCCGCCATGCGCCGCGATGGGCGGCGGCTGCCCTTCCGTGCGCTGGAGCGGCGGCACATAGGCTGACGACGCTCTCTCCGTGCCCGCCGTAACGTTGCTGTCGGCGACCTCGAGCTGGCTCATGGCAACACCTCCGATTATTTCGGCCTCACCCTGGCACACAGAGCCGGAGTTTTCCAGACCATGATTTTCCGGTCATGCGAACATGCGCTGCGCCTGCCGCGCAAACGCCCGCTCGTTCCAACTGGAAAATGTCATCGAGACGCCGAATGTCCGTGTTCGGCCCAAACGGCCCAGCGAGCGAATGTCCGACTTCCGTCCCCAAGGGCCACCTCAGAGTCGAGGGTGAGGTCAGCATCGCCAAGGACAGCTCTGGGGCATGAGGAGCAGCTGCCGCCGAGAAGGCTGAGGGTCTGCTATGGGTCAGCCGCAGGCGCCGGGTATCAAGCGTCGCTATTCCAAGTAGCAGGCGTGTGAATTGGTGGCTGTGTTTCAAGCTTTGTTTTGGGCTGTTGCGGGCAGGGCCGGCGGCACGGCCGTCAAGGCGACGGTTGATCATACTCTGATGCGCGGGTCGAAACCGCATGACCGGTGATGCGTCGCGGAGCTGCCTCGGTCTAGGAACCTGCGTCGGATCGGTGATCCGGGAGATAGTGGATGCGAGGGTTCTCCTGACCGCGACCGTGCCCCCGGCCTTGCCCGGAAGTCGCGGATGGGGAGTTTTGCCGGCACCTCCTTTGTCAGTGATCACACGATTTCGCCAATCAGCCTGCTGGTATTGTGACCTGGCGCGCGATGGCCCAGACAAATCCCACCAGTTCGCGGGCGATGGCGGTGGTGACGACATTGGCGGGTTTGCCGGTCCGGGCGAGCCGGCGGTAGCGCGCGCACAGCCGCACCTGTCCCTTCCAGGCGATCTCCCGGATCGGTTTGGGTTGATCTTCCTGACGCAGGCACAGGTCGCGACTGACCCGGGCCGGGAAGCGGTAGCACCGCGCCGCCTCGATCAGCAGCCGGCGCGCTGCGCTGTTGCCGGCCTTGGTGATGCCGCCGCGCCTGATGCTGGCGCCGCTCGAATACTCGGACGGCACCAAGCCGAGATAGGCCATCAGCTGGCGCGGGTTGGCAAAGCGCGAGAGATCGCCCAGTTCGGCGATCAAGGTCGCGGCATTGACCAGCGCCATGCCGCGCATCGCCTGCAGCGCTGCCACCACCGGCGCCAGCGACCAATCCGGCAGCATTGCCGCGATCTGCGCCGTCAGCCGATCCCGCCGCGCCTCGGCGGCTTCGACAGCCTGTACGTAGTCTTCGAGCACCAGGTGATGCACCGCCTGCTCGAACTTGAGCCCCGCCAGCCGTGAGCCTTCAGCCCACGGGCTCGTCCCGTGGGGGCGATGCAGTTTGGTCCAGGCCGGCCGCCCATAATGGCAGTCCTGGCGCAGCAGGAAGCCCGAAAGCTGCTGGCGAGCCCGGCGCAAGGCGTGCACCGCGTCGAGACGCGCGCGCACCAGGTCGCGCATCGCCTCGTGCCCGGCATCGGGAATCCACACTGCGGTGAGCTCGCCCGCCCGATGCAGCCGTGCCAGACTGGTGGCGTCGCGCCGGTCGGTCTTCACCCGGTCGCCCGCCCGCTTCGGGATCAGCGAGGGGGCGACCACGACGCACTCGTGCCCGGCCGTCGACAACTGCCGTTGGATGCCGTAGCCGCACGGCCCTGCTTCGTAACAGAACCCCAGCCTCACCCCGTCCCCGGCGAGCTTGCGCATCACACGATCCAACGCCCCAAGTCGTGTTGGCGATCCGGCCATGTTCCCGGACCTCGCCGCGCACACCGCCCTCGGCCACCGCGACGACAATGCTGTCCTTGTGAACGTCCAGCCCGACATACGTGATACGATCCGCCACGACCCGTCTCCTATGCATGAGGCTCGGCACCGGCCGATCCGGCGCAACCCTCGCTACCTGCATACTGGCAGACGGGTCGCCCCGTCCTCAGGCGGACATCTGGTCTAGGGGTTCGGACATGAGGAGCGCCCGCCAAAGCGATATTCCAGAGAGCCTGTTTCTGTGGACCCGCGGGACCGCCGCCCGCGAGACTTTGCGCTACCTGGACCGGAAGCGGATCGAGGCCGAGCCGCTATTGGCGAAGGCTGAGCTTTCGCGCGATCAAATGTTGCGGGACGCTAGCGGCATCTCAGCTGCTTCCCAGTACCGGTTCCTCGAGCTTGCGGCGACCGAGACAGACGAATCGCTGCTCGGGCTGCTCGTCGCGGCAGAAATGGACATGCGAGACGTCGGCGTCCTCTTCTACCTTGCGGCCTCCTCAGCGACGGTCGCGACAGCCCTTGAACACCTGGTGCGATATGCGGCAACGACGAGCGAAGAAGTTCGCCTTGAGGTGTCACGGCTCAAGAACGAGACGGTCCTGACGCACTGGCCAATGCTCGCATCTGACGAGCCACGCCGCCAATTTTCCGAATTCATCGCGCTGGCGCTGATCAGAGTGCTGCGCAAACTGACGAACCGCGACTTCGCCCCGTCGCGTGTAACTTTTGTGCACGCCCGGAACACCGAGCTGAGGGAAATCCATCGCATTTTGCGATGTCCGGTCGAGTTCGCCCATGCCGTCAACAGTTGGGTGTTCCCAGAAAGCATCGTACAGCTGCCGATAGTTTCCGCGGACAGTCGCCTGCTCCATATCCTGGAGACGCACGCGGACGATCTCCTCTCGAAGCGGCGCAAGACGGCCGGCCTGCGGGGCATGGTGGAAAACCACCTTCTGAGCCTGCTTCCCAGCGGTAAGGTGCAGGCAGCGGTGGTCGCCCAGCAGCTCGGCATGAGCCTGCGGTCGCTGACGCGGCAGCTCGCGGTGGAGGGCGTAAGCTTCGGCGAGATCCTCGACCATCTGCGCAAACGCCTTGCCGTTCGCTACCTCGAAGATCAGCGTATCTCACTTCAGCAGATCGCCTGGCTGCTCGGTTATTCGGAGCTTGCCGCGTTCAATCACGCATTCAAGCGGTGGTTTGGCACGTCGCCAAGTAGAGCGAGAAATCGGCCGGCCTCAATTCCGTCTGCCTAATTCCGTGGAGACCAATCTGGCGATCAAATTTTTGGCCGGGATTATCAAGCGGCCACGCCCCACAACGCCCTACCTCATCACCATGCGAAGGAAAACCGCGAATATCGACGTGCGGGTCGAACCTGTGTTGGTCGAAAAAATCGACGCCTGGCGCGCCCGGCAGCGAGTGCCCCCGAGCCGATCCGCTGCGATCGTCCATATGCTCGAGCATTTCCTCGAGCATGACGCTCTATCGCCAGACCCTACCTGGAAGACCCTGTTGAGCAAGGCCTAATCCGTCCTGACAAGGCCCAGCACTAGCGGCCACCGGCGGCGCCGGAACGCCGCCTTCAACTAGAAGGATCAATTCGATGCATAAACCCACTGCCATCGCAGCGGCGCTTGCCATGGCCTCTCGGCCTGTGTCCCCGCAGCGCCGATGTGGACCCGGGATGGCGTCACCCAAGGCGACTTTGCCGGTGACCGCTTCGAGTGTAAGCAGATGGCACGCGCCATCGCCTCCGGCGGCGGCTTTGCGGCACCAACGTGGTGAGTGAGCCTTTAGAACAGGCGAGTGAATTGGCGATGGCACATCCGATCGTCTACGGCCCGGCCCTCAGCACTTACGTATGGAGCGTACGGCTGACGCTCGCCGAAAAGGGCGTCACGCACGAGCTTGTCGAGGTGCCGTTCGGCGCCATCCGCGAGGAACCGCATCTGTCGCGGCAGCCCTTTGCCAAGGTCCCCGCCTTCGAGCACGACGATTTCGCGCTCTACGAGACCCAGGCGATCATGCGTTATGTCGACGAGCGCTTTCCGGGAACCCCGCTGCAGCCCGAGGACGTCCATCAATGGTCGCGGATGAACCAGATCATCGGCATTGTCGACGCCTATGCGTGGCCGAGCATCGCCGGCACGATTCTGTTCAACCGCGTATTGGCGCCGCGCTTGCTCGGACGCGAGCCGGACGAGGCGGCAATCGCCGCGGCATTGCCGCGCGCCCTCTTGTGCCTCGCGGAGATCGACCGGCTGATGGAAGACAACCGGTTTCTCGCCGCCGAGCATGTGAGCCTTGCCGATTTGATGGTTATCCCGCTGCTCTATCTTTTCGCGAACGTGCCCGACGGCCGTGCCCCGCTTGCCGAGCATCCCAAGCTGCAGGAGTGGATGCGGAACATGGAGACCCGGCAGAGCTTCCAGGTGACAAAGCCGGCGATGGCATGATCCAGGCAGCAATAGGTTTCAGGCTCTAGACTCGACTATTTGGCGTAGGGGTTGACGAGACTGGCGACGATCCCGGCCAGAACTTCGCGCAGCTGGCGCTCGTCGCAACCCATCAAGACCGCGTCTTCGAGCGCTTCTTGCGCCAGCTCGCGCAGTTCGGCGAGGTTCTCGTTCAGCACCTTGATCTTTTCGACGCAGGAGACGGGTTCGCCTTCGGGCGTCAACCAGGTCGGGAAGTCGTTCGCTTCACTCATTGTCTCGCCCTTACCCGCCACAGCGGTTCATTTGAGGACGCTGGGCGGCGCCGCACCAGGCGGCGCTCCGGTTTGGGGCGCGCCACCTGGCGGGCCTTCGCCCGGCCTTTTCTGCGCGCCTGCCCCGGCCTGCGAAAATATCATCTGGCCGATCAGGTCTTCGAGACTGGCCGTAGCCTGGGTGTATTTGATCTGACCGCCCGGCGGGATGTTCTTGTCCGAGCCGCCCGGGACCAGCGCCATGTATTTGTCGCCGAGCAGGCTCGACGAGATGACCTCGGCGACCGTGTCCTCGGGCAATTTGTATTCGGGGTTGATGCTCATCTTGACGGTCGCGAGATAGGTCTTCGGGTCGAGACTTTCGGCGGTGATCGAGCCGACTTTGACCCCAGCGATGCGCACGTCGCTGCCGTCGCGGATGCCGTCGATGCGGGTGAATTGGGCGGTTACCGTATAGCCGTCCACCGCCCGCACCTGGCTCGTCGTATACGCAAAAAACAGGAACAGCGCAGCGACGACGAGCACGACCGCGCCCATCACCGTCTCGATCACATTGCCGCTCATCGGCGCTTTCCCGGGATCAGCGCTGGATCAGCTCCCGCCGGCATCCGCATCTCCGCGCTATTCCGGCGTCCACGGCTCGTAATCACCGGTCGACGGCGCGCGACGGCCGCCGCGCAGGATCGAGCCCGGCGGGCGATAGGCATAGGGCGTGCCGGTCATGTTCGGCAGGTGTTCCTTTTCCCACGGATGGCGGACGCGCGATTCCGGCTGCGGTCACCTCGTCGATCGTGTGGTGCAGCCATGCATGCCATTCCGAGGGCACCTTCGACCCTTCCGGCTCGCCGGCATAGATGACCCAGCGCTTTTCGCGGCTCGCCCGCCCGCCGCCGCGAGGCAAAGCCCGTCGCCCCTTCTCGCGGTAGTAGCGGTTGCCTAGGCTGTCGATCCCGACATAATCGCCGCGCAGCCAGGTCAACAAACGCGTGCCGAGGGTCATCGCTCCATCCAGTGCCCGATGCCGCGGCCGGCTGGACCCCGCGGCCGCCGGTTTATCGCACCGCCCTCGCCCCGGCGGCAATAGCCGGCTTAATGTTGCCAGCGCGCAACATATGGTGTGTTTCCGCGCATTCGCCCCAAAATAAATTGCCGACCTTGGCCGAACGACCTAGATATAGTCGCCTGGGCAAACCCAGTAGCTACATCTTGCTGCGAAATCCCGCGGGCAGGAGATTAGGTTTCGGGGGGAAGGAATGCATATCGCGCGGCGCTTTACCACGGCAGGTCAGGATCCCTATGGGTCGGTTCCGTTTCGGAATGCGACCAGCGAGATTCGCAATCCCGATGGTTCGGTCGTCTTCCAGGCCGAGGGAATCGAGGTGCCGGCCGAATGGAGCCAGGTCGCCTGCGACATCATTGCCCAGAAATATTTCCGCAAAGCCGGGGTGCCGGCGCGCTTGGCGCAGGTAGAGGAAGACGGGGTTCCGTCCTGGCTGTGGCGGCGCATGGCCGATGCCGCGGCGATGGCGGCATTGCCCGAGGATCAACGCTACGGCGGCGAGACCGACGCCCGCGAGGTTTTCGACCGGATGGCCGGGACCTGGACCTATTGGGGATGGAAGGGCGGCTATTTCGACGCCGAAGAGGACGCCTGCGCCTTTTACGACGAGATCCGGCTGATGCTGGCGCGGCAGATGGGCGCCCCGAACTCGCCGCAATGGTTCAACACCGGGCTCTACTGGGCCTATGGCATCGACGGCCCGGCGCAGGGCCATTACTACGTCGACTACCGCAGCGGCGAGCTGACGGCGTCGACCAGCGCCTATGAGCACCCGCAGCCCCATGCCTGCTTTATCCAGTCGGTCGCCGACGATCTCGTCAACGAGGGCGGGATCATGGATTTGTGGGTGCGCGAGGCGCGGATCTTCAAATACGGCTCGGGCTCGGGCTCGAATTTCTCGAAATTGCGCGGCGATGGCGAGCGCCTGTCGGGCGGTGGGCGGTCGTCGGGGCTGATGAGCTTTCTGCGCATCGGCGACCGCGCGGCCGGCGCGATCAAATCGGGCGGCACGACGAGGCGTGCGGCCAAGATGGTGATCGTCGACATCGACCACCCCGACATCGAGGCGTTTATCGACTGGAAGGTCGTCGAGGAGCAGAAGGTCGCCGCGCTCGTCGCCGGCTCCAAGCTCGCCGCCCGGCATCTGAACCTGGTCATGGCCGCCTGTCATCAGCAGCCGGAGGGCGCAGCCGATCCCTGCGACCCGGCGCAGAACCCGGCATTGAAACGCGAGATCCGCGCCGCCCGCCGCGCGATGATCCCGGAAAATTGCATCCAGCGGGTGATCCAGTTCGCCCGTCAAGGCTATACCGCGATCGACCTTCGCACTTACGACACCGATTGGGATTCCGAAGCGTATCTGACCGTCGCCGGACAGAATTCGAACAATTCGGTCCGGGTCTCGAACGAGTTCCTCGACCGCGTCGCGGCCGACGGCCCCTGGGAATTGACCCGGCGCACCGACGGCAAGGTCGCCAAGACCATTGCCGGCGCGCGAATTGTGGGACCGGATCGGGCACGCCGCCTGGGCCTCGGCCGACCCCGGGCTGCAATTCGACACGACGATCAACGACTGGCACACCTGCCCCGAGAGCGGCCGGATCAACGCCTCGAACCCGTGCTCGGAATACAATTTCCTCGACGACACCGCGTGCAATCTCGCCTCGTTGAACCTGATGGCGTTCCGCCGCGACGACGCGAAAGAGGGCGGCCCTGGGCCGGCCGTCGATGGAGAGCCCGGACGAGACGCCGGCTTCGACGCCGAGGCGTTTGCCCATGCGGTGCGGCTGTGGACCCTGGTGCTCGAAATCTCGGTGATGATGGCGCAGTTCCCGTCGCCCGAGATCGCCCGCCGCTCGTTTGCCTTCCGCACTCTCGGCCTCGGCTACGCCAATCTCGGCGGCCTGTTGATGGGGATGGGCATCGCCTATGACAGCACCGCCGGGCGCGCGCTCGCCGCGGCGATCACCGCGCTGTTGACCGGCGCCAGCTATGCCGCCTCGGCCGAGATGGCCGGCGATCCGGGATTGAAGCCACGCGGCGCCTTTCCAGGCTTTGCGCTGAACCGCGCGGCGATGCTGCGCGTCGTGCGCAACCACCGCCGCGCCTGTTATGGCGACGAGTGCCGGCTATGAGGGGCTGGCGATCCTGCCGGTCCCGCTCGACGCCGCGAATTGCCCCGACCCGCAGCTGGTCGCCGCGGCGCGCAAGAGCTGGGACACCGCGCTGGCGCTCGGCGAGAAGCACGGGTTCCGCAATGCCCAGGCGACGGTCATCGCGCCGACCGGCACGATCGGCCTGGTCATGGATTGCGACACGACCGGCATCGAGCCCGATTTCGCCCTGGTTAAATTCAAGAAGCTCGCCGGCGGCGGCTATTTCAAGATCATCAACCGCGCGGTGCCGCAGGCGCTGTCGGCACTCGGCTATGACGCCGCCGAGATCGCCGCGATCGAGCGCTATGCGCTGGGCCACGGCACCTTGGTCGGACGCCCCCGCGATCAACCATCAGAGCCTGCGGGCCAAGGGGTTCGACGACCGCGCGCTGGCCGCGGCCGAAGCCGCACTCGCCACTGCCTTCGACATCAAATTCGCGTTCAACAAATGGACCCTGGGCGAAGCCTTCTGCACCGAGCGTCTCGGGATCACGCCGGCAGCGCTCGACGACCCCGGTTTCGACCTGTTGGCCGCGCTCGGCTTCAGCCGGGCCGAGATCGACGCCGCCAATACCTGGTGCTGCGGGGCGATGACCCTCGAAGGCGCGCCGCACCTGAAGCCCGAGCATCTGCCGGTGTTCGATTGCGCCAGCCCGTGCGGGCGCACCGGCACCCGCGCGCTGTCGGCCGAAAGCCACATCCGGATGATGGCGGCGGCGCAGCCCTTCATCTCGGGGGCGATCTCGAAGACGATCAACATGCCGAACGCGGCGACGGTCGAGGATTGCAAGGCCGCCTACCTGCTGTCGTGGCGGCTCGGCTTGAAGGCGACCGCCCTTTATCGCGACGGCTCGAAACTGTCGCAGCCCTTGGCCGCGAGCCTGTTGGGCGCCGACGAGGAGGCCGAGGACCGCGCGGCCGAGCTGTTCGCGCAATCGCCGGCTCAGCGCGCGCCGTTGGTCGCCGAGCGCATCGTCGAACGGGTCGTCGAGCGGGTGGTCGAACGCGTCGTGCAGCGCGGCGAGCGCCGAAGGCTGCCCAACCGGCGCAAAGGCTACACGCAAAAGGCCACGGTCGGCGGCCACAAGGTCTATTTGCGCACCGGCGAGCACGAGGACGGCCGGCTGGCCGAGCTCTTTATCGACATGCACAAGGAGGGCTCGGCCTTTCGCTCGCTGATGCACAATTTCGCGATCGCGATCTCGATGGGGCTGCAATACGGCGTGCCGCTCGAGGAGTTCGTCGAGAGCTTTACGTTCACCCGGTTCGAGCCGTCGGGGATCGTCGAAGGCAACGACACGATCAAGATGGCGACCTCGATCCTCGACTACATTTTCCGCGAATTGGCGATCTCCTATCTCGGCCGCGGCGACCTCGCCCATGCCGAGCCCGGCGACCTCTTGCCCGACGCGGTCGGCAAGGGCGAAGCCGCAATCGACCCTGCGCGACCCCGGCGGCGACGATCAACCGGACGTTGCCCATGGCTCCGGCCCGTGGCCGGCCGAGGAACTCAGCTTCATGCAGCGCATGACCTCGAACGGCTACGTCCGCAACAAGCTGACCGTATTGCACGGCGGCGCCGGCCGCGCCCCGACCGGAACGCGCACTGGCCCTCGCCTGACGGCGCCTTCTCTCCCGCGATCCCGGTCTACGCCAGCGACGACCACACCACCCTGGCACTGCGCCTGGAACGCATCCGCGCCGCCCGCATCAAAGGCTACGAAGGCGACAGCTGCAGCGAATGCGGCAACTTCACCCTGATCCGCAACGGCACCTGCCT
>CAWJTR010000028.1:0-22494 GCA_963845735.1 uncultured Alphaproteobacteria bacterium | reverse complement strand
TCGCGCCCAGCCTAGCCGCGAAATGGTCATGCGCCTTGCTGAGCACCTGGAAGTTCCGCTGCGCGAACGAAACACGCTGCTATTGTCGGCGGGTTTCGCACCGGCATTCCAGCAACGGTCGCTGACGGAACTCAAGTCGGCGTGCCCCGCGATCGACCAGGTCCTGCAAACCCACAAACCCTACCCGGCCTTTGCTGTAGACCGGTACTGGAACATCGTGCTCACCAACGAGGCGATCCCGCAGCTTTATGTAGATGTCGCGCCCGAACTGCTGCGGCAGCCCAATGCGGTCCGGCTAATGCTTCATCCGCGAGGTCTGGCGCCGCGGGTTATCAGTTACGCGGAATGGCGGTCTTATGTCGTCACTGTGCTGCGCCGGCAAATCGCAGCCACGACCGACCCGGGTGTCGAAGCGTTGCTGAACGAGGTGCTGGAATATCCGCTGCCGATTGGGACGAAATCTCCAGCCCCGACCGACAGGGCGGAACGCTACGCAACGCCGCTGCAAATTGCGACCGATGAGGGTATTCTGTCTTTTCTGAGCACGACCACGATCTTTGGGACGCCGATAGACGTAACTTTGTCCGAGCTGGCCCTCGAGATGTTGTTTCCGGCCGATGCCGAGACGATCACCATTGTCAGGAAACTCGCGGCCAATGAGGGCTATCGCCTCTGGGCAACAGCGCGTTGATCTCGGCGCTACTCGCGTGTTGAGGGAGTGCCGCACACCGTTCGCACGCTACATTGGGAAATCGGCTGCAAGGAAAGCGGGCCCGTTGACGGGCCGCCGGTAATCTTACTGGATGGCTGGGCCATAGCTGACCCGAAGTCTCGATCGTCAGGCAGCATTGGCTCTCGCGGCTGCCAGGGTCCGATTGATGTCAGCTTGGGCTCGGGCCAGGCGCTCCGCTCGGACCGCGTCCTTCGCAGCTTTCTGCGCTGCGTCTGCACGGCGAGCGAGGAAGTCCGAGGTGCGATATGGCTTGCTTTTGGACATAGTGTTGATCTCCGATCAACTGGGCGAGCCTAACGGGTCAAGCAAATGCCGCTACCGTGGCTCCGGCCTTCATATGGTGATCGCACCCCGCGCGCGTGAGGCATCGGTTCAAATCTCGCCGCTATTGGCGACGCGCCGGTTGCCAAGCGAGCAGCGAACCTTGTCCAGTTTCCATTTGGTTACCTCGCAAATTCCGGCTATGTTTCAGCCGAACAGGATCACGCTCTAGGGCGTTGCCGCGTCTTTAGGCACAGCGATCACAGCCGCACGGCGCGCTCACGCCGACCGGGTTTTCCGCATCCCCGGATTTGGGGGATAGGCTCCGCCTAAATTTTGTGTCCGTCGATCGACAGGCCAAAAAAAACCAATCAGGAACTATCGCTTCGGACTCCGGCGGGCGCGAAGAATCCCGCCGTAAGCCCATCGTGTTCGCCAATCAAGTTAAAAAGTCTAACCACACCTATTTCTGGTGAATGCCATTTCTACAAAGAGGTCCCAAGAATTTTCGGCCCGATCGCAAAATACTTTCAATATGATTTGAAATCGTCCCCATATATTATTTTCTGCAATTCAGAAAAAGGATGCCAGCATGGGTATCTCGATGAGTAGTCCTACGAGCGGGTTCAGGAAATGGTCGGAGGCGCATGACCCGAAGACCGCCGGTGCTCGCGCCGTAGCGGGCGAGGCCGCCGTCATCCCGGTTCCGGCTCTCGATCAAGCAATCGATGACTCCAGAGGAGCAGCCGCATCGTCCGTGGCGCGTGCCGGGGGCCGGTACGCTCTGAAGCGAACTCCGGACTGCTTGGCTGAGTGTTCCATGGACACGGCAGCAAACGAACGACGGAGGCGGAGCAGCGAGGACGTATCATGTTCACCGAAATCAATCCGGCCCCCAACCGGGAGCGGCAGACGGTCCAGATCCCCCGCCAATCACACCGGCCTAAGTCGATGCCCGCCGGCGCCTATCTCAAGTTCAGGAACGACCGCGGCGTCCGCGAAATCTGCATCGGGGTGAGGGAATTCAAGTGCATCGGGGAGTCCCCGCCGCAGGACCACCCGCACATCTACATCAACATGGGCGAGGCGGACACGATCCTCTGTCCCTACTGCGGGACGGGGTTCCGCTTCGATCCGCGATTGACACCACTCGATGCCGAGCCGCCGGACAGTTTATTCGCTGACCAGAACGCGGCCTGACCGTTCGCTGTCGGAATCCCGCAGCACCGGCAAGCTCATCCGCACGGTGCTGCCGCAGGCAAACGCCTATGCGATGATCCGCCGGCGCCGCGGCGGCAGCTGGCGTCTCGACCCGCCCAAGCTCCCGATCGCTCATCAGCCAAACCGTCACGCCATACACCCCCTGGAAAATCCGTGGCGAGTGTCATTTCAATCGAAATATTTATGGTTGTAATTCTCAAGCGATACCCCACGTATCAAGATACGCGTTGGCACTCGCGTTGCCGACAGTGCCAGCCCTTCCGACAAATTCTGGTCCGAGGAGACCGTCGATGAAACTGCGTCCATTGCAGGACCGCGTCCTGGTCCGCCGTGTCGAGCCGGAGGCAAAAACCGCTGGCGGCATCTTCATTCCCGACACAGCGCAGGAAAAGCCGACGGAAGGCGAGGTGGTCGCCGTCGGCCCCGGCACGCGCGACGAGGAGGGCAAGGTGCACCCGCTCGACGTCAAGAGCGGCGACCGCGTGCTGTTCGGCAAATGGTCGGGCACCGAGGTCAAGCTCGATGGCGAAGACCTGATGATCATGAAGGAAGCTGACATCATGGGCGTGCTCGATCGGGCCGTCGCAACAAAGAAAGCCGCTTAACCAAGGGATACGAGACATGGCTGCCAAGGAAGTCAGATTTAATGGCGACGCGCGCGACCGCATGCTGCGCGGCATCGACGTTCTCGCCAATGCGGTCAAGGTGACGCTCGGCCCGAAGGGCCGTAACGTCGTCCTCGACAAATCCTACGGTGCTCCGCGCATCACCAAGGATGGGGTGACGGTCGCCAAGGAGATCGAACTTTCCGACCGGTTCGAGAATATGGGCGCGCAGATGGTCAAGGAGGTCGCCACCCGCACCAGCGATCAGGCTGGCGACGGCACGACGACCGCGACGGTGCTCGCCCAGGCGATCGTGCGCGAGGGATCGAAGGCGGTTGCCGCCGGCATGAACCCGATGGATTTGAAGCGCGGCATCGACATGGCCGTGGAATCGGTGGTCACCGACATCAAGAAGGTCTCTAAAAAGGTCTCGACCAATGCGGAGATCGCGCAGATCGGGACGATCTCGGCCAATGACGACCGCGAGATCGGCGAGATGATCGCGAACGCGATGGACAAGGTCGGCAACGAGGGCGTCATCACGGTCGAGGAGGCAAAGAGCCTCGAAACCGAGCTCGACATCGTCGAGGGCATGCAGTTCGACCGTGGCTACCTCTCGCCGTACTTCGTGACCAATGCCGAAAAGATGATCTGCGAGCTCGAAAGCCCGCACGTCCTCTTATTCGAAAAGAAGCTGTCCGGCCTTCAGGCGATCCTTCCCTTGCTCGAAGCGGTCGTCCAGAGCGGCAACCCGCTGCTGATCGTTGCCGAGGAAATCGAGGGCGAGGCACTGGCGACGCTCGTCGTCAACAAATTGCGCGGCGGGCTCAAGGTCGCGGCGGTCAAGGCCCCGGGCTTTGGCGACCGGCGCAAATCGATGCTTGAGGACCTTGCCATCCTGACCGGCGGCCAGGTGATCAGCGAGGATCTCGGCATCAAGCTCGAGAACGTCACGCTCGACATGCTCGGCCGGGCCAAGAAAGTCCGCATCGAGAAGGAAAACACGACGATCATCGACGGCGCCGGTAAGAAGACGGACATCGAGGGCCGCTGCACGCAATTGCGCGCCCAGATCGAGGAGACGACCTCGGAGTACGACAAGGAGAAATTGCAGGAGCGCCTGGCCAAACTGGCTGGCGGTGTTGCCATCATCCGGGTCGGCGGCGCGACCGAAATCGAGGTCAAGGAACGCAAGGACCGCGTCGACGACGCGGTCCATGCGACCAGGGCGGCGGTCGAGGAAGGCGTTGTCGCCGGCGGCGGCGTCACCCTCCTTTACGCAAGCACGCGGCTGGGCGGGTTGAACCCTGAGAACGACGACCAGAAAGTCGGCATCGACATCGTGCGCCGGGCGTTGCAGGCGCCGGCAAAGCAAATTTTTGCCAATGCCGGAGAAGATGGCTCGATCATCGTCGGCAAGCTGCTGGAGAAGGGCGACGCCAATCACGGCTTCGACGCCCAGAGCGGCACCTATGTCGACATGGTCAAGGCCGGCATCATCGATCCGACCAAGGTCGTGCGCCTGGCCTTGCAGGGCGCCGCCTCGGTGGCCGGACTGCTCGTCACCACCGAGGTGATGGTCGCCGACAAACCACAGAAGGGCGCGCCGGCTATGCCCGGCGGCGGCATGGGTGGGATGGACGGCATGGATTTCTAAGCCTCCAGCCGCGCCGACACCTGAAGGGGCATCACCTTTCCCACGACGGGGAAAGGTGTCGCCCTCTCCCACGACGGCGGACAGGGACCCCGGATGTCGAGGAGCCACTTACATGAAAAAACACCTGCTTCAAGCCGCCGACCGCGGCGATACCGAGGCGCAATTCAATCTCGGGATCATGTACGAAAACGGGTTGGACGATAGCCGGTACGCCGTCGAAGGGGGTCGGCCCGAGGCCATGCGGTGGCTGCTGGCCGCCGCCGAACAGGGCTTGCCCCGCGCGCAGATCAAACTCGCAGAAATCTACGCCGGCGAGCCCAAGATACCGGAGAACTCGGTTAAGGCTTGCGGGTGGTACCTGTTGGCGACGACGAGCCTGTGTGGCGCCCATCTCCAGAAGGCTCAGTCCGCCTACCAGCGCGCCGCCTTCCGCTTGACGCCGTCTCAAATCGCAGAGGTCGCGCGTTTCGCGCAAGGCTGGAAGCCAAAGTCGCCCACCATGGCGGCAATGTCGGGTCAGCCGGAGATGCCCGAGGGAGGACGAGCGTGATTAGAGGTCGTTCTGCCAATTGTCATTCCGATCCTGATCGGCCTGGGCTTTTGGCGGCATTCATCATGCTTCAAGCGTTCCATTGAGTTCCCCCGGGAAAGAGGCGGCCTCGCTGGACGCGACAATCAACGAGGTGACCGTCATCGCCGATGGTACCGACGATTCAGCGCTCGCCCGCGACATGATCGAGGTGCATGGAACGGAGGCAGCCACGGTCGCGCGGGATAACGCCCGTGCTGCGGCGCTCAGTGGGCAGGCACTACGGGCGAAGTCCTGGATCAGGGTGCTCGGGATGATCCAACGACAGCAGAAACGAACCGTTCTCAAACGTTGAGACGGTCGGTGGAGCACGATTACGTGGTCGGCATGGAATGCGGGTTCCGTGGCCAGGCGATCCGCCGCCATGTCAGCACCAGGCACGGACTCGAGCCTGTGCAGTATCGCGCGCGGTGGAAGCTGTCAGCCGATCACCCGATCACCGCGCCGCCTATTCGGATCGGCGGCTGACCGCGGCAAGCCGTCGTGTCGACGCCGGCTTCGGAATTGCTCGCTCGCGCCCCCCGCGAAGCGGCGGGCCGCAAACCGCGACGGCGCCCAGGAGGTACCCTCAGAAATGCTCTCCCCCACACAACAGCGCGCCGTCGACCGCTTCGCCAAAAGTCTGTCGACGCTCGGCGACGATGCTTTGATCGATACCTATCATCAGGCTTCGGAGGATCACCGAGACGCCCGTGCCGAGGGCAGCGACAATCTTGGCAAAGCCCGCGCCGAAAGTCTTGCGGCCAAAACGGCGATGCAGGAGCGCTTTGCGGATTATCAAAGCCGCTACAAGGCGCGGTACCCCTAAACCAATTCGTTCCCCGAGCGTCTCCGGTGTCCCGGCGCTGATCGCAGCCGCCGGCGAGCCCGGCATGCACTTCCTCGAATTTTTCGCGTCCAACATCCACAAAGCGCACACGCGCCGCGCCCAGCGTCAAGCAACGGCTCGCCCCGATCCGCCACCGGGGTGACCGGCCGGGTCGTGTGCCGGTCAACCCGGCTGGCTCAGTGCGCGTGCCCCGCCACGTCGTCGATCGCTTCGGACTCTCTAGCGGACGCAAAGAATCCGGCGTAAGCCCATGGGTGTTTGCCAGTTAAATTGAAATTCAGCCATGCGTCTTCGAGTGAAATAAATTTCAACAACGGGGTCCCACGCCCAAAATACTTTCAGTGCAATTCGAAATCGTACCCATATATTATTTTGATAATTTCAGAAAAGGATGCCGCCATGGGTATCTCGATGAATAGTCCTACGAGCGGATTCAGGAAATGGTCGGAGGCTCATGACCTGAAGATCGCCGGTGCCCGTGCCGTGGCGGGCGAGACTGCCGTCATCGCGGTTCCAGATCTCGATCAAGGGATGATACCTCCAGAGGAACAGCCGCATCGTCCGTGGCTCGTGCCGGGGGCCGGTACGCTCTGAAGCGAACTCCTATTGCTCTTTTTTGGACAGCTCAGGGATCAGGCGATGACGCGCGGCGTCCGGCTGGTGACGGAGTGGCTGTGCTGCAATTTCGCGCCGCCGGTCGCGCTGCACGGATTACCGCGCCTCGGCGCGAGCTGCCGCGAGCGCGGGCGCTTCAAGCGAATGAAATCAACGAACCGCGCACCCAACCGGCGATAAGTATTATGCGGGTTCTATCAAGGGCGCCCAAAGACAGATATACCGTAATGATAAGATAAAAAAATGGAAAGACATCCTAGAACAGTATGGTGATTGGGTGGTGTCCGAATTCGGAGAGGATGGCCGACGTTCAAGGTTGACTACATGGTACGTTTTTGACCCGGATAAATTCCGCCGCCATGAGCCGGGGTGGTGTGGGACTTCGATTACGGAGTACCGCAACGGCGGCATTGAGCTGGACCCGGAAAACGAGATAGTAGGTTAAGGTGGAGCCCTGCCCCTAGGAGGCGCCGATGGCGCGGGAGCAGGACATGAAGCTGACACGCAAGAAGCACGGGGCGGCGTTCAAAGCGAAGGTGGCGCTGGCGGCGATCAAAGGCGACGGGACGATGGCCGGCGCCGAGGACTGGGCGATCTCCGCTGGGTGGTCCGAGCCGCCTAGCGACTGACTTCTGACTTCCGGCCCATTGTCGATTAAAATCTTAGTGCACAACTCAGCCCGAACCGTTTCCACACGGTCTGCTTGACTTTCGCACTTCGTTGTCGCCGCCGATACATGTCTAAATCAAACGGACAAATCCGGTGGCGATCACCAGGGGGTCAAAATGGCGACAGTTGAACTCTGTCATTTTTGGAGTTCGGTGTGCTCGGTGCGGTGCCGGATGGCGCTTGAGGAGAAAGGCGAAGCCGTTACATCGATCTTTTCGCGTTCGATCAGCTACGACCCGCATACCTTGCGATCAACCCGAAGGTGTGGTGCCGACGCTGGTCCACAACAGCCAACCCGTCCGGGAGTCCTCCGTCATTAATCAATACATCGACGCAGCCTTCGAGGGACCCAAGCTCAGGCCGAGCGATCCGCTTAGCGCGGCGCGCATGCACGAGTTCGTCTATGCGTGCGACGAAGGGTTTTCGTCCATGGCCGCGCGGTTCGGGGCGAGATCACCGAGGCCGAACTTGAGAATGCCCGCGCTACGATTGAAGACCTTCTTGATCTTCTTGAGCGCGCCCTTGCCTCAGGACCATGGATCGTCGGAGAACAATTTAGCCTCGCGGAGATTTCGATCGCGCCGTACATGTTCCGGCTTGCCGCATTGGGAGCGGATCAATTTTGGTCCGCCGATCGCCGCCCCCAAATCGCGGAATGGTACCGGCGACTATCAGGGAGACCCGCATTTCAAACCGCCGTCTCTTGGCCCGACGAGTCCGGTGGCGGGTATGAGGAGGTCGGGCTGACGACGAGGCGTTGACGCCATAGGCGGCCGTGGTGGTTCCGGCCGCGGCCGAATTCAGGCAGCCGCGCGTCGGGGCGGTCGACGCGCTGCGGGCCGAGGACTATTACCCGGCCGGCGAACGCAGGTGGCTGCGCCTGCGACGCCGCCGGCATCCGTGAGGCCGGCAAGACCCCCCCTGTTCCGCTCGGCCGCCGGTAAACCGGCCGGCTGACGGAAAACCCGATGCATCGTGTCGCATCCGCAACCGGAACACGAGCATGACTTATTACCGGCCCGTGTGTTTGTTCGTCGCATGGATCGAGCGGCGCGGGATCGGCGAACTGGCTGATATCGAGCCGCCGCACGTCGCCGCCTATATCGATGCCTACCAGATGATCCGCCGGCGCGCCGGCGGACGGCCGAAGCCGGATTCAAGATCAAGCTCGGCTGCCATGTGTTCCGGGCAACCGGCATCACCGCCTATCTCGGGGCCGGCGGTACGCTTGAAAACGCTCAGGCGATGGCGGCGCACGAAGGTCCGCGCACTACCAAACTCTACGACTGTACCGGCGACGAGATTACGCTCGACGAGGTCGAGCGCATCACGATTTTAGAATCCCCTGCCCTGCCGGTCAGTGCACGGGTCCGGTCGGTGTGTTCGCGAGCTGCGCGACGGCATCGGTGATCAGGCGCCAGATCGCGGCGCCGTGGTGATCGCTCTCGCCCGCGAGCTTGTCGGCGCGCGCGGCGCTTTCCCTATGGGCGTTCTCGACATAGCGCTTGAGCATCGGGCTCGCCCGCCCGCCAGATGTCGATGTCAGCTATCACCGGACAAAACGTTTGGTGAGCTGGCGCCCTGGGACATGTCAGCTATCTGCACCGGTTGGAGCAGCTCTGCGACCTTGAGCTGGTCGTATTCGGCACGCACTGCTTCGGCGCCATAAACGCGTTCCAGCCGGCGCACCGTGAAATGGCCGCGCGCCAGGCCGTGATACTGCTCGATAAAGGCAAGGTTGACCGCGGCCCCGCCGACGGCGCCGATAACTGCCACTCCCTGGAACGTGAGCTTCTGAGAGACGAGGGCGGTAAACCGGGCAACAATCGGCGCCAGAGCGCGATGCGTCAGCGCGGAACTGCTGTGCGCGGCGCCTTGGTGTGCAAGCGTATCGGCGGCCAGCGCCAAACCGCGGGCGAGCAACACCCGCAACGCGAAATAACCGCCATCGGCACCATCCGGCGCAGCGATGCCGGTGTGCCCGAGCGCGAAGACTTCGAGACAGGCGAGCCGGGTGCGAGGATCGGCAAGGTCTTCGCCTTCTTCGCGGGCGATTACGGCGATCGTGCGCAGCATGATCGTGGTTGATACCGGCAACTC
The DNA here is from genome assembly GCA_963845735.1 of uncultured Alphaproteobacteria bacterium. Lineage (GTDB taxonomy): Bacteria > Pseudomonadota > Alphaproteobacteria > ATCC43930 > CGMCC-115725 > AP-15. The sequence goes on along the minus strand of CAWJTR010000028.1, from coordinate 13,215 downwards.
GACGGGCAGCGCGGCGAGGCCAAAGGCGCCGCCCACCGCTCCCGAAGCCGAGGCCAGTGCCGAATGCATGACCCGCCCGGCGATGAACCGCTGGTCGCGCAGGCTGAACAAAGCGATGTCGAGCGCCCGTGTCAAAGCGGCCTCCGCCGCTTTGGCGACAATCGACGCTGCCCGGCGCGGCAATGCCCGCGCCACCCATTCCGCCGGCCGTCCGGCAAGCGTCGTCATCTTGCCGGCGAACCCCGGCTCCTCAAGCCGCTTTATCGCCGCCGTCAGCGCCGCACGATCCAAGTCCGAGAAATCCATGCGCCTCTAGCTGGCCGCGACCGCTCCGCTACGCAAGACATCGCGCGCGGCGAGATCTGGCGATGTCAACCGAGCGCTGCTAAAATATTCGATAAGACCCCTGCCCTGCCCGTTTGACGGATCTTCCTCTGTTTTCGTCTCCGATGAAACAGACCATTCAAGCCCGCAGCGCCGCCACGACTTTCAGAACCCGTCCGGCTCTCGGCTCCCTATACTGTTCAGCGTTGCCGATATTCATCTGCCTTATGGGCGCGCAGCGCCCTGTCGTACTTTCTGCCGCTGTCCTTGACGCGGCGTCTGCGCCATCAGATGCAATAGATCGATCGCGCTGGCCTTCTGCGGTTGGCGGCTGAGATTTTCGCCGATTTGGCGCCACACATCCGGTTCGCGGATTTCCGATCTCTAGCCCAGCATTGACCGACCCGCGAGACACCGTCTCTCCGAGGCTTCATCGACGACGATCCAGGTTGTCCGCTGGTGGCGGCTGGCGGCGGTGTAGGCTTTGAAGCCGTGGATCGGGTGCGATCCGGCCGGCAGGGCGTGAATGTGCTCAGTCGTGGTGCTGCCTTGCGCCGTGTCCACGGTCATCGCGTAGCCATAGCTCAAGCGCACGGGGGCATCCCGGCGGGCCTGGATCTTATGCCACGCGACCAGCCCCTCGACGCCGGCATCGTTGCGCACGATCATGCCGTTGTCGGTCAGCTCGCGGATTTCGACCACCTCCCCGTTGTTGGCGAGAACCGTCTTGCGGCCTGGGACACGCGCGTCATGGACGCGATCATAAAGGCGCACGCGGTCGCCGATGGCGAGCGCCAGCCGGTACGTGTCACCGTTGCGGTCCGTCGCGTCCAAGACTTTGGCATCGTCGCCGATCTCGCCGGCACGGCGCCGCTCGGCCCGAATGGCGGCACCGATCTCGCGCGTATCGGCGTTAGTCGGCGCCGAGACCGTCAATTTGAACTCGGGATCGGCGCGGTTGGCCTCGAGCCGCTCACGCCACAGGCGGGCCACGCGTTGCACCGTGGCCTGCCGGCCACCGGCCACCAGCTCGGCGGTCCCGTCTTGCTGCTTCATTTCCAGCGCTTCAGCAGCGCGACCGGCGCGGAACAAGCCGGTGATGTCGCGCTCGCGCTCGGTCTTCTGGCGGATTGAGGTCAGGATCTCCGGAACGGCCTCTTCGCCAATAGCTTTGCGCAACAGCTCGATGACCGGACCGGCCTCGATCGACTGGCATTGCTTTGGATCGCCGACCATGACGATCTGCATCCCGGTTCTCTGCTGCAGCCGTAAGAGATCGAGCATCTGTCGGGTGCCGAGCAACCCGACCTCGTCGACGACCACGACGCCGTTGCGGTTGGGCAGATAACGCCCAGTCTCGACGCGTTTGAGGAAGGCCGCGACCGAGGCACGCTCGGCAATGCCGGCCGACCGCAGATCGGCCGCCTGGCGGCAGGCCAGGGTGATGCCGAACACCTCGCGCCCGTCGGCTTTCCAGGCCGCCACCAGCGGGGCCAGGGCGGTGCTCTTGCCGCCGCCGGCAACGCCGATCACGACACTCAGCCGTCCGCCGGTGGCGAGCTTGGTCATCATCGCACGCTGGGCCTGCCATTGTTCGGCCGCGGGATCGATCGTGGGATTGCGCGCCAAGAAAGCATCTGCCGCACGGTCAACTTGTGCCGCCGGCAAAGCCCCCGACAAATCCAGCGAGGCGGTCTTGGCCAGCCGGATCAGCTCGCGTTCCTGGTCGATATGCAGCGCCGTCGTGATGTTCCAGCGCTCCTTGCCGCGCAGGGAAGCCCCCCTGCCCCACAGCAGGGCCACCTGCTGGCCGTCCTGTAAAACTCCCCGCTCGCGGAAGCTTTTCAGCACAGCATCAATGTCGTCGCCCGGCCGGTCGCCGATACCGGCAACGATCAATGCCCGTGCCACGATCTCGCGCAATTCCTGGCCGTCCAACACGGCACGGCGGCTGAGCTCCCCTGCCAGCAATGGCAGGGCCGAGTGATAGGCAGCCTCGTGGCGCTGTTCCGGGGCTGGCGCGGGCGTGATCTCGTCCGGCCGCAACACGCTGCGATGGCGATAGGAAGCCGCCGCGGCTTGCTCGTGCCACACTACGAAATCGCTTTTCTCTTCCAGCCCCTCCGCTGTCTCTTTTTTAGCCTGCCGGGTTTCAGCCGCCCCAGCCTTCAACAAGGCAATCTTCTGGTCAGCGGTGATCGCATCCCAGTCGATACCCCTGCGTGCCGCGAAATCGCGCGCCGCATCCTGCGCTTCGATCGTCCGTTTGCTGAACAATTGGCGTATCGAATGCGGGATATCGGCGAGCCGCGCCGCACCGGTGCGCTCATCGAGCACAGTCTCGATGCCAAACTGGCGAGCCCGGGCCGCGACGTTAGCGTGGTAGACCGCACCCAGCTCCTTGACCCGCCCGGCGAGCAGGTCGAGATCGATGGCACCGATGCGACCGCTGTCGGTCAGGACGCTGTTCAACACCGTCACATGGGTGTGAAGCTGCGGGTCCGCCGTCTGCAGCGGCACCTCGCGGATGTCCGTGTAGGCCCGACCTTGCTTGTCCCGCCGCTCGATATCGACGGCCGGCCGCGCGGTGTAGTGCTGGAAGCTGATCCACCCGAGTTCGCCGGTCTCGACCCCCTCCCCACCGCCCTGGCCCCGGCGAGCAACGCCAAGATGTGTCTCGGCGTAGGCCATCGCGTCGACAACGGCATGGCGGTGAATATCCAATAGGGCAGCCCGTTCCGCCTCGGTCGGCGCCAACGCCCAGGCGACCGACAACGATTTGTCGGCGGAAAACGTCATGTCGACAAAACCGACCGGCGGGCGTGTGGCGTGGATCTGACGGCGGTAATCCACCATGTCGATCAGCCTGCCGGTTGCCAGATGGCCGTTCTCCAGCTGCGCGATTTCGACGGCGGTTGCCTGGCGGTGCGTCGGCACGCCCAGCGCCGCTTTGAACCGTTTGCGCGCGCCCTCGACGATCTCCGCCGGCAATGCCTTCCCGGCTTCCGTCTGCGGCACGCCCCCGTCGGCGCGCCTGCCGGCGAGCACGTTGCGGATTGCCTCCGGTGATGCCGGCTGCTTCGGATTGAGATCGAACACCTCGGCGACGCTGCGGGTCGCGGTGTGCTTTTTGCGTCCGACAATTGCGCCGCCGTCAAGTCGTGTCGCATTCAACAAATTCGCAATGCCGGCTTGGGCCAGCGGCCGTTCGGGGTTGGCGATGCCGAGGCGCGCGGCCCATCGGCGCGAAGAACGGGTCTTCGCCGCGGCCGGAACCGGCAGCCGCCGCTTCGTCGTAAATCCACGATACGACGCTCCTGACGTGCAGTTCGGCTTCGGGGTGGGTGATGTCGATCCAGCCCAGCACGTTAAAGCCGGTGGCCGGTGGCAGGGTTTCGTCCTCGCTGGGGATGCCGATGTGCACGACCTGTTTACGTTGGCGCCGCAATGCGCCGTCGAGCATCGGCCCGAGCTCGATCGACGGGTCGAGAATTACGCTGCTACCGATCCAGGCTAGCACCGTCGAGACCGCGGATGTCGTCTTGAAGCCGCCCGGCCCGGCGAAGATGAGGCTGTGCCCGCTGCCCTCAGTGCAGGGGTCGATCAATAGCGGCGCCTTGCCGCCCATGCCCCATGTACGCTCGTCGCGGGCGCTGAACGGCGTCCCGGCGACCGTGCGGTCCTGATCGACGCGATACGCCTCGCCGACGACGATGCCGCCATAGAGCTTGTGTGGGCCTGGGAACAGCTTGCGGGCGTCAGCCATCGATCGCCATTGAGTATGGCCATGGTTGTCGGTCACGCCCCGTTCGATCGCCCGCACAGCGCCGCCCGGACGTGCTGTTAATCTGCGCCGGCCGCGGCAGTGTAAACGCCAAACCTGGAACAGACCGAGCAGCAGCATCGCCAGAAAGACCATCGGCACCGCCGCGGCCAATACCAGCCAAAGGTTCACCCACCAGTTGGCCAGCCACCATTGCGTCGCATCCCACCAAGCGAGGGGCGTGAACGGCGTCCCGGTGCCCTTGCTCCATAGCGCCGAAGCCGAGACGAGCCACAAGCTCGCGGCCGAAATGGCCGCCAGGATCAAGGCGAGCGGCCGCAGCATCATGCGAGGCATGATCGATCCTTTCGGGGGAAGGCTGGATTCGATGCCGGGCCACCCGGCCGCCGTCCTATTACACGGCTTCCGCGGCGCGGCAGTAGACCGACGGCACCGAAAACCCGTGGGTGTCGCGGCGGCAGAACGCGACGATGTCGATCAAGTTGCGCAGGATCGCCAGTAGCTTGTCGTCGAGGATGTTCCGGCCCGCCTCGCTGGTCTTCGCCATCAATGCCAGCGGCGTGAACGGGTCGCCCTCCTCAGCGTGCCAGGTGGTCAAACCCCCGGGATGGCCGGCGGCCAGCAGCCGGAGGTAGGCGAAGGCTTCCGCACCACGCAATTCCTGCATCGCAACGCGATCGGGCCGCATCCGCAACGAGGCTTCGACCGCATTTTCGGCCGAAACGTTCGCCGACCCGTAGAACATCGAGACGCGGTTGCGCAATGGCAGCGGGCCGAATTCGTCGGTGTCCTCGATCGTCACCAGTCTCTCGTCGCCCGGGATCTCCTGCATCAGCCGCCGTAACAGCGAAGTCTTGCCTGATCCGGTGCTGCCGGTCGCCGCGATCGTCTTCTTCGCCTTGACCGCGAGCGCGAAGAAGGCGGGCCAGTCCTGCGCCTGGTAGAGGGCGAGCAGTTCCGTATCGGCGTCGCTGTGCTCGTCGGGCCGGTTTGCCGCTTGCCGCATCAGATCGCCAAAGTCACGATCGCGCACCCTGTGCACCATCTTCGACGGGATGCGGATCGTGACCGAGATCGTCCCCGGGGCAGTCACCGGCGGCCGGCACAGGGTACACCGCTGGCCGTCGGGCAAGGTCGTCATGCAGATCGGGTGTACCGGATCGAATGGTTTCGACAATAGCGAGCCGGCCAAGAGGCCGATCGCATCCAGCCGCTGGAAGTCGAACGCCTCGACATTACGCCAGGACCACCCCCCGTGCTGCTCGATCCCGACCTCGCCCGGCCGCTGCACCACCACCTCGGTTGTCGCCGGATCGTCCAGCGCGTCCTGGAGCGGGGCCAGCAGGTGGCGCAGCGTGATCTCGCCATGTGTCATTCCCGCGCTGCTCGCAGTCTGTAGCTGTCGGAAAAGTCGATCGGTGTCGTCAGCCAGATTGCGATCGTCTCGCCCTGATGCTTCGAAAAGGTCGGAGCGATGTTGATCTGCGCCCGCAGGATCTGCTCGGCGAGATTGTTGGCGCTGTCGGTCGAGATGTAGGTGTTGCCGCCCTTCGAGACGGCCGCCTGCACGATGCCGAGACCGCTCTCGGTCAGGCTTAGGATCACCGCCCCGCCAAAGCGCTCGAGGTAGTGATTGTCGACCGCCCCATCGAAGCCCGTGCGCCCGAGATCGTCCGCCATCGGGTTGCCGGCGAGGGGGGACCCAGATGCCGTTGGGGGTGTGGGCGTAGGTCGAAACCGCGAGTAACCGGCTGCCGCCGTTTTTGCCCATCAACTCGTAGCGGCCGATGACTTGCGTCCCCCCCTCCATCAAGAGCACGCCCTTAGGGCTGTAGACTGGCCCCGGCAGATGGCACAGCAATGGCCCGGGCAGGTCGCTCTCGATCGCGGTATCGAGCACGCAGGGCAGCAGCCCCGGCATCAGCTGATACGTGTCGTCGATCGCCGGCGACGCCTTGACGCCCGGCAGGCTCGACGCCTGGAACGCGAGCCCGGTCTGCGGCGGATCGGCGGGCATCGCCGTCGCCGGCTTCGGACCGTCGGTATGCGGTACCACGTAGGACAGCATTGCCGGCCGAACCGGCGCCCCAGCCGCCCGCAGCTGTCCGCGAACGGCTGGCATGATCGGCGGTGCCGAGACCGGTGTGGGCGCCGGCGTGGTCGTTGCCGGCGACGACGCAGGCGCGTCGGCCTTTGCTGCCTGATACGGCACAACCACGCCGATAAACGGCTCATCCTCCTTCTGCGCTTCCGGCGTGTGCTGCGGCTTGCCGCGGGTGAAGAGAAAGGCCAGCAGCACCACTACCCCGAGCGCGATCAGCAGCCATTTCCGCCGTTTCCAGATCGGCAGCGGCTCCGGCTCTTCGTCCTCCCATTCATCGTTGGCGTGAAACTCGCTCATCGCGCTTTCGCTTGCAGAATGTCGCGCTGGACCGTTGACGCCGTCGTCCCGGTGCCCGTGGGCTTGCCGGCCGGGTCATAAGCGGTGTTGATGATGTCGAGCACGTTCGGGCCGAGCCGCAGCCGGAAGTGCGACGCGATCTCTTCGACCACAACAAAATCACCGGCACCATGCTGCCGGGCGAGCCGTTCGCTGCCGTCATCGCCGACGACATAGACCGCGGGTTTCTCGGACAGCCCCGGAAACCGCATCAAGGTCCATCGCCCGTTGTCCATCGGGCAACGGGGCTGGATCGGGGTCGGCCGCCGGCCCTTGGCCGAGTAGTGACATATGTCATCGGCGCCATTGAAGGCGCCGGTCCGCAATTGTTCCTCAGCCGCCGCCTGCGCGATCGTGCTGACGCTGTGCCGAGTGGCCCTCGTCCGGACAACACCCGCCTTCTGGGCCGCCGCCGGCGCTCCTGTTGCCGGGGCGCCGCCTCTGAAGATCAGGTTCAGCACAACGCCCGGCGCGTCCGCGGCGCCGTCGGCGTCGGGACGCGCCAGCAGCCGAAATGGATAGACCTTCTGCGCGCCCGCGGATGACATCGTGATCACCGTCATCGTGCTTTCTCCGGGCATCACCGGCCACAAGGTCAGGTTGTTGCCGAGCGGCGTGTCCTTGATCTCCGACGGAGCCGCCCCCTGCCAGCCCGCATCCGCCAGCGCCCCATCCTTATTGGGTTTCCCGGTCTGCACGACGCGATAGACGCTCTCGTCCGGCGGGAAGGTGATCGTGGTCGGCTGGCCGATGACGCCGATGATCTCGGTGCGCAGCAATGGCGAGTACGGCACGACGCGGATCTGCGCGGCACTCTGCGTGGTGTCGGCCGCCGCGGCCTGGCCGAGCGCGGCAAACGAGACCGAGGCGAGCAGGATTGCCGAGGCGATACGCATCACTGCCTCCTCTGGTCCGGGCTGTCGGAGCTCGCGCTGTACCCCAGGACCTGAAACCCACCCGGGTTGTCGCTGCGGTCGTCCGGCCGCATCGGCAGTTCGGGATGCCACTGGAAATCGACGGTCGCACTCCAGGGCTGCATTGGATCCTTGTTCGCGCCGCGCCATACGGTGCGGTCGAACTGCACCAGGTAGCGTCGCGTTTCGCCGTCCTTGCCGATCGCCAGCGGGTGGAACCGGAAGTTGTCGACGTTGACATGACCGTCCTTGCCCAGCGCCTTGACCGGACTCAACGGCGCATAGCGGGCGGCCGCGTAGCGCGCCTGCTCGTCCGGCGTCGACATCAGCTTGGTGACGTGGTCGTTGCGCTCGTCCATCTCAGGGACCCAGCCCTCGCGTGCCTCGATGTAGCGTCTGAGGTATTGCTGCTCTACCGCGCCGCCAAAGATCCGCGGCGCATCCCGGAGCCCGACCGGCTCGCCGATGATCCCGGTCGATTTGTCGACCAGGAAGAATTTGACCTCGCTCGTCTTTAGCGGCAGCAGCGCCACCCAGCCGAAGATCGAAGCGGCGAAACAGGCCACCCCGACGGCACCGACCACCCAGCCAGCGACGATCGCCGACCGGCCGAGAATCACGCGCTCCGCCGCCAGATCCATGACCGAGCGGAATTTTGCGTTCTTCGCCGCGTCGCTGAGCGGCTTCGCCGTCCACGGCGACATCTTGCAGATCGCGTTCATTGCGGCAGCGCCCCGAAATCGAGGTGGTCGGGCACCAGCCCCCAGGTCGGATCGTCCTGGTGCACCATCGGCAACGGCGCGTCGCTGGTGTTGGCGCAGGCCGCCAGAAAGCAAAGCGCCAGTGCGAGCCAAGCAAGCCTGATCATGTTTAACGATCTCCTCTGCTGAGCGAGCGGCCGACCGGCCCCTTGCCGCGCCAGGGGTGGTCGTCGCCCGGCCGACCGCTGGCCATGTAGACAGCGGCGCCCACTGCCGCACCGGCACCACGCGAAACACCACCTGTCGCCGCCTTCCCGAGTGCCGCACCGGCGCCGAATGTCGCGGCATGAAGCCCAGCACTGCTATGGTAGACGCCATGCCCGACGGCGCGAGAGATCGCAGGGATTTGCTTTACGGCCGCCGCCGTCAGCCCAAGCAGCATTGCCGACTCGGTCAGGCCCCACAGGATCACGATGCTATTGTCACCGCCGGCGGCCGGGGCCGCCGCCGTGATAAAACCTTGAATCATAGTCAATTCGGCGGTTGCCATAAGCTGGATCACGCCGAGCGCCAGAACTTGCGTGATGCACCCGCCGACCAAGACGCTGAACCAGCCCGCGGTAAAGCGCCGGGTGATGGGTGTGATACCCAAAATCAGAAATACCGGGCCGATTAGCTACGACGACGTTGATGATTGTCGCCGTCATGTAAACGCCAAAGCTAAAAAGCAGGCACGTGACAGTTACAGCCAATATCACGATAAGGCCGAGGCCGAGCGGGATCGACATCAATCTCCACGGGAGCTGGTGATAATCCTCAAACGTCGCCTTGACTACGGTATTCAAGACATGGTCGAGAGAGGACGCCGGATTTGTTGTTGCTCCCAGGACGTTTCCTAGCGTATTCGGTACGCCAGTAAGAAACAGATTGCTAATATATTGCGTATAATACGTGCTCGTTGCGAGCACGGCGACGATAGCCGCAATCGCCACGTCCCTTTTGAATCCCCGGGAATGTCTTTTGTCCGAACGCGACCTCAGCACCGCTGACGGCGACCGCAATGACAGCCATCGCCGTAGCGATCGGCGCCATCGTCGAGATCACCGTCCCGATCATCGCCTGGAGCTGCGCCAATAGCGGCGTGATGAGCGCGGTATAGAGTGAGGCGAAAAACGTTCAGGTGCTGATCATTGACGCGGCATCCGCCAGCTAGGCCAACAGAACCCGATCGCCATCGCAGCGAGGGCGACCAACGCGATAAACCAGTGGCCGTGCTGAAACATGTAAATCGCGAGCAACAAGCCGCCCAAACCGACAATCACTTTGACTTGCCTAGAAAAGCATCGAAGCTCCGATCCCATTGAGCATGCTGAGCGTTGTCGCATTCAGCATCGGTGCGTGCTTCGCCGGGGTTGTCTTTGCACGCGGCGAGCTTAGCCTGTAGCTCCGGAACGTGCGCCTTGAACCACGTCACCGTGCGGACATCTGGCGGGCGCGGCACCATCCGGGCCGGCGGGGTGACCCAGCTCGCTACCGGCGGCCGGTTGGGGACCACCAAATAGACAATCACAGCGAGCCCGACGGCCGAGGAGACGCCGATCACGGTCGCAACGAGAAGTGGGCGAGATATGACGGTCATAATGCATAGCCTTTGGAGCTAGTTTTTATGGGGTCGTGTCGCCGGTGAAGGCATCCAGGTCTTTCGCCAGTTGCTCATTCGCGCGTTGCTTCGTCGCGTCGCGTTGCGCGGCATAGGCTGCGTTGATCGCCGTGAGCTGGGCGGCCTCGTTGGTCGTCCAGACTCGCTCAAGCTCGATCTGCGCCTGGGCGTCCTGAACGTCCTTAGGCGGCTCGAGGCGGTCAGATGATCGCGCAGCGCCTGAAGCGCCGCGGCATGGGTCTGCATATCGGTGTAGGCCGCCTGCGCCGCGCCCTGCTCGCCGGCGATGCTGTTGGCATTTGTTATGAGCTGCTGGCTGGCCCAACTGCCATCGGTCGGGGTGTAGACATGGTCGGCCGAGTAGGCGGCGGCGGTCAGGCCCGACAGGCCGGACAGGACGCCGGAGATTTCCGGCAGGCCGCCCTGCCCGTAAGAGCGGCCATTGACCAGGTTCAAAACCGCATAAGCGTTGACCGGCAGGCTGCTGCCCAGGCCGGCGATGTTTAACAACGCCAGCGCACTGCCGAGGCTTGGGTTGTGGACCAAATTGTTGAACATCGTCAGTTCATTGGTGTATTGTTGCAGCTGCGTCGCGTATTGTTGAACCTGCTGCAGCCACTGAAATTCTGGGTCGCCCACGACTTGACCTCACCGGCATAATGCTGGAGATCGAGCGCATAGGCCTTGACATCGTTCTGAAGCTGCTGAGCCCATTGGCCCAATGCCGCCGTGTCGATCACCGGCAATTCAGCACGCGCCGGCAGCGAATAGCCGGCAGCGAGCGCGATGCCCGCCGCCATGCCGAGAAGCACGCGTCTGACGCGGGTCATTCCGCTGCCTCCCGCATTTCCCCGGAAGTGTCGTCACGCGCGCCAATGCGATCAACCTGCTGCAGGTCTTCCTCGCGCGCCGACAGCACGCGGATGAAGCTGTCAAGGCCACGCATCGGCAGTTGCGCGACAACGCTCTTGTCGCCCTGGACCAGCAGGAACAGCCCCTCGCCGCCCTGCAACCCGCGCAACGCCTCGAATTGCCCGCTGGTCAGCTTCAGGCCGTCGACATAGTCCTCACGCGTGCCGCGCGGGTTCGCGAGATGAAATTGCGTTGGACACTGCTCGACCAGGATGTTGGCGATGCCGCTGTCGATGATGTCGCGCGGCGATTGGGTGATGAACACGACGGCGCCGTTGCGGCTACGGATCGTGCGTAGCTGCTTCTCGATGTTGGCGCGGAAAGTCGGGTCGATCAGGGCCCGCCAGCCCTCATCGCACGGGACCAAGAACGGCGTGCCGTCGAGCAATAGCGATATGCGGTGATAGAGATAGGCCAGCGCCGGCCCGCGCGCCCGCTCGTTCTCCAGCAGCGCGGTCGTATCCAGCCCGTTCAATTGGCCGAACCGGACGGTGTCGACCGGCGCGTCGATGACCCAGCCGAGATCGCCACCCCAGCACCACTTTTCGAGACGAGCCCCCGCCCCTTCCGGTTCGTTGTCAAAGAACGCTCGCAACTCGCCGAGCCCACGGTCCTCGGGGGCAACTCCATGATCGTGGTCAGTCCGAGTGCCAAGCGGCGGCCTTCTTCCTCGGTCATCCTCCCGCCGATGCAGCCGCGGATCAGGTCGGTCAGGAACTCGATGTTGCGCGGCGAGGCGTCCAGCGCCTTCAACGGCGCGAAGTGCGGCTCCCCTGCCCCCAGCACCGCATAGTCGCCACCCATGCGGTGGATCAGCAGGTCCCAGCCGCGCTTATGATCGAGCGCCACGATACTGGCGCGCCCCGCCGTCATCGCGAGCAGGAACGCCGCCAAGGTCGTTTTACCCGAACCGGTGGCGCCGGTCACAAGCGTGTTGCCGACATCCCGACCTGCCAGTGGAAGCGGAAGGGCGTGCCGGCCAGGGTCCGAAACGTCGCGATCGGCGGTCCCGGCCAATGACCCGTCCTCGCCCGCCGGCCAGTTGTAAAGGGGGGCGAAGGCGACAAAATTCGATGACTTGACGAAGCCAGGCCGTGGCGGCCAGAAGCGCCTGGGCAGCATCGAGAGATAGGCGGCCTGCAGTGCCTTGGTCATACGGGTCGCCACAAGCCGCAAGCGGCGAGGTCGCGCCATGCGGCGTTGCCGACCTCCGCGATGCGCGCGGACTGTCGGCAAAGGCGATCAGGACCAGGCTATGGTCACCCAGCACCCACTTCCGCGACATCAGCTCGTCGGCGGCCGTCGCTCAATGCCTCGGACTGGCTCAGCGCCTTATCCCCGGCCGCCAGCATCTTGTTCTGCTTGCGGCCGACCGCCCCCATCCCTTCCGCGTTGGACGGAAACGGAGGACTGCATCAGCGTGCAGCGGTATGGCGCCACCGCCAGCCCGTGGAACATCCCGGGCCATGGTCGCCGGTATTCCTTGAACGCGAACATGACGGCATAGGCCGGATCGCCAGCGCCGTGATCTCGATATGCTTGCGCCGGAACCGCACCGCCTCGGAAACATGGCATGGCCCATGCGCCCGGTCGTGGCGCCGATCTGGCGCCAGGCTCCCGTCATCGCGAAGACAATCGCCTCGGCGATCTCATCGAAGACCACGCGCCCGCGCCGGACATAGCCAAGGCTGCGCAGCCCGAACGCGCGGAGCTGCACTTTCAACAAATAGCAGATTTCGTTGAGTCGGTTCTTTCGTTCGTTGATCCCTGCCCGCGGGTCGGTGACCGCGTCGGCCAGGAACCGAGCCACGCTCTGCGCTGCCGCCGGCGGCGCATGCACCTGGACCGCAAGGACCAGACGGTTCGCATACAGCAGCCCGCGAAACAGGCTGTCCCGATAGGCTGTGTCCAGCTTGCGCGCGAACGGCGCGCGGTGCAGCCCCGCCTCGTAGCCCGAAGGGTCGGCCTCGCCACGGCACTGGTAGACCGGTGACCTCGACATCTTCGGCCGCGATGTTCTGCAGCGCGTTGTGCAGCCGGTCGAACCACGCGGCGATGTCGGTGTCGTCGGCGGTGTCGGGGAAAACTCCATCAGCCGAGAACATCGCCGGGACGCCATTTCCCTGGTCAGCACCACGTCGTCGGCGATGTGATCTTCGAGCGGGATTTTGTCGCCGAGCAGAGCTTCGGGGCGCTGCTTAACCACTGCTCGCCACTTCGCGGCCCGATCGCGCCGGCTGGGTTGGCAGGCTATCCAAGGTGCGGCACCCGGTGCACACCGTCAGCGCCCAGAGCCGCACTGTGCGGAACCAGTGGTAATCCCATGACGTGAGCCGTCGCAGCCCCATGTGGATCGGGATCGCCGCAGCCCAGAGCAAGACCGGCGAGCGCCAGATCGTCGGCGCCGACAATTCGAGGCCGGCGGCAAACGTCACCATAGCGTTCAGTGCTAGCGCCTCGAACGGCACGCCCCAGGTCAG
>CAWJTR010000027.1:0-84774 GCA_963845735.1 uncultured Alphaproteobacteria bacterium | reverse complement strand
TAAATCGACGGTTGCGACCGGAAATTGACACATCGAGCATAGCCGCTCGGTCCGATTTCGTCCTCGCGGATCAGATTTACGTCGCGAGGCTTGATTGGCTTGCCTTCCTATTCGTCCCGCATGACAGGCATCGATCCCGGTCTCATCCGATAGGGCGACTGAATTGAGATGTCCGAACAGACGCCACCCCGGTTATTGGCCGTCTTATTGGCGCATTGGGGCGCAGCAGCGAGCCGCTGAGCTCACTCGATCCGCACGGATTTGAGGCAGTTTGGGCGGCCCATCAAGCTGAAGCCGGTTGTGCAGCTTTTCTCCCGGCGCATTGGCTTTCGTCAGTCTTGCGCGAGAACCCGTGGCAGAGTTTTGGGCTGTCGGAACCGCGGATTTCCGCGGCTTTGACGAGCCCTTGGCAGGGTTCTCCAGTCCGCAGAGCGGGGACTCGACGACTTCAGTTCAGACCACGAGCCCCGCAAACTGACGCTTGACTCATAGTTTTATGCGGGGGCAGCCTTTGCAGCTGTAGACCTGCTGGTGCGACCCAGTGAGCGGCGTGGGGTTGGTGTAGCGAGCACCGACCCCACGCCTAACTGACGGATGGAGAGTACTTCCATGCGACAGCTATCTGTGTGTAAAGCACACACCGGCCTGTTGCCAACCTCTGATTGTAAAATTGCCTGTCCCGACCGAACCGTCGGCAGCGGTGACTCGTCATGACCGCGCTGAGCATCCCAGCCGCACTGACGCTAGCGCTGCACTGTGCCCCGGCCGAGGACCCCGGGATGCTGGTGGCGATCGCGCGCCAGGAAAGCGGCCTCGAGACGATGACCTTGCACGACGACACCTCGGGACAGGTGCTTCGGGGCGCGGGCGTGATCGAAATGGCGAGGCGGCTGATCGCCGCCGGCCACTCGGTCGACCTCGGCGCCTGGCAGATCAACAGCCGCAATTTGGCGCTGCTGGGTCTGGGCGTCGCCGATGCGTTCCAGCCGTGCAAAGCCGTGGCGGCCGCCGCCCGGCTGATCGAGTTGTTCAGCCGCTACAACACCGGCAGCCCGTCGCGGGGGATTACGAACGGGTATGCGCGTGCGGTTCTGACCGCCATTAGCGCGGTGAAGGCCGCCGGCCCGGCGCCGCAAGCAACGGCGGCCACGAACCAACCGCAGCCCCCGACCGCCGCCAATCCATTCACCAAGCCCTCGCCAACCGGGCGGGAGCTAGTGTTCGCAAACGAGGGAAAATAGCCGATGTCGTGGCTCACGATCGTCCAGACAGTTTCAACCTTCGTCACCGGCACGTTCGGGACAACCTTGGTGATCATCGCCGTCGCGATTGCCGGCGCGCGGGCGATGCTGCATGGCAGCTGGAGCCACTTCTGGAGCGCGATCGGCGGCGGAGCCGTCCTGGTCTGCGCCTCCTGGGTGGTCCAGACGTTCCTCGGCGCCGGCTAGAAAGATGACCGAGCAGGAGAAGAGGCTACTCCGGACGTTCGCCAAGGCGCGCGCGTGGCTTGACGATGTCGCCGGGCGCGACGTGCGGGTGACCCCTAGCGCGTACGGCCAAGGCGGCCAGGCAGGTTTTCGGCCGGAGTACGATGATCTTTGGGATTTAATCGTCGCGTTCGACACCGCTTTACCGGCGATCCACATCGCTGAAACCAATGCTCGAGTTGATGCCCGGGCAGGCCGGATGCCCGGCCTAGGCGGCAATATAGCCGACCGCGACCCGTGCCGCTGACATGGCCGGCCGCGAAATGCTCTACCTCGCCCTGACGCGCCCGGCGCTGACCTGGGGCGTGCCGTTCGAGGCGCTGGCACTGAACGTTATGGTGACGTTCGCCGCCGGCCTCGAATTGTCGGCGCCGACGATCTGGCGCTCGCCGGTCTTGTTCTGGGCGGCGGCGATCCCGATCCACATGGGGCTGCGGCGGCTCACGTCATGGGATTACCACTGGTTCCGCACGGTGCGGCTCTGGGTGCTGACGGTGTGCACCGGGTGCCGCACCTTGGATAGCCTGCCAACCCAGCCGGCGCGGTCGGGCCGCGAGGTGGCGAGCAGTGGTTAAGCGGCGCCCCGAGGCTCTGCTCGGCGACAAAATCCCGCTCGAAGATCACATCGCCGACGACGTGGTGCTGACCAGGGGCAATGGCGTCCTGGCGATGTTCTCGGCTGATGGAGTTTTCCCCGACACCGCCGACGACACCGACATCGCCGCGTGGTTCGACCGGCTGCACAACGCGCTGAAGAACATCGCGGCCGAGGATGTCGAGCTGACGGTCTACCAGTGCCGCGGCGAGGCCGACCCTTCGGGCTACGAGGCGGGGCTGCACCGCGCGCCGTTCGCGCGCAAGCTGGACACAGCCTATCGGGACAGCCTGTTTCGCGGCCTGCTGTATGCGAACCGTCTGTTCCTTGCGGTCCAGGTGCATGCGCCGCCGGCAGCAGCGCAGAGCGTTGCTCGGTTCCTGGCCGACGCGGGCACCGACCCGCGGGTCGGGATCAACGAACGAAAGAGCCGGCTCAATGAGATTTGCGATCTGCTGCAAGCGCAGCTCGGCATGTTCGGTCTGCGCCGCCTTGGCTACGTCCGGCGCGGGCGGGTGATCTTCGATGAGATCGCCGAGGCGATTGTCTTCGCGATGACCGGCGCCTGGCGCCAGATCGGCGCCACGACCGGGCGCATGGGCCATGCCATGTTCTCCGAAGCCCTGCGGTTCCGGCGCAAGCATCTCGAGATCCATGGCGCCGGCGATCCGGCCTATGCCGCGATGTACGCCTTCAAGGAATATCCGGCGACCACCTGGCCCGGGATGTTCCACGGGCTGGCGGTGGCGCCCTACCGCTGCACGTTGATGCAGTCCTACCGTTTCCTGTCCAACGCGGCCGGGATGGGTGCGGTCGGACGTAAGCAGAACAAGATGCTCGCGGCCGGGGACAAGGCGCGCAGCCAGTCCGAGGCATTGACCACGGCGGCCGACGAGCTGATGTCGCGCAAGTGGGTGCTGGGCGACCATAGCCTGGTCCTGATCGCCTTTGCCGACAGCCCGCGCGCGATCGCGGAGGTCGGCAATGCCGCCTGGCGCGACCTCGCGGCGTGCGGGCTAGTGGCGACCCGTATGACGCACGCCCTGCCGGCCGCCTATCTGTCGATGCTGCCATCAGGCGGGTTCTGGCGGCCGCGGCCAGGCTTTGTGAAGTCGTCGAACTTTGTTGCCTTCGCACCGCTCTACAACTGGCCGGCGGGCGAGGAGCGCGGCCACTGGCCGGGACCGCCGATTGCGATCTTCCGTACCCTGGCCGGGACACCCTATCGCTTCCACTGGCAGGTCGGCGATGTCGGCAACACGCTGATCACCGGCGCCACGGGATCGGGCAAAACCACCTTGGCGGCGTTCCTGCTCGCGATGACGGCGGGGCGCGCCCGTGTCGTGGCGCTCGACCATAAGCGCGGCTGGGACCTGCTGATCCATCGCATGGGCGGCGACTATGCCGTGCTCGGGGCAGGGGAGCCGCACTTCGCGCCGTTGAAGGCGCTCGACGCCACGCCGCGCAACATCGAGTTCCTGACCGATCTGATCCGCGGCTGCATCGGCGGGAGGATGACCGAGGAAGAAGGCCGCCGCTTGGCACTCGGATTGTCCACGATCATGGAGTTGCCTCCCGAGGACCGTGGGCTCGGCGAGCTGCGAGCATTCTTCGACAACGAACCGGAAGGGGCGGGGGCTCGTCTCGAAAAGTGGTGCTGGGGCGGCGATCTCGGCTGGGTCATCGACGCGCCGGTCGACACCGTCCGCTTCGGGCAATTGAACGGGCTGGATACGACGGCGCTGCTGGAGAACGAGCGCGCTCGCGGGCCGGCGCTGGCCTATCTCTACCACCGGATATCGCTATTGCTCGACGGCACGCCGCTCTTGATCCCGTGCGATGAGGGCTGGCGGGCCCTGATCGATCCGACCTTCCGCGCCATCATCGAGAAGCAGCTACGCACGATCCGCAGCCGCAACGGCGCCGTTGTGTTCATCACCCAATCGCCGCGCGACATCATCGACAGCGGCATCGTCAACATCCTGGTCGAGCAGTGCCCGTCGCAATTTCATCTCGCGAACCCGCGCGGCACCCGTGAGGACTATGTCGACGGCCTCAAGCTGAGCAGCGGGCAATTCGAGGCGTTGCGCGGGTTGCAGGGCGGCGAGGGGCTGTTCTTGCTGGTCCAGGGCGACAAGAGCGTTGTCGCGCAACTGCCGATGCGAGGCCTTGACCGCTTTATCCGCGTGCTGTCGGCGCGCGAGGAAGACCTGCAGCGGGTTGATCGCATTGGCGCGCGTGACGACACTTCCGGGGAAATGCGGGAGGCGGCGGAATGACCCGCGTCAGACGCGCGCTTCTCGGCATGGCGGCGGGCATCGCGCTCGCTGCCGGCTATTCGCTGCCGGCGCGTGCTGACTTGCCGGTGATCGACACGGCGGCCTTGGGCCAATGGGCTCAGCAGCTTCAGAACGATGTCAAGGCCTATGCGCTCGATCTCCAGCGTTATGCAGGTGAGGTCAAGTCGTGGGCGACCCAGAATTTGCAGTGGCTGCAGCAGGTTCAGCAATACACAACGCAGCTGCAACAATACACCAATGAGCTGACGATGCTCGAGAATTGGGTCCACAACCCAAGTCTCGGCAGTGCGCTGGGGTTGTTAAACATCGCGGGCCTGGGCAGCAGCCTGCCGGTCAACGCTTATGCGGTTTTGAACCTGGTCAACGGCCGCTCTTACGGGCAGGGCGGCCTGCCGGAAATCTCGGGCGTCCTGTCCAGCCTGTCGAGCCTGACCGCCGGCGCCTACTCGGCCAACCATGTCTACACCCCGACCGATGCCAGTTGGGCCAGCCAGCAGCTGGTTACAAATGCCAACAGCATCGCCGGGCGAGCAAGGTGCGGCGCAGGCGGCATACACCGATTTGCAGACCCACGCCGCGGCGCTCCAGGCGTTGCGCGAACATCTGACCGCTTCGAGCTCGCCCAAGGACGTCCAGGACGCCCAGGCGCAGATCGAGCTTGAGCAGGTGTGGACGACCAATGAGGCCGCCCAGCTCACGGCGATCAACGCCGTTTATGCCGCGCAACGCGACGCACTGGCGCAACGCGACAACGAGAAATTGAACGAAGGACATGCGATGCCTTCGCCGGCAGACGCGCAACCCATAAGAAGTAGCTCCAAAGGCTATGCATTATGACCGTCATATCTCGCCCACTTCTCGTTGCGACCGTGATCGGCGTTCCTCGGCCGGCGGGCGCGCTGTGATTACGCGATTTGGTGGTCCGCCAACCGGCCGCCGCTAGCGGCTGCGGTCACCCCACGGCCCGGATCGTGCCGCGCCCGCCATCTGTGCACACCGTCTCCTGGTTCAGGCGCACCCTGACCAGAGTAAAGGCAAAGCTGGCGGCGTGTAACGATAATCCCGGCGAAGCACGCACCGATCCGAATGCGATAACGCTCAGCGATGCCAAAGAGAATCGGACATTCGATCGTTTTTCGAGGTAAGCTCCAAAGTGATGGCCGGTTTGAGCGGCAATGTTGCTCGCGATTTACATGTTTCAGCACGGCCACTGGTTTATCGCGTCTGGTCGCCCTCGCTGCGATGGCGATCGGGTTCTGTTGGCCTACGGCTGGTGGATGCCGCGTCAATCGAAGGAGAACCGTCATGGGTACGTGGACCTTTTCGAACAGCTCTATACCGGGCTGATTACGCCGCTGATTGGCGCAGCTCCAGGCGATGATCGGCAACGTCTGCTCGACGATGCAGCCGATCGGGCTGGCGATGGTTACGTTTTGGCTGGTCGTCGTCGGCGTCTGATATCGCCTATCGGGCATAAGACACTGCCGGCGGTCTGCAAGGACTTTGCGGTTGCGGCCTGCGTGATCGTGCTCTGGAGGCGGGCAGTATTACACGCAATATATCAGCGACCTGTTCCTTACGGCGGTGCCGAATACCGTCGGCGCCGCGCTGGGCGGCAACGACATTCCGGCGTCCGGCTCTCGACCATGTCTTGAATACCGTGTCAAGGCGACGTTCAAGGGTCTATCACCAGCTCCCGTGGGCGATTGATGTCGATCCGCTCGGCCTCGGCCGTTATGGTGGTTTTGGTTGTCACTGTCACGTGTGCTTTTTAGCTTTGCTGTCTACATGGTGGCGCCATTCTCAACGTCGCGTCGTCGTGGTCGGTCCGGTGTTTCTGGCGCTGGCCGTGATCCCGGCACGCGGCGCTTTACCGCGGGCTGGTTCAGCGTCTTGGTCGGCGGCTGCGCGACCCAGCTCATGGCGCTGGCGATGATCCAGCTGATGGCGGCAGCCGAACTCACCATGATGCAACAGTCTGTTCGCGCGCGGCGGCCGCGGCGGTGACAATAGCCTCGTGATCCTGGGGGCCTGGCGCAAGTCGGCATGCTGCTCGGGCTGCGGCGGGGCTGTGAAGCAAAATCCCGGACGTTCTCGCGGGCGATCGCGGCATGGCGTCTATCACGGCTCTGCGGGCTTCATGCCGCGACATTCGGCGCGGCGCGGCAGCTTACGGCAAGGCGGCGCGGGTAGTGCTGCGCGCGGTGCGCGGGCGACAGTCGGGCGCCGCTGGCTACCGCCGGCGGTGCGCCGGGCGACGACCGCCCTGGCGCGCAAAGGGCCGGTCGGCCGCTCGCTCAGCAGAGGAGATCGTTAAATGATCCAGGCTTGCGTGGCTCGCGCTGGCGCTTTGCTTTCTTGCGGCATGCGCCAACACCAGTGACGCGCCGTTGCCGATGGTGCACCAGGACGATCCGACCTGGGGGCTGGTGCCCGACCACCTCGATTTCGGGGCGCTGCCGCAGTGAACGCGATCAGCAAGATATCGCCGTGGACGGCGAAGCCGCTGATTGACGCGGCGAAGAACGCAAAATTCCGCGCTGTCATGGATCTGGCGGCGGAGCGCGTCATCCTGGGCCGGTCCGCGATCGTCGCTGGCTGGGTGATCGGCGGCGTCGGGGTGGCCTGTTTTGCCGCTTCGATCTTCGGCTGGGTGACACTTGCTGCCGCTGAAGACGAGCGAGGTCAAATTCTTCCTGGTGGACAAATCACCGGCATCATCGGCGAGCCGGTCGGTCTCCAGGATGCGCCGAAGATCTTCGGTGCTGCGGTCGAGCGGCAATACCTCAGACGCTACATCGAGGCGCGCGAGGGCTGGGTCCCCGAGATGGACGAGCGCGACGACCACGTCACCAAGCTGATGTCGACGCCAGACGAGCAGGCGCGCTACGCGGCCGGCCGCAATGCGCCGTTGAGCCCGGTCAAGGCGCTGGGCAAGGACGGTCATGTCACGTCGAAAACTTCCGGTTCCACCCGCTGGCGATCGGCAAGGACGGCGAGACGCGCCGCTACCTGGTGCAGTTCGACCGCACGGTCTGGCGCGGCGGGAACCGGGACACGATACAGTCCTGGAGTGCGACCGTCGATTTCCAGTGGCATCCCGAACTGCCGATGCGGCCGGACGACCGCAGCGACAACCCGGGTGGGTTTCAGGTGCTGGGGTACAGCGCGAGCTCCGACAGCCCGGACCAGAGGAGGCAGTGATGCGTATCGCCTCGGCAATCCTGCTCGCCTCGGTCTCGTTTGCCGCGCTCGGCCAGGCCGCGGCGGCCGACACCACGCAGAGTGCCGCGCAGATCCGCGTCGTGCCGTACTCGCCATTGCTGCGCACCGAGATCATCGGCGTCATCGGCCAGCCGACCACGATCACCTTCCCGCCGGGCGAGAGCGTCTATCGCGTCGTGCAGACCGGGAAACCCAATAAGGATGGGGCGCTGGCGGATGCGGGCTGGCAGGGGGCGGCGCCGTCGGAGATCAAGGACACGCCGCTCGGCAACAACCTGACCTTGTGGCCGGTGATGCCCGGAGAAAGCACGATGACGGTGATCACGATGTCATCCGCGGGCGCGCAGAAGGTCTATCCGTTTCGGCTGTTGGCTCATCCCGATGCCGACGGCGCCGCGGACGCGCCGGGCGTTGTGCTCAACCTGATCTTCAAAAGCGGTGCGGCGGTGGCAGGAGCACCGGCTGCGGCCCAGAAAGCGGGTGTTGTTCGGACGAGGGCCACTCGGCACAGCGTCAGCACGATCGCGCAGGCGGCGGCTGAGGAACAATTGCGGACCGACGCCTTCAATGGCGCCGATGACATATGTCACTACTTGGCCAAGGGCCGGCGGCCGACTCCGATCCAGCCCCGTTGCCCGATGGACAACGGGCAATGGACCTTGATGCGGTTTCCGGGGCTGTCCGAGAAACCCGCGGTCTATGTCGTCGGCGATGACGGCAGCGAACGGCTCGCCCGGCAGCATGGTGCCGGTGATTTTGTTGTGGTCGAAGAGATCGCGCCGCACTTCCGGCTGCGGCTCGGCCCGAACGTGCTCGACATCATCAACACCGCTTACGACCCGGCCGGTAAGCCCGCCGGCACCGGGACGACGACGCCGACGGTTCGGCGGGACATTCTGCAGGCGAAAGCCCGATGAGCGAGTTTCGCGCCAACGACGCATGGGAGGAGGACGAGGAGCCCGAGCCACTGCCGATCTGGCGACGGCGGAGATGGCTGCTGATCGCGCTCGGGGTCGTGGTGCTGCTGGCCTTTCTCTTCACCCGCGGCAAGCCGCAGCACACGCCGGAAGCGCAGAAGGGGGATGAGCCGTTTATCGGCGTGGTTGTGCCGTATCAGGCGGCAAAGGCCGACGCGCCTGCGTCATCGCCGGCAACGACCACGCCGGCGCCCACACCGGTCTCGGCACCGCCGATCATGCCAGCCCTTCGCGGACAGCTGCGGGCGGCTGGGGCGCCGGTTCGGCCGGCAATGCTGTCCTACGTGGTACCGCATACCGACGGCCCGAAGCCGGCGACGGCGATGCCCGCCGATCCGCCGCAGACCGGGCTCGCGTTCCAGGCGTCGAGCCTGCCGGGCGTCAAGGCGTCGCCGGCGATCGACGACACCTATCAGCTGATGCCGGGGCTGCTGCCCTGCGTGCTCGATACCGCGATCGAGAGCGACCTGCCCGGGCCATTGCTGTGCCATCTGCCGGGGCCGGTCTACAGCCCCAAGGGCGTGCTCTTGATGGAGGCGGGGACGCAAGTCATCGGCCGCTACGAGTTGATGGGCAAAAACGGCGGCAGCCGGTTACTCGCGGTTTCGACCTACGCCCACACCCCCAACGGCATCTGGGTCCCGCTCGCCGGCAACCCGATGGCGGACGATCTCGGGCGCACGGGCTTCGATGGGGCGGTCGACAATCACTACCTCGAGCGCTTTGGCGGGGCGGTGATCCTAAGCCTGACCGAGAGCGGTCTCGGCATCGTGCAGGCGGCCGTCTCGAAGGGCGGCAACACCTACATCTCGACCGACAGCGCCAACAATCTCGCCGAGCAGATCCTGCAGGCGCAGATCAACATCGCTCCGACCTTTTCGAAGCACCAGGGCGAGACGATCGCAATCTGGCTGACGACACCGATCGACTTTTCCGACAGCTACAGACTGCGAGCAGCGCGGCAATGAGAAACGGCGAGACCACGCTGCGCCACCTGCTGGCCCCGCTCCAGGACGCGCTGGACGATCCGGCGACAACCGAGGTGGTGGTGCAGCGGCCGGGCGAGGTCGGGATCGAGCAGCACCGGGGGTGGTCCTGGCGTAATGTCGAGGCGTTCGACTTCCAGCGGCTGGATGCGATCGGCCTCTTGGCCGGCTCGCTATTGTCGAAACCATTCGATCCGGTACACCCGATCTGCATGACGACCTTGCCCGACGGCCAGCGGTGTACCCTGTGCCGGCCGCCGGTGACCGCCCCGGGGACGATCTCGGTCACGATCCGCATCCCGTCAAAGATGGTGCACAGGGTGCGCGATCGTGACTTTGGCGATCTGATGCGGCAAGCGGCAAACCGGCCCGACGAGCACAGCGACGCCGATACGGAACTGCTCGCCCTCTACCAGGCGCCGGACTGGCCCGCCTTCTTCGCGCTCGCGGTCAAGGCGAAGAAGACGATCGCGGCGACCGGCAGCACCGGATCAGGCAAGACTTCACTGTTACGGCGGCTGATGCAGGAGATCCCGGGCGACGAGAGACTGGTGACGATCGAGGACACCGACGAATTCGGCCCGCTGCCATTGCGCAACCGCGTCTCGATGTTCTACGGGTCGGCGAACGTCTCGGCCGAAAATACGGTCGAAGCCTCGTTGCGGATGCGGCCCGATCGCGTCGCGATGCAGGAATTGCGTGGTGCGGAAGCCTTCGCCTACCTCCGACTGCTGGCCGCCGGCCATCCCGGCGGTTTGACCACCTGGCACGCTGAGGAGGGCGACCCGTTCACGCCGCTGGCATTGATGGCGAAGACCAGTGAGGCGGGCCGGAATATCCCCGACGACAAGCTACTGGCGATCCTGCGCAACTTGATCGACATCGTCGCGTTCTGCCGCCGCGACACCCACGGGTTTTCGGTGCCGTCGGTCTACTACCGCGCCGCGGAAGCCGTGCAATAGGACGGCGGCCGGGTGGCCCGGCATCGAATCCAGCCTTCCCCCGAAAGGATCGATCATGCCTCGCGTGATGCTGCGGCCGCTCGCCTTGATCCTGGCGGCCATTTCGGCCGCGGGCTTGTGGCTCGTCTCGGCTTCGGCGCTATGGAGCAAGGGCACCGGGACGCCGTTCACGCCCCTCGCTTGGTGGGATGCGACGCAATGGTGGCTGGCCAACTGGTGGGTGAACCTCTGGCTGGTATTGGCCGCGGCGGTGCCGACGGTCTTTCTGGCGATGCTGCTGCTCGGTCTGTTCCAGGTTTGGCGTTTACGCTACCGCGGCCGGCGCAGATTGACAGCACGGCCGGGCGGCGCTGTGCGGGCGATCGAACGGGGCGTGACCGACAACCACGGCCATACCCAATGGCGATCGATGGCTGACGCCCGCAAGCTGTTCCCAGGCCCGCACAAGCTCTATGGCGGCATCGTCGTCGGCGAGGCGTATCGCGTCGATCAGGACCGCAAAGTCGCCGGGATGCCGTTCAGCCCCCGCGACGAGCGTACATGGGGCATGGGCGGCAAGGCGCCGCTATTGATCGACCCCTGCACTGAGGGCAGCGGGCACAGCCTCATCTTCGCCGGGCCGGGCGGCTTCAAGACGACATCCGCGGTCTCGACGGTCCTAGCCTGGATCGGTAGCAGCGTAATTCTCGACCCGTCGATCGAGCTCGGGCCGATGCTCGACGGCGCATTGCGGCGCCAACGTAAACAGGTCGTGCACATCGGCATCCCCAGCGAGGACGAAACCCTGCCACCGGCCACCGGCTTTAACGTGCTGGGCTGGATCGACATCACCCACCCCGAAGCCGAACTGCACGTCAGGAGCGTCGTATCGTGGATTTACGACGAAGCGGCGGCTGCCGGTTCCGGCCGCGGCGAAGACCCGTTCTTCTCGCCGATGGGCCGCGCGCTGGTGACGTGTCTGTTGGCGCATCTGGTATGGTCCGATCTCGAAGCGGGCGACATCAGCCTGGCGACGCTCGCGCGCGGGATCGCGGTTCCCGAAGATGACATGCTGACCCTGTTGGCGGGCATCCGCGCCTCGAGCCGCAGCCGGATGGCGCGGCGCATCGCCGCCACCTTGATGAAGTGCAAGGCGGAGGAGACCTTCAGCGGCGTCTATCTGAACGCCGCCAAGGGCATCGAATGGCTGTTCACCAGCGCTTACGCCGAGATGGTGTCGGTTGGCGACTTCGATCCGCGCGCCCTGCTGATCGGCCGGACTACCGTGTTTTTGAATATCAGCTTGCGCACCCTCGAGACGACACCGGCGATTGCCCGGGTGCTGGTAGGCGCCCTCTTAAATACGGCTTACATGGCCGATGGCTGGACCCGGGGGCGGGTGTTGTTCCTGCTCGACGAGGCCGCGCGGCTCGGCCGGATGAAAACCCTGGAAACCGCGCGCGACATCGGCCGCAAATACGGCGTCTCGTTGCATTTGCTGTTTCAGTCGGTCGGTCAGATGACCGAGGCCTGGGGCCGCGAGGGTACCCGCGCCTGGATCGATGCCGCCGCCTGGGTCGGCTATGCGGCGATACGTGCCGGCGGCGCCGGCAAGGATCTCAGCGACCAGCTCGGCGCCCATGGTGTCCTGGCCTGGTCCGAAGGCGACAATCAAGGGCGGCAAAAGCCGTTCGGCCTGAACTTCGGTTCGACCTCGCGCGGCATCAACGTCAACGTCCATGAGATCCGCCGGTCGCTGATCGCGGCATCCGAGATGCAGCAGGATCTGCGCGACGACGAAATCATCATCGTGCCGGCTAACGGTCTGCCGATCCGCTGTGGCCGCGCGATCTATTTCAGAAGGCCGGATATGGTTGCGAAAGTCGCAAATAATCGGTTCGCCACCACCCCGGCGACCCCAGCAGCGGAGTAACGGTAATGGTAGATCAAGTCTCGCGGGCACGGGCTCAGCTTCACCACGCACGCGAGATCCGCGAGGAACGGGCTGCCGAGTTCTGGCAGCGCACGATCATCGAAGGCCGCAACCAAAGCCAGGCCGGCGAGCAGATCAAAGCGGGCGAAAAGCCGTCGGAGAAAAAACGGCCGCCGAGGCAGCCGCGGTCATCGTGACCTGGCACGACAGTGGCTCGCCCGCACCCGTACCGTGAAGCACCTCAAGAGCGGTCCCGCGAAACCCCCATCGGAGCGTAGTGGCAGACGCGCGATTTGGGGCACAGACCAAGGCACTCCTGACGGAGTGCAAAAACGAGCCTGACACATGATGACCTATCGGGTCGGCGCCTGTGCCACGCCTTCAGCCGGCAAAGCGATGGCGGAATACTATCTCGCCGGGACGCTAAAGACAGAACAGACGAGAGCTGCCGAATATTACACCGGCGCCGAAGCGAGAGAAGAGCGCGCCGCGGATTTCTGGCGCGGCGCCATCAGGGAGGGCCATTTGGCCGCCGGCGGGACCGTCGCCGAGTTGCGGCCCGACCTCTCGCCGGCCTTGGCCGCGCGCCTCGGCATCGCCAACCCCGAACGGCCGCTGACCCAAGCCGGTATTGCGAATTTGTTGAATGCGACACGACTTGACGGCAGCGCAATTGTCGGGCGCAAAAAGCATACCGCGACCCGCAGCGTCGCCGAGGTCTTCGGTCTCGATCCGAAGCAGCCGGCATCGGCGGAGGCGATCCGAAACGTGCTCGCCGGCAAGCGCGCCGACGGAGGCATGCCGCAGACGGAAGCCGGCAAGGCATCTGCCGGCGGCGATCGTCGAGGGCGCGCGCAAGCGGTTCAAGGCGGCGCTGGGCGTGCCGGCGCATCGCGAGGCGACCGCCGACGAAATCCCACACCTGGAGAATGGCCGTCTGGCAAATGGCCGGCTGATCGATATGGCGGATTACCGCCGCCAGATCCACGCCACGCGCCCGCCGGTCGGTTTTGTCGACATGACGTTTTCCGCCGACAAATCGTTGTCGGTCGCCTGGGCGTTGGCGCCGACCGAAGCGGAACGGGCTGCCCTATTGGATATTCACCGCCATGCCGTTGCCGACGCGATGGCCTATGCCGAGACACATCTCGGCGTTGCTCGCCGGGGCCAGGGCGGCGGGGAGGGGGTCGAGACCGGCGAACTCGGGTGGATCAGCTTCCAGCACTACACCGCGCGGCCGGCCGTCGATATCGAGCGGCGGGACAGAGCAAGGTCGGGCCTACACGGACATCCGCGAGGTGCCATTGCAGACGGCGGACCCGCAGCTTCACACCCATGTGACGGTGTTCAACAGCGTCCTGACCGACAGCGGGCATATCGGCGCCATCGATCTCGACCGGCTGGCCGGGCGGGTCAAGGAGCTGGGTGCGGTCTACCACGCCAACGTCGCGGCCCGGGCCCGCCAGCTCGGCATCGAGACCGTGCTCGATGAGCGCACCGGTGCGGCGCGGCTCGCCGATATCCCGCATTCGATGCGCGAATTGTTCAGCAAGCGGACGATCGAAGCGCAGGATGCGGCGCGCGATTTCGCGGCAGAGCAGGGGTATCGACTGGGATGCGATCACCGCCGACCAGAAGATTGCCTTGTTGAAGGCTGGGGCGGCTGAAACCCGGCAGGCAAAAACAGAGACGGCGGAGGGCCTGGAACAGAAAAGCGATTTCGTAGTGTGGCACGAGCAAGCCGCGGCGGCTTCCTATCGCCATCGCAGCGTGTTGCGGCCGGACGAGATCACGCCCGCGCCAGCCGCCGGAACAGCGCCACGAGGCTGCCTATCACTCGGCCCTGCCATTGCTGGCAGGGGAGCTCAGCCGCCGTGCCGTGTTGGACGGCCAGGAATTGCGCGAGATCGCGGCACGGGCATTGATCGTTGCCGGTATCGGCGAACGGCCGGGCGACGACATTGACGCTGTGCTGAAAAGCTTCCGCGAGCGGGGAGTTTTACAGGACGGCCAGCAGGTGGCGCTGCTGTGGGGCAGGGGGGCTTCCCTGCGCGGCAAGGAGCGCTGGAGCGTCACGACGGCGCTGCATATCGACCAGGAACGCGAGGTGATCCGGCTGGCCAAGACCGCCTCGCTCGATTTGTCGGGCGCTTTGCCGGCGGCACAAATTGACCGTGCGGCAGATGCTTTCCTGGCGCGCAATCCGACGATCGATCCCGCGGCCGAACAATGGCAGGCCCAGCGGGCGATGATGACCAAGCTCGCCACCGGCGGCCGGCTGGGTGTCGCGATCGGCGTCGCCGGCGCCGGCAAGAGCACCGCCCTGGCCCCGCTGGTGGAGGCCTGGAAAGCCGACGGGCGCGAGGTGTTCGGCATCACCCTGGCCTGGCGCCAGGCGGCCGATCTGCGGTCGGCCGGCATCGCCGAGCGCGCCTCGGTTGCGGCCTTCCTCAAACGCGTCGAGGCCGGGCGTTATGCCGTCGACCGCAACAGCGTCGTGGTCGTCGACGAGGTCGGGCTAATCGGCACCCGGCAGATGCTCGACCTGCTACGGTTGCAGCAGAGAACCGGCATGCAGATCGTCATGGTCGGCGATCCCAAGCAATGCCAGTCGATCGAGGCCGGCCCGGTCATCGAGCTGTTGCGCAAGGCGGTTGGCGACGATGTCATTCCTCAGATCCTGACCTCGATCCGGCAGAAGACCGAGCGCGAGCGGGAGATCGCCAGCCTGTTCCGCGCTGGCCGTGCGGCCGAAGCCCTGGAAATGAAGCAGCAGGACGGCACCGCCGAATTGGTCGCGGGCGGCCGGCAGGCGACGGTGCAACGGGTGGCCCAACTCTGGCGTGAGCGGATCGAGGCCAACCGTGCCGATCCCGAGTTCAAACTGACTGTCTCGACGCCTACCAATGCCGACGCGCGCGAGATCGGGGCGGCCATTCGCGCCGAGCGGCGCCGGGCGGGCGAACTCGACGACGATGCCAAAGTCATGGACGCGACGGACCGCAACGGTGAGACGTACCGGCTGGCGCTCGCCGTAGGCGACCGCGTGCGCCTCTATGATCGCGTGCATGACGCGCGTGTCCCGGGCCGCAAGACCGTCCTTGCCAACAACGGGGAGGTGGTCGAAATCCGCGAGCTGACAGACACGGGCATGATCGTCGGCAACGATGCCGGCGTTGAGGGGCTGGTCGCGTGGCATAAGATCCAAGCCAATCGGGATGCACCCGTCCGCCTGACCTATGGGTATGCGATGACCGTCGACACGGCGCAAGGTAGCACCGCGACCGAGCACATCAACGCCCTGCCGGCCGGATCGCACGCGATCCACGGCTTCAAAGCCTACACCGCCGCCAGCCGCCACGAACGCACGACATGGATCGTCGTCGACGAAGCATCGGAGAGGCGACATCTCGCCAGTCGGTCGATGATCGGGCAGAGACCGGAAGTCGGCGAGTCCGATGTGTGGCGCCAAATCGGCGAAAATCTCAGCCGCCAGCCACAGAAGGCCAGTGCGCTCGACATGCTGCACCAGACGACCGAGACGCTGCCTCAGGTGCAGCGACGGATCGTACGGCATGGCGTCACACGCGCATAAAACCGCACTACCCAAACCGCGTCGACCGAGTGGGAACGCGGCCGGCGACACGACGGCTATATCCAGATCCACTTCGTCCGCGGCGGGCGGGCGCGACGATCGCCACGCTTTTCGCCTCAGTCTTGCCGGGCTGCTGACGACCATGGCGCTGGCCTCGCTCGACCAGAACATTGTCAGCACCGCCCTGCCACGGATCGTCAGCGAGCTCGGCGGGCTCGCCCATCTGCCGTGGGTGATCACGGCTTTCATGCTCACCGCGACTGCGACCGCGCCGCTCTACGGCAAGCTCAGCGACATGCACGGGCGGCGGCCGCTCTTTGTCGTAGCGATTTTGGTTTTCATCGCCGGCTCGGCGCTGTGCGGGCTCGCGCGCTCGATGACAGGCTTGATCTTGTTCCGCGGACTGCAAGGCCTTGGCGCCGGCGGCCTGATGGTGCTGGCACAGACGGCGATCGCCGATCTTGTCACGCCGCGCCAGCGCGGCCGCTATCAGGGCCTGTTTTCTGGCGTCTTCGCTCTGTGCAGCGTGACCGGGCCGGTGCTCGGCGGGGTGATCACCGACGCGCTGTCGTGGCGCTGGATCTTCTACGTTAATCTGCCGGTCGGCGCGGTGGCGCTAAGCCTGATCCTGGTAGCCTTGCCGCGTTCGAAAAGGCCCCGGGTTGCCCACCGGATCGACTATCCGGGGGCGGTGCTGCTGATCATGACAACGGCCGCATCGTTGCTGCTGCTGAGCTGGGGCGGAACGGTCGCCGCGTGGTCGTCGCCGACGATTGTCGGGCTGGCGCTCGGTGCAGCGGTATTGTTGATGCGGCTGCTGGCCCGCGAGCGCGTCGCGGCCGAGCCGATCCTGCCGCTGCCGCTGTTCAGCAACCGGGTCTTCGCCGTTGCTATTGCGGTGGTCGCGGTCACCGCGACAGCGCTGTTTGGCGCCTTCGTCTTCCTGCCGACCTTCTTTCAGCTGGTGCTGGGCAAGAGCCCATCGCATGCCGGGCTGCTGACCGCGCCACTGATGGCCGGCATGATCACCGCCTCGGTGATCGGCGGCCGCCTGGTCTCGGCACTTGGGCGGTACAAGGCCTTATCGGTGCTCGGACTCGCGCTCTCGATTGCGGGCTTTGTCGCGATCGCCGCGGCGGCGCGCGAGGCGGCCCCGCTGCCGGCAATAGAGGTAGCGCTCGTCGCCACTGGCGTTGGTCTCGGGCTCGTCATGCCGAACCTGACCGTCGCGATCCAGAACGCGGTCCCGCCTGAAATGCTCGGGGTTGCGACTTCGGCGGTGTCGTTCTTCCGCTCGCTTGGCGGGGCGTTCGGGGTGGCGCTGTCGGGCAGCCTGTTGACGGGACGGGTGGATGCCTCGCTGGCCGCAGCCGGAAGCGCCGCCGCCGCGGCACGGCGGGCGGTCGCCGGCGGCGCTGGCGGGGTCGCGGCACTGCCGCCAGAACTCCACGGCCTCGTCGCCGCCGCTTATCGCCAGGCCATCGGCACGACCTTTGCGACGGGCGCCATGATCGCCGGGTTGGGCCTCGTGCTGCTGTTGTTGCTGCCCGAGCGGCCGCTGCGCGATGTGCCCGCCGGCTGAGGCTGGCTCCCGGAGAGCCTCCTCTCTATCGCCCGGCATTGTCATCTCCCTTAGTAGTTTTACCCGCTCCCCTGGCCATGCCGCCACAGTCCTGTCGAGCGGAAGATGGCACAGCCACTAGATCTAGGTAGATTCCGAGGCTGGTGGCGAAGTGATTTAAGGCCAACATGAAAGAGGGCAAATCTCCCCGTTGTAAATTTGGAGGAAACCATGACAACGATCCTAATTATCGTTGTGGTTATTTTGCTTTTCGGAGGTGGTGGCTATTACGGATATCGCCGGCGGTGGTAGCAAGTCTATCGTGCTTCGTTGTCGTAGACAAGACATGCGATCGATGCCGTCGCGCCGGGTACTATAATTTCGTAACGGGAGTAGGAGCAATGAACATCTTCACTATCATTGGCGTAGTGGTCGTCGTAATTTTGGTTGCGGGCTATTTCGGGGTGCATGGATTTAGCTTTTGAACTGGCGAATGCAGATCTCGTCATGGGGTACTTCCTCATCAGAGAGAAGAGGCGCGGGCAGACAAGTCCGAAGCCTGCGCGTACCCCTTGCTACCTCGTAGAACTCGCTGGCACGGATAAAGGAACGGCTAACGCTCCCGGCAGACGAATTATGTCGCGACAGGCGTTAGTCAAGCTGGGACGCCAGCAATCGGCGTCCGGAAAGGCTGAGCGACAATGAACGACGTAGTGGCCGAAGGAGTACCAACATCGACTGCGGCGGCGCGGCAAACTGAACCGGCGGTCGTAGCCGCCAACTCCTCGGGCGCGGGGCAACCTGATGCCTGCGAACCCGCGCGCTGGGGCTTCAGCCTTCAACACGGTCTGATGCTGCTGGTCGCGGGCGTCGCCCTGGGCGGCCTCGTCGGTTTGTGGGTGCAGCGCGTCCGCTGAGGCGCTATTAGCGGCCGCTCAAAAACACTCATGTCTCCAGGAAAGCAAAGAGCACCTCCCAGGTTTATTAAACAAGACTCTGAAAGACGATCTCCAACTACCATTGCCAAGTTTTTGAGCATCGGAACCTCCGATCCACCACAGTAATCGCCGCATCGGCTTGATATTATCCAGAATGAATATGGGAATTAAATTCCCTGACACGTTGTAATCCGTGTTGGGTACATATGTTGGCAGGGTCAGGCGAAAAACCGCGCCCCCTCGGGGGTGTCGCCAGCGTCAATATTCGAGACCGGCGTCCGGGCTGGATAGCTCCCAATATAAAGAAAAACCCGATGAGGAGTGAAATTTGACGTGGATCAATGTGCCCATTCAAAAATGATTGAATAAGTGTCTTTTGTGACGACATGCACAGGCGTCCGCGCCTGTAGGGAGTCGATCATGACTTTACGCATACGTTTCTTGACCGCGGCGGTGATCGTCGCGGGCATTGGGGTAGCCCCCGCCGCGTATGCCGCGCACTGGCACGGTGGCGGAAACTATCATGTGGCGGAACTATCATCATGGTGGTGGTGGCAACGTCGCTGGCGCGGCTATCATCGGCGGGATCATCGGCCTGGGCTCGGTGCCGCGATCGCCTCGAATGGGTATTATGCGGCGCCCCCGCCGCCAGTTTATTACGGGGCGCCGCCAGCCTATTACTACGCACCGCCACCGCCCGTTTACTACGGCTACTAAGCCCTTGCCATGGGGTCCGCCGGCCGGCGCGTGCCCGATAACGCTCTCCCAAATTCCGGTCAACGTCATGACGAGGAATGATTCGATGAAGACAATCCGGTCGAGCCATCTTGCCTCTGCACCGTAGTTGCGCTGCTGGCGCTGCCCGCCGCGGCGCTGGCGCAACCGGCCCAGTCTCCTGCACCGGCTGCTGCATCCTCGCCGATGACATCCCAGCCCGTTCCGGGCAAGGACATGGAGGAACGAGTCGAGAGCCATATCAAGGAACTACATGCTCAATTGCGCGTCACCGCGGCCGAGGAGCCGCAGTGGGATCAGTTCGCCCAGGTGATGCGCGACAACGCCCGCGACATGGATCAGGCGTTCACACAACGCGCTCAGCAGTACCCGACGATGAACGCGGTTCAGAATATGCAGTCCTATGAGCAGATTGCCGAGGCGCATGCCCAGCATCTGCAAAAGCTGGTCCCGGCGTTCGACAATCTCTACAACGCGATGCCTGAGCAGCAGAAAAAGCTGACGGATCAGGTGTTCCGCGCGAATGCGGCACAGTCGCGTCATGGCGCAAACGCCACGGCAAAATGAAGGCGGTGTGCGCAAGCGCACCGGCTCCTAATTCTCGACCGTCATTGGCTCTTCGGCCTTGCCGTGGCTATATGCTAAGACCGACGATTTCGTTGCAAATATTCTGGGAGAGCCCGCGAAGAACATAACCCTTCAAGCCTAAGTTGCCACCTAGACTAGCCAGCTAACTGAAGCATGGGTTCCGGTCTGGGCGACGGGAGACATTCGCCAGAGGCAGCCCACGAGGAACATGGCGACGAGCTCACAAGCATAATCCAGTTAAAACGAGTGATATATCATTGTTGTACCT
Organism: uncultured Alphaproteobacteria bacterium; assembly: GCA_963845735.1. Taxonomy (GTDB): domain Bacteria; phylum Pseudomonadota; class Alphaproteobacteria; order ATCC43930; family CGMCC-115725; genus AP-15. The sequence continues at coordinate 64,645 of CAWJTR010000027.1, read as the reverse complement.
CTCAAGCTTGTGCTGGTGCAAAGCAAGAGCGTTGCAATTTGGTAAACTAGTGGTGCGACGCAATCATAGGATTCCATATAGCGGCGGCATCTCGCTGCGCTCGGTTCAGCGCATCTGGGCGGCGCACGGGCTGCAGCCGCATCGCGTGCGACGCTTCAAGCTGTCGCAGGACCCGGCCTTTGCCGCCAAGCTGCGCGATGTGGTTGGGCTCTATCTCGACCCGCCGGCCCACAGTCTGGTGCTCTCGGTCGATGAGAAGTCACAAATCCAGGCCCTCGACCGCACTCAGCCCGGCTTGCCGATCAAGAAGGGTCGGGCCGGGACGATGACCCATGATTACATCCGCAATAGCACGACGACGTTGTTCGCGGCACTCAATGTCCGCGACGGCACGATCATCGGCCAGTGCATGGTGCGCCATCGCCATCAGGAATTCATCCGTTTCCTAAACCGGATCGATGCGGCGGTCCCTGCCGGCTAACGGTCAGCACGATCCTCGACAACTACGCCGCCCACAAACATCCCAAAGTGCGCGCCTGGCTCGCGCGGCATCCCAGGTGGGTGTCCCATTCACCCCCACCTCGTGCTCCTGGGCCAATGCCGTCGAGAGCTTTTTCGCCACGCTGACCCGGCGGCGCCTGCAGCGCGGCGTCTTCCATTCGCTCGTCGACCTGCAAGCGGCGATCAACCGTTACCTTGGCGAGCACAACCGCAAACCCAAACCCTTCGTCTGGACCGCCGATCCCGATCGCATTATCGAAAAGGTCAATCGTGGGCACCAAGCGATCGCGTCAGACCACCAGCTGACATCGCTGTTTCTTTGATCTAAGCTAATGAGTGCCCATGCACGGCAGCCGGTGGTCGCGCCTTAAAAGGTCAAGCCTTCCCAATGCAAGGAGGCCTTGAGAATGCCGGTACGCCATCGAGAACGGCATCGCACGGGACATGTCGGCCGGTTGCGCGCAGCGGTATTGGGCGCGAACGACGACATCCTTTCGACCGCAAGTCTGGTGCTGGGTGTTGCGGCGGCGCATGGAACCGGCAACAACGTGTTGGTCGCCGGCCTGGTCGCCGGGGGTATGTCGCACAGACACGTACTCACCGGCAGCCATCGCCTCCCATCCCCTACGCTGCGCGCCATGGCCAGGAAGTTGCCAGGTCGGGACGGGAAAGCAGGCTCACTGATCAAACTGGAAAGCTGAGTTTAGCGTGGCCGCTGAATGCCTGCGCCCGTGATGCATTTTTACTCCGGCTCACCGATGCATTTTCTCTCCGGCGTTGACAGCCCCGCACTCAGGCGGACATCTGGTCTAGGAAAAGCCATTGGCTCTGGCGTGCCGTCGACCAGGACGGTTTCGTTCTTGATGTCCTGGTTCAGAGCCGGCGCAACAAGAAGGCCGCCAAACGCCTGTTCCGCAAGCTCCTCAAGAAGCAAGGTCGAACTCCTCGTGTGCTCGTCACCGACACGCTTAAGAGCTACGCCGCGGCCAAGCGGGAGGTCCTGCTCGGGGCGAGCACCGCCAGAACAAGGGCCTCAATAACCTGGGTCGAAAACTCCAATCAACCGACCCGCCGACGAGAGCGGATCATGAAGCGGTTCAGGTCGCCGCGCTTCCTTTCCACCCATGACCAGCTCGCCAACCTTTTAAGCATTGGCCTGGTACGCCGCTGGTCAACAACTGCCGTGGTCCAATGGTCGCACCCCATAATGCCTATCGTACCCATCCTGGAGAATACAACTATTGGTACGTGATTGTCTGTCACTACGAAGGATAGGTTGCTCGCCGACGACGGAACCGGCGCAGCTTTTTCACGGCTGCAGCCGATCGTTTGCACCGTGTATTGCGGAGCCTCTGATATGAGTACTTTCCGAACCTATCTTGCATGCTCCCTGCGGCTATGGTGGCAGAGATCAATGGCCGGATGGTCGGATTATTGCCGGTGTGAGCCGAACCTCGAGGAACATCTCGACGACAAACGGGATTGGTGTTTCGCAGCGGCGAAGGGTGGCAAACCAAATAACTGGAGCATGGATACCGTGGCGGTGGTGATTGTGGGCGATTGGGCCCGACCAAATGACCCGCTTTTCATGGTATGTGCCGTAACATCCGTCGAACGAGGGCGGTGACTCCCCCATGACCTCCTTATGCCCCGCGATCACACTTTCCCCTCGGGACTACGACGCTGTTCTGTTTGATCTTGACGGAGTATTGACCAGGACGGCGAGCGTACATGCCGCGGCCTGGAAAAGGCTGTTCGACGAATTTCTTGAGCAGTGCTCTGCTGACATGGGGGATCCGTTCGTCCCCTTTGACATCGACGCCGATTATCGACGTTACGTCGATGGCAAGCCCCGCTACGACGGCGTGGCAGCCTTCCTCAAATCGCGCGGAATCGAGCTGCCATCGGTGGCAGCCGAAAACGGCTTCGGCCTGCAAACCATCCATGCGCTCGGCGATCATAAGGACAAGTATTTCTTAGAAAACCTGAAGCAGCACGGCGTTGAGCCATATGAAGCGGCGATCATACTGGTGCGAACGCTGCGGGAGCAGCAGATCAAGACAGCCGTCGTTTCCTCCAGCAACAATTGCGCGGTGGTGCTGGAAGCAGCCGGGATTACCGAGTTGTTCGACGTGCGGGTGGACGGGATGGACATCACCCGCCTCGAGCTTAAAGGCAAGCCAGCACCGGATGCGTACCTGGAGGCGGCGCGGCGCATTGGGATCGAACCGTCTCGCGCAGTCGTCGTGGAGGACGCGATTGCCGGTGTCAAGTCTGGGGCGCGCGGGTCGAATTCGGCTGCGTCATTGGCGTCGACCACGGCGGGCAGTCGCAGGCGCTGCGCGAAGCTGGCGCTGATGTCGTGGTGACCAGCTTGGCACAAGTCCGAGTGGCAGCGGATCCCCCTTCGGCTTGGTCATTGGTGTTCGAGGGGTTCGAGCAGGCCCACGAGGAAATCCGCGAGGCACTGTGCACCCTGGGGAATGGCTATTTTGCGACCCGTGCGGCCGCGACCTGGGCGGTGGCGGATGACATTCACTATCCGGGGACCTACCTCGCCGGCGGTTACAACCGACTGCCGACCGATATTGCCGGGCGGGTGGTCGAGAACGAGGATCTCGTCAATTTCCCCAATTGGCTCGCGCTCAACTTTCGGATCGCCGATGAGGACTGGTTCGATGCGAGGACCGTCACACTCTTGTCGTATCGCCAGGAACTCGATCTGCGGCGGGGTATACTGTTGCGCACCGTACGTTTCGAGGACCCACAGGGGCGACGAAGTCTGTTGCAGGAGCAACGTCTCGTCTCGATGGCCGACATGCACCTGGGCGCGCTGGAACTGGTGCTGACTGCCGAGAACTGGTCGGGAGCTGTCACGGTCCGTTCGGCGATCGACGGACGCATCGTCAACGCGGGCGCGAAGCTGTATCTGAAATTCAACGGCAAACACCTGGTGCCGCTGGCAGAGGAGATCGTTGGCCAGAATGGCGTTTACCTGCTGGTGCGCACCTGCCAGTCGGACGTCCACGTCGCCCAAGTGGCGCGAACGCAACTATTCCTCGACGGGCGACATCTTGAGGTCCAGCGCCAGATGATCAAAGAACCGGGATATATCGGCCAGCAACTGACGATCGACATCAAGCAAAGCGAGACATTGGTAGTAGAAAAGCTGGCCTCTTTATACACCTCACGCGATCACGCGATCTCGGAGTGTGGGCTGGAGGCGCGCAAGGCCACTGCGCGAGCCGGCCGCTTCGACGCGGTGAGGGCGGATCATGTGCTGGTCTGGGAGCATTTGTGGCGCCGCTTCGATGTCGGTATCCAGCCCGCTGGTCCAGGATTCAAGCTGAATGTCTCGATGCTGCTTCGTTTGAACATGTTTCACCTGCTGCAAACTGTCTCGCTCCACTCCATAGGCCTCGATATTGGCATACCGGCGCGTGGTTGGACCGGCGAGGCATACCAAGGCCATATTTTCTGGGACGAGCTGTTTATCTTCCCGTTCTTCAACTACCGCATACCCGAGATCACCCGGGCCCTTCTGACATACCGCTACCGGCGCCTTGGCGAAGCGCGCGCTGCCGCCCGAAGCGCCGGGCACAAGGGCGCAATGTTCCCCTGGCAGAGCGGAAGCGACGGACGAGAGGAGACTGATGCGCTCAACCTGAACCCTCGCTCGCAGCGCTGGGTGCCCGATAACTCCTATCTTCAGCGCCACGTGGGAAGTGCCATCGCGTACAACGTGTGGCAATACTTCCAAGTCACCCACGATACCGAGTTCTTGCAGTTCTACGGTGCCGAGCTAATGCTTGAGATCGCTCGTTTCTGGTCCAGCATCGTGAACTTTAATGACGAACGGGGGCGGTACGAGATTCGTGGTGTAATGGGCCCCGATGAGTTCCACGACGGCTATCCCGATGCAGCGATGCCCGGCCTCAACAACAATGCCTACACCAATATCATGGCGGTGTGGGTGATGTGTCGGGCGATGGAGGTACTCGACCTGCTCTCCGACGTGCGTCGCGGCGAGCTTACGACGCGGCTTGGCATATCATCGGAAGAGGTCGCGCGCTGGAATGACATCAGTCTCAAGATGTACGTACCCTTTCACGACGACGGCGTCATCAGCCAGTTCGAGGGCTATGACACGCTGCGCGAGTTCGATTGGCAGAATTACCGCACGCGATACGGTAATATCCAACGCCTCGATCTCATTCTAGAGGCGGAGAATGATAGCCCCAACCGCTACAAATTGTCGAAACAGGCCGACGTGGTTATGTTGTTCTATCTGTTTTCGTCGGAGGAACTTGGGGAGCTGTTCACTCGTCTGGGTTATCTGCTCAAGTACGATACTATCCCGAAGACCGTCACCTACTATGCAGCACGCTCGTCTTACGGTTCCACGCTAGGCCGAGTGGTGTATTCTTGGGTTCTGGCGCGCTCCGACCGACCGCGCTCGATGACTTTCTTCGCCGAGGCGCTGCAAAGTGACGTGACTGACATCCAGCAGGGCACCACTTCGGAAGGGGTGCACCTCGGAGCCATGGCAGGCACCGTTGACCTGGTACAGCGCGTCTCCACAGGGATCGAGGTAAAGGACGACGTTTTACGGCTCAATCCGGAATTGCCTCCGGAAATCGAGTGCCTCGACTTGCGCATCCGCTATCGAGGACATTCGATCGATCTGCAGCTTACGCGCGAAGCCCTCACAGTCCGCGGGCATGAACGCGAGGTGGCGCCGATTTCCTTATGCGTGGCAGGAAAGGTCCACGAATTTGTGGGCGGCACCACCCGCGTCTTCCAACTGAAAGATGACGTCACGAAACGCGCAGCCTCTAACTCCGTCCCCCACTGATCGATGGCCCCTCCTTAGGTGCCCCTCCTCCGAGGAGATGGCGTCTGGGACCCCGGGCCTGGGACCCCTGAAAAAAAGCGCACCACCTCTTCGGCGCTCAGGATCGACTACTGCTACCACCCGGCCATCCCGGTTGAGGATCACGTCCGTGACCTTGCCGATGTCTCGGTTCTGAACGTCATAGACGCTGCGCCCGATTATCTTGCTGGCGCGAATCTGATCGGGCTGGATGATGCCGTCCAGGTTGGGGGCGGCGACCGTCGGGTCGTGCGAAGCGGTCCCTATCTGCTGCGCGTAGGCGAGCGGCGCAGTGGCGATGAGCAGAGCCGCGACGGCAGCGGTCATGTTGGGTTTGTACAAGTTCGATCCTCCAATTGTTTCGGCTTTGGCGATGGCGATTGGGCCTTTTGCCTTAAATCAAGCGGCATGCGGCTCTCTTCATCAAAGATGTCTGCGGCCCATTCTTCGATTGTTATAAGGCCATCGGACCATCAAGCTAAAGGCCGGTCAACGTCATTGCATCGCGCCGCGCTGGTTAGTGTAAGCTGGCTCCGTAGTAGACAGGCGAGTTGTAGCCGTATCCGTAGTAGGCAGGTTGGTCGTAGCCATACCCGGTGCCGCCGTATCCGTTGTAACCGTATGGACCCATGCAAGCCGACAGGCCCGCCACCAATCCAAAGACTATCGCTAGGTTTTTGAGCATCGGAAACTCCGTTCTGGTAAAGTAACTCTACGCATCGGACGCAGCACGCCATTGCCCGCAGCACCTTCAGACGAAATGCATATAAATTAAATGCAGGTTTTCTCTGGGTGATACTAACTACTTAAATCCAGTGAAATTATTTTCAGCCAATCGAGGTTCAAATAGGTAAATTCCGCATAATCCGGAGCTTTTTCGTTCAATGGCTACCCTACCTTGTGATGGGATTTTGACATATGGGCCTCTTCGCCTCCCTCAGACCCCAGGCCGGAGCTACGGCAAACTGGTCGCGGTGTTTGAACTTTCCGAGAAATTCACCAGCCTTCGCGACCCGAGCTCAGCGATCACCTGGGCGCGCGAACTCATGGCCGTTAGCAAAAAATTACTCACGCCCAGCGTCCTCGCCGCCGTGGTCAAGCAGGTCAATCAGAAACGGATCACGAATTCCAAAGACCTGCGTAAGCTGCGCGCCATTCTTCCGGACCCGGTTGCCCGCGCGTATTTTCTGAATGACGAAGGCGATATTCGAGTCAGCCGTGCAGCGCCTCGCGCCACTTGATAAAAAAGCCGGGCGCAGCCTGTCCGGCGATCTCGAAGCTGCCGTCGAAGCGATGAAAAACGTTACCTGGACGGCGCTCGAGGAACTGAAGGGCGATAGCGACATTCTCAAAAAAATCGCCGACGCCGTAGCGCTGCTCCAATCATTACGTAAAGCCCTCTCGCAGCGCAAACATGTCGCGGATCAGGAGCAAAGATACGGCCCCGGAGCCCCTCGTTGGTAGATTGAGGTCTCAGACCCCGCGCAAAGCTTCCACCGTCGTGCTCAAAAGGACGCCGGCGGCGCCGCCGTGTAAGCCTGAGGGGGCCCGTACGCCGGAACAGGGGCACCCGCTGTGGGCAGGCGCGTAAACTGGAGCAGGCGGCGCGTAACCTGGAGCAACGGCGTAAGCTGGAGCAGGCGCGTAAGCCTGCTGCGGCGCGGGCGGCGGCGTTGTTGATGCAAGGCCACCGGCAGCGCCTACGCCCCCACCGATTGCCGCCCCGACTGCCGCACCCGGAACGCAACCGATGGGTATCGTCGCAATACACCCAATTACTGCGCCGGTCGCAGCTCCTCCCATGCCACCGTCCGCCGTGTTAGCCACAGGGTTGGACGTGCACGCAGCAAGTCCGGTAACGAGTAGGATCGCGCTGTACATCTTCATAACTATTGTCCTTCTCTGTTCGGTTAAAATCGTAAAGCGTATGCGTTGTAGCCATACCCGGCGTCTCCAGCGTCATTGTATCTGCCGTAGCCATACCCGGCGTCTCCGGCGTTATCGTTTCTGTTGTAGCGATACCCGGAGTCCCTGGCGCTGTAGCCATATCCGGTGTTACCGTATCCGCTGTAACCGTATGGACCCGTGCAAGCCGTCAGACCCGCCACCAATCCAAGCACCATTGCCAAGTTTTTGAGCATCGGAGCCTCCGATCCACTACAGTAATCGTCGCGTCGTGTTGGTATTGTCAGAGAAATAAAATATAGGAATTAAATTCGCCGATACAATATAATCCGTGTCGAGTATAAATACTTAGACACAAAAAGGACTATTCCCAGCAAATATTAGATTTAAATCGGTAGGCAGGGGAGGCGGGCAGCAAGGGCGCCCGCAGGCTGACGCCCGCTCGGTGAAAACCGAGAGGGTTTGGCCTGTCCGGATTCCGGGCGCCTCTCGAAGTGCTTTGAACCCGTAACGGATAAGATCATGGCTATTGCGAAGGGAAATATCCGTATGCCCCTGGCGCTGTGATGGTAGTGGGTCTCGTCGCCTATGTCGGGAGAGCGATCCCACGAATATTTTCTACCCGACGCCTTATGCGTGACCGTGCACGTGTCGGTCCTTGAATTCAATCGGACGCGGCTGGGCTCCAGAAGCATGTGATGATCCGGCGGCGCTACATAGATACGTCCAGCTTCGATTGGGGCCCCGTCGTAAGCAAATGCCGAATGAAGTCCAGCGGTAGGGGCCAGAAGGGAAGGCAGCACGCTGGGGTAACTGCCAATGTGGATGACGATGAAAAACGACGCCGTGCACCGGGTCGGCAGCGCCGCAACAAAGCGACGCAGCGCCTCAAAGCCACCGGCGGAACCTGCGATTACCACGATTGCGTCCATGACCCTGGGCAGGACAAAGGGTTGGCCACAATCCGCTCGACCTTGTCGAGACTAACCTCGTCGCGCCGGCGATCGTAGAGTTGTGTCGTGCGCGTCGACGTGTGGTTCGCCATTGCCGCGGCCTTTTCCAGTGTGCCGCCGTTTTTGAGGTAAGCCGGATTCCCGCCGCCCGGAAGCTGTGGTTCCCGAGCTTGGTGGCGATGCCAGCCGCCGCCGCGAGCCGGCGGATCATCGCATAGGCGTTTGCCTGCGGCAGCACCGTGCGGATGAGCTTGCCGGTGCTGCGGGATTCCGACAGCGAACGGTCAGGCCGCGTTCTGGTCATCGAATAAACTGTCCGGCGGGTCGGCATCGAGTGGTGTCAATCGCGGATCGAAGCGGAACCCCGTCCCGCAGTAGGGACAGAGGATCGTGTCCGCCTCGCCCATGTTGATGTATATGTGCGGGTGGTCCTGCGGCGGGGACTCCCCGATGCACTCGAATTCCCTCACCCCGATGCGGATTTCGCGGACGCCGCGGTCGTTCCTGAACTTGAGATAGGCGCCGGCCGGCATCGACTCACGCCGGTGTGATTGGCGGGGGATCTGGACCGTCTGCCGCTCCCGGTTGGGGGCCGGATTGATTTCGGTGAACATAATACGTCCTCGCTGCTCCGCCTCCGTCGTTCGTTTGCTGCCGTGTCCATGGAACACTCAGCCAAGCAGTCCGGAGTTCGCTTCAGAGCGTACCGGCCCCCGGCACGCGCCACGGACGATGCGGCTGTTCCTCTGGGGTCATGATTGCTTGATCGAGAGCCGGAACCGGGATGACGGCAGGCTCGCCCGCTACGGCGCGAGCACCGGCGATCTTCGGATCATGCGCCTCCGACCATTTCCTGAACCCGCTCGTCGGACTACTCATCGAGATACCCATGACTGGCATCCTTTCTGAATTGCAGAAAATAATATATGGGGACGATTTCAATTCACATTGAAAGTATTTTGCGATCGGGCTGAAAATTCTTGGGACCTCTTTGTAGAAATGGCATTCATCCGAAATCGATGTGGTTAGACTTTTTAACTTGATTGGCGAACACCATGGGCTTACGGCGGGATTCTTCGCGCCCGCCGGGGTCCGAAGCGATAGTTCCTGATTGGTTTTTGGCCTGTCGATAGGCTCCGCCCAGTTGATCGGAGATCAACACTATGTCCAAGAGCAAGCCATATCGCGCCTCGGACTTCCTCGCTCGCCGTGCAGACGCAGCGCAGAAAGCTGCGAAGGACGCGGTCCGAGCCGAGCGCCTGGCCCGAGCCCGAGCTGACATCGATCGGACCCTGGCAGCCGCGAGAGCCAATGCTGCCTGACGATCGAGACTTCGGGTCAGCTATGGCCCAGCCATGCAGGAGGATTACCGGTGGCCCGTCATCGGGCCCGCTTTCCTCGTAGCCGATTGCCCAATGTAGCGTGCGAACGGTGTGCGGCACTCCCTCAACACGCGAGTTGCGCCGAGATCAACGCGCCGTTGCCCAGAGGCGATAGCCCTCATTGGCCGCGAGTTTCCTGACAATGGTGATTGTCTCGGCATCGGCCGGAAACAACATCTCGAGGGCCAGCTCGGACAACGTCTATCGGCGTCCCAAAGATCGTGGTCGTGCTCAGAAAAGACAGAATACCCTCATCGGTCGCAATTTGCAGCGGCGTTGCGTAGCGTTCCGCCTTGTCGGTCGGGGCTGGAGATTTCGTCCCAATCGGCAACGGATATTCCAGCACCTCCTTCAGCAACGCTTCGACACCCGGGTCGGTCGTGGCTGCGATTTGCCGGCGCAGCACAGTAACGACATAAGACCGCCATTCCGCGTAACTGATAACCCGCGGCGCCAGACCTCGCGGATGAAGCATTAGCCGGACCGCATTGGGCTGCCGCAGCAGTTCGGGCGCGACATCGACATAAAGCTGCGGGATCGCCTCGTTGGAGAGCACGATGTTCCAGTATCGGTCTACAGCAAAGGCCGGGTAGGGTTTGTGGGTTTGCAGGACCTGGGCGATCGCGAGGCACGCCGACTTGAGTTCCGTCAGCGACCGTTGCTGGAATGCCGGCGCGAAACCCCCCGACAATAGCATCGTGTTTCGTTCGCGCAGCGGAACTTCCAGGTGCTCAGCAAGGCGCATGACCATTTCGCGGCTAGGCTGGGCGCGACCGGTTTCGAGATAGCTCAGGTGCTGCGTGGGGCTGTCGGCCGCCAGCACCAGTTCCGAGAACGAACCCGCTCTCGCGGGAGGGCGGCGTCGGGGCCGGTGCATTTTTGGCGGTGGCGGTCAGTGGGTGAGCGGTAAGGGGTGACGATCGGGGCATCCGATCCCGAGCATTGAAGGTCCAGCAACCTTCAGCTCGAGAGGAACCCCCGATGACCTCACATCCTTCCCTCCGGCCCGTCAGCGCGCTGCGTGCGCGCATGATTGAGGACATGACGGTGCGCGGCTTCACCGAGGAGACGCGCCACGACTACGTTCGGCGCGTGCGGGCGTTTGCGGCCTTCATCCGCCGGCCTCCTGACACGGCGACGGCGGAGGATCTGCGCCGCTTCCAGCTGCACCAGAGGCAAAGCGGCATGCAGCCACCGAGCATCAACAACTCGGTCTCGGCCCTGCGCTTCTTCTTCACGGTGACGCTCGACCGGCCGGACCTTGCCCAGCGGCTCACGGTGGTGCGCGAGCCGCTCCGGCTGCCGTCTGTGCTGAGCGTCGAGGAGATCACGCTTCTGCTCCAGTCGGCGCCGGGTGCGAAGTACAAGGCGGCGTTGGGCACCGCCTACGGCGCCGGGCTGCGCGTCTCCGAGGTCGTCGCGCTCAAGGTCGGCGACATCGACTCCGAGCGCATGCTGCTACGGGTCGAGCAGGGTAAGAGGTCGCAAAGGACCGCCACGCCATGCTGTCGCCGCAGCTGCTTGAGCTGCTGCGTGATTGGTGGATAGAGGGCCGGCGGCGCGGCGTGTTGCTGCCGCGCGGCTGGCTGTTTCCGAGCCGCAACCCGATCGAGCCGCTCTCGACCCGTCAGCTCAACCGTGCCATCCACGCCGCTGCCGAGGCCGCTGGGATCAAGAAGCGGGTGTCGATGCACACGCTACGGCACAGTTTCGCCACCCACCTATTGGAACAGAACACCGACATTCGCGTCATTCAGGTGCTGCTCGGACACGCCAAGCTGGAGACCACAGCGCTTTACACTCGCGTCGCCACCACCATGATCCGCAGTGTGACCAGTCCGCTCGATCGGCTCGCGCCGCTGCCCGCGACGAGGCCCAGACCGGGAGCCTAGCCCGGCGGCAGTGAGCCGCCTCGGGCTGGAGGTCGCCGACGTCTTTCATCACCACGGAGCAGCTTGGCGCAGGACCAATGCCGGGCATGTGAGCCTGGGCCAACTCCAGGTGATGTCGGCCATCGAGCGCTGCCGCTCGGCCGCCCTCGGTGGTCATGTCGAGCGCTGCGAGGATTGCGGCCACAGCCGGATCGCCTACAACTCGTGCCGCAACCGCCATTGTCCCAAGTGCCAGGGCGCGGCGGCGCAGGATTGGCTCGCCGCCCGCCAGGCCGATTTGCTGCCGGTCGACTACTTCCACGTGATCTTCACATTGCCGGCCGAGATCGCCCCGATCGCCTATCAGAACAAGACGGTGGTCTACGATCTGCTGTTCCGCACGGCGGCCGAGACGCTGCTCATCATCGGCGCTGATCCAAAACATCTCGGCGCCCGCATCGGCTTTACCGCCGTGCTCCACACCTGGGGCTCGGCGATGACCCATCATCCGCATCTCCACATCATCGTGCCGGGCGGCGGGATGTCATTCGATGGCACGCGCTGGGTGCCCTGCCGACCCGGCTACTTCTTGCCGGGCCGGGTACTCTCCCGCCTGTTCCGGCGGCTCTTCCTGACCGGCCTCGCCGAGGCCCACGCGGCGGGCACGCTGGCGTTCTTCGGCGAGCTCGAAGGCCTGCGTCGCCGGGAGGCCTTTGCTGCACATCTTGCCCCGCTCAGCAGGAAGAAATGGTTCCTCTACGTCAAGCCACCGCCCGGCACCGGGCCCGAAGCGGTGCTCACCTATCTCGCTCGCTACACTCACCGTGTCGCCATCTCGAACAGCCGCCTGCTCAGCCTCCACGAGCGCGGCGTCACCTTCCGCTACAAGGACTACCGTCGTAACGGCCGGGAGCGGTTTCGCACGATGACGCTGGCACCCGACGAGTTCATCAGGCGCTTCCTGCTCCACGTCCTGCCCAAGGGCTTCCACCGCATCCGACACTACGGGCTGCTCGCCAGCGCCACCTGCAAGACCAATATCGCGCGCGCCAGAGAACTGATCGCCGCGCCCCTGCCGTCGATCGATCCCCCGGTAGAGCATGACGACGCAGACCCGGTCACCGCCGGCATCGCTGCAACGACCATCGCCCGCCATGCCCTTGTTGCGGTGGCCGCATGATCATCGTCGAGACCTTCGAGCGTGCTGGCGCACCCCGAGGCCCGCCATCGCCCAATGCCGGGGTCAGGTCCGCGACGCCATGACACCCGTCAGCGCCTCATCGCGCCAACGCGCCTGCCGGGAAACCCCCCTTCCCGGCATCGCATCACTATTGCCCCGGCGCCTCCCAGGGCGCGATGTGACGCCCTCGATCATGCCAAAATCGCTCCGTCAACCGCCGCCGCCGCGACAAACTTTCTACCGCGATCGGCGATCCGTCACCGATTACCCCGCCCAGCGCAGCCCCTACGCAAGGCGCTGCCCCGGCAAATCTCCATAGACGCCAGACTGCTCACCCAGCCCCCGCGGGTTCCTTCCTGGGAGGCTTTCGGAAGCCGGCCGTCAGTTCGGTTGGAAAGGTCGCGATCGGCCGGCATCCGAAACCCTGCACCATCTGGGTCATGCGCCGGTGCCGCCGCCAACGCCGCACGTATGCCCCGAACGAAGGCTGATGGGCATCCATTCCGGGTGTAGGGTAACCCGAATTTCGGACATCGGCCATGACAACCGCTGTAAAGCCGCGGCCGCCTCGTCCGTTTCCAGGATCCACCATGCGTCGTCGATCGCGGCACGCGGTGTACGAATTTGGCTGATATTTTCGGAAAATCCGGAAGCTGAAGATTCCGTAATGGGCGGCTTCGGATCAGGACGCCACGGCGGCACGGTGACGGCGGAGGGGACTGCATCGTACGTTCTGACCGCGAGCATGCTCACGCGGGGGGGACGCGGCGCGACGGGGGTGGCTCATTTCGATGGGGGAAGCTTCTGGGTCGCGATCAGGGTCGATATTTCCGAGCCTTCAGACGCCTTTATCGAATTGACCCACCAGACACGAGATGAACGCGAGGGCGACCGCATAGTGCGCGATCGCATTCGGCTAGTCTCGACCGTACCGGCCTATGGCGGACGACGTTGGTGGTTTCAATGCCCGCGAACCTACCGGAAGACCACGAAGCTCTACCTGCCAAATGGCGGACGCCATTTCTGGAGCCGCCGAGCCTACGGCCTCGGGTATGCATGCCAGCGCGAAGATCGCTTCAGTCGTCTCCAGCGAAGAGCTAAGATGTTGAACCGCCAGCTTGGAGGCGAGGGATGGGGTAGCTGTTGAAAACCGAGAGCGTTTGGCCCGTCCGCATTCCGGGCGCCGTTGGCTCAGCCTTCGCCGCATCCCGCGCCCGATCTTCTCGCGGCCCTATAAATTCGGCTCGTTCAGCAAGTCGTTAGGCGTTTGCTCGTCCTCGCCATATGCCTGCCCATCTTCCAACCTTGCATAGAGCCTATGCCCCTCGGCGATCTGCGCCGCCAGCGCGGAAGTCGCAGGAAAGGACACAAAGTCATCATCCGGTTCCTCGCCTTTCGCGGCGGCGATGGCCTGTCGAGCGGTCTCGTCGATTGCAAAGACAGTCGCGGACGGATCGCCAGCCTCGTAATGCACAACTGCGATGTATTTTTCAGTGGTTTTGGGCATGCCCCCCCGACCGTCGACATGGGCCCTAGCCTCTCTCAAGGCGTCATCTGCTGTCGGATAACGAAAGGGAAGCTGCAGATCTCCAGCGCGTGCTAGCCAGGTGTGATCCTCTTGCCGCGTCGCGACGACGTCGTCGCGTCGATAGCGTTCGCTGATCATCATTTTGTGCTTTCGGGTGTGCTGAGCGCCGCAGCGATATAGCGGCGGAACCCAGCCCTCTGAAGCTGGTGGCGGCGGTGGGTAGGGACAAGGCCTCTTTTGGCGCGAGAATTGTCTAGCCGGCAGGTGGCGCTTCAACGCTCATTGACGCCGGCTTCCTGATCGGCCCCTAGCACGCCATATAGAGACCATGACGATGACGCACCCTCACGCTGGGGCGACCTACCACACTGTTCCGTTGAAAGATGGGAGCTTCGGCGTCCAGATCGTCATACCCGGCAGCTATCCAACGACGATGAGTAGCTTCAGCACCGAGGCGAAAGCGGGGATGGATCGCGAGGCATAAGAGCTTTGTGGAATTGAACGCCCGTTTTGATCGGGTGTGGCGGTGATAGGCCGGTGCGGCCCGGGACTGATGTCCACCGGTTTAGCCATTAACAGACTGCGAAAGAACGCGGATTTGCGTGCGGTTTACGGATAGGCCCGGGCGGGGGACGTAATGGTGACGGGAATTCCGGGTGCCCGACCGAGGTCGCAGCGGATCGGCGGGGTTGGGCGAAGGCCCAGCCGACGCGGGCGACACCCTTGTGCCGCGTCTTTCACAGCCCGCCGACGGTCTGATCACGCTCGCCCCCCAGCTGACCCTTCGCCATGGCTGCCTACAATCTCGTCCGCCTGCCCAAGCTGATCGGAGCGGCAGCATGACGGGTGGTGCGGCGGTCGGATCGCCGATTCTCAGTTTGCAGTGTTCTGTGCCACATACGGCGTCAGCTTCAGATCGCGGACCCAAATTCTGGGCCACCTCGAGCCGCGCCAGCCCCACGTCGCTCATCAGGCGAACCGTCGCCCCCGGCACTCTCCGAAAAATCCTCGGCAAGTGTCATTTCAAACTGGCAGACGGGTGTTAATTTAATCGGGCGCCTACACAGTGGCGTCAGCTACAGGCCAGTTCATCATCGAGGTTGGATCTGCATGACTGGACCTTTCGCCGAATTCAATCGCCCACTTCGCTATTTTGGCGGGACAAGGAGGGTCGTCAGCGTGCTCTACCGCGTCTGCGAGCTCGCGGACATGGGAGGATGCCACCGATAATCGGCGGCCCGAGCATCCCATATGTGACAATGCCAACGAACAACAAGGCCGGAATCACGATGGGCGGAACCAGGTATTTCATGGTCTCTTCCTTATTAGAGAAGCGGCTCGGCGTCGTGTTTCGCGCCGCACTACAATTTACCGAAGAGTATCGCCGCCGCCAGGGTAAGGCCGACGAACAACATTATGGCGTGCGGGTATTTCTTAGCTCCCGCATTGGTCGGCTCTCGATCAGGTAAGGCCGCGTGCTCGTGCATTGGCAGGAGCCCTGCCAATCGCCGGGCAACAGTCAAATCGTCGGATCGTGACGATCGACCGACGGACAATCGAGCGATCATCGGCGCGAGCGCCTCAGCCGCGAGGACCTTCGGCAAAGCTGCAAGCCGGGCGGCCTCGTCCCAGGGGTCTACACCAAGTCGCGTCAACGCCGATATCACACTTAGCGGCATACCATTTGGTTCATCGCCGACCGCGGCGAAAAGAAAGTCATTCAGATCTGAATGGAGCAGAGAAAATCGAGCGGATAGCGTCATGATCGTGCACCCTCCAAGTCAAGACGCACGACCTCTTCGGATAGTTTCCCATCCTGAACGCTGTCGAATTTTATGCAGATCGCCGTATGCCGCCAGTCGACCCACGGACCTATGTGCCAAACACCGATCTTTCCGCTTTCCAGAAGCTTGTTCAGCCGAGTGGCAAGCTGACCGACACCGAAGATCCCGGCAGTGATGGCAAATGTGACCACGCAATCGGCTGCCACCGACTCAGCGATACGAGTGGTGCGCCGCTCGCGGGAGCTGAATTGCTGCGTTGCCTTGTCCAGATCGGTCATGTGTATTCCCGGATGGGTTTCGTTTGGCGTACCTTCGGTGTGAGGACGCGACTCGCCCCTGAAAATACCGCGACGATTTCCGGCCCTGAGGGAGGGCTCACCTTGGAGCTGGCTGCAGTCTCGGCGAGCGACACTCAGTCGGACGAAAATTCAACTGGGCCCTGCGTATCGAGCGCGGCAGTTGTCTTCAGATCCGCTTAGGTCACGCTGCCGAGTTTCTCCGCACATGCATGGGCTACGGCCGAATTCGGCGTAGCGCTCCCGGGCATGGTCGCCCAGCCGCCATTCTCGATAAATGAACTCTGGTCCCACGATGTGGCGACCCCTTTGAATTGGGCCAGCTTTTTCGAGACGTCGGCTTGCGCGTTTCCCTGCGGTGACGGCCGCCTTGCGATCGGCGCGATGAGGATGCGGGATGCTGGCTTGGAACTGGAGCTAGCAATAGCGCAAGATCGATGTCGTACCGGGGTGCCGAGGTTCTGGGCCGCATTGAACGGCGGCGGCGGTTCAGTATCGAGCAGAAGTTGGCGGTACTGGCCGAGGCGACGGCGCCGGGAGCGAACCTGTCGGTGATCGCACGCCGGCACGGGCTGTTGCCGGCGCAGTTGTACAAATGGCGCCGACTGGCCGAGCTCGGGGTTATTGGGGTGCCGGGCGCCTCGGAGCTGCCGTCCTTTGTGGCCGTCGAGATCACCAAGGAGGTTTCGGCATTGCCGGTGCCGGTTGCGGCTGACAAGCCGGCCGAGATCAATGACGTACCCCGCCGCCGGCGACGCAAGAAGGCTGGGTTAATCGAGATCGAGCTGGCGGGCGGACGACGGGTCCGCGTCGACCGTGATGTCGATGCCGCGGCATTGGGACGGGTGCTCGACGTTCTGGCGCGGCGATGATTCCGGTTCCCAGCGGCGTGCGGGTTTGGCTGGCGGTCGGCCGAACCGACATGCGGAAGGGCATGAACGGGCTGGCATTGCAGGTCCAGCAGGTGCTCGGCCGCGATCCGCATGCCGGCGATCTTTACGTTTTCAGAGGTGCCAGAGGCGATCTGATCAAAATCGTTTGGCATGACGGCATCGGCATGTCGCTCTACGCCAAGCGACTGGAGCGCGGCCGCTTCATCTGGCCGTCGCCGGCGGCCGGAGTGGTCGCGATCAGCGCCGCGCAATTGGCCTATATGCTCGACGGGATCGACTGGCGAAACCCGGTTCGCACTTGGCGTCCGGAGGTCGCCGGCTGAGGCTGCGGCCGATTGACTCACCCTAGGGTTGAGGAGCACTCGGGTCTCGGTGATGTGGGATAATCGGTTTCGTGACGACGACCGCCGATGATCTCCCCAACGACATCGCCGCGCTGCAGGCGGCGCTGATCGCCGAGCGCGCCAGGGCGGCGAAGGTTGAAGCCGAATTGGCGGTGGCCAAGGCCCAGGCTTCCGATGATCAGGCCTTGATCGCCCATCAGCGATTGCAGATCGCAAAGCTGACACGCCAGCTCTACGGCCAGCACTCGGAACGCACGGTGCGGCTTCTCGATCAGATCGAGCTGGCCTTCGAGGAGCTCGAGAGTTCGGCGACCGAGGACGAGGTCGCCGCCGAGCAGGCCGTCGCCAAGGCCACCAACGTGATGGCCTTCATCCGCAAGCGCCCGGCGCGCCAGCCCTTCCCCGAGCATCTGCCGCGCGAGCGGGTGGTCGAACCGGGGCCGAGGGTTTGCCAGTGCTGCGGCAGCCCGCGGCTGCGCAAGTTGGGCGAGGACATCACCGAGACGCTGGAGGTGATCCCGCGGCAGTGGAAGGTGATCCAGCATGTCCGCGAGAAATTCACCTGCCGCGATTGCGAGAAGATCAGCCAGGCGCCGGCGCCGTTCCATGTGCTGGCCCGCGGCTGGGCCGGTCCTAGCCTGCTGGCGATGATCCTGTTCGAGAAGTTCGGGCAACACCAACCGCTCAACCGCCAGGCCGAACGCTACGCCAGGGAAGGCGTGCCGCTCAGCCTGTCGACCTTGGCCGATCAGGTCGGCGGCTGCTGTGCCGTGCTGGCGCCGCTGATCCGGCGGATCGAGCAATACGTGTTCGCCGCCGAGCGGTTGCACAGCGATGACACGATCGTGCCGGTCCTGGCCAAGGGCAAGACCGATACCGGGCGATGTTGGGTCTACGTGCGTGACGATCGGCCGTTTGGTGGGTCGACGCCGCCGGCGGCGATGTTCTATTACTCGCGCGATCGCGGCGGCGAGCACCCGCAGGCGCATCTAACCGGCTATACCGGGATCTTCCAGGCCGATGCCTATGCCGGATACAACAAGCTTTACGAGGCCGGCCGCAAACCCGGCCCGCTGATCGAAGCCGCGTGTTGGGTGCACGCCCGCCGGCCATTCTTCGTCATGGCCGACGTCACCGCCGACGCCCGCCGCAAGGCGAAGGGTAGTACCAGCAGTGTGATCTCGCCGCTGGCGCTGGAGGCAGTCCGGCGCATCGACGCCCTGTTCGACATCGAACGCACGCTCAACCGCCAGAGCGCCGAGCAGCGCCGTGCCGTTCGGCAGGAGTTGAGCGCGCCTTTGGTCGCCGATCTGGAACGCTGGCTGCGCGAGCAGCGGCCCAAGCTGTCGCGTGGCAATGATCTCGCCAAGGCGATGGACTACATCCTGAAGCGCTGGCCGGCATTCACCCGGTTTCTCGACGACGGCCGCATCTGCCTGTCGAACAATGCCGCCGAGCGTGCGCTAAGAGGTATCGCCCTGGGCAGAAAATCGTGGCTGTTCGCGGGTTCCGACCGCGGCGGACAGCGCGCCGCAACGATGTACAGCCTGATCGTCACCGCCAAATTGAACAATGTCGACCCGCAAGCTTGGCTGGCCGACGTCCTGGCCCGCATCGCCGAGCATCCGGTTCAGAGGATCGACGAACTGCTGCCATGGAACTGGCGACCGCGCTCAGCACCGCAAAGTCGGGCGGCCTGATCATGGCCGCCATCGCGCAGGTCTGCACCATCAGCTATGTCGCCAACCTGCTCGGCGAGGACGAAGACTGGCTCTTCGAGCTGTCGACCGACATGTTCCCCGAGGACGGCTGCCTCTGGGTCTACGGCGTCGGCGAGGACGGCGTCCCCGCCTTCACCAAGGACGGCATTGAGAACCTGCGCCAGATCATCGCCGACGAACGTAGCGCTGGCCGCGCGCCACCGCAGGTCAAATCCGCCAAATAGCCCAGCCTGCGGTGCTCACCGCGTGCTTACGCTTGCGCTTCGAATTTTGCGACGCAGATTGGGGTGAGCGCGGCAACGACCGCGACTGCTGCCCGCTCGTTTGCCATCCTGTCGGCAGTGCTGCCGAGCGTCCATCCGAGCGTCGAGAAGCCGACGACGGCAATCCCGACGGCGCCCACAACTGCCCCCCACACCGCTGGTTTTAACCCCGGAAGAATTTTCATCTTTTTCCGAAAAATCTTCATCTTTTTCCACCGTGACGTTGGGAGAAGGGACCTCTCCTATTTAGCTCGTCGTAAAATGGATATTGTGTGGCGAACTCGCGTCGGGTAAATTCGGAAGCTACTTAGGCGACGCCCGTCACGGCTCTATTATCGCATATCGAAGACAGCGCCTTTTGACCAGGCGATGATTAGCTCTCAAAACCTCGTTGAGTTCGGGTGATCATTCGCGATAGATCAGCGATGCTCGACAACCCCCTCACGACGTCACGGATATCGAAAGCAAAGGATGGAGCGAGATGGCGAACGCGGCGATGGAAGACTTTGTTCGGTGGTGTGAGGGAAAACTGGCGAAGTCGCGCGACCAACTTGAGCCGCTCGAATCTGGCCGGGTGCATTTCGGCACACGCCCCTTCGGAGGACGCTGGGAGGATATCACGTTGCGCGAAATTAGGCGGGTGAAGGCGAACATCGCTGAGCTTGAAGCGCTCATTCTTATATATTCAAGCTGAGTGCGCGCAGTTTAACGTCGTGCCAAGGACGAGCCGATAAGCCACCCGGCCAGGGTTCTCAAAAAGGGACCGGACGGAGCGGGGGGCCCCGCCCGGCAAGTACCCCGAGCGATATTGGAGGAAAATGCTCTGGGGCTGGTCTGTTGGTATCGCCGACTTTCCGTCCCAGGTAGGTTCGGAAACTACTCATGCGGCCAGCACGAGCAGGCGAATCCGCAAGGGCCGTCGTCGCAGCTCGGCCCCGGGGACCGCACTTCGCCAATCAGCGGTCTGCGACCACTATGTTCACCGGAGCGACATCGGCGCATTCCTCAGTCGAGGGCCGCGAAATCCCGAGCACCAAGCGCTCTTGCACCTGATTGGGACGCTGGTCGAGGGCAGCTCCGTTGCCTAAGTCTCTTGCGCTGCCGGTGTTCAGCAGGCGCCATGTTGACGTGCATTCCCCTGGCAAACCGCGACCATAGGTGCAGTACCGGTGCGTCGCCGGTCGGGCAGGTTCAATTCGACCAATATCGGTCGACGTAAACAAGCGCCTATTCGAAGCTCGCGACACAAGAGGCATGCAACTGAGGATCATTGATCGGTCCGCACTCCTTTTTGACACGATTGGCCCGGTAGCCGCTGTTCGAATGCACCGCCGCCTCATACCGCTGGCTGTCACGTACGTTCTGCTGCTTCGACCAAGTGCCCGAACTGTCGCCCGGGCCGGCCTGGGGGCCATTGGTGACCACCTCGGCCCCGTTAGCGTTCATCGCGGCGCGAGCGGTTGGCATGATCGCAATGCCTGCTAGGATTGCGGCCGAGAAGACCAAGCTCGTCATCATCTTGTACGTTGTTTTCATCTGAGTTCATCTCTATGGCAAAGGTGCCGGTGACTGATTCAGTAGGCCACCAACGGAAAGAATTCCTAACACGTCAGAAGCGGCGTTTGATAGACTCTGGAAACTACTCAGATCAGGGTCCTTCGGCACTCGCCCCCCGACAAAATCGAATTATATGGGTCATAAACCGTTTCTGCCGTTCTTGGGGAGTTTTTAGCTAGCTTCTGCTGGTTTCGCTCCCACATATTCCAATCTCCCAACAGCAGCTTCTTCTGGCCAACGCCTCTGATATAAGGCAAGCAGCTCTTCTGCGTCCCTGCGGGATGCCTCGTGATAGCGCAAGCGTTCTTCCATATCCCTTTCTTCGGCCCTACGTGAATGACACTTGTGATACGCTATCGTCCGCAGCAGGGATATCGCCGCCTCTTTGGGTTGCTCATCGATAGAGTGCACATTGGCCTCCTTTTAGAATTGCTACTGCCGTCTTCTTTTCGGAACGCGGATCGAAGATCTATTATGGCGAAGCGCTTTGGCGCTGACCAGTAGCACGACCAAAATGATCAGCAGTATGAGTCCGACCCCGCCACCCCCATAGCCAAAACGGGACGGCACGTAGCCGGAATAACCGCCAAAGAACGACAGCACCACGAGTACAAGAACAACTACGAGTAGGAGCTGAATCACGCACTCTCCCCCTGGATTTTCGGCAAGCTTTCAACTGAGCGAGTCCCTTTAGGGAAACACTGAAATAAGTCGAGTCTTGGGGCGCGCATCGGGTAGAGTTCGCGGGTCCGGGGGGACCGAGGGGCGGGGCGAATGCAGCGGCAGGGGAGCTTTTTGCAGGCGGAGTACGCATGCAAGAAAAAGTCGACACGGCGCGACAAGTTTCTGGCCGAGATGGAGCAGGTGGTGCCGTGGGCGCGGTTGGTGCAGCGTCTGCAGCCGCTCTACCCAAAGGGCGAGCGCGGCCGGCCGCCAATCGGCCTGGAGCGCATGCTGCGGGTCTACTTTGTGCAGCAGTGGTACGGGCTGGCCGACGAGGCGGTGGAGGATGCGTTTTATGACAGCCAAGCATTGCGCGGCTTTGCCGGCATCGAGCTGAACCGCGACCCGGTGCCCGACGCGACGACGGTGCTACATTTCCGCCATTGGCTGGAAGAACACGAGTTGACCAAAGGCCTATTCGACGAGGTCGGCGCGATGCTGGAGGAGCGCGGGTTGTTGATGCGCCAGGGCACGATCGTTGATGCCACAATCATCGCCGCCCCGCCCTCGACCAAGAACAAGCAGAAAGCGCGCGATCCCGAGATGCATCAGACCAAGAAGGGCAACCAGTGGCATTTCGGGATGAAGGCGCATATCGGGGTGGATGCCGCCTCCGGCGTGGTCCACTCGCTCGCCGGCACCGCCGCCAACGAGGCGGACATCAACCAGATGGCGGCGGTCTTGCACGGCCAGGAGGAAGCGGTCTTCGCCGATGCCGGCTACACCGGCGCAGTCAATCGCCCCGAACATGCCGAGCGCGAGGTATGGTGGAACATTGCCGTCAAGCGCGGCATCATCAAGGCCCTGCCAAAAGCCCTGCGGGATCTGGCCGAGCCGGCGGAGCGGGCGCTGGCGCAGGTGCGGGCCTGGGTCGAGCACCCCTTCCACATCCTCAAGAACCTGTTTCGCCATAAGAAGCTGCGCTATCGCGGGCTGGCCAAGAACACCGCGCAACTCTACACCCTGTTCGCTCTGGCGAATCTGATGATCGTCAAGAACCGCCTGCTCGTGCAGGCCAAGGGATAAGGACCCGGATACTCCCTGATGATAGGACAATACACGAACATCAAGGCATTACCCGGGATTCGACCGTAAAATTCTGCCGACCAAACCCGCCGCCCCGCGACCTGCTATCGTCAAAAATCACGGCCCGACCGCCATGTCGCCCGGCAGCCGGCATTGTTCAGTGTTTCCTTAGCGCGGCCTGCTTTGGTCGGCACCTCCGGTAATCGCATTCCCGGTGGCGGAAATGTCTTGGCCCACGCCAGCTGCGGTATTGCAGGCGCCCAGCAAAGCGGCCGCACCGGATAGCAGGAATAAGTTGAGAACGAAGATTGCCAAAGTTTTGCGCATCGGGAGCTCCATCGGTTTCGACTGTATCCCCACGAATGTAGGGAGAGCGAAAGAAAAACGACAGGATCGGAAACTACTCATTCCGAACGTTCTACCGTTGCATATCGTACCTTTACCGAGAGGATCACGGTCAAGAGACGGTGAAGTGATGTTTGAAGTCCGTACGTTTTCGTCTTTCGAACGATGCCACGTTCGGGGATCTCGCTGATCACCTCGATGGTCTCGGAAACGGCATCGGGATGCCCAGCCGGATTAAGGTCCAGCTTGTCGCGTCGGTCCACGGTAAGTAAGGTTGTTCATCTTGAGACTCGGCGCCGAATAAAAGGGACGCCCGATCCGGCCTTGTGCCGGCAGGCAATAGGCCGGCGCCCTAGGGATCCGCAACTGCGGTGACGCCCCAACCCAAGGGTCTCGTAGAACCTATTAAGTCAGGCGTCCGAGTGGGGATGGTGATTGAGCTGGGTGCTAGCGTCTACGCCGGCAAAAAATCAGAATTCTGGGCGCGCGCAACTTCAGGGACAACTTGTCGGTGGTTCGGCTTGGCGCTCGTAATCGCCGCACTGTTTGTCGCTTCAACGTGGTCTCTCCAGTCTATTAGCTTGCGAAGCGACTCGCGACCACGTGACAGGCGCGATCGGATCGTCCCGATTGGTACATCGAGGATCGCTGCTGCCTCTTCATACGTAATGCCTTCGAGACCGATCAGCAGAATCACCCGGCGCTGCTCCGCGGGAATTCGCGCCAGAGCGCGATCAAAATCGCGCAATGACAACGCGCCAGTGGGATCGTTCCGCGCCACAAGGTATGGGCTCGCCTCGTCGACCGCGACGGCGACGCCTTGGCGCACGCTGGCTCGGACGACATTGACATTCTGGTTATGCATAATGGTAAACAGCCAGGCGCGAAGGTTAGTCCCGCATTGCCAGCGATGCTGTTTGGCGATCGCGCGGACGAGAGTGTCCTGGACGAGGTCGTCGGCCCGTGACCCGTCGCGGGTCAATGCGCGGGCATAGCGCCGCAGCCGCGGGATTTCTTTTTCGAGAAGTCGACCGAAGTCGTTCATGCTAGGCCTTTGTATTCTTTTAGAAGCGCATCTGACATAGGGGCAATAGGCGCAGACGTAATTTCGATTACGGTGAAGCCCAGTCCTTCCAGAACCTTCCTCTCCGCCGTTCTTTGCGACCGATCCGGGACGAGCTTCATGCCAGCTTCGCCGGGTCGTCGCGCATTTCGGTATAGGATCTTCGCACCCACTCGCACGACCCCTAGCGCCTGCACCGCTTGAACATGTCAGCGGGATCTGGTCATGGGTAGCTTCGGAAACTACCTATGGAGCACGGGACCAGATGACCGCTTCCTGCGTGAAGTCCTCTTTGAGGAGATCGGGCTCCACTCGTCCAACCATGCAACCCAGCCGAATGCCAGCGGCACTGAGTTCCGATAAACCCCGGCTCAATCAGCGCTAGCAGCGCCCGTCCAAGCCTAGCCCCGGGATCCACTGCAAGGTCTTGGTCTCACCGAACAGCGGCACGCCGACATAAATGCGCGCGACAAGGACATCGGGCGAACGGAGTTTCGCCGAGACACGGTATGAGCTACCCGTCGTCCGGGTTGTAAAGAGAGCCGCTGTTCCAGTGATCGCGTCCGGCCGGTCGAAGCCAGTGAAGAATCGTCAAGCCGCATGGCGGGCGCCGACGGAATGTCGGGTCCCGATTTTCGTAATCCTGTACCGGTCGCCCAGCGGTATTGCGGGACCTTTCGCAGTCAGACGATCCGGCCGCAAAGCAGGCCGGTGCAATCGAAAATTTCCAAGGCTGCTCCTGTGCCGACGACAACCCAGGCGCCAGCGTCGGAACCCGTGGCCGAAACCGCAGTCCCGGGGACAGCGAAAATCGGTGAGCCGACGACCGGCAAAGCAGCGCCAGCGGCACGGCGTAGCCAATCCGCACAGCCGGGCAGAAGCTGGCGCTTGCACGCTCCGCTCCTGGCGATCCTGCTCCGGCCAGCCGCTATTTCTCTACGCTCAGAAGGAGAGGCCCCCGATATGCCCGTGCACCAGCCAGCCGATCACGAGGACGACGAGGATCAAGCCGAGTATGCCACCGACCCCGACGCCTCCGCCTTGACGGTAATAGCCGCCGCGGTAGAACCCAAACCCACCGCCAAAGAGAACCACGAGCAGCACGATAAGCAGAATTAGTCCCATCGCTTTGTCTTCCCTCAGTTTGTCGGCAGTCCGTGCCGAACGGCGGCGGGCAGCTTCACATTAGCCCCGGACCAGCCGGCTGCGGCATGGGTACCGAGGCCAGTAATCGGAACCGCGGATTATACCTCGGGCCGCAAGCATCGATTTGCAATGAGAGATAATACCATGAGTATTTGTACTCATAAATTCTTTCCCTACTAGAACTCCTACAGAGGGTGGTTTGGCGATTGGCGTTTGTCGCTGCCCGGAATGGAGTTACCCATTTAATCTCTTCCCAAACTCGGGCGCACGCCGAAATGGGTGCGTAGGTAGTTTCCGAGCCTACCATGGCGGCAACCGTTGCCCAATATTTTGGGTTGCGGTCCCGGGACTATCCGAACCGCTCATAGGAGCTCGGAGCGAGCTGCTCAATAGCTTCAACTCAGCGGTTGGTCCGCAAGTCTGTTGCTCTCCTTCTGAAAGGGGCACGCCATGTTGTCCTCGCCGACTTTCATGATTCCGATTTTTGTGATCTTTGCTATTCCCATTGCGTTGATCCTGATTAGGGCGACTGTGAAGATCTTGCGCCAATATGAGCGAGCTGTGGTCTTTACCCTAGGGCGCTTTGATAAGGTCAAAGGGCCGGGCCTCGTGCTGTTGATCCCCTTCTTCCAGGAAATGGTACGGGTGGATTTGCGCATCCAGGTCATCGAGATCCCGACCCAGGACGTGATCTCGCACGACAATGTCTCGATGAAGGTCGACGCGGTGCTCTACTTCAACGTGGTCGATCCCGAGCGGGCCATCATCCAGGTTCAGCACTACCTTCCGGCGACCGTCATGCTGGCGCAGACGACCTTGCGCGCAGTGCTGGGGCAGCATGAGCTCGACGAGATGCTGTCCGAACGCAAAAAGCTCAGTGCCGACGTCCAGAGCATCCTCGACACCCAGACCGAAACCTGGGGGATCAAGGTCAGCAACGTCGAGATCAGAACCGTCGAACTCACCGACAACATGGTGCGCGCGATCGCCAAACAGGCGGAGGCGGAACGCGACCGGCGCGCCAAGGTCATCCATGCGGAAGCCGAGTTCCAAGCCTCGCAAACCCTGGTCAACGCCGCCAAGATCCTCTCGACGGTCCCGGCCGCCATGCAGTTGCGCTACCTGCAAACCTTGACCGAGATCGGCGCCGAACAGAACTCCACCGTGGTCTTTCCGATGCCGATCGACATCATCAAGCCGTTCCTCGAACTGCTCGAGAAACCCGGGAAGACGGCTGGCGCCAACGGCGCCACTCGTGTCCCGCCGATCAAGGATGTCTCATTGGGTGTGTCATCGGCATAAACCTGGCGAGTGAAGCCCTCCAATATCGAATCCCATAGGTTTTTACCTCATCGGGGGCCGTCTTCCCGGCTTGCGTGACCCAATACAGACCTTTGCCAAGTATCATGCCATCGCCCGAAAGAGGGTCGGACAACGGCAACAATATATCCGAGGGGTTAATCCTCATTGTACCATGACGCCAGGGTATCATAATAGGAGTGCACTATGCTGAGGAAAGCATCAGCGATCAATGGCTACGCCGTCGCGGCAAGCGACGGCCGGCTTGGTACCGTCTGCGACTTTCTGTTCGACGATGCCAGCTGGATGGTGCGTTGGCTGGTCGTCGATACCGGCAATTGGCTCTCCGGTCGCAAAGTCCTGCTGCCCCCTTCCGTTTTGGGCCACCTCGACCCGACGGAGCGCCGGTTCTCGGTTGGATTGACGATGCAGCAGGTCAAGGACGGTCCGGATATCGACACCGATCGGCCGGTGTCACGACAGATGGAGGTCAACGTTTACGATTACTATGGTTGGAGTCCGTATTGGGGCACCGGCTTTTACATGGGTGGCTACGGCTTTATGGCAGCCGGTATGGCGTCGCCTCCCTCGGGATCGAAGCGGCGCGAGGAGGAAATTGCCGATTTGCAACGCAGCCTCGACGATCCGCATCTGCGCAGCATCGGAGCGGTCACCGGCTACCATATCCATGCCAGCGACGGCGAAATCGGTCACGTCGAGGACTTCCTCATAGAGGATACCGATTGGAGCATCCGTCACCTCATCGTCGATACCCGGAACTGGTGGCCCGGCAAGATGGTGCTGATCTCGCCACAATCGGCATCTGAGATCGATTGGACCGATAGGCTAGTGAACCTCGATGTCGATCGCCACTCAGTCAAAGACAGCCCAGCATACGATCCGACAACGGTCGATCGCGCCTTGGAAAGACATTTCTATACCTACTATGGCCGGCCGGGCGATCAGCTGTAATCGGGCGTTGGTGCCTGACGCGTGACGAGCCGCACAGCAGCACCAGCGCCGGACTGAAGGTTGAGGATGGCGCGCGCTGGTGGATCGGATGGTGGAACGCAGGTGCGGCGACCAGCCGGGTTGCTGTTCCAGTGGTCTACGCCGATGAAGCGCGTGCATCATAGCCGAAACGAACTGCTCGATTCTCGGCCTTGTTTGAACAGGGAGAATTGAACCATGCACACAAAAACTCTTTCCCCGGACCTGCTCAACAAGATGGATGCGTACTGGCGCGCCGCGAACTATCTGTCAGTCGGCCAGATTTATCTGTACGACAATCCGCTGCTGAAGCGGCCGCTGACGCTCGCGGATGTGAAGCACATGCTGCAGGGGCACTGGGGCACGACCCCCGGGCAGAACTTCATTTACCTGCACCTGAACAGGGTCATCAAAAAATACGACCTCGACATGATTTACGTCTCCGGCCCAGGACACGGCGGCCCGGCCGTCGTGGGCAATACCTATCTCGAGGGCACCTACAGCGAGATCTATCCCGATATCAGCCAGGACGAGGCCGGGCTTCGGAAGCTCTTTCTCCAGTTTTCGTTTCCCGGAGGAATCCCAAGCCACGCATCACCGGAGTGCCCGGGCTCGATCCACGAGGGCGGCGAACTGGGCTATTCGCTCAGCCATTCGTTCGGGGCGGTGTTCGACAACCCCAATCTTGTCGTCGCTTGCGTCGTCGGCGACGGCGAGGCGGAGACGGGTCCACTTGCCGCAGCGTGGCATTCGAACAAATTCCTCGATCCGGTAACCGACGGCGCGGTGCTGCCGATCCTGCATCTCAATGGCTACAAGATTTCCAACCCGACTGTCCTCGCCCGCATCACCCGCGAGGAATTGGAACAGTTGCTCCGTGGCTATGGGTGGACGCCCTACTTCGTCGAGGGTCACGAGCCCGAGCTGATGCACGAGGCAATGGCGGCGACGCTTGATATGGCGGTGGAGCAGATCAAGAAAATCCAGCATGACGCCCGCGCCTATGGCAACTTCGCGCGTCCGCGCTGGCCGATGATCGTCCTCAATTCACCCAAGGGCTGGACGGGGCCAAAGATGGTCGACGGCCCCCAGGTTGAAGGCACGTTTCGGTCGCATCAGGTGCCGCTCTCCGACCCGGCCACCCATCCCGAGCACCTCAAGCTGTTGGAAGACTGGCTGAGCAGCTACCGGCCGGAGGAACTCTTCGATGAGCAGGGTCGCCTGAAACCGGAACTGGCTGAACTTGCGCCCAGGGGTTCGTACGTGTCTATCTTCCGCCGGACGCAAACTGCCTGCTGTCGGTGATGGACCACTGCCTACGCAGCCGCCATTACGTCAACGTCGTGATCGCAGGCAAACACCCGGCACCGCAGTGGCTGACGATGGACGCCGCGGTCAAGCACTGCACCGAGGGTATCGGCATCTGGCCGTGGGCCAGCAACGACCAGGGCCGTGCGCCCGACGTCGTCATGGCCTGTTGTGGAGACGTGCCCACGCTGGAGACGCTCGCGGCCGTCTCCATTATGCGCGAGCATCTGCCCGAGCTGAAAATCCGGGTGGTCAACGTCGTCGACCTGATGAGGCTGCAGCCCAGCACGGAGCACCCGCATGGCTTGAGCGACACCGATTTCGACGAGCTCTTCACCAAGGACAAGCCGGTCATATTCGCCTTCCATGCCTACCCGTGGTTGATCCACCGACTGACCTACCGCCGGACCAACCACGACAACATCCACGTCCGGGGCTACAAGGAAGAGGGCACCATCACCACGCCCTTCGACATGGCGGTGCTGAACGATCTGGACCGCTTCCACCTTGTGATGGACACCGTCGACCGCCTGCCGCAGACCGGCGAAAAGGGCATCTACCTGAAGCAGCAGCTCCAGGACAAGCTGATCGAGCACAAGCAGTACATCGACAAGCACGGCCAAGACCTGCCGGAAATCCGCAATTGGACGTGGGGCAACCCCACATGAACGCGCACGAGCTTATTGACACCGAGAGTCCGGCCGGGCTCGAAGCTCAATGGCACGGACGATCCGAAATCCCTGCCCTTGCTTGAGCTAGAAAACAGCTGAGGTCGCCGTCGGACGGCCTCAGCCCGGCCGAGGCGCAGAAACGGCTGACCCACGTTTGAAGGACTTCGACATGATTTATCCGGAAACGAGCCTGGAGCGCCGGCAGGAATTGCTGTCGATCCGCAAGCGGCTCGAGACATGAGATCCGTAATGCCCGGGTGTAAAAGGCCAAGGACCATGGCGAGGACGATGGATGGTCTTCTGTCCTCGCGCTCGTGGCGAGAGATCGTGGGGCCTTATGCCCGCGCCGACCGCCGGCGTGCCGTGGCTCAACTTCTCAATACGGGACTGCCGTTCTTAATTGTCATGCTGGCTCTGCTGTGCGGCGCGAGGCGCCATCCCGGATTGACGCTCCCGCTCGCCGTTCCGGGGGCCTTATTGCTGGTCCGCCTGTTTGCGATCCAGCATGACTGCGGTCACGGGTCCTTCTTCGCGTCGCGCCGAGCGAACGATCTTGTCGGCCGAGCGCTCGGGGTGCTGACGCTGACGCCCTACGCTTTCTGGCGCAGGAGCCACGCCGTCCATCACGCGAACTCCGGCAATCTCGACCGGCGCGGCACCGGCGGTGTGAGGACGCTTACCGTGCGCGAATTTCAATCGCTATCGCTGTGGCAGCGTCTTCGCTATCGGAGCTATCGGCATCCAATCATGCTGTTCGGCTTGGGCCCGGTCTTTCTGTTCGTCATCCGCCATCGTATTCCAACCGTCAGTCCATTTCGTGATTGGAAAATCTGGGGCAGCATTCTTGGTACGAACGCGACGCTTGCCGCGATGGTCATGCTGATGCTGCTGACGATGGGCGGGCGCGCGTTGTTGCTCGGTTATCTTCCGGTAATCCTGCTTGCCGCTTCAACCGGCTTGTGGTTGTTTTACATTCAGCACCAGTTCGAGCACGCCTATTGGGCGACCGGCTCGGATTGGAATTTCCATGCCGCAGCGCTGAAGGGCAGCTCCTTCTACGATCTGCCCGCGGTGCTGCATTGGCTGACCGGCTATATCGGCTTCCACCACATCCATCACGTCTGCAGCAAGATACCGAACTATCGCTTGCGCGAATGCTTTGACCAGAATCCCGAGTTTCGCGACGCCAGACGCCTCACCCTTGTCGACAGCCTGAAATGCTCGCGGCTCTCCCTCTGGGACGAGGAGCGGCAGCTCTTGGTGTCGTTCCGGCACGCCTTGCGATGCCAGCGCGCGTAGGACGGCTAATATAAAGGTGGCTCGAATAGTCCGAGGTACCGGAACTGGTCCACCGCTGAACCTCATTGCGAATCACTCGGCGCGCTCATTGGGGCCGCCCAAGTCGTGACCCTCGGGAACGCGCCTGGTTATCGCATCATCTTTTGCCCCGACCTGAATGAGCGTCACTGGCCAGAGTTCGGCGGTCGTACCTGAGCGGAGCCTGTGCTCGAGGCCGGTGCATGAATGTTACCGACCTGCGCCGCCGGCAGACGGTTCCACGCGATCCATTGGGCGCCCAGCGCGAAAACCATGAAGATGACATAGACGTACATGATGGCCTGGGGATGGGTCACGGCACCGGCGCCGAACAATGTCTCGCGCGACGGGATGTTGGGATTAGCCGGACGGGGCAACAGTGCGACCAAGCGAGCAGCAACCGTCTCGGGGTCTGGATACGCCGACGATTCGTCTGGTAGTGCTGCGATCAGTGATGCCAATCTCTGGGTTGCAGCTCCTCCCGGCAACCCGGATAATTTGGCAGCCTCCTGCCACGGGTCGGATATCCAATCGCGCCAGCGCTGAAAGGACGCTGAGCACCATTCCATTGCCGTCCTCCCCGATGGGCGCGAATAGAAAATTGTCGAACTCTGGTCCAAGTTGCGAAAATCTTGACGTCATTGCATCCACCGAATTACATCGCCTCTACCGAAGACATAGACCCGCCGCGAGGCCTGGACATTGCTACCGAATGTAGAGAAGCCATAAAATATCGCACGACAGCATGGCGCGGCAGGCTCGGAAAATACCTAAGATCGCTTTACCGTCGCCGACATTGTGGGAGTGAACGCCCTCGACCGTCATGCAGGTGGGTAATCTGGGCGTCAAGGAGCCCTGCCCACATCGCCAGGGCAAGTCGCGCCCGCAGAGCACCTGATGGAACAACGCCTAGCAGCGGGGACAGAAAGGCAGAAGGGCCTCCAAGCCCGATCATGCGCAAGATACGTCTCCCATTGATGTTATATGGGAACCGAATCGTGGCCTGAGTAGTTTCCGAGCCTGTGGCCTCGAAGGCTAATGGGCTAGGATCCTCGTTTCGCCTGCGATGCAGTGCGAAGCATTGAAAAATCGGAGGAACCATGACCACAACGTGTACGAGCGTGGAACACCATTCCTCTGCAGCAGCGGGCCATCCCGATAAGGCCACGCGGCATCATCACCGAGCCTCTAAGCTCTTCGAAAAAGATCACGCATACGCGGCTCGGCTGGTGCAAATCGCGACAGCCATCCGCAGCGTGGTGCGGTCTACCGTGACAATGAATCTGCCGGATCGGGACCCGTCGGAGATCGAAGGGGACGACAGGATTACGGCGGGCATCGTGACGCAACCGCGGGCGCACGGGAGCGGCTCATAGGGCGAGCGCGAGTTCGCGACGTGGGCGCGCGCGTCGGTGTTGGCCTAGGCGTCCTCCCCACGAAGGAGCAACAGGAGCTCGAGACGCCGCCTAAACGTTCGGTTCTTGAACGTCTGGCCTCGCCCGGGGCGACGCCCGTCCGGCATCTGCCGATTGGTGCCGAACCGCAGTCCGGCGGTGGCGTCCATTTCCGGGTGTGGGCGCCGCGATGCCGCGAGATTGTCGTCGAGATCGAAGGCCTCGAACCGGCGGCGCTGCAATCCGAGCCCGACGGCTACTTCTCACTGTGGAGTGTGCCGGCGCGAGCCGGCATGCGCTATCGTTTCCGTCTCGACCGCGGTGAAGCGGCACTGCCCGACCCGGCGTCGAGATTTCAACCGGGAGGACCGCACGGACCTTCGGAAATCGTCGATCCCGGGGCTTTCGCGTGGACCGACCACACATGGCGCGGGGTCGCACGCGAACAACTCATCATCTACGAGATGCATATCGGCACCTTCACCCCAGAGGGAAGTTGGGAGGCGGCTGCGCGTGAGCTGCCGGCTCTCGCCGAACTCGGTATCACCTGCCTTGAAATCATGCCTGTGGCGGAATTTGCGGGTCGGTTCGGTTGGGGGTACGACGGCGTCGATCTCTTCGCCCCAAGCCGGCTTTACGGACAGCCGGATGATTTCCGCCGCTTCGTCGACCGTGCTCATGCCCTCGGGATCGCCGTCATCCTTGACGTCGTCTATAATCATTTCGGTCCGGACGGAAACTATCTCAAATTGTTCTCCGCGGCTTATTTCACTGACCGCCACGACAACGACTGGGGTGAGGGGATTAATTTCGACGGTCCCGATTCTGGCCCAGTGCGCGAGTTTTTTGTCGCCAATGCCGGCTATTGGATCGACGAGTATCATCTCGACGGGCTGCGGCTCGACGCGACGCAGGCAATTTTCGATCGATCGGAAGATCATATTCTCGCCGCCATCGTTCGGCAGGTGCGCTCGGCGGCGCGCGACAGAATCACCTTTGTCGTCGCTGAGAACGAGCCGCAACACGCCAAGCTGGTGCGCCCGGCCGAGCGGGGCGGATACGGGCTCGACGCATTGTGGAACGACGACTTCCATCACAGCGCCATGGTGGCACTGACCGGACATCACGAGGCCTACTATTCCGACTATCGGGGTCGCCCGGGCGAGTTCGTCGCTGCCGCCAAACACGGCTTCCTCTATCAGGGGCAGCGCTACCAATGGCAGCGAAAAGCGCGCGGTACGCCGACCCTCGATCTCCCGGCGGAATGTTTTGTTGTCTTTCTGCAGAACCACGACCAGGTCGCCAATTCCGGCACCGGAGAACGCTGTCACGCGTTGACGAGCCCTGGCCGGCTTCGCGCGATGACCGCTTATTTATTGCTGATGCCGGGCATTCCGATGCTGTTCCAGGGGCAGGAATTCGGCGCGTCGAGCCCGTTCTTCTATTTTGCCGATCATGAGATCGGGCTGTCGCACGATGTCCGCGAAGGGCGACGTCTCTCCCTCGCACAATTTCCCAGTCTCGCGACGAGCGAAATGCGGGCGGAGCTGGCCGATCCCGGTGACATCGACACGTTTCGCCGATCGGTGCTCGATCTCGGCGAGCGGCAAGCGGCATGCTTCAATCTATGCCCTGCATCGCGATCTTCTGGAGCTGCGGCGCACGGACCTTGTGCTTGGACAGCGGCCATGCCAGATCGATGGCGCCGCACTCACGGATGAGGCTTGGATGCTGCGCTTCTTTTCGAAAAGTGGCGCCGACCGGCTGCTGATTGTCAATCTCGGCCGCGACCTCCTGCTCGGCCCCGCGCCCGAGCCGCTGCTGGCACCGGTCGAGGGCCAGGCTTGGCGGCTCCTATGGTCTAGCGAAGCCCCGCTTTACGGTGGTTCAGGAAGTCCGGCGCAGGATGCCGCAGGGGATTGGCTGATCTCGGGCCAGAGCGCCACCGTCCTCATCCCCGGCTCCTCAGTCACGATCCCCGAGGCGAAGAACGTATTCCATCTCCAAAAAGCCAATGGTTGACCTGCGTCGGCTCATCCGCGCCGAAAATCTGCCCCCGGAAGCTCTGCGTGAATGGCTCGTGGAGAACGGGTTGGGCGGCTACGCCTCGGCGACGATGACCGGGGCGATCACCCGGCGTTACCACGGCTTCCTGATCGCCGCCCAACCGGCTCCGCTCGGCCGCATGGTGGTGCTCAACGATCTCGAGGTCGACATCGAGCGCGGAGACGGCAGCGTCGTGAATTTGCGCGAGAACGGGCGCTTCCTCGATTTTACGTTGGATATGGGCCTGCCGAGCTGGCGCTATGAGCTCGATGGCGTCGTCATCGAGAAGTCGATTGTTGTGCCCTCGCGCCAGAACATCGTGCATTGCACCTTTCGCCTGCTCGGCGACGGCGGGCGCGTCCGCCTGCGGCTCAGACCCTTGATCAACTTTCGTCGGCTCGAGGCGCCGCTCAGCGAGGCGCTCTCCTCGGGCTATACGCTGACTGTCCGGGACAACCGATACGAGATCAGCGCCGGGCTGGATCTGCCGACCTTGCGGCTGGCGGTGGAGAACTCAGAAGGCCCGACCTTTACCGCCGATGGCGGCTCACGCCGCGAGCACTTCTACGACATCGAAGCGCAGCGTGGTTACGATTCGCGAGGCTGGCTGTGGAGTCCCGGCTACTTTGCCGGAGAGATCCGCAAGGATTGCCCGCTGACCCTGATCGCTGCGACGGAGGCTTGGCATACTGTGCTGGCGCTGAGCCCCGACGATGCGCTGACCTTCGAAGGCGAGCGTCGCCGGCGTCTCGTCGGGATGTCGGCGAAGACGGCGCAGATCGGGTTCGCAGCCGAGCTCGTCCTGGCGGCCGACGCCTTCGTCATTACCCCGGTGGGACGCATTGCCGACGGGGCCCGGGCGCGGGCCGAGGGCGATGAAGTACGCACCATGATCGCCGGCTATCACTGGTTCACCGATTGGGGCCGGGACACGATGATCTCGCTCGAGGGACTCACTCTGGCGACCGGGCGAGCGATCGAGGCACGCTGGATCTTGCGCACCTTTGCTCACTACGTGCGCGACGGCCTGATTCCGAACCTGTTCCCGGAAGGACAAAATCAGGGCCTCTACCATACCGCCGATGCGACCTTGTGGTTTTTTCACGCGCTACACCGCTATGTCGAGCATTGCCGGGATAAGGAGACCCTGGAGCTCCTAGTGCCAATCTTGAAGGACATCGTGCGGCATCATCTCGAGGGCACCCGGTTCGGTATCAAGGTCGACCCGCATGACGGGCTCCTCACCCAAGGGGCGGAGGGTTATGCGCTGACCTGGATGGATGCGAAAGTCGGCGATTGGGTGGTGACCCCGCGCCGTGGCAAGGCGGTCGAAATCAACGCGCTCTGGTACAACGCGCTGCGCTTGCTGGCGGATTGGCTGCGCGATGCGCAGGACCCGGAGGCCGACGAGCTCGCAGCCCATGCGGACAAGGCGCGCGACTCATTCAATCGCCGCTTTTGGCATACGGCGGGCGGCTATCTCTACGATGTCGTTGATGGCGAGAATGGCGACGATTCCGCTTTCCGACCGAACCAGATTTTCGCTATTGCGCTCGAGCACCCCGTCCTCGACCGGGAATATTGGGAGGCGGTCGTTACCGCCGTGCATAAAAAGCTGGTGACTCCGGTCGGGCTGCGCTCCCTGGCGCCGGGCGAGCCCGATTACAAACCGCGGTATTTCGGCGACCTGCGCGCCCGGGATGCCGCCTACCACCAGGGCACGGTATGGGCTTGGCTGATCGGCCCGTTCATCGATGCCTGGCTGAAGGTCTACCCCGATGATCTCGCGACGGCGCGGCGTTTCCTCGATGGCTTCGAGCCGCATCTCGCAGAAGCCGGCATCGGCTCGATCAGCGAAGTCTTTGACGCCGAACCGCCATTCACGCCGCGCGGCTGCATCGCCCAAGCCTGGAGCGTCGCCGAAGTGTTGCGTTGTTTGCAAAAAACCGCCGTCGAACCGGAATGAAAACCCCGCGAACGCCAAGCGTGATCAATCACCGTAAATTAAAAGTGGACGCCATGCACCCCGAAGTAGCCGGCGACCAAAATTACGACGACCACTACGCCAATTATAGTGAAGATGTTCATAGTGTTGTTCTCCAATTACGCTGATAATAGCATGAGGCGTGCGAGCACGCCTCACGTGCACACATAGGGTTGCTCAGTGTTGATAGAGAATTTAGGAAGTATCCAGCCCTTGCTACCATCGCCTGCGGTATCCGTAATAGCCACCACCCCCGAAGAGCAGAAGAACGACAACGATAATCAGAATTAATTCCACAACTTCCTCCAAAACCATGCGTGGGAATTTTCCCCTCTAAATTTGGGTATGGGATGACTACAGAACTAGCCTCGGAATTTACTTAGTATTTTTAGAGTGCTGAGAGGTCAAGCACCGATCGGCCCAACGCGCCTCTCGGCGCGCCACGCCACACTCTTCGGTCAGCCGGGAGATTGCGGCGCGGTGGCCGGATCGGCGGCGAGCGCCAAGCGGATCAGCGCCGAAAGCGAGTGCGAGCCGGTCTTCTTCATGACCGCAGCGCGATGGTTCTCGACGGTGCGCTGGCTGATGCCGAGGTCGGCGGCAATGTTCTTGCTGGGATGGCCGGCGAGCACCAGCTCCATGATCTGGCGCTGTCGCGCTGTCAGACCGGCAAGGCGCATCGCTGCTACCTCCTGGCGAACCGACAGTTTGGCCGAATCCCGGATGTGTTCCAGGGCATGCTCGATGCTGGCGAACAGTTCGTCTGCGGCGGATCGGCTTCTCGATGAAATCCGCAGCCCCGGCCCGCATGGCCTCGACCGCCATCGGCACGTCGCCCTGGCCGGTTATCATGATGGCCGGCAGCCGACTTCCATTTCTCTTGAGCCGGTGCAGGAGTTCGAGCCCGCCCATGCCGGGCATCCGGGCATCGACCAGTAGGCACGCTTCGCCGCCGGGCTGATAGGCATCGAGGAAGGCCTCGGAACTGGCGTAGATCTCGACCGACCGGCCATCTTCGCTGAGCAAATCGCGCAGCGCCTCGCGCACCGCGCCGTCATCGTCGACCACGAAGACGGTCGCAGCGGTCTCGGGCCATCGCGGGAGGCTTCGGCGGGCTTCCGGGCGCTTGCTTGCACTGGCGGTTGAGACTCGGCGAGGCACCGCCGGATCAGGTCGATCAGGTCCTTTCCCTTGACCGGCTTGTTCAGATGCAGGTGGCCCCCTTGGGCGATCTCACGCAAGGTTTCGGTCGAGATGTCGCCGGTCAGGATGATGGCGGGGACCTTATAACCAAGCGTATCCCGCAGGCGGGCGATGGCCTGCAGGCCGTTCAGACCCCCCGGCAGATTGTAGTCGGCGACGACGAGGTCCGGGCGCATCGCCCCCTGCGCCTACCAATTCCAGCGCCTTTCTGCCATCCTCGACGGGGGTCGTGCGGTGACCCTCGCCGTCGAGCAGGAGGGTCAGCATCTCGCGCACCGACGGATCGTCCTCGACGACAAGAATTGCGCCGCTCTGATGTCTTTTTTCTGTCGCCTCGGGCCAGAGGTACTGAGGCCGCCAGTGCGGCGCGTCTTGTCCGAGCGGCACCTCGACGGCGAAGACCGAGCCCTTGCCCGGCCGCGATCGAACATCGACCGCATGGCCCAGCAAGTTTGCTAGGCGCTCGACGATGGCGAGACCGAGGCCGAGGCCTTTGCTGCGCTCGCGCGCCGGATTGTCGAGCTGATGAAACTCCTCGAAGATCGCCTGAAGCTGCTCTTCGGGGATGCCGATCCCAGTGTCCCAAACCTCGATGCGCAGCATGTCGCCGCGCCGCCGGCAGCCGAGCAGGATCTTGCCCTTACTGGTGTATTTCACCGCGTTCGAGAGCAGATTGCGGATCATCTGCTCGAGCAGGCGGGGGTCGCTGCGCACGCTGAGGCTGCACGGAACAACGCGCCAGCCGAGGCTATGCGCGGTCGCGTGAAAGGTGAACTGGGTGCGCAGCTGCTCGAGCACCGCATTGATCGGGAAATCGACCATCTCCCGGCGGACGATCCCGGCCTCGAGCTGGTTGATGTCGAGCAGCGTGTCGAGCATGCTCGACATCGAGCTCACGGT
Source organism: uncultured Alphaproteobacteria bacterium (assembly GCA_963845735.1). Lineage (GTDB taxonomy): Bacteria > Pseudomonadota > Alphaproteobacteria > ATCC43930 > CGMCC-115725 > AP-15. The sequence goes on along the minus strand of CAWJTR010000027.1, from coordinate 26,179 downwards.
CTCGTCGAGCCTGCCGACCAGCTGCAAGGTGGCTTCGTCCTCGACCTTCTTTGCCAATATTTCGTGCAGTAGGCTGATCGTCTGCAACGGCTGGCGCAGATCATGGCTGGCGGCGGCAAGGAAGCGTGACTTGCCGAGATTGGCCTGCTCGGCCTCCCGCCTAGCCGCCTCCAACGCCTCGGTCGCCTGCTTGCGTTCGGTGATGTCGTCGATCGCCAACAGGATCTTCCGCCCGCCCAACGCCTCATCGCGGATCTCCCGTGCATTCAGCAGCAGAAACTGCCGCCCGAGTAGCGGGAGCTCGATTTCAACCTCGTAATTGTCGACGGGAGCGGGCTCGACCTGGACCCGCCCGAGGAAGTCGCGTAGTCCCGGAATTTCCAAGCGGCCGTCGCCGGCGAGCCCCAGCATTCGGCCGACGGTTCCCTCGGGCGCGAGTGCGAATGTCCGGTAGAAAGAACGGTTGGCAGAGACGACCCGCAATTCCTGATCGAGCACGACCAGCGGTTGGCGGATCGTGTCTATAATGCTTTCGGAATACGCGCGCGCCGCCCGGATCTCGCGCTCCGCCGCCTTTATCTCCGAGATGTCGGCGAAAGTGATGACTACCCCGTCGATCCGATTGTCCTGGGTGCGATAAGGCAGGATGCGGCGGACGTACCAGGCGCCACCTTCGCCTTCGATCTCGCGCCCCAGTGGCGCGAGGCTGGTCAGCACTGCGCGGGCATCGGCGAGGAGATCGCGGTCGCCGACAACCGGGGTCAGATCGGCGAGCGGCCGTCCGATATCGGTGGCGATGACGCGGAACAGCGACTTGGCCGCCGGCGTGAAGAAACGGATGTTGAGCGCGCTGTCCAGGAACAGGGTCGCGACGCCGGAGCTGTCCAGGATATTTTGCAGATCATTAGATGTGCTGCGCTGGCGTTCGAGCGTCTCCTGGAGCTGGCTGTTGAGCGCGGTGAGCTCTTCATTGAGCGACTGCAGCTCCTCGCGCGAGGTCATCAGCTCTTCGTTGGTCGACTGGAACTCCTCGTTCGCCGACATCGCTTCCTGGTTGATCGCCTTTTGCTCCTCGTTGGCGATCTCCAGGTCGTGAATGGCGCTCTCCAGCTCCTTGCGGGTAGTATCGAGTTCCCGCTCGAGGTCGGTTACCCGCGAGAGGTCATCGGCCGGCTCGACCGGCCGGCCCAGCCTTGGCTCCTGCTCGGGTTCGTCGAAGAAGCTGACCAGCAGCAACTCCTCGCCGTCGCGCTGCACCGGATGGACCTCGATGCGGACCGCGACGGCATTGCCGCCATGGTTCGCCTGCGCACCCGCAGTGGTCGCACGCGCATGCTCCCGACTCGCCTGCTGGACCACCGCCCTTAGTTTGTTGCGCAGCCCCTCGCGCGCCATGGCGAGCAGATCACGGCTGGGCTCGCCCGCCGCCACCTGCAGATAGCGGTCGGTCGGTCCCGAATAATAGAGGCACTCGTATTTGCGATTGATCAGAACCGAAGCCGGCGCATAGGTCTCGACCAACAGCCGGTGCGTGAGGTCGCTGGCGCTGATGCCCCGCATCGCCGCCCGGTGCGTTTCTCCCGGCCAAATCGCTCGAGCGCCCCCGCCCGAGCCGATCGGAAAATCGACTTCCCCGGGCCGGCTGCGGCCGATCTGCCGATAGATCCGCTGGGCCTTGGAGATCGGCTCGAACCGGTCATCGAGGTTACCCACCGTCTCGGAGCCGCCGAGCATCAGGATGCCGCCGTCGCTGAGGGCGAAATGGAACAGCAGAAGAACCTTCTCCTGCGCTTCGGGGCGCAAATAGATCAGTAGGTTACGACAGGAGATCAGGTCGAGGCGCGAGAACGGCGGATCGGCCAATACATCCTGCACGGTAAAGACCACCACCCCGCGCAACTCGGGCACGATCCGATAGCCGTGCTCCTCCTGGGTAAAGAAGCGGGCGAGCCGCACCGGCGACACATCCGCCGCGATCGATTCCGAATAGTGTCCCTCGCGGGCGAGCGCGACCGCATCCTCGTCGACATCGGAGGCGAAGACCTGCAGCCTGATGTTTCGCTTCGCGGCCGAGATCTCCTCGAGAAACAGCATGGCGAGGGAATAGGTCTCCTCGCCGGTGCTGCACCCAGCGACCCAGATCCGCAGCGGCCGGTCCGGCGGGTGCCGGCGGACAAGATCGGGGATTACCTCCTCCGCCAGCAATTCGAACGCCTTCGGATCGCGGAAGAAGCTGGTGACGTTAATCAGCAGATCCTTGGCGAGGAGCTCGAGCTCATCCGAGTCCCCGCGCAGTAGGTCGAGATACCGGCCACTGTCGTCGATGCCGGCCAGCGCCATGCGCCGCTCGATCCGGCGCGACAATGTGCCGGGCTTGTAGAGCGCGAAATCGTGCGAGGTCTGAGTGCGCAGAAGATTGAGGATTTCGGCCAACCGATCCGCGGGATGATCGGCCGGCGCCAATTCCTTCCGCCGGCCGTATTTGGTGAGGATTTCGGGAATCTTCGCAACCGGGAGCACGAGGTCCACGGCGCCGGTCATGATCGCGCTGCGCGGCATGCCGTCATACTCGGCCTCGTCCGGATCCTGCGCGATGACGAGCCCGCCCTGCTCCTTTACCGCCTTCAGCCCCAGGCTGCCGTCGCTGCCGGTTCCCGAGAGGATCACGCAGATCGCGCGGTCGCCCAGCTCTTCGGCCAGCGAGCGCAGAAAGAAGTCGAACGGCAGGCGCGCGCCGTGGCGCTCGCGGGGTTCCGAGAGACGCAGGGCGCCCTCGCGGATCGTGAGGTAGGTGCCCGGCGGAATGAGATAGACATGCTCGGGTTCGAGCGGCATCCGGTCTGCAGCCTGCTGGACCGTCAACGGCGTATACCCAGTCAGCAGATCGACCATCATGCTGGGATGGGTCGGATCGAGATGCTGGATCAGAATGAAGGCCATGCCGGTGCCGGCAGGGAGGACCGCGAGCAACCTGCGGAAGGCATCCAGGCCGCCAGCCGAAGCGCCGAGCCCGACGACCGGGAAACTATCAGCCGCACGCGCCGCACCATGCCGCGGCGATGAACGCCGGCTCGGGCGTGAGCGAGCCGCTCCGGCCTGTCGCGGACTATATCCTTTCATGGCAATGCACGTTCCTTCGGCATCGCACACGAGAAGTTATTCAGCAACCGACATGCGATACATCTAAACCTCGCTGGAGAGCGCACATCAGCCTCCGGCCAGCCTTGATTGTACCCCCGCCGAGGGGATGTTGTCGGTAACCTATATTACCGAACCGGGTGTGGGCTCGCTTTTTATGCGTATGTTTTGGGAAGATGAAAAGCGATGCGCGCCCGGACCAACCGATAGCATTCACAAGATGCCGCCATGAGGCCCGGCCGATCAAGTATCGAGACTTGCCGCCGGCCGCGCGCAATCAAACCAGCATGTTCCATCGTCCGGGCAGCATTGGTGACGGTTGGCCTCTGGACACCCAGCATTTCGGCGAGCAGGCTCTGCGTGATTTGCAGTGCGTCATCGTCACCGCGGTCACGCATCATCAGCAGCCAACGCGCCAGCCGCTGCTTGAGATTGTGCGCCCCGTTGCACGCTACCGACACCAGAACCTGTTCGAGAAAGGCTTGGGCATAAGCGTACATCAGATCTCGGAAGGACGGCATCGACTCCATGGCCCGTGTGAATGCCGCACGCGACATCCTTGTTGCGGTTCCCGGGATCTGGACGAGAAGGCGGACGGAGGAGCTCTCGGCACCAAAGATGGCTTGCACACCAGTGCAACCCTCCCTACCGATCGTCGCCATCTCAATGATACTGCCGTCCGCATAAACCGCCACCACCGAGACGACACCGCTGTCGGGGAAGAATACATGGTCGAGCGGACTATCGGCATCCATCAGGACCTGCCCGCGTTCGCAACGGATCTGTTCAAGCTCCGGCATAAGCTGCTGGAGATCGGAGGAGGGCAGGGCCAGTAAAAGCCGGTTGCGGGGCCAGTTTGATAGAGCACTCATACGCTCTAAATGATCGCCAATTGTCCGTGCCCGGTAGGCTCGGAAACTACTCATCGGCAGGGATGTGGCGTTCCATCGTCCAGGGTCGAAGGTCAGCGACTCGGCTCTATCATCATCGATGATATCGTGTCCTACCGCTTCAGCACCTTGGCGATGGCGCCGCCGCGCACGTCCGTGGCGAGGATAGCCGTCAGACGTCTTTCGAGTGAAGGAGCCTCCATTCAAAGAGCCCTTTACGCTTCCATGAAATGACCGAACGCCATCAACGGGCGAATGCGGTCGCAGATGATCTTGGTGATTGCAAGCATCGGCGTTGACAGGATCGCCCCCGGCACGCCCCACATCCAGTACCAGAATACCAGCGAGAAATCACCAGCACCGGGTTGATAGTGAAGCGCCGCGCCAGCAGCAGTGGCGTCACCGTCTCGCCTTCGACGAGATGAATGAGCAGGTACAGTCCGGCCGGCAGAAATGCCCCCCACAGCGAACTGCTGGACAAGAGGCCCACGAGCAGAAAGACCACGACACCGGTCATGGGTCCCAGGATCGGAATATAGTTGAGCAGAAAGGCAACCGTTCCCCACAACAGGGGATCGCCGACGCCGCAAAGCGTCATGACCGCGCCGGTTGCCACGCCGACGGCCAGGTTCATGATCGTAATCGTAAAGAGGTAGGCCGATACGTCGCTCTCGATCTGCTTCGAGATGTCGACCGCCTGTCGCTTGTCTTTGAATCGCGGCAGGATCTCGACAAGGCGTCGGAGGAAAGTGTCGCCGCTGACGAGCAGGAAGAAGAGCACAAGCACCGTTTCGAGCAGCCCGCTGGCGAAAGAGCGCGTGCCGCTAAGCAGCTCAGTGGAGAGCCCCGAGCCTTGCACTGTCACAGGTACCGCCTTGGGTCCGTCGCCTTGAGTTAAGCCCTGGGCTTGATCGGTGAATTTTTCGAAGGCTGCAATCGGACAACTCAGAAAGCCCAGGCGTTCCTCCAATTTTGGGATCCCGGTAGGCAGCTTCTGCGCCCAACTCGTCGCCGGTACCGACAGCGCCGCCCCCAACCCGCCAAGCGTGCCAAACACCACCAGGATCATGAGCATGGCCGCAATCCCGCGCGGCAGATGGAGCCGCTCGAGCATTCGCATCGCCGGCTGCAGCACGAGGCTGAGCACGAACGCAAGCACGATCGGCAACACGATCTCCGCCGCCACATAACAGGCCGCGAGCAAGGCCAGAAGAAACAGTCCGCCCAGGAACACCGCCTTGATATCAGACGGCACCGGCGAATCAGCTTCATCGACAGGCGCAACATCGGTTGGCACAGCGGCCGAAGGGCGGTCAGGTGCCTTTCGGCTTGCGAGCAATCTGAGTTTGTCTATTGCCGTCATTCAAAGACCGCATGAACAGATGATCACAGAAATGGAGATGCTGGAAACGAAAGCTCCAGATAGTCGACACCGTGCGGTTGCGAGGCGGCGCCCGCACATAGCGTCTCATTCGCGGGATCTGCTCTTCGATGAGCTGGTGAAATTTGGCCTCGAGTCTCCAACTCGCGCGGCATCGCGACAGATAATGGACACAAGGTTTAATTGACTCGCTAACATTCCTTCAACATAAGCGGCAATTACTGGCGAGAGCTGGCAGCTGGGTCGCTGTAACCGCTACCACTGGTGCCGCCCGATGCTCGGTCCTCGTCGGCGCGTTCGCGCGCGTGCTTGTTTGCCTCATGATGCCCAATGGCGCAGCCTGCACCCGCCCCTAACAAAGTGTGGTGACCCGCAAGGTGCCCCGCCACCCCGCCGATCGCTGCGCCCTTCAAGCACCCCGCAGCCTGAACGGGCGCAGGAATCAACCCGGCGGCTAGCACAAGGGCGAAGGCCGTTGGCATCAAAATCGATTTCATCTGGGTCTCCTTCTCCGGAGATTAAGGGGTAGCGGGAGAGCGTCGGTCAGTCTAAAATGAGAAGAGCGATTATCAGAACCGGCATGCGGCCACTTTGAGTTCATCACGATCCGGATTTCATCTGGTTTACTCCCGCTTACGGGTATCTATGTAGGCCAGAAATCAACTCAAAATAGCCTCGGAAACTACTTAAGGAGGATCTCCCCGACCTCAGGGAAACTACGCGGCGGCGCTCCTCGAAAGAATTCGTTTTAGTTAGTGGCCTCCGAGGCCACCGCAGCCCAACCGGAACGGCACAGAGCGACGATGTCGGCTTGGGCGCTCGCAGTTCGGTGATATCGTCAGGCTAATTGACGTGCGGACTGCGGCGCGACGGTCCCGCAGGCCGTGACGGCGATGCAGATCAATTTCGGGCATTACGCGGAACTCAATAAACTGGTCGAGCGTCTCGCCACGCGCCCGGCGGCTCCGGTCCGGCTCGGCCGAGATGGTAGAGCCGATGGGCACTTCGCACTCTGCAACGGGCCAGCCCTTGCCATGCCCCCGGAGTATTTCAATAAGGAAATCCTCTGTTGTGGGATGCTCGCGCGCTGCAGACGGGAGCGCCGATGACGGTCCAATGACAAGTGCCTGCTCACCGGCCCTATCTTTAAAAAATATTCTTGAGAATCGAGGCTGAAATGCTACGAGGTCCCCGTCTGAGTAAATTCCGATGCTTGCTTCGCAGCCTTAAGAACATTTAATCACTCATCGTAATGAGGAATCGGAAATCAATGCGTCCCTGGCCCAGGGACGCATCCCACAATTGGAGGATCACTTGTACAAACGCAACATGACCGCTGCATTCACTGCTCTGCTCTTGGCCACTGCGCCGCTCGTCTATGCGCAGGCCGGAACCGCTTCACAAGACACAGCCGCCACGAGCACCCTCAGCGGCATCATTCAGCCCGATCAGATTCGCGCCAGCCAGATGATCGGCAGCAGCGTCTATTCCGTGCAAAACGTTGACATCGGCAAGGTCCAGGACCTGATCCTCGACCGGGATGGTCGGGTTGCGTCAGTGGTCGTCGATGTCGGCGCCTTTCTGGGGATGGGCGGCAAGGATGTTGCCGTCCGCTTGAGCGACATCAAGACCGACAACAATCGCCTGACCCTGGACCTGACGAAAGACCAGCTCCAGCAGGCGCAAGCCTACCAGCTGGAAAATCCGAATACGGGCGCCGGGTCGTCGACCTCACCGGTCCAAGGCGGCCAGCTGGGCTCGGGTGCCGGCTCCAATACGGCGCCGCGTCAATAGGACCGTGCATCGGCCGGGCGGTGTCGCATCTCCGCCTGGCTGGTGGCAGAACTCGGCTTCACACTTTATAACCATGTCAATAAGGAGCACACGATGGATACCTATGCAACCGCCACGACCACGGCCGGCACCGCTATCGAGGAGACGGATCGCCTCATTGCCTCCGACAAGGTCGAAGGAACCGCCGTCTATAATCGCCAGAGCGAGCGTCTAGGCACGGTGCACAATTTCATGGTCGACAAATCCACCGGGCAAGTTGCCTACGCCGTCATGTCTTTCGGCGGTTTCCTCGGCATGGGCGAGAGCTACCATCCGCTGCCCTGGAGGGTACTCAAATACGATACGCGCCAGGGCGGGTTTGTCATCGATCTCGACCGCAGCCGCCTCGAGAAGGCGCCGAGCTATATGGCGAGCAACACGCCGAACTGGTCCGATCGGACCTACGGCAGCCGGATCGACGAGTTTTACGGCGTGCCGCCCTATTGGGGCATGATCTGATTGTCTAGCTAAAACCGGCTTCGGCCACCCCGCGGGGTGGCCGCTGATCGCACCAACAGGGAAATGGCTGGGCCCATATGAGCGAAAAGGAGCGTTGAACCAATGAGACGCCGTGCGCCAGAAGGGAGACCTCCCATGGCGTCTGATCCACCAGGGCGGCCGGGTTTCGCCAAAAGGAGGGTAACGATGCCGGACCACGTTTACAGAATCATCGAAATCGCTGGCTCTTCGGAGAAGAGCATCGAGGATGCGATCCACAACGCCGTCGGCCGTGCGTCGCGCACTCTGCGGCAGATCGGCTGGTTTGAGGTGGTGCAGACGCGCGGCCATGTCGAAGACGGTAAGGTGACGCACTACCAGGTCACCCTCAAAATCGGGTTCACGCTCGACGACGGCGCTTGACCGTCGCCCCAGGCAGCGGCCCAAGGATGGCAGGCGTTTCAGGGGACAAATGCAAAATCCTTAGCACTCGTGGATCTTGCCGTCAGGCGGATCGAGATAGTTAAACTGGCGAGCAGTCTCCGCGATCATCTCGCGAAATCCTTGTGTATCGAGCCACGCGCTGCGCAACACCAACTCCATCATCTCGTCGTCTTGCTAGCAGCACACTCCTGCCCAACGCCAGGCGTCGTCTCCCTCCTTCCGTCGGGGTAAGCCGCCGCATTGCGGCCCAGCGGCCATTCCCGGAGAGTTATCCTGTTTGCGCTGAGATGGCCCCAGATGCTTTTGGTATTTTTTCTGAAAGGCATCGTGATCGGCGCGGTGATCGCCGTCCCGGTCGGCCCGGTCGGCATCCTGTGCCTGCGCCGGACGATCTTCGAGGGCCGGCTGGCGGGATTGATATCGGGGCTTGGGGCCGCGACCGCCGACGCCCTCTTTGGGGTCGTCGCCGCCTTTGGCCTCACCTTTGTGTCCAACTGGCTCATCGGCTGGGAAGACTGGTTACGCGCCGCCGGCGGCGTTTATCTGCTCTATTCCGGGGGCTCCGCCTCGCTCTCCAAGCCGCAGGACAAGATCGCCGAGCAATCCGACCCGGAAAGCCTGTTCCGCGACTTTGCTTCCGCCTTTGCTCTGACCGTCACCAATCCGCTGACGATCCTGGTTTTCCTCGCCATCTTCACCGCTCTCGGCCTCGGCGGCACGCAGGCAACGCTCGTTCGCGCCGCAATCCTGGTCCTTGGGGTTTGGATCGGCTCTTTCCTGTGGTGGCTGGCGCTGAGCCTGGGTATCGGAACCTTTCGCCGCTCGATCGAGCCGCGTCATCTGGCCTGGATCAGCCGCGTCTCGGGCATCATCCTGTTCGCGACCGGGACTGCATTGCTTGTCACGGTCGCGTTGGAGCATCTGGACTGAGCGCAAGAAAATTAGTCCTGTGGTCTATCTGCTCCCCTTTTATCGAAGCCCGGCCAGAGGTGCTGACCGCGCATACGGGGTGGCAAGGATATCTCTTCGTGCACGCCGCGGCGGTCAACCGTGCGGGGATCGCAGACCTGGCAAGGGCCAGCAAGTCGCGGTCGATATAATTGACGGCAGGAAGGGACCGGAGGCGGCCAGCTTACGCCTGATCTAAAACCACAAATTCACCTCGTACCCCACCGCCCCGAGCAGCCGGGCGCCTGCTCCTCCCAACAGCGGCCTCTTGCCCTTGCGTACGGTGGAAACGGAAACGCCCTCGAAATTCGAGGGCGTTTCGGCGTCTGGACGGGTTTCGCCGTACCGATTACGCCGCCTTTTGCTCCGTCACCTGAGGTTGTACAGTCGCGACCGTAGTGCCGATCTTGATCGTGCGTGGCTTGGCTGTCTCGGGCACTTCGTGAACCACATCAACAGAAAGCATGCCGTTGTCGAGGCTGGCACCCACCACCTTCATGTGGTCGGCGAGGCTAAATCGCCGCTCGAAACTGCGCCGGGCGATGCCGCGGTGCAGGTAGCCACCGCCGTTCTCGTCCTCCTTCTGTGCGCCCTTGCCCGTCACCAGAAGCGTGTTCTCCTGAACGGTGATGTCGAGCTCTGCCGGCGCGAATCCGGCCACGGCCATCGTCAGCCGGTACGCGTCTTCGCCGGTCTTCTCGATGTTGTAAGGCGGGTAGGCGAGAGATGCGCTATCAACGCGGGTCGCCGCATCGACCAATCGGGTGAGGCGATCGAAGCCGATCGTCGAACGGAACAACGGAGAGAAATCGAAACGATCCATGACCATATCCTCCTATGAGCAACATGGAGATCGGCACCTCCCAAGGGACAATGCCAGTCTTCGATGCACGGATCCAAAATGGCTACCGTGTAATGATGCACATGGTATTTGTGGGATGGTTTTTCAACGTTTGTTTAATTAATCGAGAAAATGCTCTTTGCTTTCCTAGAGGCATGAGTGTGTTAATCGTCTGCTAATAGCACCTCAGCGGACGCGCTGCACCCACAAACCGACGAGGGCGCCCAGGGCGACGCCCGCGACCAGCAGCATCAGCCCGTGTTGAAGGCTGAAGCCCCAGCGGGCGGGTTCGCGGGCATCAGGTTGCCCCGCGCCCGAGGAGATGGCGGCTACGACTGCCGGCTCGGTTTGCCGCGCCGCCGCGGTCGATGTTGGCACTCCTTCGGCCAGTACGTCGTTCATCGTCGCTCAGCCTCTCCGGACGCCAATTGCCGGCGTCCCAGCTTGACTAGCGCCTGTCGCGAAATAGTCGTCTGCCGGGGGCGTCCGGCCCGCCGCCGCCACGCGATCGCGCAAATCCCCCGAACATGGTGCCGTCATGTCGTCTCGCCAACGACATGTTGCGTCACCCCTTCGCCACTCTGCTCCTCCGACCAAAGCCTTTTCTTTTCGAAATCAACCCGTTCGGAAACCGCTCGAATGCGGAAGGGCGAATAGAAGGTGAGGCCACAACCCTGTTACACCGATGAATATGAGATAGATGGCAACGATGTAATTCAAGATTCGAGGAATGAGGAGAATTAATATGCCTGCGACCAGGGCAACGATTGGCTGTAACATCGACATATTGAAAGTGACAGTCATAGACTTTGCTCCATGTCCGCTCGGTTTTGTCTCAGGGCCAGGAGGAGACCCATGTCGGCACAGGGTAGCGCAGATCTGCTTGCGGGTCTGCGCCAAAGGCAGGATCACGAGCGCTGTCAACGCCGGAGAGAAAATGCACCGGCAGGCCGGAGTAAGATCAGACGGATGGGAGGGGGCGACCGCGGGAGCGCGGCACTTGTTCAAGCAGCCTCACCCTAACTCAGCTTTCCAGTTCGATCAATGAGCCTGCTTTCCCGTCCCGATCTGGGATCACTTGGTCACGGCGCGCAGCGGAGGGGATGGGAGGAGCGGAGCCACGCGCAGCGCCAATCGGGAATTGAACCTGATTATCGCGTAGAAAAACACGAGGCGGGAAGGCGCGTCGGAACAGCACTACAGCGCGCCGAAGCCAAACCACGCGATGCCGACGTATCGCAAGCTCGAACAGTTCCTCGATAAATTCGCCACCGCCGACATCCGCGAGGCACTGGCAAGATCCCCTTTTTAGAGCCCCGAAATGAGCCGATTCGCAGCCGTCGGGTCTCCGATGAAGGCGCACTCCGCGGCAATTCGCTTGACGATTTCCTCGGCGGCCAAAACCGGCAGCAATCCACGGCCGTCGCACCTGCCCGCTCCCGCGCGCTATCTGATATCGAGCCGTTCCATCCAGGGTTGAAGCTCAGCAGCTGCGCTCTATCATCATCGATGATGTCGCGTCCTACCGCTTCAGCACCTTGGCAATGGTGCCGCCGCGCAGGCGGGCGGGCTGCGGTAGGTCGCTGCCCAGCAACGGCCTCAGATACTCTTGGAAGGCGGGAGTGACGTCGCTGCCCGAGGGTGCGATGAACGCATCCGCCACGACTTTGGTCTTGCCGGCAACCTTGGCCAGCTTCACCAAGGCGTAGTCGACAGCATAATGGCCGATCCGCCGGATCGCCACCGAGCCGTCGCCCTTCCCCCAGATCGCCTGCTTGACCGCGAATTCACCGACTTCGCGCGCCTCCCTGCGATCCACGTCGGAGGCGCAGCCGGCGAAGGAGCGCTGGAGATAGCCGAACGTATCGCCGCGCACGCGCTTGATGCCGAGCTTGGATTTGATCTCCTCGCACAGAAGATCGGCGAGCGCGCCGGTGCCCGACAGCTGGACATTGCCGTGCGCATCTTTCTCCACCGTCTGCGCGAGCTTGACCGTGAGCGGCGTGCCGTCCGTGTCGTGGATTCCTTCGGACAGCGCGATGACGCAGCGCCCGAGCCTGTCATGGACCGACTTGACCTCGGACAGGAATTTGCTTTTGTCGAAGTTGCGTTCAGGCAAATAGATCAGATGCGGACCGTCACCCTCGACCGTCCGCGCGGCGGAAGATGCGGCGGTCAGGAACCCGGCATTGCGTCCCATCACTACAGCGACGTACACGCCCGGCAACGAGCGATTGTCGAGGTCGGCCCCCATGAACGCCTGGGCCACGAAGCGCGCCGCCGAGGGATAGCCTGGCGCGTGGTCGTTTTCCGTCAGATCGTTGTCGATGGTCTTGGGAATGTGGATGGACCGCAGGTCATAGCTTTCCTTCGCGGCCTCCTCGCTGACGATGCGCACGGTTTCGGCCGTATCGTTGCCGCCGATATAGAGGAACCAAGCGGCGCCGTGGGCCTTCAGCGATGCGAGGATGTTCCGGCAATAGGCAAGATCGGGCTTGTCGCGCGTCGAGCCCAGGGCCGAGGACGGGGTGGCGGCGACCGCTTCGAGGTTAGCGTGAGTTTCGGCTGAAAGGTCGACAAAATCCTCGTTCACAATGCCGCGTACCCCGTAGCGCGCGCCATAAATCCGCTCGATCTGAGGAAAGAGCCGCGCTTCGAGCACGGCACCGGCCAGCGATTGATTGATCACCGCGGTCGGGCCGCCGCCCTCGGCGATCACCAGCTTGCCGCTTCGCACTGCCTCCCGTTTCATCGGGTGCATCGCGCCTCACTTCGCGAGCTGCTCGCGGATCGACAGCAACTCCTCGTGGCGTTTTGCGGTAGTTTTGGGATAGGCCATTTTAAGTCCTTCGAACGTATCGAGGACGATCTGGGAGACGATCAGTCGCGCGTTGTGCTTGTCATCCGCGGGAACGACATACCAGGGAGCGTCGCTTGTGCTTGTTGCGCCGAGGCACGCCTCATACGCCTTCATATACTCCTTCCAGAAGCCCCTTTCCTTGATATCCGCTGCGCTGAATTTCCAATTCTTGGCCGGCTCGTCGATACGCGAAAGGAAGCGTTTGCGCTGCTCTTCCTTCGAAAGGTGAAGGAAGAATTTGACCACCCGGGTGCCGTTGGCGTGGAGGTGTCGCTCCAAATTCGTAATGGAGCGGTAGCGATGATGCCAGAACGCCTTATCATTGCCCGGCGGATCCACGAGTGCCTCGCCGCGCAGAAGTTCGGGGTGCACGCGGAGGATCAGCACCTCCTCGTAGTAGGACCGGTTGAAGATGCCGATCCGACCCCGTTCCGGCAGATCGCGCGTCGTCCGCCATAGAAAATCGTGTTCCAATTCGATGCCGCTGGGATGCTTGAAGCTGAACACTTGGCAACCCTGGGGGTTCACACCGGACATCACGTGTCTGATTGCGCCGTCTTTTCCGCCTGCATCCATCGCCTGGAAAATCAGCAGGATCGCATGGCGGTTTGACGCGTAGTGAAGCCGTTGTTGCGCGCTGAGCTGCGCAACGTGATCCTTCAGAAGCTTCTTATATTGGCCCTTCGACTTGTATACGGAATCAACCTTCGTCGGCCACTTATCGAGATCGACCTTGTCTCCTTCGCCGACGCGAAAGTCCTTGGTCTCTATGTTCATCGCCTTCGTTCCATCAATTAACTGTCCGGATCATCCGGTTCACTTGGCCGTCTGCGGCATCACGTCGGCCGGTGTCTTGGATTTGCCGTCTGGCTGAGCTTCGGATTTCACTGCGGGCTCGGCTTTGCCTTGAGGCTTTGCCTTGGGCGCGGCATCGGTCTCAGGCGCCTTCGGGGCCGTGATGCTCGCTTTGGCCTGACTGACCGCAGCGGCGATAATACGGCCGGCATCCTCCGGGTCTTTGACGAGGCCCGCCACGAGGAGATCACCGAGCGACGTATTGAGCAGTGTCGCGAGGTCGGCCTTGGCATCCGGCTTCAGCTCGACTTCGGGCTTGGCCTCGATCTTCGCACCGGACTGAGGCGCGGCTTTCGCTTCAGGCGCGGCCTCTGGTTTTGCGTCTGGCTTCGGCTCGTCTTCGGTCTTCGGTTTGGCCTCCGCTTTGGTTTCCGACTTGGCGTCGGGCTTGGGCGCGGCTTTGGCTTCGGCTTAGCGCTGCCGGATTTAACAGGATCGAGAACTTTATAAGCGAGCAGCTTCACCGGGTCGGTCACCAGGAACCAAACGAAGGCATAACCCCAAACGATCCCCGCATACTTCCAGCCAAGCGGCGTCACGAGCCAGGCGCCGTAGACCGCAATCAGCGTTGCCACGGCCTGGGTCCCGCATACCGCCGCCAACAGGATCCACGCCGGGCGGGTGGACCACCACGGGCCGCGTGTGCGGGTCTGGAAGATCGTCAGATGCCCGGCGACCGACAGCATCAGATACATCATCGTCTGGAGTTGCGGATGGCCGAGGTGAAACACGCGGTCGCCAAGGAAAAACAGGCCAAACGCGGCGATCGGGCCGACAAGACCCAGCACCGTGGCAATCCCCAGAACCAGGCGCATGTTCCAGGCTTCGGGCTGGTCCCTGTAGCGGACATTGTCATAGGCAATGGAGAGGATCGCGCCGTCGTTGAGCAACGCCAGCATCACGATCATGATCGCGGTCAGCGGATAAAAGTTGAAGATGACAATCGCCAAGGTCATGAACAGTAATACGCGCAATGTCTCGGCGATGCGGTACATCGCGTAGCTGTTCATCCGCTGGAAGATCTTCCGGCTCTCCTTGATCGCATCGATAAGCACCGATAGGCCCGGAGCCACCAGCACGATGGAGGCTGCGGCACGCGCCGCGTCGGTTGCGCCGGAAACAGCGAAGCCGCAATCGGCCTTCTTCAGTGCCGGGGCGTCGTTCACCCCGTCGCCGGTCATGCCGACGATGTGGCCGTGCTTCTGCAGCACGTCGACGATGTGGAATTTGTGCTCCGGGAATACCTGGGCGAAGCCGTCGGCCTCCTCGATCGACTTGGTTACCGCCGCGGTCTCCTCGGTCTTCGAGTCACCGAGGGTGGCGCCGTCGAGAATGTTGGTGCCCATCCCGAGGGTCTTAGCCGTCTCCCTGGCGATCGCCAGGGCATCGCCTGTCACCATCTTGATCTTGACGCCCATCTGGGCCGCGGTCGCGACGGTGGATTTGGCATCGTCACGCGGCGGATCGAACAGCGGCAGCACGCCGAGAAGCTGCCACTTCGCATCGCCATCCGCCCGGGCCACACCAAGCGCACGAAAGCCGCGAGCGGCGAAATCGTTGACGGCCTTGTCGACCGCGGGCTTGACCTGTCCGACATTGGCCGATAACGCCAAGATCACCTGGGGCGCGCCCTTGGTTACCTTGAACACCTTGCCGTCCGGTCCCTTGACGGCGGCTTCGGTGCGTTTGTGCACCGGATCGAACGGCTGGAAATGCGTGACCTGATACGGCTTGAGCGCCTGTTTGTCCTTCAGGCCGCCCAGAACGGCGAGGTCGATCGTGTCATCATTCTCCGCTCGCGAGGCCAGCGCGCCGGCGAGGATGACCTGGTCGGCGGTGATCTTATCGAGGCAGAACGGCTCACCCAAGGTCAGCTTGTTTTGGGTCAAGGTGCCGGTCTTATCGGCGCACAGCACGTCGACGCCGGCCAATTCCTCGATGGCGACCAGCTTGCTTACGATTGCCTGCTTCTTCGCGAGCAGCCGGGCGCCGACTGCCATCGTGACCGACAGCACCGTCGGCATCGCCACCGGGATCGCCGCCACCGTCAGCACCAGGGCGAACTGCAACACCGTAAGGACCGGCTCGCCGCGATAGATGCCCATGGCGATGATCACCGCCACCATGGCCACCGCCAGCAAGATCAGGTAGTTGCCGATCTTCAGCACCGCCTTCTGGAAATGGCTGACGGTAACTGCCGTCTCCACCAGTTCGGCGGTCTTGCCGAAATAGGTTTTTCCACCCGTCGCATAGACCAGCGCCCCGATCTCGCCGCGACGGATGATCGACCCGGAGAATACCGCGTCGCCGGACTTGCATGTTTTGGGCAATGATTCGCCCGTGAGCGCGGCCTGATCGACGGACACCTCGTCGCCGTCCAGCAAGCGCGCATCCGCCGGCACGATGTCGCCGAGGCGCAGGCGTATGACGTCTCCTGGCACCAGTTCCCGCGCCGCCGGGGTGATCCATTTGCCATCCCGCTTGACCCGGGCCTTGATCGCCAGCCTGGCCTTGAGCGCATCGATGGCGTTGCCCGCCTGGCGTTCTTCCCAGAAGCCGATGGTGGCGTTGGCTACCAGCAATAGCAGGATGATGAAGAAATCGGGCCAGTGCCGAACGATGCCGGACAGCACGACCGCGACTTCGATCATCCATGGGATCGGCCCCCAGAAATAGGAGAGGAACTTCAAGATCGCATTGGTCTTCTTCTCCGCGATCTCGTTCGGCCCGTATTGCTTCAGCCGTTTCTGCGCCTCGGCTTGGGTGAGGCCCTCCGGAGACGACCCCAATTTCTTCTCGACCTCCGCCATGGGCAGCGTTTTCAGATCGTCCTTCGCATCTTGATTTGATCCCGAGTTTGAATCGGGCTTCGACAAGGAAGGCTTAGGTTGGACGGCAGTGGATTTCATAATGTGTATTCCTTCCGTCTTTGCCGTGCCGAAGCCTCATGAGCGCAGGATTACGTGGGATTGCCCCACTTCCAGTTCCGGATTTCCGGCAGGTCCTGGCCGTGCTTGTCGATGTAGTGCTTGTGCTCGATCAGCTTGTCCTGGACCATCTGCTTCAGGTAGGCGCCCTTGGTGCCCAGATGCGGCAGCCGATCGACCACGTCCTGCACCAGATGGAAGCGGTCGAGGTCGTTCTGCACCCGCATGTCGAAGGCGGTCGTGATCGTGCCCTCTTCCTTGTAGCCGCGGACGTGCAGGTTGCGGTTGGTGCGGCGGTAGGTCAGCCGGTGGACCACCGAGCGGTATCCATGGAAGCCGAAGATGATGTGCTTGTCCTTGGTGAAGAGCGAATCGTAGTCGGTCTCGCTCAGCCCGTGCGGATGCTCGCTGGCGGACTGCAGCTTCATCAGATCGACGACATTGATCACCCGGATCTTCAGATCGGGCAGATGCTCGCGAAGGATCGAAACCGCGGCCAGGATCTCCAGGGTCGGCGTGTCGCCGCAGCAGGCCATCACCACGTCCGGCTCGGCGTTTTGGTCGTTGCTGGCCCATTGCCAGATGCCGATGCCTTCGGTGCAGTGCACGGCCGCTGCGTCCATCGTCAGCCATTGCGGCAGCGCGTGCTTGCCGGCGACCACGACGTTGACGTAATGCCGGCTGCGCAGGCAGTGATCAAAGACCGACAGCAGGCAATTGGCATCGGGCGGCAGGTAGACGCGCACGATGTCGGCCTTCTTGTTGATGACGTGGTCGATGAATCCGGGGTCCTGGTGGGTGAAGCCGTTGTGATCCTGCTGCCAGACATGGGAGGCAAGCAGATAGTTCAGCGAGGCGATCTTGCGGCGCCACGGCAATTCCGACGTTACCTTCAGCCACTTGGCGTGCTGGCTGAACATCGAGTTCGACGATGCGGATGAAGGCCTCGTAGCTGTTGAACAGCCCGTGCCGCCCGGTCAGCAGATAGCCTTCGAGCCAGCCCTCGCACTGGTGTTCGCTGAGCATCGAATCCAGCACGCGTCCGGCGGGCGCGAGGAACTCATCATTCTCGACCTCGCGGGCATCCCACTGACGGTTGGTGACTTCAAACACCGCGCCCAGCAGGTTCGACAGCGTCTCATCGGGACCGAAGATGCGGAAATTGCGCTGATCCTGGTTCAGCTTGACCACATCGCGCAGGAACTTGCCCAGCACGAGCGTATCCTGGCCGTCAACGGCACCGGGCGACGGCACGCTCACCGCGTGGGCGTGGAAGTCGGGCATTTTCAGGTCGCGCAGCAGTATGCCGCCGTTGGTGTGCGGGTTGGCGCCCATCCGCCGGTCGCCCTGCGGCGCCAGCTCGGCCAATTCCGGCATCAGCCGGCCGTTTTCGATCGAACAGCTCCTCGGCCTTGTAGCTTTTCATCCAGCTTTCGAGCTGCTGGACGTGTTCGGGGTGCTCGGCATCCACCAGGAGCGGCACCTGGTGCGCGCGGAAGGTGCCCTCGACCGGCAGGCCGTCGACTTCTTTCGGCCCGGTCCAGCCCTTGGGCGACCTGAGGACGATCATCGGCCAGCGCGGACGGATGGCGGTATCCTTGCTCCGCGCATTCTTTTGGATTTGCCTTATGTCCTCGATGGCCTCCTCCAGGGTGGCGGCCATCAGTTGATGCATCTTTTCCGGCTCGTCGCCTTCGACAAAGTAGGGCGTCCAGCCGCAGCCGCGCAGGAACTGTTCCAATTCCTCGTGCTCGATGCGGGCGAGGACGGTCGGGTTGCTGATCTTGTAGCCATTGAGGTGCAGGATCGGCAGCACGGCGCCGTCGCTGATCGGGTTGAGCAGCTTGTTGGACTGCCACGCGGTCGCCAGAGGCCCGGTTTCCGCTTCGCCGTCGCCGATGACGCAGGCGACGATCAGATCGGGATTGTCGAACGCCGCGCCGAAGGCATGGCTGAGCGAATACCCCAACTCGCCGCCTTCGTGGATCGACCCGGGGGTCGTCGGCGCGACGTGGCTGGAAATCCCGCCGGGGAACGAGAACTGCATGAACAGCTTCTTGAGCCCGGCTTCGTCCTGGGTGATGTTCGGATAGATCTCGCTCCAGGTGCCTTCGAGGTAGACGTTGCCCACGATCGCCGGGCCGCCGTGACCGGGGCCCGCGATGTAGAACATGTCCAAATCGTACTTCTTGATGACCCGGTTCAAATGCACATAGATGAAGTTCTGGCCCGGCGTCGTGCCCCAATGCCCGACCACCAGCGGCTTCACGTGCGACAGCTTCAGCGGCTCCTTCAGCAGCGGATTGTCGTAGAGATAAATCTGCCCGACCGACAGGTAGTTGGCGGCGCGCCAATAGGCGTTCATCCGGCGCAGCTCGTCGGAACCGAGTGTCGCCGCCTGGTCGGGAGACCGATCGTTGATCGCTTCGGTACTGAGGCTCTCGGGCTGAAATGACGGCGTCCATTCTCGTAACTCCTGGTGGTGTGCGACTCAGCCGGTTGCGCTGCCAATGTGCTGGGCGGGAGCTCCAAGGCCGGCTCTTCGAGCCTCGCCGAGTGGCACCAGCGATGACGCGAGCGCGGCGATAAAAGCATCGCAGATCGAGCCGACGGCCCGATCAGGCATCGCCCGACCGGACCTTAGCGATTTCAAGGTCGTCGAAGGGAGACTCGGAAACTACTCATCCCTGCCAGCGCTCGGGGCGTGACGAATGCACGAGCAGGTGGGCGACCGACTTCGCGATCATGAGCTCCTCGTCGGTGCGGATGACCCGCACCTTGACGCGGACGGTGTCCGACGAAACCAGCGGCGCATTCTTCGCATTGCGCTCCCGGTCGAGTTCGATGCCCAGAAAACCGAGTCTGTCGCAGATCCGCTCCCGCACGGGCGGCGCGTTCTCGCCGATGCCGCCGGCGAACACCAGCGTGTCCAATCCGCCCAGCGCCGCCGCGAATGCGCCGATCCATTTCTTGGCCTGGTAGCAAAACAGCGCGACCGCTTCGGCCGCCCGAAGGTCTTGCGTTTCGCGCTCGAGCAGGTCGCGCATGTCGGAACTGGTCTCCGACACGCCGAGCAGCCCCGACTCATGGTTGACCATTTTCTGAAATTGGGCCGCGCTCATTTGCTCGGTGCGCGCCAGGTAGGAGACCAGCCCCGGATCCAAATCGCCCGAGCGGCTGCTCATCACCAATCCCGCCGTCGGGGTGAAGCCCATGCTGGTATCGATGCTCTTGCCGTCGCGCACCGCGGCCAGGCTCGCGCCGTTGCCGAGATGGGCAAGGATCACGCGGCCCTTCGTCGCCGCCGGATCGGCGAGGTGTGCGAGTTCCTCCATGAGGAATTCATACGACAAGCCGTGGAAGCCATAGCGGCGAACGCCCTGCGCCTCGTAGCGGCGCGGAATTGGCAGCAGTGTGGCGACCCGCGGCATGGTGCGGTGAAACGCGGTATCGAAGCATGCCACCTGAGGCAATCCAGGATGACGTCGGCGGAACGCCTCTATCAGCTCGATCTCGAGCGGCAGATGCTCCGGATCGAACGGACTGAACCGGTGCAGCTCTTCGACCATTTCCGCGGTGATTTGCTGCGGCTTGCTATATTTCGGGCCGCCATGCACCACGCGGTGCCCCACCGCGGCCAATGCGTCACGACCGCTGTGTTCTTCGATGCACTCCATCAGGGCGCCGACTGCCGCCGTATGATCCGCCGCCGTCACCGGCCGCGAAAAATTGTCCGCCGGGTTCGAGCCCGTCACCCGCAAGGTGGTTCCCGAGCGCCCGATCCTCTCAACTTCGCCACTCAGAACCTGTCGGAGCGGCACACCGACCTCGAACAGCGCGAACTTAATGCTCGACGAGCCGCCATTGATTGTCAGGATGCGGGAACCGGCTGACTTCATGGCTGGCTCATTCGTTCATTTTGGAATCCGAGCCCGTCCCGCTTAATCAATAGAAAGAACATCATGCTCCGGATACTTCTTTGGGACCGGGATTATGCCAACCGCCGTCGGCAGCGATGATTGCGTCAGCCTCCTTCGGGCCCCAACTGAGGCGATGGTAGCGGCGAACCTCGTGGTGTTTCTCAAGAACGGGATCGACCACCGCCCAGGCAGCCTCGACCGCATCCTCCCGGGTGAAGAGCGCTCCATCGCCGGCCATGGCGTCGCCCAACAGCAGCTCGTATGGCGTTTCCTCGTCCGGCTGCTCTTCGAGCAGATAGAGTTCCCGTTGATCGCCGAGGAACTCGTTCCCGGCGCGCTTGACGCGAGCGGCCAGGGCGATGGCGGGTACCGGCGAGATCCGGAAACGCAGGTAGTTGGCCCGGCCTGTCGTCGGCGCCGAGTCAGCGAACAGCCGCTGCGGCGGTGGCTTCAATTCCACCAGGACCTCGGTCACCGTTTCGGCTAGGTATTTGCCGGAGCGCAGATAGAACGGCACGCCCTCCCAGCGCCACGAGTTCGATAAAAAGCCGCAGTGCGCAGAAAGTCTCGACGTCGGAGTCCTTGGCCACATCAGGTTCATTCCGGTAGCCGGTATATTGGCCGCGTACCAAATCGTCTGGCGTCAGCGGGCGGATGGCCTGGAAGACCTTGGCTTTCTCGTTGTGGACGGCGCCAAAGTCCCGACCGGCGGGCGGCTCCATGGCAAGCAGCGCGACGATTTGGAAGAGGTGATTCTGGATCACGTCGCGCAGACAGCCAGCGGTTTCGTAAAACGCGCCACGGTCTTCGACGCCGAAATCTTCGGATAGGGTTACCTGTACGCTGGCCACGTAGTTGCGGTTCCAGATCGGCTCCAAGAAAGAATTGGCGAAGCGATAATAGAGGATGTTCATGATAGCTTCTTTCCCGAGGAAGTGGTCGATGCGAAAGATCGAGTCCTCCGGGAATACCGTCTGCGCCGCGTGATTGAGCTTGCGGGCGGAGGCCAAGTCGCGCCCGAACGGCTTTTCGACAATGACGCGCGCATGCTCGGCCAATTTCGAGGCGCCGAGCCCCTTGATCACCGTCTCGAAAAGCGAGGGCGGGATGGCGAGGTAGTGCGCCGGACGCTTGGCGCTGCCCAGCGCCTTCTTTACCGCCGCGAACGTGCCATCGTCACTGTAGTCCCCGTTCACATAACTGAGCTGGGACAAAAGATGGGCGAGTGCACGCCGGTTATCGATCCCGCCTGATCGCTTTATGCTGTCTTCTACCCGTTCGTGCAGACGCTCCACACTCCATTTCGGGAGGGCGACGCCAAGAACGGGGACAGTCAGGGTACCTCGCTTCGCCATAGCGTAGAGGGCCGGGAAGATCATCTTGTGAGCGAGATCGCCGGTTACCCCGAAGATCACCAGCGCGTCCGAATGGGGTGTGGTCACGGGGCGTCTACCTCTCTGGCGGCGGCCTTTTCCTCATGGCCACCAAACTGATAACAACCGGCGTAAGGTTTCCGCGCGCCGGCGCGTACGACATGCTGCGGCGCGCTATTTCGGTTTTCGGTGATCCTCATGGTCAGGCTTTCGCCGAAACAGCCCCGAAGATTCCTTCGAAATCCGCAGCCTTCAGGCCTGCGCCACCGACCAGTGCGCCGCCGACTTCGGGCAACACCAGGATCCCGCGCGCGTTGGATGGTTTGACTGACCCGCCATAGAGGATGCGCACCTCTTTGCCTTCCGTACCCAGGCGCACCGCAAGGCACTGGCGGATATGCGCATGCATTTCCGCGATCTCCTCGGAGGTCGGCATGTGCCCGGCGCCAATCGCCCACAACGGCTCGTAGCCGATCGTGACGGCGGACGCGGTCATGCCGTCGGGGACGCTGCCGGCGATCTGATCGCCGCATACGGACAATGCCTTGCCGTCCAGCCGCTGCGATTTCGTCTCGCCGATGCAGATGATCGCCAGAAGTCCCCGCGCGTCTGGCGGCCTTTGCCTTCGATGCCACGATGGCGTCGGTCTCGCCATGATGCTGACGGCGTTCCGAATGTCCGACGATGACCGCGGAGGCGCCTGCATCTTTCAGCATTTCGGCGCTGATCTCACCGGTGAACGCACCGGCGATTTCCGCGCTGCAATCCTCTCCACCGATGGCGATCCGGCCGCCGGCGGTCTGCACCGCCCGCGCGATCAGCGTCGCGGGCAGGCAGATCAGAATGTCGGCGAATGGCGGTGCGGCTCTCGCAGAGGCGGCAATTGCTTCGATTTCGCCGAGTTGGGGCGCCAGCCCGTGCATCTTCCAGTTACCGGCGATCAAAGGCCGCATAACGACCCGTCCGAACGGATCAGGCGGCGGCAAACTTGATGCCGTAATAGGTCAGGAGCTTTTCGTCGTAGGCCCGATCGATCGTGATGGTGGGATCGTATGCCGGGCTGTCTTTGACCTTTTGACGGTCGACATCAAGGTTCACCAGCCGATCTGTCCAGTCGATCTCTCCTGCCGATCGTGACGAGACCAAGATCTTCTTTCCCGGCCACCAGTTCTTTGTGTCAACGACGAGGTAATGGATGCTCCAATGGGCATCCTCAATAAGGAAATCCTCGACGTGGCCAATCTCGCCGTCCCTGGCGTGGATATGATACCCGGTGACCGCTTCGACGCTGCGCAGATGCACATCGTCGCGGTCTGCCTGGGCTTCGGCGATCTCCTGCTCTCGGCGCCGCGCTCCCAGGTAAGGCGAAGCCATCCCGGAGCCCGGCACGTAGCCGTAGCCGCCCATGTAGAAGCCGGAACCCCAATAGGGGCTCCAACCGTAATAATCGTAAACGCTGGTCTCCATCTGCCGCGACACCGGCCGATCGGTGTCGATAGTCGGACTGTCCTTGATCTGCTGTTTGGTCAATTTAATCGCGAATACGCGGTCCTTTTCGTAGAGCCGCCCCAAGACCGATGGAGGCAATAGTACCTTGCGACCGGATAGCCAATTTCCGGTATCGACGACCAGCCAACGCACCAGCCAGCTGGCGTCATCGAACAGGAAGTCGCTGACGGTGCCAATATCACCATCGCTTGCCTCAATGGCGTAACCATTGATCGCTGACGCATGCCACAACATTTCGCGCTCCTCTTACCGTCCACCGTTCTGCAGACGCGGGTAGGAAGGCTGGGATCAGCCGTTGGTTCTGATGGTGCCATTGCTCGTGAAATGCGTCTTCCAGTAGCCGTCCACCTTCCCGCTCTCCCGATCGAAATGGCCGGGGGTCGCGAATTGGTCATGGCTCACCAGGGGCGCGGCCTCCATGACGCTCTTGGTGGTGTCGAGCACCAAGAGGCTCGCGGTCGGGGTTACCTTGAAGTCCTCCCAGGGGACCGGAGCATATTTTTCGTCGATCCCGAAAACCCCGCCTCGGGCGATCACCAGGTAGGCGATCTTGCCGGTCTGCGGGCTTATCACGATGTCATCGATGCTGCCGAGAGCCTCGTTCTGCGGGTTGCGCACCTCGGTGTCGAGCAGCTGATCGGAGCGGAACGAGGTGTTGTTGGCGGTGACCGGCAGCGCCGCGGCGATCTGCTGCTGCTGCCAGCTCGGCACATTCGCCATCGGCACTCCGCGGCTGTGCATGTTAGCCACGTAGAGTTTGTAGGTATCGCGGGTCGTGGCGAGCACGTCCTCGCACTGTTGTTTTTGGCCGAGCCGGGCGAGGATGTTCGCGGCGGCGATAAGTGTGCGGACGTCATAGCCCGGCCGCGCGTCCTGGTAACCGGTCGCGGTCGGCTCCAGGCCGCCGACCACCGGATAGCCGTATCCGTAGCCGGGTCCATCCATCGGATAGCCATACCCGTAGCCGGACTCCCCCAGCCAGTAGCCGTCCTTCCGCATCTGGCTGTTAAAGGTGCGCAGATCGGTTAGACACTTCTCCGCGGGCTTGATTGGCGGCGACGAAGACGGCGGGTTCGCTGTGCCGGCCGCTTGAGGTTCAGCCGCGAGGAAAGGGGAGGTAAAGCCAAGACAAAGCAAAAAGCATGATGCTCGGAATCCGACTAGAGTTCGAGCGTTTCATTGTGGATTGTTCCTTCTTCGATTGCAATCCAGCGGATCTTGGGTTGCCGTTAATTGGCATGCAATCGGCGATCGTTGGCCAGGTCGGAGCGTAGCGATCCGAGTGAGCGGTTGCCTTCCTCACGCCCCCAACGGGGTTTCCTTCATAGGCGAAACCCGAGCGTCACCGTTCGCGCTCGCCGGCTTGCCGGCCTTATCAAAAAGCTCGAGGAACGGCTTGATGATGTCGATCGGCATCGGAAAGACGACCGTGGAATTTTGTTCGGCGCCGATCTCGGTCAACGTTTGCAGGTAGCGCAACTGCATGGCGGCCGGGACTGTCGAGAGGATCTTGGCGGCATTGACCAGGGTTTGCGAGGCCTGGAACTCGGCTTCCGCGTGGATGACCTTGGCGCGCCGGTCGCGTTCCGCCTCCGCCTGTTTGGCGATCGCGCGCACCATGTTGTCGGTGAGTTCGACGGTTCTGATCTCGACGTTGCTGACCTTGATCCCCCAGGTTTCGGTCTGGGTGTCGAGGATGCTCTGGACGTCGGCACTGAGTTTTTTGCGTTCGGACAGCATCTCGTCGAGCTCATGCTGCCCCAGCACTGCGCGCAGCGTCGTCTGCGCGAGCATGACGGTGGCGGGAAGGAAGGACTGAACCTGGATGATGGCCCGCTCGGGATCGACCACGTTGAAGTAGAGCACCGCGTCGACCTTCATCGAGACGTTGTCGTGCGAGATCACGTCCTGGGTCGGGATCTCGATGACCTGGATGCGCAGATCCACCCGGACCATCTCCTGGAAGAAGGGAATCAGCAGCACCAGGCCCGGACCCTTGACTGCCTGAAAACGTCCCAGAGTAAAGACCACGGCGCGCTCGTATTGGCGCAGAATCTTCACGCATACCGTGAACAGAATGACGACGGCGATCAGGACGAAGGCTAAGATAACATATGAGTACATAGGCTTAGTCCTTCGGAACCAGAGAGAGGCAGAAGGAAAAATCGGCCGACCGCGATGGTCATGCCGCGGCAGGCGCGGCGTGAACCACCGGCACCGGAGGCTGCAAGCCTTGATGAAGATCGAGACGCGTCGGATTTGCGGTGTCGAGCATCGCCTTGGCCCGTGCCATCTCCGCCGCGGAGCCGTGCGCCATGACCAGGAAACCGTCGGCCTTCACGGCGCTCTCGTATTCGATGACGCTGTCCTTCGGAATGCCGGTGCTGTAGAGCGCCGCGCCCAAGGCGCTCAGCCCGCCGACTACGACGGCGCTTTCGATACCCGAGATGACCATCGCGGCGAGGTAGCCGAGCACGAAGACGTGTCCGACCACCGGAATCGTCATGAACAGGCCGCCAAAGAACATGCCCCAGAGGCCGCCCCAGAAAGCGCCGCGGCTTTCCCAAAACCGGACCCGCTGGCCGACGTTATAGAAGCCGACCACCTTCTCCTCGCTGTGATAGCCAGCTGCTTTACCGCTGCTTCGGCGCCCTCGCGGTTGGCGAAAACGGCGATCACGGCGTCATTTTGTTCCATGATGGCGGACCTCCTGATCAGCTCTCCGCGCGCCGAGGCGACAGGTTGCCCATCCGAGCGCGCGCAAAGGATCATATCGGCGGGGCGGGGCCGCATTAGCAGCCCTCGGAAACTACCTAGCTGTA
>CAWJTR010000026.1:0-147952 GCA_963845735.1 uncultured Alphaproteobacteria bacterium | reverse complement strand
GTGAAGTATTCGGCATCGTTGTTGAGCGTCAGGTCCTCACGCCAGGGGCCGACCTGTTCAACGATAGCACGCGGAATGAGCCACAGCGCCGGGAGCATCATTCCGCCGCCATTCTCGCTCTCGATTTGGGCAAGCCAGTCCAACGGCGCCATATCGCGCCAACTGACTACTCTCGGTAAAAAGTGGGCCTCCTTGGGATTTTCCCAAAACCGCCCCCATTCCGCACTACACACGCTATTCGGGCTATCGAGCAGGCGACCGATCTGTAACTCGATCTTGTCGTCCGCGATCACGTCGTCGGCATCGAGGTACTGGATGAGTCGCCGCGTGCGACCCCCAGACACGCATTGAGCGCCGCGGTCTGACCCCTGTTTTCCTGGCGTAGCAACTGGAGGCGGTCGGCGCCAAACCGCTCGATCTTCTCAACGCTGCGGTCGGTCGACCCGTCGTCGACGACGATGATCTCGATATTCCGCCATAGCCTGCCGCAACACACTTTCGAGCGTTTCGCCAATATATCTTTAGCATTATAACACGGAATTAGCACTGACACGAGTGGAGCGTTCATAGTAGCGGGCATCGACAAAGGTTGTCGTTCTCGAAGAGGCGCCAGGAGAATCGAAAATACCAATTCTTCGCATCGGCGACATAGTGGTGCAATTCCGCATCCGGGGCTTCGATTTCCGCTCGGGCCGGCCGGACGACGCAGCGCCCCGCGGGTAAGGTAGCGCAGGGCTGACCAGCAAGCAGCATCGCGACGAGCGCTTGCTCAAGGAGGTAAATGGTTCTCCGCGCGCTCGGTCAGTTTGCGGCACCAATGCTCCAGGCGCTCCCAATCGATTAGTTCGCTGCGTAGCCCGCAGACGCCGACGTTTACCTGGACGGGATTTGACACCAGCAAGGCTAGTCATCAGCCCCCTGGAATACCCATAGGCATCCTCGATATCGATCATGTGGCACGGTCGATCGGGCGCATGCAGCCATTCCAGCAGAGCTACCGGCTGGTGAAAGAAAAGCATGTCAGAGTTCGAGCACGAGCTTCCAGCCAACACTCCCTGCGTGAATGTCGGTGAGCTTTCGAAGGTGCGGATAAACGAGCCGGCGGTGGCGGAGCGTTGGAAAGCGTTCAATCGGAAGATGCGCGTCGAGGCAGTGCGCTATCTCGACCGGCCCGCGCAGATAACTACCCGGAAAAATTCGGGCAAGAGTACACGCCTGCTGAATTGTCAGAGTTCCGTCGTCTACGAGGACCAGCCTGAAAACAGGCCGGTCGCACGCATCAATGAGTAAGCACAGAAGGCGGTTGATACCAAAATTTCGCGCCGTTTGAGGAAGTAGATCTCCGGCGAGTGTTCTGCCGCCGGCTCGCATGATGGGATTTTCGAGGCGGCGGCTTCCATCTCGCGCCGCCCGCGCGCCGCAAACCATAAGTTAAGCGCCCCTTCGCGTTTGCATCGTTGAACAAATCCGAGGGGTCTGTGCCAGCCCAGATATAATAGCCGACCCGGTGTCACCTGTGAGCCAACCGAGAGGCGAGCCGATTGCGTTGCTGCTGCAGATCCTCGGTCATGCGCGACCACTCGCGCAGCTCGATGACCACCGCGTCCTCGGCGGCCAGCCGCCGGAAGCAATGCCGGTCGGTGCGCAGCGAATCCGCAAGGACGAGCGCATCGGGCCGGTCGTCCTTGGCGCCGGCGACGGTGAAGCGGTCGCGTCTGGCTTGCCCAATCGATGCCGGCGAACCATCGCGTTTCGTCGGTCATCACTCCCTCGTTCATCGCACCCCGGGCCACGGCGACGCGCGTCGTTCTCTGTACTGGCGCTCTCGGCGCAACTCCCCCACTGGACGGGATTCGCGGCCAATCGCCGAGGCACGCGTCGCCCCTCAGGTGCTCTAAACACAAGGGGCAATGGGTGGCTCTCAGAGGCCGGCGCCAGTCCCGCCAGCCTACGATTTAGGCCGGCTTGTGGACACGCCGAAGGGTACAGCGGGCAGCCGGGTAAAGATAGCCGCAGCTTCCTCAAGGTATGAACGTGCCAGTACGCTGTCGTCACGATTAGAGCGTCTTTCTGCTCAGACACGCTTTCGATCGTTGCCCGAGCGTAGAAGCGCCATTGAAGCAAGGGATTATCACCGAAACGGCGGGCTTGCTCACCTACGCTCCTGGAAAAGGCGTCGATCTGCTTCCCGGCAATTCAGCTGAACAGGGTATGCCGGAGTGCGCCGAGCCAGAAGCGGCTGATTTGTCGCGGGGTTTGCGCAACGCCAGAACGATCATCCGCAAACCTTGGGCGCGCCGCGCGCCCTTGGCGTTCATGGACCACTCGGTCAGGCGTCTTTGCCAACTTTCCCGACGGAGGTATTCCCGGCAAGCCGATCGGTAAGCAGGGCTCGCCAACGCGCGCGCCAATCGCGCCCGGAAATCCAACCGTCTTTCATTGGAGAAGCAGCCCGGTTGCCCAATCGTTTTCGAGCCGTCGTGGTGGCGGAAGAACGCGACACTCGCGCAAATATATGTCGCCCCTGGAAACCGTTCGAAATAGCGAATTGTCAAATCCCAATCAAGTCGTAGTGCAGGTGATCATTGATTCCCCACCGACACCAGCCGGCTGCGCGGGAACCACAATCCTTGTTGATGGAAACTGGCCTTCCCTGTTATCATATAATATACTGACAGCAATTGATTTCTGATCTGACTTTGATTCCGATACAGTTCGTCCGGTCAATACTGAAGCTGCCACGGCGTCACCGGCATATGCCTCGGCAACCTTGGCGAGGGCCGGGACAAGCAGAACGTCGTCCGAATTGATCCATTGAAAAACTGCGCCACTACTTCGTGCGAGGCCCTTGTTGATCGCGTGGGCCTGGCCGCGGTCTTTTTCGCTGACCCAATGGGTGAGCCAAGGCTCGTATTTCCGATGATCTCGACGCTGTGGTCGGTCGAACCGCCATCGATGATGATGTATTCAAGGTCGGGATAGCCTTGGAGAAGAACCGAGCGGATCGTTTCCTCGATGAACTGGCCCTGATTGTAGCTTGGCGTGACGATCGAGATGCGCGGCCACGCGCTCCCATTGGGCCGCGCCGGCGGCACGGGCGAAGTCTCCACCGTCCACGGCCACCCGCTCTTGCCCGCGGGCGGCGCGGCAGTTCAGCGAGTGTCGGGCACCGCATCCATATCATCCGAAGCGCGTAACCTTTCGGGTCGGTCGTCCTGTTCTAAGTGAGTGTCCCCGCAATTGCTAATCCGGGCCTGTCGCTCCGGGAACTGAGACACAAATCTCTCGTCTTCGATCCCAAGAAACCGCGGATCTCCCGGACGCGCCCAGAGGTCATCGTAGTCGCACTTTGAGCACCCCATTCCTTCCAGCCCCCAGCTCGTATTGTCGCCAACGGCTAATTTGTTTTTTGACCAGGCGTTTGAATGCCCATTCTTGAAGATAAGGTATAGGAAAGGCCGTAATCACTCCACCGAGCTTAGCACCCTGAATATCGACCCATCCCCGCCGACGAATGCTTTGATAAATCGCAGTTGGATTTCCGTAAATGAATAAGGTTTTGGTTGCCTGATTATCTGCAATTTTTGCAATCGGGCAATGCTTCAACGAATCGCTATCATAGGGATCGTTCGTATGACCGAATCGCGCAAAATATTCTAACAATGTGGTTGACGCGACCCCACCTGGAGATATCACAAGAAAGTCGTAGGAACTTCTATTAAAATGCGGCACAAGTAGCTTTCTACGGATTCCCATTATAAGAATTCTCGTTTTGTGGCGCACGAGACCAACTATCTTTTTCATAAACCTACAAAATCTTCTGGCAGGGCGTACTGGCCGCTCGCAATTGTATAATAAAAACAACCAATAATGAAACCGCATTTATTTAATGCTCCAAGGCAACCGCTTCTCCCACCATATGGCGCCATTCGTGATCCGTGACGATGATTTCACGTGACCTATCTAGCGACAATCCACTGCAATACATATCGCGGGGAAGAACAAGAAATGTGATCACCTCCTTGAGGTCTAGTATCCAGCGGATATTTTCCTGAGCCAAACCGACATCTATCACGTACATCCCGGCTACCAACGGCAAAGACCTTATGGTAAGTCGCATTGTTCCACTTGGGTAAAGGCAATCAACTTGGAAGCCGCTGATCGGCATTGTAGAGAGGCGTAAAATTTCGATGCCAGATTGATCTGATATTCTAATCAGAAATGCGACTGAGCGAATCTGTTTTTTGGTGGCATACCCGATATTTATGATTAGTGGATCGCCCGGTTCTTGGCCTGATGTCTTGGCATAACCCGTTCTCAACTGTGATACGGCTGATCTGGATTCCGTCTGGCTCCGCCTCGAAAGGAAACCTTAACGAGTTTGGTGTTGTCTGATGAGTAGTATTTTCGTGCAGGTAGCGTTCAGTTACGACGATGCTAGTGTTGTCATCAATTTTGCGTCCCCCGCTCTAGCAGTACAGCTCTTGTGCAGAGCTTGTTGATGGCAGCCATATTGTGGCTGACGAACAGGACGGTGCGGCCGCCGCCGGCGACTTCGTCCATCTTGCCGAGGCATTTTTTCTGGAATTCGGCGTCGCCGACGGCCAGCACTTCGTCGACGATCAGGATCTCGGGCTCGAGATGCGCGGCGACGGCGAAGGCGAGGCGGACATACATGCCCGAGGAATAGCGCTTGACCGGCGTGTCGAGGAATTTCTCGACCTCGGCGAAGGCGACGATCTCGTCGAATTTGCGGCGGATCTCGGCGCGGGTCATGCCGAGGATCGCGCCGTTGAGATAGATGTTCTCGCGGCCGGTCAGTTCGGGGTGAAAGCCGGTGCCGACTTCGAGCAGGCTGGCCACGCGGCCCTTGATCGTCGACCCGGCCCTCGGTCGGCTCGGTGATGCGCGAGAGGATCTTGAGCAGCGTGCTCTTGCCGGCGCCGTTGCGGCCGATGATGCCGAGCACCTCGCCGCGCTTGACCTCGAAGCTGACGTCCTTGAGCGCCCAGAACTCCTCGACCGTGTCGCCGGCGACGATGGCGCGGCCCCGCGCCATGTCCGCCGTCTTGCGCCAAGGTTGCGCGCGCCGCGCGCCAGCACGTCGCGCAACGCGACATAGCGCTCGCGCTCGGCCGCGTGGCCGATCAGGTATTTCTTGCCGAGCCCCTCGGCCCGGATCACGACGTCGTCGGCCATATCAGATCAGATCGGCGAAGCTGGGTCGGCGTGCCGAAAACTTCGGTCAGAGCTTAGGGCTCGCATTACAATCAGTCGGATAAGATCGCCATATTGGCAAAAAAACCAGGGCTCGATTTCGAGCCGGGATAAAGCATCAAGGTGTCCCATACGCCTTGTCTGGGATAGTCACTTCTTTTGACCCACATCTGCGGTCAGTCAGCGCCATATGCACGGTAATCGAACTTACACAATACGTCGGAAATCGCCCTGTCACTCGGCTCAAGTGGATGTGCGAAATAGATCAGATGCGAAGAGACCATTGTCGATCCTCGTCGGCAGATCCGCACGCATCCCGGTAGCGCGACGTGCCTCCGCCTTCTCATGTACCACGCTGGTAGACGAAAGGCCGGCGACACGCCAGCCGATTGATCCCGGCACCAAAGAATGTGATCCGGTAGCGTCGTCAATCCGTAGCTGGTGCATCTAATTTTGCGTATTGCTAGAAGTTTTCAACCGCTGTCTTCCAGTTAGCTGTTCAACGATGTGATATATGGTGATGCCGTCGCTATAAAGAAATCGACCGAGCCGATGCGGTCTCGCATATGCGGAAGGGACCACCGTCTACATTATTGACGCCGTTTATCAGCCAATTGCGTTCCGGGACAGATAGGACGCTGGGATTGGGTTCGAACGCATAGACGACGCCCGTTCCTTAACGCAGACCTGCGAGAACCATAACGCATTGTATCCTGATCGTTACTTCCAAATCGGATGCTGTCGCACAGTACTTCGGCAATATGGCGCAATTCGCGATAGCCGACCTTGTTCAGGACCCCATACTGTCTCCGTATCGACAACAGATCCTAGAATCGCATGAAAGTTGATCAGATAATGTCGTCGTGGAGCATTCCAGGCCACGATTGTCGTAGAACGTAGCTGCACGGTATGAGGCTCGGTCGTCTCATATAAACTCATACTGCCGTAATCGGCCGCTCGATGCGCCGCAATTAGAGCCCGCCCGGATTCGAAGGAATGCCCGCCGGTTCATAATGGATCACGACTTCGTCGGCCATGTCAGATCAGATCGGCGAAGCTGCGCTCGGTGCGGCGGAAATAGCGCGATGCCGAGCCACAGGAACAGCGCGACGACGCCGAGGCTGAGGAGGAACCCGGGCAGGTAGAGCCGGCTGTCGCCGCCGAGCACGCACCAGCGGAAGCCGTCGATGACGCCGACCACCGGGTTGAGGCTGTACCAGAAGCGCCAGCGCTCGGGCACGATCGCGCTCGAAAACCCGACCGGCGAGATGTAGAGGCCGAACTGGACGATGAACGGGATGATGTAGCGGAAATCGCGGTATTTGACATTGAGCGCGGTGATCAGGAAGGCCGGGCCGAGGCTCGCCAGCATCGCCAGCACGACAAAGGCGGGCAGCAGCGCGATATGCCAGCTCGGCGCAGAAGCCGTACCACACCATCAGCCCGAAGAGGATCGCGAGGTTGATCGCGAAATCGACGAGCGCCACGACGGCGGAGGAGGCCGGGATGATCAGGCGCGGGAAATAGACCTTGCCGACGAGATTGGCGTTGCCGACGAGGCTGTTCGAGGCTTCGCCGAGGATCGTCGAAAACAGAAACCACGGCAGCATGCCGGCAAACACCATGACCGGATAGGGCGCGCCCCCTTCGCTCGGCAATTTGGCGAGCCGGCCGAACACCACCGTGAACACCACCATCGTCAGAAACGGCCGGACGACGGCCCAGGCGACGCCGATGACGGTCTGCTTGTAGCGGACCGCGACATCGCGCCAGGCGAGGATCGCGAACAGCTCGCGATAGGCCCAGAGGTCGCGCCAGTAGTGCCGCTCGGCCCGGCCCAGCTTCGAGGACCAGCAGATGGCGGTCGGGCAACGCGTGCTCGGTCATGCGGGTTGCAAAAGACGATCGAATGCCATGCTCACCTGCGAGCGGAATATCGCCGACGACCGAAGCGCGCGCGTACAGCCGCGACAGAGCGTCCGGGTTGGGCTTAGGGATGGCTAGGTGTCGAGCAATGGCAGCGGGGAGATCGTCTTCTTCCGACACGAGAATGCCGAGCCCTCCGTCGGCCAAGGCGTCCCGCGCCCCGGCGACGTCAAGACCGAGCGCGGGCGTACCGCTCGCCATCGCTTCCAGAAACGCGATCCCGAAGCCCTCCCCGGTCGATGGCATCACGAACAGATCGGCCATGCGGTAGGCCTCGGCAAGGTATCGCTGCGAGACGGCGCCGAGAAAGCGGACCCGATCGGCGACGCCGGTTTGTCGCGCGAGCTCCTCGAGCCGCGCCCGGTCGTCGCCCTCGCCGATGATCAGATACATCGACATCGTGGCCCTGCGCGACGAGATTGGGGATCGCGGCGATCACGCGGTCGTGCCCCTTATAGCGCTCGCGCGAGTCCATCCGCCCGACGGTCAGAAGCACCCGATCTGCCCTCAAGCCCCAATGCCGTGCGCAGTGCCGAGCCATCGCCTGGCGCAAACGCATCCTCGACCGTGTTCGGCATGACGACGACACGCTCGGGCGCGATCGCCGCCCATCCCGCGACACAGGCACGGGTATAGCGCGATACGCACATGATGAGATCGGCCGCCTCGACGGCAGCGCGCTGTAGGCGCGACGGACGAGGCCACGCCTCGATCCCGTGCATCTGAATGACGAGCTTCGCTCCTTTGAGCCGCGCGACCAGCCAGGCGAGCGGCGCCATGTAGAGATGGCCACAGAAGACGACGTCGATACGCCGGCGGAATGCCGTCAGCAGCGCCATCGCGGAATAAGCAAGCCGCCCTGGGCGCGGCGGTCTCTGCTTGATCGCAGCAGGAGCGGTCGTCCGCTCCGGCGCACGTCGCGGCAAGACGGTGATCGACGACATCGCCCCGCTCTCCGCAAGCGCGCACAAAAAATCGCGATTGTATTGCGCGATCCCGCCGTGCCCGCCGAACGCGTCGGTCACCAGGGCGAGGCAATGCCCTTGCCGCGTCATCATCACGCAAAGCCGTGCAGCACGGTTTGCGACCAATGGCGCGACATCAGCCCCTTGGCCTCGAGCGGACGGCCCCGCACGGCCACCGCAGCCTTGCTGGCGGCGGCATTCATCCACGCCCCGGTCGGCACGCGCGAAACCGGTCTTTGCCCGAGCGACGATTTCGCTCGGCAACGGAAGGGTGGGCGCCTTCGCCAGCGCTGCCTTTCCCGTCTGCGGAGCAAGGCGCGGGATCGCGGGGGCAAGCCGCTCGAGCAATGTCATATCCACCAGCGGCACGCGGATCTCGACACCATGGGCCATGCCGGCCCAGTCGGCATCGCGGAGCAGCTGGTTGCGCATGTAATGCGCCGATTCGAGGACGCAGACCCGCCCGATATCGGAACCGGGGTCCGGCGACAGCATCGCGGCGAGCCGGCGCAACGGCTGCAGCCGCCGCAGCCCCTCCCGCGCCATCTCGGGGTTCATGACCTGTTTCAGCTCATAGGGCAGGAAGAGCCCGCGGCGCAGCAGATAGGCGCCGGCCCAGCTGTGCGCCATATTCGAGAAGCCCGAGCGCCTTCGGCGCTGCGCGCGCCAAGCCCGGAGCCAGCGCCCGGATCAGCGGGCGGGTCCGCACGCCCAAGCCCCGGCACCGCAGCGAAAGGGCCGAAACGGCGGCGCCAGCGCGGCACATCGACAAAGCTCGGATATCCGGCCAGAAGCTCGTCGCCGCCGAGCCCGGAAAGTGCCACCTTGAGGCCGGCCTCCTTGGCCGCCTTCGCGACGAACCAGGTGTTGACGCCGTCGATCGATGGCTGGTCCATCGCCTCGATAATGGCGGGCAGATCCTCGCGGAACTCGCGCTCGTCGACACGCCGCACGATATGCCGCGCTCCATAGCGCTCCGCCGACTTGACCGGCGAGCGGCGCTTCGTCCTCCGCCGTGCCGCGGAACTCGTCGAAAGCGAGGGTGATCGCGCGGATCTCACGCTGGCCGGCGTCTCGCCATCAGTCCGAGAAGCGCACCGGAATCGACGCCCGCAGAGAGAAAGATCCCGACCTCGACATCCGCCAGCAGATGGCCGCGGACGCTGTCGAGCACGGCAGCGCGCAGGCGCTCGCCGAGTTCGGCAGCAGGAGCCGGGTCCGCTGCGCCTGCTGCGAGGATTGCGGCGAGATTGGCGAAAGGCACCGGCTCGCGCGGGCCCGCCATATCGATCCGCTGCGTGTGCCCGGCCGGCAGGGCGCGAATGTCGCGGTAGAGCGTGAACGGCTCGGGCACGCTTCCGAACAAATGAAAGCCGGCAATTCCCGCCGGCTCGGGATCGCGCGAAACCCGGCCGCCCGCGAGCAACGCCTTGACCTGCGAGGCGAAGCGGAACGTCCAGCCGTCGTTTGCGGTGTAGAGCGGCTTGATGCCGTAAGGGTCGCGGGCAAGAAAGAGCTCGCGCCTGTTCTGCATCCCAGATCGCGAAAGCGAACATGCCGCGCAGCCGGTGCACCATCGCGGCGCCGTGGCGCGCGTAGAGGTGCAAAAGCGCCTCGGTATCGGAGGTCGTCCGGAAGCGCGCGCCGGCAGCCTCGAGTTCTGCGCGCAGTGCCTGGTAGTTGTAGATCTCGCCGTTGAAGGTGACGACGGTGTTGCCGTCGACACTCGCCATTGGCTGGGCAGCGCGGTCGGACAGGTCGAGGATCGACAGCCGTCGATGCCCGAGCCCGCAGCGCTGGCCGGCGCTCCACCAGACGCCCGACCCGTCAGGCCCGCGAGCGCGCATCGCATCGCGGGTCGCGAGCAA
The DNA here is from genome assembly GCA_963845735.1 of uncultured Alphaproteobacteria bacterium. GTDB lineage: Bacteria > Pseudomonadota > Alphaproteobacteria > ATCC43930 > CGMCC-115725 > AP-15. The sequence continues at coordinate 137,976 of CAWJTR010000026.1, read as the reverse complement.
CTCGGCCTCGTCCGGCGCGCTCGACGCCGGATGGTAGGCGAAGATGCCGTTTATGCCGCACACGACCCTTCAGCTTTATCGATGCGTCTCGCAGACCTGCACACCTTCCAGCACACCTCAATAACTCAACCTGTAAAAGATATATTTCAGTACTTCAGTCCCAAACGTGTTGATCCCTTCCGTGTGTCGCCACCAATTATCCCGCCGGAATGGTGGCGGATCCAATGCGACTACCCGGATGACGAATCCGCCGCCGAACGCACGATGGAGCATCCAGCGCACTCGGCGCGCCGAAAAGATCTCCGTTGGCGCGATAATGCTGTGGGCATTGTTTTGCTCCGCCCAGACTTGCAGGGCCAGCGCCTCTTCATGCGTGTTCCCAAGGTCTTCACCGAAGGTCTCGATTGCGCTTGCGGGCACCCCGAGCTCACGAAGAACTCCCTCGGTGCGTGCAACCTCAGACGTCCTCGGATCCAGTTTTTCCGCCGGGCTTTGGCGCTCATTTGAAACCAAGACTTTCTTGACCAACCCCCGACGGTAGTATTCTGCGGCCGCGAATGGGCGATCCGCGAGCCCGCCGCCAAAGACCGCAACAGCGTCAGCCGGGCCAATCGGATCCGAAACGATCCAAAGGTCTGCGGCCGAGCGCAGCAACCAGTCGCAGCCGACCCAGGCACCAGTCCCCAGCACCAACAGGACCGCAAGCGCCGCCAAGCGGCGGTCCCGTCGTTTGGAGCCGCACGAGTAACGGTTGCGCCATGAGACGTGGTCTGCCCGCAAGCCGAGCCTATATGGGGTCGGAAAGCGATATTTATCGCGGTACGGCCATTAGACCGGGCATAAGAGGCAACCGCGATGCTGGCCTTATTGCCTCCAACTTTAGAGCAACAGCCCGCATCCGTATTGCGTGCATCGGCCGCCATGGGCCGAACGCGACTCTGATCCTTGAGATTGAAATCTACGGTAGTTTGCACCGCACATAGCGCCATTCGTAAAACGATGCCGTACGCCCATCATCAGACATTGCGTGAGTGCGTGCTCTGCGACTGCGGACAGGCTAACGATCTGCCGCACTGTTCGGAGCTCTCGTTCAAGCCGTTCACCCGCGGTCATCCAGTCATCGCGCCGAAGCTATTGGGTCAGCTTGCGCCACCAGCGCGCCATCGGATATCGTTAAGACTCGGATCTTTTGCTGATTCATTGTGAAAGTGCTCTAGGGTTTGGTGGCGACTGCCGATATTAGCCAGCTGATGCCTAATTGGTCGGGGTGCGGTTATTGACGGTGAGATCTGTCGGCAGGCCCTGGCAGCCTCAGCGGACCGCCCTTTAGCAGGTGAGTCATAGCTACCGCATTTCGGGTGAAACGAGTCGCCCACCCAACTCGCAGCTCAGTCACGAGTCGTCCTTGACCCGTACAATACCCCCAAAATCTCAGATAGCCCATGCCGAGTCAAACGAAGAACCCCAGTGCGGCAAAACACCGCATCCGAGGCGTAAGCACTGTGAAACTCAGCATACGCCACAAGTTCTTCGGTTCCATTGAAATTTGATATAGTTGGAATCATTCTTGCGATTCTAAGCGTTAATATGAACGTTAACCCTAAAGGGTTAAACTAAATCGTGGTTAATGTTGGTTCGCGGAGCTTCGCAGATACCAAGAATTTTAGCTCAAATACCCCCGAATCCGTTTCCACGCGGCAATAGCGTCGCGCTCATGGCTGTCATAACAGTGAACCGCTCGCTTGTACACGCATTGGCGTCGCCCGCAATGAGCCGTCGACTGAACGTGGCCGACCAGGTGATGAGCGCCTGCCGACGGCGTTCTGTTGCGCGCCGTCATGGAAGGCGAATAAATTGGCGCGCACTGACGAGACATCACGTTAACGTTAACACTTCACAGCATTCCGCCCATCGCTCGAGACCTTATACGAGAATTACCGGCAGGGGATTTTGTCGAGTGTCTATTGGTCTACCATCTTCGCGTGCAAGCCTCAGAGTGCGGCTTTCTCCCGTTGATGTGACGCTGGCGGCCGCAGCGCCTTTGGCGGCTCTATATCTCAGGAACGTTGGATTGGCGTCAACTGGCGACTGGATGGTTGCCGGGAGTTATTCTCTCGTGTCGCTGGGCTTCTCGCTTGTCGCCTTCCAGGTACTCGGCATCAGTGACCCGATCCCCCGCTATATCTCTGTGAGCGATCTTTTGGACCTGGCCAAAGTGGTCTTGGGCGGCCAGCTGATGACCGCCATTGTGCTGTTTACCGTCACGCGTCTCAACGGCATTCCGCGGTCGGTGCCGGCGGTCCAGGCGCTGGTCTTGTGGGCCGGGCTTGTCGCTTACAGAGGGTTGGTAAAGCTTACTGAGCGGCGCCGCCGCCGTGCGGGTCAGCCTCGGCACGCCGGTAGCCAGAACGTGATCTTGATCGGCCTAAACGATTGGTCGATTTCTGTCATGAAATTCCTGAAGGCCCAAGCGCCCGAGCGCTGGCGGGTCATTGCATTGCTCGACGCGGATACGCGGTGGATTGGCCGCTCGGTCAATGGGGTGCAAGTTTTGGGACCTCCGGCGCACCTGGAAGCCGTAATCGAGGAGTTTGCGATGCATGGCGTCTGCACCGAGCGGGTGGTGGTGGGTGGCGAGGCGGGAGAACTGTCCGAGGAGGCGTTGGCGGAGGTCAAAGGCGTGTGTGATCAACGCAATCTCGATCTCGTCTTCATGCCTCATCTTCTGGGGTACAGCACCGCCGAACACGCGGGCCACTCTGCTCAGGATTGTTATGATCACCCTCCGAGCGGCCGTTTCTCGCCCGATTTCCTGCCATCGCGGTATTCGCGGGTCAAAAGGTTAATCGACGCCATTAGCGCAGCGATCTTGATCCTCTGGTTCCTGCCGCTGTTGGTGATCGCTGCGATAGTAGTCGTTTTCGATGTGGGGTCGCCGGTTTTATTCTGGCAACAACGCGTTGGACGGGATGGCCGCGAGTTGCAGATATACAAGCTGCGAACCCTGCGGCCCCCTTTCGATGGGAAAGGCCACAGGATACCAGAGGAGCAGCGCCTCTCGTGGATTGGTCGGCTGCTCCGCCGGACGCGGATCGACGAACTGCCGCAATTGCTGAACGTGCTGGTCGGCGACATGTCGTTGATCGGACCTCGGCCACTCCTACCGCAGGACCAACCTCGGAACTCTGCCATCAGACTGACGGTTCGTCCCGGCATCACCGGATGGGCTCAGGTAAACGGGGGCGCCCGCTTGTCGGCGACGGAAAAGGAAGCGCTGGACGTCTGGTACATTCGCAACGCCTCCCCGTGGGTCGACCTGCGCATCATCGGGATGACGCTTCTCAGCTTGCTGAGGGGCGACCGAAGATCCGAAAAGGCGCTTGCGCAGGCGCAAAGTTTGTCGGCGCGGCAAGCCGGCCGCGACAAGCGAAGTGCGAAGCAGGCCGTCTCCTACCAGTTCGCCGCCGCCGTCGACAGGCCCCCTCCAGATGATGCCCGCAAGACTGTGGCCATGCAGTCCCGATGATGTTCTGGCCACCCTTATCTGCGGACGCAGGCGGAGCCTGGGAGCGACAAACCGGGGCATCGGATGGACCTGCGAGCTGGCGCGGGACCCGGGGAAGCCTCGGTGCCGAAGCGCCGGTGCTGGCCCGATTAGCGACGAGGCGCATCATATTTCTGAACCGCTTCTTTTACCCGGACCATTCCGCGACCAGCCAGATTCTTACCGATCTGGCATTCCATTTGGCAGGCTGCGGGAACGACGTGCGCGTCGTAACGAGCCAACAACGCTACGATGACCCGAGCGCCCATCTGCTCGAGACAGAGACGATCCGCAGGGTGGCGATACACCGCATCTCCACGACCCGGTTCGGCCGGTCCGCCTTGATCGGTCGCGGCTTGGACTATCTGTCGTTTTACACTGCGGCGTGCCGTTCCGTGCTTGCCTGGGCGAAACCGGGCGATGTGCTGGTAGCGAAGACCGACCCGCCGCTGCTGTCTGTCGCGGTAATGCAGGCGGCCAGACGTCGGGGCCTTTATCTCGTCAACTGGCTCCAGGATCTCTATCCGGAGGTTGCCGCGGCGCTGGATGTGCCGCTTATCAAGGGCCCGCTCGGTCGGGGCCTTCTCCGACTGCGCGACGCCTCGCTGCGTGCCGCCGCTGCCAATGTGGTGGTTGGGGAACGCATGGCGGAGATCGTGCGCGCACGCGGCATCGCGCCGGAACGTGTTCGCGTCATACCGAACTGGTGCAATGACGAGGAAATCCGGCCCATAGCCCCTGCAGACAATCCACTGCGCGAAGAGTGGGGGCTTAGAGACCGCTTCGTCGTTGGCTATTCGGGAAACCTCGGCAGGGGACACGAGTTTGAAACGGTCCTTGCCGCGGCGGAGCGTCTGCGCGACGACCAGCGCCTCTGCTTCCTTTTTATTGGCGGCGGCAACAAGTTTGCCGAGCTCGCTCACTCTGTGCACAAGCGTGGGCTCGACCATCTGTTTCGCTTCTTCGGCTATCAGGAGCGAGGGATATTGAGGCATTCCCTTGGCGTTCCTGACGTCCATCTGATTTCGCTGCGGCCCGAGCTCGAAGGCCTGATCGTGCCGAGCAAGCTCTACGGGATCGCCGCCGCCGGCCGACCGATCATCGCGATCACCGCGCGCGACGGGGAAATCGCAGGGCTCGTCCAGCGGCATGATTGCGGGATCGTCGTCGAGCCCGGCGAGGGCGAGCTTCTTGCCGACACGCTGAGCTGTCTTCGCGCAGACCCCGGCCGACTCGCCGAAATGGGGCGCCGCGCTCGGGCTATGCTCGATGCTCGCTTTACGCGCCATAACGCCTTCCAGTGCTGGCGGAGCCTCATCGAAGAACTACCGAAATATCCCAATCTTGTCTCGAGGTCATCCAGTTGAGCTTTATCAATACGGTAACATACAAGATAACTGGCCGCGAAAGACAGGTTGGACGCGCTGTAGCCCGCCGCGACATTTTCATCTGGGCGGCCGTAGTTCTTCTGCTGAATTACCTGTTTGGTGTGGTCAAGGAAATCCCCTCGACGTCATTGGAGGGGCTGGTCTCCGAACTCGGCGCCGTCGGCATCTTTCAATATCTGGCGTGGTACGCCGTCTTCCGTCTCCTTGGATCGAGCGGTCCCGGATCCGCTGCCCGATCGCGAGATTTGCTGATCGCCGCGGCGCTGTGTCTTCCCGTTTTCCTGCCGACGAGCCGAATGGTCTGGGTCTCCGCTACCGGCATCGCCATTTACCTGTGGCTCACCAGTGCCCACGACCCCAAGCTGCGCGCCGCCAGCATTGTCCTTGCCGCACTCGCGGTGCAGGAGCTGTGGGGGCATCTCTTCTTCGACCTTGTCGCCTTTTCGTTGCTCCGTGCGGAGGCGGCCGTCGTCGGAACCCTGCTCGAGGCTGTTCGGCCCGGAACAATGTGGCACGACAACGCCATTTTCGGACCGAGCGGCTTCGGCATCGTGATCGCCACCACCTGCTCGTCCTTCCATAATCTGTCCTTGGCCATGCTCTGCTGGTTGACAGTGAGCAGGCTGCGCCGTCAGGACTGGCGGGTGCGAGATTTCGTGATCGGCGGCGCGATCGGTGCAACGATGATCCTCTTCAATATCGTCAGGCTCTGTTTGATGGGATGGAGCTTCAGTCTTTTTCATTATTGGCATGACGGCGCCGGAGCCGACATCTTTGTGATTGGCGCGTCACTCACAATCCTGTTGATGAGCCTCTACGGTTCGAGGCCAGCCGAGCGCCCGACATGAGGGCTTGGCCGCTGCACGTCGTCTTCGCGACCATTCTCGCCGGCTCGCTTGCCGCCAAGGAGAGAGGCGCTGCTGATGTGCTGGTCCGGCACGACAACCTCGAACCGGTCGTGACGCGGGTTGCGCGCACGCAGGGCTTGGCGTTCCAAGGCGACGTGACGCTTCCCGGTACGCCTATTCGCGCGCTGGTCTTTGACGCTCCCGGCTGCCTCCGGCCGGTGCTGGTGGTCGTGCTCTCGGCAGTCATCGACCTGGAGCCGATCCTGCGCTCCGCCCGCGAACAGGGCGACGTGCTGCGCTATATCTACATCGGTCGCAGCTGGGAGAAGCCCGACCGTCTGGCGGTCTTCACCGAGCGGATGAAATACGCAGCACTCGCGCCGTTCGGCCTGACCCGCTATGTGCCATCCCAGGATTTGCTGCTGGTCGAGTCGCCATCGCGGTGCCAAGCGGCCATTGCGGTCGATTGGCGAAATGTCTGGAACCGCGACTACCTCACAGCCACTCCGGCCCCGATCGAGGCTGCGACCAGATAGAACAGCGTAGGCTTCCCATGCTCGCCCCGGCGTGCCTCGCTGTCATGCCGGGGAAGACGGTGTGCTGAAAACTGCCAGCGCTCCGCCAAGCGGGTCCTAAGCCGGTCCCGGCAAGCAACAACCTTTCATTGAGACACGGCCTCAACTGTTTGCTGTCTCTGCAACAAATCTGCAGCAAAAATTCCCACGCTGGTTGACGGTTTCGCCGGCCGGCGGCCGCTCGCCGATGCCGCAATCGCCGGTTTGCGCCAGCGGGGCGCAGCGGCGCAGTGCCGCGGCTAAACGCTGGAAGGAACCGAACTTGGCGTGACCCGCAAACGGCTATGGCCGGGCATCGCCCGGCCATCCCCATTTCGTGTGTTGCCCGACGATTACGGTAACGGCTGCGTCCGACCAAGTTTGACGCGCATCATGCCGCGGCTGGCGAGATCGCGGTTCCAGGCGAACGACGCCTCCTGCTGCGCTCCAACAGGCCGGCGCCAAACAACACGCCAGCGACGGCGAGAATTCCCGAAAGGCCGTGGCCGATCAACGGAGCCGGGGCGTAGGCGGCGAACTGATCGCCCGTCGCCCCCTCAGCGGCCACAAAGCCCTGGCTATAGGCGGCGCCGAAGCTGGTGGTTGGGGTGAGGACGTCAGCCGCGTCTGCCCAGGAGGTACCCGTGCCGGTCAAGGTAATGGTGATTGTCGGGAACTTCTGGGCACCGGTTTCCAACGACATCGTCCCGTAGTGATCTGTTTGCCCCCAGCGACGAGGGCATTGGGCCCGCCCTCTGCTGGATCAGCGAATGAGCCCCAGGTATATGTCCCGGTAGCGGTCCCGTTAACGTTGATCAAAACGGGGGCACCGATATCGGTGGTTTCGTTTATTCCTACGAATTCGACCGTTGCGGATGTATCGGAGCCTGGTGTGACGATTACCTCGACTGCGTCTGCGTTTGAGGCCGCGAGGGGGTCGGAGCGGTTCCGACACCACAACCACCAGTGCATTCGCCCTGGGTTAGGAAATAGTCGACGATAGTGTCGGCGCGAGCCTGCGCGGTGATGGTCAAAGCAGCCGCCACAGCGGCCATTGCGGTCAAGCTCCGAATGTTCATGCCTCCTCGCCCCTCCACGCAATGTTCCGGCCAACACCGCCGCACTTGAATCAGTGCAACTCTCGGGCCAACGCTTGCCACGTTTAGGTCACAGTAGTTAACGGGGCATTCGCCGATCGCCAAGGACGCAAAGTGTAAGAGATCCGACAGCGATTTCCGCGGCTTGGATTCCGATATAAATGGCAGTTCATATATGATACCGATGGGTTAGGTTGTCGTTCCGGATCTGGGCTAGTGTCGATTTTTTCTTACAGTTGGCCGCCTCTCCACGAAGCACCGCGTTGATCTCATGGGCACAGTGACGATAACCACACCTTCCGGTCTAAATTCATAGGACGAAACTGTGACAGGCCAATGGCTTAGACCATGCGCGACTTTTGAACGGCACGACGCAGAGCGCGTCAAATCGATCGGGGCCATTTGTCGGATTTTTTTCCGAGGGATAATTTCGTATTTCCCGGGGCGCGGGCGAAGATCCCTTAAAGGCTTATCCTGACGCCCTCGCCCGGCGGATAACCCGATAATACCGTGCGGATACAATCTGACATCGCATCGTGCCGCCGTTACTGGGCAACGCAACGGTCCCCGGCGAGGGACGACGCCGGGAACCGCGACTACATAGGTTGGAGCCGCTACGACCAGATAGACCCGATCATGCTGCCGCCAGTGGGGTAGTGGATCCCATAGCGCACAGCGCCTTTTGCTGCGCTCCCAGAGCTTGAAACCGAGCAAACCGCCGCAGACGGCCAGAATGACCGGGAGGCCATGGCCGATCGGGGGGGCTGGTACGAGCGACACACCCGTGAGGAGTGAGTTAGAGGGGGCATTCCGGCAAGCTCTACAACGCCGACAGCCGTCGCGGCGGTCGTGAGGTTGATCTGGCATTCGTCCAAGGTTGGCAATTCATTCATGCCGTTGTCACATCCGTTCCCAATGTGCCGCCGTCCAATGACAGATTTGGGCCGAATTGAGACCACACGCCACCGATGTCGGTCCAGACCTGAAATGCCTCAAACCCTGGTTGCACCGAACCGACCAGCACGTCCGAGATTAGCGTGCCATTGCTCGTTACCGTAACGGCAGCGCCGACGCCAATCTCGCATGGGGTATGAGCATTGCCGCCGCCCGGATCGTCCGTGCAACCATTTGTGTTAGGCGGTCCATTCGGCCCGGAGGCGTTCTCGCCCAGGCCGCCCTCGTCCGCGCTATTTGGCGGAACGATCTTTAGGGTCAGCGCAGTCGCCGTGTCAAGTCGTGCCGTTTGAGGTCAGGAAGGTGTTGTCACTGTAGCCGTTCGCGGTAAGCACAGTGCCGTCAGGGGCTGTGAACGTTAGGCCATTGCCGCAAACGTGGCCCTCGTTGGTTCCGACTACGTTCGCCGCGCATGTGTTGTTGGTCGGTGCCGTAGTCCCGAAGGTAATTTCGTCGGCCTTCGCCGACCCGGCTCCAGCGGCGATGAACGCACCCACAGCGAGCGCGCCCACCAAGGGTAACAGATTTCGATTTAAGCATGGCATGGCCCCCAAGCAATGTTCTGGACGGAAATCAGCCCACGCTCAAAACGGTGCAACTCTCGGGCCAACACCGAGCTGGGTTTGATCATGGTGGTTAACGAGGCTGCTCGCTGATCGCGAAGGACGCGAAGTGTAAGAGATTCCGACAGCGATTCCAGGGATATGTCCCGGTTCCAAGGACAGCTCAAATATAATACCAATGGGTTAGGTTGCCGTTCCCCGGTGGGGCGGGGTGTCGAATTTTTTTACAGTCATTGCCTCTCCGCCCGATGTCGTCGCGCGGGCCGGCGAGACCCGTCTCCCCGCAATCCGCCGCGCCTGCTTACGAAACTGGGCCGGGATAATGGCTTAGCCGCTGGCGTCGTCCGGAGCGGCGCTGTCCGGGTTCCGTCAAATTCGGTCCGGCCATGGGCGGAATTCTTGACACAAATTTACCCCCGTGTTTCCACGGAGGCGGGCGAGACCGATGGCTTATCCTGACGCCCTCGCCGGCGGATAATCAGATAGATCCGTGCGAATGTAATCCGACGTCGCATCGTGCCGCCGCTACTGGGCAACGCCACGGTTCCCGGCGAGCGACGACGCCGGGAACAGCGACTACTTAGGTTGGACTTGCTACGACCAGATAGATCGAATCACGCTGCCGCGAGTGGGGTAGCGATTCCCAGCGCACGGCGCTTCTTGCTGCGCTCCCAGAGCTTGAAACCGAACAAACCGCCGCAGACAGCGAGAACGGCCGGAGTTGTGACCGATTGGCGGAGCTGTACGACGAGTGGATCAAACTCGAATGCAGAATTTGAGGACTGGTCCTGAGCCGTTAGAGTTGTGAACGACGTGGGAAAAGTGATCTGCACGGCCACGTTCAGGGCCCCTTGGGAGAAGGCACCGGCCTGAGCAGCATTGATTATGCTCGCAATGTCCATGCCGGTGATTTGGTCGGTCGACGCCGCAATCGTGAGCCCCAAGAGATTTTCGTTGTTGAGTGAGTTCGACTGTTCCCCAGATCAAATCAAAAGTGGTTTGAGCACTGTCATAGGTAATCGACACCCCTCCCGTGGTTCCATTGGGTTGGGCTACCAGATAATTAGTCGTGGATCAGGCTGCGAACGGCGATGCAACAATATCGTTTATGTTGCCGGCGTATAGGCCGCTCGGATGCGTGGCGTCGGTGCCGTTGGCCTCACCACCCGAGAAGGTAATCATACTTATACCACTACCGGCGGGACCGGCAATGAGGCCGTTGCCTTGGAACGCGTTCGCCGTACCCGTACCCAAGTTCAGCGGCGTAAAGCCAGCCGGCAGCGGGGGTTCAGTGAACGCGGAGGTTGTGCCGGTCACGGTGATGGTGCAAGTAAGGCAGCCAGCCGCCGATCCGGTACCCATAAAGTCTGCCGAGGCGGCCCCGGTCATTGCGGCGAGCGCTATTGCGGCGGACCGCCGAGCTGTTCCGATTTCATCCCTAATCTCCCGCGCCAAGGTTCGCCACGAGTCGCTACCGAACTAGCCAGCACTCCTGACCCTAAAGGATAGCAGTCCATTTTTTCGTACCAAGCGAGGGATGGTCGTACGGATTGGTGGTTAATTGTTGGCGGGCAGTCGCCGAAAAGATCGAACTGTAAGAAATTCCGACGCCGGATCGCGCGTAACATAGTCCCCGCCACAGCTCCAAATATCTGTTGTTTCAAGTGGTTACATGAATACGTAGCAGTTTTTCGTCGCGTGTAAAGATTTTCGACAGCGGCTGCAGCGTCACCGGCGCGGAGCGGCGCCGGATCTCCCGGAATACCAGAAAATTGTCCGAAACATTTCGCTGATAAGATGTCATCGAAGTGTCAAAAAATCCGACACGCGACGGCCGAGGCACATCGCGCCAACGGAAAATTTGACCGATCGGGTCATCCGTTGTCCCCCTTATCGCCAGCGAGGTTCGCGATGAATTTTGGGGCTCAAATTCGTCCGTCATCTGCCACCACACCAGCCCGCCTCGCGCAGCAGCCAAGGCCGCCGCGCAGTTACCTGTCGAGCGCCGCCGTCTTGTCCGCCAGGGTCGAGACAGCGCTCGTCCCAGGCGCGGGCGATTTATGACAGCGGCAGAACGTTGTTTGCCGCTGTCGAAATCGCGACCTGCCGCCCAAGAATGTCGAGCAGCACCCGAACCCGCCCGGCATCGTCCAGGCGATCGAGGATTGCGAGTTGCTCGGCGAACGGCCCCGCCATCAGGCGCACCGGCCCGCCGACCTGCAATTTGTCGCCGAATTGCAGAATGCCGCGCGCGTCGGCTGCCGCGATCAGCGCCTCGACCACTTGGCGCGGAACCGGATGCGGCTGATCGCCCCGCATCACCAACCGCGATACCCCAAAGGTGCCGTTGACGCTGCGCCACTGATGGCGGGAGAGATCGAGCACGATGAACAGATAGCGGGGGAAAAATGGCGCCTCGACCGTTGTCGATTTGCGCGCGTGCCGGACGGTCTTGTGCCGTTTCGGCTGAAACGTGCGGAAGCCTTGGCGATGGAGCTGAACCTCGGCGCGCGCCTCGGCAAACGGCAACGTGTGGACGGCATACCACCGCTCGCCACCCGAAAGCGCGCCCGGTCGATGCGATGCGGCCTGATCACCGGGGGATTGGGCAAAGTTCAGGATCGACATGGTGTTGACCACTTACTCCGCCTCGCTGAGGCTCCGGTTCGAGGGCAGCCGCATCGACCGATTATCCGAAGGCGCCGGATCATAAACCCCGAGTTGGCCGTAGCTTGCCGAGCCGCTGTCGACCCCGACCATGACAATGCCGTCCAGCCCGATGCGGCAGAGCCGGAGAAACCCGACCGCCGCGGTCATCTCGTCCCAGGAGGTCCGGCCCCACCTGACCAGGAGAAGGCGGGTATCGGCAAACTTGCCGATCACGGCGGCGTCCGCGCTCGTCATCACCGGAGGCGTGTCGATGATGACGATGTCATAGGCCTGCCGCGCCTCTTCGAGCAGCGTCGCGAACCCGCCGGAATGGAGGAGGAGCTGAAGATCGTCCTCGCTCGGCGCCGGTATGAAGTGAGCGGTGGATTTCGCATCGGCCTGCACGATATCGCCGAGCTTGACGCGTTGCCCGGCAATCGGATCCAAAACCGGAACAGTCGAGGCGCCGAACGCGGTCGCGACCCGCGATCGATACGGGTCGGCGTCGATGACCAGAACCCGCATTCGGCTTTTCGCCAATGAGCGCGCGAGACCGGTGCAGAATGAGGTCTTGCCCTCGCCCGGCTGCGGCGAGGTGACGAGGATGACCTGCGCGCGGTCCGATGATTGGGGCGATCGCAGCGCGGTATGGATGCGCACGAGGGCCGTGCCGAACCGGGAGCGCGGGTCGTTCACCGGGTAGTCTTGCGGTTCTTGGCCACGCCACCGTGACACCTTCGGCAGGAACCCGAATACCGGGATGCCGGTCACGCTTTCGATGTCCACGGTGTGGCGGACCCGCCGGTCGAGGCCTTCGCGGAGAAAGGCGAGACCCCCGCCGATCGCCAGTCCGCCGAAGGCGCCGAGCAGCACGAACCGCAGCAAGTTCGGATAGGAGGGCTCTTCGGGCGGTTCCGCCAGCGAGATGAGCCGCCCATCCGGCACCGCCAAGCTCGCCTGCTGCAGCGTCTGCTTGTAACGATCGAGGTAAGTCTCATAGATCGATCGGTTGGCGTCAGCCTCGCGCTGCAGTTGAGCAAGCCGCAAACCGGAGTGCGCGGCGTCGCCCAACTGGCCCTCCATCGCTTGGAACGACTGCCCCAAATCGGCCTCTTTTTTGCGCGCTGCCGCCGCCTCGCTCGAAAGGCTGGCGATGATTCGAACTCATCTCCGCGTTCATCTGGGCCCGCAAGGCCGCTGCCCGGGCCTGGAAGTCGTTTACCTTGTACAAGGCGCCGTGGTCCTGGAGGTCCGTGACCTCCAGGTTGATTTGGCCGAGTTCCCTGCGAAGCTGCTGGATCAACGGCGAGGCGAGAACGTCTGGAAGCGTCTGCGGGCTGCTCTCCCGGGCAGTCTGCAGGTTCACCTCGGCCCGCAGTCGTTCCGAGCGAGCTTTGCTAAGCTCCGCATTGGCGTCGGCCATGCGCACAGCCGGTATCGTGGCGCCCTTGCCGACTTCCAGCAGCCCGGATTTGCGCCGGAAATCGTCGACTGCTGCCTCCGATTTCTCCAACTGCTGTCGAATTTCGTCCACTCTTTCGCCGAGCCAACCGGCGGCTTTCGTTATCGCCTGCGTCTTGATCGAGACTTGATCGTCAAGGTAGGTTTTGGCGACCTCATTGGCGATCTGCGCCGCTCGCTCCGGGCTCCGCGACGTGAATGAAACCAGGATGGTCAACGAACGACCGTCGTTGCTCGCGTTAAGATTACCGACCAGCCAGTCCGTGAGCTGCGCCTGCGTAATCGCCGGCGTGATCACCGGATCCGTTCCGACAATCCTGGGAAAGAAGCGGCTGAGCGCGCGTCGCACGCGGGCGATATCAGGCCACCACGACAGCGATTGCCAAGCGGCGACTTCCCGCGCCACGGCAGGGTCGGATCTCAGCCCGAGCAGAACGCCAACCTCGTCGTTAAGCGAACGCGAGTGGATGACGTCGAGCTCGCTCCGAAGCGTAGAGTTTTCTAATGGAAGCGGTGAAACAACTTCATGCTCAACGAATTGGACTTTTCCAACATCGAGCGTGAGAGCTGCGGTGGCCGTATAACGCGGCACCGTGACCGCCGCGATCGTCCAAACGATACCCGCAATCAGAACCGTCGGCACGAAAATAATGAGTTTCTGCCGGTTAACAAAGCGGACAACCTCGCGGATGCCGCTCAGCCCTCCCTGGGTAGGAGCCCGCGACTCGATCATTGCAATGCCGCTCCAATGTGCCCCCGGGTTTGCGGGCAAGCCATCGGACCGGGGTCCGGTCGCTGTTGCGCCGCTGCCCAAAGACCATCGGCGCCATAGATAAGCTCGCCACGATGGGTCGTGCGCACTTCTTTCATGACGTCGCGGAGATAGATCGCTACCCGTCCCTCGTTCATTTGCGTCTCAACGCGCCGACGTCGTTGAATTTTCCTGTTATGGATCAACCGAAGCGATTGCACGGCTGTTGTCGGCCAACCACATGAACTTCGGCTGGTGCTCGCCCGCCTGCGCCGTGCACGCTTAGCAGAACCAGCTCGAAGTCGCAACAAATATTACGAGTAGCTTAGTGTTTTGGTTAACAAAGGGTGCGGGTATGCTAGCTACATAGAGCCGGCCTCTACATTTGGAGACCCCATCGTGATCGGCTTGGCATCGTGAGGCCGCAGGGTGCGCGACTTATTTCAATGGGGACGAGCGCCCGTCTCCCGGTGGGCGGATCTCAAGAGCCTTGATCCGCTGCTCTGCTTCGGCCACGCCAAGCTCGCGGGCGCGTCGGTACCACGACAAGGCCTGAACCGGATCAGCGCTGACGCCGCGGATGCCGGCACGGTCCAGAACAATCGGATCGAACGTCGCCCCTAGCTGAAACGCGGCCAGCCCGCTATCGGCGTCGGCAGCGCCGTCATAAGCGCGCTCAAAAAAGCCTCGTGCCGAGGTGATATCGCCGGTGCCTAGGAACGCTTCTCCACGCGCGACCAGGGCGCTGATCTCCGTGGCTGAAAGGCGAGGTTCGGCTGGGTGATGTACCAGACCAGGAGGGGTGGCGGCGAGCTGATTTTCTACATTCGTTGGTAGTAATGGCGGGGCGGGGGAAGGCGGCGGTGTCGCGGTGAGCAACGATGGCGGTGCTGTCGTGAGGGCCGGAGCGGGAAGAGGTGGCGGTGCCGCCGGAAGCGCTAACACCGTCTCGGCCTTCGGGGGGGCTTGCTCCGTCGCGATGTTCCTTGCCGGTTCTAGCGCCGGGGGGAGAAGCGGCGCCTCTGCCCTCGTCGAATTGCTTCGTCCGATATTCGCAGGCAACTCGTAGACCTGTTCGGTCGTCGAACGCAGCATGAAGACGCCGATGCTCGCAACTATTGCAACCCCACCAGCGGCTGAACCGATCAGAATGCCGCGGCGAAACCCGCGCGCTTCAACCCGGCGATCCCGCTGCGCGAGGAGCTGCTCATGAAGGACGGCAATGGCTTCGTTGTCGTCAACCTCCTCGAAGCGAAACTGGGCAGCGATGCACTGCTTCAAGCACTGCAGCGCCGGCCGCTCGAGCCGGGCGTGAAAGTCGACAGGCGCCAGCAGTACTGCCGCCCGCGGAATCCGGTCGCGGCGCTGCGTGCCTTCATAAACGTCCACGATCTGCCCGTCGGAAAGCCGATCGAATCCCTCAAAGATGAATAGCGGCGAGGTCGACGCCGAACGTCCAGGGTCCGCCCCCACCCCGCCGGCTTTTGGTTTCGCGAGCTTAGGAACGGCCCGCTCAAGGTCCGCCGGTTTCAACTCGGGTCCGCAGGAAATGATGACCACCCCATGCCCGGGCCCCGCTACATCGCCGAGCGCCTCGGAGAGAACCTCCGGATCGGCAGACGGCTCGCCTGTCACAAGGACCATGGGTCGGTCGCCGTCGCGCAAGGCGGCAACAATTCGTCGAGCGACCACCTCGTAATGCGCCGCGCTTGCGATGTAATGAGCGCGAGCCCCAACCGAAACGAGAGCAGCGGAGGAAAAATAACCGGGGGTCTGGACCATCGCGCTCTCCAGGCGGAACGTGCAGGGCATAAGGTCCAATTGGATAGATCGGCACCTCTTCTTAATTGCGAGCGTCCCGACTGTCCACGCTCGCCGCGCGCTGCTTCTGAGCCCATGCTACAGCAGCGTCGCAGCACGCGGCGGCCCAAAGCCCTACGCACTCTTCTCTCCTGTCAGATCACTCAGTGAGGGCTTCGGTTCCGGGCTCGATGAGGCTGGCCCTACCGTGGCGTGCGAGCAGGTCGGCGCCGATGCAGCCGCCGTCTCGAAACCGCGCTCCATCGGCGCTGGCGCTCCGTTGTTTTATTTGACGCTATGTTAGGCTAGGCTAGGCGTTCGTGGGCCAGTTTAATACGGGGGTCACTGACGGTCAATTCCAGGAACTAGGCGGTCTCCCGCCAGCCCAGACCCGAGCGTCCTAGCAACCGATAATCTCGATAGCTGGGGCAGATGCTTATCGCCGAGCCGATTTAACGGACGGTCGAGCAACTTGCGGTGGTCCCGCCGCTGCTGCCTGCACAGGTCCAATCCCATGGACCTTTGCCGTTCACGGCGGAAGCTGCACCGGTCGAACACAAATTTTTGGTCGGCTTCGCGCTCATCGCTACTCCGTTCGCCGAGCCGCACGATCCGTTAATTTCCAGCTGGGCCGCGCAGCTTGCCGCCGAGCCGCCGTTCGAGCCGGCGCAACTCCAGTTCCAAGGTCCGGTGCCGCTTACTGCCGAGGCGGCGCCTGCGCTGCAAAGGCCGGTAGTCGGAACGCTGGTTAGGTCGGCCCCATTCGACGTGCCGCAACTGCCGTTGACCGCGGCGGGAAGAAGCGGTGCTGAGCAACTTGCAGTTGTCCCTCCGCTGCTCCCCGCGCAACTCCAGTTCCACGGCCCGCTGCCACTCACGGCCGAAGCCATACCGGCCGAGCACAAGCTACTAGTCGGCGCGCTGGTCACCGCAACGCCGTTGGCTGAGCCACAAGCACCGTTGCCGGCGGAAGCGCTGTCATTGTCCAAATGGATGCCCGTGATGGCGTTACTCGCGAACACGCGGTAAAAGCGAACGTCGGTCACGCCGCTCGCAAGCGGGGCAAGCAGGGTCGGCTTCTCCGTGCGGAACTGGTTCAGCGTGGTGGTCAAAAACGATGCATTGGCCGTCCCCTGCTCAGGGAGTTCCGAGGTGGCCGAACCTGAAGGTGGGTTCGCGGTCGTCTCCCCGTTCAGGAACTCGGTGGTGGCCAACGTGTGACTAAAGAACGTCGTAGATGGGCCGACCAATCCTAGGCCCAAAACTCGTGCGCTCGAGCCGCTGCCGGATATGCTGACGTTACCGTTCATGTTCAGATTGAAAAGAGCAGCCGTACCCGTGAAGTTATTGAGAGCGATTTGGGTGCCGGTACTGGGAAAGTACAGCATTGATCCAGCATAGCTGAAGGTGCTCGCTCCTGTAACATTGGCGACGAGATCGCCGCCTGCGCCGGCATCGTACCAGATATCCTCCACGGAAAAGTGCGCGCCGTTCGACACTAAATAGCTGATGTAGTTTCCGGCCGAGGCGCCGGCAAAGAGATTGGTTACGCCGCCTTGCCAGTTCCCTTGCGAGGCATCGGGCCCCCCGGTGACGTCGACGCTTGTCGCACCGGCAGTTGAATCGTATTCATGATAGAAGTCGTGCAATTGAACATTCGTATAATCGAGTCCATCAACGAAAAGGTTCGTATAAGACGATGAAAGGTTCGGCTGTTCCATGAAGATGCTGCTACCGGCCTGATCGGCATCTTGTACTTCGATGCCGTTGCCGGAATAGTTATTGCCGTTCACTGAAAAATCTCTCAACGTGGCCTTGTTCGGGCCCTGAAGCTGCATGACCGGTCCGGTTCCCGAGCCGGTCCACACCAGTTGCGAATAGTAGCCGTCGCCGATGATCTGCATATCGCTGCCTGCGGGCACGACGAGCGTCTTGTTAATGCTATACGTGCCAGGCTGGATATGCACGACCGGCTTGTCGGTGGTCGCCGCGGCGGCACTGCTGATGGCTGCCTGGATCTGCGCCGCGGTCGATCCCGGCGTGACCTCGAAGATTTGCCGATTATTGTTCGGCGGCGTGCCCGGTAAGGTAGGTGGGCTTGGATTGACGGTGCTTCGCGCGACGACTTGATCGCCCACCGAATGGTAGTGACCGTTCGCATAGGTCGGCGACGAAACGGTAAAGGTGTTGCCCATCGAAAAGAGATCGCTCGGATTCCAATTAGCCACCGCGACAACGGGGCCGGTGATCACGCTCGCCAGGCTCCGTATCGTGTTGTCGATCAGAACCACCGGCCCCAAATTGCCGACGGCTATCGATCGCGGGTTTGTGGTGTCGAGGATCGTGTTCCCTTCTACGGTGATGGTCGCCGGATTGCTCGTGCCGATACTCGGCCCGATAAATTGATTCGATCCTATTGAATAATTGTTGCGGAGATTGAACCCTCCTGTGTTGCCAATGGTAATATCCGCTGTGGTCGAATCTTCGAAGATGCTGTTAAATACGTGAAAATTGCCGGCGCCCGGCTGATTGCTCACGCCCTCGGCGTCATTCTGGAAAAGAGAATACCAGATAAACATGTCAAGGGCGTTAAAATTTTCCATCGCGACACCGGCTATACTGTTGCTAAGAAACTGATCGCGCAGCATTGAAGTCTCGGCGCAGCCATAGCCTAGGTTGCCGCACCGAAAGCCCGTGCCGGCGCTCTTGAACACGTCGTCGGCGTACTCGTTGCCGGTGTCGAAATATCCGGTTGACCCGTCCCAGGACTGGTCAACCGTGACAGCAGCATTGCCCCTGCCGTTGAAGGTCAGGCGGTCGAAGCGCGAATACGCGACACCATTCAGGTGAAGCATCGTGCCGCCCGAGGCGCCACCCCATTCGATGGTCGTAGTGGAAGGATCTGCGCCGATAA
Organism: uncultured Alphaproteobacteria bacterium; assembly: GCA_963845735.1. Taxonomy (GTDB): domain Bacteria; phylum Pseudomonadota; class Alphaproteobacteria; order ATCC43930; family CGMCC-115725; genus AP-15. The sequence continues at coordinate 119,453 of CAWJTR010000026.1, read as the reverse complement.
CATTCACATATTCCTGGGCGGTTAATGTTAGCGTCTGGGTGACGAGGTAAGTGCCGGGCGGAAAATAGATCGTCGGATTCTTCGGGCTGAGGCTGTTGAGTGCCTTCTGGATGGCTGCCGTGTCGTCCGTGGCGCCATTCCCAGCGGCGCCGTAGGTGGTCTTCACGTTCGCCCAGCTTGCGAAGGGCCCGACGAATTCCTCATCGCCCATCGCATGAGCGGCGATGGGCGCGCACACCATCGCCGCGGCAAAGACGGCGATGCAACAGCTACGTGGGAAGCCCGGCTTCATGCGTTTCCTCGCTGTCACAACAACTGAGCTTGGATAAAATCAGGATAGTTGTCAAACGGTTATTCAACCAGGGCTTTTTTGCGACTTTGCTTCCCCTCAGTATCCCGTCGGCTGTTCAAGAATTCATTTACGTTCGGATGTCGCCGCCCCGACCAGCTGGGCAGCCGCATGAGAAGATCGAGATCTCCCTTGGCCGATCTCGGCGATCTGCGAGCGCCCGGCGAAGGCGCAAGCCAAGCTCGGCGGGCGCCCGGTCGTAGGCGGCGGCAAAGGTGAGGGTCCCAGTCGACCTTGGGAAGGCCTCTGAGCTTGGTCGAATGCAGGCCGTCGACGGTCTTGATCCAACCGAATACGTCCTCGATCCGCTTGCGCGGCTGTCGGCATAGCCAGAATGACGGGTGGTTTCGCCTGTCGATTGCCGGCGATGGCTGTCATTCCTGCGCCACATCGCGGGCGCAAATTTATCGTCCGCAGCTTCTCGATGGCCCGGCACTGGATCATGTTCGACACCGCCAGCCGCCCGGCATGGCCGGAAGCCCGGGTCAGCCTGACGTCGGCCCGCCGAACGGGAAATAGATCAACTTAAAGCTCGGAACCCTGACGCCAGACTGCCGCCTCGCTGCGCTACCCAATTTGCTACCCACAAGGCCTTATTTATTAAAATTCTGCCTTGGACGAATGATTATCTTATTGAAATAAATGGTGCCCCGGGTCGGATTTGAACTGACGGCCTACCGCTTACGAAGCGGTTGCTCTACCGCTGAGCTACCGGGGCCACGCCGCTCACTGATAGCGTGTTCCGTTGCTCCCGCCAAGCCGATTGCGACGCCGGACAGGGGTGGGCCGAATGGCCTCAATCGCCAGCCGCCTCCCCGGTCGGCAGCGCGGGCTGCTGTAATCCGGCGAGCGCGGCGGCTGGTCGGCCATCGACCGCACGCCCTTCCGAAACGGCCCAGATCGGGGTCCGCCAGGCGAGCGCGTCAAAACTGCCGCAGCGCGGGCAGAGCGAATGCCAATCCAGGTTCTCGCCGCCGCAGCTCGCGCACACCCAGCGCGGATCCGGAGCCGCCCCGGCGGCGCGGTCGAGCCACTCGCGCATGCGCCCGAGATCGCCGTGCTCGGCCTCTTCGAGCCGCGCCATGATCAGGCATAGGCGCGCGCTGGGGCGGCTGATTTCCGCGCCCGTCCCTTCCGTCACCGAAGTGGGCTGGGGGTCGGGCAGCTCCTCCCGCCCACAGCATCGGCAAGGCCGGTATCGGGCTCGCCGGGATCGGCGCGGCGGGCGGTGGATCGGCCGCTAATGCGCGCTCGAGATGACGACGGGCCTCGCCCCAGAGCTGCGCCGTCAGCGCTGCTTCCGCCAGCGCAATATGGCTTTCGCGCGCGCTGGGGTTCCGGGCGGCCAGGCGCTCGAAGCGCGCCACCCGCGCCAGCGGCGTGTCACTCTCCCAGATTGCGCCATAAACCTGCGCCAGCTGCGGATGAGGCGCGGTCTGCCAGGCGCGCTCTACGGCCTTCGCCGCACGCGCGGTCCGGCCATCCTCCAGCAGCAGGCGCGCCCGATGCGCCGCCACGGGCGCCAGGTCCGGCGCCAGCCCCTGCGCCTGCGCCGCCAGGGCCAATGCCCGGTGGCGATCGCCCTGCGTCAGCGCCCCGAGGCTCAGCTGGTAAAGGATCACGCCGCGATGATGACGGGCGGTGGCGGGCGCGACGATGCGGTGTTTAACCGCCTGGGCGAGGGTGTCTCGCGCCGCCTCCCAGCGCCCGTCGCGGACTTCGAGATCGAACAGGCTCAGCACCGGCCAGTGCGTCTTTGGACTGAGTTCTGCGGCGCGGCCGGCGAGACGGCGCGCCGTAGTGCGGTCCCCCTCGCGCAACGCCTGATTTAGCAGCCCGCGCAGGCCGAGAAATTCGGTCTCGGGCCGGTCCAGCATCGTCGTGAAGAACTTTTTTGCCGCGGTCTCGTCGCCGCCGAGCTGGGCCGCCTGGGCGGACAGCAGCAGGGTCAAGGGCGGCTCGGCGAGCAGCGCCTCGGCCCTGCGGGCGCAACGCCGCGCCTCTTCCGGGTCGCCGGCGGCGACCGCGACCATCCCGCGGGTCAGCGCCCGATATCCGTTGCGGCGACGGCGTTCGCGCCGCCACCGCAGAACTGCGCGCGGGCTGCCGAGAATCCGCGATAACAGCCAGAGCAGCAGGGCCACGGCGGCCGCCGCGATGATTGCAGCGGCGACCAAAACGCCAACCGAGCTCTCGACCTGCCACCCTTGCCAGACGATCTCGACCTGACCCGGGTTGTCGGCGAAGAAAACCGCCGCGGCGACAAGAACCGCGATTGCGACGAGTGCAAAGATCACACGCATCAGGATGGCGCGCGCGGTGTCGGCAGCGGCGGGCTGGATGCAGGAGCTGCCGGGGACGGCCTGGTGGCTGCGCCGAGGCGCGCCGCCAGCAATTCCTGAAGACGCGCCAGCGCTGCTTCGGCCGCGAGCCGGTCGCGCGCCAGCCGCAACCAGGGCTGCGCCATCTCGGCATCTGCCCCCTCGAGCGAACCGAGGGCCGAGACCGCGGCGGCGAGATTACCGGCGGCCAGCGCCGATTGGGCGGCGCTGACCGCCGCTTCCGGGCCGGCATGCGCCGCAACGCCGATCCGCCGGATTGTGACCAATCGCCTGATGCGGTCGAGCGCCTGTTCCCACCACCGCAGCTTGCCGGCCGGCTTGCCGGCGCGGGCGATTTCATTTCCGACGTTGTCCAGCCGCTCGCGCAGAACGGCTTGGCTCGCAACACCGTCGTGAGCGGCTTGCGCAAGCGGCGCGGCGCCGGCGAGCAGCGCGGCATCGTCACCCGCAAGGCCTTTGAATGCGTCGTACGCTGCCGGGAAAGGCCGTGCTTCCTCGATCGCTTCGCGCATCTGCAGCACTGCCAGCAACAGGGCGGTGCCGGTGCGATCGGTGCTGCCCTGCGCGCTTACCCGGCGCTCCAACGCCGAAAGCCGGTCACCGAGGTCGTTGGCGGCAGTGCTGAGCCGAGCCAGCTCCTGCTCTAACCTTCCACTTTCGGCGGTTTTGCTCGCGGCTTGTGCCTCGATCGCCGCCACCCGCTGGGTCAGCTGCTGCACAACGGTCTTGTCCGCCGCGGCTGCGGCCTGGTCCTGGCTTTGCGCGGCGAGTGCCGCCTGCAGCCGATCAAGGCGCTGAGCCTGGGCCGTCAGCGTCGATTTGATCGGATCGAGATCGACAGTGGCCGGCGCCGGCCGCGCTTCGAGCGCGGTCACTCGAGCGGCGAGCGCGGCGTCGTCTGCGGCTACCGGCGCGGACTTCGCGCCCCACGGCAACAACGGCGCCATGGCGGGAGCCCAGAACGGCGACAGCGCCACTCCGGCAATCACCAACACCAGCAGCACCGCGAGCCACAACGCAGCTTGACGAAATGTCGCGGCGGCCGGGGTGTGGGTCGCAGCCTCAGCGCGGATCGCGGGCGGGGTTTCGTCGATCGCGGCCGGCTGCGGTTCGACCGGCGGGATGCTGCGATCCTCGGGGGGCCGGTCACCGAGTTCTTCGGACATCGTACCGCTCGCCCGGCTCAGTCCGGCCGCCGCGCGGCGAGGAGACGGTCGAGCGCCACGAGCAGCGCCCGCTGTTCCGGCCTGTCGGCGATGCATCGCTCCCGCCACGGCAAGCGTGCCGAGCGCGGCATCGGCCGTTGTGCTGATCGAAAGAGCCGTTATCGTCCCGCAGCCGCTCGCCACCCCGCCATCATTCGCCAGCCGTGCAAAGATCGCAGCCGTGCGCGGCGAGAAGAACAGCGCGAAATCGACCGCGCCCGAGCGTATCGCATCAGTCGCGGCCGGGCTCAGCGCCGCGATCGGCCTGGCTTCATAGAGGATGCTGCGCTCGACGGCGAAGCCGCGCTCGCGCAAATCGCCGGCGAGGTCGCCGGCAACGGCGCTGCCGCAGACATGCAGCAGACGCCCCTCGCGCGGATCGAGCTGGGCCGCCGCCAGCCGAACGAGGTCGGCGGCATCGCCGCCGGCGCTTGCGACCGAGCTAAAGCCCTCTGCGTGCGCCCGCTCTGCGGTGGCGTCGCCGACCGCGAGAAGCGGCAGCCGGCGCTCGGCGCTCGCCCGCGCCAATGCCCGCACCCCGTTGGCGCTGGTGCACAATACCGCCTGCACGCCCGTGAGATCAGGCGACGCCGCCGCGCGGAAATGGACTTCCATCAGCGGCTCGATCAACGTCTCGATGCCGCGCGCTGCAAGCGCCGCCGCCAGCTTTTCTGCCTCCTCGCGGGGGCGCGTGACGAGCGCCTGCAACCCTCGCCGCGATGCAATCGAAGCCATTGGTCTTCATCGCCCAAACCCGCCGGCATCGCAAGGGGTGTGACCCGGTAGCCGGGGCGAGCGCGCTCGTCCATAATTGGTTGAAGCTCCCCCGAACGTCGAGCGTGGAAGATCTGAGGATTGCTGATGCTGCTGACCCGGCTCCCCACGCGAACTGACCACGATCGGCTGATTTGCCGAAACGAGATTCCGCACAAGCGGTCCCTGTTCGTGGTTCCTTCTTCCTCGCCCAACCCGCGCGGAGAGGGCAGGCGTGACGGGCATCCTTCCGCTCCTAGCTCTCGTGTGGCTCTTGCCGATCCCTTCGATGGCGCAAACGACCGAGCAGCAGGCCACCGTGCTGCATCTGAGCCAGACGGCCGAGCGCAAGGTCGTGCGAGACTTTCTACGGATCGAGCTGAGGGTCGAGGAAACCGGCGCCGACCCGGTCGCTCTCCAATCGGCGATCAACCGCCGCATGGCCTCGGCACTCGACCGGGCGCGTCAGGTGCAGGGGGTCGCGGTCGAGACCGGAACCTACACGGTCAACCAAGAGGAGCCGAAAAATGGCCCGCCGCGTTGGCGTGCCAGCCAATCCCTGATCCTGACCGGCAAGGCTGCGGATGCGGTGCTGAAGCTCGCCGGAACCCTGCAATCCGATGGGCTGCTTATGTCCTCGCTCGGCTACGAGGTCTCGCCCGAGACCGTGCGCGGCGCCGAGGAGGATCTGACCGCCGAGGCGCTGGCCGGGCTCGACCAACGCGCCGCCTCGATCGCCGACCGGATGCATCTCTCGGTGCTGCGCTATCGCGATCTGCGTGTCGGCAATGCCGAGACCGGCGCTGGGCCGATGCCGCGTTTTGCCGCGATGGCGATGGCGGCCCCGGTGGCTGAGCCTGGTCAGGCGAAGATCCGGCTCACGGTCTCGGCCGAGCTGTTGCTCGGCGCGCACCCCTAGGCGAGGATGCGGTGAGGCTGCCCGATCCGCCGCTTCTCGTTATCTCCGACCGCAGTCAGGCGCGGCAGCCGCTCGAACAGGTCGCCGAGGCCGCCTTTGCCGGCGGCTGCCGCTGGTTCAGTCTGCGCGAAAAGGATCTGCCCCCGGCAGAGCGCCGCGCGCTGCTCGAGGCATTGGTGGCTCTCGGCCGCCGCTTCGCCGCCACCGTGACGGTGCATGAGGATATCGAAGCGGCGGAGGCAGCAGGCGCCGCCGGCTTGCATCTGCCGAGCGGCGGCGATCCGCGGGCGGCCCGGGCCCGGCTTCCCGGCGCGCTGATCGGCGCCTCGGCGCATTCCGGCTCCGAGGCCGCCTCGCTGCTCCGCGCGGGAGCCGATTACGTGACCGTTAGCCCGGTCTTTCTGACCGCGAGCAAACCCGGCTATGGACCGGCGTTGGGGCTCGACGGCCTCACGGAGATCATCGCTGCGGCGGCCGGGCCGGTCGTGGCGCTTGGCGGCATCACCCCCGACAACGCCGCCCTGTGCCGCGGCGCCGGCGCCAGCGGGATCGCGGTCATGGGCGAGGTCATGCGCGCCGCCGACCCGCGCACGACGGTTGCACGCCTGATCCGTGCATTCTCCACTACAACGGGGGCTTAGCCGGCGTTTGCATCTCGCCGCTTCATCGGCAAGGCGCATCGGTCTAATCTGCGCCCGAAAGGCAGGGGTGAGATGGGCAATATCAACGCCAGCGTCGATCTTCGCCGTGAGGGCGGGATCGCGATCGTCACCGCCGATAATCCGCCGGTCAACGCGCTAAAGCACGAGGTCCGCGCCGGGCTTGTCGAGGCGCTGAGTCGGGCTCGCGATGACGCTACTACCGAGGCGGTGGTGATCGCCTGCGCTGGTCGCACCTTTTTCGCCGGCGCCGACATCACCGAATTCGGCAAACCGCCGCAGGCCCCGAGCCTCGCCGAGGTCATCGCCGCGATCGAGGCGATGCCGAAGCCCGTCGTCGCGGCCTTGCACGGCACCGCGCTCGGCGGTGGCTTCGAGCTGGCGCTCGCCTGCCATTTCCGGGTCGCTGCCGCAACGGCGCGCGTTGGGCTGCCCGAGGTCAAGCTCGGGCTCCTGCCCGGCGCCGGCGGCACGCAGCGCCTGCCGCGTCTGATCGGACCGGAGAAGGCGCTGAAGATGATCGTCACCGGCGATCCGGTCGGGTCAGCGGAAGCGCTTGCCGACGGCATCGTCGACGAGATCGCCCAGGGCGATTTGACCGAAGCCGCGAGCGCCTTTGCCCGCCGCGTCGTGGCCGAGCGCCGGCCATTGCGGCTCGTCCGCGACCGCGACGACAAGCTCGTGGCGGAGGGCTTTGCCGATGCCGCAGCCTCGTTGACCCAGCGGTTGCGCGGCCGCGAGGCGCCGGCCGCCTGTGTCGAGGCCGTGCGCAACGCCATCGTCCTGCCCTTTGAGGAAGGGCTGAAGCGCGAGAGCGAGCTGTTCCGCAAACTCGTCGCCGGCGATCAATCAAAGGCGCAGCGCCATGTCTTCTTCGCCGAGCGCGAGGCGGCCAAGGTGCCGGACATGCCGGCGGAAACAAAGCCGCGGCCGATCGCCTCGGGCGCCGTGATCGGCGCCGGTACGATGGGCGGCGGCATCGCCATGTGTTTTGCCAATGCCGGCATCCCGGTCACCCTGATCGAGACCGGCGACGATTTGCTGCGAAAGGGGCTCGACCGGATCGCCGCCAATTACCGCGCCACCGTGTCGCGCGGCGGGCTGGCCGCCGACGAGATGGACCGCCGCATGGGCCTGATCACCGGCGCCGTCGGGGTCGACGCAGTCGGCGGCGCCGATGTCGTCATCGAAGCGGTGTTCGAGGAAATGGGGCTCAAAAAACGCGTCTTCGCCGATCTCGACCGCGCGGCGAAACCGGGCGCGTTGCTCGCCACCAACACCTCGACTCTCGATGTCGACGAGATCGCCGGCGCGACAACCCGGCCCCAGGACGTGGTGGGCACGCATTTTTTCAGCCCGGCCAACGTCATGCGCCTTTTGGAGATCGTCCGCGGCGCTGCCAGCGCGCCGGATGCCATCGCCACGGCACTGACCCTCGCTCGACGGCTCGGCAAGGTGCCGGCCGTGGTCGGCGTTTGTTATGGATTTGTCGGCAACCGGATGCTGGCGCGCCGCTCGGTCGAGGCCGAACGGTTGCTGCTCGAAGGGGCATTGCCGCAGCAGGTCGAGGCCGCGCTCGTCGAGTTCGGGCTCCCCATGGGGCCGTTTGCGATGATGGACCTGGCCGGGCTCGATGTCGGCTGGCTGATCCGCAAGAGCCGTGGCGAGCATGCCGAGATCGAGGACGCGCTGTGCGAGGCCGGGCATTTCGGCCAGAAGACCGGCAGCGGGTACTTCCGCTACCAGGCCGGCTCGCGCGCGCCGATCCCCGACCCCGAGGTCGAGCGCATCATTCTCGACGCCTCGGCCAGGCTCGGCATCGCCCGCCGCCCGATCGCGTCGGAAGAGATCGTCGAGCGCACGATCTTTCCGATGATCAACGAAGGGGCGCGCATCCTCGAAGAGGGGATCGCCACCCGCCCCGGCGACATCGACGTGATCTGGGTGTATGGCTATGGCTGGCCAATCTGGCGCGGCGGGCCGATGTACTATGCCGACCGCCTCGGCCTTGCCCACCTGCGCGACCGGCTGACCCTCTATGCCGAGCGCTCCGGCGACGAGAGCTTGCGGCCGGCGGCATTGCTTCAGCGGCTGGCAGCCGAGGGTAGTGGCTTTGCCCCGCTGGGGGTCAGGGTCGGCTGATGATTTCTGTGCGTGTCACCGTCGCCCCCTGATAAGAGACAATAATTACCGGAGCCAAAACGATGTCGGTTATACCTAAAGAGCTTCAGGATCAGGTTATGAGGCTTCCGGTCCGCTTGCGTGCACGTCTCGCCGAGCAATTGATCGCGAGTCTTGATCAAGAGCCGGTGGATGCAGATGCCGAGACTCTATGGACGGTCGAGGCGTTACGACGCGCGGAGGAACTCTCCACAGGGAAGGTCGAGGGAATTCCCGCCGAGCAAGCATTCGCGAAGGCGCGTTCAGTAATACGGTGACTGATGTTGTTTTCCATCCATTGGCTGAACAAGAACTGGTCGAGGCAGCCAATTTTTATGACGCGCGCGCCGCTGGACTTGGCAATGATTTCCTCCGCGAGGTAGAGCATATGCTCGCGCAGATTGTCGCCACCCCTGAGGCTGGAACCATTCTTACGGGGACAATCAGGCGACGGCTCGTCCGACGGTTCCCATTTGCGATTTTGTATCAAGCAGGAGCCAAAAACGTTTCCGTGATCGCGTTGATGCACCAGCATCGCCGTCCGGGTTATTGGCGAAGACGGCTACGCGACAATACTAAGACCGACCTCTAGGGAGTACGCCATGGATCTGCGTTTCACGCCTGAGGAGTTAGCCTTTCGCGACGAGGTGCGGACGTTCTTTCACGCCAATTTGCCGGAAAGCATCCGCACCAAGCTGTTAGAGGGCAAGCATCTGGCCAAGGACGATATCATCACTTGGCAGCGCATCCTCAACAAAAGGGGCTGGGCGGTGGCGAACTGGCCGGTCCAATGGGGCGGCACCGGCTGGACCCCGGTTCAGCAATACATCTTCCAGGACGAATTGCAGCAGACCCCCGCGCCGCAGCCCTTGGGCTTTGGGGTGACGATGGTCGGGCCGGTCATGATCGCATTCGGCTCGGAAGCGCAGAAAAAGCGGTTTCTGCCGCGCATCGCCAATCTCGACGATTGGTGGTGCCAGGGCTTTTCCGAGCCGGGCGCCGGCTCCGACCTCGCGTCACTGCGGACCGCGGCCAAGCGCGACGGCGATTATTACATCGTTAATGGCCAAAAGACCTGGACAACCCTGGCGCAGCACGCCGACTGGATCTTCTGCCTGGTGCGCACCGACCCGCAGGCCAAGAAGCAGGAAGGCATCTCGTTTGTGCTGATCGACATGAACACCCCCGGAATAACGGTGCGCCCGATCATCACGATCGAGGGCGGCCACGAGGTCAACGAGGTGTTTTTCGACGACGTGAAGGTGCCGGCCGAGAACCTCGTCGGCGAAGAGAACAAGGGCTGGGATTACGCGAAATACCTGCTCGGCCGCGAGCGCACCGGGATCGCCCGCGTCGGCCTGTCGAAGGAGCGCATTCGCCGGATCAAGGAATTGGCCGCGCTCGAACGCGACGGAGACACGCCGCTGATCGAGGATGAGCGCTTTCGCGAAAAGCTCGCCGCGGTCGAGGTCGAGCTCAAAGCGCTCGAAATGACGCAATTGCGCGTCGTCGCCGCCGAGCGCCATCGCACCGACAACAAGCCCGATCCGGCCTCGTCGATCCTGAAGATCAAGGGCTCGGAGATCCAACAGGCGACGACCGAATTGCTGCTCGAAGTGGTCGGCCCCTATGCCCTCCCCTACCAGCCCGAGCACGAGGACGACGAGCGCTGGAACGAGCCGCCGATCGGCCCCGAATGGGCCGGCCCGGTCGCGCCGACCTATTTCAACTGGCGCAAGACCTCGATCTACGGCGGCACCAACGAGATCCAGAAGAACATCATCGCCAAGGCGATCCTGGGACTGTGAGCCGGTGAGCGCCCACCGCAGTGCTGCACAAATGTCCTGGACAGGCGAGGGTTTCAGCTGATGGATTTCGACCTTAGCGAGGAGCAGCGGCTGCTCAAGGAGAGCCTCGAACGGCTGATCGGCGACCGCTACGCCTTCGAGCAGCGCAAGGTCTATGGACAGAGCCCCGAAGGCTGGAGCCGCGAGCTATGGCGGCAATATGCCGAGCTCGGGCTGCTCGGGCTGCCGTTTGCCGAGGGCTATGGCGGCTCCGGCGGCGGGCCGATCGAAACCATGATCGCGATGGAGGCTTTCGGCCGAGCGCTGGCGCTCGAACCATTCCTGGCCACGGTGGTGCTGGGTGGCGGGTTTCTGCGCCATGGCGGCACGGCCGAGCAATGCGCCGCACTGATCCCCCGGATCGCCGATGGCAGTCTGACCCTTGCCTTCGCCCATACCGAGCGCCAGTCGCGCTACAACCTTGCCGACATTTCGACAAAGGCGGTCCGTGACGGCGCCGGCTGGGTGCTCGACGGCGAAAAGGGGGTCGTGCTGCACGGCGACACCGCCGACCAAGCTGATCGTCACCGCGCGGAGCGGCGGCGGGCGGCGCGATCGCGACGGCGTCGGTGTCTTTATCGTCGACGCCAAGGGTGCCGGCGTCTCGCGGCGCGGCTACCCGACCCAAGACGGCTTGCGCGCCGCCGAAATCGCGTTAGCCGGCGTCCGCGTCGGTCCGGAGGGGGTGATCGGCGAGCCGGGTGCGGCATTGCCGCTTGTCGAACGCGTCGTCGACGAGGCGATCGCCGCACTCTGCGCCGAGGCGGTGGGCGCGATGGCGGTGATGCACGAGCTGACCGTCGACTATCTGAAGACCCGCCGCCAGTTCGGGCGCGAGATCGGCAGTTTTCAGGTGTTGCAGCATCGTGCGGTCGACATGCTGGTCGCCCTGGAGCAGGCGCGCAGCATGGCGATGTTCGCGACGATGATGACCGCAGATCAGAATGCCGGCGAGCGCCGCAGCGCTGCGTCCGCCGCGAAGGTGCAGATCGGGCGCTCCGGCCGGCTGGTCGGGCAACAAGCCATCCAGCTGCACGGCGGCATCGGCATGACGATGGAATACAAGGTCGGTCATTACTTCAAGCGGGTGACGATGATCGACGCCATGTTCGGTGATACCGGTCATCATCTGCGCGAGCTGGCCCGCCGAAGCGCTCCGCCGGCCGCCGCATGATCAAAGCCAGGCGGAGCCGTTTCCCCTAACTCGGGCGTGCGCTCACCCGATGACGATTGTGACCTGCCCCGCCTGCCGAACTCGCTTTCGCGTCGACGAGGAGGCGTTGGGCGGACCGGCGGGTCGGGACGTGCGCTGCGCGAATTGCGGCCACAGCTGGCGTCAGACCCCGCCGGGCGTCGCGCCACCGGTCGGCGGAAGCCGCCCGAGCCCGCTCCTTCCCACAACGAAGCGGCGGTCGCGGATGTACGGCCCTCACCACCGGCGCCGGGCCTCGTGGTTCCTCCTCGTCCGCAACCGCCGCCGTCGTCGTCGCGGCAAGGTCGGCACGGCAGAGCGGTGCTGGGCTGGATCGCGGCGATCGTCCTCGTGGCGCTGTTCGCCCTCGCCGTTCTGATCGGGACCGTCGGCCGGGATCGCGTTGTTGCGATCTGGCCGTCCGCGGCGCGGTTCTACGCCTGGATCGGCAGCTGGGTCGAACCGTCCGGACCCGGTCTCGTGATCGGAAAGGTTACACCTTCCCGCAACGACGACGGGCTGGTGATCGATGGTGAAATCGCCAATCTGGGGAGCATGCCGCGCGACGTCCCGCGTTTGCGGCTGGCACTGCGGGACGCGACCGAGAAGGAAGTCCAATTCGAGGTCGTCGATCCCCCCAGGGCGCGGCTGCAACCCGGAGAAATCGCGCATTTTTCTGCTACCTTCGCACATCCCGTCGACGCTGCGACCGGCGTCGTCGTGACCTTCGCCCCACCCTGATTGCTGACACGCAGCGGAGAGGCCGATGGCAGAGGCAGAATTGCAACACCGCTACACCGCCAATCTCCAGGGCGAGGTCGACAGCGCGGCGCTATACGAGACCTTGTCCAAGGCCGAGAAAAACCCGCAACTCGCCGGGGTCTACGCCCGCCTTGCGGCGATCGAATTGGCGCATGCCGAGTTCTGGAAGCGCCAGATCGAGTCCCTCGGTCAGCGCGTGCCGCAGCTGCGCCCGGGTTTCCGGACCCGGGCGCTCGAATGGCTGGCGCGTCGCTTCGGCCCCGCCTTTGTGTTGCCGACGGTCAATACCCTCGAACAGATGGACAGCGGGACTTACGCCGCGCAGCCGGAGGCCGTCGCCGGCGGCCTGCCGGCGGCGGAGCGCTCGCATGCGCGGATCATCGAGGCGCTGGCCTCGCCCTCGCCGACCGGCCTCAGCGGTCCGACCCTCGCACGTCTGGAGGGCCGACACCGGGGAATGGGCGGCAACGCGTTGCGTGCTGCCGTGCTCGGCGCCAATGATGGGCTTGTTTCCAATCTCAGCCTGGTCATGGGGGTCGCGGGGGCGGAGTTGGCGCCGCGGACGATCCTCGTTACTGGCTTGGCCGGCCTGCTGGCCGGGTCCTGCTCGATGGCGCTCGGCGAATGGCTTTCGGTCAACACCGCACGAGAATCAGCGCAGCGCCAGATCGATACCGAAGCCAGCGAGCTGGAACAGGTCCCCGAGGAGGAGCAGGAGGAGTTGGCGCTGATCTATCAGGCGAAAGGCCTGCCCGAGGAGCTGGCGAAAACTTTGGCCGAGCAGCTGATCGCCAACAAAAAGACCGCCCTCGACACCTTGGTGCGCGAGGAGCTAGGCATCGATCCCAATGAGCTGGGCGGTTCGGCCTGGGCCGCGGCAGCCACATCGTTCATGCTGTTCACCGTCGGCGCGATCTTTCCGGTGGCCCCATATTTCGTGTTGGCGGGCATGCCGGCGCTTGCAGCCAGCCTGGCGGCGAGCGGTGTCGCGTTGTTGCTGATCGGGGCGGGCACCTCGCTGTTTACCGGGCGCAGCGTCTGGTTCTCCGGGGTACGGCAGCTGGTAGTAGGCCTTGCCGCCGCCGGCGTCACCTTTGGCATCGGCAAGCTGATCGGCGTCGCCATCGCCGGATGACGCCGGGCTTAGTGGCTGCGCGCGAGGAACTCGGCTCGGGCCAGCTGACGACGCAGGGATAGCCGCTGGGCCACGGACAGCGGGCGTCGCGCCGCGTCGAACGGCACGCCGTCGGCGCCGTCGAACAGCAAAAGATTGCCGAGCCCGCCCTCGTCGAGCGTCCAGTTGCGCACGGGCCCGGTATCGATATGGATAAAGCCGGAATGCGGATACCAGCCGACGCCGCCCCGCTGCATGGCTCGGGCCGCTCCCATCGCCTCGGCCAGTTTCGCGTCGAGACACACGTCGAGCGCGCGGCCATACATATGCTGGCTGTTCTCGGCCACCCCGAATGTCGTGCGCGCAAGCATCGCATTGGTCTCGGGCGTGCGATAGGCGGACAGGATCGTCGCCTTGGTTTCCCCGACCGCATCGAGAACATCTGCCAGAAAATCGATGACGCCGACATCCATTTCGGTCTCGGCGCCGCAATGAAAATCGCGCAGGAAAACACACAGCTCCTGGACGACCCGCGCGATCGGTCCCTTGTCGTCGCGATAGGCTCCGTCGAACGTCTCACCGGTATGGGCGTTGACGAGCTTCAGGCGCCGCAACGCCGGCGGGCGCGGCACCGCACGCGCCGCCCAAGGCCACGCGGCCCAGCCGGCAGTCATGGAGAGAAGAAGACGCCGATTCATTTCCACTCGGACGATACCGTAAATTCCTCGCCAATTTCACGTGTCAAATTACGGTTTTGCATCGACGAAGCTCTCCGAAGGCGCGCCAGGTTCACTCGACATTAAATTTTTCAATCTTCTATTAAGATGATTAAAAGTATTTTTACGCCGAATTCGCCGCTTCAACGCCTCTCCGCGGTGCGGTGAAGTCCGATCTTATCATCGGTTCGTAAACAGCTGATCTACTGAAACTAAAGTATCAGACGGAATTTTGCCCGCGCGGCACGCCCCGGCGGCCGAATGATCGTAACGCGCAAAAGCTGATCACGGCGCGTTGCCGAAGATCGGGTCCAGCACCCGGTCTCCGGGCTGGATGCCGAGCCGCTCGGCGGTGCCGCCGTTCAGCTCGATCACCGCGCGCACCGGCGCGGCGGCGGCGATCGTCTGATCGGATTCGGGCACCGCGCGTTGAGCGATATTGACGATCAGGCCCCGTTGATCGACGAACAGCATGTCGAGCGGGATCAGCGTGTTGCGCATCCACATCGTGGCAACGGTCGGCCGCTTGAAGTCGAAGAGCATGCCGGCGTCGGGCGCCAGCGAGCGACGGAACATCAACCCCTGCTCCATTTGCCCCGGCGTCTCGGCAAGTTCGACGTTGAAGCGGTGGGGGCCGGTAGCGCTGACGATCGTCAGATGAGAGGTGGGAAATTGCTGGAGCTGTGGTTCCGCGGCACCCCCGGGCAGAGCGGTCCCGAACAAAATTGTAAGCAAAAGAATGATACGCCGCGTGCGCATACGGGACAGTCCGTCGAATTATCGAGTCTCTTATTATGGCGCAGCTAACGGGGTCGCTGGCAAGCTGGAAGCCCCTCCAAGGTCAGACGCACCTTACGCGAGACGGCTTATGAGACGACCCTTTGCCGAGGTCGACTCTTGACGGTCTGCCAGCTTCTGCCACGCTGATGAACTAGTGATGGAGGCGTACCGACACCCCTATTATTACGAAATAGCCCTGGCGCCGCGCGATCCGGCCGCGGAGCTCGATTTCTTCGAAGCGGCGATCGGTAAATTTTCCAAGGCGAAGGTTCACAAGGTTTTTGAGCTCGGCGCCGGTACGGCGCCTCATCTCGAGGAATGGCATCGACGAGGCTATGCCTATTGCGGGCTCGATCTGAGCCCGACAATGCTCGATTTCGCGCGGGAAAAGGCGAGCCGCAAACGCATCGAGGCCAGCTTCGTGCTCGGCGACATGCGTGCCCTCGACCCCGGCTTGGGCCGGTTCGACCTCGCTTATGTGATGCTCGGTTCGCTCTACATGACCTCCAATCGCGAATTCCTCGATCACCTCGCCCGCATGGCGGACCTGCTGGTGCCCGGGGCTCTCTACCTGCTGGACAGCGTCGTGTGGTTTCGCGTTCTCCACGACTACCGCAGAAGCTGGACGAGGCGCAGAGGCGGCGTCAGGGTGCATACCCGCTATCGCGCCGAGATCCTCGACCCGATCGCGCAGACCTATAACGAAACCCTGACCTTCACCGTCGATGATCACGGCGCCAAGTCAACGATCGAGGGGCGGGTCCCGGTGAAAATCTTCTTCCCGCAGGAGTTCCTTTGCCTGGTCGAGCTGAGCGGCCGGTTCGACTTTGTCGGCTGGTACAATGATTTCAGCCTGACCGCGCCGGTGACGCCCGAGGGTCGCCACATGGTCATCCTGCGCAAACGGTAACCGCAGCGGGCCAGCCGTCGCCGGTTATTGCGGCGCGGCTGGCAGGCCGCCTCGCGTCAAAACGCCGCAGATAGGATCGGCATGAACCGGCAACAGGGACAATGGCGCCGGCGAAGCTCGACTTCATTTCCCGCGCGGCTCAGGGTTGGGGCGCCGTTCGCGACCGAGGAGACGACCCATAATGAGCCGCTTTTCCGACGAGGCTCGGCGACACACCACGCCGTTGCGCCGGGCGATCCTGGCGCTCCCTTTCAACGCCGAACTCGCCGCCGGTACGCTCGGACGCGAGTGCTTTCAGCATTACATCACCCAGGACGCGCTCTATCTCGGCCAGTTCTCGCGCGCGCTCGCAATCGCCGCGGCCAAGGCTCCGGACACCGGGACGTTGCAAGCTTTCGCCCAGTCGGCACTGGGCGCCGTCGCGGTCGAGCGCGCTCTTCACGAGCACTATCTGCGTGTGTTCGGCGTCGATCCCGCCGCACTCGCCACCGCGGAGCCGGCGCCCGATTGCCTCGCCTATACCAGCTTTCTGTTGGCCACGGCCTATCACGATCCGTGGGAAGTGTTGGTCGCGGCGTTGCTGCCGTGCTTCTGGATCTATTGGGATGTCGGCTGCGACATCGCCGGCCGGGCCGCGCCCGACAACCCCTACCGCGCCTGGATCGACACCTACGCCGATCCGCGCTTTGGCGAAGCCGTGCAGAGGGTTGTCGCTACCGCCGACCGGGCTGCCGACTCCACCACAGCGGCCGAACGCGCCCGCATGCTCGCCGCCTTCACGCGGGCCTCGCAATATGAGTGGCTGTTTTGGGACGGCGCCTATCAGCGCCGTTCCTGGCCGCCGGCCGGCGTCAGTTGCTGACCGGCTCGTGACGGAAGCCGTTACCCCAGCGCTTTATGTGGCCGACCGACGGCGACGGGAAGTGCATCGTGCAGCACAGCGTGCTGGTATCGCAGTAGCGCTCGAAGAACGCGCGCCGCGTCGCCGAGGCCTGTTTCTGATCGTAATCGACGCGCATCACCAGGTCGGGATAGCGCGCCTGGATCGGCGAATGGATCAAATCGCCGGTGAACACCGCGACGTCCTCGCGCCGACCGGCGCAGACCGCGAAATGGTCCGGAGTGTGGCCGGGGGTCGGCATCAGCCTGATGTGGTCGTTGAGGGCGTGGTCGCTGGTCACCAGCTCGGCCTTTTTGGCGTCGATGATCGGCAGAACGCTATCGGTCATCGGGTCCAGCGGGGTCTCCCGGTGAATACCCTCCCAGTATTCATATTCTTTCTTTGAGAACAGGTATTTGGCATTCGGGAAGGTGGGCACCCAACGGCCATTCTCCAGCCGCGTGTTCCAGCCGACATGATCGCCGTGCAGATGCGTGCACATGACAAAGTCGATGTCGTCGACGGTCACGCCGGCGGCGTTCAGCGCCTGCATCCAGTTGCTGTCGCTCTTGCGGTGCCAAGTCGGGCGGTGCGGAAACGACTTGTCGTTGCCGATACAGGCATCCACCAGGATCGTATGGTGCGGCGTCTTGACGACATAGGATTGGAAGCAGAGGACGGCCATATCGGCGTGGTCGAGTGCCGCAGGTTGCAGCCAAGACCGGTTCTCGTCCAGCAATTCGCGGCTCAGGCTCGGTAGGAATTCCAGGATCGGCGTGAACCCCGCCTCCTGCTCGACGATCCGATGGATGGTCATGTCGTCGACGGTGAAGCTCGTGCGCATTGCGTTCGGTCCTCGTCGCGGAGAGGATGCGATCGTAGCCGGCGGCGGGCGCGATGACAATCTGTCAGCACCTCTCGGATCGCATTGACAGGCGTCCGCGGTTTGACGATTCGGACGATTTTCTGACGCACGCGCCGACGGATATGGCGATGGAGACGGCGATCGATTGTGCGCCGAAAACGACGGCAGCCCCGCCGCCTGCGAGAGGCTGAGCCGACACCGGACAGCTGCGCAGGCAAGGCGCTCGTCCCGCCGTCGAGACCCGGTCGCATAGCTTGACCCTTAGGGGTCGGGGAAAGGGTCAAAAACTTAACGAAACCTGATGGAGTCCATCTATAATCTCGTCTGGCCTCAGCGCTCGCCGGTTCCGAACGCTGTGGTCACGGAGGAGCCGAGCGTGCAGTGCCTCGAGTGCAAGCACGAGAGTCGGGAAGAGGCGCGCTTTTGCGAAGAGTGCGGCGCGGCTCTGCCGATCTGCTGCGAGGCCTGCGGCCGCGTCAACCGACCCTTGGCGAAGTTCTGCGACGAATGCGGCGCCGCTCTTCCCGGCCGCCCGGGTGTCGCCGGGTCGGCCGCCGGGCAAGACACGAAGGGCTTTGACGAGGCGCGGGCGCAGCAGACCTATACGCCGCGTTATCTGGCAGAAAAGATACTAACGACGCGCAGCGCACTCGAAGGCGAGCGCAAACTCGTCACCGTGCTGTTTGCCGATGTCGCCGACTCCTCGGCCCTGGCGCAAGAACTCGACGCAGAAAAGCTGCATCTGCTGATGGACCGGGTGCTGAAGCTGGCCGCGGACGCGGTGCACCGCTATGAGGGGACGGTCAACAGCTATCTCGGCGACGGAATAATGGCGCTGTTCGGCGCCCCGATCGCGCTCGAGGACCACGCCGTGCGGGCCGTGCACGCGGCGCTGACGATCCAAGAGACGATCCGCGGCTACAACGCCGAGATCCAGCGCGAGCACGGGGTGACGGTGCAGCTGCGGATTGGTCTGAATACCGGCTCGGTCGTTGTCGGCCGTATCGGCGACGATCTGCGGATGGACTACACCGCCAACAGCAATGTCGTGCACTTGGCCTCGCGGATGCAATCCTTGGCCGAGCCCGGGACCATCGTGATCACCGAGGATGCCTACCAGGCGGTCGCCGGCGAAGTGCGGGCGGAACGGCTCGGTCCGGTCGAAGTCAGAGGCCAGCGCGAGCCGGTGGTCGTCTACAAGGTTACCGGTCGTGCGCCCTGGCGTAGCCGATTGGAGATGCGGGTCGAGCAGGGGCTGACGACGCTCGTCGGCCGCAGCCGTGAGCTGGGGCAGTTGCACGAACGGCTCGCCCGCGCGGAAGCGGGTCAAGGCCAGGCCATCGCCCTCGTCGGAGAGCCGGGGCTCGGCAAATCACGCCTGTTGCATGAATTCCGGCAATCTCTCGAGCAAGGTCGCGTGAGCTGGCTCGAAGG
Source organism: uncultured Alphaproteobacteria bacterium (assembly GCA_963845735.1). Lineage (GTDB taxonomy): Bacteria > Pseudomonadota > Alphaproteobacteria > ATCC43930 > CGMCC-115725 > AP-15. The sequence goes on along the minus strand of CAWJTR010000026.1, from coordinate 100,566 downwards.
ACATTGCCGCGCGCGCGGGCTGACCCTCCCTTACGGCCCGGTCATCGAGGTACTGCGCATCGTCTTTCGCATCGAGGAGGGCGATAACCCGCTTCAGGCTGGCGAAAAGTTGCGGGAAGGCGTGCTGGAGCTGGATCCGGTTCTGGCCGAGGCTCTGCCGTTCCTCGAGCCGCTCTTCGGCTTGTCCGGCGACGACGCAGCGCTGCGCGGTCTGGAACCGAAGGATAAGAGGGAACGAACCCAGAAGGCCATCGCCAGTGTTCTCGCCGCCGTCGCACGCCAGCGCCCGCTGGTCCTGGTGTTTGAGAACCTGCACTGGAGGGACCAGGGCACCGAGGATTTCATCGCCTTTCTGACCGGCAGTCTGCCTGAACTGCCGGTCCTGATGTTGACGACACACCGGCCGGGCTATCAGCTGCGCTGGTCGGACCTGCCGGTCTTTGCACAGATCACTCTCGACCGGCTCGCCGACGATGAGATGGAGCGAATGGCGACGGGGCTCCTCGGTCATGCTGTGGCCGAGGATCTGCTGCGCTTTATCGCCGAAAGAGCGGACGGCAACCCGTTATTCATCGAGGAAGTCACCCGCGCCCTGGTCGAACGAAGTTTCGTGATCCATCAGCCTGCCCGGCTGCAATTGGCGAGCGCCGCCGAGGTCGAATTTCCCTCGACCATCCAGGGGATCATCCAGGCGCGCATCGATGCCCTTGGCGAGGCTGTCAAGCAGAACGTGCAGATCGCCGCCATCATCGGCCGCCAGTTCGACTTGCCCTTGCTGACCGCGGCGTCCGATGCTCCTGCAGGGGTGCCCAGTCATCTGGAGATCTTGAAGCGCGTCGAGCTGATCCACCAAACGCGCCTGCTGCCGCATCACGAATATCGCTTCAAGCACGCCGTCATCCGGGGGGTCGCGTATCGCAGCCTGCTAGGGCCGCGGCGACAGGCGCTGCACGGCGTAATCGGGCGCTGCATGGAGCAGCTCGGGCGCGAAGGCCAGGCCGCCATTCTCGCGCATCATTATTCTCAGAGCGACCAGCAGGAAAAGGCCGTCAGGTACGCCCTTCTGGCCGGCGACCAGGCCGCCCGTCTCTACGCCAACGCCGACGCTTCGTCCCATTACGACCAGGCCCTCGACCTGGCGAAATCCTTGCCGCCCTCGCCCGAGCTGCAGCGCGCCCAGATCGATGCGGCGCTCAAGCGCGCCAGCGTCGGAACGACGCGGGAGGCGCTGGAAGCGGACGAGCGCAACCTCGGCGAGGCGCGCGTCTTGGCCGACGCGCTCGGCGACGAGCCGCGCCTGGCCAGCGTGCTCTACTGGCTCGGCCGGCTCGCCTATGTCCGCGGCATGTTCGACAGTGCCACCGATTATGCCGAGCAAAGCCTGGCGATCGCCGATCGATTGGACGATGAGGCCTTGGCCGGCCCACCGGTCAATCTGATGGGACGGCGCTATTATCTGACCGGGGAATATGCCCGCGCCGGCCGGCTGTTGGCGCGCAGCGTCGAACAGATGCGCAATCTCGGGAACCCGACCGAAGAAGCCACCGCGGCCGGGTTCGCCGGCGTCGCCTTTGGCGCGCTGGGCGAGTTCGAGCGGGCGCTCGCCTACGCCGATCACGGCCTGCACCTCTCGCAACAGCTGAAAAACCCATTTGTCGAGGCGGCGGCCTATAATTACCGGGCGGTGGCGCATTGCCATCAAGGATCGGCCGCGGCGGCGATCGCCGATTGCGAGGAGGCGCGCCGACTCGCCGAAAGCGTCGGCGACCGGTTTCGCATTTACCTCGTGCAGTTCTATGAGGGCCACGCGTACACGATGGCCGGGGATCCCGCGAAAGCGCGCGAATTGCTCGAAGCGAGCATCGCCCTGGCCAAAGAGCTCGGGACGACGACGTTGCTCGCCTGGGGCCAGGGCTTGCTGGCCAGGACCCTGCTGGCTCAGGGTGACGCGGAAGCGGCCGAACCGCTTTGCCGCCAGGCGATCCGGCTCGCCGAACGCACGCACGACCGGCTGGCCAATGCGCTCGCCCATCGGGTATTGGCCCGGGCGTTGGCGATCCTGGAGCCGGGCAGCACCACCGCCGCCGAAACCGCTGTGCTGGAAGCGATGCGCATCCAGCGCGAGATGGGCTGCGAACCCGAGCTCGGCCGCACCCATCTTGCTTATGCGTTGCTGCTCGACGGCTGGAGCCGCGCCGAGGAGGCAGAGGCGCAACTCGGGCACGCTGTCGAAATCTTCCGCCGGCTCGGTATGCCCGCCGACCTGGCGCGCGCCGAAGCGGCGCTCGCACCCGATCCGGTGGACGAAACCGTAGGAGTTTCGCCGTGAATGGACGCATCGGTATTGTGCTGAGCGGATGGGCGCCGGCGATGACCTTGATGTCGGGCGCCATGCTCGGCTTCATGGAAAAAGGCGTTCAATTCGACGTAATCAGCACCACCGGGGTCGGGGCGCTGATCGGGCTGCTCTCTCTGGCGCCAAAAACCGGCGCCCCCAAGCAGGCTCTCGAAGAGCTGCCCAATATGTTTGTCTCGGACTTGCTGTATTCGGTCTTGCCGATCAATTTCAAACTGTTCCACAAATTCGGGCCATTCAGCAAGCCGATGTACAATCTGCGCAACCGTATCCCCAAGATCAGACTCGATCCGAAAGCGTCGAGCCCGGTCGGTCGATTGCTCAATGACTGGGTCGATCTGGCGTTCTGCGCGATGACCCCATCGACCTTCGAACTGAAAAGCAAGGGGCTGATGAGCCCCAGTCCAGAGATCGAAGATCTGGTCGATTTCACCAAGCTGAAGGACGCAAAACCTGAGTTTTACCTCAATGCCTTTAATCTCGACCAGCGGATACTAGAGATATTCGATAAAACCTCGACAACCGCCGACGCCTATCACGCCACCGAAGCGATGCCAGTCCTGTTTGCGCCCCAGCGCATGTCCAGCGGCGATCTGTGCACCACTGGGGCCACACACGATCCGACGGGATTGCAACCGATCTGGCTGAAACATAAGGATGACCTCGACGCAGTCGTGATGCTCGACCCGATGAGCCGCGCGATCTGGCGAGTCACCAGCGAACATCCATGACGCCTTTCAGCTGATGCTGATGAACCCGATCATCGCGCAGCAGGTCCTGATCTCGGCGTTTTATGCATGGACCGACCATACTTCCGAGCAGCTTCGCAAGGCAGAACCCTCGGGTCAAGCTACCGAAGCTTTATTATGTGCCGTTCCCGATCGAGGAGAAATATTACCCGAACATGCTGAAATGGACGCATTCGAACGCGGTGACGCTAGAAAAGATCGGCCATGATGCCGCCGTCGCGCTTCGCCGAGTCGCTGCTGTCGAACAACCAGGCAGAACTCGACCGGAAATACCGATATTATAATTATGTCGAACAGAAGGATCGGTTCAACGATCTCTTGCGCCCCTTCACTCATCTGTTCAGAGCCGGGGCAGCCGGGCAGAGCAGCCCAGGGGAGGCGGTTAATGGCTGAATCAACGGCGGAGCATCCCAAAATAGGGCTCCTCGCCAGCGGCGGCGCCCCTAACCTTCACCTGATCGCCGGGGCGTTGTGCGCTCTCCACGAACAGAAAAAGAGCTTCGAAGTGATCGGCGCGTCGGGCGCCGGGGCGCTCGCTGGCCTACTCTACGCAGTGCCCAAGGGCCCTGGCGGGCCGGTAGCGGCGCTCGAGGGGAGCATTCACCTCAATGTGTCGGACGCGATCTACCAGCTCCTGCCGATGAACTTTAAGGCGTTCTTCAAGACTGGCCCGTTCACCAACCTATTCTGGAGGCTCGGGCAATCCATCCCGCATCGTCCCCTTAGCTGGGGCGAGCGAAACCACGACGCCTTGGCGCGACTCTACAATGATTCGATCGATTTCATCGCGGCAGCGCTGACGCCAACAACGCTAAATTATTTCTCAAAGAGCGTATGCACGCGGATCGGCGTCATCGATGATTTGATCGATTGGGCGCGCCTGCCGGCCTACCCGGGGGAGTTTTATCTAAACGCATTCGACTTGAAGACCCAAAGGCTAAAGGCGTTCGACAAAACCAATCTGACGCCTGAAACATTTTGGGCGGCATTGGCGATGCCGTGGTTGTTCGAACCGACTGCGGCGCAAGGCGGGCTCTATACCGAGGGCGCCTCGCATGACCCGTCCGGGCTCGAGGCGTTATGGGAATACGCCGAAAAAGAGACCGAACAACTCGACATGATTATCGCGCTCGACACGATTGGTCCGAATTTGTGGACCAATCCTGGAAATATCTACGACGCATTGCAGATGGCAATCATGGACCCGATCGTCTCCTTGGCGGAAACCGTACTGACCACCTATGGCCAGCTCGAATTCACCGCCAACAGGTCATAATGCACCAAAGCAGGTTCTGCCAAGATTATACTGGCTGCCCTTCGAGGTGCCCGATTGGGAAGCGCAGCATATTCTCGAATGGAGTTATTCCAATGCGCTGACCCTGTGGCATGTCGGCTATGACGCAGGCAAGAAGTTCTCGGCGCGCACTCGACGACCCCAAGCAGAAGCTGGAAAAGTATCGGTACCATCAGGGTGAGGACAACACCGCAGCGGACAATCGATTTTCTCGAATTGTTCAAGGGGGTGCTGGACGCCAAGTTTCCCGCCGCCCGCTAACCCTCGCCAGGAAACGCAAATGACGGATCCCGCAGACGCCGCGTGACATCGTCGATTTCCAGTTGGCGGTGCTCGACGCCTACGAAAAGCTGCTTGCAAGTTGCAGCTGGGACGAGCCGCGGCTGAACGAAGCATTAAAATCGATGATGTCCTCGATGCTGCCGCTGCTGCGGGCTCAGCGCGCGCTCGGTGAGCAGCTCTTCGCATCGCATCAGGAGCTCGTCCGGCAATACCGCCGCACGCTCGAAGCCTCGCTGCGCCAGTCCGATGGCCAGCCGGACGGCCCGGGCTAGCGGCCGCGCAACCGTCCGGGTGAGAAATGGCGCCCCGCACATCCGATTGGCTGTTGGAGCGGATGTCGCGGTTTTCCGGTCGCCAGGCCATTCTTTGCGGCGACAGCGCAATGGACTACGCAGATCTCTGCGCCCGCATCGCCGAATGGTTTCGTATGCTCGACGAGTTCGGACATTCGTCCCGGCGCCGTCGTCGCAATCAGCGGCGGGCATCATGCTGATAGCTGTGGCACTGCTTCTGGCGCTGACCCTCCATGGCTATATCGCCGCGCCTCTGCCCGCCGGCGGCGAAGATCGGCGCCAGTATCTCCGATCTGGCGAATGCCGAGGCCGTCATCGAGCTCGGAGCCTGCGGCGATTGGTCGTGGTCCCGGCTGACGCCGGGAGAGCCGCCCGCCCTGCTGCAACGGCTGCGTGAACGCGGCTCGGGCGGGTTGGTGGTGTTCAGCTCGGGGACGACCGGCCAGAGTAAAGCCGCGCTTTTCGACTTTCCGACTCTGATCGCACGCTACCGCGAGACCCGGCCCGCGCAGCGCACCTTGCTGTTTCTGCAGCTGGACCATCTGGGCGGCATCCATACCATGCTGCATACCCTGGCGCATGGCGGCACGCTGATCATCAGCGAGCACCGACGACCCCGACGCGGTCTGTCGCGCAATCGAACGCCATCGGGTCGAGCTGTTGCCTGCGACGCCGACATTTTTGCGCATGCTGGCGCTGTCGGGCGCGTACCGGCGGCACGATCTGTCTTCGTTGCAGCTGATCACCTACGGAACCGAGCCGATGCCGGCTGCGACATTGAAGACCCTGCCCGCGTTGTTTCCGGGAGCCCGTTTCAAGCAGACCTATGGCCTGTCGGAGCTCGGCGTATTGCCGACCCGGCCGAAAGCCGAGCACCCGCGTGGCTGCAGGTGGGCGGCGTCGGCTGTGAGATCCGCGTTGTCGACAACGTGCTTTGGATACGCTCCGAGACGGCGATGCTCGGCTATCTGAATGCGCCCAACCCGTTCGACGAGGATGGCTGGTATAACACCGAGGACGCGGTCGAAGTCGACGGTCCTTACGTGCGAATTCTCGGTCGGACCACCGATTTGATCAATGTCGGCGGACAAAAGGTCTATCCGGCCGAGGTCGAGAATGTGTTGCTGGAAATGGACAATATCTGCGAGGCAACCGTTTGGGGCCACGCCAGCCCGGTAACGGGCCAGGTCGTGGCGGCGCGACTGAGCCTAGCGCACCCCGAGGATCAGGAATCGCTCGAACGGCGCGTTTATCATTTCTGTCGCAACCGTCTGGCAGACTACAAGGCGCCGCTCTACATCGAGATTGCCGACGGCCACCTCCACGGCCAGCGCTTCAAGAAAGTCCGTCCCGCCGGATCCGCCAAAGCCCAATGGCGCGCCCGGTCGTCTTGATCAGCGGCGGCAGCCGTGGGCTCGGCGCCGGGATCGCGCGCAAATGCCTCGACGCGGGATATGCCGTCGCCACCTTCAGCCGCTCGCCCACGCCCTTTATCGAGACCGAGCAACAGCGCGATCCGCATGGCGAGCTGTTTTACTGGGCCGCGGTGGACAACCGCGACGACGCCGCTCTCGCTTGCTTCGTCGCTGATGTCGGCGACCGCTATGGGGCGATCGGCGCGCTGATCAATAATGCCGCAGTCGGTCGTTTTGGGTCCTTCCCACTGATGCGCATCAGTGAAATCGATGAAAGCATCGCCGTCAATCTGCGCAGCAATATCCTGCTGGCGCGGTTGTGCACGCCTGCCATGGTAGCGCGTGGCGGAGGCTCGATCCTCAACATTTCGTCGGTCAATGCAGTGCGCGGCAGTGCCGGGGTCGCGGTCTACAGCGCCACCAAGGCAGCATTGGACGGGTTTACCCGGGCACTGGCGCGTGAGCTTGGCCCCGGCAACATCCGTGTCAATTCTTTGGCGCCCGGCTATTTCGACAGCGACATGGTGGCCGGGCTCACCGAGCGCCAGCGGCGCTCCATTGTGCGCCAGACGCCGCTTGGCCGGCTCGGCACCATCGACGAGGTCGCCGAGGTGGCGCTGTTCCTGCTCTCGCCCGCAGCCGCTTTCATGACCGGACAGACCATCGTCATCGACGGAGGCCTTACGTGCTGACCGGAAAGCCCAGTGCCGCCGAAATCCGGCAAACCATCCGTCGCGTGATCATCGAGATTGTCGAGCGCAGCGGCCGCACTGCGCCGGCGTTCGGCGACGACGACCTTCTCGTCGACACCGGATTGGCGTCGCTGGATCTGGCCGCCTTGGTCGCCAGGCTGGAGCGTGTCTGGCGGGTCGACCCGTTTCTCGAAGCGGTGGCGATCACCGAGATCCGCACGGTCGGCGATTTATGCCGAGCCTACCGGGATTTCATCGACGCTGCATGATGCGTGCGGCCAGTTTTCGCGATATCGCCGTTATCGGCATTGCCTGCCGGTTTCCCGGCGCCTCGACCGCGGAAATCGTTCTGGGAGAATCTGATTGGCGGCGTCGAATCGATAACCCGTTTCTCCGACGAAGAACTGCTTGCGGCAGGGGTCGAGGCTCGGCTCGTCAGCGATCCGCACTATGTCAAGGCGGCGCCCATCCTCGCCGAGTACGACGGGTTCGACGCGGCGTTTTTCGGCTACGCGCCGCGCGAGGCGCGGCTGATGGATCCGCAGCAGCGGCTGTTTCTCGAAGTCGCCTGGGAGGCGTTCGAGGACGCCGGCTACGATCCCTTGGGCGATAAGGGCATCGTCGGCATCTATGCCGGAGCCGGCGGGCTGGTGTCGAGCTACGCGCTGCATCACGACCATCCCGAACTGCGCGGCCAGACCGGCGATCTCGGCCATATCGGCAACGACCGTGATTTCCTCCCCTCGCGCGTGGCGTTTAAGCTCAATCTGACCGGGCCGGCGGTCAACGTGCAGACCGCGTGTTCCACCTCGCTGGTGGCGGTCCATCTGGCCTGCCGGGCTCTGCTCGACGGCGAGGCCGAGATGGCCTTGGCCGGCGCCTCGGTGGTTCGCGTTCCCCATATCAGCGGTTATCTCGCCGAGCCGGGCGGCATCTATTCGGCCGATGGTCATTGCCGCGCGTTCGACGCCGAGGGCAATGGCACCCTATTCGGCAGTGGCGTCGCGGCCGTGATACTGAAGCCGCTGGCGGCGGCGATGGCGGATGGCGATCGCGTCTACGCAGTTATCAAGGGCTCCTCGGTCACCAATGACGGCGGGCTGAAGGTCAACTACACCGCGTCGGCGGTATCGGCCCAGGCCCGCGCCATGACCCAGGCGATGGCGCTCGCCGATGTCGCGCCCGACAGTATCGGCTTTGTCGAATGCCACGGCACCGCGACCACGCTCGGCGATCCGCTCGAAATCCAGGCGCTGACGCGTGCCTTTCGCAAGGGAACCGAGCGTACCCAGTTTTGCGCGATCGGCTCGGTCAAATCGAATTTCGGTCACCTCGAGCAATGCGCCGGGCTCGCCGGACTGATCAAGACGGTGCTGGCGCTGCACCGCGGCCTGATCCCCCCGAGCCTGCACTATGCCAACCCCAATCCGCGCATCCCGTTCGAACGCTCGCCGTTTTTTGTCAACACCCGGACACAGCCGTTTCCGCCCGGAACCGCGCCACGCCGCGCCGGGGTCAACTCGGTCGGCATGGGCGGGACGAACGCCTTCGTCGTGCTCGAAGAGGCGCCGCCCGCGCCGGCGCGATCGGCGAGCAGCCGACCGCTCTACGGCTTGGCGCTTTCGGGCAAAACCGAGCGGCGCTCGCCGCGCAAGTCGCCAATTTTCGCGCAGCACTGACGGCTGAAGACGCGCCCGAGTTGCGCGACATGTGCTTCACTGCGAACAGCCGGCGCCATCATTTCGATCGGCGCTTCTGGGCTGTCGGCGCCGACCGCGACGAGATGGCCGAAGCGCTCGACCGCTTCCTGGCCGACGAGCAAACCCGCGCAGACGGAAAACCGGGGCCGATCACCTTCCTGTTCTCGGGGCAGGGATCGCAATACCTGCGCATGGGCGAGACGCTCTACCGCGATGAGACTAATTTTCGCCGCGCGCTCGATCACTGTTTCGCTTTATTCGAGGCTGAGGGCGTCGAATTGCGCGGCACCCTGTTCGGCGACGACGAGGCTCGCCTGACGCGCACGCTCTATGCACAGCCGGCGCTGTTTTCACTGCAAGTCGCATTGGCCGAGTTGTGGCGCGGCTGGGGGGTGACGCCCGACACGGTCATCGGCCACAGCATCGGCGAGTTCGCGGCGGCAGTGACGGCCGGGACGTGTTCGGTCGAGGATGCGGCCCGTCTCGTAGCGACACGCGCCCGGCTGATGGAGGACCTGCCCGAGCGGGGTGCGATGGCCTCGATCGGCGCCAGCCTCGAACAGGTGCGCGCATGGTGGCCCGACCCGGGCGACCGGATTGGCGATCGCGGCGGAGAACGCGCCCGATCGCACCGTGGTTTCGGGCAGCGGCGAAGCGGTCGCGGCGCTCGTCGAACAATGCCGCCGGCGGGGGCTGCCGGCAGTGCCGCTAAAGACCTCGCACGCCTTTCATTCGCCGCTGATGGAGCCGATGCTCGACGCGTTCACCGCGGCAGCGGCCGGCATCTCCTTTGCCGCGCCGAAAATTCGCTGGATCTCGACCTTTACTGGCACGGAGATGGTGGCAGCGCCGGACGCCGGCTACTGGCGCGACCAGATTCGCCATCCGGTCCGTTTTCGCCAGGCGATCGAGGCGGCGACGTTGATTGCGGACACGTTTCTCGAGATCGGCCCCGGGGCGACCCTCGTCGCGCTCGGCCGCCGGTGTGCGCCGCAGCGCGGCGTCTGGCTTTCTTCGCTGACCGAACCGGACCAGGATTGGCCCAGCCTCTTCGCGGCCCTCGGTGCCCTCTATCGGCAGGGGCGGACGATCCGCTGGCAGATGGTCGAACCGGGCGGTGGCCGACCCGTCAGTCTGCCGACCTACCCGTTCGAGCACGAACGGTATTGGATCGAGCCATATCGCGCCGCTACGCCCGCGGCTGGAAACGTGTTGCCGCTTCGTCCGCAGCTGCCGCATCCGCTGTTGGGCGAGCGGCTCGGCGGCGAGGGGGTGAGCTTCGAGGCGCTACTGGGCTTCGACCGGCCCGCGTTCCTCGGCGATCACCGTGTCTTCGGCCATGCGGTGCTGCCGACCGCGGCAATCTTGGACGCGGTGCTGGCGGCAGCGGAGCGCGCCGGTTTCTCGCAGCCGATGATCCAAGACTTCGTCTATGAGCGCGCGCTGACGATCTCTTCCGACCAGCCGGTATGGACCGAAACGTCGATCGGCAGCAGGGCCGATAGTGCGTCCTTTCGGCTGCAGAGCACCGGGATGGAGGCCGATGATCCCTGGCATCTCAATGCCAGCGGCACGGTGCATGTCGGTCCCGGGCCCCCGCCCCCGCCCTTCCCCGGCCACCGGATGCGCGCGGGCCGCAAGATCGCGCCGGATCTGTTCTATCGATTTCTCGATGGCCTCGGCCTGTCCTATGGCGCCACTTTCCGCGGCATCCGCCGACTGTGGCAAGACGGTGATCAAGTCTTCGCCGAAGTCGCATTGCCGGCCGGGCTCGATACCGCCGGCTACCATATCCATCCGGCGTTTCTCGATGCCTGCCTGCACGTCTATCCCGCTCTGATCCGGCGCTACGGGCAGTTCGACGGCGTGCCGTCCGCGGAATTGGGCGTGTACGTCCCAATAACGATCGACGCCTTCCATATCTATGAGCCGGGGGTCGAACGCGCCTGGGTCCACGGGATCGTTGTTGATCGGGAGGCGGACGAGGCTCGGCTGAAACTCGACATTCGCGCTTATGGCGAAGATGGCCGCCCAGTCGCCGTATTGCGCGGGCTGACCGTGCGCCGGGTCGTCAACGAGATGCCGGTGCCCGGCCGAGGAAGCGGGCTTCGGAGCGCTGCTCTACACCGTGGACTGGCGGGAAATGCCCGATCCCGCCCCTGCCCCGCGATCGCCGAGGCATTGGTACATCATCGCCGATCAAGCCGGCATCGGCGAGCGCCTCGGGCATTTGCTGGCGGCGCAGGGCGCTACCGCGGTCGTGCTTGCATCGGACCTGCCTGCAGCCGACCGCTTTCTCGACGAGGCGCCGGAATGCGCGGTCGGTCTCGTCTATCTGCGGGCGCTCGATGCCCCGCCGATCGATCTTGCGGGCCCGGCGCCGTCATCCCGGACCAATGCGCTCGTCTGTGGCGGGTGCCTCGATCTCGCCAAGGCGCTCGACCGGGTGCGCGACCGGTTTCGCGACCCGCCGCGGCTCTGGCTGGTGACGCGAGGCGCGGAAAACGCGCTGGCGCAGGCCCCGCTCTGGGGTTTGGGCCGCAGCTTCGCGCTCGAATATCCGGAGATGTGGGGCGGGCTGATCGATCTGCCGGCCGAGGCCGCACCGGACGTCGCCGCGGATCTGCTGCTGCGCGAATTGCAGGCGGGGGATGGCGAAGACCAGGTCGGCTATCGCGCCGGGAAGCGGCTGGTCCCCCGGCTCGTCCGGTTGGCAGGCAACGGGAAAACCGCACCCAATCTCGCGGCCGAGGCGACTTATTGGATCGTCGGCGGCCTCGGCCGGCTCGGACTGGAGACCGCCGCTGCGCTGATCGAGGCCGGCGCCAAGCATCTGGTATTGACCGGGCGCAACCAGCCGGATGCTGCCGGCAGCGCTGCGATCGAACGGCTGCGGCGGGACGCGGAAGTGCAATTCGTCGGCGCGGATGCCGCCGACGCAGCCGAAATCGATGCCGCTATGGCGCAGATCCGCGCGACCATGCCGCCGCTCAAGGGCGTCATCCACGCCGCCGCCACCTTCGAGGACGCCCTCCTCGCCAATGCCGGCTGGGATCTCTTCAAGCGCGTCTTGCGCCCCAAGCTCGCCGGCGCCTGGAACCTCCATCGCGCGACCCTGGGGCTCGATCTCGATTTCTTCGTCCTGTTTTCGACCGTTCTGAGCCTATGGGGGGCCGCGGGGCAAAGCGCCTATACCGCCGCCAACAGCTTTCTCGATGCTCTAGCAGTCTATCGGCGCGCCCGCGGTTTGCCGGCGACCGTATTCAATTGGGGCCCGTGGGAGGATGCCGGCCGCTGGGGAGCGGTCGGCGCGGCGCTATGGAAGCAGCGTGGCACCACGGCGCTGCCGCCCTCGACCTGTCTGAAAATCCTGCTGTCTCATCTGGACGACGGCCCGGCGCAGATCGTGGCAACCGACACGAGCTGGCCCGATTTCCTGACCCAGTTCGCCGAAGCCCCGGCGCTCTATCGCGAGCTTGCGCTGACGGCCAAGCCTGCCGTGACCGCGAGCGCGCCGGGCAGCGCGCGCAAGCAGGCCGAAGACACGATCGCCACCCATGCGGCGCAAGTGCTGGGGCTTGACGCCCGCATCGACGCGGCACGGCCGCTCAACGAGTTGGGGCTGGACTCGCTGCTCGCCGTCGACCCTCGCCAATCGGCTGCGGCGGGCGCTCGACTGCGCGGTGCCGACGGCGATATTGCTGAAAGGGCTGAGTGTCAGGCAACTCGCCGCCGAACTTTTTCCCGAGCTGACGCCCGCGCCCGAAGAGAGCGGGGCTGGGCAGGCTTCCGCCGCAATTGTCGCCGGTAATCGCTGGCTCGTCATTCATCGGCCCAACCCAGAGGCCAGGCTCAGGCTCCTCGCTTTCCCGTTTGCCGGCGGCGGGCGCCGCGACCTTCCGGCCCTGGGCCGAGCAGCTCGATCCCGCTATCGAACTCGTCGCGATCGAGCCGCCGGGGCGCCAGACGCGCATCGACGAGGCGCCGATCCGCGAAATCGAAAGCTTGGTGCAGCAGCTAGTACCCGAGCTGCTGCCGTTTCTCGACAAGCCCTTTGCCGTTTATGGCCATTGCCTGGGTGCGCTGACCCTGTTCGAAACCGTGCGGCGCTTGATCGGCGCGCACGGGATCGCGCCGGTACACATCTTCGTGTCGGGCGCGCGTCCCCCTGACGAGCTGCAGCGGCATCAGGAATTCGAGACGGATCTGCTCGAGCAGCTACTCAAACTGCCGGGATACAATCTGTTCGAGCCGATCCATCGGCAGCCGGACGAGGTCTTCAGCCGAAGCGATCCGCCGGTTCAACGTCGTTGCCACCGAGCGCCTGGTGCAGGATCCCGAGCTGCGCCGCCTGATCCTGCCTGCGATCCGCGCAGAATTCGAGATGGCCTCGAACTATCGCTACGCGCCGGAACCGCCCTGGGATATCCCGATCACCTGCCTGACCGGGGTCCACGACGCCTATGTTTCGGCGGAGAATGCGCGCTCCTGGGGAAGGTTCACGAACAAGCGGTTCCAGCTGCACACGCTCGACAGCGAGCACTTCATCGTCGTCGACGACGACCGGTTTCTGATCCGCGTCATCAACCGCGAACTGACGAGCCCGCTATAGCCATGCCGCTGGCGATGCGTCTCTCGCGGTTCGGGGTCGGCAATCTGCGCCTTGAGCAGCTTCCCCCCGAGCCGCTGGGCGGCGGGATGGTGCGCGTCGCCTTTGCCGCGGTTTCGCTGAACCATCGCGACCTGCTGGTGATCCGCGGCGCCTATGGCCCCGATTTGCCACTGCCGCTGATCCCGTGCAGCGACGCGTGCCGGCGTGGTCGTCGATGTCGGCGGCGATGCCGGCGGCATCGCGCCAGGCGACCGTGTTTGCACCCATATGGTTCCCGATTGGCTCGACGGACCCTTGGAGCCGCGGATGCGGCTGACCACTCTCGGCGGACCGGCGCAAGGCGTGCTGTGCGAGGAGCGAGTGTTACCGATCAGCGCGGTGTTGCCGATCCCCGATGCGATGTCGTTCGAAGAAGCCGCGTGCCTGCCGGTCGCCGGCCTGGCGGCTTGGAGCGCGCTGACGACCGAGGCGCGGATCGGCCCCGGCAGCCATGTCCTGCTGTCGGGCACTGGCGGGGTCAGCATGATGGGGCTCGGCATCGCCAAGGCGCTCGGCGCCCATGTCGCCATGACCTCGTCCTCAGATCAGAAGCTCGAGCGGGTCGCGGCCCTCGGCGTGGATTTGACGGTAAATTACCGCAGCGAGGGCTGGGCCGAGCGGGTTCGCGAATGGAGCGGCGGCGGCGTCGACGTCGTGCTCGACATCGGCGGCGCCGAGAACTCTCGACCAGTCGGTCCGGGCGGCGCGCGACGGCGGCCTCGTGGCGCTGCTCGGCGCTGGGACAGCCGGCGGCCGATCGCCCGATCTGGCGCAAATCATGATGCGCCGGATCCGCCTCCATGGGATCTTTGTCGGGAGCCGCGCCGAGCTCGACCGCTATGTTGCGTTCGTCGCCGCCCACCGTATCGCGCCGGTCATCGACCGCGTCTTCGACGGGCTTGGCAGCGCGCGGCAAGCCTTCGCCCACCTCGTCACCGGCCGGCACCTCGGCAAGATCGTCATCCGCCTCACGCGTTAAAGAGCATTGAGCCGCTCGTCGTCGCGGACGGTTAGAACCCGGTGTCCCGCTCCATCGTTTCGAGCACCGCCGCGGCGATCAGTGTCGCTTGGTCGGTGTCGCCGTGGATGCGCCGGCGCAGCTCGACGACCTGACGTTGCAGTTCATAGGCCTCGGCCAGATCACCCTCCTGCCACAGGATCGCGGCGAGATTGCCCATCGCCGAGAGGTTGTCCGGATCTTGCTCGCCATATTCGCCGATCATCGCCGAAATCACCGATTGCAAAAGCTCGCGGGCGGCGGCGAGATCGCCCTGCGCGGCAACGGTTCCGGCGAGATTGTTGATCGCCCGCAAGGTATCGCGGCCGGTCTCGCCGTCGAGCGCCCGCATCCCGGCGACGACCTGCTCCTGCAGAAGCCGCGCCTCGGCCAACTCGCCCTGCGCGGCCATCGTCACCGCCAGCTTGCCGATCGCCTTCAAGGTGTCGGCATGACCGTCGCCCAGCACCCGGCGGCGGCCGGCGACTACCTGTTCCTCGATCTTGCGGGCGGCGATCAACCTTCCTTGCGCCCACAACGCCTCGGCCAGATCGAGCATCGCCGTCAAGGTTTGCGGGTGTTCGTCGCCGAATGCCCGGCGCGTCTCGACGAGCACGCGCTCCTGCTGCTCGGCAGCGCTCTGCAGGAGTTCCCGACCGCTCATCGCGCTGGCGTTCCCCACGCTAGTCGAAATCTTCCGCCAAGGCCGCACGTATCGGTTCGGGCAGCATGACCATATGAGCATAATTCGGATGGTCGACGCCCACGACAATTTGCGCGCCCGTCGCCTTGAACCACGAAATCAGGTCGGAGGCGAATGCAAATTTGAGGAACTGGACGGCGGACGCCTTACCCTCCGGGCTGGTATTTTCGCGCGTCGGATCGGGCTCGCCACGCACCCGATGCCCGTCGAAGCAATGCAGCCGTAACCGGGCGAGCCTCAACGCAACGAAGCACACAGCCTCGCCAGCGCTCAGATCTAAGACGGCAAGGGTATTGAGGCTCAGCCGGCGCCGGGGCGGACGCGAATGATGATGTCGACGCGCCGGATCTCGGTCCCGTAGGGAGGTGTCGGCAGTCCGCTGACCGAGAGATGATGCGCAGGAATATCCTGCAATTCGCCGGTCGCTTCACAGAAGAAGTGGTGATGATCGGCCGTGTTGGTGTCGAAATATGAGCGGCCGGGCTCGACCACGGCCTCGCGCAAAAGCCCTACCTCGGTAAACTGATGCAAGGTGTTGTAAACGGTTGCGAGCGATACCGGGATCCCTGCGGCCTGCGCTTCGCTATGCAGATGCTCGGCCGTTACGTGACGATCCCCACCTTCGAGGAGGAGCCGGGCCAGCGCCAGACGCTGACGGGTCGGCCGCAGCCCGGCTGCGCGCAGGCGCCGGAGAGCGGTTGACGAGGGGAGCGCCTTATTCATGCCATGAACATAAACCGGTATGCCGCGAAAATAAACACTTACGTTGCGGCGAATTGCACATTGGAGACAGAATCTTGTCGGGCGAGCTTCGACACGGGCAACCCGGCAGCGAAATCCCTGCCTCACCCATTCGGGTGAGGCAGGGATCATCGACTAGAGCCGGCGCATTACGCGCGTCGGCCCGCTACACGGATCGTTCGTCTACAGGTTCGCTTGGAAGTCGCTGTAGTCGCGAACCTTCTTGTAGACCTGCAGCCGGTTGCGTTGGCTGTCCGCAACGATGATGCTGTCCGTTGCCGGATCAAACTCCACCGCGGTCGGGAAGCAGAAACGCCATTGCGGCTCGAGGCTCTTAACCCGGCGCCGCGCCTTTGCCATATCGGGGTTGGCGTCGACGGTCTGCTGCCCCCATTTCGACAACACCTGCGCGTCGCCGATCAGATTGGCGATCGGCTTTCCTTCCGCGTCGAAGACGCAGACCCGATGGTTACCCCAATCAGTGACATAGATGTCGCCATCGGTATCCACGGCGACGTCGGTCGGATGATTGAGCGTACCCGGCTTCGGGTATCCCTTCGTCTCCTCACCGGCCGAAACGTACGGCCCGAACATGGTCACGGCAAAGGAGCCCTCTGGCTCTTCCACCTTGCCATATTGGCCGAATTTCATCAGAAATTTGCCCTCGGGAGACAGCTTCTGGACGCGGTGGTTCTTCCAGTCGGCGACATAGATGTTTCCATCCTTGTCGAGGGTGATGCCCCAGGGCTGGTTGAACTCACCATCACCGGTCCCCGCCCGGCCGCATTTCCCGACGAACTTGCCGTCCGGCGTGAAGACCTGCAGGCGATTGTTGCCGCTATCGGCGACGATGATGTTGCCGTTCTTCTCCACGGCTAAGCCGGCTGGACGCATCAGCTCGCCATCGCCACTGCCGGTCTTTCCCCACTTCCTCAGGAATTTGCCGCTGCTGTCAAACACGGAGATCGTGTTCTGCCAGTCGTCTGAGACGTAGACATGGTCATTGTCGTCGACCGCAACCCCAAACGGCCAAGTGCACTTACCATCACCTTCACCGTACTCGCAAAAGTCAGCGAGGTGTTCTTCTTCGCCTGGGGCGCCGATCTGTACTTTGTTGACGTGCATCCCGAAATTATTCTCATTGCCGCGGTTGGTGGCATAGAGAACACCGTTTTTACCCAGGCACATCGTCTGAACATAATTGAAACCCGGACCACGGGCTGCATTACGCCCGATCGCATGGCTCCAATCGAAAACGCGTCCTTCCGAGACCGTTGTGAGCGGCATAGCGCTCCTCCTCTGATCCGCCGTGCTTAATTAAGCTTTTCCGGCCCCTCCCCCCGGTGCGAACCGGGGAGAGGGGCGGAACCCGACAGCCTTCCTAGTTCAGGAAGGCCGGTTGCTCAAAGGTGCCGTTAACGATCGGCGCCGGATTGAGCTTCAGCCACTTGTCGAGGATCGT
Source organism: uncultured Alphaproteobacteria bacterium (assembly GCA_963845735.1). Classification (GTDB taxonomy): domain Bacteria; phylum Pseudomonadota; class Alphaproteobacteria; order ATCC43930; family CGMCC-115725; genus AP-15. Next base: position 83,231 of record CAWJTR010000026.1, on the reverse strand, counting down.
CGAGTAGACGCTGCGGAAGTCCATGTTCGGGTTCAGATCACCCTGAACCAGATGCTCGGGCTTCAGCGACGGCATTTCGCCGTAATGTCCGCCCTTGACCTTCTCGCCGAGCACAAAGGCGACGCCGCCGGCGCCGTGATCGGTTCCGGAGCCATTGTCGCGAACGCGGCGACCGAACTCCGAGAACATCAGCAGGATCACGTTGTCGGCATGGTTGTGCTCGCGAAGATCCTTCATGAAGGCATCGATACCCTCGGTCACTGCGGTCCACAAATTGGCGTGGCCCGGGTTTTGGCCGGCATGGGTGTCGAAGGTGCTGTGATCGCAGTAGAAGATGCGGCTGCCCAAATCGGCCAAATGCGTCTGGGCGATGCCCTTGAGTTTGCGGGCGATCGGGGTGTTGGGATACTGCACCGTCGACTTATAGTTCTGCGGCGCCACCTTCAGAATGTCCTCGCCCTTCAACGAATTGATACCGGTGTCGGCCATGTAATCCATGACCGCGCCGGCGCCGATCGCGGGTTTGTACATCGCCGCAAAGCGCTCGAGGATCTGCTTGCGCTGCTCGCCCTGGATGGTCGGCAGAAAGCCATACTTTTCCAGCGGCCCGCCGACGCACGCCACCGGCACGCCCGGCACCGCCAATGACCGTGGCAGACTTGGTCCGAAGCTGACGGTGGTGACCACGTTTTCCTTCTTGGGGTCGAATTCGCGCGCCACGCGCCCGAGCCATCCCTCGGTTCCGACTTTGACCGGCTCGCAAGTGTGCCAGATGTCCATCGCGCGGAAGTGGGACCGCGGCGACTCCTTCCAACCGACGCCGTGCAGGATGGCGAGCTTGTTGTCATCCCAGAACTGCTTTAGCGGCGCCATGTAGTGCGGGATGCCGTAATCCTTGTCGAGGTGCATGATCTGGTTGTCGGGGATCCCAACCGCCTTCCGATTATCGCGATAGAGCGGGTTGTTGTAGGGGATCACCGTGTTCAGATAGTCGTTCCCGCCGGTGAGCTGCAGTACGACTATCACCGGGTCTTTCTGAGCTGCCTGAGTTTCTGGCATTGTAACTTCCTCCTCGTCTGATGAGATTTGGTTGTTAAGAGAATTGATACTCTCTCGTCGCGGCGATCAGTTGCATCATTTCGGCGGCGCGCTGGTCGGCGACCTTGGCGTTCGCCGCGCTGTCCCAGGAAATCTGACCCCACTGTTTGGCTTGGGAGGCCAACTCCGCCTTTGTGTCAGAACCGACCTGCACCGGGCCGAGCAGGTCCAGGCAGCCGTCGACGAGCTGCTCGGGGCTCAGCGAGCCATGCTCCTTCAGCCGGTTGATGATCGCGCGCACGCCGGGCAGCGAGGTATCGCCGACCTTCTCCGCGACAAAGTTGACGCGCGCCATCAAGGAGCCGCTGTTGATCCACTCCTTGCCGGTGTGCCAGCCCTCGACCGAGGGCGGGTTGAGCAGATCCTGGCCCATATAGGTCGGCTGCATCGACAGATCGCCGATCCCCGGCTTCGGCAGTTCATGACCCCCGACCAGCCGCAAGGTGCCGACCACGACCTCGGCGGGCGACTTCATGTGCTGGTAACGCGCGTTCTTGAAGAAGTCCGAGTTGAACAACACGCGCAGAACCGAGCGCATATCGAACTTCGAATCGCGGAACGCACCCACCAGCGTATCGATCGCCTTCTGATCGCGCGGCGGTTCAATCGGCCAAGCCGGGACTTGCGGCTCGTCGGCGACGAAGAAGTTGTACAGGTGCCGGCAGATGAACTTGCCGCAAGCCGGCTGCTGGACCACGATGTCGATAATGTCTTCGCCGTTGAACCGGCCCCTGTGCCCGAGGAACTCCTTCTCGCCGTCATCGTGATCTTCGGGGCGATATTCGAATTTCCAGGGGAAGCGGCCATAAGGCGCGCGCGGGATCTTGGTCTCGAAGGTCCAGCCGGTGAAGGCTCGCGAGCACTCGCGAACATCCTTCTCGGTGTAGTTGCCGGCGCCCAGGCTGAACAGTTCGAGCAATTCGCGACCCCAGTTCTCGTTGACCGCGTTGCCGTGATTCTGCTGATTGTCGAGCCAGAAGATCATCGTCGGGTCTTTTGCGATCATCAGCAACAGATCGCGGTAGTTACCCATCCCGTGCTCGCGGAACTGGTTGATCTGATCCAACAGCCGGTCGTAATTGTCGACCTTGGAATTGCCGGTGGCGAATACGTGGTGCCAGAAGAGCGCCATCTTCTCTTCGAGCGGCCGCTTGGTGTTGATCAGATAGTACATCCAATTGACGTTGCCCATCGGCGGCTGGCCGCCGGGCAACAGCGATGCCGGCTGATAGCGAAGCAACGTGTATGCGTCTACTTCCGGCTGGGTCTCGGGATGTAGAAGCTCCTCGACCGTCGCCTCATAGCCGTTGGCGGCGCGTGCCTCGATCTCGTCACGGCCGGCGCCGAAGCCCGCCCGTCGCATCAGATGCGCCATCAAAGCGATGTCTTCTTGGTATGCCATCTCGGGCCCTCCTCCTTGTGGTGTTGATGGTGAGTTACTCTCGACGAGTCACTCGCAAACGGCTGTCGATTGTCGGTGTTGTGCCGCGATTTCGCGGCTTCGGGCGACGTGTGCCACGTCGATCTTCGGGGTGCGCCACCCTGGCAGGCCGGGGCCGCGCCCGATGCGCCTACCAGATTGATCCGAAAAGCCCCTCTGGATTCGGATATGGAGCCGGTAGATGGAGCGGACAAGACCGCGCGCAGATTTGCTCGGAGATTGCACGAGTTCCACCCCTAACCCCATTCGTTCTCGAGCCAGCACATCTTGAACCCGCCAGCGTCAAAACAGGGCCGATGCAGGCGACCCTGCACCTTGGAACGATTTTATCCTAGGTGCGGGAACTGTCAAGCGGTGGGCGCGCCTAAACTTGCTTGAGGGTCAAGTTTTACGGCGGGAACGAGACAGGATTTATTCTCTATTTGTTCTTTTGGACGGAGCCAATCCCGACCGATGGCAATTTACAAGCCGGTGCGGAGCGTGGCAATTTCTCGCGATGGCGGGACGGCTCGCGGGCAAACGCGCGTTGGTGACGGCGGCGGCGCAAGGGATCGGCCGGGCGGCGGCATTGGCATTTGCCGCCGAAGGGGCAAGCGTGCTGGCGACCGATATCGCCGAGGACAAGCTCGCGCCGCTGGCCGACGCGCTGATCGCGACCCGCCGCCTCGACGTGACCGAGGATGACATGATTGCCGAGCTGGCCGGCGAGCTGGGGCCGCTCGACGTGTTGTTCAACTGCGCCGGCTTCGTTCATCACGGCACGATCCTCGATGCCGAGACGATCGACTGGGACGCCTCCTTCGCTCTCAACGTGCGCTCGATGTTCGTGATGATCCGCGCCTTTTTGCCGAAGATGCTGGAGCGCGGAACGGGCGCCTCGATCATCAACATGGCCTCGACCGTCTCCTCGGTCAAAGGCGCGCCGAACCGCTGCGTCTACGGCGCGACCAAGGCCGCGGTGATCGGGCTGACCAAATCGGTCGCCGCCGACTTCATCACCCAGGGGATCCGCTGCAACGCGATCTGTCCGGGCACGATCGAGACGCCCTCGCTCGGGGACCGCATCGCCGCGCAAGGGGTCCGCGTCGTCGGCGGCAGCGAGGCGGCGCGGCGCGCCTTTGTCGAACGCCAGCCGCTCGGCCGGCTCGGCACCCCCGAGGAGGTGGCGGCTCTCGCTGTCTATCTCGCATCCGACGAATCCGCGTTTACGACCGGCGCGATCCATGTGATCGACGGCGGCTTTACGCTGTGACCGGGAACAGGAGGCATTTCCGATGAAGCTACTTCGCTATGGGCCGCCGGGACACGAAAAGCCGGGTCTCCTCGATCGCGACGGCAAGATCCGCGACCTCGCCGGCGTGATCGGCGACATCGACGGCGAAACCCTCGCTCCGGCCTCGCTCGATCGGCTGCGGCGCACCGATCCGGCGAGCCTGCCGCTGGTAGCCGGCATGCCGCGCCTTGGCCCGTGCGTCGGTCGGGTGCCGAAATTTATCGCCATCGGCCTCAACTACCGCCAGCACGCGGCGGAGACGGGGGCGGCGATCCCGAAAGAGCCGATCATTTTCATGAAGGCGACGTCGTCGATCTGCGGCCCCGACGATGACGTCGTCATCCCCAAGGGCTCGCAAAAGACCGATTGGGAGGTCGAGCTCGGCATCGTCATCGGCAGCCTCGCGCGCTATGTCGCGCAAGCCGACGCGCGCCGGCACATCGCCGGCTATTGCATCGTCAACGATGTGTCCGAGCGCGAATTTCAGATCGAGCGCGGCGGGCAATGGACCAAGGGCAAGAGTGCCGACACCTTTGGCCCGATCGGCCCGTGGGTGGTCACCGCCGATCAGGTCCCCGACCCCGGCAAACTCGCATTGTGGACCGAGGTCAACGGCAAGCGGGTGCAGAACAGCAACACCGGCGACCTGATCTTCGGGATCGACGAGATCGTCAGCTATGTGAGCCATTTCCTGACCTTGATGCCGGGCGACGTGATCGCCACCGGGACGCCGTCCGGGGTCGGGCTCGGCATGAAGCCGCCGCAATTCCTGAAGTCCGGGGACCGGATGCGCCTTTCGGTCGAAGGCTTGGGCGAACAGAACCAGCGTGTGGTGGCTTATAACGGATAGTCCGGCGGCTGGCGGCGACCCGCGCGCTCGCCTTTTTATATCCGCGTTTAGAGGAAGCATGCTCGAACGCCGTCCCAGCTTCTTCCGCGAGGACACCCTCCCGGGCCGTCGCGTCGAAGCCAAAGTCAAGTGGTTCAACGCCGGCAAGGGTTTTGGCTTCGTCGCTGTATCCGATGGCTCGCCGGATGCGTTTCTGCCGATGGCGGTGCTGCGGCGCGCCGGCTACGAGGACGTGCCGGAGGGCGCCCTAATCACGTGCGAGGTCAGCGCCGGACCCAAAGGCCCGATGGTGACCGGCGTATTGAACGTCGACAGCAGCACGGCAAAGACGTCATCCCGAGCAGTCAGCGGGTTCGACCGTCGCGCCCCAGGGCCCTCCACGATTCTTGAGGGCGCGGTGAAACGGTTCGACGCCGATAAGGGCTACGGGTTCATCTCACCCGATGGCGGCGGCAAGGATGTGTTCGTCCACATCACCGCGCTGCGCCGCAGCGGAGTCGCAGCACTCGATCCCGGCCAGCGGGTCAAGGTCGAGGTCGTCGACGGAAGCAAAGGCCTGGAGGCCGAACGCATCACTCTGATCTGAGGGTGCCGCGGTAACTGGACGGCGTGACGGGGCCGGCGACGATCGTCCCTGCGGCGAGCCTGCCCAAAGCCGTCGATCGCAACGCTGCGAAATCGCCAGATGACCGCTTTGTTCCAAATGACCGTTTTATTAAGGACAAAGATGACGCACGCCGCGCGGCGTGATACGCGTATTCCAACAAACGCGCTGGGACCCGCGCGGGTCTGAAGGCGTGCCGCGCGTTGCGGCGCCGGTCCTGTCGGTCATGACGAAGGCGAGACGATGGACTTGCACGATACGATCCGGACCTACCGCTTGTTTTCCGGCTCTTACGACATCGTTTTCGGCCCGGTGTTCCACCCCGGGCGCAAGGAAGCGGTGCGCATCGCCAACGATCGCCCTGGTCAGCGCATTCTCGAAGTCGGGGTCGGCACCGGCCTGTCCTTGCCGCATTTCCGCGGCGATTCGCGGGTGACCGGCATCGATGTCTCGGCCGAGATGCTGGAGCAGGCCAAACGGCGCACCGAACGTCTTGGCCTCGCGCATGTCGAGGGCCTGCATCTGATGGATGCGGAGAACCTCGAATTCGCCGACAATTCGTTTGATGCGGTGTTGGGGCTCTACGTGGCCTCGGTGGTGCCCGACCCGGCGCGCTTCGCCGCGGAGATGCGGCGGGTATGCATCCCCGGCGGCACGATCGTCGTCGTCAATCATTTCACCAGCGAAAACCCGGTGGCGCGATTCGCGGAAAAGCGCTTGGCGCACCTCGCCCGTCATATCGGCTTTCACGCCGATTTCCCGTTCGACACATTTCAGCGCGACAGCCGGCTGTCGATCCGCGAGGTGCGGCGCAGCAATCTGTTCGGCTATTGGAAGCTGTTGCGCTGCGTCAACGAAAAGCCGGCTTCGAGCCCCGACTGACCGCCGCCGCTGCGCGACCAAGCACCCTCGATCTAACGGCCGGGGTACCAGGCCTGCCTGCGTTTTTCTGCAAAGCTCGCGAGTCCCTCGGCCGCTTCTGGTGAGCATCGGCGCGCCGCCGCCTCGCTGACGATGCGCTCGCGGAAAGCCCCGGCTGTCCGGGGTCTCGACCGCCTCGGCGACGAGCTGCTTGGTCATTGCCGCCGCTTCCGGCGCCGCCATCAGCAAGCTGTCGATAATCTCCGCTGCCGCGGCGTCGAGCCCGTCGGCCGCGCAGAGTTGATGAACGAGCCCGATCCGCAATGCCTCGGCGGCGGTGAAGCGCTCGCCGGTTAGCGCCAGCCGCGCTAACGCTCGCGAGCCGATGCGATCGACGAGCAGCGGGATGATCGGCGCGGCGGTAATGCCCCAACGCACCTCGCTGATGGCGAAGACCGCGTCCTCCGCGGCAATCGCGATATCGCAGGCCGCGGCGATGCCGATCCCGCCGCCAAAGCAGCCGCCATGGATAAGCGCCACGGTCGGATGCGGAAAATGGCGCAGCCCGTCGATCGCGGCCAGGGTGCGGCGCGAAAAATCGAGGTTCTGCTCCGGCGGCACCGTGCGCAGATGTCTTAGAAAGGCAAGGTCGGCCCCGGCCTGAAAATGCCGCCCGGCGCCGCGCAGCACGACGCAGCGCAGACCGGCCTCGCCTGCCAACCGGGCGAAAGTGTCGATCAGCCCGTCGATCAGCGCGCCGTCATAGGCATTGCCGACCGACGGCCGGTTGAGCGTGACCGAGGCGACGCCTCGTGCGTCGATCTCATGCAGCACCGTGTCATTGCCGGGCATCGGCCGAACTCCTAGCCGTGCGCGCCTTCGGCCGTCCGCCACAGCCGGATTTCGCGCAGCAAGGCCTCTACCGCACCACAGGCAAAGCCCAGCGAGGTCTCGTCGACCAGCCGGCCGTCGCGGATCTTGTCGGCGCAGGCGGTGATCACAACCTCGCGCGCCAGAACCACGCGCGCCAGCATCGAATCCAGCGCGACCCGCATATGTTCGAGGCAGCGGGCGCCGCCGAGCGGCCCGTGCGACGGTGGCCATGATTGCTACCGGCTTATACGCCATGACCGAAGTGAAGGCCGGCCGCGACGCCCAGTCGAGCGCGTTCTTCAGCACGCCCGGAATGCTGTGATTGAACTCGGGCGCGCACAGCACCAGCCCGTCTGCCGCATCGATCGCAGCGAGCAATTCCTTGACCGGCGCCGGGCGTTTTTCGCCTTCGAAATCCTGGTTGTAGGCCGGGATCGGCGCGAGGTCCCAAATCGTCAGGTCGGCGACGCCGGCAAACCTCTCCCGCAAGGTCTCCAGCACCGCATTCGAATACGAGCCGGCGCGCAGGCTGCCCGACATTCCGATCAGGCGCGACGGCATTGTCTCAGACATCGTGGCTGATTTCCTCGGGCGGCGAGCGGCGGCTGGTCATAGCCAAAGCCGCTCGCCAAAGGCAACCTTCTCGCGCAGGATGACGAGGCACTGATCTAAACGCGAATAGGGGATGCCCGAATTGAGGCCGGTGCCCGGATGAGTTTGCGTGCGTCGCGGCGGGGGCTGGTCCCGCCCTTCATCGCCATGGATGTGCTGCGCGCCGCCAATGAGCGCGAGGCCGCCGGCGCCGATGTGATCCATCTCGAAGTCGGCCAGCCCGGGACCCAGGCGCCCGAAGCCGTGCGCGAGGCGGCCCGGCATGCCCTGGCGCACGAACCGATCGGCTATACCGACGCGCTCGGCATCGCACCCTTGCGACGAGGCGATCGCCGCCCATTACCGCGCGCAGTACGGTCTCACAGTCGATCCTGGCGAGGTCGTGGTGACGACCGGTTCCTCGGCCGCGTTCCAGCTGGCTTTTCTCGCCGCGTTCGAAGCGGGCGATCGGGTGGCGCTCGCCGCCCCGGGGTATCCCGCCTACCGCAACATCCTCACAGCACTCGGGATCGAGCCGGTGTTGATCGAGGTCGGCGAAAATACCCACTATCAACCGAACCCCGAACTCCTCGCCGAAGCGGGGCCGCTCGACGGCCTGGTCATCGCCAGCCCGGCCAATCCGACCGGCACGATGATCGCTGCCGCCGATCTGGCGCGGCTCGCCGGCTTGTGCCGTGACCGCGGCATCCGGCTGATCTCGGATGAAATCTATCACGGGATCACCTACGAGGCGCCGGCGGCGACCGCGCGCGCCTATGGGCGTGAGGCTGTCGTCGTCAACTCGTTCTCTAAATATTACAGCATGACCGGGTGGCGGCTCGGCTGGATGCTGGCGCCGCCGGATCTCGCGCGCTCGGTCGAGTGCCTGGCGCAGAATTTCTACATCTCGCCGCCGGCATTGTCGCAGCTCGCCGCGATCCCGGTCTTCGGCTGCCGCGCCGAGCTCGACGGCCATGTCGCGCGCTACCGCGCCAACCGCGATCTGCTGATCGGGAGCTTGTCTGCCGCCGGGCTCACCCGCTTCGCCCCGGCCGAAGGGGCGTTCTACCTCTATGTCGATATCTCCAGTCTGACGCGGGACAGCGTCGACTTTTGCCGCCGCCTGCTCGCCGAGACCGGCGTGGCGATAACCCCGGGGCTCGACTTCGACCCGCTACAAGGCGGCGGCTGGGTGCGCGTCTCCTTCGCCGGCTCGACAGAGGACATCGCCGAAGCGGCCCGCCGCCTCGCCGACTGGCTGCCGCGGGCGGGGTAAAGGCTCAGGAGCCGAAGACGACGCCGTGAGCTGAACCAGGCCGAAGCGCTAACGCGGCGATCAGCGCGGTCTCGTGAAATGCGGATGGCGGGCGGGTGAGCAACGGGACAAGGTCATCGCCGACGATTTGTCCTTCAGATCGGGATTGACAATAAGCCTCAAAAGAACAAAAAAGGAACATGACTGTTTCACCCGAACTTCGCGAGCGGGTTCGGCGGATCGAGCGGCCGGCAGCGACGGTGCATGGGGTGTTGCCGTTCGGCGTCGCCGCGATCGACCGGGCATTGCCGGGCGGCGGGCTTGCGCGCGGCGCCGTGCACGAGTTCCTGGGAATGGGCGGCGACGAGGAGGATGGCGCGCTTGCCGCCGCCTTCGCCGCCGGCATCCTCGGCCGGCTTGGCCCCCACTCTAACCCTCCCCCGCGAGCGGGGGAGGGAAAGGGAGGGGGCATCGTGCTGTGGTGCCTGCCGCGCCCGGATCTCTACGGGCCTGGTCTCGCCATCCTCGGACTCGACCCCGCGCGGCTCGTGCTGGTCCGGGCATGGCGCGACGCCGAGATCCTGTGGGCGATCGAGGAAGGGCTGCGCGCAACCGGCGTCGCCGCGGTGGTCGGCGAAGTGGGCGCGTTCCCTGCAGTGGCGAGCCGTCGGCTGCAGCTCGCCGCGGAGCGTTCCGGCGTCACCGCCTTTGTGCTGCGGCGCTGGCGCGACGGCGCACGGGCGGCGCGCGAACGCGATCTGCCCAACGCAGCAGCGACGCGCTGGCGGATCGCCGCCCTGCCGTCGCAACCCGTTCCCATTCCTCCCTGTCTTACCAGTTCCTGCCCGCTCCCCCACCCTAAGCCCTCCCCGCGCATGCGGGAGCAGGGAATCGGGCCCTGGGGGCCTGCCACAGGGCAAGTGGGAAAGGGCAGCGGGAGACGGAGCCGGGGATCGGGCATCCGCGCTGGCGGGTCGAGCTGTTGCGCTGCCGCGGCGGCGAACCGGCATGCTGGGAGGTGGAGGTGGCGGATGCGACGGGTTCTCTATCTCTGGTTGCCACGTTGGCCGATCGACCGAATGGGCCGTTCCGCGAGGATGTTGTCCCGCGGGAAAAATTCCGCCGCACCGGCTGAGGATGCTCCATTCGCCACGGTGATCGAGGCCGCCGGCCGGCGACTGCTCGCCGCGGTCAACCCGGCAGCTTCCGCCGCCGGCCTCGCCCCGGGAATGCCGTTGGCCGATGCGCTCTCTTTTCTGCCCGGTCTCGCCACCGCCGCAGCCGAGCCCGCCGAAGATATGGCGGCGCTGCGCCGGCTGGCCGAATGGTGCGGCCGCTACAGCCCGTGGACGGCGCCCGACGGGGCGGACGGAGTGCGGGTCGAGATCACCGGCTCGGCTCATCTGTGGGGTGGGGAGCCCGCCCTCGCCGCCGATCTGATGTCCCGCCTCGATCGCCAGGGCATCGCCTCCCGTATCGCCGTTGCCGACACGCTCGGCGCAGCCTGGGCATTGGCCCGCTTTGCGCAAATCGGGTGAGCGCATCGTGATCCTGCCGCCGGGGGACGCGCGCACCGGCCTCGCCCCATTGCCGGTCGAAGCGCTGCGCCTCGACCCGGCTACCGCTCAAGGGTTGCGGCGGGTCGGACTGAAGCGAGTCGGCGATCTTTATGCGATGCCGCGCGCCGCCCTCGCCCGCCGGTTTGGCGAAGCGGTGGCGCGGCGTCTCGATCAGGCGCTCGATGATCTGCCCGAGCCATTGTCGCCGCTCGGCGAAGCGCCGGTCCGCCGCGTGCGGCTGAGCTTTGCCGAACCGATCGCCGATCCCGCCGATCTCGCGCTTGCGGCCGAGCGGCTCGCCGAGGATCTCGTCCTTCGTCTGGCGCGGGAAGGGGTGGGAGCGCGGCGGCTCGATCTCGCCTTCCATCGCATTGATGGCCGGGTCGAACGGATCGTCCTCGGAACCGCTCGCCCCAGCCGCGACCCGCACCACCTCGCCGCTCTCTTTAAAGAGCGGCTCGACACCGTCGATCCCGGCCTCGGCATCGAAGACATGATCCTCGCCGCCTTTGCGGTCGAGCCATTGCCTCCCGAGCAGATCGGTTTTGCCGGTTCGCCCGACACCGGGGCGATGGCGGGCACGGGCCCGCTCCTCGACCGGCTCGGCAACAGGCTCGGGCTCGCCGCGCTCTACCGGCTCGAACCGCGCGAGAGCCACATCCCGGAGCGCGCCTCGGTCCAGATTTCATTTCCTCTCCGCCCGCGAGCGGGGGAGAGGGGAGGGTGAGGGGGCAGCTTCGAGGCGTGGCGCCGGCCCCTGCCCTCCCGCTGCCTGGGTCTCCGGCAAACCGCCGCGTCCGATCCGGCTGTTCGAGCCGCCGGAGCCGGTCGACGCTTTTTGGTTGCTGCCCGACGACCCGCCGTTTCGCTTCACCTGGCGGCGGCGCCCACACCGGGTGACGCGCGCCGACGGGCCGGAGCGGATCGCCGAAGAATGGTGGCGGTCTGAAGGATCCGGCGCCGTCGATGCGATCCGCGACTATTACCGGGTCGAGGACGAGGAAGGGCGGCGCTTCTGGCTGTTCCGGGCAGGCCTTTCCGACAGCAACCACCCGCCGCGCTGGTTCATCCATGGCATCTTTCGCCTGAGATGCCGGCTACGCCGAGCTCCAGGTCACCACCAATTTCTCGTTTCTGCGCGGGGCGGCGCATCCGGCCGAGCTGGTGATGACCGCCGCCGCCCTCGGCCACGGCGCGATCGCGATCACCGACCGCAACAGCCTCGCCGGCATCGTGCGCGCGCATCAGGCGGCGAAAGAGGTCGGGCTGCGTCTCGTCGTCGGCTGCCGGCTCGATCTTTGCGACGGCATGAGCCTGCTCGTCTTTCCCGAGGATCGCGCCGCCTATGGCCGGCTGACGCGGCTGCTGACATCGGGCAAGCGCCGCGCGCCCAAGGGCGAATGCCGTCTCGACTACGCCGATGTGGTGGCGCACGGCGAGGGCCAGATCGTCGTCCTGCCTGCCGCCCGAGGCAGCGATCTCGGACGAATGCGGCGCCTTTGCCGCCCGGGTCGCGGCGGATTTCGCCGGCCGCGCCTATCTCGCCGCCCACCACCTCTATCGCGGCGACGATGCGCGCCGCCTCGCCCATCTCGCCGCACTGGCCGAGGCGGTCGGACTGCCGCTGGTCGCGACCAACGACGTGCTCTATCACCTCCCCGAGCGGCGCCCGCTGCAGGATGTGCTGACCTGCATCCGCGAAGGCTGCACGATCGCCGAGGCCGGCTTTCGCCTCGCCGCCAATGCCGAGCGCCATCTGAAACCGCCGCAGGAGATGGCGCGGCTGTTTCGCGGCCATCAGGACGCCGTGGCGCGCAGTCTCGAAATCGTCGAGCGCTGCCGTTTCAGTCTCGACGAGCTGCGCTACGAATACCCGGACGAGACCGCCGAGGACGGGCGCACGCCGCAGCAGCGCCTCGCCGATCTCGCCTGGGCAGGCGCGGCCGAGCGGTTCCGGAAAAGCCCCTCTCCGTCACCTTCAGGGGGGAGAGGGAGGGGCCCGTCGCGCAGCGATGGGATGACGATGAAGCCGCCATGGTGATCCGACGCTCTTCGCAGCCCGGAATGACTGCTCCGAAGGGCATTCCCGAGAAGATCCGCGATCTGATCGCGCACGAGCTGCAGCTGATCGAGCGGCTCGACTACGCCCGCTATTTCCTGACCGTCCACGACATCGTGCGGTTCGCGCGGGCGCGCGGCATCCTGTGCCAGGGGCGCGGCTCGGCCGCCAATTCGGCGGTCTGCTATTGCCTCGGCATCACCGCGGTCGACCCGGCGCGCATCGACGTGTTGTTCGAGCGCTTCATCAGCGCCGCGCGCAACGAGCCGCCCGACATCGATGTCGATTTCGAGCACGAGCGGCGCGAGGAGGTGATCCAGTACCTCTATCAGAAATACGGCCGCGACCGGGCCGGGCTCGCCGCCACCGTGATCTGCTACCGCTCGCGCTCGGCGATCCGCGAGGTCGGCAAGGCGCTGGGCCTCTCGGTCGATGTCGTCGCGGCGCTCGCCGGCATCGTCTGGGGCTGGAGCAACGACCCGATCGCCGACCTCAGGGTGCGCGAGGCCGGGCTCGACCCCGCCGACCGCACCTTGCGCCTCGCCCTCGATCTCGCCGCCGAGCTGACCGGCTTTCCGCGCCATCTCTCGCAGCATGTCGGCGGGTTCGTGATCACCCGCGGGCCGTTGTCCGAGCTGGTGCCGATCGAGAATGCGGCGATGGAGGACCGCACCGTCATCGAATGGGACAAGGACGATCTCGACGCGCTCGGCATTCTGAAGATCGACGTCCTGGCGCTCGGCATGCTGACCTGCATCCGCAAGGCCTTTGCGCTGATCGAGCAGCATTACGGCCGCCGGATCGAGCTCGCCACCGTGCCGGCCGAGGATCCCGCGGTCTACGAGATGCTGTCCCGCGCCGATTCGCTCGGCGTCTTCCAGGTCGAAAGCCGCGCCCAGATGACGATGCTGCCGCGGCTCAAGCCGCGCGAATTCTACGATCTCGTCATCGAGGTCGCGATTGTCCGGCCGGGTCCGATCCAGGGCGACATGGTGCACCCCTATCTGCGCCGCCGCTCCGGGCTTGAGCCGGTCGACTACCCTTCCGAGGCATTGCGCCAGGTGCTGGGCAAGACCATGGGCGTGCCATTGTTCCAGGAGCAGGCGATGAAGATCGCGATCGTCGGCGCCGGCTTCGCCCCGGAGGAGGCCGACCGGCTGCGCCGCGCGATGGCGACCTTCAAGCGCAACGGCGACATCCATCTGTTCCGCGACAAATTCATCGCCGGGATGGCGGCCAACGGCTACGACCGCGACTTCGCGACGCGCTGCTTCAGCCAGATCGAAGGGTTCGGGACCTACGGCTTTCCGGAGAGCCATGCGGCGAGCTTTGCGCTCTTGGTCTACGTCTCGGCCTGGATCAAATGCTTCTATCCCGAAATCTTCGCCTGCGCCCTGCTCAACAGCCAGCCGATGGGGTTCTACGCCCCGGCGCAGATCGTCCGCGACGCCCGCGAGCACGGGGTCGAGGTGCGCGCCGTCGACGTCAACCACAGCTTCTGGGACTGCACGTTGGAGCCGTCGTTTATCGTCGCCCCCGCAGAAGCGGGGGTCCAGGGCCACCGTTCGGACCCTGGCCCCCTCGGATTCCCGCTTTCGCGGGAACGACGGGTGTGCAGAGAAAGACCATCGTTCTGCGCTGCGCCTCGGCTTGCGCCAGATCAAAGGGTTCGCCGAGGCCGATGCCGAGCGCCTCGTCGCCGTGCGCGGAGCGGCGGCTACCCCGACCCGCACGCGCTGTGGCGGCGCTGTGCGCTCGGCCGCGGCGCGCTCGAGCGCTTGGCCGAGGCCGACGCGTTCCGCTCGGTCGGGCTCGACCGCCGCCGCGCATTGTGGGCCTTAAAGGCGCTCGGCGACCCCCCGCTGCCGCTCTTCGCCGCCGCGGAGACCTCTAAAGAAAAACCCTCGCCCCCCATTGGGGGGAGAGGGCAGGGTGAGGGGGGCTTCTCCGGAGCTTGCACCGCAGCGGCATCCGAAGCGCGCGCCATGGCGCTGCTGCCGGAGATGCCGCTGGGCGAGCAGGTCGTCGAGGATTACGCCAGCCTCGGCCTCACTCTAAAGCGCCATCCGCTGGCCTTTCTGCGCAGCGAGCTTGCCGGCGAAGGCCTCGTCACCGCCGCCGACCTCGCCCGTCTGCCGGTCGACCGCCGGCTCGCCATCGCCGGGATCGTGCTGATCCGCCAGCGCCCGGGCAGCGCCAACGGCGTCGTCTTCATCACCATCGAGGACGAGACCGGGATCGCCAATTTGATCATCTGGCCGGCCATCCTCGAACGCTTCCGCCGCGCCGCGCTCGGCGCCACCCTGCTGCGCTGCACCGGCAAATTGCAGCGCGAGCAGAGCGTCATCCATGTCGTCGCCGAGCGGCTCGCGGACATGACGCCGCGTCTCAACACCCTGCGCGACCACACCGGCGATGCCGAGCCGCCGGTAAAGCTTCCGAGAAAAATGCCCGGCAGCGACGCCCGCGACATCGTCGTGCGGAGCCGCAATTTCCGCTAGCCGCCGGATTTCCTTCGGCCCGCTCTGCCGCGGCCGCCTCGGCGATCGCGGCGCGCGCGAGCGCATCGGCCCGTTCGTTTTCGGGGTGACCGGCATGGCCGCGCACCCATTCCCAAGCGACCTGGTGGCGCTGCGCGGCGGCGTCGAGCCGCTGCCACAGATCGACATTCTTGACCGGCTTTTTGTCGGCGGTGCGCCAGCCGCGCTGTTTCCAGGCGTGGATCCACTTGGTGATGCCGTCGCGCAGATATTGGCTGTCGCTGAACAGCCGCACCCGGCACGGCCGCTTCAGGGCCTCCAGCCCCGAAATGGCCGCCATCATCTCCATGCGGTTGTTGGTGGTGACCGGCTCGAACCCGCTCAACTCCTTCTCGACCTCGCGATAGCGCAGGATCGCGGCCCAGCCCCCCGGGCCGGGATTGCCGCTGCAAGCGCCGTCGGTAAAGATCTCGACCTCGGCCGGCTCGGGCCCACCGATCTCAGACATCGAGGCCGTAATCTCGCGGACTTCCGACGGTGCGGTGAAAGCGCAGCTTGCGCAAAAATTCGAGCGGGTCCTTGGGCCGCACCAATGCTCCCTGCGGCTGGTTGAGCCAGTCGAACAGCCGCGTCAGCAGAAAGCGCAGCGCGCTGCCGCGCGCCAGCAGCGGCAGTGCGGCGAGTTCTTCCGGCGCCAGGGGCCGCGCCCGGCGATAGCCGTCGAGCAGCAGCCGGGTCTTGGTCACGTTCAGGCTGCCGTCGCCTTCGAAACACCAGGCGTTGAGGCACACCGCCAAGTCGTAGGCGAAAAAATCGGTGCAGGCGAAATAGAAGTCGATCAGACCGGAGACATCGCGGTCGCGAAAAAACACGTTGTCGGGAAACAGATCGGCATGGATCACCCCGACCGGCAGATCGCGCGGCCAGCACCGCTCGAGCAGCGACAGCTCGTCGGCGAGCTCCTCGGCGAGTCCCGGCTGTACCTCGCCCGCGCGTTTCCGGCAGGCTTCGAACAGTCGCCGCCAACCCGCGACCGAAAGATCGTTGGTTCGGGCCATCGGAAAACCGATCCCGGCGCTGTGCAATGCGGCCAATGCCCGGCCGACGCCGGCGCAGTGGAACGGCTGGATGCGCCGCGGCCACATCCCGGCGAGAAACGTCACCATCGCCGCCGGGCGGCCGCACAGCTCGCGCAGGGCGACCCCGTCGTGTCCGCGCAACGGGGTCGGACAGGCGACCCCGCGATGCGCCAGATGATCCATCAGCGCGATGAAAAAAGGCAGGTCCTCGCGGGTGACCCGCTTTTCATAAAGGGTAAGGATGAAATTGCCGCGCTCGGTGGCGACCAGAAAATTCGAATTCTCGACCCCTTCGGCGATCCCTTTGCACGACAGCACCTCGCCGATGTCGTAGAGCGCGACAAAGGCCCTCAGCTCGTCGTCGGCGACGTCGGTATAGACCGCCATCGGCTTGCTCCAGTGCTCCCGGCATCGACCCGGCCCGGCATCGACCCGGTCTTGTGCGCCGAGCGCGGCTCGAATACAGTCCCGGCGCCGTCGAGCCGCCGCCGGTGCGCGCGGATATCGGCTACGACTCTGTTGGGGGAACAAGCAATGGCCGACCCGATTCCAGCACAAAAAGAGCCCTACGGCATCACCGTCGAAGCCGGCAAGCGGTATTTCTGGTGCGCCTGCGGACGCAGCGCCAACCAGCCGTTCTGCGACGGCTCCCATCAGGGCACTGGGCTCACTCCGGTCCCGTTCACCGCCGCGGCCAGCGAAGAGGTCTGGCTGTGCGGCTGCAAGCAGACGTCCGGCAAGCCGTTCTGCGACGGTACGCACAACGGACTGTGAGCCGGGCTTGGGCCGCACGGGTTGCGGCGGTACTCGGTCTTCTTGTCCTTTCCGGTTGCAGCTGGTTGCCGTTCTCGTCTTCGTCGACGACGCCCGCCCAATCCTGTCCGACCGCCGTCATCCTGCGGCCGCTCTCCAACACCGCCGTGTTCGGCTCCGCGCCGGAGCGCAACCCGGAGAACGTGGCCTTTTACGGGCTGTTGAGCGAGGTCGATCGCCGGTGCGACTACGCCGGCGACGCGATGCATCTGAGCCTCGATGTGATCGTCGTCGGCCAGCGCGGCCCGGCGGGCAAGACCAACACCGTTGATCTGACCTACTTTGTCGCGGTGACCGGGCCCAATCAATCGATCCTCAGCAAGAAGCCATTTACCGTTCGTATCGCCTTCGACCCCGACCAGATCCGCGCCGGCGTCACCGACCATATCGAGGAGGTGATCCCGCTCGCCGGGCACAAAGGCACCGACCTGAACATCCTTGTCGGCTTCCAGCAAAGCCCCGACGTCCTCGACTTCTACAAGCACTACCGCGGCCGCTGACCGCGACCGAACCTCGCGGAGAAAATGAACCCTGAGCAGCAGACCCCGCGGCGCATGGTTGATCGCGGCCCCGCTATGTGAGAAATGTCGTGGTCCGCCGAACATGGTGCGGTTCAGCCGCTGCCTTACATCAAAAACAGATTGAGCGGCTACCCGTCGCGATCCCGATGCGCTCTTCATCTGTTCTAGATTTTGTGTCCGGGCAGGGTCACGTATTCCAACAATTACGGAAGTCAGCCGGCGTGGCGGCAATCCAAGACGGCTAACAGGCCTTCAATCTCGCTTGACCCGTGCGCCGCCCGGGCGTGCGGAGGGGTTCACCTTTGCCGAGGGCGAATACCAACGCTGATCGCGATTTTCCAGCCGCCCGCTACGGCGGTGGCGTTGCAGCGCTATGCCCAGGTGGTTTGCCCGGACCGTCATCCCGAACTCTCGTGAGAGATAGTTGAGAACTTCTTGGGCAGTGGCGCCCTCGCCATACGCTTGCACGGCTCTCAATATCGCATCGCTCAGCGACGGCGTCTGTTGACTGCTGCGCTCCACACCGGCCGAGCGAGGGCGACCGTAAACAAAAGTCTCGGCCCGCGCCTTAAGTGATCCCTCACCCTGTTCCTTCGGGTCATGGAACAATAAGCGAATTTCACAATCCAATGCGTGGAGCGCGGCTGAAAGGCTTGTCAGCTTCGAGGCACGGCGGGGGTCGATAAGCGCTCGCCGCCTGGTGCCAGTCCATGTCGAGCCGCGCGGCAAGGTCGGCAACCGTCATGTCGCGCCGGCGCAACGCCTCGTAGAGAGCTGCCTTCAGCGCGATGGTTGCAGACGGCGAGATGAGATACTGACCGGACACGAGCGGTCCTGCGGGCTGGGATCTCTTCTCCATCGACAATGCGGCTGGCGAGCGCTTCGGAGAGACAATCTGCCGCCTCGCGGAGCGCTTCGGCTTCATCGACACCGTCCGTCAAGGCCTCGGGTAAGGCAGGAAAGTGCACGACCAGACGCCCTTCCGCATCCGGTTCCAGTGTCACGGGGATAGCTGTAAGCCGTCATCGTGGTATCCTCTATTAGTCGAGATCGTGCTGGCTCAGCCCGAGCTTGGCGAGCATCTCGTGCAACAGGCCGGTGCCGATTTCCTTGCGCAGATCCTTTAGAGTGGTCTTGTGGCTCCCGTAGTGCAGCGTCCCGTGACTGCCCTTGCCGTGGCGTCGGTCGAAACGGACGGCAATGCGCGCGCCCGACCGAGCCGGGTGATCCGACGTAGGAACTCGTTCCCAGTCATCAGCGATCACGTAGGATATTTTTGTCCGATCACAAGAAACTTCGTGGACGCGACCGGCGGGCCCGCAATACCTTTGACCTGTTCGGCATCGTCAAGCGCATCGCAGACGCTAAGGCGCATCGCAGACGCTAAGGCGCAATTCCGATCCTTGGCGGAACCGTGGGCCGACACCGCGACCAGCACCGGGCGCTTGATGCTGGCGGTACTGGGCGGCTTGGCCGATGTTGAGCGCGATCTTATCCGCACCCGCACCGCCGAAGGCCGAAGCCGCGCCAAGGCCCGTGGGAAGCACATGGGCCGACCTCCTTCCCTCACACCGGAACAAGAGAAAGAGGCCACCCAACACCGCCGTGTTCGGCTCCGCGCTGGAGCGCAACCCGGAGAACGTGGCCTTTTACGGGCTGTTGAGCGAGGTCGATCGCAAATGCGGCTACGACGGCGACGCGATGCATCTGAGCCTCGATGTGATCGTCGTCGGCCAGCGCGGCCCGGCCGGGCAAGACCAACACTGTTGATCTGACCTACTTTGTCGCGGTGACCGGGCCCAATCAATCGATCCTCAGCAAGAAGCCATTTACCGTCCGTATCGCCTTCGACCCCGACCAGATCCGCGCCGGCGTCACCGACCATATTGAGGAGGTGATCCCGCTCCCCGGGCACAAAGGCACCGACCTGAACATGCTTCTCGGCTTCCAGCAAAACCCCGACGTCACCGACTTCTACAAGCACTTCCGCGGCCGCTGACCGGGCCCGAACCTCGCGGAGAAAAATGAACCCTGAGCGGGCAGAGCCCGCGGCGCATGGTTGATCGCGGCCCCGCTACGTGAAAAATGTCGTGGCCCGCCGAACATGGTGCGGCTCAGCCGCTGCCATACATCAAAAAACAGATCGAGCGGCTACCCGTCGCGATTCCCGGAGCCGCTCTTCATCCGTCCTAGTGGCACGAATTCGACAGTTAGTACCCGATCCCTTCTTGCGTCATTTCCGCGAAAGCGGGAACCCAGAGCAACCAAAACCCCGTTTGCCGCCCTGGACCCCCGCTTTCGCGGGGGCGACGAAGGATGCGCAATGGGAATAATCCGTCTGGTTCACACCACTAGATTTTGTGCCCGGGCAGGGTCACGTATTCCGGCACGCAGCAAAGTCGTTGTGGCGCTCAGTGGCGCCCGACCAGCAAGTCAACAATGGTCGGTTGGTCACCAAGGACTAGGAGGTTAAGATAGGGACTTTATGATTACCTGAAAACATTTTTCATAATATGCAATTATGCGGCTTTGACAGAGCGCCCCGGACGCGCAAGAAACACAAGATGTAGGTTTAAGCCCAGACTTCGCACGATCCCTGCGAGCCGGGAATCCTAAACGGGCCAGATCAGCATGGGTTTTATCTTTTTTTAATTTAATTGTCGTTGGGTTGTTCTTGCTTCGGATCGGGACACGCTGCCTGCGCTTTTGGCCCGATATGATGATAGCCATGAGCGGTCATGTACCGATACTGGCAGCGTTCCTGCGGCGTCTTGCCGGGGACCTGAGCCTCTTGTGGCGCCTGTGGGGGCGACGACGACGGTGGAGTCTGCGCCCCTGCGGGCACGATTGCACCGACCGTCATAAATAATGTACCCCCTAGCAGGCCTCGTATCGCCATCTGATCCTCCCTGTCGTTGGGCCGCTGTGGGACGTTCTCATTAACCGACATACGTCGGATTCCAGCGGTTTTGCGATGATTGCGCCTTTGAGCGCCTTGATCAACGGCAATCCGCGACCGCGCATGAGCGGCAGGCGGCCTGAGCAGTTGCAGAAATCAAGAAATCCGGGAAAAACTCTTGCGCCTGTCCGATCAAGGGGTTACGCTTTCCGTAACTTATGACCGAAACGAAATTGAAAAGCAAGGCCGAACCGCCCCCCGAAAACCGCCGTCTCGGCTATGCCCGCGTCAGCACCGTCGGGCAGACGCTCGACAGCCAGCTTGAGCAGCTACGGGCGGCAGGCTGCACCGCCAAGATTTACCGCGAGAAGGTGACCGGCGCGCACAACGACCGGCGCGAGCTTCTCAAAATGCTCAGGGCCCTCGCCCCCGGCGACGTGGTGACGGTGACGCGGATCGACCGCCTCGCGCGCAGCAGCTTCGACCTGTTCGCCATCGTCAAGCAGATCGTGGACGCCAAGGCGCAATTCCGGTCACTGGCCGAGCCGTGGGCCGACACCGGCACCAGCACCGGGCGGTTGATGATTGCCGTGTTGGGCGGACTGGCCGACGTGGAGCGCGACCTTATCCGCACCCGCACCGCCGAAGGCCGCGGTCGGGCGCAGAAGCGCGGGCAGCACATGGGCCGACCCTCGAAACTCACAGACGCGCAGAAGGCCGAAGCACGGCGGCGGCGGGCGGAGGGTGCTACCCTTGCCGAACTCGCCCGAAGCTACGGCGTAGGAAAGAGCACGATCTCAAGATTGACGGCATGAACAACCCAGCACACGAGGCTTCCTCGGAAGCTGCGACCATTGGAGGCCTGCAACCGTGGTATTGATCCAGCAATCTACGCTGCCAGAGATCATCGAGACCGAACACCGGCTCGTAATGAGCGCCGCAGAGAGGTATAGCGAAT
This sequence comes from uncultured Alphaproteobacteria bacterium, assembly GCA_963845735.1. Lineage (GTDB taxonomy): Bacteria > Pseudomonadota > Alphaproteobacteria > ATCC43930 > CGMCC-115725 > AP-15. The sequence continues at coordinate 62,017 of CAWJTR010000026.1, read as the reverse complement.
ATTACAAGTATGCTGAGGCCGTCACAATCTTTATCAGCCTCTTTGCCAAAGTCAGTGCCGCCACATTGCCCATTTTTGCGCGATTTTGGTCACTCACGAAAAAACACCATTTGTTGGCCTTGCTTTCGACCGTGCGGTTACACCAAACCCAAGCCATGATGAATCTTCGCCAGACGCTCGAAGCTGCGGTGTGCGCTGCATTTGCGATTGTCCACACCGACCCCACCCTGTTTGCTGACGCTACGGAAGACGGTATTCTCAATTCGTCGCAGGCGCTAGCACGCAAGCGTTACAAGTGGCTAAATGATAATTTTCCAGACGCCTCTCTGTATATCAAAGATCACAAAGACCGGATCAACCAATCAACTGCTCATGCCAACATCGTGTATACTCACCGCATCTTCGAGTTAAGAGGCACTGAGTACTATTTGCCGTTCTTTGATATCGAAGACAACTACTATGCGAGAACTGATCTATACACTATTGGTGGAATTGGCATCAGCTTAATGAATTTCTTCTTCGGTGTAAACGATAAGTGCGGCAGCGCCATCGAGTTTGTGGAAGACTTTGCGCCACGGCTTCTTTCGCTGAACGCGCGCAGCGAGGCACTCCAAAAGGAAATGCTGGCTGATCCGCGAGCCAGAGAAATTGCGCTGAGGGTTGCTGCTTCGAACATACGGAGTCTTGAGCGAACCGTGACTCCCGCTTTGGATAATGCTGCTTACCACGTTGGCCGTACTCGGCGGGTGCAATGGACAGCAACAACGAATGGAATCTTCGCTGAATGCATATATGGGGCGCTCCGTTGCTGAATTTGTTGCGGATCACGGAGACCCTACATCGACCGTGAAATTGTCCGATAGCGAGAGCGCGTTTCGTTGGGTTATTACCGGGCGGGGCGTCGGGGCAGTGATACCGATGGGCGTGATCACTTATTGTAGCTCCTCCAACACAGCGCGTGTGCACTGTAAGTTTGAGAGCTACAACACACTCGCCGAGTCCTGAATTGAAGGATTGGATCATTTAAAGCTGGAATTGGCAGGGAGCGTGCTAAACGATTTTCCAGAATCTACTGTTACGCGACCTCGGCGCGGCGATTTTCCATAAAAGGGACTATGCGCCGAATTTTGCGCGGTTGAACAATACCGCCGCTAACTTCCCGAAAAAGGGGGATTTTTCCATAATGTGAGTTATCGGCTTTTTTGACAGCGCCGCCGCCGATGATTTTCCAGAACGGCGGTTATGCGCCATCCGCGGCAACCGGGTGGGGAACGCACCTTAGATCCTAAAACGCATATAATCAGCGCCGAAACCGGCGGCAACATCACGTTTCATTTGACCCGTGAACGTCGTCACCCGACGTAGACAGAGGATATCGACTAATGGAACGCTGCGACGTTAGTTTCTTCGCGCGGACGCTGATCGCATGCGGGCGGCTCGTGGTCTAGTTCGTGGGTTGGTTCGTAGAAATCCTATCGTAACTCAATTGATATCGTTTGATCGAATACGGAGGAATAGTCCGCGATGCGGTGTTTGCTAGCTCCTGGCGACCGCGGTAGTGCTCCTGTCGGGGGCTGCAGCCGCCGCCGTCGCGTACACGCCTCTCTGCGGGGGATCGAACCCGACCTGCACCTATGCCTATTCCACCGAGCGCAAGATGGTCGCCGGTGCGACCACGGGGATAGCCGTCTACCGCTCGGTTGATGGGACGACGCAGAGCATCGGCTTCACCAGGAACGGGCGAACGGACACGGCGGCGGTCCAAGCCTTCTGCAACGCAGCGGTTTCGGGCGTGATATCGCGGAACTGCTTTCTGTCGACGGTCTACGACCAAGCCTACGAGGCAGTTCACGGCAAGACGGGCGGTTGCGACATCACCAACGCAACGCCCTCGGCCATGCCGACCTACCTGACCTGGCCCGCTCACAGCAACCTGCCGCAGTTCCAGAAGGGCGGGCCAGGCACCGGTACGAACTTCTACCTGGACAAAACGGGGTGCACCGCGCTCACCGGTGGCGCTCAATCCCTGTTCTATTCGGGCAGCAATCTTTATTGGAGTGAGGCCGGCGGACAGGCTGGACTCAATGAGAATACTCCAGCTCCCTTCCCTTTTGGAGCGATGTTCTCGGCCTATGTTGGGTTCGGGGTTAAATACGATGCTTGCGTGGTTACAAGGTATTGCGGCGCTTTTGACACCGAAGGCGAGGGACCACAGGCGCTCTTTCACGCCGACCTCGAACGGCGATCTGATCCAGGTACTCGCTACCGCCGGTGGGAGAGGTCCCAATAATGCCTGGGCGAACAACGCGCAGATTGTGACCAATCGTACCGTTGCCCATCCGCTCGTCACGCAAGGCCGGATGACGTGGGGGGCTACCGGTGACCACGCATACAATGGACCCGCTATAAATAGATCCGAAGCATTTTACACGTCGGACTTGAATTCCCGCCAAGCGGCAGCCCTCTACGCCAACGAGGCGGCGTTCCAAGCGACATTGACGCTAGGTTATCAGGGGCCGGGCGATTTGTTCGGAGAGTACGGTACTATGCCGAAGTGTGACCAAGGGGCATATTGGTCAGATGCAGTACCTGGCCGCCGCCTACACGCTGCGCAAACCCTATGCCGGTTACATGGGACCACTGCTCAACGCCTGTCAGGGGCAGGGTCCCAATTCGCCGTGCGAGGACATCGGGCTGAGCGGAAACGATATCGATACGACGACCTTGTCCGCTTTCTGCGGACCTGTCAGCGGCCTCAACAACTGCACCGTGCAGAAATGGTACAATAGCGCACTCAACCAAGACGTCACGGTCGCCGGCGGCAACCCGGCGCTCGACTTCACCGCGGTTTCGACCTCGGCGCGACCGACGATCGCTTTCTCCGGTTGCGGGACTTCCAAGATCACGGTCTGCATCGTCACCAGCCCGACTCACTACTTCACCGGCGGCGGCGCGATCAGGCTGTACACCGGCATCAATGGTTACACGCTCTCGGCGGTGGCGCAGCGTACCGGCTCGTTTACCACGCCAAGCGGCATCATTACCTCGGCCATCGGCACGGGTCCTGACACCTTCTTGGGCTTCGGCAACACCGCCGATACTTGCTTGGGCGCGATGCACAATGGCGGCGGCGGCCCGACCCTATCGACCGGCTGCGCCGACAACACCATCCACAGCATCACCTTGGACGGCGCCACGACACCCTCGATCGTGCTCTATTCGGACGGCAACGCCAGCACCCCGACCACGACGAGGCTGGGGTTCAGTGCCGTTGGGATGGGCATCGGCGCCACTTCCACAGGCGCAGATTCGTGCACCTGCCGGATCAGCGAGGTGCTGATGTTCGGCGACCGCGCCAATCACAGCTTCGCCACCGCGCTCGGCGCCGCCAACGTCGCCCTGCTGCGCGCCAACCAGCAGGCCGAATTTGGGTTCTGAACGATGAAACGGGGGTAAAGAGCACCCTCGGAGCTGTGGCGCCGATGCGCCCGGCGGCATCGCCATGCTCTGCTTGGGGACGATGTCCGTCCTCTATTGGGCACAGTGGGCCGCGCTTGCCGAAAATGGCACCTCATTTTCTTGATTGCGTCATATGCCATTAATTGAGAAAAATAACCAACGTGCCCGATATGATAATAGTCAGTTCACGATATGTAATAATATTACATTTTGCGGCGTAGGGCGAGTTTTGCACCATCCAATCAAATGCCGCTTTCAGCATGTTCGCCGCCGCGTTCTCCGACACTACGCTTCTTGTGGTTATCGCTCATATCTTTGGTATCGGCTTAGGCGTTCTATTGTCAATAGTTGCAGCACGAGCCCCGTTAGGACGAGGATTTTAACGTCGTCCTGTTCTTTTTCTTCCGGTTCTGTTGGCGGGATAATGTTTCTTGGTGGATTTCAGGATTGCAGCGTGTCACTCGATCACCTCATCGGCGCGGAAACCATTGTCGATCACGGTAACTCGAAAAGCGTCCGTCGGCGAGACCTGGCTACGGGCGAATGTAGCTCCAGCCCTGCTCCTCGAGCTGCGTCAAACGCACGATGCCGGCGGGCACGACCGTAGCCTCGGGAACGATCTCGATCGGATGGCCCTCGCGCTTCTCCATCGCCATCTGCGTGTTGTGGCAGGCGGAAAAGCGGATATCGCCGCCAATGTTCGACGCCTTCAGGGTCTTGATGTGGTCCTTCACGGGAGAGGTGTCTTCCCGCAGCATGTTGAGGCCGCGTCGGTTGGCTGCGGGTAATCGGGCTTCGCCAGCGGCGATTCCCGGTCGTTCCCGTAATTCCCGGTTATGCGGAATTAATTCCCGGTTCGGCGGAAAAACTTCCCGGTTCGTTGCCGACGGGAATTTCTCTGCAACCCATTGATTTAGCGCCTATATTTTTTTGGGAATTGGCGGTTTCGAGACCGAATTCAAGAAATTCCCGGCTAAATTCCCGATTGTTCCGGTTCTACGGGAATTTCGCTCGGCCGAGGCCGGGCGCCGCGCCCGCCGTGTAGCCGCCGGTGAGCTAGCGCAGACGCGAGCCCGGATCCATCCCCAGATACACCCGGCCGCCGATCGGGTACCACTCGGGCGCGATCGTGACCGTCTGGCCGACGACGTGCAGGTCGCGCCAGCATTCGGCGAGGCGGCTCGCGCGCTTGAACGAGGTGCTGCCGCCGTGCCGGTACACCAGATCCATCGCCTCGCGCGCGCTGTCGCCGGCGTAGATCGACGCGAGCCGGCAGCGGGCCCGCTGCTCGAGGGTGGTGTCCTTGCCGGCGGCGACGGTCGCCCACAGCTCGGCGATCTGCGCGCTGCGGTAGGCGCGCCCGGCGTTCAGGATCGCGTCGGCCCGCCCGACGGCGTCCTGGACCTGGGGGTTCTCGCACAGCATGCCGGTCCGGCCGCGCGGCGTCTTCTCGACCGCCAGCTCGATCAGCGCGTCGATCCCGGCCCGCGCGATGCCGGTGATCACCGCGCTGTGGTGCGGCCCGACCCAGCACTGGACCGGCAAGGCGTAGGTGATCCCCGGCCAGCGCTCCCACTGATTGTCGAGCGGGATGCCGACTTGCGGCATTGTCCGCCGCTCCGGCAGGAAGACATTCTCGACCGTCCAGTCGAAGCTGCCGGTGCCGCGCAGTCCGGCGACGTCCCAGCTCCCCGGCACGATTTCCGCTTCCGTTCGTGGAAACACCCCGCGCCAATAGAGCGAGCCGCCGTCCGGGCGGCGGCGCGGCTGGCCGTCGTCAAGAATTTGAAAGCTGCCCAGCATCCAGGCGCTCTCCTGGCAGCCGCTGCCGAATTGCCAGCGGCCGCTGACGCGGTAGCCGCCCGCGACCGGCGCCGCCTGCCCGCCCCCCGGCACCGCGGTGCCGGCGATGATCGTGTCGGCGCCGCGCGAGTAAATCTCGTGCACACCCTCGTCCGGCAGCCCGAGCGTCACGAGTTGACCGATGCTGTTGTTGGCGAGGTTCCAGCCGACCGAGCCGGCGCCCTCGGCCAAAAGCTCGACGACGCGCAGGTAGGTCAGCGGGTCGACCTGGAGGCCGCCCAGCGCGCGCGGGATCACCATCTTGTAGAACCCGGCGGCACGCAATTGCTCGACCAAGGCCTTCGGCAGGCGCTGCTCGCGCTCGATCTCGTCATGGTAGTCGCGGAGCGCCGGCTGCAGCGCGGCCGCCGCCTGCACCAGGGGTTGCGCGTCGATATCTGCCGGCAAGCGCGTCTCTTCGGCCATCGTGTCCATCAGCTCCTCTTGCGCCGTTGCGGTCGCCAAGCCCGGGCGAACTGTGCCGCCGTGGGCCGGTGTGTTCCGTGCCCTCGTCAAGCGCGGCTCACCTCGACCGGGGTGTCGTTGAAGCAGGCGCCTTCGGCGAGATCGGCGCGGAGATCGGCGGAGACCAGGGCCGAGATGGTTTGCCCGGTGCGGCTCGTCTCGAGCCACGCGCCCTTCTCGCTGGCCACCACCCCCGGCGGCACCTTATCGGTCACCTCAAGCGGCAGGATGACCTCACCGCGATCGTTCCACACCCGCACTTCTTCGCCCTGCTTGAGGCTCCGCTGCACGGCATCCTCGGGGTTCATCATGAGCGGCGGCGCGCGGCGCGAGCCGGCGAGACCTCCGAGGGTCGAGGAGATGCGCTTGTCGGAAGCCGGCGAAATCAGCATCAGCGGATGCGAGTCTTGCCGCTCGCGCCAGCCCGGCAGCAGGGCGGCGGCGCCCCAGCGCCCGGCCAAAGTCTCGGATTTGAGCTCGATCTTGCCCGACGGCGTCGCCGGAAAGACGTTGTCGTAGAGCACCAGCGGTTTGCCGTCCGGTCCCGTCATCTGCAACGCTTTCTTGGTCGAGATCCGGCTGGGTCGGATGCCGGCCAGCCGGGGATCGGCCATATCGACCGCATCGTCCATCAGCTCGGCATCGGTGGCCGTGAAGCACGGCTCGGCAAAGCCAAAGCGCGCGGCAAGGCGGCGGAAGATTTCGGTGTTCGGCAAGGATTCGCCCAATGGCGGGATCACCGCCTCCGCGCGTTGCAGCCAATGATGCCCATAAGACGGATATAGATCGGCGCATTCGAAATGGGTCGCGGCCGGGAGCACCACGTCGCAATGGGTCAGGCTTTCGGTCATCGTCAAATCGATGCCGACCGCGAACAAATCTTCGCGGGCGAGGCCGCGGCGCATCCGGTTCTGGTCGGGATGCACGACGATCGGATTGTGGTTATAGATGAACAGGGCACGCAATGGCGGGTCGATGTCTTCCTCGACCAGATGCCGGCCGATATCGTTGATGTTGAGCGTGCGGGTGCCTGCGGGCGCGAGATCCGGCCGCTGCAATTTGGCCGGGGTCTTGGGGAAGGCGTTGCTGGCGCCGAGAACAATGCCGCTGCCTTTGCCGAGCTTGCCGAGCAGTGCCGGCAAAGCGATCGCGGCCCTGATGCCGCTGCCGCCATTACGACCGCGTTCGAGCCCGTTGCCGGGCGTCAGGACTAGCGGTTCGGACTCGGCCAGCCAATGCGCGAAGGTCAGGATCTGGTTCTCCGGCAGCCCGCACGCCGTCGCTGCCCGAGCCGCCGGCCAGTCGCGCGCCAGTGCCATGAACTCCTCGAAGCCGAGCACGTTCGCGGCGATGAAGGCTTGGTCCAACTTGCCTAGCCGTTCGAGCTCGGCGGCGACGGACCAGGCGAGCAATATGTCGGTGCCGGGCAGCAATTGCAGGTGCAGATCGGCCTGCTCGGCAATCTTGGTGCGCAGCGGATCGACGGCAACCAGCCTGCCGCCCTTACGCCGTGCGTGGCTGATGCTACGGACGAGGTGCAGATTGGCGACGGTTGCGTTGTTGCCCCAGACGACGTTGAGCTTGGCGTTTTCGGCAAATTCCGGCGGGCAGCCAGGCACCGCGCCGTAAGTCCCTGCCCACGCCTCGCTGCGCACGCCGCCGCACAAAGCCCGCCGATAGAGTTGGGTGGCGCCCAGCCGATTGAAGAAACGCAGCGACATGCTGTCGCCGGCGAGCAAGCCGTGCGGGCCGGCATAGTTCAGCGGCATCACCGCCTGCGGTCCCCACCGGCCGATTACGTCGCTGACCCGCTCGATGGACCTCGTCCAGCGCCGCGTCCCACGAGATGCGCTCGAAGGCTCCGGAACCCTTCGGCCCGATGCGGCGCAGCGGATAGAGCAGCCGTTGAGGCCCGTGCACGAAATCCTCGGTATAGCGGGCAACCTTGTCGCAGATCACGCCGGCCGTGTAAGGCACCGCTCTTGAGCCGTGCACCGCTAACGATATGACCATCATCGACGCCGACAGTCAGGCTGCAGGTGTCGGGACAATCGAAGGTACAGACGCTGTCAAATTCCGCAATGGCCATAGGGATTTCCTTCCAAACTCCGGCTGGCGTCTAATAGCCCCGTTCCCAATCGATCACATTGCGCAGCGGCCGGCCGTCGATGTACGCGCGCAGATTGTCGCAGAAGAGATCGATGGCCCCATGCCGGTTCTCGTCACTGGCGCCGGAGACATGCGGCGTGATCACCACCCTGGGGTCGGACCACAGCCGGGCCGGCGGCGGGTGCTCGAACTCGCCGACATAAACATCCTGCCACGAAGCCGCGCAAGTGATCGCGCTGCAACGCGTCGGCGAGCGCGTCCTCGTCGACGATCTCGCCCCGGGCGAGGTTGACGAGCACGCTGCCCGCTTTCATCGCGGCAAAGCGGTCGTTGTCGAAGAGACGGGTCGTTTCCGGCGTCCAATGGCAGCAGATCACGACGAAATCGCTGTCCGGCAGGAACCGGTCGAGGTCCTGGGGACCGCCGAGCTCGCTGAACCCCGCCGGCAGGGGCTCGCCCGGTTGCGGCTGGCGGCGGGTGCCGACGACCCGCAGGCCCAGCGCGGCGCAGAGCCTGCCGACATCGCGCCCGATGCCGCCGGCGCCGACGACGCATGCCGTCTTGCCGTCCAACAGCAGCGGCCGATAGGCGCGAGGGCTGAACGCACCCGCCGTCACGATCGATGGCGACGCGGTGCAGGCCCTTGGCGAAGTACAGAATACCGGCCACCGCGTATTCCGCCATCGCCAGGGTGCTGCCCACACCGCGCGAGGTCGTCGCCGCCACGTCGCTGCCCCACAGATCGCCCCTGAGCAAATTGCTGGCGCCGGCGGGCCGCTGATGAAACCACTTCAACCGCGGCGCCCGGGCGCGCAGATCGAGCGGAAAGGGAAAGCCGCCGAGGATTATTTCCGCTTCGGCGAGGAGGCGGTCTCGCTCCTCCCGGGTTCCGGAACCTTTCGAACCGGGCGGCAGGTAGCGCGCCGAGGTGTAGGCCGGCCACGTCTGGCGAATTTCGCCGTCGAACCAGCCGCCGGCGTCGGTCAATTGGATCGCCGGAATCGACCGCCTCGATCTTCGCCCGGTCAGCGGCGCCGATGGGCTGAATATTCAAAACGGCGATCCTTTGCATTAACGCTTTCCCGAACCATTCGTGGAAGAAGGGCAAACCATAGTGCCTTGCCGCCTAGTTTGCTATCCACAGCCCGGCAAACGATAGAAGGAATGGGCGACAGCCGCGGCGGGCGGCGGTGTGGTCACCCGTGAGGGCGCGATTGAGACGAGCAGTCCCGTAACGCCTAGCCTCGGTCGCCTTCGGAGGGTCGCGGGGTTGCGGCCCATGCGGCTGTTGCAGCGCGGGAGTGCCGGCTATACAAACCCAGAATTCAGTCTCGGTTCATGTGACCCGGCTCATCCGCCGAAGAGGGAGTGACCTGATGAACGGCACATCGCGCCGCAAATTTCTGAAGATTGCAGGGCTTGGCGCCATGGGTGCGGCAATCGGGGCGCGGTCCGCCGCAGCCCAGCAGAAATCGATCACGCTGCTGCACGAGAGCTCGTTCATCAAGCCGTTCGACGAGTACATGCAGAAGACCTTGGCCCCGGCCTATGAAAAGGAAACCGGCATCAAGATTGACTATCAGCTGATCAGCGTCGGCAGCATCCCGACGCGGGTCAGCGCGATTGCCGAGACCGGCTCGGGCGCCGACATCACGATGAACATCTCGCTGATGCCGTTCCTGTTCAGCGAGAAATACGCCGACGTCACCGACATCGCCGAGGAGATGGGCAAGCAGCAGGGCGGCTGGTATCCCGCCGGCAAGGAAATGGCCGTCGTCGACGGCAAATGGAAGGCGATCCCGTTCTGCTCGATCGGCCAGCTGATGAACTGGCGCAGCGACTGGTTTGCCGAGGTCGGGGTCAAGGAATTCCCCGGCACCTGGGACGAACTCTACGAAGCCGGCGTAAAGCTGAAAAAGAACGGGCATCCATTCGGATTTGAATTGGGCCACGGCTTCGGCGACAACCACGGCTGGCTCTATCCGCTGCTGTGGTCCTATGGCGGCCACGAGGTATCCGAAGACGGCAAGACTGTGACGATCGATTCCGACGAGACCGCCCGCGCGGTCGATTTCGCGCGGAAATTCTTCAAGGACACAATGTTCGAGGACGTTCTCGGCTGGGTCGACGTCAGCAACAACAAGGCTTGGATGGCCGAGCAGATTTCCTGCACCAACAATGCCGAGAGCATTCTGTTCGTTGCCAAGCGCGATTTCCCCGACATCGGCAAAGTCACCCAACAATCGTTGAACCCGGCCGGGCCCAAGGGCCGGTTCCACTTGCTGGGCGCGGTCAGCCACTCGATCTTCAATTTCTCGCCGATGAAGCCGGAGGCGCACGATCTTCTGCGCTGGCTGTCGGCGCCAAAACAATTAGGGGCGTGGTACGCCTCGGCGGTCAGCTATTATCAGCCGCTATTGCACGGCTATGACAACGCGCCGATGTGGCAGGTCGAGCCGCGCAACCTCCCTTATCGCGACGCGCTCGCCAGCAGCCACCTGTTCGGCTGGCCGGCGCCGCCGGACCGACGGCTGGCCGAGAGCGTCGCCAAATACGTCGTCGTCGACATGTTCGCCAAGGCCTGCTCCGGCAGTTCGACCAAGGACGTCATCAAGAACGCCGAGGCGCAGCTCAAGGAGATCTACAAAACGGTGTAGCCGTGCGCCGCCGGTGCACATGTCATCGCAGGCGCTAGGAGGGCACAAGTCTTGCACGCGCTGTGGCGTGACGGTGCCGCGGCAATCGCCGCGCCATGGGCGATGAGGAGTTCGTTCGGGATGGTGCGCTGACGATGACGATCCGCTCCGAAGCCTTGCTCGTCGCGGCCACGCCGGCCGCGGCGTCCCTTCACCTTTGCCCGCTGGCTCGACCGCGAGGGGGTGTTCGGCTGGCTGATGATGGCGGCCCCGCTGCTGTTTCTCGCCGCCTTTATCGGCTATCCGTTCGTCTACGGCATCCTGCTGAGCCTCGAGGACCGGCCGGTCGCGCATGCCGGCCATTTTGTCGGGCTGCAGAATTTCGTAACCAACTTCCACGACCCGATCTTCTGGCGGGTGTGCTTCAACACCTTCGTCTATACCGGCGTCGCGACAGTCTTCAAGATCATTATCGGGCTGTGCCTTGCCCTGGCGATGAACCAGAACTTCCGCATGAAGAATCTGGTGCGCGCCTTGCTGCTCCTGCCGTTCATCGTGCCGACCGTGCTCTCCACCGTCGCCTGGATGTGGATGCTCGATCCGGCGTTCAGCGTCGTCAACCGGGTCCTCGTCTCGCTCGGCTGGCCCGGTCAGGGTCCGTCCTGGCTCGGCAACCCGAACCTGGCGCTTGGCTCGATCATCTTCATCAACATTTGGCGCGGCCTGCCTTTCTATGGCATCACCTTGCTCGCCGGGTTGCAGACCGTGCCGCCCGAACTGCACGAAGCGGCAACCATCGACGGCGCCGGCGGCTGGCACCGCTTCCGCTACGTCACCCTGCCGTTGTTGCAGCCGATCATCATGATCGTGACCCTGTTCTCGGTGATCTTCACCTTCGCCGACTTTCAACTGGTCTACGTGTTGACGCATGGCGGGCCGCAGAACGCGACCAATTTGTTCGCGACCTACGCCTTCGACATCGCGATGGGGGCGGGGCAATTGGGGCTCGGCGCCTCGATCGCGCTGACGATGCTGCCGGCGCTGGCGCTGTTGATCGTCGCGCTGACCATCTACTTGCGGAGCAAGTGATGGTCACCGGCTATGGGCGGATCGAGCGGGCGGTCAGGGTGTGGCTGCCGGTCGGGTTCTTCCTGGTGGTGGCATTGCTGCCGTTCTACTGGATGGTGATCACCTCGCTGAAGCCGAATTCCGAGCTGTACAACAAGCACATCACGCCGCTGATCGTGTTCCACCCGACCCTCAAGCACTATGTCGATCTGCTGAGCCAGACGAATTTTCTTCTGTGGACTTGGAACACGATGGTGGTCGCGGTGGTGGCGACCGCGATCTCGCTGGTGTTCGGGATCATGCTGGCCTATCCGCTGGCGCGGATGCGGTTCGCCGGGGTCGGGCTGATCGCGACGACGGTGGCGGCGACCTACCTGGTGCCGCAGCCGCTCCTCTTCATCCCGCTCGCCGACATCATCAACCGGCTGCATCTCGGCAACACGCTGACTTCGGTCATCCTGACCTACCCGACGATGCTGGTGCCGTTCTGCGCCTGGCTGCTGCTCGGCTACTTCAAGACCGTGCCCAAGGACCTCGAAGAGGCGGCCCGCATCGACGGCGCCAGCCGCCTGCAGACGATGCGGCGGATCTTTCTGCCGTTGTGCATCCCCGGCTTCATCTCGGCCGGCATCTTCGCCTTCACCTTGTCGCAGAACGAGTTTCTCTATGCGCTGATCTTCCTGACCGAGACCTCGGTGCGCACTGTGCCGGTCGGGGTCATCGCCGAGCTCATTCGCGGCGACGTATTTTATTGGGGCCAGCTGATGGCGGGGGCGCTGTTGGGCTCGATCCCGGTCGCGATAATCTACTCGTTCTTTGTCGAGCATTACGTAGCCGGCCTGACATCGGGGTCGGTCAAGGGCTAGGTCTTTGGCTGATCGACGGCTTGAAATTGTACGGACGATCGCCGATTTGCGGAGCTGCATCGCCCGGTGGCGAAAATCCGGCGAGCGGATCGGGCTGGTGCCAACCATGGGCGCGTTGCATGCGGGCCATGTAGCGCTGGTCCGCGCGGCGCGGGAGGGATGCGATCGCGTCGTCGCCACGATCTTCGTCAACCCCAAGCAATTCGCCGCAAACGAGGATCTCGGTTCCTACCCGCGCCGCGAGGCGGCCGATCTCGCCATGCTGCGCGACGCCGGGGTCGACCTGGCGTTCGTTCCCGCCGCCGAGGAAATCTATCCGCCGGGATTTGCCACGCTCGTCCAGGTGTCCGGGCTGACCGAGGGGCTGTGCGGCGCGCACCGCGCCGGTCATTTCGACGGGGTGGCGACGGTGGTGACAAAGCTGCTGCTCCAGTCGCTCCCCGATGCCGCCTATTTCGGCGAGAAGGATTACCAGCAGCTGATGGTGGTCCGCCGGCTGGCTCGCGACCTCGACATTCCGGTGCGCATCGAGGGGGTCGCGACATGGCGCGAGCCGGACGGCCTCGCGCTGTCGTCCCGCAACGCCTACCTCTCGCCGGAAGAACGCCGCATCGCCCCCGCGCTCGCCCGCGTGCTGCGTCGGGTCGCCGTTGCGGTGGCGCAGCAGCCGGATGCGGTGGCGCGCCGAATTGACGCAAGGCGCCGCCGAGCTGCGGGATGCCGGCTTTGCCGTCGAATACCTCGAAATCCGCGATGCCGAAACCTTGGCGCCGATCACGCGGGCAATTACCGCCCCTGCCCGCGTGTTTGCCGCCGTGCATCTCGGCCGCACACGGCTGATCGATAATATGCCAATAGCGGCGGGTGGTTGATTTTCTCAGCCCCACAGCCGCTCGCTGGCGATGCGCGCACCTTCGGCAAGGGCGGCGAGTTTGGCCCACACCACCGAGGGGGCGACCGCGTTGTCGACAAAGGCAAAGGTGGCAAAGCCGCAATCGGCTCCGGCGATCACCCGCTCGCGGCCGACGAGATCGGCGTAGTTCGCGATCCGCTGCGCGATCAGCCGCGGATGCTCGACGAAATTGGTCGTCGAGTTCGATCACCCCGGGGATCAGCACCTTGTCGTCGGGGATCTTGGCGCCCGCGCAGATCCTCCCACTCATGGGCGTGGCGCGGATTGGCCGCCTCGAACGACAGCCCCGCCGGGCGCGCCCGCATCGCTACGTCGATGATCTTGGCAAGCGGTATGTCGTGGGTGTGCGGCCCCTCGTAATTACCCCAGCACAGATGCATGCGCATCGCCTCTGGCGGGATATTTGCGGTCGCATGGTTCAGCGCGGCGATATTGCGCTCGGCGATGCGCAGGAATTCGTCGTCGGAGAGGTGCTGATACTGGTTGTGCCGGGCCGAGCCGAGGTCGGGCGCGTCGATCTGCAGGATCAAGCCGGCATGGTGGATCGCCTCGTATTCTTCCTTCAGCGCGTTGGCGAGCGCTTCGACATAGGCGTCCTCGTCCCGGTAGTAGCGGTCCGGGACGAATTTGGTCAGCACGCCCGGCGAGGCCGCGTTCATGAACGCCTCGATGGGCTTTGCCGCGGCGCAGGCTTCGGCGAGGTTTGCCAGATCCACGGCGAGCGGCCGGCGATCCTCGTAGGCGACCGGGCCGATGCAGCACGGCACCGCCTCGCGGCTGAACCACGAAGTGCCGCCGCGCTTCTGGCTCAGCCGCTGATGAAAGTCCGGGTGGTCAAGCAGGTCGCGATGGGCCGCGGTCTGCGGCGGCTGATCGTTGTCGCCGCCGCGAAAGACGCCGATACCCGACAGCCGATGGCGGACGTAGAAGGTGTAGGAGATCTTGCCAAGCTCGCCGTCGCATACGCTGTCGATCCCGGCCGCGACCTGCTTGCGCACGATTTCGTGGACCGAGGCGGCAAGACAGCCGTCGAACGCCGCCTGCTCGACCGGCCGCCCGGTTTCGCGCGCCTCGAGAAACTCGAGCAGATCGGGCGGGCGCGGCAGGCTGCCGACATGGGTCGTCAGGATGCGATCGACGCTGCGTTTCATATTGTCGGGAACCTCTCGAAACCCGCCGTCACTCGGCGCCGGCCGGGTGATAAGCGTGCACCGACATCGAGCGCGAGCGCAACGGACGCAACACAAATAGGGCGAGCCCGACAACCACGAAATTCATGATCGCGGTAACGATGAACACCATATGCCAGCTTCCGGTCGCGGTCTTGATCAAATTCGCCACCGGGACGAGGAACGCGGACAGGCCCTTTGCCGTGTACAGAAAGCTCAGATTGGCCGTCGCGTATTTCGGGCCGAAGCTGTCGGTGCAGGTCGACGGGAACAAGCTGAAGATCTCGCCCCAGGTCAGAAAGATCAGCCCGGCGAAAATGACGAATGCCCAGGGTGCGGTGCCGAGCGATCCCAAAAGCCAATAGGCGATCCCGCCGAGCCCGAAAGCGATCGCCATCGTGTATTCGCGCCCGATATGGTCCGAAATCCACCCGAATAGCGGTCGTGCGGCGCCATTGGCGACATTGTCGACAAGCAACGCCACGGTCAGGGTCGTGCCGCCGAGCAGCAGCACGGTGTTGGCGACGTTGAAATCACGGGCGATCAGCGCGATTTGCGCCGTCGCCATCAAGCCGCTCGCGGACACCAGCACGAACATGACGTACAGCACCCAAAATACCGGTGTCGCCAGCATCGCCTGTGGCGAATAGCTCTCGCGTCGTCTGGATGACCTTGGGCGGCGCGGTCGCCGGCATCTCGCCCGGCAGCGGCCCGCGCATCAGCCAGGACAGCACAAAGACGATGGCGCCCTGGACCAGCCCGAACCAGAAGAACGCCGCCGCATAGCCATGTCCGGCGATGACTGCGCGGATCGGGATAACGGTCAGCGCCGCGCCCGCGCCAAAGCCCGCCGCGGTCAGGCCGACAGCGAGCCCCCGGCGGTCCGGGAACCACTTGACAGCATTGCCGACGCAGGTTGCGTAGACGGCGCCGGCGCCGATGCCGGACAGAACCGCCCCCAAATAGAGCATCGCCAGGGTGCCGGCGCTCGAATTGACGATCCACCCGATCCCGACCAAGATCCCGCCAAAGGCCACCATCAGCCGCGGTCCGTTTTTCGGGCCGACGCGGTCGACGATCCACCCTTGGATCGGTGTCAGCCAGGTTTCGAGCGCGACGAAAATGCTGAAGGCGATTTGGATGTCGGCGACCGCCCAGCCATGGGCGACGTTCATCGGGTGGACGAACAAGGTCCAGCCATATTGCAGGTTGGCGATCATCACCATGCAGACGATGCCGATGATCAGCTGGAGCCAACGGTTCGCTGCCGGTATGGCGGCCGTCGGGCCCGCCGATGATGCGCTTTGCATGGGTAATCCTCCCTCCGACAGTTCGGGCTTTCTGCGGTAGCGACTGCGCAGACGCGCTGCCGCTTAACCTTCCTTAACGGCAAATGAATTAAGGATTCCGAGTGCGCCGGTCAACCGCGATCCGACGGCGGCAGCCGGCCTCTTGCCGGATGGAACTAGGCGGCGCATGCTCCCGTGCGAAAGAATCAGCCGGGGGATTCGATGAAGACGAGCCAAGACCGCATCCTGACGACCCATGTCGGCAGCCTGCCGCGCCCGCCCGAGCTGCGGCAAATGCTGGTGCGCAAGGATCAGGGCGAAGCCCTATGACAAGGACGCGCTCGACCGGCTGGTGCGCCAGGCGGTCGTCGACATCGTTCGCCGCCAGGTTGCGGTCGGCGTCGACATCGTCAATGACGGCGAGATGTCGAAGCCCGGCTATTCGACCTATATCGCCGACCGTCTTACCGGGCTTTGCCGGGCACGAGCCGGCCAAGCCGCGGCTCGATACCCGCGATCACCCGAACTTCCTCGCCGCCTATGAGCGGATGACCGGCAGCCAATGTCGCGCGCCGCGCGGTATGTGTCGGCCCGATCGCCTGGCGTGACCGCGAGCCGCTCGCCCAGGATCTCGCCAATTTGCGCGCGGCGCTCGACCAGGTTTCGGCCGTCGAGGGGTTCATGACCGCCGCCTCGCCCGGGCTCGTGCCGGTGTTTCAGACCAACTCCTATTATCCGAGCGCACGAGGCCTATGTCGAAGCCATCGCCACGGTGATGCAGGAGGAATACGAGGCGATCGCCAATGCCGGGTTTGTCTTACAGCTCGATTGCCCCGATCTGGCGATGGCGCACCACACCAGCTTCCAGGACCTCGACGAGACCGATTTCCTGAAGCGCGCGGCATTCCACGTCGAGGTGCTGAACCATGCCTTGCGCAACGTGCCGGCGGACCGCGCACGCATCCATATCTGCTGGGGCAATTACGAGGGCCCGCACGACCACGACATCCCGTTCGCCAAGGTCGCGCCGATCCTGGTCAAGTCGAAGCCGCAGGCCTTGGTCGTCGAGGCCGCCAACCCGCGCCATGCGCATGAATGGACGGTTTGGCAGGACACCAAACTGCCCGACGACAAGATCCTGATCCCCGGCGTGCTCGACACCTCGACAAATTACGTCGAGCATCCCGAATTGGTCGCCGAACGCATCTGCCGCTTTGCCGACATCGTCGGCCGCGAGCGGGTCATCGCCGGCACCGATTGCGGGTTCGGCACCTTTGCCGGTTACGGCAAGCTCGACCCCGACATCTCGTTCAAAAAGCTCGCCGCCATGAGCGAGGGCGCCGCAATCGCCTCGAAGCGGCTGTGGGCTCGATGACTGCGAACTTCGCAAGCTCTTGTAACGAAACCTGATCCTCTGTTGCCGCGGCTATCGATTGCGAGTGGCGTGAAATAATTTGCTCAGGACAAGCCCCGCCGCGACTAGACGCCGAGATAGCGGTGCAGGATTTCCGGCTGGCTGCGCGCGGCCTGGGAAGTCATCTCCTCGACGATGTGGCCGTTGTTGAGGATGTAGATTCGGTCGGCAAGGCTCAGCGCGGCCGAGACGTTCTGCTCGACCAGTACGATGGTCTGCCCGGACGCGGCGAGCGCGCGGCAGGTGGCGAGGAGATCGCGTACGATGATCGGCGCCAGCCCTTCGAACGGCTCGTCGAGCAGCATGATCTTCGGCTCGCGGACTAACGCGCGAGCGATCGCCAGCATCTGCTGCTCGCCGCCCGAAAGGTCTGTGCCGCGGCTGCGCCGGCGCTCGCGCAGGCGCGGAAAGGTCTCCCAGAGACGCTCCAACGGCCAGCGCGATTTCGCCGTGAGCCCGGCCAGCACCAGGTTTTCCTCGACCGTCAGGCTGCCGAAGATGCGGCGCTCCTCCGGCACCAATTGCAGCCCCAGAGCAGCAACGGCGTGCGACGGTAGTTCCTGGATCGGCGCGCCGTCGAGCACGATCCGGCCGGAGCGCGGGCGAACCCAGCCGATCAAGCTTTTCAGGGTCGTGCTCTTGCCCGCTCCATTTCGGCCGAGCAGCGCCACCACTTCACTCTTCTCGACGCGCAACGACACGTCGAACAGGATGTGGCTGTCGCCGTAATAGCTGTTGATGCGCTCGACTTCGAGCAGCGCACTCACGCCGCCGCGACCCCGCCGAGATAGGCTTCCTGCACAAAGCTGTTGCGCTGGATCTCGGCCGGCGTGCCCTCGGCGAGGAGCGCGCCTTCGTGCAGCACGGTGATGCGCTCTGCCAGCTCGAACACGGCGTCCATGTCGTGCTCGACGACGACCAGCGTGCGGCCGCGCCGGAGGTTTTTCAGCAATTGCACTGTCTCCTCCCGCTCCTGCGGGCTCATGCCGGCGAGCGGCTCGTCGAGCAGCAGCAGCGACGGCGAGGCGGCCAGCGCCAGCCCGATTTCCAGCCGCCGCTTCTCGCCGTAAGCGAGCGCGGCGACCGGCACATCGGCGCGCAGGCTCAGCCCGACCAGTGCCAGCGTGCTCTCCACCTGCATGTCGAGCCCGCGGACGCGGTCGATCCGACGAAGCAGGTCGAGGCGAAAGGTCCCGCGCCGCTCGGCGAGCGCCGCGATCATCACGTTCTCGCGCACGCTCAACCGCGCGAAAAGCTGGTTGACCTGGTAGCTCTTGGTCAGCCCCAGCTGGCACACCGCGGCGACATCCATGCCGGTGATGTCGCGCCCGTGGTAGATGATGCGGCCGGAACTCGGCGGCAGCTCGCAGGTCAGCATCTTGAAGAACGTGCTCTTGCCTGCGCCGTTGGGGCCGATGATCGCGCGCAACTCTCCCGGTTCGACGGCAAAATCGATGTTACGGTTGGCGACCAGTCCGCCGAACGACTTGGTCAGGCCCCGCGCTTCCAGCGCCGGGCCGGAGAAAGCCGTGTCCTGGCGGCGGCGCGGCGCGCCGATGCTGGCCAGCGGCGGGGCGGCGCCGGAGAGCGCTGGCGCCTCGACGGGGCGCCGACGGGAGCGAGCGTGCCGCGAGACGCCGCGACCAAATCCTGCAAGCCGCCGATCAGGCCGCGGCGCAAGAAGCACACCAGCAACACGAACACCAGGCCCAGCACCAGCCTCCAGGCGCTGCCAAGCCCGACCACCGCTTGCAGGAAGTCGCGGAGATAGAGCCAGACCGCAGCACCCAGCAGCGGGCCGAACAAGGTGCCGACGCCGCCGATCGCGGTCTGCATCACCAATTGGCCGGAGGTGTCGAAGGTGAAGGCATCGGGCGGCATAAAGCCCTGCAGCACGCCGAGCAGGCCGCCGGCGAACCCGGCATAAGCCGCAGCAACGACGAAGGCGGTCAGCTTGTAAAGGCCGACCGCATGGCCGACGGCGCGCGCCCGCAGCGGATTGTCGCGGACGGCGGCAAGGATAGCGCCGACCGGTGAGCGGACGATGCGCAGCGCGATCACGATGCCGACAAAGTAACAGGCGGCAAGAAAGCCGTACATCGACCAGTCGGTGCCGATCTGGTAGACGAACCCGCCGAGTTCGAACCTCGGTGTCGGGACGCCGGGCAGTCCATTCTCTCCGCCGGTCCAGGCGGAGAGCGGCCCGTTCTCGACGAAGAAGAACGTCTCGGCGATTGCGACGGTGATCATCGCAAAATAGATGCCGGTGCGCCGCAGCGCGATTGCGCCGACCGCGATCCCCGCCAGCGCGGCGCCGATGGTGCCGACCAACAGCGCCGCCAGCACGCTCGACATCAGATTGCTGGTCAGCAGGTAGGCGGCGATGAAGCCGCCGGTGCCGTAGAACGCCGACTGGCCGAACGACAAGAGACCAGTATAGCCGAACACAATATCGAAGCCGACGCCAAACAGGCCCCAGACCAGGATCTGGTTGACCGTGCCGGGCGCGAAGCCGAGATAGGGCAGCACGAAGGGCGCGGCGATCAAGCCGAGCGCCGTCAGCGCCTCGGTCAGCAGAAGGCGGCGGCGCGGCATCAAAATGTCACGCTCAGGCGCGGCCCCGGATACCGAGCAGGCCCTGAGGCCGCAGCAGCAGCACCAAGGTCATCACCACGAACAGCATGACCTCTGAGTAGCTCGGGTCCACCATCGAGGTCAGGCTCAGGATTTCCCCGGCGATCAGCCCACCGAGGATCGCCCCCGGAAACGAGCCCACCCCGCCGATGACGACGACGACAAAGGTCTGCACCAGGATCGACTCGCCCATGTCGGGGGTCAAAGACACCACCGGCGCGTTGACGATCCCGGCAAACCCGGCGGCCATCGCGCCGATCCCGAACACCAGCATGAACACGCGGTAGACATTGATGCCGAGCATGCCGACCATGGCGGAATCCTCGATCCCCGCGCGGACGATGATGCCGAGCCGCGTGCGGTAGAGGACGACGTAGAGCACCGCGAGCGCGGCCGCCGCGATCGCCAGCGCGACGATGCGATAGGTTGGGTAGATCAGGAAACCGATCGGCGTGACGCCCGCAGCCCAGGACGGCGGGGGAATGGTCAGCGACAGGCTGCCGAAGCCAAGCCGCACCGCCTCGACGATGACGATGCCGATCCCGAACGTGACCAGGATCTGATCCTCCGGCGGGCGGCTGTAAAAGCGGCGGATGACGACCAGCTCCATGACCCCGCCGACCACCGCCAGGAACAAAGCGCCGGCGATCACGGCGATGACGAAGGATCCGGTCGCCTCGAACGCGACGTAGCCGGCATAGCCGCCGAGCATGAACATTGCGCCGTGCGCTAGGTTCAAGACCCCGAGCGTGCCGTAGATGATGGTAAGCCCCGAAGCGATCAGCGCCAGCAATGCGCCCGACGCCAGCCCGTTAAACAGTTGTGAGACGAAATTAGGCCAGGTGATCATGCGGATCGGCGGGCCTGACCTGGGCGGCGCAAGGCGCCGACGACCTCGGCATGCTGACGGCCGATGCTGTCTGCGCTCCCGGGCGTGACAAGCCGAAAGACACCCGAAACCTCACGAAACTCCAGCCTTGGACGCGTCCGCGCCGGTCCGCGCCGCGCGGTTCAGGTGTAGGAGCCGAGCTGGCAACCGAAAGCGTCCGGCGCCTGCATCAGGCCTTCGCCCGGCACGATCTCGGTCACTTCCCAGAAATCCTCCGGGTTCTTCATCGCGCTGGGCGCCTTGCCGCGAACGATGATGACCGGCCGCACCAGCTGGTGATCGGCGGCGCGGAAATAGACATCGCCCACGGTCGACTGGTTGTGATTACCGGCCTCGTACGCTTTGATCACATCGGGCGGGTAGAAGCTGCCGGCGCGCTCGCAGGCGTCTGCCCACAGGGCGAACTGCATGTACGCGTTTTCGGCGCCCCACTCGGGCCGGTAGTTGTATTTCTTCTGGAATGTGTCGACGAACATCTTGGCCACGGGATATTTGTCTTCAAGCGTCCACCAGAAATCGGTGGCGGCATAAACCCCCTCCATGACCTTGGCCCCGACCTCTTTCGAGAGGAAGGGTATCTGGTAGGGGATCACCAGTTTCATCTTGTTGAAGATACCGAATTGCTCGGCCTGCTGGATCGACAGGACGGCATCGTGCCCCCAATTGATGTTTAGCAAGTAATCTGCACCAGAATTCCCCACGTTCAGCAGGTACGAGCTGTAATCGGGCGCACCAAGCGGTGCGACCTGATTAGTCACCGTGGTCCAGCCGCCGTTCTTGCCCAGATAGTCCTCCATCGACTTCTGCACAGTATGGCCATAAGTATAATCCGGGGTCAGGTAAGCAGCCTTCTTATTCTTGCCGTAGGTCTTCAACAGCACTGGGCCGATCGCCGCGGCGGCAGTCTGACCGTAGAAGCACTGACGGAAGCCGTAGCGCACGCAATCCTTGCCGGTGGTGTCGTTGGAGCCGGAGATGCCGCAAACATAGAGCACCTTCTCGCGCTGCGCTAATTTGTTGAGCGCCACCGCTACCGCGCTCGAGGTCGAACCGGTCATCAAGATGGCCTTGTTCTCGCTGATGAAGCGCGATTGCTCCTGCACCGCAGTGTTCGGCTTGGCTTCTGAATCGGCAACCCCGTATTTGACTTCCTTCCCGAGCACGCCCTTGGTCGTTTTCGGAGAAATTGCTTTGATCAGCGGGTCGCCACTGTTGATGTGCTCGACCGCGAGCTGATAGCCCTTGAGTTCGTCTTCGCCCTGCACCGCATAAGTGCCGGTGCGCGGCACGGTAATGCCGATGAATATGGACGAACCGGAGGATCCTGCCGGCCAGGTGCCAAGCGGTGGCTGATCGGCGGCGCGGGCGGGGCCGAGCAGCGCCGTGCCGGCCAAGAGCCCGCCGCCGGCCTGCAACAACGCGCGCCGGGTCGGCTTGATAGAATTGTAAAAGTCCATGACGTCTCCCTCTCCATCGGGGTGCTTTTTGGCCGTGCGTTTGACCCCGATCGAACGGCGCCTCCGAGCCCACCAGCACCAGCCGGCATCGTCCGGCCGAGCAGCATGGTGAAGCGCTCGCACACACCCCTGAGCGAGAGCGCCGCGGGAACCTAGCTGTGAGATTCGCGGTTGGCAAGGCCGCGAATGCCACCGATCTCGGGCGGAAATCGCTTTGTACTGAATTAACTACGGCGACGGGGCGGCGTGCCGCGGCCGCACCGGATGGCCTTGTTCGGACATCGGGCCGCCAACTCGTAGCGCCTACGCCGCCGCCAGCGCCGGACGCTCACCGAGGTGGTGGAGGCAGCGGTCTATCCACAGCTTGGTCAGTTTCTCCTGGGCGCCGTTTTGCGACAGCCGGCGGCGCAGGGCGGGGAAATCGACCTGGTCCATCTCCTGATCCTGATTGAAGCAGGAAAACACCACCGTCTCGGTCCCGGTGACCGGATCGCGATGGCTCTGCAGGCACTGCGCGCAGATCTCCTTCATCATGCACTGCATCGGTGAATTGATCGAAGCGATCGCCCGGTGCCCCGGCCGGAAATAAGGCGCCAGCCCCTGATGGCGCGCCGCGGCGACTGCGTTCATCATGCCATCGGAGCCGATTGCGATGATCCGGTCGACCGCGTCCAACGGGATCTCGACCGGGCCGAGAGCCCCGGACCCATAGGCCGTGATCGCCTCCACGATGTTGCCGACAAAGGCTCGATCCCGCGGTCGGTCGGCGGTGAAGCCTGGCGCCTCGTCGCAGCACCACACGACGCAATCGGCGGCGCGCTCGATGTCTTCAACCTTGTAACGGTCTTCGATCGTCTTGTAGCCGGCGAAGTAGAGGACGCGTGACCCCTGCGCCCGGAATGCCGCGGCGATCGAAAACAACACCGCATTGCCGAGCCCGCCGCCGACCAGCAATACCGTCTCGCCTGACGGGGTTTCGGTCGGGGTCCCGGTCGGCCCCATCAGGATCACTGGCTCGCCCGGCTTCAACAAGGCGCACAAATCGGACGAGCCGCCCATTTCGAGCACGATCGTCGACAGCAGCCCCTGTTCCCGATCGACGGCCGCACCGGTCAAAGCCAGCCCCTCCATCGCCAACGTCGTGCCGTCGACCCGCGGCGCCAGGGTTTCGTAATTCTGCAGCCGGTAGAATTGGCCGGGCTTGAAGGCGCGCGCCGCCATCGGCGCCCGGACCACGATTTCGACAATCTTCGGCGTCAATCGGATCACCTCGTGCACCCGTGCACGCAACTCGTCGTCGAGCCGCGCCCGCAGCTCTTCCGGAGACGGCGACGAGGGCGTGAGCCGCGCCAGCATGCGGCTGACCACCGGGTAGCCCAGGGTGGCGCCGCCCATCGCCTTGACCACATTTCCCGAAAAGCTCGGGTGGAGGTCGCCGAAAAAGCTGACCGCGCGGCCATCCTCGCGCAAATGTGTCAGCACCTGCACCGCTGCGGGCTTCGCCACCCGCTCCGGCGCTACCGGGTTGCCATCCTCGTCGAGGGCACGGAAATAGCGCCCGTCGAGGGTGAAATTCGCCGGGTCCTCACGGCCAAGCACCGTGTTCGGCTGGGTCCCGGCGGCGACCAGGATCGTGCGCGCCGGCAACTCCACCTCCTCGGGCGGCTGATCGGCCTGGGCCCCCGGCCGGGTCAGGCGCAATGCCGCCGCTTGCCCGAATTCATCGATTTCGACCGCAACCGGGGTCAGCAATTCGGCAAAGCGGATGCCCTCCTCCATCGCCTTTGCCACCTCCTCATGGTTGAGGGTGTAGCTCGGCGCGTCGATCAGGCGGCGGCGATAGGCGATCGTCACCCCGCCCCAGCTATCGATTAGTGCAGCGAGATGAGGCGCGCGGCCGTCGCGTAGGGCCGCTTCGCGCTCGGCGCGGATCGCCCGGCCATGGGCGATGAACTCGGCCGCGGCTTGGCGCTCGGCCGCGTGCCATTCCGCACGCACCGCTTCCTCGCCGCGCTCGGCGACCAGGGTCTCGTAGCGCGAGAGGAATTTCTCGACCTGGACCGGGTAATAGGCCAGCGACTCGGTCGCGGTGTCGATCGCGGTCAGCCCGCCGCCGATCACGACAACCGGCAGCCGCACGCTGAGATTGGCGATGCTGCTGGTCTTCGCCGCCCCGGTGAGCTGCAACGCCATCAGGAAATCCGAGGCTTGCCTGACCCCCGGCGCCAGATTGTTCGGCATCGGGATCACCGTCGGTCGGCCGGCGCCGGCGCATAACGCCACATGGTCGAACCCCAGCGCGAAGGCGCCGTCGATCGTGATCGTGCCGCCAAAGCGTACGCCGCCATACATCGCGAACTGGCCGCGGCGCTCGAGCAGCAGGCGCACGATCTTCAGGAAATTCTTGTCCCAGCGCACAGTGATGCCGTATTCGGCGACCCCGCCAAAACCAGCCATGACCCGGTCGTCGAGGCTGTCGACCAGGCTTGCGACATCGCGGATTGGGCGGAACGGATGGCGGCTGCCGTCGGGCATCACCCCGGAGATCTCGGGCGGCAACGGCTCGATCTTGAGCCCGTCGACCGCGGCGACGAAATGGCCGTCGTTGATCAGGTGGTGCGCGAGGGTGAAGCCGGCCGGGCCAAGCCCGACGACGAGGACCTTGTAGCCGCTCGTCGGCTTCGGCAACGGCCGCCTGATATTGAGCGGGTTCCACCGGGTCAGCAGCGAGTAGATCTCGAACCCCCAGGGCAGACCGAGCACGTCCTTGAGGGTGCGGGTCTCGATCTGCGGAATGTCGACCGGCTCCTGGCGCTGATAGATGCACGCCTTCATGCAGTCATTGCAGATGCGGTGCCCGGTTGCCGCGCAGATCGGGTTGTCGACGGCGACGATGGCCAGCGCGCCGAGGCTGTTGCCTCGCGCCTTGACCAAATTCATCTCCGAAATCTTCTCTTCGAGCGGACAACCGGCGAGGGTGACGCCAAACACGCTCTTTTTGAACGCGCCGTCCTTTTCCTTGAGCCCTCGGGCGCAGCTGTCCTTCCCCTGGTTGTGGCACCAGATGCAGTAATTCGCCTGGTCGAGCGCGCCGGTCAGATCGGTGCCGCGATCGGTCAGCGCAAAGCCCTCGCGGCTGCGCCATTTGTCCTCGGGCAGCCGCAACATGGTGACGCCATTTCGCTCGATGGTCTCGACCGGGACCAGATGCTGCATGTCCAGCCGGTGCGGCACTTTGAACAACACGCCGCGCCGGTGCTTTTTGCGGCCTTCCGGCGATAAGGTGGCCCAGGCGGCATAGCGCTGCGCAACATCGAGCGCCGCGACATTGCCGGGCTCGTCGTCGAGCCACGTCGTGACCTGCTCGGCGTAACGCCGCTCCCATATAGCAATGCTGTCGACCGGGCCGCCGATCCGCGCATCCAGCTCTCTGGCGAGCATCGGGCCGTCGAGCGCCGCGGCATCCTCTTCCTTCACTCCCTTGACCGCCCGGCGTTGAACGAAGAGCCGCTTTACCGAATAGAGCGGCGCTAATTCGTGGTGGCGCGCCTGCAGTGCCCGCACTTCGCCGGTGATGCCGAACAGCCCACCAAGGAAATCCTCGACATGCGGCGCCAGATCGACAACGAGGTCCAATTCGGCCGCATGCCCGAGCCCGTCCGGATCGCGCCGTGCCGTCATCAGCCGCTCATGCAACCCGGCATCGACTTCCGCGAGATGGCCAACAAACGCCCGATCGACCCGAACGAGACCGCTGCGATCATAGAGATCGGCGAAACAGAGGCCATGCGCGAGAAGGAGATCAGTCATACCGGTTAGTTAAGGGAGAGAGCATCCGGAAACCAGCCGGCAAATTGCTGCGACTGGGTTGCGTCGTCTTCGAGGCTGCACCACAGATGGAGCGCGCCTCACCGGATGAAAGAGTTATCAGCTCGCTGCAACCGTGAGTGAGTAAGCCTCCCGAACAATCTTGCCAAGCCGATCTGCTGGCCCATCCTCACCATGAATGGGGATTGTCCGGCCCCGGCACATGCCCGCGGGCCGCCGGCTGATTGCGAAAGTGGCTGCCTCCGCATAGGCTGCTGGCTCGATCGACCGTGACGGAGCAGCGCCGATGCCCGAACCGTTTCCTGCGATCAGCCTTGTTGCCGTGCCGGGACGACGGCGGCGAACGCTCGATATCGCGCGCGAGATCGAGCGGCGTGGTTTTTCGGGCATCTATATGCCGAGCCGGTTCGGCAACATGGCGCAATGCACAGGCCTGGCATTCGCTACCGAACGGATCGCGTTCGGCACCGCGATCGCGCCAATCTATGCGCAGACGACCGAAGAATTCGCGGCGGGTGCGGCCTATATCCACGAGGTCTCGGGCGGGCGCTTTCGCTTTGGCATCGGCGTCGCCCATGGCCCGACGCATCAACGGCTCGGCATCACTGTGGGAAAGCCGTTGGCCGATACCCGCGCCTTTGTCGACAAGCTCAGATCCTATGACGGCATCGGCGCATTGCCGCCCATTGTGCTCGCCGCATTGCGCAAGCGGATGGTGGCGCTCGCCGCCGAGATCGCCCAGGGCGTGCTGTTCGCCAACGCCAGCCTGTCGCACATGGCGCAATCGCTGGCCGTCGTCCCGGCAGCCAAGCGGGCCGACCCGAATTTTTTGGTCGGCAACATGCTGCCGGTGTGCATTTCGGACGACGAGGGCGCGGCGATGGCGCTGCATCGTCATCGGCTGATCCGCTATACGATGTTGCCGAACTACCGCAATTATTGGAAGGAAGCCGGCTACATCGACGAGATGGCGGCGATCGAAACAGCAATCGCCGAAAACCGTCGCGACGACATCCCGAAATACCTGCCCGACCGCTGGATCGCCGACAACACGCTTTATGGACCGGCCGGGAAAGTGCGTGATCAGCTCGCCGCCTGGTACGCCGCCGGCGTCAACACCCCGGTGCTCGTCCCCAACTCGCTCAACGGCAACCAGCTGACCGCCCTCGACGAAATCTTCTCCGCGTTCTCCCGCTGACGCCGGTCGGCTGAGACGTCGACCGCTGCTCCTGCGAGGCGTTTTCCGGTACCCGCTGGTGACCTTTGGCCGCATTCGGGGCCCCGATCCGGGATTGCCCGACCCGAGGCCCATGCCGGATCAATCTGACAAGGTCCAATTTTCGATGGCCAGTTCTTGGACCCGGCCGAACTCGCGGATGTTGTTCGTAACCAACATCAAACCGAGACATCGGGCATGGGCGGCAATTAACAGGTCGTTGGCGCCGATCATCTCACCCCGCATCCTTAAGTCGGCCCGGATCTCGGCATAATGCGGGGCCGCTTGGTCGGGGAAATCCAGGACGGCGATATGGCGGAGAAACACATCGACCGCAACGGCGTCTTGACGCCGCCTCGGCGAAACTTCGACCCCGTACAACAGCTCCGATTTCGTAATAACGGAAATGCAGACATCGTTGATCGGAATGGCCCGCAGGCGTCTCAATACAGTATCGTTCGTGCGCTTCACGATGAAGGAACAGATGTCGGTATCAATCATGAAGCGCAGCATCAAGGCGCACGCTCTTGCACCGGAAGATCCTCCACATCTTCCATGAACTCAACCGAGGCCACCGGCCCGGTGGCAAGGTACGATGACCAATCCACCGGGCGCGGCGACAGGATCACCTCGTCGCCCACTTTACGGATGAACACCTCTTTGGAGTGGAATTGGAATTCTTTGGGGAGCCGTACGGCCTGGCTGCGATTGTTCATGAAGATCTTCGCGGTTCGCTGCATAAATCCTGACCCGCTGGGTTGGCATATGCCTTTGTATATACCATATACCCCGCTAAATTTCAAGGGAAACCATCGGCTAAGGTCGAGCCAGCGGTGAAATCCTTGCGCACCCGGTTTCGCAGGCCTTTGGTGCCGGCGGCGATTTAGCCGCCATCGGACCACGCAACTCTCGCCGTGGAACATCCGGGTCGAACCTTGCCCGCGCGCGGCGCCGGTGATCAGCGCCACCTTGCGCCTCTGCTGGTCTTTAGATGAAGCAACCCGTTGACTGGTTCTTACAATAAACTTAGGATTGCGCGCGCACGCGTACGGCTTCTTTGCGGCATTACTACAGTCCGCCTCGAAGCAAACGCATTAAATATCCGGCCGGCAAACGCCTCGCAGGGAGACAACGAACATGGCGACGCTTCCCTATACGGGTAAGGAGTTTCTCGACAGTCTCAACGACGGCAGGGAGGTGTGGATCTACGGCGAGCGCGTAAAAAAAATTACCGAGCATCCGGCCTTTCGCAACACATCGCGGATGATTGCGCGGCTTTACGACGCGCTGCATCGCGACCACGCCGAGAAGAAGAATCTTCTGAGCTGCCCGACCGAATGGGGCGGCTTCACCCACCGCTATTTCGTGGCGCCGCGCTCGGCCGAGGAACAGGTAGCTGCTCGTGACGCTATCGCTGTGTGGTCGCGGCTGACTTATGGCTGGCTCGGCCGCTCGCCGGACTACAAGGCGGCATTCCTCGCGACCCTGGGCGCCAATGCGGAGTTTTACGAGCCATACCAAGAGAATGCGCGCCGCTGGTACCGCTTCAGCCAGGAGCGGGTGCCGTTCGTCAACCACGCGATCGTGCAACCGCCGGTCGACCGCAACATGGCTCCCGGCGCCCCGGGCGGCCCGACCGACGTCTACGCCCATGTGACCAAGGAGACCGACGCCGGCATCCGCGTCACCGGCGCCAAGGTTGTCGCCACCGGCTCGGCGTTGACCCATTTCACCTTTGTCGCGCATGCCGGGGTGCTCCCGGTGCAGGACAAGAATTTCGCGATCGTCTTCCTGGTGCCAAGCAATGCCCCCGGCGTCAAATTCATCTGCCGCGTCTCGAACGAGCAGCGCGCCGCAGTGCTCGGCAGCCCGTTCGACTACCCGCTATCGAGCCGGCTCGACGAGAACGACGCGATATTCGTCATGGACGACGTGCTGGTGCCGTGGGAGAACGTGTTCGTCTACGCCGACATCGACAAGGCCAACAGGTTCTTCCCCAATAGCGGGTTTCTGCCGCGCGCCATGCTGCAGGGCTGCACCCGCCTCGCGGTCAAGCTCGACTTCATCATCGGCCTGATGGTCAAGGCGACCGAGATCGCCGGCACCCGCGGGTTCCGCGGGGTCGAAGCCAATATCGGCGAGGTGATCGCCTGGCGGAATACGATGTGGGGGCTTTCGGACGCGATGGCCAAGAGCGCCGAACCGTGGGCGGGCGGCTGCGTATTGCCGGCGCTGGAGCCGGCAATGGCCTATCGCATCCTGGCGCCGGAAGCCTATGTCCAGATCAAGCACATGATCGAGAAAACCGTCGCCAGCAGCCTGATCTACCTCAACTCGCATGCCCGCGACTTCAAGACGCCGGAGTTGCGCCAATATCTCGACCGCTATGTCCGCGGCTCCGGCGGGGTCAGCGCGGTCGAGCGGGTCAAGCTGATGAAGCTATTGTGGGACACGATCGGCAGCGAGTTCGGCGCCCGCCACGAGCTCTACGAAATCAACTACGCCGGCAGCCACGAGGAAATCCGCATCGACGCCTTACGCGCGGCGGTCGGCTCCGGCCAATACGAGCGCTGGAAGGATTTCGCCGACCAGTGCATGGCCGAATACGACCTCGACGGCTGGACCGTGCCCGACCTGATCAACCCCGACGATGTCAGCGTCCTCGGCTAGAGACCACTCGCTTGCGCCTTGGCCCAGCTGTCGCGCAGGCCGACGGTGCGGTTGAAGACCAGACGGCCCGGCTGCGAGTCGGGGTCGAGGCAAAAATAACCCTGGCGCTCGAACTGCATCGGCTCGCCCGGTAGCGCGCCGGCAAGCGCCGGCTCGAGCCGGCTCTCGGTCAGTACTTCGAGCGAATTGCGGGTTCAGATCGGCGAAGAAATCGCCGGCGGCGCCGGGATCGGGGCGGGTGAAGAGCGCATTGTAGAGGCGGATTTCCGCTGGCACGGCGCTGGCCGCGTCGACCCAATGCAGGGTTGCGCGAACCTTGCGGCCATCGGGCGCGTTGCCGCCGCGGGTCGCCGGATCGTAGGTGCAGATCAGTTCGACGACCTCGCCCGCACGATTCTTCACGACCTCGCGGCAGGTGACGAAATAGGCGTAGCGCAGCCGCACCTCGCGGCCCGGCGCCAGACGGAAGAAGTTGTTTGGCGGGTTTTCCATGAAATCGTCGCGTTCGACATAAAGTTCGCGGCCGAACGGGATGCGGCGCGTGCCGGCGCCGGGGTCCTCCGGGTTGTTGACCGCGTCGATCTCCTCCGCGGCCCCCTCGGGATAGTTCTCGATCACGAGCTTCAACGGGCGCAGCACCGCCATCCGGCGCGGCGCCATCTTGTTCAAATGCTCGCGGACCGCGTGGTCGAACATCGCGACATCGACGAGACTGTTCGCGCGGGCGACGCCGACCCGGCGGGCAAAATCCCGGATCGCCGCCGCCGGCACCCCGCGCCGGCGCAGCCCGGCCAGGGTCGGCATGCGCGGATCGTCCCAGCCGTCGACCCGGCCCTGACGGACGAGCTCGGTCAGAAACCGCTTCGACAACACCGTATAGTTGATGTTTAGGCGCGCCGAACTCGTATTGCCGCGGCCGCGACGGCACCGGCAGATTGTCCAGAAGCCAGTCGTAAAGCGGCCGGTGGTCTTCGAATTCGAGCGTGCACAAGGAATGCGTCACGCCCTCGATCGCGTCCGATTGGCCATGCGCAAAATCATAGCTCGGATAGATGCACCATTTGCTCCCGGTGCGCGGGTGCGCGGTATGCAGGATGCGGTACAGCACCGGGTCGCGCAGATTGATGTTGCCCGAAGCCATGTCGATCTTGGCGCGCAATACCCGCGCCCCGTTCGGGAACTCGCCGGCCCGCATGCGGCGGAACAGGTCGAGGTTCTCGGCGACGTTGCGCTCGCGATACGGGCTGTTGCGGCCCGGCTCGGTCAGGGTGCCGCGCATCGCCCGCATCTCGTCGGCCGGGAGATCGTCGATATAAGCCTTGCCGGCGCGGATCAGATGCTCCGCCCAGTCGTAGAGCTGCTCGAAATAATCCGAGGCATGGTAGAGGTGCCGGCCCCAGTCGAAGCCGAGCCAGCGCACGTCGCGCTCGATCGCGTCGATATATTCCTGCTCTTCCTTGGTCGGGTTGGTGTCGTCGAAACGCAGGTGGCAGCGTCCGCCATATTCCTGCGCCACCCCGAAATTGAGGCAGATCGCCTTGGCGTGACCGATATGGAGATAGCCGTTGGGCTCGGGCGGGAACCGCGTCACGACCTCTTTCGTCCGCCCCGCGGCAAGATCGGCCTCGATGATGTCGCGGATGAAGTCGCGCCCCGCCGTTGCCGTCTCGCTCGCCATCGCATTCCTCGGTTAGATCGCGAGCCTAATGTGGCCAATCCGCATAGACCCGCCAAGCCCGCTGGAAAAAAGGGGCGGCCGGCTGATCGTCTCACGTCGCCAAGGCCATAGCCAACGCCAGCCTAAGCGACGAGGATCGCCGGATAACGCTTGGCCGCAGCAGCTGACCATGCCGGTTGAACCGACTGCCTTATCGCGACGCCCGCGCAACTACGCGATCGTTACCGCGGTCATGGTGATCGTGATCATCTACGGCTCGCTGTACCCGTTCGACTTCAGCGTGCCGACCGGCGGACGCCGGTCCGGTAAGTGTCCTGCTCGACAGCTGGGCGAACCGGCCTTCGCGCGGCGACTTCCTGGCCAATATCCTGCTGTACATGCCGTTGGGATTTTTCGGCATGTTGTCGTTTTCCCGACGTGCCGGGTTTTGGCTCCGGCTCCTCCTGGTTGTCGCCGGCGGCGCGGCGTTGTCGGTGACGATGGAGTTGACCCAATATTACGATGTCGGCCGCGACACCGAGGCCACCGATCTCTACGCAAACACGATCGGCACATTGATTGGCGCTTCGGTCGCGATACTGTTCTCCGACCGCGTCAGCCTTCCACTATTCCCGGAAATCATGGCGCGACCGGTGCCGACGCTGCTCATCGCGGCCTGGATCGGGTATCGCTTTTATCCCTTTGTACCGACAATCGACCTCCACAAATACTGGCACGCGCTGAGGCCGGTGATCCTCGACCCGATCCCGGCGCCCTACCCTCTTTACCGGCATACCTCGATTTGGTTGACCCTTTTCGTCCTGATCGAAGCGATCTTCGGCCGTCGCCGCTCGGCCATGCTCGCGCCGCTGTTTGCCGCATTCGTTCTGTCTGCCCGCGTGCTGATCATCTCGACGATCCTCAGCGCCGCAGAGGTCGTCGGCGCGTTGGTTGCGGTCTGTGTTTGGCCGCTCTTCCTTGGCCTCAATCAGCGCCTTCGAACCGCTTTAGTGTTTCTGTTGCTCGGCAGCTACGTTGTCATGGAGCGGCTTGAACCCTTTCAATTCGAGCCCTTCGCCCGTCCGTTCGGTTGGGTGCCGTTCAACAGCTTCATGAATGGGTCGACCGAGGTGGACGTCTTGTCGTTCATGGAAAAATGTTTTCTGTACGGCAGCTTGCTCTTCCTTCTCGGCAGAGCCGGGATGCGCCCGGTGTTTGCCGCCATCCTCGTCGCCGGCGCGCTGTTCGCGACCAGCTGGGCGGAAACCTATCTTCCGGACCGCTCGGCGGAAATCACCGATGCGCTGATGACCCTGCTGATCGCCGGCGGCTTCGCACTGATCGGCGATAAGCATGATCGGCGGCCCGAGCGGTCGAGATAGCCTGTCGCGCAGCCCGCACCGCAAATACCGGCAGATACGGATCTTTGACTGCTGTGCGGCATGGCTGCCAGGATCGCGGCTGGCCGCGCGGATGAAGCGCAGCCCGCCGCTCCTGCCCTGAACCGCTTCGACGAGAGCTTTGCCCCACCGGTCGAGACCGACGATTGCGGCGTCGATCGTCGACCGGCCAGGTGGAACGCTACGTGCGCGGAGCGCCGAGATGCTTGTGGAAAAAGGCAAAGACCTTGTGCCAGCCGTCGACCGCCTGCTCTGGCCGGTAATTCGGGCGATAATGCGCGAAGAACGCGTGGCCGGCGCCGTCATAGCGATGGAATTCGTAATTCTTGCCGTGCTTCTTCAGCTCCGCCTCGGTGCGGTTGACCTGGTCGGCCGACGGGTTCGGGTCCTCATTGCCGAACAGGCCCAACAGCGGCGTATTGATGCCCGAGGTGAACTCGATCGGCGCTGTCGGCTGGGCCTTGGTCAGCCGCGACTTGTCGTCGACGATGACATTGCCGCCCCAGCAATCGACCGCACCCTGGATCAAATGCGACAGCTTGCAGGCGACGAGATAGGTCTGCCGCCCGCCGGAGCAAAAGCCGATGACCCCGACCTTGCCGCTGGCATGCGGCTGCGAGCGCAGGAAATCGATGGCGCCGGTCACATCGCCGAGCATCTGCTCGTCGGGGACGCCGCCGCCCTCGCGCACTTTGGCGACCACCGCTTCCTCGCGCACCGTCGCCGACCCG
This sequence comes from uncultured Alphaproteobacteria bacterium, assembly GCA_963845735.1. Lineage (GTDB taxonomy): Bacteria > Pseudomonadota > Alphaproteobacteria > ATCC43930 > CGMCC-115725 > AP-15. The sequence continues at coordinate 28,305 of CAWJTR010000026.1, read as the reverse complement.
GAAATACAGGCTCGGCGCCACCGCGGCATAGCCGTGATGAGCGAATTTGCGCGCGACCTCGCAGGTCCACTCGTCCCAACCCGGCATGTGATGGATCACGACGACGCCGGGATGCGGCCCGTCATTGCTCGGGTGCGCGTAATAGGCATCGCCGCGCGCGCCGCCATGACCGCGATAAGTTGCCATTCCCGCCTGGATGTTGCGAAATGCCATGTTGGTCCTCCCTCGGATTGCCGGCGGCTCTCTTCGCACCGAACCCGGCGAAACGCAAGGCGCGTGTCGGATGCCATCGTTATCGTGGCTTGACAATTCCGCAGCCGTTCCAACCCTGCACGATCGGGGTGCGGGAGGAGAAGCCGATGAATAGTGCGCTGGACGGGCTTCGCGTGCTCGATTTTACGACGACGATCGCCGGGCCGCATTGCGGGCGGATGCTGGCCGATCTCGGCGCCGAGGTGATCAAGATCGAGGCGCCGGAAGGCGACATGATGCGCACCCGGCCGCCCCTGCGCAGCGGCGCCAGCACCAGCTTTGGCCAATTGAACGCCGGCAAAAAGAGCGTTGCCCTCGATCTGAAATCGCCGCACGGGGTCGAGGCGGCGCGCAGGCTCGTCGCCACCGCCGATGTCGTAGTCGAGAATTTCCGGCCCGGCGTCATGCGGCGCTTCGGGCTCGATTACCCGGCGATGAAGGAGATCAAGCCCGACCTCGTCTATTGTGCGATCTCCGGTTATGGCCAGACCGGCCCTTCGGCCGAACTGCCGGCCTATGCGCCGGTGATCCATGCCTCTTCGGGCTACGATCTCGCCCAGATCGCCCATCAGGAAGAAGCGCGGCGCCCGGATTATTGCGGCATCTTCATCGCGGACGTGCTGACCGGCACCTACGCCTTTGGCGCGATCATGACCGCGCTCTACCAGCGCCAGATGACTGGCGAGGGCCAGATGATCGACGTATCGATGCTCGAAAGCATGCTGAGCCTGACCTTGAGCGAAATCCAGGCCGCACAGTTCGCGGTGGCGCCGCCCGGGCGGCCGATCTTCGGCCCGATCGCCACCAAGGACGGCTATATCATGCTGGCGATTGCCAGCGAGCGGACGTTCCAGAACCTCGCCGCGGGCAGCGGCCATCCCGGCTGGATCACCGATCCACGGTTCGCGCAATATACCGATCGGCGCCGGCATTGGGGCGATCTCGTCGACGAGCTCGAGCTGTGGTCGAAGGAACGCACGACCGCCGAGGTCCAGGCGATCTTCGACCGCCATGGCGTGCCGTCCTCGCCCTATCGCACGGTCAAGGAAGCGATGACCGACCCGCAGCTCGCCCACCGCAACGCCTTCGCCGAAATCACCGATGCCGGCGGCACGTTTAGAGCGCTCAATCCGCCATTCCGGCTTTCCGCGGCACGCACCGCCGCGCAGCCTTTCGTCGCCGCGCTTGGTGAGCACACCGAGGCGATCCTAGCCGAGCTCGGCTACACCCCGACCGAGATTACGGCCTTCCGCGGCTAGCCCGACAGGACATTGTTGTGAGCAAACCGATCCGTCGAAGCCCGTCTCCGACGCGTATTCGTGCTCGCGCAGGGACATCTGCCAGAGATCGCGCGCCTTCTCCCGGTCGAAGATGCTGTTGGGCAGCAGCAGTGCCGTAAAACCGTACCGCTCGAGGATATCGACCAGATAGGCGTCGTAGCCCATCTCCGAAAAAAAAGGAATTTACGGGTCATCGTCTGGCTCCTGCGAAAACAGCGCCGCGATCGAGGCTATTCCTTGAACTGGGCGGCGCGCCAGCGGACCGCGGCGGGAACGCCCTCGGCGGCGACGATGTCGCGGAATTTGACGCCGAACTCAGTGTTCGTCGCATAGAGCGGGCCGACGACATCGAGCCCGGCGTAAAGCGCCGTGCGGAAGCCGGCGGCGTCAGCGGTGCGGTTGATCGCGCGCTTGGCGGCGTAGAGAGCTTCGGGCGAGATCAGCGACAACCGCTTCGCCCAGCGCCGGCTCGCTTCGGGCAACTCTTCGAGGCGCACGACGCGGTTGACCATGCCGAGCGACAGGGCGGTCGGGGCATCGATCGTATCGCCGAAATAGAGAAGCTCGCGCGCCTTCTTGTAGCCGATGATCGCCGGCATCACGATTGCCGGGCCGACGCTCGAAAAGCGCACCTCCGGCTCGCCGAACACCGCGTTGTCGGCCGCGATCGTCAGATCGCACAGCATGACGAGCTCACAGCCGCCGCCCATTACATGCCCCTGAACCGCGGCGATGACCGGCTTCGTCATCAGCCACGGCGTCATCTCGAAATCCAGCTGCACCTTCAAATGCTCGTGCGCTTTGGTCGGATCGCTGCGCCAATTATCCTTGCCCGGCTCTTTGGCGCCGATGTCGTAGCCGGCGCAAAAGCTGCGCCCGGCAGCGCGCAGCAACACCACGCTGGCCGCTGGATCATCGTCGGCGCGGCGGAAGGCGTCGAGCAGCTGATCCTGCAACTCGGTGCTGATGGCGTTGAGCTTGTCGGGACGGTTTAAGGTGATGACGGCGACGTTGTCGTCGACATCGTACAACACTATGGGATCGGCCACTTTCGACACTCCTCGGCTAGGGGTTTCGTGGCGTCGCCCAGCGGGCGGTGCGGTCGATCGCGGTGAGGCCCTCGCGCAAACCGCCGACGACCGGGATGCGCTGGGTGCGCAGATGCGCGATCTGGGCTCGGTCCATGATGCCCGGTCGCGTGTGCAGCAGGTAATGGGGTTTGGTACTGCGCGCCGCGGCGGTAGCGAAGAGGTCGAGATAGGTACGGGCGAGCTCCGGAGTATCGAACGGCTGACCGTCGCAATTGTCGCGGCAAAAGGCGATGATGTCGTGCTCGGGACTGGCGTCGAACAGCGCCAGCGCTCTAGGCAGATTGGCGGCGAAGGTGCCGCTGCCCCAGGCGTCGAGCGGGTTGCCGTCGCCGGTGATGAAACCGATCTGCTGTGCGATGTCGGCCCGGGAAGCGGGTGTGAGAGGCGGCACTTGCAAATCCACCGAAGCGGCAAGATCGAGGATCAGCTCGGCCAGCCCGCCGGACGAGGTGATGACCCCGATCCGCCGCCCGGCCGGCGGCTTCCAGTGCTGGAACGCCGCCAATACTTCGGTCAGCTCGACCAGGTCCGCGACTTCGATCGCACGATGCGCGCGCAGCAGTTCTGAGATCCTGGCCGGGTCGCCGGCCTCGCCGCCGGTATGGGTGGTGACGGCATGCCGGGTGCGCGACGCGCGGCCGACCTTCAGCGCCACCACCGGCTTGCCGGCCGTTTCGGCGCGCTCAAGCGCGGCGGCGAAACGTTCCGGCTGCCTGACGGTTTCGATAAAGGCGCCGATGATCTTGGTTTGTGGGTCGTCGGCCAGATATTCGAGGTAATCGGCCGCGGCCAGCACCGCTTCGTTGCCGGACGATACGATGTGGCTGAAGCCGAAGCGCCTGATGTCGGTCAGCAGGGACACACAAAAGGCGCCACTCTGCGAGACGATGCCGACATTGCCGGCAAGGCCCGCCGGGTCGCGCAATTCTTGCAGATAGGTCGTGCTGGGATGATGCGGGTTGAGGACGCCCATGCAATTGGGGCCGCACAGTGCGATCCCGGCCTCACGACAGGTCGCGGCGATTTGCGCCTGCAGCCGGCGGCCGTTCTCGCCCCGCTCGGCAAAGCCGCCGTCATAGATGACCGCAGCTCTCACTCCACGCTCGGCTGCGGCGGTGAAGGCGTCGAGCACGCGCTCATGGCCCACGCAGAATAGCGCCACATCCGGTGTTTCCGGCAGCTCGGCGATGCTCGGCCAGCATCGGCGGCCGAGCACGGTTGAATAATTCGGGTTGACCGGAAAGACCCGGCCGGCAAAGCCGATGCGGTCGAGCGAGGTGATCAGCCGCCGCCCGATCGTCGGCTTGTCGGACGCACCGATCACCGCGATCGATGTCGGCCTGAACAGCGCGTCGAGCTGCATCGCCGATCGCCCCCACCTGGGATTGGAGCGCCGAAGGTTACTACACCCCGGGGTTTCACGACACTATGCCGCGTAATGGCCGCGTCATGGCTGACCCGGATCGACGATCTGGGTTATCGCTTCAAGAGGGCGGCTAGCGCAGCTCACGGCTCGCTGGTGTCACCCGCTGACACTTATCGCGACCCGCTATTATCATGCGCGGAATCGCATGCAGCAACCAGAAGAGGACTGGGACATGCAAAGAAACAAGACGCAGATCAGAACCTCACATGTCGGCCGGCTGCCGCCGCCCAAGGGTTGGGAGGACATGCCGGCGCGGCTTGCCAATGCCGAGATAACGGACCCGGCTATCATCGCCGTGCAGGTCATGCCGGCGATCGTCGAAACGGTCCGACGACAAGTCGAAGCCGGGATCGATTGCATCGGCGACGGCGAGTTCTGGACGGCCCGCAGCCTCGCTCATTACGCCGCGCATTTCACTGGCGTCGAGGCGCGCCCCGTGGGTCCTGGCGAGCCGCCGACCACCCGGCACTCGACCCGCGAGCGCGACGAATTCCCCGATTTTTATGCCGACATGGACAACGCTGGAACGCTGTTCCTGATCCCCGGCGAGAAGCCGATGCCACCGGTCACCGTGCGAGTCGTCGCCCGCGGACCGGTCAAATCGAAGGGGTCCGAGGCCATCAACCGCCAGCTGATTACCTTCAAGACGGCAATCGAGCGCTCGGGCGCCAACGTCGAGGAGGCGTTCGTCCCGGTGCTCGCGCCCGGCTGGCTCGACCACTTCATCTTCAACGAATACTACAAGACGGAAGAAGAATTCTTGTTCGCGCTCGCCGAAGCCTTGCGCGAGGAATATCGAGCGGTGGTGGCGGCAGGGTTCGTATTGCAGATCGACGACCCTGGCTTGCCGGACTGGTGGGACATGCTGAAGCCCGAACCTTCGATCGAGGACTATCGTAAATTCGCCAGGCTGCGCATCGAGGCGGTCAACCACGCGCTGGCCGGCATTCCCGAGGAAAAGGTGCGCTACCATTTGTGCTGGGGCAGCTGGCACGGGCCGCACACCCACGACTTGCCGCTCGAGCACATCGTCGATCTGATCCTCGAGGTCAAGGCGCAGACCTATTCCTTCGAGGCCGCCAATGTCAGGCACGAGCATGAATGGCGCGTGTGGCAGGAGGCGAAACTGCCGGCCGGCAAGATGCTGATGCCGGGCGTCGTCAGCCATGCCACCAACCTTGTCGAACACCCGGCGCTCGTCGCCGACCGCATCCTGCGCTACGCCGCGATCGTCGGCCGCGAGAACGTCGTTGCCGGCACCGACTGCGGCCTCGGCGGCCGGGTCCACGCCGACCTCGCCTGGGCCAAGTTGCGCACGCTCGTCGAAGGCGCGCGCATGGCCTCGAAGAACCTGTGGCCTTAGTAGCGCGGCTTCACTGTCCCCCGTCACCGCGAGACAAACAACTTCTTCACTTCGCGCCAAACATTGGCGTCGCTCAGAGGCTGGCTAACCGCGATTCCATTTGTGGGTTGCGGTGGAAAATATATCGGAGAAATGAGACAGCCTGATACAGCTGAAAATGGGGAATGGCGGAGGGGATGAGATTCGAACTCACGATAGGGGTTTAACCCTATAACGGTTTAGCAAACCGCCGCCTTCAGCCACTCGGCCACCCCTCCACCGATGAGTGGGTCGACACGGCGCATGCGTATACGTTCTAGCCGCCGCCCGGCGCCGAGTCAATTCGACCGCATGCATGCCGTGCCCACCTTGAACCGCCGGGGTGGTCGAGAGGGCGCCCGACCGCTGCCGGGCGGCATCGACAAGATCTATTGGCGTGGTGACGGCCCGCTCTACGCGCACGAGTTGCTGCGCTGGTTGGAGTTGCGCTTGACAACAGCGCTGTGCGCTCGTTGCATCGGCGAATGAACGAGCCTCCGTATCTGTCGCCGCGAAAGCAGGAGGAACGGGCAGCGCGCAACGAACGGCTGGCCCAGGCGTTGCGCGATAATCTGCGTCGGCGCAAGGAACAGGCGCGGGTGCAGGCCGAGCGCGCGCCCCATCCGGCCGATGTCCGCGACGGCTTGAGCGGCGCACCGCTCTCCGGTAAAACCAACCGCCACGGCGGGACGACCGCCGATTGATGGCCCGCTGCCGCCCCAGGACCGCCTGGGTGGTCGGCCGCGCGCAGAGCCGAGGCGATGGACCGGATCCGCATCACAGGCGGCGTGCCGCTTGACGGGGTAATAGCGATCGGCGGCGCCAAAAACGCTGCGTTGCCGCTGATGGCCGCGAGCCTGCTGACCGCGGAAACCCTGAGCCTCGAAAACGTCCCGGACCTTGCCGACATCGCGACGATGGCGAACCTTCTAGTCCAGCATGGCGCAGGAATCGCCATGGCTGGGGATGGCGGGCCGAGCGGGCGTAGGCTTGATCTGTCGGCCGCGCACATCACGTCGATCACCGCACCCTATGACCTCGTCCGCAAGATGCGCGCGTCGGTCTTGGTTCTCGGGCCGCTGCTGGCGCGGTGCGGGCGGGCGCGCGTCTCGTTGCCCGGCGGTTGCGCCATCGGCACGCGGCCGATCGATCTGCACATCAAGGGGTTGCGTCAGCTCGGCGCCGTGATCGAGTTGCATGAGGGATATGTCGATGCGCGCGCGCCAAAAGGGCTGCGCGGCGCCGAAATCGTGTTTCCTTCGGTCTCGGTCGGCGCCACCGAAAACCTACTGATGGCCGCGTCGCTGGCCGAGGGCGAGACGGTGCTGGTCAATGCCGCACGCGAGCCCGAAATCGGCGATCTCGCGGCCTGCCTCCAGGCGATGGGCGCCCGCATCGAGGGGATCGGCAGCGACCGCCTGCGGGTCGTCGGAGTCGGTCGGCTGCATGGCGTCTGCCACCGCATTCTGCCCGACCGGATCGAAACCGGAACCTATATGATGGCGGCGGCGGCGACCGCAGGCGAGGTGCGGCTGACCGGCACTCGGCTCGACCTCGTCGCCACGGTCGCGAGCGTCCTCGACGGCGCCGGCGTCGCGGTATCGGAGACTGCGGACGGGCTCGCGGTGCGTCGGCGCAACGGCTATGTCGCCGGCGTCGACATAACCACCGCGCCCTATCCCGGGTTTCCGACCGATTTGCAGGCGCAGGTGATGGCGCTGATGGCGATCGCCGACGGCGCTTCGACGATCACCGAAACGATCTTCGAGAATTGGTTCATGCACGTTCCCGAGCTTGCCCGAATGGGAGCCAACATCAACGTGCACGGCTCCTCGGCCATGGTGCGCGGTGTGCCGGGGCTGATGGGGGCGCCGGTGATGGCGACCGATTTGCGTGCTTCGGTCTCGCTGGTCGTCGCAGGTCTCGCGGCGCAGGGCGAGACGGTGATCAGCCGGGTCTACCATCTCGACCGCGGCTATGAGCGTCTCGAGGAAAAGCTCGCTGCCTGCGGCGCTCGAATCGAGAGGCTGCGCGATGGCGCCTGACGACGCGGGCGCCGCGCTGAAGCTGCGCGCCGAGGATGCCGACGATCTGGCGGTGCTGTCGGCTTGTCTGCAGGACGCGCTCGTTCCGGTCCGCGATCTCGCTTATGTCCCGGACCAGAAGATTTTCGTCTTCGTCGCGAACCGCTTCCGCTGGGAAAGCGGCTCACGCCCGGTGCCGGGCGCGCGCCAGCGCATCTTGTGTGCCGTCGCCTTTACCGCAGTTGCCGGCGTGTCGTATCGCGGCTTTCGTCGCAGCGAAGAAGACAGGATCCTCGCGCTGCTGGCGATCCGCGCAGAGGCGGAGAGCGACGGCGCAACGGCGATTCTCCTCGAATTCTCCGGGCATGCCGCAATCCGGCTCGAGGTTGAGCGCATCCAGTGCCGCGCAAAAGATCTGGGCGAACCCTGGCCGACCCCATGGCACCCGCGCCACGATGCGGAGGAGCCCTAGGTGGTTGCCGAGGCCGACGACCGGCTGATCTTGGCGTTGCCCAACGGCCGTATTCTTGCCGAGGTGATGCCGCTGTTGCGTCGGGCTGGGGTCGAGCCCGAGCCGGCCTTCGAAGACCCCGCATCGCGCCGGCTGCGCTTCGCGACCAGCGAGCCTGATCTCGATCTGATCCGCGTGCGGAGTTTCGACGTCGCGACTTTTGTCGCCTTCGGCGCGGCTCAGCTCGGCGTCGCCGGCAACGACGTGCTGATGGAATTCGACTATTCGGAGATCTACGCGCCGCTCGATCTAGAGATTGGGAACTGCCATATCGCCGTGGCCGCGACGATCGACTGGGTCGCGCGCGAGGACGGCAGTCAGCCGAGCCATATCAGGGTAGCAACAAAGTACCCGGAGATCACGCGCCGACATTTCGCGGCGCGCGGGATCCAGGCGGAATGCATCAAGCTCAACGGCGCAATCGAGCTGGCGCCACGCCTGGGCCTGTGCCGCCATATCATCGATCTGGTCCAGACCGGCGCGACATTGAAAGCGAACGGACTTGTCGAAATCGAGCGGATCGCCGAGGTCAGCTCACGGCTGATCGTCAACCGCCCGGCACTGAAGACCAGGCCCGAGGAAGTCGGCGGCTGGGTCGAGCGGTTCCGCGCCGCGGTCGCCGGAACGCGGTTCTCGTCCGGTGCCGGACCCTCATCCGCAGCACGCCGCGCGACACCCTCTCCCATAGTGCGGGAGACGGAAGGGGTCCATCGCGGGCGCGAGGGGAGGGGTGACGGGCCCCCGCTTGGCGGGGGAGGTACTGATGCCGGTTAGGCTTTCGACCCGCGATCATGGCTTCGAGGCAGCATTCGAGCGGTTCGTCGAAACCAAGCGCGAGGTTGCCGCCGACATCGATGCCGCCGTCGCGGCGATAATCGACGATGTCGCCCGCCGCGGCGATTCTGCCCTTGTCGATTATACGCGCCGTTTCGACGGGATCGGCCTTACGGCGACCGGCCTGCGGCTGTCGCACCGGGAGATTGCCGAGGGCGCCGCGGCGGCGCCGGCCGAGACGGTGGCGGCATTACGGCTCGCGGCCGAGCGGATCGAGAGCTTTCACCGCCGTCAATTGCCGGCGGATATCGACTATGTCGACGCACTCGGGATCCGGCTAGCCGCCCGTTGGCGCCCAATCGCGGCCGCCGGGCTCTATGTTCCGGGCGGCACCGCGGCCTATCCCTCTTCGGTGCTGATGAACGCGATCCCGGCCAAAGTGGCGGGTGTCGAGCGGCTGGTGATGACCGTGCCGGCGCCGGGCGGGGTTCTCAACCCGCTCGTCCTCGCCGCGGCCCGGCTGCTCGGGATCGACGAAATCTACCGGGTCGGCGGGGCGCAGGCGGTGGCGGCGCTAGCCTACGGCACAGCGACGATTTCGGCTGTCGACAAGATCGTCGGGCCGGGAAACGCCTATGTCGCGGCGGCGAAGCGGCGCGTCTTCGGCCGGGTTGGGATCGACATGATTGCCGGCCCGTCGGAGATCCTGGTCGTGGCCGACCGCGTGAACGACCCCGCATGGATCGCCGCCGACCTGTTGTCGCAGGCCGAGCACGACAACGCCGCTCAGGCGATCCTGGTCACCGACGACAATGCTTTCGCCGCGGCGGTCGAGGCCGCGATCGAGCGCCATTTGGCGCGGCTGCCGCGGGCTGAAATCGCGCGGGCGAGCTGGGAGGCGAATGGTGCGGTCCTGATCGTCGCCGATTGGCTCGAGGCGCCGGCGCTGATCGACCGCATCGCCCCCGAGCATCTCGAACTGGCGCTCGACGAGGCCGATTTGTTGGCTGAGCAGGTGCACCATGCCGGCGCGATCTTCCTCGGCCGCTGGACGCCGGAGGCGATCGGCGACTACATCGCCGGGCCCAACCACGTGCTCCCGACCGCGCGCAGCGCGCGGTTTGCCTCGGGCCTCGGGGTGCTCGATTTTGTTAAGCGAACCTCGCTCGTCCGCTGCGACGCGGCGGGCCTCGCCGCCCTTGCCCCGTCGGCGATCCGCCTCGCCGAGGCCGAGGGGCTCGACGCACACGCCCTGTCCCTGTCGATCCGGCTCGATCGGCGGCGTGCGGTGTGAGGCGGCAGTCATGAAAAAGCCGAACGACGACAGCGGCGGCGATCAACGCATTGCTCGTATCACACTTGATGAGCATACGGTCGTGCGCCGCGGCGCGGATATCGAGCATGAGCGGGCGACGGCGATCGCCGACCTGCTGGAAGAGAACCACTTCGCTCCGGCCTCCGGGAGGGAAGGGCCGTTCGACCTTCATCTGGCGATCGGGGAGAACCGGCTAAGCCTTGACATTCGCTCGCGGGCGGATGGGTCGAGCGAGACCATCGTCGTGCCGCTCGCCCCGTTTCGCGGCATCGTCAAAGACTATTTCATGGTCTGCGAGAGCTATTACCAGGCGGTTCGCGGTTCGAGACTGGCTCAGGTCGAGGCGATCGACATGGGGCGGCGATCCTTGCACGACGAAGGCTCGGAGTTGCTGGTGGAGCGGCTCGCCGACAAGGTCGCGATCGACCACGCGACCGCGCGGCGCCTATTCACCTTGATCTGCGTGCTCCATCTGCGCGGATAAGCGAGCGGTGACGGCGCCGCTGTTGGTGCTTGCCTCGGCTTCACCGCGCCGGCTCGAATTGTTGCGGCAGATCGGGATCGAGCCCGACCGGGTCGATCCGGCCGAGATCGACGAGACGCCCCATCGAGACGAGGAGCCGGCGGCGCACGCACTGCGCCTCGCCGAAGAAAAGCTGCGCGCCGTAATGCCGCGCCATCCTGGCGACTATGTCCTCGCCGCCGACACGGTCGTCGCCTGCGGTCGGCGCATCCAGCCCAAGACGATGGACGAAGCGAGTGCGCGCCGCTGTCTCGAATTGTTGTCCGGGCGGCGCCACCGCGTCCATTCCGGCATTGCGCTAGCCGATCCCGACGGGCATGTGTCGCTGCGCCATGTCCAGAGCCAAGTCACGTTCAAGCGCTTGAGCGCGGACGAGATCGCGGCCTATCTGGCGAGTGGAGAATGGCGGGGCAAGGCTGGCGGCTACGCGATCCAGGGCCGCGCCGCGGCGCTGATCCGCTTTATCTCCGGCTCCTATTCGAATGTCGTCGGATTGCCGTTGTTCGAGACGGCGCAGCTGCTCGCCGGCCGCGGTTATCGCCCGCGATGCGCCGCGAGCTAATAGTCTCCGCCTTCCCCGGGGAATGGCGGGCGGCGCTTGTTGAAGACGGCGTCGCTGTCGAGATCGGGATCGAACGCGGGGAGGGTTTGGAGGCTGGCAGCATCCATCTCGGCCGCGTGCGGCGCCTGCTGCCGGCGCTGGGTGCGGCGCTGGTCGATATCGGCGCGGATCGGCCGGCCTTTCTGCCGCAGAGCGAAATCGTCCCGCGCGGCCGGCGGCTCGACGAAGGCCAGCGGGTCGTCGTGCAGATCCGCCGCGAGGCGCAGGGCGGCAAGGCGGCGCAGGCGACGCTGCGCCACGTGTTGCGCGGCAGGTTTGTCGAGCTTCTGGCAGGTCGGTCGGGCCTCAGCGAGGACGAGACACAGTCCCTCGAGACGCGCACCCGGTTATTGGAAATTGTCCGGCCCCTCACCTCCCCGACCCGAAGGGAGGCAGATGAGGAGATGAGTGAGAGGCCCCTGCAAGAAACGGTGGTCGGGCTCCGGCTGCTCGAACTCGCGCCGAGCTGCGCGGTCGTCGAGGAGGCAGAAGGTTTGGCACGGCGCTGGCTGGATATCGGCGAGCGTGCGGCGCGCCTCGATCCGCCGGCCCGGCTTTATCCGGCCGCGACTTTTGCCGCCGCGTTTGCGGGCACGTTGCCGGCGATCGACCGCGTCTTGGTCGATGAGCCCGGCGCCATCCCGGAAATCCGCGCCGCGTTTCCCGATGCCGAGGTCATTCATGAACCGGAAGGCCAATGGCCGATCGACCTCGACACGCTATTTGACGAAGCGCTGTCGCCGACCATCGCGCTTGCCGGCGGCGGTTCGGTTCACATCGAGATGGCCAAGGCCGCGACCTTGATCGATGTCGACACCGGAACGCCCGAATCCGGTTCGCCGGAGCGCACTGCGCTCGCGATCAATATTGCTGCGGCCGTGGTCATCGCCCGACAGCTCCGGCTGCGCCGTCTCGGCGGCAGCATCGTCGTCGATTTTGTCGGCCTCGACGATCGCGGCGCGCGGGAACGGGTGCGCGCCGCTCTCGCTCGGGCCCTTGCCGCCGATCCGGCGCGGCCGGAGATCCTCGGCTGGACCAGGCTCGGCCATCTCGAACTGGTCCGCCCGCGCCGCCTCCGCCCGCTTGCCGAGGCGCTGCTCGACACGCCTCCCGCCGGACTCGCTGACAAAAACCGCGCTCACCGTCGCGCATGAAGCATTGCGCAGGCTGCGCCGCGAGGAACGGGCACAACCGGGACACCGCTGGCGATTGACCGTCGCCCCCGATGTAGCCGCGGCGCTCGCTGGCCCCGCAGCCAGCGCCCTCGCCGCGTTCGAACAGCGATCGGGGCGAAAGATCGCTCATCGCGGCCGATCCGAGCCTCGAACGCGGGCAGTTTCAAATTTCCCCGTTGTGACTATATCGGCGATGCGATGACCTCCGATTCGCCGATCCCGATCCGACGCCGCTGCCCGATCTGCGGCAAACCGGCGACTTTGCCGCATCGGCCATTCTGCTCGGCGCGTTGCGCGCAAATCGATCTCGGCCGCTGGCTCAAAGGCAATTACAGCATCCCGACCGACGAAGCGCCCGACGAAGGCGACCCGAGAAAGGCTGACCCAAGTGCCAAATGAACCGTTGACCGCGCTTTCGGCACCCGCGAGCATGAGCGGGCCCGCGCGCAGGGGGATCGAATGAGCGCGTGGCCTGGGGGCCAATGCTTCCATGCGGGATCAGCCAAACCTGATCAAACCGATTGCCGCCGACTTCGATGACGGCGCGCACCGCTGAGATTAAGCTCGAACACCAACAAGACGGTTTTCGGGAATGGGAGGGACGTGATCCAGCCTGCTGTATTCGTGCCGGATGGGCTCGAACTTGACGCTCAGAACAGGCGCGACGGTCTATTGATGTTAAAGGAACTTCGAGCGGACAGCTTTCCGCTCTGTTTTTTTGATCCGCAATACAGAGGAATACTCGACCACCAACGGTATGGCAATGAGGGCGAGCGTCAACGGGCCAGGTCTGAGATGCGGCAAATGTCGGAAGGCTGAGATTAAGCAATTCTTGCACTGGATTGATCGCGTGCTTATGCCAACTGGCCATCTTCTGTTTTGGACTGACAAATTCCACCTGTGCACCGGCATTGGTCCGTGGCTAGGCGGAACCAACTTGGACATTGTTGACCTAATTGTGTGGAACAAGATGCGCATAGGCATGGGCTATCGGAGCCGTCGCATCAGCGAGTATTTGGTTATTATGCAAAAGGCACCGCGACGCGCTAAGGGGGTTTGGGCCTTGCACGATATTCCCGACGTATGGGACGAAAAGGTGATTGGCAAAGGCCCCGCACGCGAAGCCAATCCTCTTACAGAGCAGACTAATCGAGGCCACGACAAATACGCGGGATGTGGTGCTCGATCCGGCCGCAGGGAGCTATTCCGTATTGGAGGCCTGTCAGGCGTTTAAACCGGCGGTTTCTCGGTTGCGATATCGCCGGTTGACGTGGCCCTGATCCGCAACAGACTGGGACGAGACGACGGAGGCTACACACGTCTTTTTGGGGACTCTACAACTCGGAGGCCTTATAAGCCGTGTCCAAAGTGCTGTCATCTCATCCGGTAACGAACTCGAAAAGCTGATCATCGAGCGTTCTCCCGTTATTAACGACGTTGACGCGTTTCTCGAGCAAGACATCTATCCAGAGGGAGTTTTCGTCGCGACAAAAGCCGGGATAAAAAAATCTAAAACAGTCGATACCGTATCCGCAGAACCGGACTTCGTGGTATTCGAAAGACGGTCTCGGCGTCAGCATTGCTATGTTATCGAACTTAAAGACGGTGATGTCTTCGACACTAAAAAGGCAGCGGGCGAGCGCGAAAATCTGCACCGATTTGTCAATGTGATAGCGCCTTTGGTGCGGTTCACGATTACGGTTCATTTTTGCTCGTTTAATCAAGACGGTCGGCAGGCCATTGTAGATGGCTTCAAACGGAAAATTACTCTTCAAGAGGCAATGACAGGCCGGGAATTTTGTAACCTTCTCGGCATCGACTATGACGAGATCGTGAGCCTCCGTAAATAGAACCAGAGCGTCAACTTCCGCGACTTCATCCGCCTTCTTCTCGCGATCGGGCCCATGCACGAGGAAATCGAAAGGCAACTAAACGATGAAAGATAATTAACATAGATTTCATATGCTGATCGTCTCGCCGCGGCGCGAGCATAGCCGCAAGCCGGACGAGGCTTACGGGCGCATCGAGAGGCTATGCGAGGGGCCTTATCTGGAAATGTTCGCGCGGTCGTCGCGGCCGGGCTGGGACAGATGGGGTGCCGAATCCGATCTGCGCCATATCGGGCCGCGGCGTTGGCGCGCCGACAGTTACCCCGACGCCTCGGAGGCCGCGGATTAGTTAGCCGCCCGCCAGCTTCACTAACGCTTAAGCGCTCCCGCAGACAATCCGCGGAGGTGTTTTTGGGGCGACGGCATGATCGGCTGGGCGCTGCGCTGGGTATTGCTGTGGTGCGGCGTCACCTTGGTCTGCGTCGTGGTCATCGGGGGCGACAAGTGGCTTCCGTCAAACGGCGCGACGAAACCGGAAATCGTCCTGCGCGCTGCGACCCCGGTCGAGCCGCGCGCCGATCCTGCGGTCAACACCCTCGTCTATCCCGCCAACCGGGCCGGCCACGTCATCATCGACGCGGTCGTCAACGGCGCACCGATGCGGATGCTGGTCGACACTGGCGCGAGCTTTGTCACCCTGACCCCCGCCGACGCGCGCGCCGCCGGCATCACCCCCGGCGAATTGGTGTTCAACCGGCGTGCCAGCACCGCCAACGGTTTCGTCCGCATGGCGATTGTGACCCTGCGCGAGATCCGCCTCGGCCAGCTCTCGCTCAACGACGTCCACGCCGCCGTGCTCGAAAACCTGAACGTGTCGCTGCTGGGGATGAGCTTTCTCGACCGGCTGCAGAGCTACGAGATGCGCGACGGCAAGCTGACGATCACCTGGTAGCGGGGCTGCGGGCCCCCCACCCGGCCCCCCCGCGGCGCCGCGAGAGGGAGGGTCCGCGCATAGCTGCGTCGGTGAGCGGCGACGGTCCTGTTTCAGATTTCGTACAGGTTCTCCGGCGCTGCCGCCTTCTGGCCATGCTCCACCGCCTTGACCGCGGCGATCAGCTTGACGTGCGCGGCGACAGGGCAGCCGACCTCCTGTCCCTTGGCGGCGATCACGCCATTGATGAAATCGATTTCGGTGCGCCGGCCCTTGAGCATGTCCTGACCCATCGATGGCCGCGCCAGTTCGCTGCGGGTATTGGAGTTCAACCCGGCGAAGATCTGTGATTCGATCTCGTCGAGGGCGGCGCGATCCCCCTCGGCGGCGCGCGCCAAGGTCTCGGGATCGTGCATGCGGATATGTTCGAGCTCGTAGCCGAGCGCCTGGCCGACGCGCACGCCTTCGCCGGCGAGACGAATGCTCAGACGCCGAATTTTTTCGTCTCGGTTCATGTCGTTGCCCGACAGGCCGGTTGCGGCCGCGACGCCGTTGGCCATGCCGTTGACGCACAGCTTGGACCAGCGCTCGCCCCACAGGTTGGTGGTCGGCTTGACGGTATCGACAGTGGCGATCATCGCCGCGAGTTCTTCGAGCCGCTTGGTGATCCGGCCATGGACCTCGCCCACGCGGTATACCTCGTGAGGCGACGAGCCTTTCGCAGCGGTCCGGCGCACCCGGCCCGCCGCATAGAGCTCGGCGCCGAGCAAGCGCCGGGATGCAACCGACCGTCTTGTCCCAACCCACGACCCCGGCGATGCGTTCCTCGTTCATGCAGTTCTGCAACGAGACGACATAGCCGTCGGGCGCCAGGTACTGCGCGATCAGCCTCGTCGCCCATTCCGTGTCGTAGGATTTGACCGCGACCATCGCGATGTCGATCGGCTTCTCTTTGGCGAACTGCTGCACCTCGGTCAGATGCAGGGTCTTGGGCTTGGCGAGGACGAACTCTTCTTCGGTCACCCCTTCGAGCGCCAGCCCGTCCTTGCGGATGGCCTCGACGTGCTCGGGCCACGGGTCGATCAGGGTCACGTCGAACCCGTTATGCGCGAGCTGGCCCCCGGTATAGCCGCCGATTGCGCCGGCGCCGATCACCGCGATACGCTTGTCCATGATCTGATCCCTCTATGACACGGATCGCGCCATGATAAGCTGACCCCGGGCAACGGAAAAACAGCAAAGCCCGGCGCCTAGCCATTACCAATTCATCCAAGGACGGAAACACCATGAACTGGACCGAGCGGCGCGAGCGCTTTCGCGCGATTCTTTCCGGAAATCGCTGCGTGCATCCGGGCTCTGTGTATGACGCGATATCGGCCCGCATCGCCGAGGATCTCGGCTTCGAGGTCGGGATGTTTTCGGGTTCGATCGGGTCGATGTCGGTGCTCGGCGCCCCCGATCTCGTGGTCCTGACCTTGACCGAATTTGCCGGCCAGGCCAACCGCATCTGCCGCGCCGGCAATTTGGCGCTGCTGGTCGACGCCGACCATGGCTACGGCAACGCGCTCAACGTGCGCCGCACCGTCGAGGAGCTGGAGACGGCCGGCATCTGCGCGATGTCGATCGAGGATACGGTGCTGCCGCGGCCTTATGGCCCCGACGGCAAGCCGAGGCTGAGCTCGGTCGAGGAGGGCGTCGGCAAGATGAAGGCGGCGCTGTCGGCGCGCCAGGACAAGAACCTCGTCATCGCCGGGCGCACCAGCGCGCTGGCGATCGCCAATATCGACGAGGCCGTCAAGCGGGCCAAGGCCTATGAGGCGGCCGGGGTCGATGCGGTATTTCTCGCCGGCGGCGTGACGGTCGAGGCGGTCGAAGTGGTGTCGTCGGCGATCAAGATCCCGCTGATCCTCGGCGGCGGCAGCGGTCAGCTCGGCGATCTCGGCTGGCTTGGGGCGCATCGGGTCCGGGTCGCGTTGCAGACCCACGCTCCGTTCTCAGCCGCTGTGCAGGCGGTCTACGATACCTTGAAGGCGCTGCGCGAAGGTGTCGCACCACGCGACCTCAAAAACATCGCCTCGCCCGAGTTGATGCGGCAGGTCACCCGCGGCGACGATTATCAGCGCTGGACCAAGGATTTTCTCGGCGGGGCGTGAGCCGCCGGTTCCACCCTTTCCCGCGCGGCGCTGCGGTATTCGGGGATTTTAGCCGTTCGCTGTCCCTGCGACGTAAGCGGGGATGAGCGAACCGGCCCGAGTCCGCCCGGACCGGCCGGCGGATACCGCGGCTGGCATGGCGGGGAGGCTGCGCCCGCCCAGCTCAGCATTCCAACCGTTCGCGGCAGCCGCTATATAGCGTGATTGGCGATTTTGAATGCGGGACTCGCGCATTAACGGGAAATTGTGGAGCGTTCAGTTGGCAATTGTGCGGAAATTGCCGGTGCTCCCGGCCATCGTACTGTTCTGCGTCGCTGCGTGCGCGCCGCAGCCGGTGCAGCCGGGGACCCTGTTGCTGAGCAACCCGAATTTCGGCCCGACAAATGTCGAGGCGGTGATCACCGCAAACCCCGATTGCGGTGCACGCGGTCCCGGCTACGTATCGACCCTCGAATTTGTACTGCCGAACAACGCGACCAAATTCATCGACGTCCCGCCCGGCACGGAGGTCTGCTGGCGGCGTGATCGCGACCCCTCGCAACCCGTCGCCGGCCAATGGTCGGGATGGGACCGCGCCTATGTCGAACCCGGCACGACGATCGACGCGAATTTGTAGCGCCGCCGCTGACCGCATATGGCGAGGTCGTCGCCTCAACCCCCGAGGCTGAACCGGATCGCCACCGAGACCTCGATGGATGGCGGTCCATGCCGGCCGGAAACGGCGGCAATCTCGCGCCGCGCATCATGCGTTCGAGGGCGGCATCGAGGTCGGGATAGCCCGAGCTCTTGACGATCGCGAAGTCGGCGACCCGGCCGTGCGCTCGACCACGAACCGCAGCACCGCGCGCCCCTCCTCGCCCTGCTCCCGGGCGCTTTCGGGATAACGCTTGTGGCTTTCGAGCCATTCGCTCAACAGAGCGCGGTAGCTCGGGCTGATTTCTGTTGAAGGCGCTCGTGCCGGCGCAGGGGCCGGCGTCGGGGCGAATGCCGTCTGCGGGACGGAAGCCGTGGACGGCATCGGTGCGGCGAAAGATGGCGGTGGGCGCTCGCGCTCGGGACGGCTGGAGAGCGGGCCTGGCCAATCTCGGGACCTCGGGCTTGGGCGGGGGCGGCGGCGGCACCGGCGCTTCGGGGACAGCGACAGCCGCCTCCGGCGCGGGCGGTGGCGGCTCGATCGTGGGGGCGGTGGAGGGGGCGGCGGTGGCGGTGTCACGACCGGCGGAGGCGGCGGTGGCTCGGCTTTGACCGGCAGCTGCGGAGCGGGAGGCTTCTCGGGTTGCGGCAACGAAGGTGCGAAGGCGACCTCGATCCCGCCGGCCGGAACGGGCGGCTGCAGCGGCGGAGCCGGGGTCGGCAGCAAAACCAGCAGCGCCAGCAAAATGACGTGCGCCGTCAGCGACAGCGCTAGTGGAAGCTTGAACCCCGTCACTTAGCCCCAGCAGCCGCTGCGACCAGCGAAACCTTGGCGAACCCGGCGCGGTTGACCTGGCTCAGCATGTCCATCAGTTGCGCATAGGTGATCGAGCGGTCGCCGCGGACATAAACGATGCGGGTTGGGTCCTCGGCGGCGAGCGCTGCCAGCTTTGCTTCGAGATCCCCCGGCGCGACCCGGTCGTCGCCGATGAATGTCTCGCCCGCCCGATTGAGGCTGAGGATGATCGGCTGCTTCGGGGCGGTGATCGCCGCAGCTTTCGTCTTCGGCAGATCGAGCGGCACGCCGACCATCAGCAGCGGCGCCGTGACCATGAAGATCACCAGCAGCACCAGCATGACGTCGACCATCGGCGTCACGTTGATTTCGGCCAGCGGCGCATAACGGTCTTCGCCGGCTTCGCCGGAGGGAGGCAGCGACATGGCCATCGCTCAGGTCTCCGACGGTATGCGGGACAGGAGGCTGCCCGAGCGTCCGATCAGCCCCTGCATGCGTCCGGCAAAGCGTCCGAGATCGACGGTGATCTTGTTATAGGCGACGACCGCCGGGATCGCCGCGGCGAGCCCCATCGCGGTCGCGAACAGCGCCTCCGCGATCCCCGGCGCGACGACGGCGAGACTGGTGTTGTTGGCGGCGGCGATGCCGGCAAAGCTGCGCATGATCCCCCACACCGTCCCGAACAGGCCGATGAACGGGGCCGCCGAGCCGAGCGTGGCAAGAAACGGCAGGCGCGCTTCGAGGCGGCGCAACTCGGCGTTCAGCACCAGCCGCATCGCCCGCTCGATCCGCTCGCGCCGCTCGCCGGCGGTCTCGGGAGATGGCGACACCGCGGCCGTGCTCTCGGCCCAGCCCGCCGACAGCACTCGGCCGGCCGGGTCGCGGGCCTCGGGCTCGCCCGATGCGGCCATCAGTTCGGGCGCCGAATGCGCGGCAGCCGCCCGCGCTTCATGGCTCTGCGCCGACCG
The DNA here is from genome assembly GCA_963845735.1 of uncultured Alphaproteobacteria bacterium. GTDB lineage: Bacteria > Pseudomonadota > Alphaproteobacteria > ATCC43930 > CGMCC-115725 > AP-15. The sequence continues at coordinate 8,642 of CAWJTR010000026.1, read as the reverse complement.
GCTGACCGTCGCGAGCCGCCACAGCTTGTCGATGATCACCGCCCAGCTCCATACCGAGGCGCCGAGCAGCAGCAGCAGCACGCCCTTGACGACGATGTCGGCATGCAGGAACAGGCTGACGACTGACAGGGTTACCGCGGAATTGTTCACGGATGGGCCTCTGCGGATGGTTGGCCGGGTCGGGCGACGGATTGTACGGCTGGCAGCGCCGCGTCAGCCCGGCGAATATCGCGTGGCCTGGGCCGAATTGCGGCGCGCGGAGCCGACCCCGGCGCCGTTGAGGATCTCGGTAGAACCTGATCGAACAGATTGATTATGTCCGAAACGGAGTTCGAGACCCTTTAGATCGCCGGTGTCGACCGGCTGCACGATGCTCGAAATTGCACCTGCCGGGCATAAGCTCGGGCAGGCTGTTTGCCGTTCTGGGAATCGCCGCCGTGGAGTCGTGTCGGCTGCGCAGGCCGCTGCCGGCGATCAGGTCGGCGGTAATCGCGCGTGTCTTCGCGAAACAGATATGCCACACCGGCGGACGCGGTTTTAGCTGGTTGTGGTCGAGTATGGATGAAATGATCGGCGATGTAGACAGATCAGCCGGGCTGAAATTGAATTGCGCCGAGATCGATGTCTTTGCCGACGCTTGGCGATGCGAGATTGCCGTAAAAGGGAAATTGCCGACGTTGTAGTCGGTCGTCAGTTCGACGCCCTTGACTGAGCCCATTTTGGTAGTTGAACGGTGTCAGAACAATCGGCGCGCCAAACTGCCCTTCGTCGAGCAGATTGTTCGCGATCTTGTAGTAGCCGTCGACGCCCAGCCGTGAGCTGGGTGAATGCATGTTGTTTGACGCCGATGTCGAAATAATTGTCCCGTTCTGGCTTGGCCGGCGAATTCTGCGTGACCGCGGGAGCGCCGCTCGTGTTCGGCAAACGGGACGAGATCGTCGTCGGCGAGACCAGCTCGAGCGGCGGTGGCATGAAGTAGCGGGCATAGCCGGCGTGGAAGGTCGTCGATTCGGCGTCGCCTGCCACACCATGTTGAGCCGCGGGCTCAGCTGCCGCCCATGGAGTATTCGGCCATCTGGTCGAAACGCGCCCCGAAATTGATGGTTACCTTGGGCACGGTTTTCCATTCGTCCTGGAGATAGGCGCTGTAGATAAATCCCGTCTTCGCGCGCTCTGAGTCGAAAAGCGTGACGGCTCGTCGCTAGATCTGCATGCCGCTTCGGATCGACCGGCAGCACGCTCGCTGGTGTTTGCCGTCACGCGTTCGCCGCTGGACGAGAATGCCGCCGCGCAAGGTGTGAACGTCGGACATCCGGTAGCTGCCTTCGGCCTGAAGGTTGTTGGCTCGGCTGGTTCGCCCCGCATTCTGGGCAATACCGTTGAACGCAGATCGCCGAACAGATCCGGTGAGAAATAGACGTTGCTGTACCTGGTTACATCGGAGATCTGAAAGTTCAAGAGCTTCACCTGCTTCTGCAGGGCACGAATGCGCGAACTGACTGATCTCGCGCTGGTCTTCGGTGAGGCGCGCGGAGTTGAATGCCGAAGCCGGCGACGCTTAGGCCAAGGCTCGGGGTCTGGCCGGGATTGTTCGGGATCTGAAACCCGCGCATTGAATTCACCGAACATCACACGTAACTTGGTCGTCGGGTCGATGATTCCGGAAACATAAGCGAAGCCTGGCGCGGCTGCGTGATGTCGTGGATCGCGTTTAGGGTCGGCGCCGGGTTCTCGATCCCATCTGTATCTGGAATACTTCGCCGGTCGAAGTAATAGTCGACCTGCCGACGCGCCGCCCCATTCGGCGCTCGGTTGAAACGTCGACTTGCTCCCGCCATACATTGTGAACGAACCGCCCGGGTCGAAGGTCCCGGTCTTGCTCTGGATATCGATGATGCCGGCGGTCCGCAAACCGTACTCCGCCGGCAAACGCGCCGGTAATCAGCGTCACCGATTGGACGAGCCGGATTTAAATCTCCTGCCCGAAGAAGCTGATCCCCTCGGGCATGATCACCCCGTTGATGCGAAATTGCAGGTTGGCGTGCTCGCCGCGGATATGGAGCCGACCAAGCGAATTCCTGGGCGACGCCCGGCGTCTGCAGGATCGCGCGGTTGAACGGCTGGTTGTCGCCCTGCGGCTGGTTTCGATCGCCTGCCGGCCGAAATCAGAGAAGCCGGCGCCGAGGCTCGGCTCGGATGCTTCTGAGCGGCGATGATCGAGCTTCGCTTGGCGACGACACCGAGGAGCGAGCGAGACGCCGCCGCCTAGCGGGTGCCGGCGGGCAGCGTGACTGCCGTGGCATGCTCCAGCCGGCAAAGCCGCTTCGAGGACCGGCCCGTTCTGCGCCCCGGTGTCGATGGCGCCGAGCGGCAGACCCGTCAGCATCACCGGGCCGTCCTGCGCCGCGGCGCCGCCGGCCACAACGACCGTCGCGAGGACCAACGAGGGCACCGCGGACGCGCGCCGCGTTCGCGCAAAGATACGGTTCATTGTCAATCTCCTCGCTTCGATGATGCGACGACGCGTGGCTCAGGAAGTCTAGATCATATGTTATATCATAACGATAATCGGATCCGGACCGCAACAGTGGTGAAGGCGTCTGCGAGAGACCGCGGCCGGTTATGTGAGCCCTTCCGCGCTGCCGGCTGTCGTCCTATCCTGAGAGGCCTCGAACAGGGAGGAAGCCGGATGAGACCTGCGCTCGCTGCCGTCGCGGCCCTGGTTGTGCTTTGCGCCGATCGGCGCGGCGCGCGCCGCCGGCGTCGATCTCGAAGTCGTCCTGGCGGCCGATGTTTCGCGCAGCATCGATGACGGGGAGTTCGAGCTGCAGCGCAAGGGCTATGCCGCGGCGCTGACCGACCCGCGCGTCCTGAAAGCCATTCACGCGACCAAAAGCGGGGCGATCGGCGTCTGCTTTATCGAATGGTCGGGAGAGGAAGACCAGCAGGTCGTGCTCGACTGGACCGAGATCCGCGACGAAGAGGATGGCGGGGGCGCTGCGGCGGCAATCCTCAAAGCGCCGCGATCCTTTACCGGCCGCACCTCGATCAGCGCCGCGATCGATTTCGCAAAGGCGTATTTCGCCAAGGCGAAATGGCCGGCGACACGCCGCATCATCGACATGTCGGGCGACGGCACCAGCAATTCCGGCCGTCCGCATCACCGAGGCGCGCGATCAGGCGGTCGCTGCCGGCATCACCATCAACGGGCTGGCGATCATCAACGAGCAGCCGAATTTAGGGTATTCGGCCCACACCCACCCGCCCGGCGGCCTGCCCAATTACTATCGGCAGAACGTGATCGGCGGCCCCAACGCCTTTCTGATCGTCGTCAAGGATTTCAATTCCTTTGCCGACGCGATGGCGAACAAGCTGGCGAAAGAGATCGACGTCGCCGGCGGCGCAGCGGGCGAGCAGGTCGCCGAGCTCCGCTGACGAGAGCGGTCTGACCGGACTTGGGCATGGGAGCCAGCGATCGGACGTTCGGCGCGACTCGTCGCCGTCATTCCGCCAGCTGCAATAGCGCGCCGATCGAAGCGGCTTCGACTGACCTGCTCGCTCCGCGAGCGTCGACGCGCGGCTGCGGTCTGAGCCGACTGGACGCAGCCAAGCAATGCGCTTTCCGGGCTATGTAATCGCGCCCGGCCTTCTACACTCGGCACGATGACAACCCGCCGCGATATCTTTCCGCCGATCGAGCCCTATCAGACGGGAAGGCTGCGTCTCGACGACCGCCACACGATGTATTGGGAGCAATCGGGCAACCCGCGTGGCGCGCCGGCGCTGTTCCTGCACGGCGGTCCCGGCGCCGGCGCAACCGCGGTGCATCGCCGGTTCTTCGATCCCGATTACTGGCGCATCGTGATCTACGACCAGCGCGGCGCTGGCCGGTCGACGCCGCTCGGCGAGACACGAGACAATTCGCCCGCACACCTGGTCGCCGACATCGAACGGCTCCGCATCGAGCTGGGCATCGAAAAATGGCTGGTCTTTGGCGGCTCCTGGGGCTCGACCCTGGCGCTCGATTATGCCGAAACCCATCCCGGGCGCTGCGCCGGGCTCGTGCTGCGCGGGATCTTCCTGTGCAGAGCCGAGGAAATCGACTGGTTCCTCTATGGCGTGCGCAGGGTGTTTCCCGAGGCTTGGCGCGGCTTCGTCGAATTTCTTCCCGAAGGCGAGCGCGGCGATATCCTTGCCGCCTATCACCGCCGTCTGCTCGATCCGGACCCGGCCATCCATATGCCGGCGGCGCGCGCTTGGGGTAGTTATGAGGGCGCCTGTTCGACCTTGTTGCCGAACCCCGAGACCGTGACCGCCTTTGGCGAGGAGCGGCTGGCTTTGGGTCTGGCGCGGATCGAGGCGCATTTTTTCCGCAACTACCTTTTCGTCGGCGAGCGCGATCTGATCGCCAGAGTGAGGCATATCCGCCATTTGCCGGGGATCATCGTACAGGGCCGCTATGACATGGTTTGCCCGATCGGCAGCGCCGACGAGCTCGCCCGCGCCTGGCCCGAGGTCGAATACGTGATCGTTCCCGACGCCGGGCATTCGGCGATGGAGCCCGGGATCCGCGGGCAGTTGGTGCTGGCGACCGAGCGCATGAAGCGCATCTGACCCGGGGCGAGCGAGCCGGTTGCTCTCGGGTCAGACAACGGTAAGGCTCGGCCGGATTTCGGCCGGCTCTCGCCGGTGGAAATAAGCTGACGAGTTTTACTTGCCGGAACGTGTTCCGGAGTGCAATGGTGCCGTCAACTTTTGCGCAATGAACAGGAGAAGCATTTGCCCTTGAGGAGAGGCATGAACCGCGCGGGATTGGGCATGCTCCTGATGCTCGGTATAATCACCGCGCGGTCCGCCGCAGCTCAGGTCACCTTTGGTTCGCCCGGCGATCCGCCGCGCGTCGCGCTCGGCGGCGGCGCTTTCGACGTGCTGCCCAATTCGAAAAAGCAGCATGCCATCGCCGTGGGCCTGGTGGAGAGCGAGTACCGTTTTGGCGACGTATGGTGGATTTTGTCGCCCTTCGTCGGCGTCATGGGGACCGGCCAGGGCGCCTTTTACGGCTATTTCGGGTTCGGCTTCGACATCAATTTTCCCTACAGCCTAGTCCTGACGCCGACCGTCGCGGGCGGTTATTTCTACGAGGGCCAGGGTCTCAACCTCGGGTCGTGGTGGGAGTTCCGCACCGGCGCCGAACTCGATTATCGCTTCGCCGACCAGAGACGCATCGGCGTCGGCTTTTATCACATGTCGAACGCCGGACTCGGCAAGAAAAACCCCGGCCAAGAGATGGCCAACCTCGTCTTTACTGTACCGTTCCAATGACCGCCGGCGGCGAGCCTTGCACCGCGGCTGTCGAACGCGCTCGGCCGGCCGGCGATTTGATCGAGCCGAGCCCACGCTCCGCGGATTAGGGCAGGGGCGGGCGGCGGTCGCGTTCGGGTGCAATCTCGTCGATCGCTTGGGCCAACTTTACGTCGCGCTCGCTGACCCCCTCGACATCGTGGGTAGACAGCACGATTTCGACCCGGTTGTAGACATTGAACAGCTCGGGGTGGTGGTCCATCTTTTCGGCCAGCAGCGCGATTCGCGAGATGAAGCCCCAGGCCTCCGAGAAATTGCTGAAATGATAGCTCTTGCGGATCGCATCGCGGTCGGCGACCTCGACCCAGCCGTGGAGTTCGTGAAGTGCCGCGTGCCGCGCTGCGCCGACCAGCTTCTCGACCATGTCGCTCTCCCATCCTCGTCGCCTCGAAGGGAAGTGCGCGATGGGGCGCCCGAGGTCAAGCGCGCGGTAACGGCATGACCCTGCAGACAGCGCCGACCCTGGCCGATATCGAGGAACTCGCCAACCGCGCCCTCGGCACGATCCCGCACCGGCTCAAACGCCACCTCGGCGAGGTCGTGATCCGGGTCGAGGAGTTTCCCGACGAAGAGACCGAACAGGCGATGGGCCTCGACAGCCCGTTCGACATTCTCGGCCTCTATCGCGGCGTCGCCCTACCGCATAAGAGCGTCAGCGACCCGCGCCCGCATGTGGACATGATCTTTCTCTACCGCCGGCCGATCCTCGACTATTGGTGCGAAACCGGCGAAAACCTGGCCCATCTGGTGCGCCACGTGCTGATCCACGAAATCGGCCATCATTTCGGCTTCAGCGACGACGACATGGCGCGGATCGAGACCTCGGACTGAGCACTTCGCCGACCCGGCTGCGCAGCGCGGGCAGTACCTCGTTCTCGAACCAGGGGTTGCCGCGCAGCCATAGCGCCGAGCGCCAGCTAGGATGCGGCAGCACGAACACCGCCGGTAGAAACTCGCGCCAGCGTCCGATCGCCTCGGTCATCGAGCCTTTTCGGGTCGAAGGCTGGTAATAGTTGACCGCGTAGCTGCCCACGAGCAGGGTCAGTTCGACCGCTGGCAGCAGGGCGCGCAGCGGCGCGTGCCACAACGGCGCGCATTCGCGGCGCGGCGGCAGGTCCCCGCCGTTGCCGGCGCGTCCGGGATAGCAGAACCCCATCCCCATAACCGCGACGCGGGTTTCGTCATAGAAGGTTTCGCGATCGAGCCCGAGCCAATCGCGCAGCCGGTCGCCGCTACGGATCGTCGAACGACACGCCGCTCTCGTGCACCCGCGCCCCCGGCGCCTGGCTGATGACCAAGAGCCCGCGCCGAAGGGCGGCCGCGCACGATCGGGCGGGGGCCGAGCGGCAAGTACGCCGCGCACACCGTGCAGGCCCGGATCTCGGCGAGAAGGCGGTCGAAATCGTCGTTCTTCGCGCTGGTGGCGGCGGTTCGTGTCTGCGTCATGCCCGTGGACTCGGGCTGAGTCTGCGGCAGCTCGCGCGGGACGGTCGATGCTTCACTGCGTCAGCTGTTTCGGATCGCTGATGATGATTTCGGGCAAGCCGCGTTCTCTGCTTGGATTTTCCCGGACACGCAGATCCGTTTGCCGCGCAGCGACGTTTCCGGCGTCCCGAACTTCGTCCGGTCGCTGCCAAAGATCACGGCGGTAAAGACTTGATCCGGATATGGCTTGCCGAAGTCCAGGAACGTCGGCTGCGACTGCAGATCGGAATCGAACTTGCCGGATGCGACGACGCCGCAGACCGTCGCGGTCTCGCCGACATGGTGCGCCGCGTCTTCTGCGCGCAGATCGGCCGCGTTGGCCGGCAGCGCACACAGCCCAAATACTGCCGAGGCTGCGATCATTTTCACCCCACTCATCGCCATCTCCGGACTCTGTCGAGCTTGCCCGCGAGTCCCCATTGAGACAGACTGTCTAACTCGCCGCCGGGCACGAAGCTAGACAAGAACCCAAACCTTACATGAACATGGCATGGCAGTCCGGCTTGAGAACATCTAGGGGGTAGATAAGAAGCTCCCTCCAGGCGCAGATCCCCGAAGGCAGGCAGTCGTTCTGTGAATTGGTAATTCCATTGCGGCCGGACTATCTTCGCTCAAACCGCGGCATATGGAGGGCGAGGTGAGCGATACGCCGACGATGGTGGCCCTCGGTGAAGACTATCCCGAATTGCGTGAATCGGTGCGCAAGATCTGCGAGCGCTATCCCGGCGAATACTGGCGCAAGCTCGAAGCCGAGCAGGCCTATCCGACCGAATTCATCGAGGAGCTGACCCAGGGCGGGTTTCTCGCCTCTCTGATCCCCGAGGAATATGGCGGCTCGGGCCTGCCGTTGCGCGCGGCCGCGGTGATCCTCGAAGAAATCAACGCCTCGGGCTGCACCGCCAGCCAGGGCCACGCCCAGATGTACATCATGGGGACCCTCTTGCGCCACGGCAGCGAGGAGCAGAAGCAGCGCTATCTGCCCAAGATCGCGTCCGGCGAATTGCGCCTGCAGGCCTTTGGCGTGACCGAGCCGACCACCGGCTCCGACACCACCAAGCTCAAGACCCGGGCGGTGCGCGAAGGCAACCACTACGTCGTCAACGGGCAAAAGGTGTGGACCTCGCGCGCCCGCCATTCCGATCTGATGCTGTTGCTGGCGCGCACGACCCCGGTCGACCAGGTCAAGCGCCGCACCGACGGGCTCTCGGTGTTCCTGATCGATCTGCGCGAGAACCTCGGCCACGGCGTCGAGATCCGCCCGATCGAGGCGATGATCAACCACAACACCACCGAGGTCTTTTTCGACAATCTCAAGGTGCCGCCCGACGCGTTGATCGGCGAGGAGGGCAAGGGCTTCCGCTACATCCTCGACGGCATGAACGCCGAGCGCATCCTGGTCGCCCAGGAATGCATCGGCGACGGCCGCTGGCTTCTCAAAAAAGGCATCGACTACGCCAAGGAGCGGGTCGTCTTCGACCGCCCGATCGGCCAGAACCAGGGGGTGCAGTTCCCGCTCGCCCGCGCTTATGCCGAGATCGAGGCGGCCGACATGATCTGCCGCCGCGCCGCCGCCCTGTTCGACGCCGGCGCAGGAATGCGGCGCCGACGCCAACATGGCGAAACTCCTCGCTTCCGAGGCGACCTGGCACGCCGCCGAGGCGACGTTCGCGACCTTCGGCGGCTTCGCCTTTGCCAAGGAATACGACATCGAGCGCAAATGGCGCGAAGTCCGCCTCTACCAGACCGCGCCGATCTCGACCAACCTGATCCTCGCCTATCTCGGCCAGCACGTGTTG